>JBGART010000098.1:0-18550 GCA_044230055.1 Myxococcaceae bacterium | reverse complement strand
AGCCGCCCGGGGCTATCCCGCGTGCCCCGTCTCCCTCAAGGCCATGTGCCTTTCGCACGCCGAAGACAGTGCATCGTGCCTCCGCGGCCCCTGAGTCGTGCTCAATGCCAAACACGCTGCGGCCTCCACGGGCAGTGCCGACGTCTCGACTATGCGCCTGACGGCGCAACGCTCGACGCGAACGGGGTGCCACCTCGATGCTCGACTCGAGCGGGGTGCCACCTCGATGCTCGACTCGAGCGGGGTGCCACCTCGACGCTCGACGCGGACGGGGAGGTTCACCATTTCAACAACGAAGATTGCAGGATCGTGAGACGCTCGACGCGCAGGGGGTGCCGCCTCGAGGCCCGAGCAACCCCCGGAACCCTCGCGAGCGAGGGCCGGACGTTCTACGCTCGGCCGTTCATGGGTCCGCTCGCCACGCTCTGGGTGTTGAGCCTTGGAGCCGTCCCGGCGGACGCGCCGTTGCGGGAGCGTGCGTGGATTCTTGCCGCGGCGACAGAGGTGCCACAGAGCCTGGTGACGGCGCGGAAGCTGGCGGACCAGCTGCGGTTCGAAGAGGCGGTGGTGGAGTACCAGCGCTACCTCATCGACGCCAACCGCCCGGTGGCGGAGCGGGCTCGCGCGTTGTTGGAGCTCAGCTTCCTGCACCTGGTGCTCGCGGATGAGCAGAGCGCCCGCAAGCGCGCGTTCGAGGCGCTGGAGTTGGACAGCCAGCTCCAGGCGGGCAAGGGGGCGCCGCAGAAGCAGACCGACTTCCTGGCGCAGGTGCGCAGAGAGCTCCTGAGCCGCCCGAAGCTGGAGGTCTTACCGCGCTCAGGCGAGGACACGCCGCAGCAGGTGAAAGTCCAGCTCGTCGACCCCGAGCGCCGCGTCCAGCGCCTGTGGCTGCGGCACTCCCCCACCCCGACCGGCCCGTTCTACGGCCAAGTCCTGCGCTGCCCGGAGGCGAAAGAGGGCGGCAGAGTCTGCGTGGGAGAAATCCCGCCCCCCTCGGGCAGCGCCAGCTACAGCGCCTGGTACTACGCGGAGGCGCTGGACGAGCAGGGCAACACCCTGGCGCGAAGCGCGAGCCCGTCCGCGCCGCTGCAGCTGTCCGTCATCGAGCGCAGCCCCTGGTACAAGAGCCCGTGGATTTGGGGCGGCGGCGCAGCGCTGGTCATCGCGGTAGGCGCGGTGGTCTTCGTCACCTCCAGCGCGCCGCAGAAATAGCGGTTACTCGGCCCGCCGGGGCAACACCACACGAAACACCGTCCTGCCGCCCGCCGACTCCACGTCAATGCTGCCGTGGTGGGCCAAGACAATCTGCTGAACGATAAAGAGCCCCAGGCCCAGGCCGGCGGTGCTGCCCTCGGGGCGCTGACCCGCGCGGAAGGGGTCAAACAACAGCGGGAGCGTCTCCGGGGGAATCACCCCGCCGTTGCTGACTGTGAGCGTGACGCTGTCCGCCGCGCTGTCGGCCAGGCGCAGCTGGACGCCCTGCGCGGGCTCCCCGTGCTGAAGCGCATTGCCAATAAGGTTTGACATCACCTGCGCCAGCCGGTCCGGGTCCCACTCGCCGGTCAGCTCCCCGGCGGAGAGCAGCTCAATGCGCCGGTCCGGGAAGGCGGTCTGATGCTCCAGGACAATCCGCGCGGCGATGGTGCCCAGGTCCACCGGCTCACGCTTCAGCGGAATCCCTCCAGCGAGCCGGGCGCGGGCGAGGTCCAGCATGTCGTCAATCATCCGCGCCATCCGCTTCCCGCTGGCCTGCATGCGGGTGGCGGTCTTGAGCACCACCTCGTCTGTTGACCTCCGGCGCAGCAAATCCGCGGACGTCAAAATCGCGCTGAGCGGGTTGCGCAGGTCATGCCCCAGCACCGCGGTGAACATCTCGTTCAGCCGCAGGGTCTCCGTGCGCTCGTGAAGCTCATGGGCGAGCTGCTGCTTCTGGCGGTACAGCTGAAAGAACACATCCGCCTTGTTCTTCAGAATGTGCGGCTCAATGGGCTTGTAGAGAAAGTCCACCGCGCCGGTCTCATAGCCTTTGAACAGCCGGTGCTGGTCCCTGGCCCCGGCGGTGACGAAGATGAGCGGGACGTGCCGGGTGCGCTCACTGCCGCGCATCAGCTCCGCCAGCTCGAAGCCGTCCATCTCCGGCATCTGCACATCCAGCAGCGCCAGCGCCACCTCGTGAACCAGGAGCAGCTCCAGCGCCTCCGCGCCGGACCTCGCCTTGAGCAGCTCCACGTCGTCGCGGCGCAGGAGCGCCGAGAGCGCGAGGAGGTTCTCCTCGAGGTCATCGACGATCAGGCACTTCACCTTGGGCTGGACCGCTGCCACCACGGGATCACCTATCACTGCGACACGTCCATCGTTCTCAGGAGCCCTGCTATCTGTTCAAGAGACACCACAAAGTCCACCGGACCTGCCTTCAGCGCGGCGGCGGGCATGGTGGGAGCGCGAGCGGTCGTGGGCTCCTGCACCACCGTCAAGCCGCCCGCCTTGCGGATGGCCGCCAGGCCGGCCGCGCCATCCTCGCTCGCCCCGGTGAGCAGCGCCCCCAGCAGGCGCGGGCCATACACATCCGCGGCGGACTCGAACAGCACGTCGATGGACGGCCGGGAGAAGTTCACCGGCGCATCCGCGGAGAGGATGAGCTGCGGCCCCCGGTCCACCAGCAGGTGGTAGTCCGGCGGCGCAAAGTAAAGCGTGGACGGCTCCACCGGGTCCTTGTCCAGCGCCTCGCGGACGGCCAGCGCGCAGCGTGGGGAGAAGACGTCGACCAGGAGGCTGGGCCGCTCCCGCGGGAGATGAATGACCACGAAGACCGAAGCCCGAACGCGTGCGGGCAGGGCCGGGAGCAGCACGCCGAGCGCCTCCACCCCGCCAGCGGACGCGCCGATGACCACCGCGTCGACGCGGCCCCGCAGGGACGTCACGCGCCCTCCTTCTGGAAGATGCGGTCCTCGCGGGAGACCTCGCTGAAGGCGTCCGCATGCGCACAGAAGCGCAGGGACTCCTTCGCGCCGATGCCCAGAAAACCGCGGCGGCAGAGCGCGTCGTGAAACAGCCCGACGGCGCGGTCCTGCAGCTCCCGCGTGAAGTAGATGAGCACGTTCCGGCAGGAGACCAGCTGCACCTCCGCGAACACGCTGTCGGTGGCCAGGCTGTGGTCGGAGAACACGATGTGCTGCCGCAGCGACTTGTCGAACACGGCCCCGCCGTAGGCCGCCGTGTAGTAGTCGGACAGCGAGCTCTTGGCGCCTGAACGCCGGTGGTTCTCGGTGAAGCCGCTCACCCGGTCCACCTCGTACACCCCGGCCTCCGCCCGCTGCAGCGCCGCCGCGTTGATGTCCGTCGCATAGATGAGCGTGCGGCTGAGCAGCCCCTCCTCGCGCAGCAGGATGGCCAGCGAGTACACCTCCTCGCCCGCGCTGCAGCCCGCCACCCAGACCTTGAGCGACGGATAGGTGCGCAGCACCGGCACCACGCGCTCCCGCAGCGCGCGGAAGTACGGCGGGTCCCGGAACATCTCGCTCACCTGCACGGTGAGGAAGTCCAGCAGCTGAGGGAAAGCGCCCGGCTCGTGCAGCACCTTCTCTTGAAGCTGGCTGAGCGTCTGACAGCCGAAGCGGGCCATCGCCGCGGTGAGCCGGCGCTTGAGCGAAGCCGGCGCGTAGGCGCGGAAGTCGTAGTGGTACTTCAAGTAGATGGCGTCAACGAGGAGCCGCAGCTCGATGTCCTGGTCCCTGGGCGACATGTCTGAATCGAGCACCGGCTATACCTTCGGCATCCACACCCGCACCAGCGAGAGCAGCTTCTCCACGTCCAGCGGCTTGGCGATGTAGTCGTTCGCCCCGGCGGCCAGGCACTTCTCCTGGTCATCCTTCATCGCCTTCGCGGTGAGAGCGATAATAGGCAGCTTCTGCCACTCCGGGCGCTTGCGAATCTCCCGCATCGCCGTGAGCCCATCCATCTCCGGCATCATCACGTCCATCAAGACCAGGTCCGCCATCCCCTTCCCCAGCGCTTCCAGCGCCTCGCGGCCGTTGCGGGCGATTTGAACCTTCGCGCCCTTCGGCTCCAGCACGCTGGAGAGCGCGAAGATGTTCCGCACGTCATCCTCCACCACCAGAATCCGCCGGCCCTCCAGCACGGCCTCGCGGTCGCGGGCCTCGCGCAGCATGCGCTGCCGCTCCGGGGGTAGCCGGGATTCCACCTGGTGCAGGAAGAGCGTCACCTCGTCCAGCAGCCTCTCCGGCGAGCGCGCGTCCTTGATGATGATGGACTTCGAGAAGCGGCGCAGCCGGTGCTCCTCGTCGCTGGAGAGCGAGCGCCCGGTGTAGACGATGACGGGCGGGAACGACACCGCCTCCTCGCGGGCCATCTGCTCCAGCAGCTCGTAGCCGCTCAAATCCGGCAGGTTCAGGTCCATCACCATGCAGTCGTAGGTGGCGCTCGACAGCCTGCGCAGCGCCTCACCGGCGGTCTCCACGCCGTGAATCTCCACCTCGTCGCTGCCCAGCAGCTGCCGGATGCTCTCCCGCTGCGTCGCATCGTCCTCCACCACCAGCACCCGGCGCAGCCCCTGGGAGAACTTCGCCTCCAGCTTCCGGAAGGCATCCACCAGGTCATCCCGCTTTACCGGCTTGAGCGCGTAGCCCACCGCGCCCAGCTCCAGCGCCTCCTGCGCGTGGTCCGCCACCGAGGCGACGTGCACCGGAATATGACGCGTGGCCGGGTTGCGCTTGAGCTGGTCCAGCACCCCCAGGCCCGAGTGGTCCGGCAGGTTCATGTCCAGCAGGATGGCGGAGGGATGGAAGTGCTCCGCGGCCCGCAGCCCTTCGCCGGCGGAGTGGGCGATGACGCACTGAAAACCCAGCTCGTGCGCCAAATCCCGCAGGATGGCGGCGAAGCGCACGTCGTCCTCGACAATCAGGATGAGCCGAGCGGCCGGCGACAGGTGCGAGCGGTCATCTTCCAGCGCGGGCGCCGCCGGAGCAGAAGCAGGCACGGGCGAAGGCGAAGCCGGCGGCGACGCAGGGACGTGCACGTCGCCCGCGCGGCGCCGCGGCACCACTGCCGCGCCGGCGTAGACCACCGGCAGCGCGAGGATGAAGGTGCTGCCCTCATCCGGCGCGCTCTGCACCGTGATGTCCCCGCCGAGCAGCCGCGCGAGGTCCCTCGAGATGGAGAGCCCCAGGCCGGTGCCGCCGTACTTCCGGTGGGTGCTCCCGTCCGCCTGACGGAAGGCCTCGAAGATGAGGTCATGCTGATGGGCCGGGATGCCAATCCCCGAGTCCCGCACCGCGAAGGCCACCTTCCCGTCGCCTGCGGGCAGCACGGTGAGGCTCACCTCGCCCTTCTGGGTGAACTTGAGCGCGTTGGAGAGCAGGTTCTTCAGAATCTGCCCCAGCCGTTGCGGGTCCGTCTCCAGCTGCTCCGGCGCGGCGGGGTCCAGCGACAGGCGCAGGACCAGCCCCTTCTGCTGAGCCACCGGCTGGAAGGACTTGAGCAGCGCGTCCATCGCCCGCGGGACGGAGACCGGCTCCGGCTGGACCTCCATCTTCCCGGCTTCGATGCGGGAGAGGTCCAGGATGTCATTGATGAGCGCCAGCAGGTCATTGCCGGCCGAAGAGATGGTCTGCGCGAAGCGGACCTGCTCCGGCGTGAGGTTCCCGTCTTTGTTGTCCGCCAAAAGCTTGGCCAGGATGAGCGACGAGTTGAGCGGCGTGCGCAGCTCGTGGCTCATGTTCGCCAGAAACTCACTCTTGAACTGGTTGGAGCGGGCAAGCTCCGTCGTCTTCTCCACCAGCACGCCCTGCGCGCGGGAGAGCTCGTCCTTCTGCCCTTCCAACAGCTGCGTCTGCTCCTCCAGCTGCGAGTTGGTCTGCTCCAGCTCCGCGTGCTGCGCCTCCAGCCGGACCTGGGACTCTTTGAGCGCGCGGCTCTGCTCCTCCAGCTCCTCGTTGGTGACGCGCAGCTCCTCCTGCTGCGTCTGCAGCTCCTCGGCCTGCCGCTGGGTCTCCTCCAGCAGCTCCTCCAGCCGGGAGCGGTCCTTGGAGGACCGCACCGCCACGCCGATGGACGGGGCCGCGCGCGCGAGCAGCTCCAGCTCCGCGCCGTGGACCCGGTGCAGGAAGCCCAGCTCCATCACCGCCTGCACCGCCCCGTCGACGGAAACCGGGGTGATGAGCACGTTGCGCGGCTTGCCCCGCGCCAGGCTGCTGGCGATGGGCAGATAGCCCTCCGGCACGTCGCGCAGGTGCACCGGGCGCTGGTCTGAAATCGCCTGCCCCAGCAGCCCTTCGCCCGCGCGCACCACCGTCGCCTCCTGCGCGCCCGGCGCCAGCGCGTGGCCGGCAAAGCGGCGGAACGTCCCGCCCGGCTCCGCGAGGTAAAGCGCGCCCACCTGCGCGTCCAGACAGTGCGCGAGGAACGAGAGGACATTGGAGCCGAGCACTTCGAGCCGCTGCTCGCCCTGCATGCGAATGCCCAGCGCCATCTGCCCCGCGCGCAGCCAGGCCTCTTTCTGGCGCGCCCGGTAGTCGCGCGAGGTCATCAGCCCCGCGATGGCGATGAGCACCAGCAGCGCGGAACAGCCGCCGAGAGAGACCACCAGGGAGACGTTGGACGCTTCGCGCCAGACGGCCTCCCGCTGCTCGAGCAGGCGCTGCTCCTGCGCCTCCATCTCGTCGACGAGCTTGCCGAGCTCCGCCATCTGCGCCCGCCCGCGTCCGCTGCGGATGAGCCCCAGGGCCTCCTCCTGCTTGCCCGCGCGCGCCAGCGCCAGCGTCTGGGTCATCAACTCCAGCCGCGCGCCCACCAGCGCGCCCAGCGCCCGCGCCCTCCGCTGTTGCTCCGGGTTGTCCCCCATGAGCTGGACAATCCGCTCCACCTCCGTGGGGAGCGACGCCGTCGCCCGCTGGAAGGGACCCAGGTGCGCCTCGTCTCCCACCAGCAGAAACCCGCGCTGCCCGCTCTCCGCCTCTTTCAGGCTGGAGGCCAGCTCCTCCAGCCGTTCGCGCACCACCAGCGTGTGGATGACCCACTCGACCGAGGAGGAACGGGCCTCCAGAGAGCGGTAGGAGAAAAACGCAAGCAGCAGCACGGCCAGTACGGCGACCGCGAAGCCGGCGAGCGTGCCGGGGGGAAGCGGGGGGCCGGAGCTCGCGCCGCGGCCAAGCTCGGGGGTCACAGAAGGCTCAGGCATCACAGGCCTGTGGAGATAACACGCGCCCCATCGCCCCCCGTTCCGCGGCCTGGGGCGCGTGTCGGGTTTTCCACTTCACTTTTTGGAAAGGGAAGGAGCCTTAGGAGCGAAGGACGGGAGGCGACGGGCGGCACAACCCCGCGGGGAGACAGTGGCTCAGGAAGGAGGGTAGTCTCGCGCTTTGCCGTGAGCTTTGAGCCGGGAACCCAGGTCGGCCGCTACCGCGTCACCCGCCTGATTGCCCAGGGGGGCATGGCGGAGGTGTACCAGGCGGAGCAGGAGCTCACCGCGGGCATCTTCCGCCCCGCCGCGCTCAAGGTCATCCGCCCCGAGTATTCCGGGTCGCAGGACTTCCGGGAGATGTTCCTCGACGAGGCGCGCACCGCCTGCACGCTCTCCCACCCGAACATCGTCCACATCTACGAGGTGGCCGAGGTCGACGGCGTCCTCTACATGGCGATGGAGCTGGTCACCGGGGAGACCCTGGCCACGGTGGCGCGCGGCCTGCGGGAGAAGACCACCCGCCTGTCGGACCAGGCGCTCTTGGCGGTGGGCATCCACACCTGCTCCGCGCTGGAGTCCGTGCACGCGCTCAAGCTCCCGGGCGAAGGCCTGCCGGGCGAGGGGCACTTAAACCTCGTCCACCGCGACGTCTCCCCCCACAACCTGCTGCTCTCCTCCGGCGGCGTGCTGAAGCTCATCGACTTCGGCATCGCCAAGGCGGCCACCAACCGGAACCACACCTCCCCGGGCGTCACCAAGGGCAAGGCCGGCTACTTCTCCCCGGAGCAGGCCATGGGCCGCTCGCTCGACGGGCGCAGCGACCTCTTCTCCCTCGGCGTCACCCTCTACAAGCTCGCCTCTGGCGGCACCCCATTCGACGCCCACCAGACGCACCAGGCGCGCAACAACGCGCTCGTCTACGGACGCTGGGACCCACTCTCCGCCGTGTGCGCCGGCCTGCCCGCGGGCTTCTACGAGGTCGTCAACCGCGCGCTGATGCTGCGGCCGGATGACCGCTTCTCCAGCGCGCGAGAGATGCGCGAAGCGCTGGAGCGCGTGGCGCTGGACTCCAACATTCACGTCGGCACCAGCTCTCTGGCCGGCTACGTGGGCCCGCAGCAGGGCAGCGGTGAGGTGTCGCTCATCTCCGTCCCCAGCGCGCCCAGCCCGCGCTCCATCCCGCCGCGCACCCCGCCGCCCTCCGCCTCGGACCGCCGGAACACCGAGCGGATGCCCAAGGCCAACCAGCGGCCCGCGCCGCTGCCCGGCCCGCGCGCCCGCGCCGCCGTCGTGGCGCAGGGCGTCCTCGCCGTCGGCGCCCTCGCCCCCACCGGCGTCGCCCACGTCCGCCGCCCGCCGCCGACCACGGACCGCGCCGTCGCCCTCCTGCCGCCTGCGCTGCCTCCACCGCAGCCGGAGCTGGTGGAGCCCCCGCGCGTCGCAGCGAAGGCCTCGCCCGCGCTCGCCTCCGTGGACCCGCCGCGCAGCGAAGTCCCCCGCCGCGCCTTCACGCCCGAGCCCCGCCGCAGCCGTCCCGTCGCCGTCGAAGGGAAGACCGAGGTGCGGGCGCTGCCCCCGGTGAAGATTGGCGAGGGCGAGGGCCAGCTGCGGATTGGCGCTGAGCCCAACGGCGAGGTCAGCGTGGAAGGCCAGGCCTGGGGGGGCACGCCGGTGAGCCGCCACGTCCGGGCCGGCCGCTACACCGTCACCATCGTCTCCGGCCGCCGGCGGGGCACCTGCGAAGTCACCGTGCTCCCGGACAGCGTGGCCCGCTTCAAGTACGACTTCGCCCAGAAGCGCTGCATCCCATTTTGAGGCAATTGGACCCACCTGGGTCAATTCGCCTCGTTTACCTGGCTGCCGCCCTCGGGCGGCGTACGGGCATGGCGGTTGCTGCGACGCGCCGCCAGGCCCAGTGAGGACCTCTCCGTGAAGCTGGCGCTCAAGCTGACGCTCCCCCTCGTGGGGTGCGTGTTCGTGGTGCTCGGTGCGCTGGCATGGTCCAGCGTGAGACGCGAGGTGGCGTTGTTCGAGTCCGACATGCGGCGGGACCAGGCACTGGTAGGCCGCGCGCTCGCGCTGGCGGTGGCGGAGGTGTGGCGCCAGGACGGCGAAGCCTCCGCGCGCTCCCTGCTTGCCAAGATGGGCGCCCGCCACGAACCGGTCCGGCTGCAGTGGGTGCGACGCGGCGCACTCAACCGCCTCAACCCGGAGCAGCGCGCGGCGCTGGCGACGGGGCAGGAGGTGGTGGAGCGGGATGACCCGGAGGGCTGGCTCTCCACCTACGTGCCCATCTTCGCCAGCGGAGAGCCCAGCGAAGGCGTGGTGGAGGTGACCGAACCTCTGACCGAACAGCGCCAGTTCACCCGTACCACCTTGCTCTCCAACATCGTGGCCGTCGTCATCCTCGGCGGGGCCTGCGCGCTGGCGGCCATCGTGTTGGGCGCCTGGCTGGTGGGCCGCCCGATGACCGTGCTGGCGCAGAAGGCGCGGGCGATTGGCGCGGGCGACTGGGGAGACCCCTTGAGCCTCCCGCGCACGGATGAGCTGGGCGAGCTGGCGCTGGAGATGAACGGGATGTCGCAGCAGCTGCGCCAGGCCCGCACCCGCCTGGAGGATGAGACGCAGGCGCGCATCGCCGCGCTGGAGCAGCTGCGCCACGCGGACCGGCTCACCACGGTGGGCAAGCTCGCCTCCGGCCTGGCGCACGAGATGGGTACCCCGCTGAACGTCATCTCCGCGCGGGCCAAGCTGGTGGCAGCGGGGGACGCCAAGGGCGAAGTGGCGGTGGAGAACGCCCGCATCATCGCCACCCAGTCAGAGGCCATCACCCGCATCATCCGCCAGCTGCTGGACTTCGCCCGCCGCCGCGCGCCCAAGAAGAACCGCGAGGAGCTGGGCCAGCTGGCGGACCAGACGCTGGGCCTGCTGCGGCCCTTCGCGCAGAAGCGCGGGGTGGTCACCCGGTTGAACGCGGCCGCGCCGGTGAGCGCAGAGGTGGACCGCGGCCAAGTCCAGCAGGCGCTGACCAACCTGGTGATGAACGGCCTGCAGTCCATGGAGCAGGGCGGAGAGCTGCTGGTCGGCGTGGAACCGGTACACCTCACGCCTCCGCTGGACGTGGGCGGCCCGGCGGCGAGCTTCGCCCGCCTGTCGGTCAAGGACCAGGGCCCGGGCATCCCCGAGGACGTCCGGCCGCGCATCTTCGAGCCCTTCTTCACCACCAAAGACGTGGGCGAAGGGACAGGGCTGGGGCTGTCGGTCTCCTACGGGCTGGTGCGCGAGCACGGCGGGTGGATTTCCGTAGAGAGCGAGCCAGGCCGGGGCAGCTGCTTCTCGATTTTCCTCCCGCTGGGGTGAACGAATGAGTGAGAGCCGTGGAAGCCTGCTGGTGGTGGAAGACGACGCGGCCATGCGCCAGCTCCTCGAGGAGCAGCTGGCCCACCGCGGGTATCAGGTGACGGGCGCAGCCGACCTCAAGTCGGCGCAGGGTGAGCTGCTGGACCGCCCGGTGGACGTGGTGGTGACGGACCTGAACTTGAGGGGCGGCAGCGGCCTCTCCCTCTGCCAGCACGTCATCGACCACCGGCCGGACGTCCCGGTGCTGGTCATCACCGCCTTCGGCAGCCTGGAGTCCGCGGTGGGGGCCATCCGTGCGGGCGCCTACGACTTCATCACCAAGCCCTTCGAGCTGGACGCGCTCACCATCGCGGTGGACCGCGCCCTCCAGCACCGGGCGCTGCGGCAGGAGGTGCGCCGCCTGCGCGAGGTGGTGGGCGAGCCCGCCCCGGGGGACCTGCTGGGCGACAGCCCCTCCATGCGGCGCGTGCGGCAGCTGTTGGCCCGGGTGGCGGAGACGGACGCGTCCGTCCTCATCACCGGCGAGAGCGGCACCGGCAAAGAGGTGGTCGCCCGCTGGCTGCACGAGCACGGCCGGCGCAGCGCGGGCCCCTTCGTGGCGGTCAACTGTGCGGCCATGCCGGAGGCGCTGCTGGAGTCCGAGCTCTTCGGCCACGCCAAGGGCGCCTTCACCGACGCCAAGAGCGCCCGCACCGGCCTGTTCCAGAAGGCCACCGGCGGCACCCTCTTCCTGGACGAGATTGGCGAGCTGCCCCTGGGCCTGCAGCCCAAGCTTTTGCGCGCGCTGCAGGAGCGCAAGGTCCGCCCGGTGGGTGGCGACATGGAGGTGCCGTTCGACGCGCGGCTGGTCTGCGCCACCAACCGCGACATCGAGCAGGCGGTGGAGGAGCACCGCTTCCGCGAGGACCTCTACTTCCGCATCAACGTCATCACCGTGGCCCTGCCCGCCCTGCGCTCGCGTGGGAACGACGTGCTGGCGCTGGCCCAGCACTTCCTGCGCTACTTCGCGGAGCGCACCGGCAAGAAGGTGACCGGCCTCTCCGCGGGCGCGGCGCAGGCCCTCACGCAGTACAGCTGGCCGGGGAACGTGCGCGAATTGCAGAACTGCATTGAGCGCGCGGTGACGCTCACCGAGTTTGAGCAGCTGACCGCCGAGGACCTCCCGGAGAAGGTGCGCCTGCGCCGGCCTTCGGAGGCCGCGGCCGCCGCGGGCGAGGAGCTGCTGCCATTGGACGAGGTGGAGCGCCGCCACATCCTGCGCGTGTTGAAGGCCATGGGCGGCCACCGCACCCAGGCGGCGCAGGTGCTGGGGCTGGACCGCAAGACGCTCTACCGGAAGCTCGAGCGCTACGGCGAGGACGAGGACGGGCCGCGGCCGGAACGCCGACCCGCGGCCGAGGAGCAACGCCCCGCCGGGGCGAAGTGACACGGGGCGGCTGACCGGCGCAAAGCGCCGCCGCAGGGAGGCGCAAGCGCTGTCGTATCGAAGCTCGCAGCTCAGCCCTGTCGAAGCTCGCGGCGCCGCCGTATTGGGCTGGCGGCGAAGGTGTTGGGCGGCTCCCTGCGTGGCACGAACGCTGCTGCTGCGTTGAGCCATGCTGCCCACGCTGCTGCTCGCCGAGGACGATGAGCCGATGCGCTCCCTGCTGGAGGAGCGGCTCACCCGGGACGGGTACCACGTGGTGTCGGTGGAGGACGGGTTCGAGCTCCTGGACTACCTCGAGGGCTGCCGCAACGGCGCGGCGCTGGCGGTGCCGGCGGTGGTGGTCTCTGACGTGCGGATGCCGGGCAAGAGCGCGCTGGACGTGCTGCGTGCGCTCGCCGGCCGGGGGCCCCGCTTGCCGCCCGTCGTGCTGGTCTCCGCCTTCTGCGACCCGGACGTGCGTGAGCAGGCGCTGGCGCTGGGCGCGGCGAGCGTGCTCGACAAGCCGGTGGATTTGGACGTGCTGTGCGACGAAATCCGCCGCGCGGTGAGCGACCAACCGTAGAGCGCCCAAGCCCACGCACGGCGGCCGTGCAGCTGCGCCCCCCAGTCGGCCACTTGCCAGACAACGCGCGCGTTCCCTCCGTTGTCTCCTGAGGAGGTTTTCGAACCCGGATGTGGAGCACCTCCGAGTACGCCGCGCTGCACACGCTCCGGGACAGCCTGGGGGTCTGCCTGTACCGCGGCGTCCGCCTCGCCGACGGGCACCCCGTGCTCATCAAGGCGCTGGGCGCGTCCCGGCGCGACCGCCCAGTGGACCTCGCGCATTTGCGCCACGCCTATGACATCGGCCGCCAGGTGGACTCGCCCTCGGTGGTCCGGCCGCTTGCGCTGGTGCAGGACGCGCAGACGCCGGCGCTCATCCTGGACGACGACGGGAGCGACCCGCTGGAGCGGCGGCTGCAGATGCCGCTGGGCCTGGAGCAATTCCTGGAGCTGGCCATCCGCCTGGCGGAGGCGCTCACCGGCGCGCACGCCGCGGGCCTCACGCACAAGAACCTCAAGCCGGAGAGCGTCCTCATCCACCCGCACACCGGGGAGGTGAAGCTCATCAACTTGGGCCTGGCCTCCGTGGGAGAGCAGCCGGCCGAACGCACCCCGCTCATCGAAGGCTCTCTCCCGTACATGTCCCCGGAGCAGACCGGCCGCACCACCCAGTCGGTGGACTCGCGCACGGACCTCTACTCCCTGGGCATCACCCTCTTCCAGCTGCGCTCCGGCCAGCTCCCGTTCCAGGCGGGGGACCCGCTGGGCTGGATGCACTGCCATCTGGCCACCCCACCGCCCAAGCTCTCCGACGTCGCGCCGGGCACGCCGCCGGCGGTGAGCGCCATCGTGGGCAGGCTCCTGGAGAAGGCGCCGGAGGACCGCTACCAGAGCGCGCTGGGCTTGCGGCTGGACCTCCAGCGCTGCCTGGATGAGCTGACGGCCAGCGGGCGGGTGGAGCCCTTCCCGCTGGGCACCCAGGACCTCTCGGACCGCTTCTGCGTCCCGCAGCGGCTGTACGGGCGCGCGCAGGAGGTGGGGCAGCTGCTCGCCGCGTTCGACCGGGTGGTGGCCACCGGCGCCCCGCTCCTGATGCTGGTCAGCGGCTACTCGGGCAGCGGCAAGTCGGTGCTGGTGCGGGAGCTCTACAAGCCGCTGGTGCGCGAGCGCGGCTACTTCCTCGAGGGCAAGTGTGACCAGGTGCAGCGGGGCGCGCCCTACTCCACCGTGGCGCAGGCCTTCGGCGGCTTCATCCGGGAGCTGCTTACCCAGGACGAGGTGCAGATTGCCCGCTGGCGCTCCCGCTTCGCCGCGGCCGTCGGCCTCAACGCCCAGCTGCTGATTAACGTCGTCCCGGAGCTGCAGCTGTTGCTGGGAGAGCAGGCCGCGGTGCCGCCCCTGCCCCCGTCGGAGACGGAGAACCGCTTCCGCCTGGTCTTCCGGCGCTTCCTCTCCGTCTTCACGCGCAGAGAGCACCCGCTGGCGCTGTTTCTGGAAGACCTCCAGTGGGCGGACGCGGCCACGCTGGACCTGGTCCGGGACGTCCTCACCCACAACGACACGCCCTACCTGCTTTTGGTGGGCGCCTACCGCAGCAACGAGGTGGGCCCCACCCACCCGCTCTCGGCGATGCTCAAGCGGCTGCCCCAGGGCGGCGCGGCGGTGGAGCAGCTGCAGGTGGAGCCGCTGCACCGCACCCAGGTGACGGAGCTGGTGGCGGACTCGGTGCGGCGGCCGCGGAAGCAGGCGGAGCCGCTGGCCCAGCTCATCCACGACAAGACCGCCGGCAACCCGTTCTTCGTGGTGCAGCTGCTCACCACCCTGCATCAGGAGAACTTCCTCGAGCTGGACCGGAAGACCGGCAGCTGGGGGTGGAGCCTGGAGGCCATCCGCGCCCGCGGCTACAGCCGGGAGGTGGTGGACCTCATGGTGCGAAGGCTGCGCAAGCTGCCCGGCACCACGCAGGACGCGCTGAAGGTCGCCGCTTGCCTGGGCAACACCTTCGAGCTCTCGCTCCTGGCGCGCTTCCGCCACCAGACGGTGGAGCAGCTGCAGGCAGACCTCTGGGAAGCCGTGCGGCTGGGCGTCCTCTCCCGCTCGGACGGGCTGGGCCGCTTCGTCCACGACCGGCTCCAGCAAGCCGCGCTCTTCCTATTGCCGGAGGAGGCGCGGGCCTTCGTCCAGCTGGAGATTGGGCGGCTGCTGCTCTCCCTCACCCCGGACGACCAGCTGCACACCCGCGTCTTCGACGTGGTCAACCCGCTCAACCACGGCGCCTCGCGGATGACGGACGCGCAGGAGCGCCTGGGGCTGGCGCGGCTCAACCTCCTCGCGGGGCGCAAGGCGAAGAACGAAGCCGCCTACGGCGCCGCGGTCCACTATCTGGCGCGCGGGGTGGAGCTGCTGGAGCCGGACGCCTGGGAGCAGCACCACGCGCTCGCCTTCGCCCTCCACCTGGAGCGCGCGCAGTGCGAATACCTGAACAAGGCCTTCGAGCGGGCAGAGGCGCAGCTGGCCTGGCTTCTACGCGGGCGCCTGTCCCTTATCGAGCGCGCCAACGTCTACGAGGTGGGCGTGCAGCTGCGGACCACCAAGGGCCGGGTGGGCGAAGCGGTGGCGCTGGGGCTGGAGTGCCTGCGGCTCTACGGCATTGAAGTCCCGCTGCACCCCACGCGCGAACAGGTGGAGGAGCAGTGCCGCCGCGTGCTGACCGCGCTGGGCGAGCGCCCCATCGAGAAGCTGGCGGACCTCCCGCAGATGACGGACCCCTCCACCCAGGCGCTGACATCGGTGCTGGCCCGCGTCCTGCCCGCGGCGCTCTTCTTCGACATCAATACGTGGTCCGTCCTCACCTGCCACAGCGCGCGGACCAGCATTGAGAAGGGGAACACCGACAGCTCCACCGTGGCCTACAGCTCCTTCGCCACCGTGCTGGGCGTCTTCTTCGGCAACTACCGCGACGGCCACCGCTTCGGCGCGGCCAGCCTGGCCCTGCTGGAGCAGCGCAAGCTGGTGGCCTTCCGGGCCAACGTCTACCTCTTCACCTGCCTGGTGAATTACTGGGTGGAGCCGCTGGCGGAGGTCCTCCCCTACTTCGAGCGCTCCTTCCGCGCCGGCGTGGAGAGCGGAGAGCTGGCCTTCGCCTGCTACAGCTGCACGCTGCTGGTCACCGCGCTGCTCAACTCCGGCACGCCGCTGGCCGAAGCCCAGCGGGTGTCGGAGGCCAAGCTGGACTTCGTGCGGCGGGAGCGCTTCGAAACGGTGGCCGCGGGCATCGTCAGCTC
Source organism: Myxococcaceae bacterium (assembly GCA_044230055.1). Lineage (GTDB taxonomy): Bacteria > Myxococcota > Myxococcia > Myxococcales > Myxococcaceae > JBGART01. The sequence continues at coordinate 2,739 of JBGART010000098.1, read as the reverse complement.
GCAGCTGCTCATCCAGAGCCTCACCGGCTACGGCGAGCTGGACGAGGCGCAGCACGAACGGAGCATCCAGAAGCTCTGGTCCATCGAAATTTGCCTGTTCTACGTGCGCAAGCTGCAGGCGCGGTTCTTCCAGGGCAAGCCGGAGGAGGCGGTGGCGGCGGCAGAGCGGGCGCGCCCGCACCTGTGGTCCTGCCAGAACCTCATGCACGTGGTGGACTACACGTTCTACCGGGCGATGGCGCAGGCGCAGCTGGGGCAGCACGAGGGCCTGGCGGAGCTGTCGCGGCAGCTGTGGCGGTGGGCGGAGAACTGCCGGGAGAACTTCGAGGACCGCGCGGCGCTGGTCTCCGCGGAGCTGGCCCGCCTGCGAGGGGACTCCTTCCACGCCATGCGCCTGTACGAACACGCGGTCCGCGTCTCCCGCGAGCAGGGCTTCGTGCACATCGAAGCGGTGGCCCATGAAGCGGCGGCGCGCTTCTACGAGGAGCGTGGCTTCCACCGCTTCGCCAACCTCTCCCTCCAGCAGGCGCGGGAGCGCTACCTGCGCTGGGGCGCGGAGGCCAAAGTCCGAGCGCTGGACGGACGCCACCCGGAGCTGTCCCGCCAGCTGCCGGCGCCGGCAGAGGCCACCGGCGTCACCTTCACTGCCCGGCCCTCGGAGCTGGACCTGCTCTCGGTGGTGAAGGCGTCCCAGACCATCTCCCGGGAGACGCTGCTGGAGGAGCTGGCGCCCACGCTGGTGCGGGTGGTCATCGAGCAGGGCTCCGCGCAGCGGGGCTGCCTGCTCCTGGCGCGGGACGGCACGCTGACGTTGGAGGCAGAAGCCGAGTTCGACGAGAAGGGCCTGCGGGTGGAGCTGATTCCGGGGATGCCGCTGGCCAGCGTGCAGCGCGTGCCCCACAGCGTCATCCAGCGCGCGGTGCTCACCCGGGAGCAGGTGATTCTGGACGACGTGGCGATGGCGCACAGCCCGTACTCGGACGATGAGTACCTGGCCCGCCGAAGGCCGCGCTCGGTGCTCTGCATGCCGGTGCTCCGCCGCGCGGAGGCGGTGGGCTACCTCTATCTGGAGAACACCCTCTCGACAGAGGCCTTCACCCGGGAACGCCTGATGGTGCTGGAGCTGCTCGCTTCTCAGGCGGCCATCTCCATCGACAACGCGCGGCTGCTGACGCGGGAGCGGAGGGCGCGCGGGCTGGCGGAGCAGGCGGAGAGGCGTGCGGGGGTGCTGGCGGAGGCGTCCGCGCTCCTGGCCGAGTCGCTGGAGCACGAGGACGTTCTCGCCCACCTCTCAGAGCTGGTGGTCCGCGAGGTGGCCGACTGGTGCCAGTTCGACCTGATGGAGGGCGGGGTCATCCGGCGCCACGCGGGCGCGCACGAGAACCCGGCGAAGGAGCCGCTGCTCCGGGAGCTGGCGGCGCGCTACCCGTCCCGGACGGACGCCCTCCACCCTTCGCCGGCGGCGCGCGTGCTGGCGACGGGGAGGACCTTGCTGCTGCCCGAGGTGGATGAGAACACGCTGGCCACCACCTGCATGGATGACCGGCACGCGGCACTCATCCGCGGGCTGGGGACGCGCAGCGCGCTGGCGGTGCCGCTGCAGGTGCGCGGCAAAACGCTGGGCGCGCTCACCCTGGGCTCGGCGACGTCCGGGCGCTACCGGCCGGCGGACGTGGAGCTGGTGGAGGAGCTGGCCCGGCGCGCGGCGATGGCCCTGGAGAACTCCCTGCTCTACGGCCAGGCCCGGGAAGCCATCCGGGTGCGGGATGACTTCCTCTCCATCGCCTCGCATGAATTGCGCACGCCGCTCACCCCGCTGCACCTCCAGCTGCGGGCGCTGCAGCGGCGGCTGCTCTCGCTGGTGACGGAGCCTGGCGCGTCGATGTGGGTGCAGACGCGGATGGACCTGCTCTTGCGGCAGAGCCGTCGGATGGCGCGGCTGGTGAACGAGCTGCTGGACATCTCTCGCATCTCCGGGCGGCGGCTGCAGCTGGAGCTCTCCGAGGTGAACCTGGGCGAGGTGGTGCGGGATGTCGTTGACACGCTGCGGGAGCACGAGGGGATGGCGCGGCTGGGCAGCGATGTCCGCGTGCACGCGCGGCCGGGCGTGGTGGGGCGCTGGGACCGGCTGCGGGTGGAGCAGGTGGTGACGAATCTGGTCTCCAACGCGCTCAAGTTCGGCGCGGGCAAGCCGGTGGACCTCTGGGTGGAGGAGGCCGACGAGCGTGCCGTGCTCACGGTGGTGGACCGTGGGATTGGGGTTCCGCTGGACGCGCGAGAGCGGATTTTCCGGCAGTTCGAAAGGGCGGTGTCTGGCCGGCACTATGGCGGGCTGGGACTGGGCCTGTTCATCGTGAAGCAGATTGTGGAGGCGCTGGATGGGCGGATTACCGTGCAGTCGACCCCGGGCTCAGGGGCCACGTTCACCGTGGCGCTGCCGATTGCCGGGCCGTCGCGCGGGGAGCCGGCTGTGGAGGAGGGCCCGCTTCCGCACTGAGGTGGAGAGTGCTCCCGGACGGGTACGTGGGAAGCGGGTACGGGGGAAGCGGGTACGGGGGAAGCGGGTACGGGGGAATGGTGTCTCGGGTTCGGTTTTCGTTTACGCGTTCGCGTTCGTTTCGGCGTTCGGGCCGGGGTACGGGCAGGGGCAGGGGAAGGGGAAAGGGAATGGGGTTCGGAGAGGAGGAGACGGCGGCGGGGCCTCGTTGAGGCCAGGGCCCGCACGCCCCGTCAGCCCGG
>JBGART010000097.1:0-18804 GCA_044230055.1 Myxococcaceae bacterium | reverse complement strand
TCCCCCGAGGTCCCCTCCCCGCCCGCCCCGCGCGCGAGCATGGACGAGGCTGGCCGGCTGGCGGCCATCATCGCCGTCCAGAACGATCTCATGGCGTCGGAGCCTCGGCTGGACGTGGTCCTCCAGATGGTGGCCATCAAGACGCAGCTGCTCACCCAGGCGGATGGCTCCGTGGTGGAGCTGGGCGAAGGAGAGAGCCTGGTCTACCGCGCCGCCACGGGGAGCGCGTCGGGGCACCTGGGCGCCCGCATCCCAGCGGCGAACAGCTTGTCCGGCCTCTGCCTCCAGCTGGAGCGGGTGCTGGTCTGCGACGACGCGGAGACAGACCCCCGCGTGAACCGGGAGCTGTGCAGGCAGATTGGCGTCCGGTCCATGGTCGTCGTCCCGGTCCGCCACCGCGAGCGGACCTCCGGCGTCCTCAAGGTGCTTTCCGCAGACCCCAACGCCTTCGGTCAGTCAGAGGTGGACACGCTCCAACTGATGGCCGGGCTGATCGGCGCGGCCATCGTGCGCTCTGAGGAGAATGAGCTACAGCGCGCCCTCATCGCCGAACGCGACGCTGCGGTCGAAGGCCGCGAGCGCGCGTTCAAGGAGCGCGAAGCTGCCACCCTCGCGCTTGAACAGAGCACCCTGACGCTCCGCCGCTTCTTTGACGCCGCGCCCCTCTTGATGACCCTCGTCCAGCGCGAGGGGGACGACTTCCGCTACCTCGCCCTGAACCGGCACGTCGCCGCGCTTCTGGGGAAGACCGTCGACGAGGTAGTGGGCCGGCTCGCCAGCGAGCTCGGCGCGCATCGCGAAACGCTCGACGATGCGCTCCGCCACTGTGAGATCACCGAGAAGACCGGCGTCCCCAGCAGCTGGGACTTCACCCGCGGAGAGGGCGCCAACCTTCGCCACTTCAGCGGAAGCGTGTGCACCCTGCCCGGCTCCACGCCGGAAGGTCCCCGGCGCTACTGCTACATCACCAAGGACATCACCGAGCGCGTCCAGATGGCGGCCCGCGCGGACCGCAACAGCCGCATGGCGTCCATCGGCACCCTCGCCGCCGGCGTGGCCCATGAGGCCAACAACCCGCTCTCCTACGTGGTGGCGAACCTGCGCTTCATCGGAGACGCGCTCTCGGAGACGCCGGAGGCGTTCCCTCCGGACCTCGGGGCGGACCTCAAACGAGCAGTGGCTGAAGCGCGAGAGGGCGCAGAGCGCGTGCGGCTCATCATCAAGGACCTCTACACCTTCGCCCGCGCAGAGGCTGAGCCGCTCCTGCCGCTGGACCTCTCAGAGGTCATCCACCGTTCGATGGTGCTGGGCAGGCACGGCGTGGAACAGCAGGCGACGGTTACCCGCAACCTGAGCCCGGTCCGCGTCTCCGGCAGCGGCGCGCGGTTGAGCCAGGTGGTCATCAACCTCCTGGTGAACGCCGCGCAGGCCATGCCCGCGGACCGCGCCAGAGACCAGAACCAGATCTCCGTGAGCTGCGGCGCGGTGGACGCTCAGCGCGCCTTGCTGGAGGTGAAGGACAACGGCTGCGGAATGGCGCAGGAGATCCTGCCGCGCATCTTCGAGCCGTTCTTCACCACCCGGCCCATCGGCAGCGGCGTGGGCCTGGGGCTCTCCGTCTGCCACAACATCGTGGAGGAGCACCGCGGCGACTTCGCCGTGGAGAGCAGCCCGGGAAACGGCTCCACTTTCCGGGTGCTGCTCCCCAGGCTGAACGACCGCTAACGGCCTACTTCTCTGCGGCTTCCTTCTTCGCCGGCTTGCCCTCGGTCTCCTCGGGCGCGGCCTTCGCCGGGCGGTCCACCAGTTCCAGCAGCGCGACCTGCGCGGCGTCGCCAGCGCGGAACCCCAGGCGGATGATCCGCGTGTAGCCGCCCGGACGCGCGGCGTAACGGTCCTTCAGCTCGGTGAAGACCTTGTTGAGGATGGTCTTGTTGCGGATGCTGCGCGCTGCCAGGCGGACGTTGGCCAGGCCTCCGCGCTTGCCCAGGGTGATGATCCGCTCCGCCATCCGCCGGGCCTCCTTCGCCTTCGGAACGGTGGTGCGGATGGCCTCGTGCTCCAACAGCGAGGTGACCATGTTGTTCAGCATGGCCAGACGGTGACTGGTGCCCCGGTTCAACTTGCGATGCGCGACGCGATGCTTCATGGCTTTCTCCCAACCACGCGGGCCGTCTTAGGTACCCGGTGGGAAATGCGGACGGGAAATCCATCCGCGTTTTGTCACCAGGGGGCGAAGCGCCTTCAAGCCCGCCCCCTGGGTGCTGCTCAGCTGCTCTTCGACTAGACCTTCGGCGGCTCGCGCGTCAGCGGCGCGGCGGTGGCACCTGCCGGCGGCGGCGCAACCGCAGCCTGGCGCGGCGGCCAGTTCTCCAGCTTCATGCCCAAGGAGAGTCCCATCTCGGCGAGGATCTCCTTGATCTCCTTCAGCGACTTGCGGCCGAAGTTCTTCGTCTTCAGCATCTCCGCCTCGGTGCGCTGAACGAGGTCGCCGATGGTCTTGATGTTCGCCTGCTGCAGGCAGTTCGCGGACCGAACCGAGAGCTCCAACTCATCCACCGAGCGGAAGAGGTTCTCGTTCAGCTTGGCCTCCTCCTTCGGGGCCTCCACCGGCATCGGCTCTTCGGTCTCGTCAAAGCTGATGAAGACCGTCAGCTGCTCCTTGATGATCTTCGCGGCGTAGGCGACGGCGTCCTGCGGGGTGACCGAGCCGTCCGTCCAGACCTCCAGCGACAGGCGGTCATAGTCGGTGACCTGACCCACACGGGCGTTGGTGACCTGGTAGTTCACCTTGCGGATGGGCGAGAACAGCGAGTCCACCGGGATGGTGCCGATGGGTGCGCCCTGCACCTTGTTGCCCACGGACGGGAGGTAGCCACGGCCGCGGCGGCAGCTGATCTCCATGCGGAGCTTTCCGCCCTCGGAGATGGTGCAGATGTGGTGACCCGGGTTGAGGATCTCCACCTGGTCGTCGGTGATGATGTCCCCCGCCTTGATCTCCTTGGGACCCTCCGCCTCAATACGGAGCGTCTTCACCTCGTTCGTGTGCATCCGGAGGAGGACTTCCTTCAGGTTGAGCACGATGTCGGTGACGTCCTCGGCGACCTCAGGGATGGTCGTGAACTCGTGATCCACGCCCTCGATCTTCACGGAGGTGATGGCGGAGCCCTGCAGCGAGCTCAGCAGCACCCGGCGCAGCGAGTTGCCCAGCGTCGTTCCGAAGCCCCGCTCCAGCGGCTCGGCCACGAACTTGGCGTAGGTGTTGGTCAGGGAGTCCTGATCCACCTCAAGCCGCCGCGGCTTGATCAGATCTCGCCAATTCTTCGCAGTGAATACCTCAGCCATGTGCTGCTCCTCAGACGACCCTTGAGGTCACCCACATACCCGCCAGAACGGCAGGAGGACCTCGGTCGAAGTAGAAACGGCGGACCCGCACTGGGGTCCGCCGCGAAAGGTGAGAACGAACCGTCGGTTACTTCGAGTACAGCTCGACGATCAGCTGTTCCTGGATCGGCATCGTCAGGTCCTCGCGGTTCGGCACCGACTTCACCGTTCCCTTGAAGGCCTTCTTGTCGACCTCGAGCCACTGCGGCACGCCGCGGCGGTCAACCGTCTCAATCGCCTCGGCGATGCGGATCATCTTCTTGCTCTTGTCCGCCACCTCGACCGTGGAGCCGGGGCGCACCGCGAAGGACGGGATGTTCACCCGCTTGGCGTTCACCGTGAAGTGCCCGTGCCGAACCAGCTGGCGGGCCTCCGCGCGCGTGTCCGCGAAGCCCATGCGGAAGACGACGTTGTCCAGGCGGAGCTCCAGCTGCTGAAGGAGGTTCTCGCCCGTCTTGCCCTTGGCGGCCGAGGCGCGGTGGTAGTACCCGCGGAACTGGCTCTCCAGGAGGCCGTACATCCGCTTCACCTTCTGCTTCTCACGGAGCTGCACCCCATAGCCGGAGAACTTCACCCGGCCCTGGCCGTGCTGACCCGGAGGATACGGACGGCGCTCGATGGCGCACTTGTCCGTGTAGCAGCGGTCGCCCTTCAGGTACATCTTGAGGTTTTCGCGCCGGCACAGACGGCAAGCGCTTTCGGTGTAACGAGCCAAAGTGAATCTCCTTCGAAGGTGATCTGGGCGGCGCAGCCTCGCGGCGGCGCAACCGAAAAGAGGACGTTAGACGCGGCGGCGCTTCGGCTGGCGGCAGCCGTTGTGCGGGATGGGGGTCACGTCACGGATGAGGCTGATCTTCAGCCCTGCCGAGGCGATGGCGCGCAGCGCAGACTCGCGGCCAGCGCCCGGGCCCTTCACCAGGACGGTGACGTTCTTCAGGCCGTGCTCCATGGCCTTCGCTGCGGCGTCGCCTGCCGCCACCTGTGCCGCGAACGGGGTGGACTTCCGGCTGCCCTTGAAGCCACGGGCGCCCGCGCTGGACCACGCCAGCACATTGCCGGACACGTCTGCGATGGTGACGATGGTGTTGTTGAACGTGGACTGGATGTGAACCACCCCGTTCAGCACGTTCTTCTTCGTCTTGCGCTTCTTCTTCGCCTCAGCGCCTTCGGGCGTTGCAGGGGCAGCGGCGGATGCGGGGGGCTGTTCCTTGGTCTCTTCGGCCATGTGAGCTCTTTGCTCCTCTACTTAGGTGGTCTGGCCGCTTCAGGCGTGAGCCGAAGGCGGCAGGATGAATGGAAGACGCTACGGACGCCCGGCCGGCGCTGCCGGCTTGGCGCGGACAATGCCCCGCTTCGGGCCCTTGCGCGTACGGGCGTTGGTGTGCGTGCGCTGGCCACGGACGGGGAGGCCTTTGCGGTGCCGAAGGCCGCGGTGGCAACCAAGGTCCATCAGCCGCTTGATGTTCATCGTGACTTCGCGCCGAAGGTCGCCTTCAACCTTGTAGCTGCCTTCGATGATCTCGCGGATCTTACGCGTCTGATCCTCGGTGAGGTCCTTGGTACGCATCGTCATGTCCAGGCCGGCCTTCTCCACGATGTCGTGGGCCGACTTCTTGCCGATGCCGTAGATGTACTGAAGGGAAATCACCACGCGCTTGGCGGGGGGAAGGTCAACACCGGAGATACGAGCCATCTGCTTGGTAGTCCTTTGCTGGGAGTTGGTCTGGAGCGGACGGTTTTACCCGTCAGCCCTGGCGCTGCTTGTGACGCGGGTTCGCAGCGCAGATGACCCGCACCACGCCCTTGCGGCGGAGCACCACGCACTTGTCACAGATCTTCTTTACGGACGCGCGAACCTTCATGGCTGACTGTTCCTTCTGAGCTGCGTTTGGGATGCGTTTACTTGGCGCGATAGGTGATGCGTCCGCGCGTGAGATCGTAGGGCGACAGCTCCACCTTGACCTTGTCGCCGGGAAGGATCCGGATGAAGTGCATTCGCATCTTCCCGGAGATGTGCGCGAGCACCACGTGTCCTGGACCTCCGTCCAGCTTCACGCGGAACATGGCGTTGGGGAGGGGCTCCATCACAGTGCCCTCCACTTCGATGGCGTCGTCCTTCGGCAATCAAACTCCTGTCTTTACAGCGGTTCGACCGGTTGGAAGCGGCGCGGGATACCACTTCGTTAAAGGGGGCGCAAGTGCTGGATGCTAAAGGCGGAACGGCAAGTCATAACCCCTGGGAAGGACGATGTCATCCCAGGCGCCGGGTCAGGACCTCGGGCCCCTGCTCGGTCACCACAATGGTGTGCTCGAAGTGCGCGGAGAGCCGGCCGTCGCAAGTGACTGCCGTCCAGTCATCGTCCAGGACCTCCACCTCGGCGGTCCCTTCATTCACCATCGGCTCCACCGCCAGCACCATCCCAGGCCGAAGCTCCGTCCCGCGCCCCGGCGATCCGAAGTTCGGCACCTGCGGCTTCTCGTGAAGCTTGCGGCCAATCCCGTGCCCCACGAACTGGCGCACCACAGAGAAGCCGCGAGCCTCCACGTAGCTCTGCACTGCGTGGCCAATGTCGCCAACCTTGTTCCCCGCGACCATCGCGGCGATCGCCGCATCCAGCGACCCGCGGGTGGCGTCAATCAGCGCCTGCGCCTTCGGAGTGACCTTCCCAACAGGAACGGTCCGCGCGGCGTCTCCGAAGTAGCCCTTGAACACCACGCCGAAGTCCAACTTCATCAAGTCGCCTTCGGCCAGCGTCCGCTTCTTCGAAGGGATGCCGTGCACCACCTCGTCGTTCACCGACGCGCACAGACAGCAAGGGAAGTTCTGGTAGCCCTTGAATGCCGGCTTGGCCCCCTTCCGGTAGATCAGCCGTTCGGCCAGCTGATCCAGCTCCCAGGTCGATACACCCGGGGCCACCGCCGCCTCCAGCGCGTCGAGGATTTCGCTGACAATCCTCCCCGCGTCCCGCATCAGCGAGATCTCGGAGCTGCTCTTGAGCTCGACTTCGGACGACATGCGCGCCTCTACGCCTGGGGCAAGCCGCGCCCCGCGAGGATCTTCTTCAGCTCGGCGTAGATGCCCTCGGGGCTTCCTACGCCGTCGAGCCGCGCCAGCAGCCCCTGCTTCTCGTAAAACGACTTCAGGGGCGCCGTGTCCCGCCCGTAGACGTCCTGCCGCTTCCGCGCCTGCTCCGGCGCGTCATCCGGCCTCTGCACCAGGCCGATGTCGTCCTTGTCGCAGAACCCTGACCGCTTCGGCGGGTTGGACGTCACGTGATAGATGGTTCCGCACTTGGGGCAGCTGCGCCGCCCGGATTGCCGTTCGATGAGCTGCTCGACGGGGACCTCGAAGGACAAGACCAGGTCCACCCGCTTGCCCGCCCGAGAGAGCACCTTCTCCAACGCCTGCGCCTGCGGCAACGTACGGGGGAAGCCGTCGAGGACGAAGCCCTTCTTCACGTCCGGCTCCTTCAGCCGCTCCTCGATGATGCCCACCACCACCTCGTCCGGCACCAGGGAGCCCGCCTCCATCAGCGGCTTCGCCTTCCTGCCCATCTCAGTGCCGTTCTGAATGGCGGCCCGGAGGATGTCACCCGTGGAGATCTGCGGCACCCGGAACTCGGCGCAGAGCTTCTTGGCCTGGGTGCCCTTCCCGGCTCCCGGCGGTCCCAAGAGGATCAGGTTCATGACAATTCCCCCATGGGCCAACCCGGCCCGCTACCCAATGCGGCGCGCGCGAGCGCGCCCGTGACGCCAACGTCGAACGGTCCTTCGCACCCTACGCCGCGGCGCGGATGCGGCCACGGATCTTCGGACCACGCGGCCCCGCGAAGCCCTCGTAGTTGCGGCTGATGAGGTGCCCCTCAATCTGCTGGACGGTGTCGAGCGCCACGCCCACCACGATCAGCAGCGCCGTGCCGCCGAAGGAGAAAGGTACACCGAGAGAGCCGCTGATGATCTGCGGGATGATGCAGATGACCGCAAGGTAGATGGCGCCGCCAAACGTGATCCGGTCCAGGACGCGCGAAATGAACTCGGCGGTCTGCCGGCCTGGCCGAATGCCCGGGATGTAGCCGCCCTGCTTCTTGATGTTGTCCGCCACGTCATCCGGACGGAACGTGAGCGAGGTGTAGAAGTAGGCGAAGAAGATGATGAGCAGGACGAAGATGCCGTCGCGGATCCAGATGTTTCGCCCAAGCGCCTCCTCCACCTTCGCCATGAACGGGAGGAACCCCTTCAGGGTGGAGGGAAAGGACAGCAGGGCGCTGGCGAAGATGGGTGGGATGACGCCCGACGAGTTGACCTTGATGGGGAAGTACGTGGCCTGGCCGGCGAACATCTGCCGCCCCGCCATCCGCTTCGCGTACTGAACCGGAATCCGCCGCATCCCCCGTTCGATGTACACGACCGCCGCGACCACCACGATCATGAAGGCGAGCAGAGCCAGGACCGCGCCCATCTCCACCATCTCGCGCGACACCATGTCGTTGAGGTGCTTAGCCGCAGGCAGCACGCCTGCCACGATACCGGCGAAGATGATGAGCGAGATGCCGTTGCCAATCCCGCGCTCGGTGATCCGTTCGCCCAGCCACATAATAAAGGCCGTGCCTGCGGTCAGCGTGATGACCGTCAGCACCGTGAACCAGATGTTCGGGTTCAGCACGACGATCCGCTGAATGTCCACGCCGCTGGTGACTTCCTCGCGGCCGAGGCCACCGAGGTAGCGCGAGATGGCAATGCCCTGGATGACTGAGAGGACAATGGAGCCGTAGCGCGTGTACTGATTGAGTTTCTGGCGGCCCCCAGCGCCTTCCTTCTGCAACCGCTCCAGCGACGGGACCACCACCGCGAGCAGCTGCATGATGATGGAGGCGGAGACGTACGGCATGATGCCCAATCCGAAGATGGACATCTGCTCCAGCGCGCCACCGGAGAACATGTTGAAGAGCGACACCAGACCGCCGCTCTTGGTCTGCCGCGCCATGAACTCGTTCATCGCGTGCCGGTCCACTCCCGGCGTCGTGATGAAGATTCCCACGCGGTAGACCGCGAGCAGCACGAGGGTGTACGCCAGCCGGCCGCGAAGCTCGGCGACCCGGAAGACATTGGCGAAAGCATTCAGTGCCACGACGGAGCCATCCCTTCAGCAGGCGAAGCTTTCAAAAACGAACACCCCCTGCTCCCGTCTCAAAGGGAAGTAGGGGGCGCGAAACACTACACAATGCGCGGACGGGGCACCACTTGAACCGGCCCTGGGCGATACCCTCGGCCCGCGCCACTCACCGCTATGCCGTCGCAGGCTTTCCCGGGCCCTTGCCAGAGTGCGCCTTCGAAGCGGACTCGGGCTTGTGAGCGACCAGGGGAACGAACTCCACGCTGCCACCCGCCTTCTCAATCGCCTCTTTGGCGGTCGAAGAGAACCGGTGCGCCTTGACGGAGAGCTTTTTGGAGAGCGCCCCGCCACCGAGGATCTTCACCCCATCCCACACGCCCTTCACCAACCCACGGTCGCGCAGCGCGGCTTCGTCCACCACCGTGCCCCCGTCGAAACGGGAAAGCTCGTCCAGACTCACCACCGCGAAGTGCTTCCGGTTCGGCGGGTTAAAGCCGAACTTGGGGAGCCGGCGCTGCAGCGGGCTCTGACCGCCTTCGAAGCCCTCGAAGTGCATGTTGCCGCTTCGAGCCTTCTGGCCTTTGCCGCCGCGACCGGCGGTCTTGCCGAGACCTGAGCCCTGGCCGCGCCCTACCCGCTTCTTGCGGTGGCGGGACTTGTGTGGGGCCTTAAGAGTGCTGAGGGTTGCCATGACGTCAAACGTCCTTCCTTGTCGGCGGTAAAAGCAGGCGACTACTGCTTCTCCGCCTGGGCGCGGGAGCGATCCCGACGCACGATCTTGCGCGGCTTGCGGCGCGCCTTCGCCTTCGGCTCATCCTTCACCACTTCGTGCGCCACCAGGTGCTTCACCTTGAAGACCATCCCGCGAATGGCGGCGGTGTCCTTGAGGAGCCGCTCCTGGCCGAACTTGCGCAGCCCCAGGCCTCTAATGGTCCGCAGCTGCGTGTCCGACGCGCCCGCGAAGCTCTTCACCAGCTTGATTCGGATTCCCATGACGTCTTCAGCTCCTGGCTTCCGAGTGCTTGCCGACCGACAGCTCGCGGCCACGCAGCCGGGACACCTGCTCCACCGACCGCAGCTGCTTCAGGCCAGCGACCGTCGCCTTCAGCACGTTGTGGGGATTCCGCGACCCCTGGCTCTTCGTCAAGATGTTGCGGATGCCCGCCCGCTCCAGGACCGCGCGCACCGTCTTGCCGGCGATGACGCCCGTTCCTTCGCTGGCCGGCTTGAGCAGCACCCAGCCCGCGCCGAAGTGACCCAGCACCTCGTGAGGAATGGTGTGCGCCACCAGCGGAACCTTGAAGATGTTCTTCTTTGCGTTCTCGCCGCCCTTGCGGATGGCCTCGGGGACCTCGTTGGCCTTGCCCAGGCCCACGCCCACGTGGCCGTTGCCGTCACCCACCACCACCAGCGCCGCGAAGGAGAACCGGCGTCCGCCCTTCACCACCTTGGCGACGCGGTTGATACTCACCACCTCGTCAACGAGGTCGAGATCGTTCGGATTGATTGGAGTTGCCAAGCGTGAATCCCTTTCGAAAGAGCTAGAACTTGAGGCCCGCCTCGCGGGCGGCCTCAGCGACCGCTGCGACGCGGCCGTGGTAGGGGAAGCCGTTCCGGTCAAAGACGACCGCTTCCACGTTGGCTGCCTTGCAGCGCTGCGCAATCAGCACGCCCACACGCTTGGCGTCCGCCTTCTTGTCGCCTTCGTCCTTCCCCTTCAGCTCCTTGGAGAGGGACGACGCGAAGGCCAGCGTACGACCCGACGAGTCGTCCACCACCTGCGCGTAGATGTGCTTGAGGCTCTTGTAGACGGACAGCCGCGGACGCTCCGCGTTGCCCGAGAGCTTCTTCCGGATTCGAGCCTTCCTGTGCAGCCGCGCATCGAGCTTCGACATGGGATTCCTGATCTTCCTTCCGGAGGCGATGAGGACGTCCGCCTCCGGATGAACGTGGGTGATGGGTGGAGTGGCTTACGCCGTACCGGTCTTGCCTTCCTTCCGGCGGACGCGCTCCTCGGTGTACTTGATGCCCTTCCCCTTGTACGGCTCAGGGGGGCGCAGCGCGCGGATCTTCACCGCGGTGGCGCCCAGGGTCTCACGGTTCACCGAGCGCAGCGTGAGATCCAGCGTCGGAAGCGAGTCCTCGGTACGCGGGACCTTGCCGACCTCGGCGGTCACGCCCTCCGGCAGGTCAAAGACCACCGGATGGGAGAAGCCAAGGGAGAAATGAAGCTGCTTGCCCTTGACCTCGGCGCGGAAGCCGACGCCGCGGATGGCCAGGCTGCGCTCCCAGCCGCTGGAGACGCCCTTGGCCGCGTTGGCCAGGATGGACCGGGTGAGCCCGTGGAGCGCCTTGATGCGGCGGCTCTCGTTCGGCCGGAGCACCAACAGCTGGCCGTCTTTGATCTCGACCTTGATGTCCGAGCTCGGCAGCTTGACGGCGAGCTTGCCCTTGGGCCCGTCAAACATGATCAGCAGGTTCTTCGCATCCACGGTGACCTTCACCTTGTCTGCGAGCTTGATGGGGAGCTTTCCAATTCGACTCATGGTGGCCTCTTGAATTTCGTGTCGGCGGGCGAGGGTCAGTACACGGTGCAGATCAGCTCGCCGCCCACGTTCTGCTTGCGGGCCTCGCTGTCCACCAGGACGCCCTTCGAGGTCGAGAGGATGGAGATGCCCAGGCCACCAAGGACGCGCGGGATGTCCCGGACCGGGACGTAGCGGCGGAGGCCCGGCTTGGAGACGCGCTTGATACCGTTCAACACCGGCTGACGGTCAGGCCCGTACTTCAGCACCACCGAGATCTCCGACTGAGGCTTCACCTCGTGCTGGACGTAGTCCGCCACGAAGCCCTCCTCCTTCAGGACCTTGATGACCTCGAGCTTCAACTTCGAGGCGGGGATGACCACCTTGTCGTGGCGGGCGCGCGCGGCATTGCGCAGGCGGGTCAGCATGTCGCCGACGGGATCATTGACCGGCATGGATTGGCACTGCCTTCGTCCGGGGGAGCATCCCCCTCTTGAGATCCGTTGCGCCTTCCGGGCCCATCCCGGTGGTTCGCCTCAGACCTGTTCTGTCCAGCGGGTACTTCAGATCACCACGAGCTCTTGGTGAGCCCGGTGATCTCGCCGGCGAGCGCCCGCTTGCGCAGGCAAATCCGGCACATCTGGAACTTCCGCAGAAACGCGCGGGGACGCCCGCAGAGAGGGCATCGGTTGTACTTCCGCACTGCAAACTTCGGCTTCCGCTTGGCCTGCGCGATTTTAGAGAGCTTCGCCACGAGAGTGTCTCCTTACTGACGGAACGGCATGCCGAACTGACGGAGCAACCCGCGCCCGTGCTCGTCGTTCTTGGCGGTGGTGACGATGCTGATGTTGAGCCCCTTCACCTTCTCGATGGAGTCGTAGTTGATCTCCGGGAAGATGATCTGCTCGCGCACGCCCAGGGTGTAGTTTCCCCGGCCATCAAAGGCCTTCTGGGAGACGCCCTTGAAGTCGCGCACGCGCGGCAGCGCGACGTTGATCAACCGGTCCAGAAACTCGTACATCCGGTCATTGCGCAGCGTGACCGCCGCGCCAATCGCCTGGCCCTGGCGGAGCTTGAAGTTCGCGATCGACTTGCGGGCGCGGGTGATGATGGCCTTCTGCCCGGTGATCGCGGCCAGCTGCTCCACCGCGGACTCCATGATCTTGTTGTTGGCCAGGGCTTCGCCCAAGCCCATGTTCACCACGATCTTCTCGACCCTGGGAACCTCGTTCGGGTTCTTGAAACCGAACTCCTTCATCAGCGCAGGGACGGCTTCCTTGCGGTAGCGAAGCTTGAGGCGAGCGGGCTTCTGCTCCAGCCCCTCCTCCACGTGCGCTGCGAAGCCGACCTTCTTCGCCTCCTCCTTCTTGCCCGCCTTCCGCGCTGCCTTCTTCGCGGCAGCGGCGGCCTTGGCGGCGGCGATCTCGTCCGGGCTCTTGTCCTGCTTCTTGTCGTCAGCCATGTTTTTCAGGGTCCTCTGCTTCGGTGGAGCGTCAGGGATCCTCCCCACCGATCAGCTGTCAAAGGGGCGCGTATGCCCCATGGTCACCGGCTAGTCAATCGTCGCTTCGCACTTCTTGCAGAAGCGCTTCTTCTTCTCCCCGTCCACCTTCACGCCCACGCGGGTCGCCGCGTCGCACTTCGGGCAGACCAGCGCCACCGACGCCAGAGCGATGGTGCCCGCCTTCTCCAAGATCCCGCCGTCCGGGTTCGCGCGGTCACGGCCCTTCTTTACGTGCCGCTTCACCAAGCGCAGCCCTTCCACCGTCAACCGCTGCTTCTCGCGGCTGATGGAGAGGACCTTCCCGCGCTTGGAGGCCTTGGCCGCCGTGCGCTCGGCACCCTTCATCACCTGGACCGTGTCTCCGACCTTCAGCTTCTCCATCGTGTTCCTCTTTCGTCGCGTGCGTTACGCGAAGGCTGGCCCCGCTTCAGAGCACTTCCGGCGCGAGCGAGATGATCTTCATGAACTTCCGGGCGCGAAGCTCGCGGGCCACCGGGCCAAAGATACGGGTGCCAATCGGCTCCAGATCCTTGTTGATGAGCACCGCGGCGTTCCCATCGAACTTGATGTAGCTGCCGTCCGGCCGGCCAATCTCGCGCTTGGTCCGCACGATGACCGCCTTCGCCACGTCGCCCTTCTTCACCTTGGTGTTGGGCAACGCCTCGCGGATGGAGACCACAATCACGTCACCGATGGAGGCGTACTTCCGCTTGCTGCCGCCCAACACCTTGACGCAGAAGATCTTCTTGGCGCCGGAGTTGTCCGCCACGTCCAGCACACTCGTCATCTGAATCATCGTCGTCTCTCCCTGTGGCTCGAAGGTGTCTTAGACCTTGGTGGCCCGCTCCAGCACTTCCACCACCCGCCACCGCTTGTCCTTCGAGGTCGGCTTCGTCTCGGCGATGCGGACCTTGTCGCCCTCATTCAGGGTGACCGTCTTCGGGTAGTCGTGATCTTCCACGTGCGCCTTGTACTTCTCGCGCCGGTTCATGATCTTTCCGTACTTGGCGTGAGACGTCCGGCGGCGCACGGTGACGACCACCGTCTTCTGCATCTTGTTGGAGGTGACCACGCCAATGCGGGTCTTGGGACGGCCGCGAGAGGCGGCGGCGGCGTCGGTCTGCGCGGGGCTCTGGGTCGGTTCAGCCATGTCTTCGTCTCGCTCGAGTGAGGCCGGTTACGACTTCGGGGCCTTGGACTTCTGGGTAAGGACGGTGAGGACCCGGGCCAGATCGCGCCGGTGAAGGGTCCGCTCCGAGGGATTGTCCAGCGTGCCGGTCCGCAGCTTCAGCTGGTCCTGAAACAGGGTCTCCCGCAGCTCCTGGGCGCGCCGGTTCAGGTCATCCGCGGTCAGCTCGTTCAGCTCTTTTGCAGTCGCCATGTCGTTACCTCACAGGCCCATCTGATCGCGGTGAACGATCTTGGTCAGCACGGGGAGCTTCGCCATCGCCAGCTTGAGGGCGCCCTTCGCGACCTCAGGCGTCATGCCGTCCATCTCGTACAGGATTCGGCCCGGCTTCACGACCGCGACGTAGTACTCCACGCCGCCCTTGCCGGTTCCCATGCGCGTTTCGGCAGGCTTCTTGGTGATGGGCTTGTCCGGGAACACCCGGATCCACACCTTGCCGCCGCGCTTGATGTAGCGGGTCATGGCGATACGGGCGGACTCAATCTGGCGCGAGGTGATCCAGCCCGGCTGCAGCGTCATCAGGCCGAACTCGCCAAACGTGAGCTTGCTGCCGCGGTAGGCCTTACCCGGCGAGCGCCCCTTCTGCATCTTTCGGTACTTCGTTCGTGCGGGCTGAAGCATGGACGTCCTCGATGCGCGGGCCCCAGACAGCTGGACCCGAAGAGTGAATTAGCGGTTGAGCTGCACAGCCGGCTGGTTGCCCTTGGTCGGCAGGACCTCGCCGCGGCAGATCCACACCTTGCAGCCGATCTTGCCGTAGGTGGTCTTCGCCTCGGCGAAACCGTAGTCGATGTCTGCGCGCAGCGTGTGCAGGGGCACCCGGCCGTCGCGGTACCACTCGTAGCGGCTCATCTCCGCGCCGCCCAGCCGTCCGGAGCACGCCACGCGGATGCCCTTGGCGCCGAACTTCATGGCCGTCTGCAGCGCCTTCTTCATGGCGCGGCGGAACGCAATGCGGCGCTCCAGCTGGGTCGCGATGTTCTCCGCCACCAGCTGCGCGTCGGTCTCCGCCTTCCGGACCTCGACGATGTTGAGGAAGACCTCGTTCTTGGTGAACTTCTGGAGGTCCTTCTTCACCGTCTCAATGCCGGCGCCCCGCTTGCCGATGACGATGCCGGGCCGTGCCGTGTGAACGTTGACCTTGACCTTGTTTGCCGCGCGCTCGATCTCCACCTTGGAGACGCCGGCATGGTTCAGGGTCTTCTTGACGAACTCACGGATGCCGATGTCCTCGTGCAACCACTGGGCGTAGTTCTTCTCCTCGTACCACTTGGAGTCCCAGGTCTTGATGATCCCGAGGCGGAAGCCGATTGGATGTACTTTCTGGCCCAACGTGATCTCCTTAGGGTAGTGCCCTGTGAGGCGCCCTTACCTGCGCTTGCCTTCGGCGAGCACCACATGAACGTGGCTCGTCTTCTTGTTGATCCGGCTGGCCCGGCCCATCGCTCGCGGCATGAAGCGCCGCATGGTCTGGGCCTGGTCCACCGAGATGGTCTGGACGAACAGCGCGTCCACATCCACCTGCCCCTTCGACTTGTCCGCCGCGTTGGCGACCGCGCTCTTGATCAGCTTCGCGATCGGCTCTGCTGCAGCCCGGGGGGTGAACTTGAGGATGTTGAGCGCTGCGCCCACGTCCTTGCCGCGCACCAGCGCCGCGACCAGCGACAACTTGCGCGGCGCCATCCGGAAGTTCCGGAGGTGGGCCTCGGAGGCCCGCTTCGTCTCTTGCTTCGGGGAGGCCATGTCACTTCTCCTTCAAACTCGAATTCCAGCAGCCGCTTACTTCGCGGGCGGGGCCTTGGCGACTTTCTTCTCCGCCGAGTGGCCGTGGAACGTCCGGGTAGGCGAGAACTCGCCCAGCTTGTGGCCCACCATGTTCTCGGTCACGAACACCGGGATGAACTTCCGCCCGTTGTGAACCGCGAAGGTGTGGCCCACGAACTCGGGCAGGATGGTCGACCGGCGCGACCAGGTCTTCATGACCTTCTTCTGGTTCGTCTTCAGCATGTCCTCGACCTTCTTGACGAGGTGCTTGTCGACGAACGGACCCTTCTTGACTGAGCGAGCCATCTTGGTTGCCCTTTACTGGCTGCGGACGCCCTGACGGCGTCCGGAGACGATGAACTTGTCGGTGCGCTTGTTGGTGCGGGTGGTCAGACCCTTGGTCTTCTGACCCCACGGGGAGACCGGGTGCGGGTTGCCCTGACCGGACTTGCCCTCGCCGCCGCCGTGCGGGTGGTCCACCGGGTTCATGGCCAGACCGCGGACGGTCGGACGGATGCCCAGCCAGCGGGTCTTGCCCGCCTTGCCAATTCGGATGATCTCGTGGTCGATGTTGCCCAGCTGCCCGACGGTGGCGCGGCAGTCGATGAGGACCTTGCGCACGGCGCCGGAGGGAAGCCGGACCTGGGCGTACTCACCCTCCTTCGACATCAGCTGGCCCCAGGAGCCGGCGGAGCGGATCATCTGAGCGCCGCGGCCCGGCTTGAGCTCCACGTTGTGGATGACCGTGCCGATGGGGATGTTCTGCAGCGGCAGCGAGTTCCCCGGCCGGATGTCCGCCGTGCTGCCCGCGTGGAGGACGTCCCCCACCACCAGGCCCACAGGGGCGAGGATGTAACGCTTCTCCCCGTCCGCGTAGTGCAGCAGCGCGATGTTGGCCGTGCGGTTCGGGTCGTACTCAACCGAGGCGACCTTGGCCGGCACGCCGTCCTTGTCCCGGCGCTTGAAGTCGATGACGCGGTAGCGACGCTTGTGACCACCGCCCTGGTGCCGCCGAGTGATGTGGCCATGCACGTTGCGGCCGCCGGAGCGCTTCATCGCCTCGGTCAGCTTCTTCTCCGGCGTCGCCTTCGTGATGTCGGAAAAGTCCGAGACCGTCATCAAACGGCGGGCGGCGGAAGTGGGCTTGTATTTCTTGATTCCCATCTGGAAGTCCTCTTTCGGAGTCCGAAGTTGGCGCTAAGCCGCGCCACCCTCGAAGAGCTCGATCTTGTCCCCGTCCTTCAGGGTGACGATCGCCTTCTTGTAGTTGGACCGCTTGCCGATGGACTTGCCCACCCGCTTGACCTTGCCGCGGACGACGTTCGTGCGGACGCCTTCGACGGTGACCTTGAAGAGCGTCTCCACCGCGCGGGCGACGTCGATCTTGCTGGCCTGACGGTCGACCACGAAGGAGTACTGGCGGAACTTCTCGCGGGCCTGATCCAGCTTCTCGGTGATCAGCGGGCCTTTGATGACATGGGTCAGGTTCACAGCGTTCCCTCCAGCGCCTTGGCGGCGGACTGGGTGAGCACCAGGCTCTTCCGGCGCAGCACCGACTCGAGGTTCAGACCCTCGGGCGGGAGCACGTCGAACTTGGCCAGGTTGCGAACGGACTGATGGAGGTGCTCGTTGTCCTTGAGGTCCACCACCAGCGCATCCGACAGCTTGAGCCGCTGGGTCAGCGCCTGGAAGGCGGCCTTGGACTTCCGGCCGTCCAGCTTGAAGCTGTCCAGGATGATCAGGCTCTTCTCCCGTGCCTTCTGCGACAGCACGGCCCGGAGCGCACCGCGACGAACCTTGCGGGGCGGACGGTACGTGTAGTCGCGCGGCTTGGGACCCATCGCCTTGCCGCCGCCCACCCAGTGGGAGGCGCGGATGGAACCCTGGCGAGCGCGCCCGGTGCCCTTCTGCTTCCAGGGCTTCTTGCCGCCGCCCGAGACCAGAGAGCTGTTCTTGACCGCCACCGTGCCGGCGCGGCGGTTGATCTGCTGCATCTTCGCGACCTCATAAACGAGGTGCTCATTCGGCTTGGCCGCAAAGATGTCGTCGGAGAGCTCTACTTCTCCGACCTTCTTCAAATCGAGATTGACGACGTCGAACTTGGCCATGGCTAGCTCTTGATCTCGACGTCCACGCCCGCGGACAGATCCAGCTTCATGAGGGCGTCAAGCGTCGACTGCGGCGGATTGAGGATGTCGAGCAGCCGCTTGTGAGTGCGGATCTCGAACTGCTCGCGGCTCTTCTTGTCCACGTGCGGGGACCGCAGCACGGTGAACTTGTTGATGCGGGTAGGCAGCGGGATGGGCCCGACCACCGTGGCCCCGGTGCGCTTGGCTGTTTCGACGATCTCGCCTGCACTCTGGTCCAGGAGCTTCGAGTCATACGCCTTGAGCCGGATGCGGATCTTTTGTGTCGCCATTCGTTGGGTCCTTCTTCCGCCAAAAAAGCTCGCCCGCGGGCTTGTGCCTTCAACTCCTGGTTGTCACAGAGCACGGGGACGAACGGGGGCGCGGGTACTACCACCGCGCCCGTTCTAAATGCAACTACCTTCGACGCTTCCTCTTTCGTTGCCCGGACGGCGAGCGGCTAGGCGATGACGTCCGCCACGACACCCGCGCCCACGGTACGACCGCCCTCACGGACGGCGAACCGGAGCTCCTTCTCCATCGCGATGGGAGTGATGAGCTCCACCTCGATGGTGATGTTGTCGCCCGGCATGACCATCTCCACGTTCTCAGGCAGGGTCACAGACCCCGTCACGTCCGTGGTCCGGAAGTAGAACTGGGGCCGGTACCCCTTGAAGAACGGCGTGTGGCGGCCGCCCTCCTCCTTCGTGAGCACGTAGATCTGTGCCTTGAACTTGGTGTGCGGCGTGATGCTACCGGGCTTGGCAAGCACCTGCCCGCGCTCCACGTCCTCACGCTTGAGGCCGCGCAGCAGCGCGCCGATGTTGTCGCCCGCCATGCCCTCGTCCAGCAGCTTGCGGAACATCTCCACGCCCGTGATGACCGTCTTGGTCGTCGCGCGCAGACCGACGATCTCCACTTCCTCGCCAACCTTGATCCGGCCGCGCTCCACTCGGCCCGTCGCCACCGTTCCACGGCCCGCGATGGAGAACACGTCTTCCACCGGCATCAGAAAGGGCTTGTCCGTCGCGCGCTGCGGCGTCGGGATGTAGCTGTCGACCGCTTCCATCAGCTTCAGGATGGCGCCCTCGCCGATGTCCGAGGTGTCCCCTTCCAGCGCCTTCAGCGCGCTGCCCGGGATGATCGGAATCTTGTCGCCAGGGAACTCGTACTTCTTCAGCAGGTCCCGGATCTCCATC
>JBGART010000037.1:0-97390 GCA_044230055.1 Myxococcaceae bacterium | reverse complement strand
TCCGCCTCTCAACCTCAACTCTCCGAACCGCCGTTGGTACGGATCCGTATGCCCGGTGGTGTGGGAGGGGGAGCGGCGTAGCCGCCCCCCTATCCCGATAGACGTCGGCAGTGCTTTCGAAGCTTGGCTCATGGGCCGCTCTGCTCCGCTCGAAACGGAGCGACCATTTCGTCGGAGGAGCAGCTGCTCTCGCGCCGTCAGGCGCTGCCCCCGTTCGCGTCGAGCGTTGCGCCGTCAGGCGCATAGTCGAGACGTCGGCAGTGCTTCCGGAGCTTGGCTCACGGGCCGCTTCGGTCTGCTCGAAACAACCCGGCAAAGTGCCGTGCGTGGGTTTGCGCCACCTCTCGACTATGCGCCTGACGGCGCAACGCTCGAGGCGAGCGGGGGAGCCGCCCGACTGAGAAGAGCTGTTCCTCCGACGAAATGGCCGGCCGGGGCCGGTCTCCTCCTCGAGGCGAGCGGGGCGGCGCCTGACTGGGAACAGCTGTTCCTCCGACGAAATGGCCGCCAGAGCCGGTTCCCCCCTCGAGGCGAGCGGGAGAGGCGCCACCGCTCGTCTCGAGGCGAACGGGCGGCCGGAAGAAGCATCGACACTGACCGCGGGCCGTGATGTCTACGCCGGGTGAGTCCTCTCCTCGCGCCGCGCCTCCTGACCCTGCTCACCCTGGCCTGTGCGCTCGGCGCCTGCCGCCACCTCGCGCCCGTGGACCGCGCGCTCCAGGAGCAGGTCAAGCGCACGCCCGGCGCGTTCATCTCCGGGACCCTGGGGGAGCTCGCGGAGCCGTGGGTGCTCGAGGACCGCGACTTCGTCTACGCGCTGGCCTTCTCTCCAGACGGCGCGAGGCTGGCCTTCTCTGTGCTGCGCGCCCCGGACACGAAGCTCGTCGTCTCCATGCTCTCGCCGCTGGTCCCTGAGGCGCTGGTCCTCCCGGTCAACCACTACCAGTACGACGTCGAAGCGCTGGCCTTCTCGCCCGACGGCGCGGCGGTGGTGGCGGTCTCCCGCGACGGGACGGTGCGGGCCTTCGCCGCCGCGGACGGCCGCCTGCTGGGCGCGTACGCGACGGAGGAGCCGCTGGTGTCCGTCGCCTTCCACCCCGGGGGTCGCTACCTCTTCGCCGGCAGCGCGCGGGGCCTGGTCACCGCGCTTCACTTCCCCTCCCTGCGGTTCGCCGCGGAGCTGCGCCCGCATTCGGAGGAGGTCCGCGCGCTCGCGGTCGGAGCGGACGGGGTGCTCTACAGCGCCAGCTGGGACAAGACACTCGCCGCCACGCCGACGACGGAGGCGACCTCCGCCGTGACCGAGGCCCGGCTCCGCGCGGAGCGCGAGGGCAGCTCCCTCCTCGTCCGAGCCACGCTCGATGGCCGCGCCAGCGCCAGCTTCGTCCTCGACGCGCGGTCGCCGCACGTCCTCGTGCACAGCGCCCTGGCGCGGGCAGCCGGCATCGACGCCGCGTCCCTCACGGAGACCGTCAACCTCCAGACCGCGCTGGGCAGCACCGTGGGGCGCGTCTCGCGCGGCCACGAGCTCACCCTCAAGGGCCTGCGCTTCCCGGACGTCGCCGTCGTCATCTGCGACGCCTGCCTCCCGCCCGGCGTGAAGGCGGTGGCGGGCGCGCCGATTCTGTCGAAGGTGGACCTGAGCCTGGAGGACCTCTCCGGCGAAGCGCGCCTCGCGCTCAAACCCGGCACCGCGCCGTCGCCGGCCGCCGGGCTGAGCTTCGGCACGCCGCGCCGGGCCACCTTCGCCGGGCACCTCAACGACGTCACCGTGGACAGGGCGGGCCAGGTGCTGGGCGTGGCGATGTCCGCGCAGAAGGCGCAGCGCACGGTCGCCGGCAGAGACCTGGAGAAGAAGGGCCTCAAGCCGCCGCGCAGCGCGGACGACGCAGGCCTGAGGGTCAACGCCAGCACGCTCGAAGTCCTGGACCAGTGGAGCGCGCACGAAGGCGTGGTGTCCACCGCGGCCATCAGCCCGGATGGCAGGACGCTGGTCACCGGCGGCTGGGACAACGCGCTGTTCGCCTTCAGCGCCGGCGCGCCCAAACCCGTCCTTCGCCGGGAGCTGGGCTGGATTGTGCGGCAGGTGCGCTTCTCCGCCGACGGGAGTCTCCTCGCGGCCGCCGCGTGGACGCCGCCCAAGCCTTCGCCCACCCAGCACAGCGACCCGGCGGCCCTGGTCTACGAGGTCGCCTACGCCGGAGCCCAGCTGAAGCCCTGAAGTCGTCGCGCAAGGACGCCGGCGGTGCCATCTTCGCGCCCATGGCCAAGGCACAGCGCGCGTACGAGTTCGAGGTCTTCCCACCCGGCACGCTGCGGCTGGACGACGTGGACCTCTCCCGCGAGGAGAAGGACGACGACGCGTACGAAGAGGAGTTGAAGAAGCTGCAAGAGGAGCTCTTCCGGCTGCAGATTGACGCCTTCCTCGCCCAGAAGCGGGCCATCTTCGCGTTCGAAGGGTGGGACGCGGCGGGGAAGGGCGGAGCCATCAAGCGGCTGACGCTCCAGATGGACCCGCGTGGCTACAAGGTCTGGCCCATCGCCGCGCCGAAGGACGCCGAGCGCCGCCACCACTACCTCTGGCGCTTCTGGGCGCGGCTGCCGGAGGACGGCGAAATCGCCATCTTCGACCGCAGCTGGTACGGCCGGGTGCTGGTGGAGCGCGTGGAGGGGTACGCGAGTGGGGCGGAGTGGAAGCGCGCGTACGATGAAATCAACGCCTTCGAGCGAACGCTGACCGACGACGGGGTGAGCCTCACCAAGCTCTTCCTCCACATCGACGCGAAGACGCAGCTGCGCAGGTTCAAGGACCGGGAGAAGGAGGAGGCCAAGCGCTACAAGATTGGCCCCGACGACTGGCGCAACCGCTCCAAGCGGAAGGCCTACGAGAAGGCCATCGCCGACATGCTGGACCGCACGCACCGGCCGGACGCCCCGTGGGTGCTGGTGCCGGCGAACGACAAGAAGCACGCCCGGCTCACCGTCCTGCGCACCTGCGCCAAAGCGCTCAGGGGGTTGCTCAAGACCTGACCTGCAGCGGGGCTGGGCTTGCTGCGGGGCGGCGTTCGCTTGACAATCGCGAGCACCCACATGGCCGCCTCGGACGCGCTTCGCCGCTACCTCGCAAACCTGGACGCTCGCCGCGGCTCCTTGCGCGACGAGGTGGAGGACGACGTGGCGCCGCTGCGCGGCCGGTCCCTCGAGGAGCGCGCCCGCATTCTGGAGTCTGTCTGCCGGGACGCGTGGGCCATCCTGCGCGCACGGTCGGACTTCGAGCGCGCGGTCGATTTCCGGCAAGCCCGCTCGCAGGAGGCGGAGGAGACCTGGGCCCGCCTGGCGGCCTCCTACAAGGAAGCGCATGGACGCCGCTGAGGCCGCGCGCGTCCCGTAAGCGATGGGTGGAGCCGTCGTGCGCGCAGAAGTGGGATGAGCTGTGCCGCGCGTTCCCTGCCGTCAGAAGTTGAGGAAGATGTTCTCTTTCGGCAGCCCGCGGCGGACGAGGGCCTCCGTCACGCCCTGGACCATTCCCTTCTGGCCGCAGATGAAGGCGACGGTGTTGTCCACCTTCACGCTGCCGATGTGCGCCTGCACGTAGCCGGTGAGGCCCGGCCAGCCTGTCTCCCCGGGCTGGCTCACCGTGCGGATGACCTGGATGCCCTCCTGGGCCTCCCACTCCGCAATCTCCTGCGAGTACGCGAAGCCGGTGGGCGTGCGCGCGCCGAAGAAGAGCGTGACTTCGCCGTAGGACCCGCGATCGCGCCGCACCAGCTGGAGCAGCGAGTGGATGGGGCTGATGCCGGAGCCGGTGGCGAACAGGAGCACGTGCTTGTTCTTCGCCGCGGAGAGCGGGTAGCCCTTGCCGCCGGGCGCGGTGAGCTTCACCTGCGTGCCGGGCCGGGCCTGGACGAGGGCGTCCGCCAGCGGGGCGCCGCCGCGGATAAGGAACTCGTAGGCGCCGCCGGAGGGGTCCGGCGGGGAGGCGATGGCGAAGAAGCCCTCCGCGGCTCCGTCCAGGGTCAGCTTCACGTACTGCCCGGGGACCTGGTGCGCGCCGACCAGCGGCGTGCCTCGAACGTCCACCCGGATGAGGGTGAGCCCCTCTGCCGCCGGGCGGACCGCGTCTACCGTCGCAGGATGCCAATCCGTCATGCGGGCGACTTTTAGCGTAAAAGGGCGGTGGTCGTGGCCACCATCCCTTCACTCCTCCGCCGGGTTCTCTGGATTGGGTTGTTCCTGCTCGCGGTGACCATCGTCGTCACCCCGCTGGTGTTCCAGTTCGTCGCCAGCGGTCTGCCCCCGCTTGAGACCGAGTTCGACCTCGAGGCCCAGCTGCGCCAGTACGTCGAGGGTGAACGCATCTCCCATCAGACCGGGCAGGCCACGCCGCTGCACACCATGCGCTTCCAGCGGCCGGACTTCACCCGGCTGCCCAAGGAGCTGGTGGCGCTCTTCCTGTCCCGGCTCGGCTGCCCCACGTACTTCCAGACGCCGCGCGAGGTGGGCTTCGCCTGGAACTGGCGCCTGCTCAACGCGCTGCTCACCGGCAAGCAGCCAGACGGAGATGGGTGGTGTGAGCGCTCGCTGGCGCTCGCCCTCGCGCAGGCGGTGGGCGTGAAGGGCCCGATGGCGGAGACGGTGGCGGCGTACAAAATCCACACGTTCATGCAGAAGGACCAGCTGGTCTCCTACTACCTGGAGACTCTGCGCTTTGACCGCGGGGTGGTGGGCGTGAACGCCGCGGCGCAGGACCTCTTCGGCAAGCCCGTGCACCAGCTGGAGCTCAACGAGCTGGGCGAGCTGATGCTCGCGTTTGACTACTACGAGGACATCAAGACCTGCCACAACGCAGGGCTCATCCGGAAGAACAGGGACTACCTGCTTCAGGTGTTGATGACGCAGGGACTGGTCCCCGAGGACCGCGCCCGCGCCGCCCAGGCCGCCATGGTGGCCTGCCAGCGCTGAACGTCCCTCCTCGTTCGCGTGGAGCGTTGCGCTTTTGAGGCGTGTTGAGTGCCGGGCTGGAGTGTCTCGGGCTGCGGGGAACGGGGCTCGGGCTCGGGCTGCGGGCTGCGGGCTTCGGGGAATGGGGGCTCGGGCTGCGGGCTTCGGGAATGGGGGCTCGGGCTGCGGGCTTCGGGAATGGGGGCTCGGGCAGGGGGAATGGCTTCTCGGGTTCGGTTTTCGTTGCCGCGTTCGCGTTCGCGTTCGCGTTCGGGCTCGGGTAGGGGCAGGGGTTCGGGTTGAGGGAACCAGCTCCTCTGAATCGCCCGCTCGCTCCCTTCGAGTGCTCAGGTTGCCGCTCTTTGCCGAACCCGAACCCCTGCCCCTACCCGAGCCCGAGCCCGAACGCGAACGCGAACGCGAACGCGGCAACGAAAACCGAACCCGAGAAGCCATTCCCCCTACCCGAGCCCCCGCAGCCCGCAGCCCGCAGCCCGCAGCCCGCAGCCCGCAGCCCGCAGCCCGAGCCCCCATTCCCCGCAGCCCGCAGCCCGAGACCCCATTCCCCGGAGCCCGGAGCCCGAGACACTCCGGCCCGGCACTCAACGCGTCTCAAAGCGCAAGCTCGAGGATGCGAGGTGAACGGAGGCCAGAGGGTGGGGTCTACTTCCGGAACCGCTCCGGCACGGGCTTGATGTTCGTGCGATCCGGGTCTGACTTGGGGTCCGGCCGCGCGGGCGGCTTGGCCGGCGGGTACGTGCGCACCGCGGTGTTGTGCGAGGCAGCGTCCTTCACCAGGTCCTCTGACACCTGCACGAGCGGCTCCACCTCGCGGCCGAACGGCGGCATCGCGCGCGGGTTGGTGTTGGCCTCGGCCACGTCCGAGCGCACGGGCGGACGGCTGGGCGGCGGCGTAGCGTCCGCGTCGGCCAGCGTGGGCGCGACGGGCGAGTGGCTGAGCGGCGTGCGCTTGGCGACAGGGGGCGCGGGCGGCGGCGGAACCCTCGCGGGGGCAGGGCGAGCCGTCGCCGGCGTTGCCGCGGGCGCGGTGGGCTTGGGCGGCTGTGCCGCGAGCGCCCGGGCCGCCTCGTCCTTGAGGCGCTGCTCGAACGCATCCCACTCCGCCTTGGCGCTCTCCGGCTCCGGCTCCCCGCGCTCGCGGTGCTTGAGCGAGGGCGCCCAGTGGATGGCCACCTCGTCGCCCAGCGCGTAGCGCGGCGGCGGCGGCAGCGCGTAGGTGGCCGGGTCAAAGAAGCTGGCGTTCAGGTCCCCGAATCCGTGCGCGCGCGCCTTGCCGAGAAACGTCGGCAAGAGCCCCGTCGGCGCGTGGTAGCCAATGACGCCGCCGGACTCGTCCTTGCCCACCTGCGTGTAGACGAAGAGCTCCTGCGTCCGGTAGTCGCCGCGCTCGTTGAGGGGCAGCACCTGCGAGATGCTGGTCACCTTCCGGGAGCCGTCGAGCAGACGGTCGCAGCTGATGACCAGGTTGATGGCGGAGGCGACGGACGCGCGCACCGCGACCATCGGCATCTCCACCGCGCTCATCAGGCAGAGCGACTCCAGGCGGCGCAGGGTGTCCGTCGGCGTGTTGGCGTGGACGGTGGACATGGACCCGCCGTGGCCGGTGTTCATCGCCTGCATCAGGTGGAAGCACTCGCCGCCGCGCACCTCGCCGACGATGATGCGGTCCGGCCGCAGGCGCAGGGCGGTGTGCAGCAGGTCCCCCATGTCCACCGCGCCCTTGCCGTACTTGTCGGGGGGGCGGCTCTCCAGCGTCACCAGGTGCGGCTTGACCACCTGGAGCTCCGCGGAGTCTTCGATGGTGAGCACCCGCTCTTCGTCGGGGATGAGCGAAGCGATGATGTTGAGCAGCGTGGTCTTCCCGGAGCCGGTCCCGCCCGCGACCATCACGTTGAGCTTGAGGTGGACCGCGGCCTCAATGAGCCGCCCCATCGCCGGGGACAGCGACCCGAACTTGAGCAGCGCATCCAGGCTGGGCTTCTCGCGGAAGAACTTGCGGATGGAGATGGTGGTGCCGCGGCGCGCCACCGGCTGGAGGACGACGTGGATGCGGCTCCCGTCCGGCAGGCGCGCGTCCAGGCGGGGGCGCTCGTCGCTCAGCGGCCGGCCGACGAACTGCGCCATGTTCCGCGCCGCGCCCAGCAGGCCCTCCTCGGTGAACCGCGCTTCGGTCTTGTAGAGCCTGCCCCGGCGCTCCACCCAGACGTCCTCCGGGCCGTTAATCAACACCTCGGTGACCTGGTCGTCATCGAGGAACGGCAGCACGGGCTTGAGGAACGCCCGGAGGGACTCCGAGTACATGGTCATGAGGCGGCCATGGTAGCCCAAGCTGCCGGCGGGGACGTCCGGCGCTATGGTGAGGCGCATGCCCAAGCGCCCCTCTCGCCCCCCCAAGCCCAAGCGCAGCCCGCGCCCGGCGCCGTCCGCCCGCCCGCCTGCCGCGCGGAAGAAGCCGGTCCAGGCGCGCCGCGAAGAGGTGGAGCGCGTCCCCAGTGAGAGCGCCTTCCCCCTTGAGATTGACCCCCGGCAGATTGAGGAGACGCTGGCCAAGCTGAAGGACCAGGTCGTCAACTGGACCAACAAGGGCCGCTACACGCGGGTGCGCTTCAAGTTCCGCGGCAAGCAGCTCCTGCCGGACCTGCCGCTGGCCGCGGTGGTGGCGGCGGAGGGGCTGACGTTCTACTGGGGCGGCATCCTGCGCGCGCTGCTGGTCAACTTCGCCGGCAAGACCGTGTTCGACGTGGAGCTGGTGAACGACTCGGAGAAGCGAATCCAGCGCGGCAAGGAGGAGCTGCTGCAGGGTGAGCTGGACAAAGCGCTGGCGTGTTTCAAGGACGCCCTCGCCATGGATCGCGACAACCCCAACGTCCACCTCAACCTCGGCGTGGCGCTCAAGCTCAAGGGTGACCTGGCCGGCGCGCGCGACGCGCTCCTGCGCGCCAGAGGTCTGGACCCGGAAGGCGCCGTCGGCGCCGAGGCGGAGCGCATCCTCTCCGGCATGAGCCCGCCGGGCAGCGCCATCGCCCCGGGCTCCAGCTTCGGCCGGAACTGACGCGCACAAAGCACGCAGTCGCCGCACCCGCGCCTACGTTCGCGGTCGCAAGCGGCGGGCTAGAGTCCCGTACGTGCTCCCCCTCGTTCTCGTCGCGCTCCTCACCGGTGCGTCTCCTGAGCCGGTGCGGTTGGCGGCGACTTCATTCCAGTTCGTGAACATCGCGCCAGAGCTGGCCACGTTCTGCTCGGAGCACTTCGCGCAGCAGCTGACGCTGGAGGGCATCCGGGTCACCACGCCCAACGAAATCTCCACCATGCTGGGCTTTGAACGGCAGAAGGAGCTGATGGGCTGCACGGACAAGTCCACCAGCTGCCTGGCGGAGCTGGCCAACGCGCTCGGCGTGGACGGCCTCATCACCGGGACGGTGGGCCGCTTCGGCAAGTCGTACCAGGTGAACATCAAGATTCTCAGCGCCGCGGACGCCCGACCGGTGGTCGCGCACTCGGGCCGCGTGAAGGGCGAGGAGGATTTGATTGACGAGTACACCCGCGCCGCCGCGAAGCTGGCGCCGCTGCTGATCGCCAAGATGCGCAAGGCGCCGGCAGCGCCGCCCCCGGATGCCCCGGTGGCGGTCGCGCCGCAGCCAGCCCCCACCGTGGCGCCCGCGGCCCCGGCCGCCGCGCCGCCTGTCGCCGAGGTCACCTCCACCGCCGCCGTCTCGCCGCTGCGCCGCTGGTTCTGGGTGCCGGCCGCCGCGGGCCTGGTCTCCGCCGGCGTGGGCACCGCGCTCCTCATCTCTGCGCGCGGCAAGTCCGCGGCGCTCACGGGCGAGGGCAAGGCGGACGGCGTGGCCGACACCACGCTCACACCCAGCCAGGCCCGCGAGCTGGCCGGCGCCGGCCAGACCGAACAGACGGTGGGCGCGGTGCTGGTGACCGTCGGTGGCGCGGCGGTGGCGGGCGGCGCGGCGATGTTCGTCCTCGGCGGGATGGCCGTTCAGCCCAGCGTGGCGCTCACGCCCACCGGTGCCCACGTCGCCGTCGCGGGGGCCTTCTGATGGGCCGGTCTGCGCGCATCGCCGGGTTGCTGGGCGCGGCCGTGGGGTTCGCGGCGGCCTGCACCAACTTCCAGTCGGACTTCGAGCAGTACTGCAGCGAGCGCCGCTGCAGCGCCGCGGCGGACTGCTGTCCGGGCTACAGCTGCGGCAGCAACCAGCGCTGCCTGGCGCCCGGGCAGGACGGCGGCAGCGACGCCGGCATTTGCCCCGCGGCCTGCGCAAGCCCCACCCCGGTCTGCGACACGGCTGCCCGGAGCTGCGTGAGGTGCACCGCCACCAGCTGCACCGGCGGGCAGGTCTGCGACCCGGACCTGGGCTGCACCGCCTGCACGAAGGACGCGGGCTGCTCCGGCGCCACGCCGGTCTGCAACGAGCTGCGCGGCCGCTGCGAGCAGTGCCTGCGCCACACCGACTGCACGTCCCCCAAGACCTGCAACCTCCAGACGGGCGTCTGCGAGGTGGGCGGCGACGACGCGGGCTATGACGCCGGAGTCCCCTCCGCGCTGCGCGTGACCGCGGCGGGCGGGACGCACTACGTCGGCGTCTGCTCCGGTCAGTGGACGGTCTCCACGGTGGACGCGCTGGACGCGTCCGTCCCGTTCGCCGGGCCGGTCACCCTCTACAGCGACACCGCCGGGGGCACGCTCTTCTTCGACAAGCCCGGCTGCACCAGCCTCCCGCTGGACTTTGACGGGCTTGCGCTCAACGCCAGCACCGGCCGCGCGAGCTTCTACTTCATCGAGTCCGCCGTGCAGCCCAGGGTGCGCATCACCGCCGTCTACAACTTCGCGCCGCCCGCCCTCGAGCCGGGCTCGGCGGAAGTGCCGCTCGAGCAGCAGGTGACCTCGCTGGAGCCGTCGCCCTCAAACCTGGCGCTGACCGTCAACACCTGCCACCCCACGCCTCTCACGTTGAAGCTGATGCGCCTCACCTCGCCCGCCTCGTTCTCGTACGACACGATGCTCTTCTTCTCCCCCAATGGGCCGCTGGAGCTCTACACCCAGCCCAACTGCAACGGCCGGCTCACCACGCTTCAGCTGCCGCTGCTGGCGGGGACTTCGCAGGTGCCGCTGTACGTCAAGCCCACCGGTCCGGTCAGCTCGCTGGGCATCTCGGGGCCGGGCCTCTTCGCGCAGGTCAACATCACGGTGGAGCTCCCGCCGGACGCGGTGACGCTGCAGACCTTCGGCGGCCCCCAGTTCGGCCTCGACAAGGAGACCTGCATTCCGGAGAACGTCCACGTCCTCAGCGCCGGGGCGGTGGTGCCGGCTACCTCGGACATCACGGTGAACCTCTCCAGCGACGCGGGGACCCTGCTGTACGGAGACGGCGCCTCGGGTTGCTCGGGCGCGGGGGCCACGACGGCCACCGTCACCATCCCGGCGGGCTCGGCCTCCGCCCCGTTCTGGCTGCTGCAACCGGAGCTTGGCCCGGACCACACCGGGCTGCACGCGGCGCCGCTGGGCGCGCTCCAGGGGGACGACCTCGACCTGACGTTCAACGCCATGGTCCCCGGGCGCGACGGCGGCCCCTGAATCTTCATCCTCGCGGCCGGTAGGCTGGAGCTAGACTCGTGAGCGTGCTCCCACTCGTGCTCGTAGCGCTTGTCTCCGGAGCGAACCCGGAGCCGGTGAAGCTCGCCGCGACTGGCTTCCAGTTCGTGAACATCACGCCAGAGCTGGCCACGTTCTGCTCGGAGCACTTCGCGCAGCAGCTGACGATGGAGGGCATCCGCGTCACCACGCCGAATGAGATTGCCACCATGCTGGGCTTCGAACGGCAGAAGGAGCTGATGGGCTGCTCCGACAAGTCCACCAGCTGCCTGGCGGAGCTGGCCAACGCGCTCGGCGTGGACGGCCTGGTCACCGGCACCGTCGGCAAGTTCGGGAAGACCTACCAGGTGAACATCAAGGTCCTGAACGCTGGAGACGCGCGGCCGCTCTCGGCCTACTCCAACCGCGTGAAGGACGAAGAGGCGCTCATCGAGGAATACACGCGCGCCGCCAAGCAGATTGCCCCGGAGCTCATCAAGAAGCTGAAGAAGGCCGCCCCGCCGCCGCGCACCTTGCCGATGCCGGAGCCGCCGAAGGCGAAGGTGAAGTCGCCCGAGCCCGCTGAGCAGGGCACGCAGGTGGCCGCGGCGCCGCCGCCTTCTGAAATCACCGCTGCGGAGGAGCCGGCGCCCAGCCCCAAGCGCTTCTGGTGGATTCCGGTGGCGGGCGGTGCGGCGTTCACCGGCCTGGGCGTGGTGCTGCTGGCGGACGCGCAGGCCAAGTCCCGCCAGCTGCGCACAGGCGACGTGACGCTGGACCCCACCGCCGCGACCAACCTCGCCGGCGCCGGCAAGGCGGAGCAGGCGCTGGGCGCGGTGGCGGTGGGCTTGGGCGTGACGGCGCTGGCTGCCGGGGGCGCGCTCTGGCTCTTCGGGGACCGCCTGGGGGGCTCGGCCCCGACGCCGTCGATCGCCGTCGGGCCCGGCGGCGCATACGTGGGTCTCTCGGGGGTGCTCCCGTGACGACGTCGCGGCTGGGGATGGGCGCGGCGCTCGCCGCCGGCTTCGCGCTGGGCCTGGCGGCCGGGTGCGCCAACTTCGACACGGACCTGGAGCTCTTCTGCCAGTCGCGCCGCTGCGACGCGGGGGCGGCCTGTTGCACCGGGTACTCTTGCCAGTCGGGCGCGTGCGTGAAGTCCAGCGACGGCGGCGCCTCCTGCACGCCGGCCTGCTCCGGCGCCACGCCGTACTGCGGGACGGATGGCCGCTGCCACAGCTGCTCCGGGACGCAGGGCTGCGCCACGGGGAAGGTCTGCGACACCACGGCGGACGGCGGCTTCGGCGCCTGCGTCACCTGCACCGACCGGGAGGGCTGCAGCGGAGAGCTCTGCGACACGGCGGCCAACGGCGGGCAGGGGCGCTGCGTGCGCTGCACGGCGAGCGCCGGCTGCACCTCGCCCGCGCGCTTCTGCGACACCAGCGTGGACGGCGGCGCCTGCTTCGAGTGCAGCCCGGATGCGGGCAGCTGCACGGGCGGCTCGCCCAAGTGCAGCGCCACCACCAGGACCTGCGTCACCTGCGAAGTGAACGCCGACTGCCCCAACCCCGCGCCCATCTGCGACCCGACGCTCTACCAGGGCCGCGGCGGCTGCGGCCTGTGCAAGGGCAGCGCGCCCACCGGGTGCGACGCGGGCGCGGTGTGCGACACCGGCAGCGCCATCCCCAGCTGCGTGGAGTGCGTGAACAACGCCCAGTGCGCCGGCAAGGCGGCCGGCAACGCTTGCCACGCGCTCAACAAGAAGTGCGTGCAGTGCAATGACACCGTCGCGTGCACCGTGGCGGGGCAGAGCTGCAACATCCCGCTGGGCGCCTGCCAGGTGGGCGGCGCGGACGCGGGCTATCCACCGGCGGTCCGCATGGTGGTGACCAACTCCAACCCGACGGCGCGGCTGACCGCGGGCGTCTGCTCGCACGCGCTGAGCATCCGGACGGTGGACAGCACCGGCGCGGACACGCCCAACTTCAGCGGGACGTTTTCGCCCAACGGCAGCGGCAACGCGACGTTCTACTCGGACGCCACCTGCACCACGTTCCAACCGATGTTCGCGCTGCCGCCGGGCGCCGCGCAGGTCGCCTTCTACACGCGCATCCCGCAGAGCGGCGTGCGGACGGTGACGGTGCTCTCCAACCCGCCGCTGCCGAACGACGGCGGTGTGACGCTCACCGTGGACCCCGCGCCCGCCGCCTACCTCACGCTCGGGCCGGCGCAGGCCAACGTCGCAGGCTCCTGCCTTCCGCTCACGCTGAGCGCGTTCGACACCCTCGGCAACCCCTCCAACGTCGCGCTGCAGGGCATTGACCTGCGCAGCAACTCCACCCAGAACCAGTTCTTCTCGGGCGTGGGCTGCTCGTCGGCGCTGGGCATTCCGGTCTTCCTGCCCACCACCGCGTCGCTGCAGCTCTCCTTCCGGGACACCAAGGCCGGCGCGCCCCTCCACACGGCGGAGGCGAACGGGGTGGACGGCGGCGAGGTGACCCACTCGCTCATGCCAGGCCCGCCGCAGTTCTACCTGACCCTCACCAAGAACGACGTGGCGCCCAGCGTCTGTTCGACGAACATCCAGGTCGGCGCGCGGGACGCGTACGGAAACACCTCGTCGTATACGGGGCTCATCTCGCTCAGCAGCACCAGCAGCTCCGGCACCGGCGTGTTCTACCAGGACGGCAACTGCTCCTCGCTCATCCCGGGCTCGTACTCGCTGCCGAACGGCCTCCCCTCCGTCATCTCCTACAAGGACGGCACGTCGGGCGTGTACACGCTCAGTGCGCGCGGCATCAACCCGCCGCTCTCCTCGGACGCGGGGACCGACGTCCTGCGCGTGGTCAACGCCACAGGGCCTGCCACCGTCCACTTCGACACCATGAGCCTGAGCGTCGTCGCCGGGCAGTGCTCGTCGAAGGTGGACGTCACCTTGTTCAACGCGCAGAGCATGCCGGCCAGCTTTCCCGCCGCCGTCGGGCTTCAGGTCACCAGCCCCACCGCGGCGGACCTCACGGCCTTCTCCAACAGCTCCTGCACCGCGTCCTTCAGCGGTTGGCCCGCGAGCGCCACGTCCCAGTCGTTTTACTTCCGGACCACCAAGGCCGGCATGCACGACCTCAGGCTGACCGTCGATGGCACCGTGACGGGGAGCCAGCTGCAGACCGTGATTCCCGGGAACGCGTTCCGGGTGGCCTTCTACCCGCCGTCCACCGTCATCGCCGGGCAGTGCTCGCCCCAGGTGTTTGGCGGCGTGACGGACACCTACGGGAACCCCACGCAGCTGCCCGTGGGCGCCACCATCACCGTCACCAGCGACAAGCCCACCACCACCTTCAGCAACCAGAGCAACTGCGCTGGCGCGGTGAATTCGTACGGGCTCTTCGTCCCCACGATGACGGACCGGGCGCCGTTCTACCTGATGGACACCGCGGCGCAGACCATCAACCTGCAAGGCACCGCCACGCTCTACAACACCGGCTATCAGCTGGTGACCATCAGTCCGGCCAACTGCACGCCCGTAGGCCCGAACTGCCAGGGCGCCCCGGCATGTTGCAACACCAAGCTCTCCTGCAATCTGGTGGGGGACGCGGGCTATCGCTGCTGCGGGACCGCCACCATTGCCTGCGCCACCGGCTCTGAGTGCTGCAGCGGCTCCTGCGTGCCGAGCGGAGATGCGGGCGGCGCCACCTTCTGCCAGTAGGGCGGCCGGGCAGGCGAAAACCAGCCTCTTTCTCGTGTTGACGCCCTGGGGTTGAGACGCTACACCCCAGCGGAATCCCTGGGAATTTGCACTTTCGCCTCACCTCAGAGACGGGGACACACCGGACATGGCTGACGACACTCCCAAAGACCCGCCTTCGGGCCCGAGCAACGCCGGCGAGCTCATCCCCATCAGCATCGAAGACGAGATGCGCAAGTCGTATCTCGACTACTCGATGTCGGTCATCATCGGCCGCGCGTTGCCCGATGTGCGGGACGGCCTCAAGCCCGTCCACCGCCGCGTGCTGTACGCGATGAGCGACCTCGGCAACTACTGGAACAAGGCCTACAAGAAGTCGGCGCGCGTGGTCGGCGACGTCATCGGCAAGTACCACCCGCACGGTGACTCCGCGGTGTACGAGGCCATGGTTCGCCTCGCGCAGCCCTGGTCCCTGCGCTACCTGCTGGTGGACGGGCAGGGGAACTTCGGCTCGGTGGACGGCGATGCGCCCGCCGCCATGCGCTACACCGAAGTGCGCATGGCGCGGCTCGCGGACGAGCTGCTCACCGACATCGACAAGGAGACCGTCGACTTCGGGCCGAACTACGACGACACGTTGAAGGAGCCGCTGGTCCTCCCGGCGAAGTTCCCCAACCTGCTCGTCAACGGTAGCTCCGGCATCGCGGTGGGCATGGCCACCAACATCCCGCCCCACAACATGGGCGAGGTGATTGACGCCACGGTGTCCCTCATCGACAACCCGAAGGCCACCATCGCGGACCTCATGAAGCACGTGCCGGGGCCGGACTTTCCGACCTACGGCTTCATCAACGGGCGCGAGGGCATCAAGAAGGCCTACGAGACCGGCCGCGGCCACCTCACGCTGCGCGCGCGGACGGAGATTGAGGTCCAGAAGAAGAGCGAGCGCGAGAGCATCATCGTCACCGAGATTCCGTACCAGGTGAACAAGGCGCGGCTCATCGAACGCATCGCCGACCTGGTCCGCGAGAAGAAGCTGGAGGGCATCAGCGACATCCGGGACGAGTCCGACCGCAAGGGGATGCGGATTGTCGTGGAGCTCAAGCGCGACGCCATCTCCGGCGTGGTGCTGAACAACCTCTACGCCAACACGCCCATGCAGACCTCGTTCAGCGTGGTGCTGCTGGCCATCGACGGCGGGCAGCCGCGGACGCTCACGCTCAAGGAGATTCTGGAGCGGTTCATCACCCACCGCCGCGAGGTGGTCACCCGCCGCAGCCGCTACGAATTGCGCAAGGCGGAGGCCCGGCTCCACATCGTGGAAGGCTTGCTGGTCGCGCAGGACATCATCGACCAGGTCATCACCGTCATCCGCAAGTCGAAGGACGGCGACGAGGCCCGCTGGGGCCTGACGCACATCCTGTCGCCCAGCCTGTATGAGCACCCCAAGTTCAAGGACCTGCCGCGGCTGGACGCGGACAAGGCGCGCGCCCAGATGACGGCGCTGGTGGCGCGGGCGAACAGCGCGGTGGGCGGGCCCAACCCCCTCTATGAGCTCTCGCACACCTACGACGGCGCGGGCTTCTCGGACCAACAGGCCCAGAGCATCCTCGACATGCGGCTGCAGAAGCTCACCGGCCTGGAGCGCGAGGAGCTCTTCAAGGAGCTGGTGGACCTCATCAAGGAGATTGCCCGCCTGCGGGACATCCTCTCCAACGAGGGTTCGCTGCTCAACGTCATCAAGACGGAGCTCAAGGAGGTCCGGGACCGTTACGCGGACACCCGCCGCACCGAGATTACCGGCGCGGTGGATGACCTCACCAACGAGGACCTCATCGCCGAAGAGGACATGGTGGTGACGCTCTCGCACGCGGGCTACGTCAAGCGCAGCCCGGTGACGGAGTACCGCGCGCAGAAGCGCGGCGGCCGCGGAAAGACCGGCGCGGCGACGAAGGAAGACGACTTCGTCTCAGACATCTTTGTCGCCTCCACCCACGCGTACCTGATGCCCATCACCACCCGCGGCCGGCTGCACTGGCTCAAGGTGCACGAGATTCCGGCGGCGGGCCGCGCGGCGCGAGGCAAGGCCATCGTCAACCTGGTGCAGTTCGGCCAGGACGAGAAGCTGGCCCAGGTCCTCGTCACCCGCGAGTTCGCGGAGAGCAAGTTCGTCTTCTTCGTCACCAAGCGCGGCGTGGTGAAGCGCACGGACCTGACGGCGTTCTCCAACGTGCGCAGCGCCGGCATCATCGCCCTGGGCATTGAGGACGGGGACTCGCTGGTGGCGGTGAAGATTACGGACGGGACGAAGGACGTCCTGCTCTCCACCGCGCAGGGCATGAGCATCCGCTTCCCGGAGGCGGAGGTCCGCTCGATGGGCCGCTCCGCGTACGGCGTGAAGGGCATCACCCTGGAGGAGAACGACTGGGTGGTGGGCGCGGACGTGGTGGAGCCGGGCGCCACCATCCTCACGGTGACGGAGAACGGCTACGGCAAGCGCACCGAGGAGGCCGAGTACCGGAGCCAGGGCCGCGGCGGTAAGGGCATCATCGACATCAAGACGACGGAGCGGAACGGCCGTGTTGTCGGCATCGTCCAGGTGAAGGACACGGACCAGGTGATGCTCGTCACCAACGGTGGGATGCTCATCCGCATGAAGGTGGCGGAGATTTCGGTCATCGGCCGCAACACGCAGGGCGTGCGCCTCATCTCGCTGGAGAGCGCCACGGAGAAGGTCTCCGGTATCTCCAAGCTCCCGGAGTCCGCGGGCGAGGATGACTCGGGCGAGGGCGGAGAGAAGACCGTCACCCCGGTGCAGGCGGCCGTGGAGCCGGAAGCAGACGCGGAGGCCGCGCCTCCGACGGGCGATGCGGAGCCGGAGCCCGGCCCCGAAGAGCCGCAGGCGTAGAGGGGCGGTCATTCGTCGCTGCGGGTCCAGCTGGAGGCCCGCAGCGCTCGGGTAAGGTGCCGCGGATGGTTCCCTCCGCCTGGCTTGATTCCACCGCTCACCTGCACGTCCGGCTGGTGGCGCCGGGAGAGAACCCGGACGCCTTCACCGACTGGAGCCTGCCGTCGCTGAGCGCGATGGTGGCGGACCTTAGACTGGTGGCGTCGATGGCAGAGCCGGAGGAGCTCGCGGCCCGTTTGCTGACGGCGGAGGACTTTGTCCTCACCCGGGGAGAGACACCGGTGGTGCGCGCCCGCGCGCAGCGGATGGCGCTGGTGATGGAAGGCTCGGAGTTCTACCGGCACGACGCCCTCCTGGGCGTTCAGCTCCAGTCGGTGGTGAATGCCCCCGTCTGGAGCGGCCTGCCCTGGGGACGGGTTCAGCCACAGCAGCTGCTCTACCTTTGGTTTCTGCGCTCCGGCGCGGATCCGCTGTCACGCGACAGCAGCGACGCTGCGTTGAGCCGCCTACCGGGCGCCTGGACGGCGCTCGACGAGGGACTGCAGCGCGGAGCGCGAGACGTGCCTTATCCCGACTGACGTTCCGACAACCCAGAGCCTCGAAGCCCGACACTCTCCATGCTCGACGCGAAGAGGGCTCAGTCAGCACGGAGTCTCTCCGTCGACACGGAGGCAGTGCCCAGGGCTCTGCGGAGACGGGAGGGTCGCGTCGCGTGCGCCCTGCCTCCTCGGAGCTGGCCCGACCTCGCGCCGCGGTGGAGGTGGCGCCGGCCTGTCTGCAGCGCACGGGTGCGTGGCACAGCTGAAACGCTTCAGCGGGCTGTGTCATGCGTCGCAGCGATTGTTTGAAGTGATAGACGTTCCCGTCACTATTGACGACACATCTGCAGGATCTTAAGGCCCGGCCCAGAGGGAGCAGGCGAGCGCGAGCCGGCGGATTGATACGCGTTGCGCTCCCCTGAAACATCAGGCGCTCGCTAGCGGACCGAGCCGACAGGCGGCGGCGGAAGCCGCCGAGGCGCGCAGCGATCGACTGCAGGCAGCGACGGTCTCCATCCTGGGGTTGCGAACCAACCAGCAAGGAGACCGCCGTGCCCGCAAGCAACGTTACCAAGTTCAAGAACGCGTTGGCGCATGCCCTGTCGGTGGACGAAGTGAATGAGCTTGGCCGCCTGACCGGCCAGAGTCAGCGACTGCGCACCGTCACCCCGGCTCGCCTGATACTGGGCCTCGCGACTGCCCTCGGAGGAGGAAGGATTGAGTCGCTCGCGGACCTGCTGCGCGAGTTCAACCATCTGAACGACGCGAGCGTCCACTACAAGGCGTTCTACAACCGGCTCGCGCGACCTGGGTTCTCGAAGTTCACGCAAGCGATGTTCTGCCGACTCTTGGAGTGCCTGAGCGTTCAGACGCTGAAGGCAGACGGCTGTAGCGCGCTCTCTCGCTTCAAGGATGTCCGCATCCAGGACGGCTCCTCGTTTGGCCTCAAGGCCGCCCTGAAAGCCGACTTTCCCGGCCGGTTTACGACCAAGGCGCCCGCCGCGGTCGAACTCCACGCGACGTACAGCGGATTCAACGACGAAGTCGTGAAGGTGCAGGTATCGGCAGACACGGAGGGCGAGCGGCAGTTCCTGCCGGAGCCAGGTGAGCTGAGCGGCTGCCTACTGTTGGCGGACCGCGGATACCCGAACCTCGACTACTTCGAGGACCTCGACGACGCAGGGGGCTCCTACGTCGTTCGCCTCTCAAGCGCACACAAACCCTACGTGAAGCGGGCGTGGGTCGATGGGAAGCGGGTCAATCTGCGAGCGCCGGTCCGGCTGTCGCGATTCATTGCTTCGCACTCACAGCGACGGATGGATCTCGACGTGGAGTACAAGCGCGACCGCGGGCAGCGCGTCGCGACCTTCCGGCTTGTGGTTCTTCCTGGCAACGAGAAGACGATGACGCGGCTGTGTACGAACCTCTCGAGAGAGGAGTTCAGCCTCGAGCTCATCTCGCGCATCTACCGCTTCCGCTGGCAGGTCGAGTTGCTGTTCAAAGAGTGGAAGTCGTACTCGAATCTCCACAGGTTCAATACCGGCAACAAGCACATCGCGGTGGGGCTCATCTGGGCCAGTCTCTGCGCCTCAGTCCTGAAGCGGTTCCTGGCCCACGCGGCTCAGATGGTTGGTGGAGGACCGATCTCTACCCGTAGGGTCGCCATGTGCGCGCGGCACATCCTCGACGACCTCTGCAGAGCGATCCTCACCTGCGTGTCTCTCCTCCCTGCGATTCGAGCAGGCATCGCGTACCTCATCCACAACGCGCGACGCGCGAACCCGCGCCGAGACAAGGAGACCGGCCGACTGCAGGCGGGGCTGATAACACTAAATGCTCCGCTAAAGTGATCACCTATGATTGACGACAACGTCTATCACTTCGTTGTCGTATGTGTTTCAGCCGCGCCGACCTCGTGGCGGGCTGGATTGGCTGAAGCCGTCGTTGTGGGCGCCACCTCCACCGCGGTGCGAGCTCGGGCCAGATCCGAAGGGGGCAGGGCGCCGGCTAAGCCGTCCCCCGTCTCCTCAGGGATGTGCTGAATCCGATCCGCAGGTGTTGCGACCGAAGTCTCTTCCCAGCCGCCCTCACCGCGGCTCAGGAACGGCGCGGGTGACAGCTACGGCGTGA
Organism: Myxococcaceae bacterium; assembly: GCA_044230055.1. Lineage (GTDB taxonomy): Bacteria > Myxococcota > Myxococcia > Myxococcales > Myxococcaceae > JBGART01. The sequence continues at coordinate 77,585 of JBGART010000037.1, read as the reverse complement.
CCTTGCCGGACACCACCATCCCGGTGGCGTACGGCCAGCGGTAGCGCCAGGGGGCACGCTCAATGTCCATCCCCGGCGAGTGAATCGCGGTGAGGGAGAGCCGGAACGTCCCGCCCTGTCGGAGCAGGCCCGGGGGAAGCCGGAGCTTGTAGCCCCGGGTCCACAGCGTGCCGAGCGTGACCAGCGACGGGGCACGGGCGGGGTCCGGGTTGGGGACGAACTCGGTGACCATCACCCGGAAGTGCGTCGCCGAGCCGGTGGCGGGGCTGGCCCAGGAGAGCTCCGGGGTGAGGCCCACGCCGGCGAGGTCGCTCTGCAGCGGACGTGCATCCACGCGCGGCACGGTCGGCGGGCCCACCAGCGGGACGATGGGCCCGCGCTCGAGGTTCGACAGCCGGTCCTCCACGGAGACTCCGCCAACGGAAGTGCGGGTGACGGTGCCGCCGTCTGGCGTCGGGAAGGCGTGGGTGACGAGAGCTTCCGCCTGGATGACCCCCACGCGCTCGCGTCCGGCGCCGTACGGGTCCCCGTAGCTTTCGCGCAGCACCGTGTTGGCGAGCTTGGGCTCGTAGACGGCAATCAACAAGTCCGGCGCGCTGCCCCGGAAGATGTCCGCCGTCCCGCTGGCCGGGAGCGACGACACGAACACGGAGGTTCCGGCCTCTGTCGCGGCGGGGTGCAGCTTGCGCGCCTCGAAGGCGAGCTCCTGCAGGCGCAGGTCGAGGTTCGTGGCGCGCTGAGGCAGGGGCGCGAAGGCGCCCGACAGCGCATTGCTCTGACGGTCGACCATCGCCAACCCGGTGGAGGTGAACGCGCTCACCGCGGAGATGACGCGGACCCCACCGTCCGTGGGCTGAGTCGCCAGGTGCACCGCGGTCAGAGCGTCGCCCTTGTTCCGGTCCACCAGGCGGAACCCTGCCGCCTTGTTCGCCTCCACTTCGAAGCCATTGAGCGACGTATCGGCGTCGTTGGGGTCACCCGCAAGCGCCCCGTATGACAGATACGACCAGAAGCTCAGCCCCGCGCCCGCGGAGAAGAGCTGGAGGTCGTCCGTGAACTGCCAGGGTGAGAGCCCGGTGGCGTTGAGCTTGAGGGACGTGCCCTCGCTCGGCGTCAGCGCGTCCGCGCGCCCCTCCTGCAGGTCCGTGAAGTCCACCTCCCGCGCCGATGTGACCAGATAGGTCCGGCCCACTTGGAGCAGGTACGGGCCGGCCGGCACGCCCGGCACCTCCCAAGTCCCTTCCGCGGTGCCCGTGCCGGGGTAGCGCGAAGCGCCGCCGTCCGCCTCCGCGACCCAGGCGGAAATCTCCGTTCGGGAGAGGTCCTCCGGGACCGGCGCTCCCGGGGCAGTCGCGCCCGTGAGGTGTACGGACGCAGAGCGGCCAGAGACCGCGCGCAAGCCGCCATCGGGCAGGCCGCCGTCGGGCAAGCCGCCGTCTGCGAGCAGGCTGAGCGGCGCGGGACACGCGGTGGCGAAGAGGAGGGCAAGGCGGAGCAGGAGGCGGCAGCGGGGCATGAAGTGTCCTTTCTTGTCTGGACAGGAGCGAAGGCTCCGACCGTGCGGGCGCAGCGCCCAGCCTGCGTTATTGGGCCCAAGGGAGGGCCTCCGTCACGGATAGCGCCCCACGCTCAGCTGCCGGCCGAACCAGCCCCGGGGCGGGAGAAATGGAGTCGTCTCTGGAGCGTAGGCGGTTGCATGATCTCCGCCATGAAGTCGGCCGAAGCGCTCACGGCAGTCCAGAAGCTGAGCCGCTACCTCAAGGACCCCAAGGTCTCCCTCTGGCGCAAGCTCACCGGCCTGTGGGCGCTGCTCTACCTGCTCTCGCCGGTGGACGCGGTGCCCGACGTCATCCCGGTGGTGGGCTGGCTGGATGACCTCGGCGTCCTCTCCGTCGTGGCGTACTTCATCATCCGTGAAGTGAGGCGACATGCCGCGGCGCCGCGAGATGTCGTCATCGACACGGCGCCCAAGTCGCGTCGTTGACAGGTCCCCCCCTCACCCCTAGCGTCCGCGCGGTTCTACCCGAGGGGGTTTCATGCGTTTCGGTTTCGCCGCGCCGTCGCTGTTGGGCCTGACGTTGGCCGCTGTCGCTCTGACCGGCTGTCCGGAGAAGAAGGACGCCCCCGTGGAGCCGAAGGCCGCCGCGCCCGACGCAGCGGTGGAGAAGCCGGCCCTCGTCCTCCCGGCCGCGCCCGCCATCCCGGACCGCCCCAAGCACCTGCCGGAGCCGCCCGAGCCGAAGGACAACCCGCTCACCCCGGAGAAGGTGGCGCTGGGCCACGCGCTCTTCTTCGACAAGCGCCTGTCGAAGGACGACTCGATGGCGTGCGAGGGCTGCCACCACACGGACAACGCGTACACGGACCCGACTGCGCTCAACGCCAAGGTCGGCGGCGCGATGAACAAGCGCAACGCGCCCACCATGCTGAACCTCGCGTTCCACCCGAACGGCTACTACTGGGACGGCCGCAAGCCCACGCTGGAGGCGGTCTCCGAGGCCGCGTGGACCGGGCAGCTGGGCGCGGACCCGGCAGCGGTGGCGGCCAAGCTCAACGCGAACGAGACGTACAAGGCGCTCTTCCAGCGCGCGTTCAAGGAGGACGCCACGCCGAAGAACATCCCGATGGCGTTCGCTTCCTTCCTGCGCGTGAACTGGTCCGGCAACTCCGCCTGGGACCACCACGAAGCGGGGGAGAAGGACGCCGTGAGCAAAGAGGCCATCCACGGTTTCGAGGTCTTCCGGAAGGCCAACTGCGCGCTGTGCCACGTGCCGCCGCTCTTCAGCGACTTCGACTACCACAACGTCGGCATTGGCTCGGACAAGAAGCCCGACGCGCAGGACAAGGGCCGCACGGACGCGACGAAGGATGAGAAGGACCTCGGCAAGTTCAAGACGCCCTCGCTGCGCGACGTCGAGAAGACCGGCCCCTACTTCCACGACGGCAGCGCGGCCACGCTGGACGACGCCCTCACCGTGATGCTCGCGGGCGGGAAGAAGAACAAGCACCTCGACCCCAAGTTGAAGCCCGTGAAGCTCTCGCCCAAGGACAAGGCCGCGCTGAAGGCCTTCCTCCTCTCACTCACGGGCAACTACAGCTTCGCCGCGCCCCCGCCGCTCCCGCAGTGACCTAAGCAAGCAGCCAGGCGCACGGCGGGGCAGGCAGCGTCGGGAGGCTGGTAGAGTCGCCTCCCGTTCCATGAGCCAGCCCCCCACGCCAGACCGCGCCGCCTTCCTCAAGCGCCACGCCCCCTCGCTCCGGGGCCAGGGCGCAATGAAGGCGCTGCACTCGGTCCTCATCGCCGCGCCCACCGCGCCTGGCCAGGAGGAGGCGACCGCCTGGCTGTCGCGCCTGCTCGAGTGGGTGCTGCGCGGCGGCAAGGTCGCCCCGGCCCACGCAGAGAAGGCAGGTGAGGTGGACCGCGGCTCCTCGGCGGCGCGGCTCGCCGTCCTGACGCAGGTGCTGAGCGAGGAGACGGCCTCCCGCCAGGCGTTGGCGGAGGCGTTCGCCGTGGTGTTGGAGGTGCGCTCGGTGACGCGCCTGCTATGCCGCACCGGGCTGCCGGGGGAGCACGCCTTCTTCTCGGAGCTGACCGACCGCCTGGTGCGCAAGGTGCTGCCGGCCGCGCCGGAGACCCGCGGCCTGAGCGAGCTCCTCACCGGCGCGCTGCGCCGCCCCAAGCAGCGCCAGGCCTTCGAGTCGCTCCCAGAAGGAGCCGTCGCCGCGCTGCTCTCCCAGGTCACGCAGGGCAAGCCGGACCTCTGGCGCGGCGCGCGGGAGGCGCTGGCGGACGCCGCGGCGCTGTTGTGCGCTCAGGCCGCCGCCATCGGCACCTCGGAGGCCGTGCGCGCGCGCAGCCCGGACATCTCCCCGCGCCGCTCGCCGTTCATCCTCCTGCCAGACGCCTTCGCCCGCCTGGTCCGCGCCGCAGAGGCCGCCGACGGCACGGAGCAGACCGCCGCCACCGACGCCTGCCTCAACACGCTGGCCGGCTGCCGCCGGGTGGTGACCACCGTCCTGGCGCACCTGGAACGCTCGGGCGTGAGCGTCAACCTCGTCTACCGCCTGGAGCTGGCCACGCTGCTCCTCCAGCGCCTGCAGGCCTTCGTGGACCTGCTGGCGCCCTGGGACGCCGCCACCCGCAGCCGCAGCGGGGTGCTGCTGGTCGCCGCGCTGGCGGAGGACGTCCGCCACGACTCCAGCGTCAGCGCGCTGGTGCAGACGAACCTGAGACTGCTGGCCCGCAAAATCATCGAGCGCACCGGCGAGAGCGGCGAGCATTACATCACCCGCACCGGCGGCGAACAGCTGCGGATGCTCGGCTCCGCGGCGGGCGGCGGCATCCTCACCGCCGGCACCTGCGCCCTCAAGTTCATCATCGCCGCCGCGCAGTACCCGCTCTTCGTTGCCGGTGCGCTCGCCTCCTTCAACTACGCCGGCAGCTTCCTCCTGATGCAGGCGCTGGGCTTCACGCTGGCCACCAAGCAGCCGTCGATGACCGCCGCGGCGCTGGCGGCGGCGATGGGCAAGGATGACCACCGCACGCTGGACGACGCGGTCCGCCTCATTGCGCGCATCGTCCGCTCGCAGCTCACCGCCGCGGTGGGGAACTTGGGCGCGGTCATCCCTGCCGCCTTCGCGCTGGACGTGGCGTGCCGCGCGCTCACCGGCGAGCCCTTCCTGAACCCGGCCAACGTGGAGAAGACGGTCCACTCCCTCCACCCCACCCAGAGCGGCCTGGTCTTCTACGCCGCCTTCACCGGCGTGCTGCTCTGGATGTCCAGCGTGGTGGCCGGGTGGGTGGAGAACTGGGCCGTGTACCGCCGCGTCCCGGAGGCCCTCGCCGCGTCTCGCATGGCGCGCTTGCTGCTTGGCCGGCGCGGCGCCGTGTGGCTGGGGAAGAAGCTGGCGCACGGCATCTCCGGCATCGGCGGCAACACCTCGCTCGGCGCGTTCCTGGGCTTCACGCCGATGATGGGGACCTTCCTCGGCTTGCCGCTGGATGTGCGGCACGTCACCCTCTCCACCGGGGCGCTGGTGCTCGCGGTGTGCGCGGAGCCGGCGCTGCTCGGCAGCCCTGCGCTGAACGCGGCGGTGGTGGGCATCCTCATCACCGGCGCGTTGAACTTCGGCGTCAGCTTCGCGCTGGCCTTAAGCGTGGCCCTCAAGGCACGCGACGTCCCTATGAGCGAGCGCCTGCGCCTGGTCACCCGCCTGCTGCGACGGTTTGTCACCGCGCCCCATACCTTCTTTGTGGCCTGGGGAGACCGGCCGCCGCCCGAGGTGCTGCTCCCTGCCCCCGAGGGCATGAAGGCCCCACCGTCCTGAAGGACGCGTTTTCCTGGGGTTGCTGCTATAGGGCTGCCTACGAAAATGGCGCCCACGCTTGAGGCCATCGCGGTCCGGTCCACCCGCTGCGCGGAGCTCAGCCTCCTCGAGGGCGGCATCGTCCAGGTGCGCGTCAAGAGAGATCCGCCCCAGCGCGTTGAAGACGCGCACGAAAACCTCCGGGCGGCTCGGGAGCTCGCCGCAGGCAAGCGCCTGCCCATCCTGGTGGACATCACGCACACCCGGCCGCTGGAGGCCGAGGTCCGGCACGTCTACCGCCGCGAAGGGCTGCGTGAGTCCTTCAGCGCGCTGGCGCTGGTGGTGGCCGCCAACCCGCTGGGCTTGATGCTGGGGAACGTCTACCTCGGGGTGACCAAGCCGGACATCCCGGCGCAGCTGTTCCGCCACCCGGAGGCAGCGCTGGAGTGGCTTCGACGCATCACGAAGTAACGGACGAGGTGGAGCCCGCGATGGAGGACGCGCGGTTCGACAGGATTCTCGACGAGCTGGTGCGCATGGCGAGCGGCGAGGTGGAGCTGCGCCTCAACGTCGGCGACTCGGGGGACCAGTGGGACGCGCTGGCCTTCGGCATCAACGCGCTCACCAGCGAGTTGGGCTACCGCCAGAAGCTGGTGGAGTCCGCCCACCGCCAGGCCGAGGAGAGCGACCGCGCGAAGGGCCGGTTCCTGGCCTCGGTGACGCACGAGTTCCGCACGCCGCTGACGGCGATTCTGGCCACCGCGGACCACCTGGCGCGGACGGAGAGCGAGCCCGCCGCGGAAGAGCGGGCCCTGGTCCGCATCCGGAAGAACGCGCGGCAGCTGTTGCGCCTGGTCGAAGACATCATGGACTTCGCGCGGCTGGGCCATGACCACTTCAAGGCCAAGCCCACCGAGTTTTCCCCGCGGGAGGTGGTGGAGGGCGTGCTGACCGGGCTGGAGGACCAGGCGCGCGCGCAGGGCAACGCGCTGACGTTCCTGGGCGCTTCGTCGCTGCCCAAGCGCGTAGAGGCGGACGCGTCCTGGCTGGAGCGCATCCTCAACAACCTGCTGGGTAACGCGCTCAAGTTCACCGAGCACGGCCAGGTCACCCTCGGCGCCAGCTGGTCTCTGGAGGGCGGGATGGCGCTGATGGTGTTCGACGTCACCGACACCGGGCTGGGCATCCCGGCGGAGTTCCAGGCGCGGCTGTTCACCCCGTTCGAGCGCGCGGACGCGGTCTACGCGTCGCACATCCGGGGGACGGGTCTGGGCCTCTCGGTCGCGCGCGGGTTGGCGCGGGCCACCGGGGGCGACCTGCGTCTGATTGAAAGCCGGGAGAAGCTCGGCAGCCGCTTCGAGGCGAAAGTCTGCGCCCGCCTCGTCGAAGCCTGAGGGCTTTCTGGGGTAAACCTCCCGCCCCATGAAGAACCGATTGAGCTTTGGCCTGCTGCTGGCGGCGCTGGCCCTCTCGTGCGCGCGCCGCATCCCGGCCGATGGAGGTGGAGGAATGCTCCCCGAAGGCGCGGTCATCTACGTTGCCTCGCGCGTGCGGACGATGGACCCCGCGCGGCCGGAGGCGAAGGCGCTGGCGGTCTTCAAGGGGAAGGTGGTGGCCGTTGGCGCGAAGGAGGAGCTGCTCGAAGCCGCCACCGGCGCGCCGCAGGTGGTGGAGCTGCCGGGCGCGGTCATCGTCCCGGGGCTGGAGGACGCGCATGGCCACCTCGCCAGTCTGGGGCGCAGCCTCACGCTCGTCGACTTGAACGGCGCCACGCGGCTGTCGGAAGTCCTCGAGCGCGTGAAGTCCGCGCCGAAGACGAGCTACCAGGGCGACTGGCTGTTGGCGCGCGGCTGGGACCAGAATGACTGGCAGGAGAGCGAGCGCGCGTTCCCGGACCGGAAAGCGCTGGACGCGCTCTACCCCTCCACGCCGGTGTGGCTGACGCGCATCGACGGCCACGCGGCGTGGGTGAACGGTGAAGCGCTGCGGCGCGCGGGCGTCACGCGGACGACGAAGGACCCTCAGGGCGGCCGCATCCTCAAGGACGCGAAGGGCGAGCCCACCGGCGTGCTGGTGGACAACGCGATGGACCTGGTGTCGAACCACCTCCCCGCGGCCACGCCCGAGCAGCGCGACGAGCGGCTCAAAGCGGCGCTGCACCACTGCGCGGAGCTGGGGCTCACCGCGGTGCACGACGCGGGGATGGACCTCGGCACCTTCACGCTGCTGCAGCAGTGGGACGCGGTGGACCGCCTGCCCCTGCGCGTCTACGCCATGGCGGCGGGGCACGGGGAGGAGGGCCAGGCGTACCTCGACCGCGGGACCTTCACCGGAAGGCTGCTGGTGATGAAGAGCGTGAAGTTCCTCCTGGACGGCGCGCTGGGCTCGCGCGGGGCGGCGCTGCACGCGCCCTACAGCGATGAGCCCTCGCAGTCCGGCCTGCTGATGTTCACGCCGGAGGAGTTCGAGGCCAGGGCCCGCGCCTTCATGGAGCGCGGCTTCCAGGTGAACACCCACGCCATCGGCGACCGGGCGAACACGCTGGTCATCGACATTGTCGGCCGGCTGGCGCGGGAGACGAAGACCGAGGGCCTGCGGCACCGCCTGGAGCACGCGCAGATTCTCCTGCCGGAGGACATCGTCCGCGCGCACAAGGCGGGCCTGGTCGCCAGCATGCAGCCCACCCACGCCACCAGTGACATGCCGTGGGCGGAGCGCCGCCTGGGGCCGGGCCGCTTGGCCGGCGCGTACGCCTGGAAGAGCTTCCTGCGCGCCGGGGTGCCGCTGGCGTTCGGCAGCGACTTCCCCATTGAAGACGCCAAGCCGCTGCTGGGCATCTACGCCGCGCGGACCCGCCAGGACGTGAACGGCAAGCCGGAGGGCGGCTGGCTGCCGGACGAACGGCTGACGGGGGAGGAGGCGCTGGCCGGCTTCACCACCGGGGCCGCCTACGCCGCGTTCGCGGAAGGCGAGCGGGGACGGCTGGCGCCCGGAATGGCGGCGGACTTCGTGGCGCTCAGCGTGGACCCGGTGACCGAGGAGCCCAAGCGGCTCCTGGATGCGAAGGTCCTGTTGACCGTCGTCGCCGGCCAACCCATCTACCGGTCACAAGGGAACCAGGTGGCGCAGGTCAGAGGCGAATAGCCGTGAGGCGGGGTCCTCAGGCGGAGCCAACATGAATCGCATCGTCCCGATTGCAGCGCTCATCCTCTCCGTCGCCGCCCTGGCGCTGGCGGTCTCCAGCGGCAGCAGCGGGCCCGTGCAGCCCAGCGGCGGGGGCGCTGCGCGCAGCGCGGAGGACCTGGCCACGCTCAAGCTCCTGGAGAAGCGGGTGGCGGCGCTGGAGCAGACCGCCGACACGCTGGCCCAGCGCACGAGCGCGCTGGAGCGGGCGCCGGGAGCACCTGTCCCGGTCGCCGCAGCGCCCGCGCCGCAAGGAGAGCTGATGCCGGTGGGCGCGCAGGGGGTGCCCGCGCCGGCCAACCGCGAGGAGCTCAAGGCCGCTATCCGCTCCGTCCAGGATGAGCTGCGCCAGGAAGGCCGCCGCGCCTGGACCGAGCAGGCCGCCGCCGCACAGGCCCAGGGCGCCGAGGAGCGCATTCAGCGCTGGAAGAAGTTCGCCACCGACGCGCGGCTGAGCTACGGGCAAGAGCAGGCGCTGATGACGGCCATGCAGGCGGAGGAAGAGACGCGCCGGAAGATTGCGGAGCAGGTGAGGACCGGAGAGCGCAGCCCGCGCGAGGTGCAGCGGGACCTCCGCGACGCGCGGTTCACCACGGATGAGCAGATGAAGAAGTCGCTCGATGAGACCCAGCGCGTGAAATACGACGAGGTCCGCCGCGAGCAGCGCAGCTTCGGCCCCGGAGGCGGTGGGCCCCGCTGGTCACAGGACCGGCAGGGCGCCACGCCTTAGCTTTAGCTGTCCGCGTTGCTGCAGCGCCCGCCGCTGCAGCTGCCGCCCTTGCAGTCCGAGTTGGAGCCGCACGCGCCGCACCGGCCGCTGCTGCACGTCCCCACCTTGCAGTCGGAGTTGGAGCCGCAGTGGTTGCAGGTCCCGCTGCTGCACGTCCCCCGGCCCTTGCAGTCGGAGTTGGAGCCGCAGTGGCCACAGGTGCCGCTGGAACAGGTGCCGTAGTCGCAGTCCGAGTTGCTCCCGCACTTCTGCGTGGCGTACGCGCTGGGGGCGAACAGCGTGAACAGCGCGAGGGTGGCGGCCATCGTCAACATCGTGAGACGTGAAGTCATTCGTCAGCTCCGGGTGAGAGGTTGAACGGGTGCTCGACCCGGACGGGCCGCGAAGTGCGCAGGGCCTTCTCGCTCAAGCCGGACAGACGCCGTGGTACGTCCAGCTGGTCCTGCAGTTCGTGCCGTCGCTCTTGCAGCAATAGAGGTACTTGAAATAACCGCGGGAGTCGCAGCGGACTGCGAGCGTGCGGCAACCCAGCGCATCCCGGGGCTCTGCTTCAGGGGCTGGAGCGTTCTCCTGCTGCGCGGTGTCACTCCCAGGCTCGGTGACTGCGCCGCCACAGCCCGCCAACACAAGGACCACCGCAAAAAGACTCAGGCGCATCAAGCTCATCCGTTCTCTCCACGAAAGGGGACCCCATCCGTACGAGAACGGCGAGCAGCGGTTACATCCGCTCCGGAATCGCGAAGGAAGGGCGGTTTGCCTTATCCGTCTGCGATTGCTGTGGTGCGCGCCCAGCGATGCGCACCTGGGCGACAGTGCTGTGCTTCTGCCTCGCCGCCTGCAGCGGCAAGCTGTCGCCGCCCAAAGGGAAGGGCGTCCAGTGGCCTGAGGCGGACGCGCCGGCCGGTTCGACGCGGCCCCGGCCACCGCCGTCGTCCAGGACGGCGAGTACGTGGTCGCTGTGGCCCTCCACGTCGCCAGCTACGGCTTTGGCGCCACCACCCTCGGCGTCCGCACGGTCAAGGCGCTCACCGGGCCCTGGAGCGCCAAGGCCGACCTCTACACCCCACCGGAGTCCAAGGGCCCCAAGCCCTTCGTCTACGCCGGCAAGGCCCATCCGGAGCTCATCACGGGGGACCCGGCAGAGCTCGCCGTCACCTACGCCACCAACAGCTTCGAGTTCGGAGACCTCTTCACTGACCAGAGGAAGACCGACCTCTACTGGCCCCGCTTCGTCAAGCTGCGGATCTCCCCCTGATCTCTCTTGACGCCTCGCGGGACTCCTTCTAAGCAGGCCGCCGCTTTTCGCGGCAACTCCGTACGCCCAGGTAGCTCAGTTGGTAGAGCAGGGGACTGAAAATCCCCGTGTCGCTGGTTCGATTCCGGCCCTGGGCACTGTCATCGCAGCAGGTTAGCGCGTCTTTGGCTCGGCTGGCGCGGCCTCGTACCCCAGCTGTACCCCACTCAATGGCCCGGCACGATGTTCAGCCCCGCAATCCCGACAGCGATGTCGGCTTTCCGGCTGATCAGCTTCGCTTGCTTCTGGTCAATGCCGATGACCAAGCAGTGCGCTGCATTTTCAGAGACCGGGTCTGGGTCCAACCTTAGGCCCAGCGCAAGTAAGTCGCTCTTTCGGACCGCCGCTATGCCCTTGCCGGCGTTGCGAGCCTCGACTTCTGCCAGTGTGCAGAGTGCGCCGTCATCAACCGAGAGCTCTTTGTTCAAGAAGAGAGAAGAAGCGAGCCTCTTCTCTGTCGGGCTCTTGTTCGCGAGGTCGTTTGGGTGGTCTCGGAATGTCCGAAACACCCAATCGGGCTGGCGCTCGTTCTTGTCGAGCGATGGGGGCATACCGAACTACGGTAGCGTACCCTCGTCCTTCAGCCACGCAGCGAGTTTGTCGAAATCGCCGAGCGCGAGTACGCCCTCAACAGCCTCATCCTCGGTCACAGACGCCACATACGAGAAGTAGCCATTCGACTCTTCGACCCAGACGTCGACCTCACGCCCATCGACGCCGAAGAGGCTGAAAAGCACCGTCCCCGCTGGCGATAGAGCGACGTTGAGGTGATCCGGCCGCGCCTTCTGAATGATCTCCTCGCCCAGGTCAAAGGCAGCGACGAGAAGCTCGATATCCTCTGGCGCGCCAGGGTCTTGCGCGATCTCGACAAGACGCCGCCGCAACTCATACCGCAGCTCATGTGTTCGGTCGTGATGAAGCGGCAAGTGCAGCGCGATACGTGTTTCTGACGGCGCGGTTACCACCACCCAATCGGTAGTGAATACGTGCTGCGTGTATTGCACCTCAACGCGTGATGGGAGGCTCTCGAAAAAGAGTGGGGCACGCATCGCTTCAGCTGGGCTCATTTGTTTCTCCCGCTTGTGCTACCCGCGGTAGCGCCTCGCGGCTCGTTCGCCACTGCTTGAAACCGGCCTGCAAAGCGGTGACGACATTTGGGACCATCTCGGCGGGAAGCACGAGCTTCGCGACAGGCGGCAACCGGACGCTGACATGCCCGCTTGGCTGACCGCTCTTTGCACTGAACATCGGATGCTCAGGGAGGTCCGCGGGGACAGCAAAGAAGTAGATTGTGAAGGTGGTGGGGTCGATAGCGATGCGGGCGAAATTGGCAAACGTCGCCGCCTGGAGAATCCCGTCCGTCGTCGGCGAGATCTCGACCGTCATCTGTTCACCTTTTAGAGGATTAGACATGCCTGTTTGGGCGCGAGTGGGACCGGAAAGTGGGCGTCGGACAATATAGTATCGGGTCAGGGGATTGCTTGATTCGTGCATGCGTGGCCACCACGTGGCCATACATGTATGGCTTCCTTAACCCCCTGCGTGGTCAGAACTTCAGCGCCAGTATCTCCGCTACGACATCGCCTCTGGAAGCTGAACGAGTTGACCGTCGCTTGGCCGAACGCTGCATTTCGTCGAACCCTTCGCGTGCCAGGCGCTCCACTTCCTCGGCCGGCACTCGCGTACGCCCGTTCGCGCTGACCGACCGGAGAATTCCGGAAGCAATCAACCGAGGGAGCGTTCGCCGCCGGTCTACCCCTAAGCGGCGCGCGGCCTCCCGGAGCGACAGCAGCATCTGCGACGCTCTTCGCTGAGTACCCCCCAACGCGGCCAGCTCGGCGCGTACAGCGCGCAACTCCCTAAGCACGTCGCTTAAGGTCGGCACGCGAGTCAGCGCCCCCCAGAACCGTTCCAGCGCAGCGGCCGTGGGCCTCATGGCTTCACCTGGCGGATGGCCGTGAGGTGCTCCGCGTTCGTCATCAGCCGGGCGTGTTCCGGCCGGATGCACGTCCGCTCCCCGCACGTTCCGTGCAGCACGAGGCCGCGGGGCGGCGGCTGCCCGCTGGCCAGCTCGAAGGCCAACCGGCGTGCGGGCAGCCTGAACCGCTCCTCCACGACGAACGTCGCGCAGCTCCGGATGAGCGGCGCAGTCCAGCGCCAGCACCCGTCGGGGGAGATTTTCACGGTCGACCAGAACCGCGCCTGCTCTGGGCCCGTCAGCTTCCGCCCGCTCACGGCTCGCCCCCGGCCAGCCCAGCGTCCCCGGGCTGCACCACGTACCGGTAGCCCACAACGGTTGCGGCCTTCGAGCTCAGAACCTTCGAGATGCGCCCGAGGTTCACCGCCTTCGCGATGGCCTCGTCAATCGTGACGCCTCGGCCGGGCACCCCGTTGCGAATCTCCCTGGTCGTAACGCGGGGACCGTCAACGCCGCCGGTCTGAACCCATTTCTGCTTGCACACCTGCACGACGGCGTCGACCAGGTTCGGCGCAACGCTCTCCTGCTTGCGCTCGTACGACCAGCGCGCGACCTGCGCCTCGTGCTCGGCGTCGTCTTCCATGTCCAGCCGCAGGACGAACCGGCCGGCGCCGCGCGCGGACTTCAGCTGGACCCGCGCCGTGATGTACAGCGTGGAGACATCATCCTCATCACGCTCGCCGTCCTTCGTCAGAAACAGCCCGCCATCCATCGCGCCGTGGATGACGCTGGAACCGCGCATGCGCTGGCCTTCGTCGCGGCCGGTGCCGTCCTTCGAGGCCTTCGCGTTGTGGTGAACGAACAGCACCGAGCACTCGAGAATGTCGCGCAGCGCGCGCAGGTTCCCCATCACGCGGGCCATCGCGCTGGAGTCGTTCTCATCGGCCGTGTGCAGGTCGCGCAGGGGGTCCAGCACGAGCAGCGCGGGGGCCTCCGGCAGACCGCGCACAGCCGAAATCAACCAGCACAGCTCGTCATCGTCGCAGAGGTCCAGCGTCCCGCGCGACACCGCATACACGTGCTTCAGCGCGACGGCCGGGTCCATCTCGCGCCCGCGTGCGAGCGCCACCAACCGGCTTCGCACGCTGCGCTGAGCGTCCTCCGCAAAGAAGTACGCGACGGCGCGCGGCTCGGTGGCCGCTGGGAACTGGGCCAGAGCGTTCGTCGCCGTCGCGATGGCAATGGCCAGGTCAGCGACCGCCCAGGTCTTCCCGCACTTCGGCTCGGCCGAGGCAACCAGCACGCCGTCAGCGGGCAGCACCCCGCGGACCAGCCACGGCGTCTTCGGCAGGTCCAGCGTCAGCCAATCCGCGACTGACTCGAAGCCCCTCCGCGCCGTGCTCGCGCTCTTGCCCCGGTGCGCGTCCAGCTCAGCGCGAGCCCGTGCCATCGCGTCCGCTGCCACCTCGTTGGGCTTCACGTACACGTTCGGCTTGTCCAGCCCGAGCGCGACCAGCATGGCGCGGCCGTTCGCGTCGCGCTCCGCTTGCTTCGCGCCGTACTGGTTGCCCGTCTCGCGCAGCTTCTGGGCGAAGTACGCCTCTCCGTGGTCCGCGCAGTCCATGGCGGCGATGCTCGGGGCGAGCAGGCGCAGCAGCGTGGCGTCTGTCACGCGCCGGCCGAGCCTGAAGCGCAGGTAGCTGACCAGCTTCCACGTCTCGGCGTGGTGCGTGCCGGGGTCGAACAGCGGCTCGCCTGCCTGCATCCGGTCAATCACGGTGATGCGTTCGCCGGACGTGCCCCGCAAGCGAGTCCAGACTTCCGGCTCCGTCAGGCTGTCCGTTTCGGGCTCGGCCCATGCGACTGCCACGGGCGGGGGTGTCGCCGAGCGCGCGACGACGCGCATCCACGGCGGGGCCTCGACCGGCGTGTTGGAGAACGGGTCAGCGAGCCACTCGTACTCGGTCCCAGTGTCGGGGTGGATGCTCGGCGGCGCGAGCACGTACCCGCCGGCCCCGCGCGTATCGACGTCCGGCCCGAGGGTGTTTGTCCGGTTCGGAAGCTGCGCATGCTTCACGTACAGATGGAAACCGCCGGTGGGGGTTGACGCTGTGACGGTGTCGAAATCCTCGAGGCCTTGGGCCTGCAGGATGGCCTTGAACGTGACGATACCGACCTTGCCCTTGGCGGGGTTCGCATCGATATCGACAACGTCAACGCCCGAGTCGGGCCCGGTGGCGATCGCCACGTTCGCGTCGGGATGGTCGTCCCACCACGCTGCTATTCGCGCCGGGTCGGTTGTCGCGTCCAGACACCCGTGCGGGGTTATGGGGACCTTCCCGCTACACGGGAACACGCGGAAACCTCGCTCCGCGTACGCCAGGGCGGCGGCTCGAAGCTGGGACTGCAACTCTTCAGGGGACATCTCGACGGTCTCGACGAACTCTCGACGGGGGAAAAGAACGGCGCTCCCCACCCCGTCGAGTAGACGGGGAGCGCCGTGGCCGGTGTCACCCGGCGCGTAACTCTTGAAGTTCCTCCGCCGACACCGGCGGCATGGTGGACGCCAGCAGCGCCTCCGGTGAGGTGCGCTGGCGTACCGCCAGCTGTACAAGCGCCGCCCGTGACTCCGGGTGCATGCGCGCGAGGGCGCTCCTCAGGACTGACGCGTGGCCCGCCGCGGGCCAGAGCGCCCAGGCGACCAGCGTCTCCTGCAGGGCCCAGCTCCGGCGTCGCGCGACCTCACGCGCTTCGTCGAACCGCGGGGGCGCGCTGTGGAACAGCCGCTCCTGAAGTTCCCGCTCCATCGCCGCGCGAGCTCGCACGTGAAGCGCTCGGTCAGAAATCAATTCGCTGCCCTCCGACAGTCGGGGCACAGCATCGTGGGGCACGCGAACGGGACGAACTCCTCGCAGCGGGCGCACTCGAGCATCAGCATCTCGAAGAACTCCGGGGCGACCACAGCCACCCGAACGCGCTCGGCCAGACGCCTCCGCTCGGCGCGCGGCAGTGCTGCCTCATCGGCATACGCGGGGGTCCAGCGATTCAGCAGCGCCCGTGCGAGGCGTTCCACTGCCCGCGGTCCGCCGTCCTCCACGAACGCCTCGGGTGAGCGCGGGCAGAGCGCGGTAAGGGTCTCGCGTACCGCGGTGAGTGCTGAAGTCAGCTCGTCCATGTCACACCGCCTGGAACGTGACGCCTTCAAGGCTGAAATGGACGTTCGAGCCGGCCAGCGGGATGACGTCGCCGGACGTGTTGATTTCCAGCGTACCGGCTGCGTTGTTCGAAATCGCGATGGTGTAGACGCCGGCCGCGGGGCGGTAGCCCGTGGGGAGCGTGAACGCCTTGAGCCCGATGGTGCCGCTCTTGATGAGCCCGCGGGTGTGGACGAAACCGAGCGAGTCCAGCATGTACTGCGCCGCCTGGTATCCGCTGCCGAAGTCCACCCAGCTGTTTGCGAACACCGCGGAGACCCAGCTCTCCTGAACGTGCGGGATTGACGGCCGGACGCTGAGCGCGTCCACCTCGAACTCCGCGGCGCCGATGGCGGCGATTGAAACGAACACCTGCGCGAACCTCGCGCCCGACGGCGACGTGAACCGCCCGAAGCTCCGCGCCCACGACGACCCGCCGCCGTATGCCTGCGACGACGTGGAGATGAACGTCATGCTCTCGTCCAGCCATCGAATGCCGACGTCAGGCAATAGGCTGCCGGAGGTGCGCCGGATGCTGTATGCGAGGGCGTACGCCGAGCTTCCCGCCACGCCGAAGACAGCGCTGCGAATCTCCCGTGCCGCAGTCACGTTCGTGAACTTGATGTATCGGTCACCGCTCTGCGCCCCCGAGCCGGTCTGCACCAGCACGTTCGTTCCGAGGGTTCCGCTCGATACTGTCCAGTGGTCGGGCGGCGCCGCGGGGTCAAGGTGGGTCTCAAACGAGCCGTTCAGCGGTTGAGCCCCGAAGTCGATAATCGGGTTGAGGTGTCCGGCCTGCGCCCGCGCAGCGACGAAGCTCACCTCTTCGGTTGGCTCACCGCGGACAATCTCGCCAGCGTTCCGCCCGCGGGGTACGGCCTTCGCGTAGTAGGTCTGCCCGGGCGTCAGGTCGGGGACAGAGAACGCGCGGCCGTGGGTGATGCCGTACAGCGTGGAGGCGCTGGGTGTGAAGCTGGCGCTGTCGCTCAGGTGCCACTCGGCCTCGAGGCTGACGGCATCCTTCGCCGCGTCCGCTGACAGGGTGAGCATCTGCCCGCCGACGATGTCCGCCTTCGAGAGAACCAGCGGCGTCGTGCTCAACACGTCCTGGAGCCGGTGAATCTCCGCGCGTCCGTAGCGGGTATCCCCGGCGCTCTTATCGAGCCACCGGCGCTGCGCGATGCTCGGCTTCCCCGCGCACGTGAGCGCGGTCCTGCACGTGTACCCGCCGCTGCCGTCACCCTGCAGCGAGTGCCGGACCTCGATGCATGCGAGGTCCTGATCCGCCGTCATATGCACGTTGTTACCGGCGAAGCGCACGAGGTCGCCGACTTCGACGTGAGGAAGCAGGTAGGCGTCGGCGCCCATCGCCACAAGCGGCTCCTTCAGGTCCGCCAGGGCGTTGTTCGCCAGCGTGGTGGCTTCAGTGCTGGTGTCGATTTGCGAGGTGCTGTCCTCCGCAATCTCCATGAAACGCCGGCCGTACTTCGTGATGCTGGTCGCGTCGCTGACCTCCAGCACCTTGCGCTTCGGGAAGCCGGCCGGGTCGCGCGCGGCGCTGTCATTGTAGACAACGCGGACGGCGTTCCGGACTTGCTCCAGGTCGCGCTTGAAGCTGCCCACCGCGACGTAATCGTCCGCGTCCAGCGTGATGTCAGGGGTGGTCTTCGTGCGGTCGGGCTCGAAGAACACCAGCGAGAATGATGCGAGGTCCGGGTACCAGCGGTACCGGACATCCCAACCGATGGTGTTCGCGATTTCCCGGATGGCATCGAACACAGCCTGTCGGCTCTGCAGGTAGGGCTTGATTTGCCAGCTGGGCGACACCGGCGTGACCAGCGTGACAGCGGACAGGCCGTTGTCGTTCAGGATGGCCTGCATCACCGCCTCGGCGGCCTGACTGCTGGTCGTGCTGCCCACCTCCGTGAACACCGCGGAGCCGCTGGCCACAGTCGCCCCACCACCCGTCGGCCAGACCGGTTCGGTTGACGCCGACGTGCCCGCGGTGGACACGCGGTAGTAGTGCCCGTTCAACTTCCCGCTGGTCGGAACCACGAGTTCGTTCAGGACGTACGTTCCGCCGGTCGCGCCGCCGCTGGGCTCGAACACGCGGAGCCCCGTCGCGGCCAGGCCGTACGCGCGCTCCGTTTCGATGAACGTGTCCTGCACCGCGCCGCCTAGGTCGCGCGCCTCGACGGTGACCGTCTCGCCGCTCGCGTCGTCGATGGCGTCGATCCGCCCATGGAACACGAGCAGCCAATCGCCGGACACGGGCTCGGTATCCTGGGGCGTGATGGCAATCTCGACCTTGATTTGCCGATTGAGCTCCAGCAGCGGCGAGTAGCTGCCCGACAGCAGGTTCGCGCTCACGTCCGTGCGCAGCCCCGCGACAGACCACTCGTCTTCTTCGCGCTTCAGGGTGAGGTCGAGGGTGCGGTGCTGCCCATCGACCGCTTCGCTGATGGTCAGCGAATCCACCGGGTTGAAACCGGGCGTGGTGCTGATATCGAACCAGCTGCCGGCGGCGTCCGTGGCGGTCACGCGGATGTGCTCCGCCCGGCCGGACATCGCGAGTACGGCCGTAGTCTGGGTGTTGAGCGTCCTCATTGCTGGCGGAATCCGTTGCGCCTGTTGGCGCGCTTCAGCTGCCGCACAAGCTGGTCGGGGTCATTGGCGACGACGGTCAGGTTCTGAATCGTGATGCCAGCGCCACCGGCCCCGCCGCTGAGCGGCACCACCGCCTCGGGCCCCGCCTCGCCGATGAGCGCGATGGTCGGGCGGGTCACGATGCCGCCGGCCGCGAAGTGCGGGATGTCCTCCGCGTCGTCGCGCGCGTTCCGGCTCCGCTTATGCGCGGGGAGACGCTGCTCGCGCTGTTCCTGATCGCGAGCAGCCACGCCGTCAATCGCTGCCACAGCAGCCGACACGGCCGGAGGCGTGCTCGTGCCAGCCGCGGCCGCCACAGTGCTCCCGCCGAGCCCGGCGACGATGGAGTCAAACCGGGCCTGCGCGACCTTGAACCCGGTCGGGACGTTCGTCAGCGACTGGGTAAGCTTGTCGGCTGCCTCGGCGGCGTTGCCCGCCGAATCGGCCAGGTGGTCCTGCGCGTCCGTGGCAGGCTTCCAGAGGTCATCCATCTGCTTCTGGATTGCCGCCGTGTCCGCCTTGTTCTTTCGGAAGTCCCGCGCAGCATTGCCATCGAAAATCTCGATAACGCTCGCAACCACCTCGAGCACGCCGTTGTAAACACTGGCGAGGGCCATCAAAACGCCGAGCAGGACGGACGCAACGCCTTTGAGAACGAGACCCACGCCCTTGAACACAACCCCGAGCACGGCAAACGCAGGTGCCAGCGTCTTCTGCACAACCTGAATGACAGGCGCGATGACCCCGACGATGTCTGAGATTGCGTCGAACAGCGGATTGAACACATCGAGAATTCCTGCGATGAGGTCGTTCGACGCGGCGTTGATTTTCGAGCCGGAGCCGAAGATCCTCCCGAACGAGTCCGCAATCATCTTGCAGCCATCTTCGAGGTAGGCCACCGCGTCGCTGAACTGCTTTGACCGCGAAACAATGTCGGCGAAGACCGAGATGAGTGCGCCCCACGGGCCTGCGGTGGCCATGCCTTCCGCCGCGGAGTTCGCGAGGCTGCCGGCGGTCCCGAGCCGCGATACAAGCTTCGACCCAACCGTCGTGGCGAGGTCGTTCATCGCCTGGTCGGCGCGGGCGACAGCGTCATTGTGAACCTGCATGGTGATTGGCTGCGCCCGAGCGCGGTCCATCATTGACTGCGCGTGCTCCATGCTCGGGCCGGCGACCCCGCTCGCGCGCTCGACCGGCTCAAGCCGCGCGCGAATCTCCTTCTCGCTTTCCGACGCAGCGTAAAGTCCTTCGCCGCTCTGGAACTGTTTCCGCAATTCCTCCACCAGCTTGGCGGCCTTGGCTTGAAGGGTGTCCAGGCTCTTGTTCACGTACGCGGACGCGCTACTCCAGGTGTCTCGGAAGTCGTCCACCATCTCGACCAACCCGTTGCGGGTGGTCAAGTGTTCCATCCAGTCGGCCAGGTCCTTGAACAGCCCGCCGGAGTCGGGCGCGTCCTTCCCGATGAACTTCAGGAACCCGGCCCACGCGTCGCCCAGCGTGCGCAGCGTCCCCGCAAAAATCCCCACCACGAACTTCAGGACGGACGCGAACGCGTCGCCCACGACGCTGACCTTCGAGGTAATCCAGCCCCACACCGCGGCGAACTTCTCGCGGATGCCGAGCAGGTTGTCTTCCCACGCCTGCGTCACCAGCGCGGCGGCCACGACCAGCGCCGCGGCCGCGGCGAGCGCCATCCCGAACGGTCCGAGCAGCAGGGTGCCGAGCTTCGCCACGGTACCCACGACGCCCGCGACCTGCCCGAACGCTGCCACCGCGAGGGCGACCTTCGCGGCAAGCTCCGCGTAGTGCGCCACCGCTTTCTTCGTCTCGGGGTTCATGTCGTTCAGCCATCGCGCGACGCTTGCAATGCCGTCTGCGAACTGCCGCACGACGGGCAGCACCGCGCGGGCGACCTGCTCGGCCAGGGCGGCGAACGCCCGGTTCACCCGGTCCAGCTGGGCCTGCACCTCCGGGGAGTGTTTGGCGGCCGCGCGCAGCGCGAGGACAACGGGCGCGGTCATGGCCGCGCCCAGCTGTGCCGCCTTCTTTCCGATTTGCTCGAAGCCCTTCGCGAGCTTCTCCGTTTCCTTGAGCGCAGTCGTCGCGCCCTTCGCGAACCCGGAGGCGTCCAGCTTGAGCAGCGCAGTGAGGGTACCGACGTTGATTGCCACGTTGTCACCTGAATCGGAAAAAGTGCCCGCCCTGTTTTGACCGAGCCAGGCCGGGCGGGCGCCCGCCTGGTCCACGATTCAGACGCCGAGAAGAAGGCGCGCGCGTCGCTCGCGCCAAGCCTGGTCGTCAGCGCGATCCAGGCAGAGACAGCACGGCTGGCCGTCGCGGCCATCGCTGCAAGCCGGGACCATGCCCACGGCGAGAAACTCAGCCGCCAGGTTACCCACCGGGACTATGAAGCGCTCGCCGGTGAGCATGTTCAGCGTCTCAGAGCCCAGAGCCTGAGCGACCTCAGGACCGAACTTCGCCGCGAGTTCATCCTGCAGCGACCGGGCCGACTTCGTCTGCTTCGCTCGCGCCGCTTCGGCACAAGCCTGCGCCATGAACTCAACCATGTCTGAAAAGCGCGGATAGCCCTTCGCTGGTTTGCCATTACCCGGGATGGTGTGCGTCAGGCTGTTTGGCGCGAACCTGCTGGTCTGCTGCGTTCGGTACGGCCCGGTCGCGCGGGCAAGTGCATCCCTGGATGCCTGACTGAGACTGCCGGGGCGCAGCTCGCCTGCGTCGGACGCGTCGAGTGCTTCCCGAAGCGCGGGGTGATTCGAAAACAAGTCGGTCGGTTTCATTGTTTGGTCCGGTGGGTGGGTGAGGCGAAAATCAGGGCAGGCTGTAAAGGCCTGCCGACACCGCGAGGTCGCCGTTCGCAACCCCGAGGGTGAGCACGACTTCGGTGAGCTCGCTCGAGACTCCGACCTGCTGACCGATGGTCCGGGCGGTCGGATTGACGCCGTGCCGGTACAGGTGGTCGCTGATGTACGGGATGAACTTGCGGAGGTGCTCAAGGATGTGCGGCGGGTACTTCCCGATATTCAACGCCGCGTCGCGCGCGGCCAGGCTCTGTTTTGTTTCTGCCATGGTGGGTTCTCCTCTGAAATTCGTATGTGTTATCGACGACGCGCTTTGGCCAAACGCTCGCGCTCGCGCTCAGCCTTCGCGATGCGCTCCGCTTCCTCTCGCTCACCGCGCTCGCGATCTCGCGCAACCGCCCGCTCGTAGCGGTCTTCGTTCTCGAGACGAGAGGCCACGAGGTAACGCACGTCGGGGCTGAGCGAGTCGAGATACTGCTGTCGCTCCGCAGCCTTCGCCCGCGCGGCGAACACGGGGTCAATCGCGCGCAGCCGGCGCTGAACCTCCAGGTCGATTCGCTCTTGGAGCGCGTCGCAAGCGAGCTTGCCGCTGAGCCAACCATTCAGCCCCTTCACGCGCAGGGCTTCAGCGTTGGCGGGCACGCTCACCACCGAAATCTCCAGCAGCTCGGGGCTGTGCATGTCGTATCCGCCGTGGTCGTTCACCGTGGCGGCGTCAGCGAGGAACCGAACGCTCACCGCGTTCAGGTGTCCCTTCTCGACCTTGTCCTGGATGCTGCGCGCAAAGGGGTCGGCCTGGTCAAACTCGATGTCGACAATGAGTTCGCCATTGATGACTGCGACAGTGCCCTTCCCAATCGGTCGATCGTAGGAGTGGTTGAACAGGATGACCGGGTTTTGCTTGAACGCCGCGAGCCTCCAGTCCTGCATCACGCGGTCGCCTTCGCGGTCGGGGTTCGACGTGCTGGCGACGAACCGGTAGACCGTTGCGCCCGCTGCATTCGTCATTGACTTGGCGGACATCGCTCACGCCCCCTTCGCGATGCCGAGCCCAGCGCCGCTGGTCCGGTGCTCATTCGGAAACTGCCGCAGCCGGTAGAGCCGCGTGGGCGCGCCGCGCCGGTTGTACCGGAGCGAGGTGTCCAGCTCGTTCAGCGCGTCCAGGATGCGGAGCTCAGTGCGGACCCGCTCGCCGCTGAGTCCCGTCGAGTTGCTCAGCTCAGTGCCGGAGCGCCAGCCCGACTTGAGCTCCCAGCGCACCGTGTTCGTAACGTCGTACTCCATCATGTGACACACGCCTCCACAGTCCCAATAGGGACGACTTACCCAGCCGATTTGGGAGGCTTCCTGCCTGGGTCTCCCAGAGGAATGATGCGTGTGAATCCCCTGGACGATTGGAGCGACTGCGCGACGCCGCGCTACTCGGCCGAAAACACGTGTCGCACGGCTTGTTTCGGGTACTTTTTCGGGGGTCGGGGTGCTGAAACGCGGAAACCCGCGGGCGGGTGCGGGACGACCCCAGCGTTTTTTAATTTTTCTTCAGCGCGGTGCCCGCGCAGCAAGCCATGAAATCGAGCTCGCGATCGGCAACGGAACCTGGGGGGTGTCCGCGTGGCCCACCGTGTCCGGCACGCGGACACAGAGCTTGAAGGCACCCCGCGCGTCCCCGTGTCCCCCCCCCGAAGGGGGGACACGGACACGTGGGCCTCGGCTGGACTTGGCCCTATATCTTGTGAAGAGAGGTACCAGAACAGCGCTGCAAGGGCGCTGAAGGGCCTCAAACGGGGCCAACCAGGGCAGGAGGACGGCCTCAGACGCGTTCGAGGCTCAGCGGGGCTGCCAGGACCGTTCCCGGTCCGTGTCCCGCGTTTGGGGGTTTAGGACACGCGGGACACGCCCGTTCCGGGCCCGAGCCGCGCCCCGTCCGTGGCCGAGCGTGTCCCGCTCAGGCCACGCCCTTCAGGTCCCGGCGCAGCAGTTCTTCCGCCACCTGGACCTCCCGCCTGACCGAAGCGAACGTCCGGCCCTCCCGGACAGCGCGGGCCCGCAGGGTCACCCGCGCCCCGCCGACGCCGTGCGCCATCCGGACCGTGTCGCGCGCCTGGCGGGGCAGGGCGCCCACCGCCCGCCGTACCAGCGCCTGCAGCTGGGCGCGCCCCACCGCGTCCTCCGGGGACTCAGCGACGCCCGCGTTCGCCTCCGTGAGCTCCACGGCCATCGGCCGGCGCGCCCCGCCGCGCTTCTGGGCGGCGTCGCTGGGGCGCAGGGAGGTGCTGTGCAGGCGCAGCTGGTCCAGGCAGGCTCGGCGAGCGCTCACGAACAGGACAGCGCCGAACGGGCCCATCGCGGGGCGCCAGCGGTTCAGGAGCTTCAGCAGCTCGACGGTGCCGACCTGGAGGAGGTCCGCGGGCTCCAGGCTGCCGAGGTTCGTGAAGCGGCCCGCAACGCGGCGCAGCGTGGGCAGGGCGGCCGTGTAAAGCTCTCGGATGAGCACCGGCCGGCGGGGGTCATCGGGGGCGAGATGCTGAATCTCCGTCACGAGGTCGTTCACGAGCGCACCTCGAACCCGTCGCCGTCCAGCGTGATGGTCCTGAGCGGCACCCCCGCGCGGCGCTTCGCCTCCAGGCGCCGGACGGCTGTGCGGACCGCGTTCGCCACCGTCAGGGTCCAGCCGGGGCGGCTCGTGACCCGGCGCACCGCGGCCTGGGAATAGCCGAACTGGACCATCTCGCGGCGCAGCGCCGGCAGAAACTGGCGCGCGTGGGCCGCGTTCTGCGCTGCGCTGATGAGGATGGGGGCTCGCACTTGGTAGGCGTGACCGATGAGCGTGCGGTACTCCTCCGCGATGGCTTGAGCGAGCTCCTGCGCGAACGGGCTGGCCCGCGTGCCGGGCTCCAGCAGACTGCAGGGGCCAGCGTGGCCCAGCTTGCGGCCGCACCCGCGGTATTTGGGGAGCGCGCGGTGGCAGACGCGGGTCGGGGGGCGCAGCTGGCGCCAGGCAGCCCTCGCGCGTTCTTCGGCAGGGGTGTTCAGAACGTCCTGAAGGTGGTGGTAGGCGCGGCGTTCGGCGGCGTTCCGCGCGACGATGGCGCGGCCTTCGCGGTGGGAAATCATCGCGCACCCCCGACCAGCGCCGCGAGGTCAGCCGCGGACGCCCGCTGGAGCGTCTGGGCGGCCCGGTCCAGCGCGTCCAGCGTCGTGGTCATCTCGGCGACGGTGCCGCGGGTAATCGCTGCCTGGTAGGCCGTCTGAGCGGCCCGGTGGTGCTGCCTTGCCTGCAGATACTGGGTGGACATCGCGTCTGCCTCCTGCCGCCGGGAGTTGCGGCGACCAGGAAACAGTAACAAGCGGCTGCCGCAAGTGTCAACAAGCGGCAGCCGCTAGCTATTTCGACGCTTTGAGCCGGTCGAGACGTTCCCTACATGCGGTGCGAATCCATCCGGGGACGTCTTCGCGCCCTTCGCGGGCTGCGCCTTCGAGCTCCTCCAGCAGATCGAGAGGGAGCCGGACGGTTACGCGCCGTCCCTCGCCACGCGCGGTTCGCTGCTCGGCGAAGCGGACGGGTTTCTCTGCGGCCACCGCGCGACGCTGCTGCTCATAGTGAGCGTCGCAGAGGTCCGTGCGCGTGGCGTCGCGGGTGCATTCGCCTCCGCGCCACTTGGCTCGGCAGATGGGCATGGGAGGGGAGCTTGGGTCAGCGGGCGGTTTTGCGTCCATGGAAACCGTACTGGGGGCGATTTCGCTCGGTGTGCGTTACCCCTCGCTGTGTAGTACGTAAATTCACGCCGCCAAGCGCTCGGGACTTCTCGAAGGGGACTAGTACAGCAGATCAGAAGTTCGTTCCCGGGAATGCGGGTGCTCGGTCCGCGTTCAGGCGGCCGTGAGTTCGAACATACCGATGTCCCGCGGTGAGCGGGTCACGCTCCGGCGACTGGCCAGAAGCACGGGCGCGGGGCATGCAATCGTCCAGCGTGCCCGCGCGATCCTGGCTCTGCGTCGTGGCCTGAGCCTCGTCGAGGTGGGCCGTCAACTCGGGGCGTGCGCGCGGTGGGTAAGTAAGTGGAAACGCCGATGGCTGGCGTCGCCGTGCGTCGAGTCTCTCGCGGACGAGGACCGGCCGGGTCGACCACCCATCATCTCGACCGCGACGAAATGTGAGTTGGTGAAGCTGGCATGCGATCGGCCGCCCAAGAAGACGTTCTCGGTGGTCTGGACCCAACAGGGCTTGGCCGATGAGTTGCGGTTTCAGACTGGGACGCGCGTGAGCCGGAGTACCGTGCAGCGGGTCCTGAGCGCGGAGGGACTCCGACCGCACCGAGTGCGACAGTGGCTTCATAGTCCCGACCCACTGTTCCGAGAGAAGGTTGAGCGAGTCTGCCAGCTGTACGTCGCACCTCCCTCCGGGTGCAGTCGTCTGCATCGACGAGAAGCCAATGCAGGCGCTCTCGCGGAAGCACCCCGTGAAGCGGCAGGCTAACGCGATCCTCCGGAACGAGTTCGAGTACGTACGCCTCGGTTAACGCGGCGACCTACGCGGCGGCGAAACGGATTCAGGAGCGCGGGCGCATCCCAGACAAGCAAAAGCGCCAGGAGTATTGCCATCGCCTCGCCCGGCGAAACGGCTGGCCACGTCCCGTTCTCTATGGAGCGCTCCGGCACAGCTTTGTCACGTGGGCGCGCAGCGAAGGTGGTCGCGTCGTGCGTCCCCGGAACTTCGGCCTGACGTTGGAGGAAATCCGCGACGCCATCGGGCATCGAGCGGTACGAAGCACGACGCGCTACGACGGGACGCGCGTGCCACCTATGGTCGTCGCGCCGATTCTGCTGGCCCCCCCTGATGACCCTTAGCGGAGCGTAGGGACCTTTGTCGGCACCGCATGGGTCGCATAGAACTTTCGTGTGGTGCGCGGGCTCTTGTGGTTCAGGAACGCGCTCACCGTGGCGGGGTCCGCGCCCGCGTTGATGGCCCACGTCGCGACGCTGTGGCGCATCCGGCCGGGCGTGAACACCTCGTGTGGCTTGAGTTCCTTCGCAGCCACCGCCGCCTCGCACGCCGCCTTGAGTGCCATCCCATACCGCTCGGTGCCGAACGTCCCTCGCTTCCGCAGGCGCTTGGCCGCGGCGAGCACGTCCGCGCCGACCGCGGTACGCAGCGAGCCGCCCGCCTTCGTCTCCGGACAGACCAGCACGCCGCCCACCCCCTTCACGCCCTTGCGCGGGTGCGCCTCAACGGCGCCCCCCTTGGCGAAGCGCTGGACCTCCGTCACGTGCCAGCCGGTGCCCGCCTGCAAGTCGAGAGCGTCGCGCCAGTGCCCGTCCAGCCGCTTTCGAGCGGCGAGATACTGCTTGCGCGAGATGGACTTGTCCTTCAGAGCGCGGGCGTTCGGGTCCGACTGAGGGACAGCGAGGGTCCCGAACGTGGGGTCTTCGTCCGCCGTCAGCGTGTGCCGCTCCTTTCGAAGCCAGCTGTACAGCGCCTTGAGGACGGCAATCCGGTGGGCCTGCCCCTTTGCGGTATCCAGGGCGGTTTTGATGTGAAGCGCCAGCGACACCCGACGGAGGTCGAGGCCCTTCAGCGTTCCCGCCCACCACGCGAGGTAGCGCTTCTGTTTCGCTACCCAGTGCGCGGAGTTCTCCTGCACGTCGCGGCTCCACGTCAGGAAGGCGAGTGTGAGGGCGGCGTCGAGGTAGATGGGGTCCCTCCGCTCCTCGCCCGCGGCGCGGTAGCTGGCCGGGTCAGCCTCGAAGCGCTTGAGCTGTTCCATCGCCGCCTTGAGCGTGGTGCAGCGCGTGCTGACGTCGTAGCGCTTACCGCCCACCGAGCGCCGGATGACGTACATCAAGCGGCCATGGGCGTCGCGCCGGGTGAAGCCGCCCTCCCAGGTGCCTTCCATCTTGTTTGGCATGCCTCGAGAGTAGCAGGTCCGTACCCCAGCTGTACCCCAGACGGGCCGCCAAAACGGCACCCAAGGCCGCCAGTCTACCTCTGAAGGTCCCCGGGCCGGAAGCGCCAGCAAGGGACTGAAAATCCCCGTGTCGCTGGTTCGATTCCGGCCCTGGGCACTTCCCATCCTCCTAGGCCGTCAGGCGGATTGGGAGTCGTTGTAATTGCTGTTGGCAGGACGCTGGCATGTCCGCCGTCGAAAACTCAGGAGTCCTCTAGGAGCGACTCCATGCCTGGCGTTCAGCCTGTGATTGACGCCCTCGCGGGCACCTACCGACTGCTCGGTCACGAGGGCGAGCGCGAGACGTTCTTGCGGATCCAGCCCAAGGGCCTTGGGGTGAGGGTGACGCAGCGGACGAACGATCCAACCGACCTGACTCCCTGCAGGGTCGTGGACTACGACCGCTTCGATGGTGCCGAGCCGGACTTCCGACGCTGGAAGGGCAGAGACTTGGGCTCTGCTCGCGAGGTCTCAGTGACGTCGGGCGTGTACGGCGACACCTGGCTTGGGGCGGAGACGGTCCATACTGCGCAACCGCCTCTGTGGGCCTCCGCCACGCGGTACCAAGAACTGCCCTTCCGAATGAGGATGATCGACTCGATCGGACAGGTAAGAGGATCTGAAGACCGCATCGCCTGGACGCGAGTCAGCACCTACTGGGGTCGTGAGAACTGGGGCCTCTTCGGGGGCTACTCGCGCGAGATGGACAGGGGTATGCGAACACCCCTGTTTGCGTCAGAGGTCTACCAGCGCTTCGACGACGTGGATCCCCGCTTCTGGACCAGCGGGTGGCCGATGGGATGGCCGGTCACGCCATTGCCGACGCCGTAGGCGGAGCGCTCGAGGCGAGACGGCTCTACTGCGGCGCGACGGGCTTCTGCTCCGTTAGATCGCCAGTCCGGCGTCGCCTTCGAGAACCGAGGTCTTCAGCTGCGGGCGCTCTCCGCTCTTCCAGAGTGCAGCGGTGTGTAACACGCGATACCGGATGGGCCCGCCGTCCGGCGCTTCGCTCCGTGTGATGGGACGCGGGACGCAGACAAACTCGGTGCGCATCCCCTCGTCTGACAATTGAACCTTCGCGTAACCGTGTGCGCCCAGGTCGACGAACTCGAGGTGCGGAGCCAGCTCTGGGTTGGACAGCGACCGTGCGCGCTTCAGGTCGAAGCTCTGCGCATAGTCGAGGCATGCACGGACGCCGTGCTTCAGCAGCATGTTGAAGGTCCATTCCGGCTTCGCCTGTCCCGGCCTGTCAGCAAGAAACAGGGCCCGTAGCGGGGCGTTCTTCGGAAGGTTGTGCTCATAGGCCTCCATGGCGCCCGGACTGGCGAGTGACGCGCCGACGAAGCTCAAGCCGACCGGCTCGAACTTGCCGGGCGGAAGGTCCGCGGCCGCATATCCGGCCCAGAAGCTGTGGCGGTCGCCCGAGACGATGGCGAAGCCCGTGATCTTCGCGTCGCGGACGAGCTGGTAGATTTCAGCGCGCTCTGCGTAAGCGGTGCCGTAGTCACCCCCGCCCAGGGCTGCGTAGCTGTTCTTCGGCCACGGCTCCTTGGTGAGACCCGCGGGCAGGTTCTGCGGGTCGGCTCGCCAATCGAGCGTGCCCTGGGAATTTGCCCAGATTTTCCATGACGCCGTGGAGCGCTTCAGCCTGTCTTTGAACCACGCCTTCTGCTGCGCGCCGAGAAGGGTCTGAGGCGGCGCCGCCCTCTGCGGGTTGGGGACCTGCGCATCGTCGAACTGGATGTCGGGAGGGGGTTCGCCGCCGTTGAAGCCGCGTCCACCGTCGAGAATCCGCATGCCCGACTCAGGAAACATTCCAATGAACTCGTTACCGCCGAGCTTTTCGAGAGACGGATCGCTAAAAGGGTCCGCACTCCGATAGCTGTGTTGATCCGCAATGATCAGGTCCAGGTGCTTGCCGTAGCGGAGCGCGCGGTAGGCCTTGAGGCTGTTGATCGCCGAAAGGTTGTTCGGCTCCACCCCCAGCCCGTCGCTGTCGAATTCGCGGATAGGAACATTCGTTACGTCGGGCGGAACAAAGCGCTCGAGGAACCCGCTGCGTTGTTGGGTGACACGTGCGGGGAGATACTCGAACCAAGCCTGATTCGCTGCGACCTTGATGCTCTGCCCAGGCTGCTCGAACGCCCCGGCCTTGACGTTGCTTTGCCATCCCTGCCACGAGAATTCGTGGTTGTCCCAGATGGCGACGAACGGCCAGCGCGCCCGAGCGTCCTGGAGGTCGGGATCTGCGAGATAGGCCTTGTAGATAGTCCGGTAGCCATCGACGGTCAGCGGGATGTGGAACTTGCCAACCTTGTGGCCATCCGGGATGCGAGCGACCTCGTAGATGGTGCGGTCGTAGCGGGTCTTCACCTCGTCGGGATACTCGACGACCTCGTAGATGAAATCGCCCAGATGCAGGACGAAGCCGAGCTTCTCGGCGGCGGCGGCGCGTTCATCCTCGTAAATCATCCGGCGGTAGGCGTTGAGCTTGCCTTCATTGATATCTTGGCAGCTCACGAACGCGAAGTTCACCACGCGGGGATCATTGGGTGAAGGCGCGGTCATCGTGCGGCCCACGCGGCTCCCGTTTCCCTCAGCGTCGGTAAACCGATACCAGTAAGTCCGTGCTGGCTTGAGCCCGCCGATCAGAACGCGCGCCGTCCAGTCCGCGGCGCTCGAGACCGGTGTCTGCGCGTGCGCAATGACTCTGCGAAATGTTTCATCCTCCGCGACCTCGACGGTCAGGCGCTGGCGTGCATCCTGATCGAACGGGCGCCTCGTCCACAGGATGACGCTCTGCGGATCGGGATCACCCGACGCGACGCCTTGAGGATAGAGCTCACGCCGCTCACGCCAGCTGACGCGCGAGCCGCGGGCCGGTCCCACCCACGCGAGCGAGGCACCGATTGCTGCGGCAGCTTTGAGAAAGGATCGACGGCTGGTCTTCATCGTCTCACTCCATGCGGGCTGCACTGGTGGACTGGCCGACGTGTTTTTACACGCGCCGGCAAAGGAGGGGTCCGAATCCTCGCCTACACGGACGTACCGTCGAAGACGCGTCCCTGCGTCGGGGACAGGTGAGGGGTCCTTCCCCGGCCACTCGCGGTGCGGCGCCAGCCGCATCTGCAGGCGATTTGCGCGGGTCCGCCTTGCACGGATTTTGCGGAGGCACCTTGGGATGTGTTCCCCGTCGCAGACGAGGTGGCGTGCTACCTGGCTGTTGCTCCTACCGTCGCTCGGCTGCCTGGGCCTGACGGAGGTCACCGGGGCTGACGGTGTCTCGACCGACGCAGGGCGGGCGACGGCCGACTCCGGAGAGGACGTGGGCAGCCCCGGCGCGGGCGATGCGGGCGGCTTCGGCGGAGACGACGCGGGCCCGTCTCAGCGCGACGCAGGCCCGGCTATCGACGCGGGGAGCGACGGTGGGGCGATGCCCTGCGTTCGGCCCACGTCTGCGAACACCGGTGTGCCTCCGGGCACCCTGCTCACCGCCCGGACCGGGAACATCGTGGCGACGACCGACGGACAGGTCATCGAGAAGCTCGACCTACGGGGCACGATCAGGGTCAAGGCCAACAACGTCACCATCCGGCTAAGCCGGATCTGGGGCGGCCCCATTGACCCCAACGACTCACCCATTCACGTCGACTCGAACACCACCGGGACGGTCATCGAGGACTGCGAGATAGGGCCGGACACGGGAGCCGATCCACGCCGCGCAATCACGGGCGACGATCACTTCACCGTGCGCCGCGTGAACGTCCACAACCACCAGACCGCGGTGCGCGCCGCCTGGGACGTTCGCGTCGAGAACTGCTACTTCCACCACCCGAGCGGTCCGAGCTCAAGCGGCGTCTTCTCCTACCTGCCACGCGGACCGGGCGCGATCGCGCTCATCTGCAATGACATCGCCATGGGCGTCCCTGCACCGGGTACCCCTCAAGAGGTCGGCAACGACGCCTACGAGGGCGTTGACCAGACCGGCAACGTGCCGCTCGCCGACCTGATCCTCGACCACAACTGGTTCGGTGGAGGCAGCTACGCGGTCTACATCAAACACCTCTGGAAGTCGGCGTCGGTGAGCCACAACCGATGGGACCGCCGAGCGGCGTACGGTCCGATTGATTTCACCGCGACGACCAACGGCACGACGCGCACTCCGCTCGTTTGGACCGACAACGCGTTCGAAGACAACGGGCAAGTCATCGGGGTGCCCTGACTGCCCGCCCACCTCGTCGGCCCGCTCTGGCCGACGAGGCGGCTCGGCCCGCTCGAACGTCTACTGCGGCTCGACGGGCTTCTGCTCCGGCGAGGTGGCCAGGACCACCTGGCAGTCCGGGTCGCCGAGGGTGACCATGGGCTTGAAGTCCATCTGATCCAGTACGCCGCCGAACTCCGTCTTCGGGTTGAAGCTGAAGCGGTCGTTGGGGCCGAACGGAGCCACGCCGGGATTGAAGTTGGTGTACGAGCTGCAGAGGGTGGGATTCGCTTTTCGCTCGAGCACGTCCGGAACGATGAACTGCTGGCCGCCGAGCTGCTCCGGGCGGTCCGAAGGCGGCGCGGAGACCTGTCCAGACATGATCGGCTCGCCGTTCTCCTCGCGGTAGTCGAAGACGGTCTTGTCGCCCTCATGCTGCACGTCGATTTTGGCCATGTCCTTGTCGAAGCCCCAGACCTCCTTTCCAGCGTCGGTCGGCACCTGCTCGTTGAGCAGAAGCTTGTGGCAGAAGATCTTCGCGGTCGGATCCGCCATGGCCTGGAGCAACCCCAGAGGGCTGCCGTCGGCGATCTGCGACGGCGTCTCCTTCACCATGTACGCGATCATCCCTTCCTTGTACGCGCCGAGGCTTGAATCCGCGTAGTCGCCAACCCACAGCTCGGCGATGGCCTTGCCGTCGGGTGTGGTGATTGGCTCATAGCCGTACTTTTCGGTGAGCTTCTTCACTTCCTCCAGGTTGACCGTTCCACCGAGCAGCTGGACGTTCGCATTGTAGTACCGCAGCGGTGTGGGAACGGTGACGCCGTGCTTGGTGGTGTGGACCCCATCGAAAGGGTGCTGCTGGAACAGCGAGTGATCGTGGGAGGGGGCGCCGGGATGCGGCGACAGGTCGAACTCGGCCGGGTCAGGCTTCTTCTCCGGCTTCGAGGTGTCCGGGGTTGCGGGTGAGTACAGAGGGGTGGTGTTACCTGCAGTTTGCACTCGAGACATGGCGATGAAGCTCCTTCGTAGACCTTCACCCGGACTTGTCGCCAACAGCCTTCGGTCTCGACCGGAATACCGCTGTACTCGCATGCCAGAACGACTGTCCTTTCACGCCACCACGTTGGGCCCGTTTGCGATCTGCGTTCGCGGTGGGGTAGGCCCACGTTGATGTCATCACGCACGGCCCGGCCAGCGCGCTCCCCAACCTGCTGGGCCAGAAGCCTGACTCGCCTGCTCCAGTACGCGCAGGGGAGGGGTGCCCATGCCGACGAGGTGCTGGCCCAGGTGAGGTTGCAGCCAGACCTCCTCGCGTCACTGGACGCGCGCGTGACGGTGTCCGACTACTACCGGGTCTGCGAGGTTCTTTCGGAGCGGCTGGAGGACCCGCACTTGGGTCTCCACTACATCGGGGACAGTCGGTTCACGAGTATCGACGCCATCGGCTTCCTCGCGCTCTCCAGCGCGACGATGGGCGACGCCCTCCATCGTTTCGTCCACTTCCAGGCGCTGCTCAGCGAGGGTGAGGAGTTTCAGCTGGAGGAGCTCGCCGGGCGGGCGGTGTTCCGGCTCAGCCATCGCCTGCCGCCGTCCATCGGGCGTGACCACGTCACCGAGATGTATTGCGCCGGCGTGTTGACGCTCATCCCGCACCTCACCGGCGAGCCCCTCGACGTGCTCGCGCTCTCCTTCACGCACGCGCCCCGCGGCGACCTGGCGGAGTACCGCCGATGTCTCGGGCGCGTGCCGGAGTTCGGCGCTCCCGCCACGGAGTGGGCGATTCCGGTGGACGTGCTCGCGCGGCCCATGCGCACGGCGGACGCGGCGCTGGTCGACTTCTTCGAGAGGTACCTGGGGGACCGCCTCCAGCCCGGAGTCGGGTCCGTGGTGTCGCGGGTGCGCGCTGCCATCAGCGAGTGCCTGCCGACCGGCGACGTTTCGCTCACCCAGGTGGCGCGCCGGATACAAATGAGCCCTCGGACCCTGCAGCGCCGGCTCGCCGAGCTGAATCAGGTGTTCGAGGCGCTCCTGGACGGCGTGCGCCAGGCGCGCGCGAAGGCCTACCTCGAAATGCAGCTCCCGCTGCTCGAGGTGAGCTACCTGCTTGGGTACGCGGACAGCGCAGCCTTCTTCCGCGCATTCCGGCGTTGGACGGGGACGACACCCAGCTCCTGGCGAAATCAACACCCGCCCAAGCACTGACGGCTCCTGTGCGACCTTCGGGCGCTGCCTGGTCTCGCTTGGAGAAACGTTGGACTGGTCACCACGTGAACTGAGCCAACACGGCGTAGTCGACTCTCATCGTAGTGCCGCCCGTCTTGGTCACCATGACAGTGTGCGGTCCGGGCGCAAGCCCTTCCAGCCTGTAAAGGAGTGCGCCGTCCTGCGCCGTCCCGAGATTTGCCGTCGCCGTGACAGGCGCTCCGTTGTCCACTCGAACGGTGAACGTTCCATAGGTGGGCCCTGTCGAGCCGAACAGGCTGAACCCAATCCCAACGAAATCGAAGCTGGCGGTGGCCCCATTGGTCACCGTTTCCTCAGAAAAGTCGGAGGGCCATCGTAGCACGCCCCCCTGGGGGACGGTCGTCCACTGGAGGCGGCTGAAGGTCCAAGCCGATTGGTCAAGAATGTAGGAGTTGAAGTAGACGGACTTCGCTTCGACCCCGAGACGCTCGCCATTCTTCGAGTCGAGCGTGACTGCCGCGATGGTGGCGTTGAGAGACGCGCTGAAGGCCGTTGCGGCGAATGACACGGTGGTGCTGGCGCCTGGGGCCAGGCCATGGATGGTGTGATACGCGGGCACGGGGTAGCTGAGCCCCGACAGGGTCAG
This sequence comes from Myxococcaceae bacterium, assembly GCA_044230055.1. Taxonomy (GTDB): domain Bacteria; phylum Myxococcota; class Myxococcia; order Myxococcales; family Myxococcaceae; genus JBGART01. The sequence goes on along the minus strand of JBGART010000037.1, from coordinate 43,515 downwards.
CCGCCAGTTGTCAGCGGCGACGGTGCCGACGTTTGTCACGGTAACGCTCAGGTTCACGTCGCTGTCCTGGTAGTTCTTGTATGCATACGGACCGTTGATTTTGACGAAGCCACCCGCCCCGCTGACGCTGAACGGAATCTCGTTCAGGTGGACATAGGTCTCTGAGAGAACCGGGTAACGGCACTTCTGGAACGCGGCGTCGTACGTTGGGCTGCTGGTGGTGCAGCCGTACTTCCCAGGCGGAATCAGCTGGTAGTAGTCCGAGACCCCGTTGGGGCTGTCGTACGTAAGCCCGCTCTCGAGCTGCAGGACGTCGTAATTCCACTTCAGACCGCCCATCGCGGGCAGCGCGCCCTGGCCCAAGCCGACCGCGTTGTCGGCGAAGACCTGAATGGCGAACGCGTCGCACTTAGTAGTTGGCGAGGGGTAGGTGGAGGGCGCAGCGCGGTTCAGGACCAGTGCGCCGTAGCAGCGCTTGGGCAACGCCCTGCCCCGCGTCGAGGTCGGGGCATAGCCATAGGGCGCCAGGTCGTAATACGAGTCCCGCGCCCCGTAGCTGTTATCGGGCCGCTGCGAAATCACAGGAAGGACGTTGCCGTCAGGCAGCGAGACGGCGCGGTAGACCGCGTCCATTCGCACCGGTGTCCCCTCCGGCCTCCCCAGAATGAGTCCGTCGTAATTGCTGTTCTCGTTGGCCACCCAGGCCGCGAAGTCGACCTGCACTGAAACATCATTGGTGGTCGCCGCCGCGAACATCAGCCCGCCTGCGACGTACGCGCGCGGGGTGATGGCGCCGGCGGTCACCTTGGCCGCAGCGTCCATCATGCCGGTGTGGTTCTGCACCGTTTCGCCGCCGCCAATCTGGCCAATGGACATGGTGCGCGTGGTGGGCGCGTTCCAGCGCCAGATGGCCTTCAGGTACCCAGCCACTCCGGTGAAGGTCGCGTCGGGGGGGGCCATCACCAGGAAGACGCAGTACTTTGAAGAGCCCCAGACGACGGCTTCCCACGCCTGCAGCGTCACCGCGCCACCTGAGCTCGCCGTGAACCCCCAGGGAAGCTTCTTGATGGCCGCGTACATGTTGCCGGACGGATTCGCCGCGACAATCTTGGCGAACGCCGTCGACCCGACGCCCAGCACCACGCAGGCCGAGGTGCGGCTCGTCCACAAGTCTTCACCTGACTCGAGCAGCTTGTTGGCAGCAGCGAGGTTGTGGATGTTCTTGCCGACGTTGGCGGTGGCGAGGGTCGCGGTCGCGAGGTTGGTCCCGCTGACGTTGGTGCCGGAGATGTTTGCCCCAGCGACGTTTGACCCGCCCAGGTTGCTGCCCGCCACGTTGTTGCCGCTGACGTTTGTTCCGCCGACGTTGGTCCCGCCCAGGTTCGTGCCACCAACGTTCGTCCCAGCGATGTTGTTGCCACCGACGTTGTTGCCGCCGAGGTTGGTGCCGCCCACGTTCGCCCCGGCTACGTTGGCGCCGTTCACGTTCGTGCCGCCCAGGTTGGCTCCGCCGATGTTGGCGCCGTTGACGTTGGAGCCTGAGAGGTTCGAGCCGCCGAGATTGCTGCCGGCGACGTTGTTGCCATTGACGGCCGCGCTCGACGTGCTGAACGTTTCAGGCGTTGAAGGGGCCTCGCCCTCGAACGACTCCAGCTCAGACGTACATCCCACCGTCAGCGTTGCCACACATGCGTACAGAATCGCTCTCATTGCACTTCCTCTGGAGCGGAGCTGGGTGTGCAACGGAGGTGCCGGCACAAGCGTTTGAAAGGTTGTGGGCAGCTGGGGTTGTGCAAGCACAAGAAGTGAATTCGTTGCGCAGCGTGCGCAATGAAGGCCGCTTGGGAGATCCGCAGGAAGGGGCCCTACTGGCGCGCTTCGTACCGGGCCGGAATGCGTCCGCTGATTGACGGCTAGGTGAGGTACTGGCACCGCTGGTGAGCGGTGGTTGGCGCCGCGCCTCTCCCACGACTACACTCGAGGCGTGGCTTCTCCCCTCGACAAAGCGCGCCGACGGTCGATGCAGACCGGTGTTGCTCATTCACAGGAGGAGGCGGCGGCGCAGGACGGACAATTCTGGCGGCAGCTGACCGGTGAGCAGCGGATCCACGCCTTGTGGGAGATGGTGGAGAGCTATCTCGCGATGGGAGGACAAGCCGGTGGCGCTGCCCCTCGATTTGATCGAACTGCTTCGGGAGTTCGACACCGCTAGCGTGCGGTACCTGCTGATTGGCGGGCACGCACTCGGTTTTCACGCCGCTCCACGGTTCACCAAGGATGTCGACTTCTGGATAGGCTCGGCCCCCGACGATCTCACGCGGCTGGAGCAGGCGTTGCGTACCTTCGCCGCACCAGACTCCACCATCCGGGCAGTTCGAGAGCTCAAGGGCCTTGATGTGGCCTGGATGGGCAATCCTCCGCTGCGCTTCGACTTCATGAAGGAGGTTCCTGGTGGAACCTTCGAGGAGTCATACGCGCGGCGAGTGTCGACGAGCTGGGAAGGGGTTCCGGTGACTGTCGTGGCGCTGGACGACCTGCTGCACCTCAAGCGCGCCAGCGGTCGACCGCAGGATCTCCTCGACGTAGCGTTGCTGGAGCGCCTCAAGAAAGCGTAGACATGGACGCGGCGGTCTCACGAGGGGCAGCTGCGGAGACTCGCCTGGCTTTCAGCAGGGTCGAGGCGCCTCGGCTACACTTCCGCGCCTTGACCCAACCGGGTGTGGGTTCCCATCGAACGCGCAGAGGACTGGACTCCCGATCCGGCAGCTCCCTGAGCACTCGCTCAACTCCGCGAAACTGCCCAAGGCGGCGGACATTTTCCCAGGCGTGGCTCCCCGTACGCGCCCCACGCCGCCAGCGCACGCGCTGAGTGTTGAATGCGCGGGCTCCGGAGCTCAGCCCGCTTCGAGGCGCCGCGCCGCCATCAACACCTCCGCGACGGCGGCCACCGCGGACGGGCCGCCGAGTGCGGTGAGCACGTCCGGAAGCTGGGCAAGCGCATGCAGCACCGCGTGGGCGCCAACGCTGCCCATCGTTCGAAGCAGCCGCGACCAAGCGCGATAAAGGTCGCGTGGCGGCAGGCGCTCAAGCTGCAGCAGCCCCACCGGGACGGGCACCGGCTCTCCCGCCAGGACCGCCTGGTCAAGCCCGCTCAGCAGCTGCTCGACGAGCTGAGCGTGCCGAGCGGGCAGCTTCGCGAGCAGCGTCGCCTGCGCCCTGAGGCGCGCGCCGGGGTCGGTCAGCGCTTCGATGGCAGGCAGCAGCTCGACGGCGAAGGCGGCCGGCAGCGCGTCGGCGATGTCGACGAGGCGGTCGGGTGCGGCCTTCGTTGTGAGCACCAGGTCGCGCAGCAGCGCGCGCGTGACGGCGGCCGGGGTGGGCGCGTCCATCCAGGGGAGAAGCTGCTGGAAGCGTATGTCCTCGTCGTGGATGCTCCGGGCAGCAGCCAGGCCGCGGTCGATGGCCTCCGTTCGCCGCCGACCCTGGAGCGCTGGCACCCACTCGCGAAGCGCGGCGGAACGGTAGAGGGGTGATTCGATGGCCAGCGCGGCCGCGTACCCTTCGGTGATGGCCTGGGCCCGCTGCGCCCCGGCCAGCGCGTGCGTGACGGACGCCAGCGCATTGGAGCGGTCGTGCGGCTCCCGAAAGGCAAGTGCCATGGCGAGCACCCGTTTGGCATCCGCCTGGCGCAAGGGCGCCTCCAGGCGCAGCCGCTGAAGCAACTCACAGCGCTGCTCCTCGTTTTCGACGGACTCCAGCGCCGCCAGCACGTCTTCGATGAGCTCCTTCGAGGGAGGCGCCCTCAGCAACTCCAGGAGGGCTTCCGCGACCGTCTCCGCTTCGGGGATTTGCCTCTCCGCCGCCAACTGACGGGCCTCCGAGAGCAGCTTCGACCTGAGCGCAGCTCGTGCCTTCTGTGAGAGGAAGGGCAGCACGGCCCGGCGGACAGCGGCCAGCTGCTCGTGGCCCGCGCTCCTGCGCAACCACGCCGTGGCGACCCGGCTGGCCGCGGCGCGGGTGAGCGCCGGCGCGCCGACCGAGGTGAACCAACGCGCCTGGCTTGACGGCGCGAAGGGAACGGCCAGCACCTTCCGCGCAACCGCCTCGCGCAAGCCCTTCGGCGCTGAGGTGAACACCTGCCTGAGCGCATCGAAGCGGTCCTGCGCCAGCGGCTCCCGCAGCGCCCGCGCGAATACCCAGCGCCAGACGCGGACCCGGAGCGCGCCGGTGAGCTGAGGGAGCAACGCCCGCAGCGCAAGGGCCAACACACCCGGGTTGGCCAGCGCGGGTGTGGGCGTGCAGGCCTCCACACGGCGGCGTTCGCTTGAGGTGAGCGCTGACCAGACGACTTGAGCAGGAGCGAGCGAGTCCGCACCTCGCAGCGCTGCGAGGGCCCGGCGCACCAGCGGCGTGCGCGCCGGTCCTGATGTCAGTGGAACCAGTGCCCAGAGCTCCTCTGCTCTCTGGTGCGAGTCGTCGATGTGCGCAACCAGCCGGAGGGCCTCCGACGTCAGCTGTCCCCGCTCCGCACCGGATGGATGCTGCGCGGCCACCTCGCGGAGGAGACCCGCAGCCACCGCACGGCTGTCATCCAGCTCCGCAGGACCGCTGAAACAGGCGGCGAGGTTGCGAGCTCCCTGCGTCGCGGCACGGAGCAGCGCGGGCTGGCGCGCTGGGGAAACTCGGGGCAACAAGGCGATGAGCGACCGGGTCTGGGACAAGGACTCGCCGCCGTTCAGCTCTCGAAGCGCGAGGTCCACCTCCGAATTCGTCAGGAGAGGCGCGAGGGACGCGCCCTGCGCCTCCGCGAACCCCCGCGTCACCGTGTCCGCGCGTTGAATGTGCCGCTCTGACAGCTTCACTGCCGTGAGCGCTGCCTGGACCTGAGCCGCCAACGTTGCGGCGCCTACGCGGGCGCGAGTCCGTTCACCGGTACCTCCTCCTCGTCGGGTTGGCGCCACGGGCAGAGCCTCGTTCGTGGGGTCAGCGCGAGAGGGAGATGGCGGCGCGCAGATGGAAGCGGATTTTGACCCCGCCCTGGTGCGCCTCGGCGCTGCATTTGACCGGCAAGTGTTCGAGCGGCATGGGCCTCCTCCCAGACGTGGGCCGCCTGCTTGTCAGCTCCGCCCCCGTCAGGTCAATCGAAGCGTCGATTGTCGTCAGCGTTGCTCGCGCGGTCGCTCGCATTCGAGGCTCCGAGCAGGAAACCGGTGTCCTCTCCTCTCGGCGTGAGCTGGCGCGCGCACATCCCTGACGTCAGCCGCCGCCTTACCTGAAGGTCCTGCGTGCGGCGGCCGGCGCGCGTTGCTGACCCGCGCAACTTCAGCAGCGCAGACCAAAACACAGGCATTTGGATTTCAGCCTGTACTTCAGTAGGTGTCACATCCTCCGTCATCGAAATAATATGTTATTTATGTTTTATGTTTGACGAGTGAGACGCCCCGTCGCAGTGGTTGGTCTGGTGGTTGTCGCCGCGGTGGTCGCAGCGGTCGCACATCAGGCACAATCCGATGAGCCCGCCCAGTTGTCCGTACCCCGCGCCACGTCCCGGTCTTCGGCGACTTCCGCGCTCCCTACAATCACGCCTACGCACGCTGAGGCTGCGACTGCGTCGCCTCCGCCCGCTGCGAGCGCTCCGAAGTCCGTCAAGGACTCCCACTTCCTGACCACGCTTCCCCCCTCCGACCAGGAGTGGGTGTTGGAGCAAGCCGAAGAGGCGCTGGCCAGCGGACAGATCACCGAGGAGCGCCGCTTTGAGTACGTCGACCAGCTCGCCAGCGTCCGGCACTTCGCGGTGATTCAGCGGACCGCTCCCTATTTCAACCCCGCCTCAGGTCTCAATCCCGCCACAGGTCGACGATGACAAGACGAGTAGCGTTGTTTTCAGTTGTTTCGCTGAGCCTGCTTTCAGCTGAGGCCCTGGCTCAGACCTGCACCACGCCGTCTACCGCCGCCGCGCCGTACTACGCGGGGATGACGACCGGGGCCAACCGCCTGACGCCGATTGAGCTCATCAATCATTCGGCGACGCGCCTGGGCTTTGGCGTCGCTCCGTTTGACACCATCACGCCGGCGAACGTGAACATCTGCGCCCGGAACACCTTCGCAGAGCGGATTGCGGCGCAGGTGGCGGAGCTGGGCGCCAAGCCGGACACCGCTTCGTTCACCTTCATCAAGCCTCGGCTCTTCCCCTTCGCCATGTACTCGCGGAAGGACATCAACGCGACGCTCAACCGCTTCGTCGCGGCCGGGCGTCAGGACGCGATGGGCATCCTCCAGTGGCGTGCCTGGCAGCACCTGGCCATGATGGCCACCCTGCGCGAAGTGACCGGGTCGCAGAGCGGACCGGTCGCCGGCCCCACCACCGACGCGCAGGTCAACCTGGACGCGCTGTTCACCGAGTTCTGGTTCAACCACTTCAACGTCTCCGCCTCCAAGTCCACCCAGTATGTGTTTGGGACGGACGGGTACCAGCCCACCATCCGCGCGAACATCGGCGGGACTTTCTACTCGCTCCTCCGGGCGGTGATGCGTCACCCGGCGATGCTGGTGTTCCTCGACAATGCGGAGAACCGCTATGACGCGGCGACGGACGCCGCGAGCAACCAGAACCTGGCCCGCGAGCTCCTGGAGCTCCACACCTTCGGGATGAAGCCGAAGGCTGATGCTTCTGACCCGTCCAGCATCTACGGGCAGGACGACATCGTCGCCCTCGCCAAAATCCTCGCCGGCTGGAACGCGTATCCCTACACGGCCGCGCCGACCAACGACGGGTTTGTCTTCAACACCGCGCTGGCCGCCAACGTGAGCGTCACCTTCATGGGGACCGCGTACGCCAACACGGGAGCGACCCGCGTGGAGTCCGTCCTCAACTGGCTGGCGAACCACGCCAGCACCAAGAGCGCCATCTGCACCAAGCTCGCGGCCAAGCTCTACACGCCCAGTCTCATCGCGGGACCTCGGGATGCCTGCATCGCCGCGTGGGGAACGGATGGCAACCTGAAGGCGATGTACGGGGCGCTCATTGCGCACGCGGACTTCTGGAACAAGTCCAACTTCCGCACCTTGTATCGGACCCCGGTGGAGCTGACGGCCAACGGGTTCCGGCGGCTGGGCTACTCCATCGAGGACCTCTACTACACCACCAACCAGGAGGGCCGCACCGGCAATGAGTTCCCGCTGCTGACCATCACCCCGACGGACTTCATGACCCGCCTGGATCAGCTCCAGGCCTCCCGCGCGTGGACCTCGCTGTGGCTCAGCACCTCCGTCACCGAGCGGTTGATGGGCATCTTCCGCATGAACTATGCGGCGCCCACCGGGTACTCCAATGACGGGTCGACGTTCTTCAACAGCGGCTACATCGAACAGGTGAGCCGGACGTCGCTGGCCCTGGCCGGCATCATCGACTACCTCAATGAGGCTCACCGCACCGACGTCACGTCGCCGGCGAGGGACGCGGCGCTGCTGACCGGCGTCAGCCAGGTCGGGACCGCGGCGCGCTTTGAAACCTTCCTCGCGAGCGACCTGAGGATTGGCGGCATCCTCAACGCGGCGGCCGCCACGCGGACGCCCGCGCCGTACGTCATCCAGTCCCAGCACGAATCCATCTTCCTCAGCGTGGGCGGCACCAACGCCCAGTGGGTCAGCTGGTGGGATGTGCCGACTGCCCGGTACATCGCGAAGACCTGGGGATCCATGTCGGTTGGCAACGTCTACGAACTGAAGCGATAGGTCGAACGAACATGCTTAAGCGCAGAGATATTCTGAAGGCGTCATTGGCCGGCGTGGGTGCCTCTTTCCTCCCGTCGATTGTGGGTGGAGCCGAAGCCCGAGCCCAGGGGACTCCACCGAAGAGCCTGGTGTTCATCCTGCTCAGAGGGGGCGCGGACCCGTTGACCTGGCTCTCTCCCAAGGGGGGAACCGGACAGACCACGCTCGCGGGCTTCCGCCCCAACCTCACGCTCGCGTCGCCGCTCACCTTCTCGTCCACGCTGTACGCCAATCAGTTCATGGCGCCCATCGTGAACGACGCGACGTTGATGAGCCGCTTCAACGTCATCCTGCACTCGGGATGCGCGCATGAGACGCGGTCTCACTTTGAACAGCTGGACCACGTCGAGTCGGGCGACTCGGTGAGCATCGCCTCGACCGGATTTTTGGGCCGGGCGGCCACCGTGCTTGCGAGGCCCGTGGCGTCGCTGGGGACCACCATCCCCATGTCGGTGCGAGGCACCAACCCGCTGTGCTTCACAGACCCCGCTCAGCTGCAGTCGAACGCGCAGGAGCACCAGTTCCGCTTCAACGTCACCCGCAGCCAGCGCCTGGGGCTCTACCGGTACAGCGACGCCAACGTCGACGCGATTGCCTCCATCGCCGACGCGCAAATCTCCGCCGCCGCGAACGCCATCGGAAACGTCACGGCCTCCGGCCTTGCCACGGCCGGCGGCTACCTGCAGGCAGACCACGGCTTCGGCCAGCGCCTGGCGACGGCGGCCGCGCTGGTGGGCAGCAGCTGGGCTCCGGCGATTGTCACCGTCGACGGCGACCACGACTGGGATACCCACAACGACCAGTTCCCCAACACGGTGGGCGAGTGGTACGGCATGGCCCGGAAGATTGATGACGTCTCCCGGAATATTGCCAAGTTCAAGAACGACCTCGTCGCCAGAGGCCGGTGGGACAGCACCGCCGTCATCGTGATGTCCGAGTTCGGCCGCTGCGTGAAGGAGAACACCTCCGGCGGCACGGACCACGGGCGCGGCGGCCTCATGATGCTGTTCGGTGGCGCGGTGCGCGGCCACTCGGACGCTGCCTACGTCGGACCGCGGTCGTTCACCATTCCGACCACCGCCGACTCGTCCACCGCGCTGTCCGTCGTCCACGACTATCGGACGGTGGTGGCGGAGGTGCTCGAGCGGCACATGGGGATGGCGCGAGCCACCGTGCTGGGCTTGTTCCCGCAGACCATCAGCGCGGCGAACTATTTGAACGTCATTCGCTGAGCAATTCGCTGCGACTGGCGGTTTGGGGCGCGACCGCCAGCGCGCGCCCAGAGCCTCGCCTCCTGCCCTTCCTGCTCCCGGAGCACTGGCCCTTCGGCCCGAACCGGCCGCTCCTCAAGGCCGTGAAGGCGATGCGGGACTGCGCCGACGTGCTCATCCAAGAGCACCGCGCTCGAGAACCCTACGGGGAGATCTTACGCTCCAGGACCTCGGAGACGTCCTCCACGTCCAGGCGAAGCTTCTTCTTGGCCGGCGGAGGGGTGCGGTTGCCAGGAATGCCGGGGGCGGGAGATTTTTCCTGCGGAGAGATCTCCGCTTCAGGCTTCAAGGGGTCTTTCATCACAGGCTCCTGTTGCTGATTAAAATATCGGCCGCGACAACCGCTCAGTTGCGTCAAACACCGCTTGAGGCCTGTGAGTGCAATGTGTCACTCCGATGGGGCAGGTGCTGTCTTGTTTCACTGACGGGCCGGGGAGGTGCGCGCAGAGGGAGGGCTGTGCGAGAGTGGCCGGCTCGTGTCCTCGGGAATCTCATGAGCAATCCTTCGGTGGTCCTCATCAGCATGCCGTGGTTCAGCGCGCACTCGCCGTCCATCGCGCTGGGCATCCTGAAGAGTGTTCTCAATAACAACGACATTTCGTGTCTCACGAAGTCGTATCACCTCGCGTTCGCAGAGCATCTTGCGTTGGCCACGCGGAATGATCCGCGTCCGCTTGGCTTCTCGGACTATGAACAGCTGGCGGAACGGGGCCGGTCCGGGTCAGGGGAGTGGGCGTTCGCGGTGCCGCCGTATCAGCCGGACGACGCCGCGCGGGACGCCGATTACCTGGCATTGGTGGAGCGCGCGCATGGCGCGGACTCCGCGGCCATCCTGCGTCGCATGCGCGCGCTGGCCCCGGGCTTCCTGGAGAAGTGCGCGCAGGAGGTGCTGGAGGTCGCCCCGAGGATTGTGGGCTTCAGCTCGACGTTCTCCCAGAACGTGGCCTCGCTGGCGCTCGCGCAGCTGCTGAAGGCTCGCAACCCGGAGCTGATCATCGTCTTCGGAGGGGCGAACTGCTCGGGGCCGATGGGCGCCGCGCTCCACCGGAGCTTCCCGTGGGTTGACTACGTGGTCCGCGGCGAAGGGGAGGCGGTCTTCCTTCAGCTGGTCAAGGAGTTGCTCGCCGGCGAGCCTGCGAGCGCGCAGATGGGGTTGTGCCTGCGGCGCGACGGGCGTTCGCACGCGATGCCGGAGGGGGACCAAAACGTGGACATGCGGGCCGTCCCGCCGCCGAACTTCGATGAGTTCTTCGAGCAAGCCTCCAGCAGCCCCGTCGGCGCCGAGCTGCGCGTCAACCTGAGGGTCCCCTACGAGTCCGCCCGCGGCTGCTGGTGGGGCGCCAAGCACCACTGCACCTTCTGCGGCCTCAACGGCTCCACCATGCGGTTCCGCAGCAAGCCGGGCGAGCAGGTCATTGGGGAGCTGCGCGACCTGGCGCAGCGCTATCGCGCGCTCGACTTCCAGGTCGTCGACAACATCATCGACATGGAATACTTCGCGTCGCTCCTGCCCGAGCTCGCCCGGGCCCGGTGGGATCTCCGCCTCTTCTTCGAGACCAAATCGAATCTCCGACTGACCCACGTGCGCGAGCTCTTCGCCGCGGGCGTCCACGAGATTCAACCGGGAATCGAGAGCCTGAGCTCTCCCATCCTCACCCTGATGCGCAAGGGCGTCACCGGCCTCCAGAACGTGCGGCTCCTCAAGTGGTGCGCCAGCTACGGCATCAACGTCCACTGGAACGTCCTCTATGGCTTCCCCGGCGAGCCCCCCGAAGAGTACGCGCGGATGGCGAAGCAGATGGACGCCCTCGTTCACCTCTCCGCCCCGAACCTCATCCGGCTGGGGGTGGACCGCTTCAGCCCCTACTTCACCACCCCGCGGGAGCTGGGGCTGCGCCTGGCCGGTCCGCTGCCGTTCTACAAATACCTGTATCAAGTCCCGGACTCGACGTTGGAGGACCTCGCCTACTTCTTCGAAGCGGAGCACCTGGATGGGAGGAATCCAGAGCACTACATCCAGGACACGCGCGCGGCGGTGGGGCGCTGGCGCGCAGCGCAGGGGGCCTACCGGAGCTTGCAGTGCAGGGTAGGGCCCGACTTCATGGTCATCGAAGATGGGCGGCCGGGGTCGCGGAAGGCCCGCTACGCCTTGGACCGGGCAGAGGCGGAGATTTACCTCGCGTGCGACGCAGGGGCCACGCCCGGCGCCATCCTGCGCAACCTGCCGGAGGAGATTGCAGCAGACCTCGAGCTGAGCGACGTGCAGAGCTTTCTGGAGGAGCTGTCGAGGAGCAAGCTGGTCTACCGCGAAGGGGACCAGTACGTGTCTCTCGCCATCCCTCAGGATGCCGACCGCTACTTCGACCGGCTGACCCGTTCGCCGCTGCGCCTGAGCGCGGGCCCGGTGGCCGCGCTCGCAGGGTAGTCAGCCCCCGCCGCCCTCTTCGCGGAGGGCCTGGTGGGCCTGGCTGATTCTGCGGACCTCCGCCATCCCGAAGGCCATGCAGGTGGCGTCCAGAGCGTAGGGGAGGTCGTTCCCCAGAATGGCCATCCCCTCTGCGAGCTCCTTCGTCTGTCCCTCGATGGGGGCAATCATCGCGCTCACGCGCTTGCCCGCGGCGTGAAGCCGCTCCGAGAGCTCGACCAGGAGGCGGATGGCCTGCCTCGGGTTCTGTTCGGCGTCCACTCCGTAGGAGAGGCTCAAGTTGCTGAAGCTGAGGTGCCAGAGCGGACAGCTGTCGAGCGACATCAGCTCATCGAGGTTGGCGACGGCCGCGCTGCTGGCGAGGGTGGGGATGAGCAGCGCCTTTTCGTTGGCGAAGCGAACGGCGTCGGCGGCCTCTGGCAGCCCGGTGTACCGCTGCGAGGAGAAGCCCGTGGTGCGGCCGATAGAGCAGAGGCTGCGCTTGCCGCGCGGCGGGTAGCGGACGGCGGCCTCCAGCGCCTCTATCTGTTCCGCCGCCTCCACGCCGGGGAGGATGACGCCGTAGCTGCCCAGGTCGAGCGCCTGCTGCACCCGCGCCGGGCTGAGCTCCGCCACCTGGACGAAGTGCGGCAGCCGGGCAGCCTCCGCGGTTCGAATCATGTCCGCCAGGAGCCGGGCATCCTGGATGACGGTGTGGTCCTGGTTGATGAGCACCCAGGAGAAGCCCAGCCGCGGGGCCAGCTCGATGATGGACGGGGACTCCAGATTGACGCTGAGCCCCATCGGCCGCGCGCCGCTGTGGACCCCCGTGAGCAGCTGTTCGAGCAGGCTGACGTCTGGCATGGCCGTTCTCCTTAGCCCTCAGCAGAGGGCAATCCTGTACCCCACCTCGTCCGGCTCCCCCAGCTCCAGGACCACCCCGAAGCGCTGGAACGCGTCCAGCAGGCGGGTGCCGGGAACCAGGTCAATCACCTCGGCGACCACCCCGGGTTGGAGGATCGCCGCTTCGAGGAACTCCACCGTGACGTCCGGCGGCGCTGCGAACAAGGCGTCAACCGCGTCCATCGCGCACCTCCTGTCGCCAGGCCTCCAGCCCACCCTCCAGGTACGCCGGCCGCAGGTACCCGAGCTCCGAGAGGCTCCTGGCCGCCAGCGCGGAGCGCCGGCCGTCCTCGCAACAGCAGAGGACCGGCGTGCGCGCGTCCGGCACCACCGCTTGAATCTGCTCCTCCAGCCTGCCGCGCGGAATCCAGCGTGCGCCCGCGATACCAGCAGCCGACGCGTCGACCTGCTGCCGGACATCCACCACCACCCCGCCGCCGCGCAAGAGCCCCTCCACCGCCCGGGGCGCAAGCGCCGACACCTGTCGCCGGGCCTGGGCCAGCAGCGCCTCCAGCGGCGCAGCGCGGCCCGCGCTCTCCGGGCTGTGCGGCCGGGTGCCCACCCCCATCACCACCTCCAGGGGCAAGCGGAGGCCCTCCCGGGTGGCGCGCTGCCGGACCGCCTGCTTTATCTCCTCGATGACCCGCTGCTGATCCTCCGCGCGCTCCTGCGCGAAGCGCCAGGCGAAGCCCCCCACACATCGCCGGAACAAATCCCAGTACAGGTGCTCATCCGCGACGGACAGCACGGCGATGAAGCGGCGGGTCCAGACATTCTTGAAGCCGGCGCGGCCGAGGATGTCCTCCAGCGCGCCCTCCGGGGCGTAGGCCAGCTGTGTCGGCCCCCCTTCGTTCACCACCACGGTGGGCAGGTGCTTGGCGGCGACGCGCGCAGGCGTGAGGAGGAAGCCCGAGTTCTCCGGCCGTCCGATGGCCGTCAGCGCCACGTGACCGCCCGGCACCAGCACACGCAGGGTCTCCTTGAGGGCAGCAAGGGCGTTGGGAAAGAGCGCCAGGCCCAGCTGGCAGACCACCGCGTCGAAGCTGCGCTCCGCATGCTCCAGGCGCTCCGCGTCTCCCACCGCAAAGCGGGCGTTGGCCAGCGGCCAGCGCGCCCCGCGCTCCCGCGCCTGCTCCACCATCCGCGGCGAGAGGTCCAGGCCGACGGCGGCGCCGTTCTCTCCCACGCGGCGCGCCGCGCTCAGGGTGCCGGCGCCGGTGCCGCAGGCGAGGTCCAGCACGCGGTGCCCGCGCTGAAGCTTGACCGCGTCGAGCATGCGCTCGAAGACGGGCGCCAGCAGCGCAGACGCGCCCTGGTCCAGCTCGTCAGCGGCCGCGTCCCAGTACGACGTCTGGCGTACCTTGAAAGCCCGCGGATTAAACACGTTTCACTGCGCTCCAGGTCGCGAAGCCGCCTTCGAGGATGGCCACATCCTCGTAACCCAGGTCCAGGAGCGTCAGTGCAGCCAACCCCGCCCGGCGCCCATCGCCGCAATAGACCAGCAGCGGCCGCGAGCGGTCCGGGAGCTTCTTGCTGGCTTCTTCCTCCAGCAGGCCGCGCGGGAGGTGCACCGAGCCTTCGATGATGCCGGCGTGGAGCTCTTCGGGCTCGCGCACGTCCAGCGCCGTGCCCTGGGAGAGCCGCGCCTTCGCCTCCGCCGCGGAGAGCCGCCGGAGGTGCGGGGCGGCGCGCACCAGCGCGTCCAGTGGCCGGGGCGCGAGCGGCCGGGTGGAGGCGACTCTGGCGTCCACCGTGGCGCGCGCCAGCACCAGCTCCAATGAGAGCCGGCCGGCGCGCTTCACCCGCGCGTCCTCGAGCGGCTGGCCGACGCACGAGAAGCCCTCGTCCTCCCACTCCGCAGCGTCCGCGGCCAGCCGCCACCACGCGGCGGCAGAGGGAACGGTGAGGCGCGCCTTGAGGCGCAAGATGAGCGGATGGGAGAAGCCCGCTTCGCGCAGCGCCAGGTCCAAGGTGTCGGCGCTCAGCCCTTCGAGCCCGCCGGTGCTCTGGAGGAGGGCGGCAGGCACCGAGAGGAAGTCCGTGCCGGCGGGGTCCCCCAGGCCGAAGACCGCCAGTCGTCCGCCGCGCCGGAGCAGCGGGCGCGCCTGCGCCACCGCGCGCGGCGAACAGAAGACCACATCGAAAGACTCCGGCTTGAACGGCAGGCTCCCGGAGGTCAGCTGCTGGAAGCGCACGCCCTTGAGCCCCAGCGCGGCCGCGTGGGCCGCCGCGGTGTCCACCCGCTGCGCTGAGACATCCGCCCCCACCACGCTGCCGCGTGGGAGCGAAGCAGCCACCCCCAGCGCCAGCATTCCCTCCCCACAGCCGAGGTGGAGCACGGCGTCCGCGCCCGAGGGCCGCGCGAGCTCCACCAGCTTGTTTACCGCCGGGCGCACGGCCGCCAGGAAGGCGCTCACCGGCGCGCCCTCGACAGCTGCTCCTCCAGCGCGTCTGCGAAGGCGTCCAACTCGCTCAGCGTCGTGTAGACGTAGGCAGACACCCGGAGCGCGCTGACGTGGCCCAGGTGATGGAAGAACGGCTGGGCGCACAGCTGACCCTGCCGCACCATGATGGCGCAGCGGGTGGAGAGCTCCATCGCCACCCGGTCAGCCGACGCCTCACGGAAGGTCATAGAGACGACGGCCAACCGGCGCTCCGCGCTGCGCGGCCCGATGATGTTCACCTTGGGCAGGGCGCTCAGGCGTTCGAGCAGCCGCCGGGTCAGCGCCTGCTCGTGCTGGGTTACCGCTTGTGGGTCCAGCGCGGCGAGATACGCGGCCGCCGCGCCGAAGCCGATGGCGCCCGCGATGTTCGGCGTCCCGGCCTCCAGACGATGCGGCAGCGCCTTGAGGACGTACGAGCGGTCCAGGACCCGGACCACGGCGCCGCCCCCCAGCCGCGCCGGCTCGAAGGTTTCAAGCAGCTCCGGGCGCCCCCAGAGCGCGCCCATCCCGGTGGGGCCCAGCATCTTGTGGGCGGAGAACGCGTAGAAGTCGCAGCCGAGCTCGTCCACCCGGACCTGGACGTGCGGTGCCGCCTGAGCGCCGTCGACCAGGAGGAGGACGCCGCGCTCCCGGCAGATGCGGGCGATGTCTTCAATCGGCTGGACCGCCCCGGTGACATTCGAGGCGTGGCCTATCGCGAGGAGCCTGGCCGGCTGCTCCAGCAGGCGCCGCACCTGGTCGGGCTCCACGAAGCCGTCCGCGGTGACCGGCACTGTCTCCACGCTCGCCGCCCGGAGCCAGGGGAGAAAGTTGGAGTGGTGCTCGCAGATGGGGACGAGGACCCGGTCTGCCTTGCTCAGCTTCAGCGAGCTGGCGACGAGGTTGATCGCCTCGGTCGCGTTTGAAACGAAGATGACATCCAACGGATCCGCGCCGATATGCGCGGCGACCTGGACGCGCGCGTTGTCAAACGCGACGGAGGCCTCCTCCGCCAGCGGGTGATTGCCGCGGAAGACGTTGGCGCAATACCGTTTGTAATAACTGGCTTCGGCGTCAACAACCGGGGTGGGCTTGAGCGCTGTCGACGCACTGTCGAGGTAGCTCAGCGGCCGCTCGTCGTAGCGCCGCTCGAGAATCGGGAAGTCGAGGCGTAACGTGTCTGGGATGGTGGGGGGAGTCATTCTTGTAATGCGTATGGAGGCGGCTCTATAGGTGATTTCGGAGACTGTACTATCTCACCTGTATTTGAAGAACCGACCGCCGCGAGTTGGCATGCGGCTGTGACAAGGCCCGACTTCGCGCCTGCTGTCCGGTTCGAGGTCAAGTTCCTCCGCACGTCCAAGCCGTCGGTCCTGGTCGCCACCTACGGGGAGGCCCGCCACGAGCTCTACGAGGTGGAGGGCCGCTTCATTCAGGAGATGGACGGAAGCCGGGACGTGGATGAGCTCACGCGTCGCGCGCAGGTCTACTTTCCGGGCGCGACCCGCCAGCAGGTGGAACAATTCATTGTTCAAGCCGCGGCGATGGGCCTGCTGTCGAACCTGGGGCCGGGCGAAGCCACGCCGCAGGCGGTTGCAGCGAACGACTCACCGACGCGCGACGAGGCGGCCCCCTCTCCCGCCCCCACCGTCGCAGCCGAGGTGGAGGCCGCTGAGCCGTGGGTTCCCGACCGCGTCCCCTGGTATCGCCATGCCCGCGCGCGACGGCTCCTTCCGTTGGTGCTGGTGACGGCGGCGCTGGGGGCGGGCGCGCTCATCACCTACCCGCGGTATGTGACGGACGAGTGTGTGGTGCTCCCGCTGCGCCGCAGCGAGGTGCGCGCGGAGATTGACGGCATCCTGGCTGAGATTTTCGTCGACGAAGGGGACCGGGTCCGCGCCGGGGACGTCCTGGCGCAGCTGGATGGCCGAGATGTCAACGCGGCGCTGCGGCAGGCGCAGGCGGACGTGGAGCGACTGACGGCCAACGTGGAGAAGATGCGGTCCGGCTTCCGGAAGGAGGAGGTCGCCCGCTCAGGCGCGCTGCTTTCGGCGCGGGCCAACGAGGTGCGCTTCGCCCGGTTGGAGGCCGCGCGCGAGGAGCGGCTGTTCGCGGAGCAGGTGAGCAGCGCAGAGAAGAGGGAGAGCGCCGCCCTTCGCTTGCAGCTGGCGTGGAAGGCCTGGGCGCAGGCCAAGGCGGACCATGACCTGATGCAGGCGGGCTTCCGGCCGGAAGACATCAAGCTGGCAGAGGCCGAGCTCCAGCGCGCGGAGGTTGAGGTCCAGCACCTGGAGAAGAAGCACGCCCTGCTGACCCTCCGGTCTCCGATTGACGGACAGGTGGTCACGCCCAGGTTCCGGGAGCGGTTGCACGAGAGGATTGTCTCCGGTGGAACCCTGTGTGAGGTGGCCGCGACCGCGACGATGCGGGTAGAGACCTTCGTCTCCGAGCGGGAGCTCGACGTGGTGGCGGTGGACCAGCCGGTGACCGTCAAGGTGGAGGGCTACCCGCTGCACCCCTTCACCGGGAGGGTGGTCTTCATCTCCCCCGCAGTCGAAGAGCGGGAAGGGCGGCGCGTCCTGCGGGTGGTGACCGCCATCGACAACCCGGACGGGCTGCTGCGCCCTTCGATGACCGGATACGGCGAGATTCACACGGGGCGCAGCCCCCTTCTGGTGCTCGCCTCCCGGCGGCTTGTCCGCTGGGTCCGGCTGCGCTTCCTCATCTAGCCATGGCCTTCGCGTTCCCGAAAATCCGCGACGACCTCGTCTACACCCGCCGGGAGGAGGACGGCGCCACCGTCGTCTTCATCCGAGACCCGCTGCGCGCGACGTTCTTCCGCTTCAACGAGCTGCAAGCCGCCATGATGCGGGCGCTTGATGGAACGCAGAGCGCAGAGGCAATTGCCGTCACGCTCGCCAACGACTTTGGCTACGAGGTCCCTGTCGCGGCGGTGCGCAGCTTCACCTCCCGGCTCGAGCGGCACCTCCTTCTAGACATCACGTCCTACCGGGTGAACGAAGCGGCCGTTCGCCGGCGCATCCGCAAGCGGATCCGCGCGCTCCGGCGAGCCTGGCAATCGGCAGGGGCGGGGCGCCCGGCCAGCGCCCCTGCAGCAGACAGCCTGTTCGAGGAGGGGCTTGCGCGAATCGAGGGGGCGGACCCTGCCCTCGGAGCGAGCCATCTGGCGGCGGCGCTGGAGGTGGACCCCGGTCACGAGCGCGCGAAGGAGGCGCTGCGCGCGGTCCACGAGGCGTTCTTCCGCGGTCAGGTTCAGAGCGGACCGAGCCTGTTCACGCTGCCGCTCTTCAATCCGGATGCCCTGCTGGCCCGCCTTGACCGGAGGATTGGCCGCTGGGTGTTCAGCCGCTGGGGCGTCCTCGCGCTCCTCGCGCTCCTCTGGGCGTCCGTCCAGGTCAGCTTCGACATCTCGCTCCCGGAGCTCGCCTCTTTCCAGTGGCGGGACCTGGTTGTCGCGTACCTGCTCTTCAATACCCTCGGCTATTTCATCCATGAGCTCGGCCACGGCCTGGCGTGCAAGCACTACGGCGGAGAGGTGGGAGAGCTTGGCGTGGGGACGATGTACGGCGTCGTCCTTATCGCGTACTGCGACACCAGCTCCACGTACCTGTTCAAGGAGCGCCGGCACAAAGTCATCGTCCAGCTGGCGGGCCTGTTGCTCCAGACGGGGCTCTGGTCGCTCCCGCTCTTCCTCTGGTCCCAGCTCGCCTCGGACGCCTTCGCGCTGCGGAAGGCGGCGCTCCTGAGCGTCGGCTACCAGATGGTCCAGCACATCTACACGGTCACTCCGTTCGTGAAGAGCGACGGCTATTACGCCCTCTGCGACGGCCTGGGCGTCCTCAACCTGCGCGAGCGCGCGTTCAACTATCTGGGCGGCTGGCTCAAGGCCACGGTGCTGGGCCTCCCTTCCCGGAGCGAGCCCGCCACGCGCTCCGAGCGCGCGCTCTTCGTCGGCTACGCCCTGCTGGGCACGGCGGTCACCGCCGTCCTCATCTACGGGGCGTGGTTCAACGTGGTGCTGCCGTTGGTCATCCGCTACCTGGGCGGCGTTGGGTTGGCGGCCGCGGTCGTCTACGCCCTCTGGAAATGGGGACCGCCGGTCTGCAAGGGGCTCTTCCAGCTGGGAAGGGCGGTCTGGGCGCACCGGCGCGAGGTGTTCACGGCCCGGCGCAGCCTGGGCCTGGGCGGCGCGCTGACCCTCGTCACGACGGTGCTCCTGTGGCCCTGGCCCCTGATGGTTGACGGTGAGGTGGTGCTGCTGCCCGTCGCGCGCGCCGGCGTGTACGCGCAGGAGCCCGGTCTGCTGGACCGCCTTTCGCTTCGCGAGGGAGAGCGCGTCAAGGCCGGCCAGGTTCTGGCCGTGCTCCGCAACGACGAGCTCCTGCTCGAGCGGGCGCGCGCCGCCGCGGAGGTGGAGCTCGCCGCGCTGAGGCTCCAGCGCTGGCAGCAGGTCATCCGGCCCGAGGAGCAGGCCGCGGCGCGGGCGCGCGTGCAGGCAAGCCGCGCCCGGAAGACGTACGCGGCCCGCCGCGCGCGCCGAGAGCGGCAGCTGGGAGCGGCCGGCGTCAGCAGCCACACGGTCGGCCTGCGGGCGCAGCAGGCGGCGCTCCTCGCGAGGCACGGGGAGACGGACGCGCGGATTGCGAGCACCCTGCTGGAGGAGGGCGCGCGCCCCGAGGAGCTCCGCCAGGCGCAGGCCGCCCTGGAGAAGGCAAGGGCGCTGCTGGCGGCGCTGGACGTGCGGGTGGCCCGGCTCACGCTCAGGAGCCCGCTGGACGGGGTGGTGGTGGGGCCGCGGGTCGAGGAGCGCTGGCGTCAGCGCCTGGCTCAGGGCGAGCCGCTGTGCGAGGTGCATTCGCTCTCGCAGCTGCATGGGGAAATCCGCGTCGGCTCCAACGAGCTGCTGGTGGGGATTGCCGAAGGACACCCCGTCGCCCTGCGTGCCGCCGCGGACCCAGGGCGGGAGGTGACGACATTTGTCCGCCGCGTTTCACCCGCCGCCCACGGCGCGGGTTTGACGCTGGAGACGGAGGCTTTTGACAACCCAGGGTGGCCTTCGAAGTTGCACGGCCGGGCGCGCGTCTACGGGCCGCCCCGGGCCCTGGCGTATCAGTGGGTGGCCGCGCCCGTGCTGCGGCTGCTCGACTTCCGGCTCTGGCGACTGTGGGGCTAGGCGTGTGCAGCGATGAATGACGGACGGCCCGGTATCGGCCTGCAGCTCAACCCCACGATGGTGTGGGACCTCGGGCTGCCGGCGCTGAAGGACCTGCGCTTCGACTACGCAGAGCTGCTGTGCGACATGTTCGCCGCCCCGCTCGACTGTGGCTACGTCGTCGACCCGGTGACGCTGCCGCTGCTTGAGCAGCTGCGCGCCCGGTGGCCCCTCATCGCGCACGGCAACTACGGCGGCGAGTTCGGCTTCGGGCCGCTCGATGACTCCCTGATGGTGTCGCGTCACCTCCAGCTGACGCACGCGATGAAGAGCCCCTGGTACGCGGACCACCTGTTCGTGGGTGACAACGCGCACTCGTACATGTGGTCCAGCCCCCTGCAGTTCTCCCGGCGCGAGCTGGAGCGCGTGGCGGGCCGCGCGGCGGCGCTCCAGGACCGGCTCAAGCTCCCGCTCCTGCACGAGAACGCCTTCTACTACGCGCCCGCGCCTGGCTCGGACCTGGCCGAGGCAGAGTTCCTCGCGGAGCTCGTGCGGCGGGCAGGGACGTATTGCCTGTTGGACCTCCACAACATCTACGCCAACTCAGTGAACTTCAAAGGCTACGACCCCTGGCAGTTCGTCAAGACGCTCCCGCTGGACAGGGTGGTGGAGATCCACCTCGCCGGCGGCCAGCGGATTGAGGACTGGTACCACGACCTCCACAACGCCCCGGTGCCAGACCCCGTCTGGGGTCTGCTCGAACATGTCATCCGGAACGCACCCGCCCTGAAGGCCATCGTCCTCGAGGTGCAGGGGCCGGGTCACACCGCCAAATCCCGCCCTGTGACGCTGGACTGGGTGGCGATGATTCAGGCGGATCTCGACCGCGTTCGGGCGCTGGTGGACAGGGTCCGCCCGGAGCCGGAAGGCGGGCGCCGATGAGCGCGGACGTGGACGCGCGCCGGGCCTACGCGGTCTGGCTTCAGCTGATTTCCGATGAGCTGCTCTACGAGGCAGTGCTGGACCGGCGCCACCGCGCGCTGGCGGAGAGCCGGGGGCTCGCGCCTGAGGACTTGGACATTCTGGACGAGTTGGCCGCCCAACCGGGGACCCGCTGGAACGTGGAGAACCTGCGCTACCGCGCGTCGATGGACACCGGCGCGTGCCTCATCAGCTACATGCCGCTGAGCCTGCGGTTGCTCACTGGAGGCAACGCGGACTGGCTGCAGGACCTCTGCTTCGAATACCTCGCGTACCACCGGTGGAAGTCGCTCGGACACCAGCGCCTGACGGAGTGCGAGCGGTTCGCGGAGTTCGTCCAGAAACGAATCCTGAAGCGCCGGGCCGCTCCGGCCCACTTCGAGCACGCGCTGGCCTACGAGCTGGCGGTGATTGCCCTGCTCAAGCGCACGGCCGGGCTCGCGGCCACCTGGCCGGCAGCGTTCGAGGACGTGGGAGACGACGCCCTGGCGGCCATGCGCCCGCGCCCGTCGCCGGCCTCCGCGCTCATCTCGCTGCCGGTCGACCTGTCGACCTGGCTGCGCTCAGGAGACCCCAAGCCTGGCGAGGTGCGGGCCGAGCCCAGGACCTTCCTGGTCTTCGTCCCCACGCTGGAGCACGCCCACAAGCTGCAGACGCTCAGCGAAGGGTCGCGCGTGCTCTTCGAGGCCTGCGACGGCGCCGCCTCCTGCGGGGAGATTGCGCGCCGGATGGAGGAGGAGCACGAGGTGGACCCGGCGGACGTCCTGGCCCGCCTGAGGCGGTGGTTGACCGACCGCGCCCTGGTCGCGGATGGGAGCGCCGTCCGGTGAAGCTGTTTCCTGCGGTCGTGGTGCGGCTCAGCGGGTTCGCCTTCTCCAGGCTCGACAGCCTGAGGCTGACCCGCGCGGCCCGGGCCGTCGAGGCGCTGAAGGCGGCGGCCGCGCTGCGCAGTCAGGCCGCGGCGCGGGTGGAGCAGGGGCTCGCGCAGCAGCGCCTGCGCGAGCACGCCGCCTTCGATGAGCCGGAGACCCGCACGCGGCTGCGCGGGCTGCTGCGGCGCCTTCGCCGCTTCACCGCGCTGGCGCAGGGGGAGGACCTCTCTGTTTCGCTGGAGCTCCCCGAAGAGGGGGTGCGTGAGGCGGCGGCGGCGCTCCCGTCATTGGCGGCCCCGCTCGAGGAGCTTCGGTCCGCGGCCAAAGCGGTGACCACCGAGGAGCAGGCACTCGCGACGGCCTTCGCCCAAGACTTGGAGGGTTCGCGGACCGCGCTGCGCCGCCTGTACGCCGAGGACGAACGGCTGCGCGAGGCGGTCTTTCTGGAGAGCGCGGAGGCCTACCAGCGCATTGCGCAGCTGACGTCAGAGCCGGAGGCGCGCACCAGCCGCCGCAAGCAGCGGGAGCGGCTGGCGGCGCTCTACGCGCAGCGGTTCTTCGCCAAGAACGACACCAACAGCCTCTGCGGCCCGCACGGCCTGGTGCTCCTGGACCCGCATGCAGACCACGACTTCGTGGTCCTCGAGCGGGAGCTGGCGCAGCGCCGCAGCTACTTCTCGCACTGGGCGGCGGAGCGCCTGCTCCCGGCCCTCGCCCAGCGCGCGGGGGTGGAGCTGCCGCTGAGGCGAAATCCCGCCGTGCGGCTGGAGGCGGAGCAGCTCTCCTGGTGCACGATGGAGCACGACGCCACCCGCTTCTTCCGGCGGCGCTATGCGCGGGCGCGTCTGCCGGCGGAGCTCGGGGAGCTCCTGTCCCGGGTGGATGGCTCCCGGACGCGCTCGCAGTTGACAGCCTTGGAGTCAGGCTCCGAGCTGGCGCTGGAGGAGCTGGAGAAGGCCCAGCTCGTCCACTCGGGGCTCCAGGTCCCGGTGGGCGCGTTTGACCCGCTCGGCGCCGTGGGGAGCGCCCTCGAGCGCTGGCCGCAGCCTGCTCGCGCCGCCGCGCAGGCCTCAGTGGCGGAGCTGCGGGGCTGTGTGGAGGCCTTCTCTGGCGCCGGACTGCCGGAGAAGGTGGTGCTGAGCGCGCGGCTGGAGGCGGAGTTCACCGCCCTCACCGGAAGCGCGGCGTCGCGCGGCGCGGGTGAGCACTATGCGGACCGCTCGCTCCTTCACGAGGACTGCCACGCGCAGATGCGGGCAGGGCTGACGCCGCGCGCGCGAAGCGCGCTCACCGACTCCCTGAATGCCATCACCGCCGCCGCCTCCCTCCCGATGGAGCTGTCGCGCGAGCAGGTGCGCCTGTGGTTTAGCGAGCGGTTCGGCCGCGGGCGGCGGGTGAGCGCCCTCGAGGTGCACCGCGCCTTCGATGAAGGGTCCGTGTTGCAGGGGCCGGACACGGGGGCGGTGCGCGCGTCGATGGAGCGGGTCCGTTCGCTCATCGCAAGCGCCGCCGACGCCGCGAGAGGAGGCGTGGCGAGCCTCTCCCCGCGCGAGCTCCTCGCCGCGGTGGGCGACCTGCCGGCGTTGGCCCGGCCGGGCTACGCCAGCGCCGACATCATGTGGCGGGCGCCCGCGGCGGCCGGCGACGACGCCGCGTTCATCGTCAGCGAGATGCACGGCTTCTACCTGTTGCCAACCTGTCTGTTGGACGTCGCTCCAGAAGCGCAGCGCGAGGACGTCCTGGCGCAGATGCGGGCGCTGCTGCGCCGGCTGGCCAGCGGCAGGCGGACCGTGGAGCCGCTCTTCCTCCACACCCAGGCCACCGACCGGCGCTTCCCTGTCACGGACGCGGACCTCACGGTGATTGGCTCCGGAGATCGCCCCGGTGCGCACGCGTTCGGCGCGCTGGACATGGTGCTGGACGACGAGCTCCGCTTCCTCGCGGGGCAGGAGGAGGTGGTGCCCATCACCGTCTACCTGTCCTCGCCGTTCCTCCAGTACGCGAGCGCCGTCGCGCCGCTCATCGACGACCACTCGGGCAAGTTCTTCCCGTCCGCGCTGCTGCCGGACGAGGTCCGGACGGACGGGCCCAGGCTCACCGTGGGCGGGGTGGTCCTGCGCCGGGCGACGCGCCAGCGGCGGGCGGGCGACGTGGCCGCGCAGCTGGAGGCGCTCGATGAGCGCGCGCTCTTCGTGAAGGCCCAGCGCCTGGGCGAGCGCCTGGGGCTGGGCCAGACCGTCTTCGCCAGCGTTCCGGGACAACCCAAGCCCGTGCTCGTCGACTTCGAGAACTTCTTCCTCGTGGAGGCCTTCGCTCGGCTGGCCGAGCGCACGCCCCCCGAGGGGAGCATCTCTTTCTCGGAGATGCTCCCGGGCCCCAGCGAGCTCTTCCTCCAGGCGCCGGACGGCCTGCGCACCTTCGAGCTCCGGATGGGGCTCTACCGCGAACCCGCGGGTACCTGAGGCGGCCGCCAGGGCTTGGGGTCCACCGCCGCCAGCCGCAGCTCCGCCGTGTAGCGAGCGCCTTCGGCATCCAGGAGCCAGGTGTCGTTCAGCGCCGGCAGCATCTCGCTGAGCGTGGCGGCGGACGCCGCCCGCAGCTGCTTGGCCAGCAGCTCCACGTAGAGTGGGCTGTCGAAGTCCACGTAGACAGGCTTGACCTCCTCCGGCGTCTTGATGAACGCCCAGCGGGGTACCCCGAGCGAGCGCGCCCAGGCGCGGGCCGCGACGAAGCGCGCGGCGCCCTCCTCCAGCGCCGGCCAGGGGAGCGCCTGCGGTTCGAAGCGCCAGGTGGCGCGGGCGATGACGACAGCGTCCACCGTGACGCGCGGCGTGAAGGGGGCGCGGGCCATCGGCGAGAAGGCGCTGTGGCTCTCGGCGATGAGGTGTCGCTCGAGGAAGGCGATGAGGTCAAACCGCCGGAGGCCGTCGCGGCTGCGGACCTCCAGCTGGCCTTCGCGTTCCTCCACCACCAGCGCACCGACTTGAAGCGCCTGGTTGCGCGGGCGCGCTGACCGCACCTCGCCCAATTCCAGGTCCAGGTCCCGGTCCGAGAGGGAGTAGTAGTCGCCGCGGGAGACGGCCTTCGACCAGACAGGGGCCACGCAGACCTGGCCCACGTCGGCCTCCAGCGCGCGGATGAGCTCCTCGGGCTGTGGATGCTGCTTGGCCAGCACCGGTGAGACGAGCGTGTTCAGCCCGCTGTGCAGCTCGCCGAGGACCAGCTGGTAGTCGCCCCGCTGGACGGCCTGTTCGCCTGCGGCGGCGATGAGAACATCCGGAGAGTGGTGGCGGGCCAGCGGCCACCCCGGGCCGGGCGCGGCGAACTGGCGCTGGACCTCGGGGGAGAGCTGCGTCGCGGAGCGCACGACGGCTGCTGCGGAAGGCGGAAGCTGAAGGACCTCCGCCCACCGGCGCTGCAGCTCCTGCCGCACCGAGGCGACGATGGAGCCCGGTGCGTCCGGGCCTGGGAACAGCGCTGAGGCCTCCTGCCAGAAGTGCGCGAATTCCAGCGGTTCGCCTCCAGGCAGGCGGAGCCTGTGGAAGAGCGCGGTGAGCTGGGTCCGGTAGCGCTCGGAGACTTCATGGGTGAACCAGCGCGCGCTGGTCAGCAAGAGTGCCAGCGGCGGTCCCAGCCGCTCCAGCAGCGGCGTGCCAAGCTGAAGCTGGTGGTCGCGCCGGCAGTCCTCGTACACCAGGGTCCGTCCCGCGTAGGTCTTCCCGTGCAAGCGGTGGCCGGCCGCGCCCGTGAGGCCGGTAAAGGTGGCGTCCAGCGCGCGCAGCGCCGAGTCCAGCTCGGAAGGTCCCTGGCTGGCTGCGACCGCTGCGCGTCCGCGGCGAAGTCCGTCCAGCGCGCCTTCGGCCCGTTCGCGCAGGTCCGCCGGGGCGACGCGCGCCAGCGCCACCGCGAGGTGCAGGTCCGGGTGGACGCCCGCGGTGGGGACCTCGAACGCCCACTGGATGGCGCCCGCGCCGGCCAGCTCCTCGAGCGCCGAGTAGACCGCGCCCTCGTCAGCCGGCGCGAGCTCCCGGGCAAGCTCCTGTGCTAGGCGCGTGCCATCGCACAGCGCGAAGACCGCCGCGAGCTCGGGCGTCAGCTCGGTGCGGCGGCCCACGGGGTAGCAGAGCGTCTGGCCCTGGAGGCGGAAGCGCGGCAGGCGCCGGGGCGCCATGAAGGGTCGCAGCGCAGACTCCCGCGAGAGCGTGGTCGCCAGCGCGTCGATGGCCCAGTGCTCGAAGTACACCGACCGGTTTGCCACGAGTGCGGGCCCCGGCCGCTGCGCCAGGTGCGTGCGTGAGTCCACCCAGTCGCCCCATCCGATGGGCCCGAAGAAGCCAATGCTGTCGTTCTTGACGCAGTAGCGCTGGACGTAGCTGGCGACCAGCCGCTCCTTCTCCCGCGTGGACCTGTCCGTCGCTTCCGGGGGCCGCTTGAGGAGCGAGTCGACTCCGGTGTGAAGCGCTCCGGGGTTCTGCCAGAGCAGCGCTTCGCGGAAGCGCGTGTCGTTCGCCAGCCTCCGGACGGCTTCCGACACCTGGCGCCGGCTGGCTGTGTAGAGGTGGGTCAGCTCGCCGACAGCGCGGGTATGACGCTCGCAGACCTCCGCGAGCACCTGACGCGCGGCTTCAGCGGCGGGGGCTTCGAGGGGCTCCGGAACGCGCCCCCGCGCCAGCAGCCTCAGCGCTCGCCGGGCGTGGGGACGCTCCTGTGCGCTGACCTGCCTGCACTCGGCGATGACGGCGTCGCGCTTGTGGGTGGCTTCTGCCTCCAGCGCGAGCACACCGTCAGCGGCGGAGGCGAGGGACGGGCTGGCCAGCTCCAGGACGCGGTGCGCGGGGAAGCCGGGCGCCCTCACCACCACCGTGCTCCAGAGGCACCAGCCGTCCGCGAGACTAACTCTGCGCACCGCGGACCCAGCATGAAGAATGACCGGCTGCCTGGACGGTTGTCGCACTCACGCGAGCTGATGTATCGCGACGCTCGACACCCCTGCAACGAACCCCACGCACGCGACATGCAGAAGTGCTCCGCATTGTGGACAATTGCGCCAGCGCCTTTGGATTGGCCAGCGCACACGCACGCCTGGCGCGCGGAGATGACACCAGGCGCGGTGCGTCGCGTCCGGTGTTTCTCTCCCTGGTAAGAAGCGAAGGATGCGCATCTCCCTCTGGTCCGTGACGCTGTGCGCAGCTCTCGCCGTGTGCTGCGCGCCGACGATGGGTCCCACGCCCTCAGGCGACGGCGGGCAAGACGGCGGGAGCCAGGACGCCGGGAAGCCGCCGCTGTGGCCAGCGGACTCGGGGACTGCAGACGCTGGCGTCCCCGGGCCGCCGTTTTTCACCTGGGACCTGCGTTCGCTCTACAACCTCGCGCCGGCAGACCTCGAGGGGCGCCGCGTCGCCTACGACACGCTCGTCGCCGCCGCCTGCGTTCAAGGCATTGTCAACCGCGACCGGGCGAACCTGTATCTGCTCTACAAGTCGAACGGCTCGCGCGACATCGACCAGCTTTGGTTGACGCGGCTGGGAGAGCCGGCTGTCGGGCGCGGTCTGCTCTCCGGGCGCGCCCAGAAGTCGGTGAAGTCGCTGGAAGAGGTGCTGGATACTTTTCCAATGGCGATTCGCGGGCTGGCGGTCTGGGATGAGCGCGTGCCCGCAACCGTGAACGCGGCGTTCACCGCGGCCGGCGCGGAGGACCTGATTGCCGTGCGCTGGGACGCTTCGCCGCAGAGCTTGTACGCGAAGCTCCGCGCGCGCGGGCTGCCGGTGAAGGTGTCGCTGGTGAACGACAACGGGAGCTCCCGGTTCCTGGACAAGCAAGGGAGCGGTTTCGTCCCGGACACGCAGCGGCAGACGTCACAGAGCGGGAAGGCCGACGCCCACGTCTGGGCCATCGAGAAGTACCTGAAGCCCGGCACGCTCAACCCCACCGAGCTGGGGCACATGATGGACAGCTACTGGTTGGGGCACCCGACGGACTACGCCGGGAACCGGCAGCCCACAGGCCAGTTGCAGCTCACCAACCGCGACTGGCTGGTGTCCAAGCGCGGCTTCCCGTTCGATCTCTCGCCCTGGGACGACGTGCCCGCCACGGATGATCCCAGCCAGCCCATTGGGACGGACACCGCCGTGCTGCGAGAGATGCTCACCCACGCCCGCGCACAGGCGGGGGAAGAGGTCATCACCGTCCGCGGCTTCATGCCCTGGCACTTCAAGTACACGGACCTGGAAGGGCTGCCGGCGAAGTACGGCGGGGTCATGGGCGAATGGACGAGCGTCAAGCTCATCTCGCCGTTCGCCGCCGGGCTGGACGCGGACGCGCCCGGCGAAGCGACGATGGCCAACGCGTCCTTCTATGCGCACGTGCCGATTTCCCCCATCCCCGAGCCGCAGCGAAGGCCAACGCCAGAGGACTTGATTGGCGCAGGCTACCTGCGAGGGCTGGCGCCCAACGGCGGCTTTGAAGACGGGCCCGATGGCTGGACGCTCCAGACCACGGACCGCGCGGTGTACACGGACGACGCCACTTCAGGACCTCGCTCGCACGGTGGGCTGCGCTACCTCCAGTGCGCCACCGCGAAGGCCGGCGACAACGCCCAGGACAACCTCTTCCGTGATGGTCCCGGGGTGGCGCCAGGGGAGACGATTACCCTGCGCGCCTTCGTCCGCGGGCCGGTGGGCGACGTGGAAGGTCAGCTGGTCATCTGGGCGCTGGGCGGAACGACGGAGAACGCCATCGTGCCGTTCACCGCCAAGGGCGAATGGCAGGAGGTCCGCGCCCGCCTCACCGTCGCCAACGGCGGCCACACCAGCACGCGCGCGCAGATTTATCTGAGGACGTCGCAGAAGCAGCTGGATGTGGACGACGTCGCGTTCTACGCGGGCGACCCCGCGGCGAGCCCGGTGGAACCGGCGAACTACCTGCTTTGGTACGTGGGCGACTTCGACTCTGCGGCGTGGATGTATTCCTTCTCGCCTCAGGTCTGGGATGAGCCGGGCCGCGGCATCGTCCCGCTGGCGTGGGGCTTCAGCGGCCACGTCGCCAGCCGCTTCCCGCCGTTCTTCCACCACGTCCTGGCCACGCGGACCCCGCGCGACTTTTTCGTCGGGGCGGACAGCGGTCCCGGCTACGGCAACCCCAGTCAGATGGGCCCGGCGGCGCGCAACATCTGGGCGAACGCCGGCGTGAAGGCCGCGCGCGTGCTCGACACGTCCACGGGCTGGCTGCTGGATCCGCTGGCGCCGGTGGAGGCAGAGCACATGCGCGCGGTGACGCCGTACTTCGGCGATGGCGTCCTGCTGACGACCGGTGGCGGCGTCCCCTCCGGCAGCGTCTTCGAACGGGTGCCGCTGGTCGCGCTCAACAACCTCGATGGCAACTCTGTCGCTGAGCGCGCGAACGCTGCGCTCAACGCCACTGGGCGCGTGGTGCCCTCAGGGCCGCGCTTCCTCGCGTTTCGCATTGTCCTGCAGCCGGGCAAGGAGTTTGTGGCGCTCTCCAAGGAGATTGTGTCCTCGCCCTACAAGGTCCGCGTGGTGGACCCGTACACGTTCTTCGGGCTCTTCAAGCAGCAGCTGGGCGCCAGCAACAGTCACCGCGCCAGCTTCCGGAACGTGACGCTCCCCGCGACGGCGCCGGTGGCGCAACCCATCAACGGCTCCCTCACCGTGCGCAACGACGGTTGGGAGACCTGGCGCTCCGGCGGCGCGAACCAGTACCGCGTTGGCTTGAGCCTCACGGCGAAGGCGCCCCTCCCCCGGCAGATTCCGGTCTACGAGACGCGGCTGACCCTCCCGCGCGACGTGGGTCCCGGCGAAGAGGTGACCCTGACGTTCCGCCTCCCGGCGCCCACCGCTGCCGGCCGGATGACGCTTCAAATCGACATGGTCGAAGAAGCGATTACCTGGTTCGAGTCCCGGGGAGATATCCCCGTGCAGCAGGCCCTCACCGTCGTGCCCTGACTACGGGCTGGCGCGTAAGGGCCGAAATCTGGCGCGACCTGTGCGGCCCTCCTTCTCGGTGCGGCTCAATCCGGAGCGCTGGCTTTAGTCACCTGCACGTCATCGAACCAGAGCTCACCGGCGCCGGCGATACCGAAGCCGATATCAAGCTGGGTGGCGTTGAGCGAGACCTGGAAGATGGATGCACGCAAGGCGAAGGTGACGCTGCAACACCTGCTCACGCAGACCTCCGGGCTCCATCCGATGCGGGCGTTTGACCCGGTGACGTTCGAGAAGCTCGGCCTGGCGGACCACCTCATCCAGCAGCCGATGGACGCCGAGCCCGGCGCGGTCTGGCTCTACAACAACAACGCGGTGGACGCGCTCGCCCTCATCGCCGAGCGGGCCGCCGGCAAGACGCTGGATGGCTTCCTGGACCAACGCTGCCGGCCGGGTGGATTCAGGACTCGTCGGCGCCCTCCACCTCGTTCGCGCCGGAGTACGGCCTGCTCTGGTGGCGAAACGTGGCCCAGCTGAGCATCGGCTACACGCAGGACATCAAGGACTACTGGCTTGCTCAGGGGCTGTCGCCCTCGTTGGTGACCAAGTTGGATCCGCTGCTCGGCAAGAAGCTGCGCGACTGGGCGGCGCTGAGGGCGGAGCTCTTTGCGCGGCTCACCAATGCAGAGCTGACGGAGCTTGATAACAAAATCCGCGCGACCGGCCACCTGCCGCTGTACCGGGTGCTGGAGGTGGGCCCGATGAAGGGCTTCTACGCCAACGGCTGGATGGGCCAGTACCTCTACGTCTGGCCCGAGCGGCACCTGGTCGCCGTGCGGATGCACTACCCCACGCCCGAGGACTACGGCGCCAACCCGCCGGACACCGAATTCCGCGAGCTGCTGGCCGATGTCGTGGCGTTGCTGCCGCCCTGAGGATTCAGGGCGGGACCGTCGCCAGCTGAAGGATCTCTGTCGGCGCGTAGACAGGGGCAGCTGGAGAGTGCGGCGAGACCTGCCTGCCCTGCGCTATTCCTCCGGCCATGCGCTTCGTGCTCACCGCAGCCGCGTTCATCGCCGCCGCGCCGGTGTCGACTCCGCCGCCGAACGTCCCTGAGTTCAAGCCGGCCTTCCCCGGCCAGACGCGCGCGCCGGAGGTGAAGACGCGCGTGCCGCCGAAGGTCACGGAGGTGGCGTCTGGGTTCAATCAGCCCTGGGCCATCGCCTTTCTCCCGGATGGGCGGATGCTGGTGACGGAGAAGCCCACCGGCTCGCTCTACATCGTCACCGCGGCGGGCAAGAAGTCCGCGCCGGTTGCGGGGCTGCCGCCGGTGGACGGGCGCGACCAGGGCGGCCTGCTCGACGTGGAGGTGGGCCCGGACTACCGCGAGAGCCAGCGCATCTACTGGAGCTACTACGAGCCGCGGCAGGGCGGGAACGGGCTCGCCGTCGCTCGCGCGCGGCTGGTGGACGGCGCCAAGCCGCGGGTGGAGGGGCTGCAGGTCATCTTCCGGATGGAGCCCACGCTGGACTCCACGAAGCATGCGGGTGGGCGGCTGGTCTTCGCGCCGGACGGCAAGCTCTTCGTCACGTTGGGAGAGCGCTCCATCCTCAAGGGCCGCGTCCAGGCGCAGGACCTGAAGAGCCACCTGGGAAAGATTGTCCGGATTCTGCCGGATGGCTCGGTGCCGAAGGACAACCCCTTCGTGGGGCAGAAGGATGCGCGGCCGGAAATCTGGTCCTCCGGACACCGCAACGTGCTCTCCGCGGCGCTGGATGCGCAGGGCCGGCTCTGGGAGGTGGAGATGGGGCCGCGCGGCGGCGATGAGCTCAACCGGCCGGAGCCGGGCAAGGACTACGGGTGGCCCACCATCGGCTACGGCGAGGAGTACTCGGGCGCGCCCATCCACAAGAGCACCCAGGCGCCGGGCATGGAGCAGCCCGTGTACTACTGGGACCCGGTCATCTCTCCCTCCGGAATGACGATTTACTCCGGGGTCCTCTTCCCGGAGTGGCGCGGCAACCTCTTCATCGGAGGGCTGTCGAGCGAAGCGCTGGTGCGCCTGGTGATGAAGGACGACCGGGTGGTGGGCGAGGAGCGCCTGCTGACGGAGCTGAACGCGCGCATCCGCGAGGTGGTGCAGGGCCCTGAGGGCGCCCTCTATGTGCTGACGGATGCCGCGGATGGGAAGCTGCTGAAGCTCACGCCTCCCTGAGGGCGCCCACGTTGTGAGCGGCGCTGCCTTCGCACCGGGCCGAGATTCGCCCGTGATTCTGACGTCTTGTCGATTCGCGCGCAGCGCCGCACCCGGCGCCCGCGGGCCGCGACCATTGCCCTCGAACCCGAAGTCAAAGGTCCGACCCGATGACACTGCCTATCGCCGCAGCAGCGCCCCGCAGCCTCGTCAGCACCCCTTCCCGTGACACCGACCCGACGACGCGGGTCACCGACTTCACGCGCCCGCGCAAGAACGAGTGCTACTCGTTCGAGCCCGGCGCCGAAGCGGCCGAGCGCGCCCTGAAGGAAAACGGCACGCCGGCGGACTTCATGGACGCGTTCCCCGATACGAAGTGGCTGGGCACGTTGAAGCTGCCCGACGGGCGCAAGCTCGCCAGCCCCTTCCTCTCCAAGTCCGACATGCAGGCGGTCTACGGCACCGGGGACCTCGACTACGCCACCCGGCTCACCGCGGGCACCGGCTTCGCCCCCGTGCAGCTGCAGGCGGCGGATGGCTCCAAGCGGGCGGTGTTCGAGGTGCTCACCAGCAACTCGAAACAAAACACACTGAATACGCCGTATCACGAGGCTGCGATGGCGTTGATGGTCGCGCCGGAGGAGGCGCCCGTCGTCGTCCCCAACGTCAACGGTTACTCCACCGTCGCTGCCTCCGCCGCGCCCGGCGTGCGCGCGCTGAGCCTGGGCCTGGTGCTCAACAACCAGGACGCCATCGACTGGGGCCGCAAGACCGTGGGGCTCGACAAGCACCCGGGAGCGGTGACCATCGCCGACGGCGAGGCCGGTCGCTCCGTCGACGTCCAGGACGTGAACGGACGGCCCGTCTACAGCGTCAATGACCTGCAGCTGACGCAGGCGGAGATGTTCCAGGAGGCGCCACAGATGGCGGCGGCCTTCGGCGTGCCGGTGGAGGCGCTGGCGCAGCTGCCGAAGACGGTCACCCTGAAACACCTGAATCGCGACGTGAACAATGGCGACCTGGTGGAGACAGCGTTCAGCACCACCGCCAGCCCGGCCGCCGTCTTCAACCTCGCCGACGAGGGCCACTTCCAGAAGGGGGACGCGTCGACGCAGCTGGGCGGCATCCTCGAGAAGGGCGACTTCAAGCCGGAGGTCTACTGGACGGACCCCAACGCCCTCTTCGCCTACGGCGACCTGAAGACCCTCCTGCCGCAGGAGCCGCCCGTTCCCGCAGCCTAGGGAAGCGGCGGCGCGAGGCGGGTTGACCACAGCATCCATCTCCCCGTTCGCGTCGAGCGTTGCGCCGTCAGGCGCATAGTCGAGACGTCGGCTCGTCGGCAGTGCTTCCAAAGCTTGGCTCATGGGCCGCTTCGCTCTACTCGAAACAAACCGGCTAAGCGCCGTGCGTGGGTTTGCGCCACCTCTCGACTATGCGCCTGACGGCGCAACGCTCGAGGCGAGCGGGGGGTGGCCGGCCGGGGGACTCGGGTGGAGCACTAGGGAAGCGGCGGTTCGGCGCCTGCGTCCCGGAGCTCCTCAAGAGAGAACGGCGCCGGCCGCTGCTCGCCCGGGGCGTAGAGCAGGTCGAGCAGCGGGGTGCGGTAACCCACCTCCACGTCGAGCTTCGCCAGGACCGAACCGAGCCCGAAGGTGAGCTGGCTGAAGAAGGCCATCTCCGCGCAGTGATGGCTGGCGGCGGTGTTCACGTTGTCGGTCGTCCACGTCTGCCACAACCAGCGCACGTAGCTGCCGGAGAACCGGAAGGAATCGGTGAGGAAGGGCCGGTAGAAGGAGAGCATGTAGCGGTAGCCAAACGCGTGGTCGAAGCGCGCGGGGTCCGCGATGAGCCGCAGCTCCCAGCCCACCCGCGCAAGCTCCTCCTTGTCGCGCTCCAGCGTGGCGCGGAGGAGCCGCTTCCACCGCGCCAGGAAGGCCGGGGGGAACTCCTGCACCCGGCCGAAGTCGACGAACGCCAGCCGGCCGTCCTCGGCGCAGAGGACGTTGCCGGGGTGCGGGTCCGTGTTGAACCAGCCCCGGCGCAGGATGGTGCCCCAGTGGAAGGTGAAGAGGGCGAGCGCGGCGCGGACGCGCTCCTTGGCGGGCGCCGTGGCGGCGAAGTCGGCGAAGGAGCGCCCTGGGACGAAATGCGAGGTCAGCACGCGACGGCTGGAGAGCCGCGGGACGACCTGGGGAACCACGATGGCGGGGTGGTCCGCGTAGAGGTCGCGGAACTGCTCCTGCCAGCGCGCTTCATGGACGTAGTCGCACTCCTCCAGCAGGCGCTGCTTCATCTCCTCGTACAGGACGCCGCTTTGCTGTCCGCGCCACAGCTGCGAGGCCAGCTGGTCCAGCCGGCGAAGGTGGCGGAGGTCCTGCTGCAGCGCCTCCACCATTTTCGGGTACTGCACCTTGACCACCACGGGTTCGCCCGACGCGAGGGTGGCCCGGTGCACCTGGCCGATGCTGGCGGCGGCCAGCGGCACGGGTGACCACTCGGCGAAGAGCTGACCCGGCGGCTTGCCCAGCTCTTCCTTGATGGCCCGCGCCACCTCGGCCGGCGACATGGGCTGGGTGCCGGTCTGCAGGGAGGCCAGGACGTCGGCCTCGGCGGGCGGCAAGGCGAAGTCCATGTAGCTGAGCATCTGGCCCACCTTCATCCCCAGCCCTTTCAGGTCGCCGAGGAGGCGGACGCAGCTGCGCGCCAGCGCGAGGCGGGTGCGCGCGGCCACCGAGTCCTCGTCGGCGCGGAGCAGCGGTCGCATCCCCAGCCAGGCCACCGCGGCCAGGCCGCCAGCGCTGTTGCGCCGCAGCCATCCGGTCGGAGGTCCTGAAGCGGCCTTTCGCGCGGCGAGCCCCGCCTCCCGCTCATACAGCTCCAGGAGCCTGAGGATGGGGCCGGGGACCGTCCGCGCGTGGGTCTCCCACTGCGCCACCGCGCCCGACGTCACGTTGAACTCGGTGGCCAGCTCCCGCTGGGACAACCCCAGGCGTTCGCGCAGCTTCACCAACCGGTCTCCCTCGGTGGCGCGCGCTGACAGGTCGCGATGGCGTGGCATGCGGGCTGGCTTCCTCCTGCTGAAGACAGCGTGTACTCCCTTGGGCGCCGCGAACGCCACTGGGAGGCCGACCGCGGTCTAGATGGGGTTGCCGTGGGTGGTGCCGGACCACAGCTTGGAGCCGTCCTTGTTGAGGACGACAATCTTCGTCCCGTCCGCCAGCCGCGGCAGCGGGATGGCCTCCGGCCGCACGTCAATCACTTCCAGCCCAATCCGGTTCGACTCCCGGTAATCCGCCACGCGGATGGTGAGCGTGTTGCCCTTCTGCTTCATGTCGTAGGCGAGCTCGCGGGCCGAGTCCCGGCTCACGAACTGCAGGCCAAGGTAGCTGGACATGGCGCCGAAGCCGGTCTTCAGGCGGAAGTCGCTGACGCTGGCGTTGGTGGAGTTCGGCGAGTCGACCTTGGACTTCGCCTTGGCGGCGTCCGCCGCGCCCAGGCTCAGGTAGCGGTACTTGATGCCGTCGTTCGGCTGGAGGACGGGCTCGCGCACGTAAACCATGTCCACCGGGCGGTCATCCGGCCCTGCCATCGGAACCTTGAAGACCTCGTTGGTGAGGAAGCCGCCGCGCATTGGCGCGCCCTTGAACTCGCCGACCTTGTACTCGTCGAGCCGGGTGGGGGGATTGAGGAGGTCCTTCGCCCCGCGACCCGGAATGATGGAGGTCACGACTTCGCCCTTGGAGAAGTTCTGCTTGGCGAAGTCGACAATCGCACTGTCACCGGTGGTGGAGATGGGACGGGCGAGTGCAGGAGAAACACGGCCGATATCGTTGGACATGTAAGGTTCCCTTGGAAAAGAGTGTGTCGCTGGTGAATTGTCGAAGTCAGCGACGCACGAGTTGTGCAAGGGAAACGCTTCGCGCCACGTGTCACAACCGTGGCGCGTTCATCTCTCTGAGACTCAATGTTGTTGAGGTCTCAGTGCGCGGGCTGCACGGCCGCCAGCTGGTTTCCGGCCGCGCTCTCGGTCTGCGCGACGGCGGGAACGGCGGGGGCGGCCGGCGCGAACTCCACGCTGAGCAGGAGGCGAAACACCGGCGAGCCGACAGTCTGCGTGAGGCCGCGGGCCAGGCCAAGGCCCACCTTCCACTGCTCGGTCACCTGGGCCCTGCCGCTGAGCATCGCCTCGGCGGTGGTGGCGCCAGCGGGCGAGTCGCCATTGGCGTCAATGACCGTGGAAGTGAAGAGCTCTGGGCCCACGAAAATGCGGGGCGTCACGCGGACGCCCACCGCCGCGGAGGTGAGCAGCTCCGGGCCGAAGGAGACGCCGCCCACTTCGGAGGGGGTGATGGTGGGGCGGTACGCGTAGGCCACCGCGGCGGCGTAGCTGAGCCGCTTGAAGTTGCCGGCGGCGCTGAGCCGGGGTGAGAAGCGGATGGCGGTTTCGCTCACGTAGTCGCTGGTCTGACCGGTGGGCAGAAAGACGTCCAGCCCCAGGGCGACGCGCAGCGCGCTCCCCCGGAGAATCAGCCCGTCGGCATTGAGCCGGAGGTCCCCCACCGTCGCGGTGCGGGGCGCGGGGTAGGAGATGGCCGTGGTGGAGAGCGCGGCGCCGGATTGGAAGAACGGCACCGGCAGCGACACGCCCAGGCGCAGCCTGTCGAAGAAGTTCACCGAGCCGGTGACGTGGGCGATGAACTGCTTGTCGACGATGGGCGAAATCCGTTCGCCCGAGCGCTGGGAGAGGATGAGCGGGTCAAAGGCGAGGTCGCTCACCACGCTGAAGTTGACCTTGGTGTGCCCTTCGAACAGGAGCGACTCGTTGGCGCTGAACTCGCTCCCGCCGCGAGAGGGGTTGTAGCGGTTGAGGGTGAAGCCCTGGTACGGCTCGAACGCGCGGGCGGTGGTGCCCACCACCAGGAGCAGGGCCAGCGCGCTGCCGCGCCGGCGTCTGACCAGCAAGACGCCGGCGGCGAGCAGGGCGACCACCGAGAGCTCCGCCGAGCCCGTTGCGCTGCAGCCGCCACCGCCGCGTGCAGTCACGGTGTCCGCGGGGTGCGGGTTGGTGGCGGAGCCCAGTGGGCCGCGCGGCTTGCATTGCAGGGTGGTGAGGTCGCAGGCCTCGCTCGTGAGGCAGTCTGCGTCCACCGCGCAGCCGCCTTCGCGGTTGGGCTTGCACAGCCCCCCGGTCGTGCTGCAGACGCCGGACTGGCAGGCGGTGCTGGCGTTGGCGGGCGTGCACGGCCCCAGGCCGTCGCTGGAGCCGCAGCGGCCGTTGTCTCCGCAGAGGTTAACGGTGCACTCGGCGGCCGCGGTGCAGGTCGTCGCGGTGGTGGGCCCCGAGCAGGTGTTGGTGGTGGGGTTGCACGTGCCGCTGGCGCAGAAGCGTGCGGGCGCGCCGAACGGGCCGGGCGCGCCGGTGCAGGTGCCGTGGCTGGGCGGGATGACCGAGCCGTTGGAGCGCGGCGCGCGGCAGGCGAAGGTGTCGCGGTCGCAGAACTGCGCGGCCGGGCAGTCCACGTCAGACCCGCAGCCCGCACCGGGCACGCACCGGGCGCTGGCGCAGAAGCCGGAGCGGCAGAGCTCCACCTGGGTGCCCGTCGTGCACGGGCCCGCGCCGGACGCGTAGCCGCACTTCCCATCCGTGTCGCAGATGTTCGCGGTGCAGCCCGCCGCGGAGGTGCAGGCGCCGCCGTTCTCCGCCGCGCAGGTGCCGGTGTCCGGGTTGCAGTGTCCGCTGGCGCAGGCGGCGTTCACCTTGCTGGCGGGGCAGCTGGCGTGCAGGCCGTCGGTGGGCAGCGCGGCGGCGGAGGCGAGCAGCGGGGCGCAGGCGAGCGTCGCGCGGTGGCAGAACTGGCCGGACGCGCAGTCGGCGTCCACCCAGCAGGAGCCGGAGGTGCTCGGGACGCAGATGTTGCCGTGCGCGCTGCAGGCGCCGGATTGGCACCGGGTGGCCGCGTTGCTGCCCGTGCAGGGGCCTTCGCGGTTCGCCAGGCCGCACTTGCCGTTGGCGCCGCAGAGGTCCACCACGCACTCCGCGGCGGCGGTGCAGGAGACCGTCGGGCCGGTGCCGGCGCAGGTGTTGGTGGTGGCGTTGCACGTGCCGCTGGCGCACGAGCGCTCCGGCGCGCCGACAGGTCCGGACGCGCTGCCGCAGACGCCGTGGTTGGCGGGGATGGCCACGCCGTTGCCCTGCACCGGCACGCACGCCAGCGTGCTGCCCTGGCAGAAGTGGGTGGAGGGGCAGTCGGTGTCGATGGTGCAGCCGCCCGGCGGGATGCAGGCGTTGGCCGCGCCGCAGGTGCCGGAGCGGCAGACGCGCAGCGCGGTGCCGGAGGTGCAGGTGCCGACTCCGGACGCGTGGCCGCAGAGGTTGTCCGCGGCGCAGACGTTGGAGACGCAGTCCGCGGCGCCGGTGCAGGCCAGGCTGTTGGCCACCGCGCAGGTGCTGGTGTCCACGTTGCATTGGCCGCTCTCGCAGGCGGCATTGATGGCGGAGGCGGGGCAGGTGGCGTGCAGCGTGTCTGCCGGCAGCGCGGTGCCGGTGGCCAGCTTGGCGCCGCAGCTGAAGCTGCTGCGGAAGCAGAAATCGGTGCCCGCGCAGTCCGCGTCCACCCAACAGGCGCCGGAGCCCGCGGGCACGCAGGTGCCGCCGTGCGGGCTGCAGGTGCCAGAGCGGCAGGACGACGCCGCGCCGGTGCAGGTGCCTTCGCCGTTGGCCCAGCCGCAGTGGCCATCCGCGCCGCAGGTGTTGGTGACGCACTCGGCGGCGGTGGTGCACGTGGTGCTGGTGTTGGGGCCCGCGCAAGTGTTGGTGGTGGCGTTGCACTGGCCGCTGGCGCAGGGGGCGGTCGCGGAGCCGAGGGTGCCTGCCGCGCCGCCGCACGCGCCGTGGCCGTCGGGGATGGCGGTGCCATTGGAGAGCGTGGCCGCGCAGGTGTTGGAGGCGTCGCTGCAGAAGGTGGAGGCGCCGCACTCGGCGTCCGCCAGGCAGCCCGCGACCGGCAAGCAGGTGCCGTTGGGCCGGCACCGACCGGCGCGACAGGTGGTGGCGTCCGTCGGCGTGCAGATGCCTTCATTGCCGGGATGGCCGCAGAAGCCATCCGTGGCGCAGACGTTCACCACGCAGTCCTTGCCGGCGGTGCACGCGGCGCCGTTGTTGCCGGCGCAGGTCTGGGTCACGCCGTTGCACTTCCCGGTCTGGCAGGCCGCGTTGGTGCCGGTGACCGAGCAGGTGTTGTGCAGCCCGTCGGTGGGCAGCGCGGTGCCGGAGGTCAGCTTGGCGGTGCAGGTGTAGGTCGACTGCGCGCAGAACTGGCCGCTGTTGCAATCCGCGTCCACCCAGCAGCTGGTGGGCCCGGGGACGCAGACGCTGCCGTTGGCGCTGCAGTTGACGGACCTGCAAATCGAGCCCGCGGTGTTCGGCGTACAGGGTCCGCTGCCGTTGGCGACGCAGCTGCTTGCCTGCACGACAATCCCGGTGGCGACGACGATGGGGTCCGGCTTCGCGTACTTGCGGACGTAGGCGTAGTCCACGCTGGAGATGGGGTTGGGCGCGGTGATGCCGTGGTCAAACTGCCAGTAGGCGCGTTCAGTGGCCGCGGGGCGACAGCCGCTGTTGCCCAGCGTCACCTCGCGCTTGGCGCCGAACTTGTCGTAGATGCCGAAGGTGGTCCCGCCGCCGGGGATGAGCTCGTAGAAGAACTCGGTCTCGAACCAGGTGAAGTCGCCCGGGTCATTGGTCCATTTTCCGTTGCCCACGCCGTCCTGGGAGACGCAGACGCCGCCGAGGGAAGGCCCGCGCCCGATGGAGGCGAAGCTCCGGTCGTAGGCCATCCAGGTGACGCCGGTCCAGGTCCGGGAGGCCCAGTGGATGTTGCCGCCGGAGGGCGCGATGAGCGTCGCCGCGCCGTATTCGATGTCCGCGCCGGAGGCCGCCTGCGCGTTGGTGCGCACGCCGAAGACCGTCTCGCCGGCGCCGAGCACGATGTTCTTGGACCAGAAGCCGGCAGCGCCGCCCGCGGTGGTCATCACGCCGCCGGTCTGCGACACCGGGCCGTAGGTGTTCCACTTGTTGGTGTCCAGCGAAGCGCCGTTGAAGTCGTCGAAGAAGATGGGGAAGACGGCAGTGCCGTTGGACTGCGTCGTCGCCGTGGGGTTGCCCCAGAAGATGGCCAGCGGCGTGGTGGCCCCTGCGGCGATGGCGGGCAGCCCTAACCAGATGTTTGTCTTTGCGGTATTACAGGTGCCGTCTGCAATCCAGAAGTTGACGGGAGTCACGGGCTCACAGCCGTCGCCCACGTACACGCGGATGTCCGCGCAGTCCGAGCGCATCTTCCCCGCGGCAATCTCGGCGGCGGTGTTGATGGTCAGGCGGACCTGAAAGTCGGTGAGGTTGCCCGCGCCCGCCGCGGTGTGCGTCACCAGGTAGCGGTAGCCGGAGGCATACCCGGTGAGCCCGTAGGGCTGGGCTTCGGCGGAGACGGAAAGCAGCACTGAAACCAGGACAGAGGCGGCGAAGGCCGCCCTCATCGAGTGCTTCACCATGCGTGACCCCTCTCGAGCAGACTTGACCCGCGACAGCAGCGGCCGTGCCACCCAGTGGTTTCAGGGGATTCGTACGCTTCGCCCGGAGGGCGCGGGTCAGCGGGGCACCAGCCTGCGTGGTCGGCTGCCCGGTCGCCGGTGACCTGACCGTCGCGGCTGACCCGCGAGTGCATGGAGGAAGGGGTGCGAGAGGGCCGCCTAAAGCAACTCCGTGCGTGTTTCAGCCGATGACTGCCTGTGAGGCCGGTGCTTTGAATCCGCTGAGAATCCCCCGTCCGCTCGCCAGACCCGTTGCGCTCTACGACGACTCCGCGGCGTTCAAGCCGGCGGCGTTCGGTCCTGGCGTGGACCAGGTGGAGCGGTGCCTGACGGCGGCGGACCTCCCGGTGGAGCGGCTCACGCGCGACGCGCTGAACGCCCCGGGTGGAGACCTCTCCCGCTACTCGGCGATGGTGCTGCCCGGAGGGTTTGCGTATCCCGGGTACACGCACCTCATCACCGAGGAGGCCAAGGGGCGGATCCGCCAGTTCGTCGCGGACGGCGGCGTCTACATGGGCATCTGTGCGGGCGCCTTCTTCGCGTCGAGGGACATCCGCTGGCACGGCGTTCCCTATGGGCCGGAGGCCGGCTACTCCTTGAACCTCTTTGATGGGACGGCGGCCGGTCCCATCGCCCAGCTCGCGGACTACCCGGAGTGGGCGCCCACCGTCCTCGCCTCCGAGGGCCCCGAGCACCCTGTCTGGTACGCGGCCGGTCCCTGGCTGGAGTCGGAGGACCCCGCTGTGAAGACGGTGGCCACCTACAGCGCGCCGGGCCTCCCGCAACAAGGCGCGCCGGCCGTCGTCACCGCGCCCTTCGGCGACGGCCACGTGGTGCTCTGGGGGCCGCACCCGGAAGGACATCCGGAAGCGGCGCCGTTCTCCGAGAGCTCCGAGCTCGCTGGCCGGCTTTTGCGCGACGCCCTGTTTGATTCACTCTGACGGGCGCCATTTCGGGGGTCGCCGTCGAGTGTGTTAGGTACGGCCCGCTTGATGTCGTCCCCGCCTCCAGACACCGCAAACGCGCCGGTCCTCCTCCTCGGCGCGGGGGCCGGCGAGGCCACCTGCGGCATCCTCTACCTCGCCAGTTACCTGCGCCGTGGCGGCATCGAAGCCTACGTCCGGCTCTACGACGGGGACGCATCGGAAGAGGAGATTCGCCGTTCGCTGTCTCAGCTCATCTCCCACCTGCGGCCGCGCGTGGTGGGGATCAGCCTCAAGTGGTTCCACCATGTCGCCCGCGCGCTCGTCGTCGCGAAGGCGCTCCGGAAAATCGACCCGGAGCTCAGGATCGTCCTCGGCGGAAACACCGCCTCCTACTTCTGGCAGGAGCTCATCTCCTGGGACTGCGTGGACCACATCGTGCTGGGCGACGGAGAGGCGCCGTTGCTGGCGCTCTGCCGCGGGGAGGCCTCGCCGCCGAACGTCGTCACCCGGCTGGCGGATGGCACCGCCCGGCGGCCGCCGTTTTCGTATGTGCAGAGCGTGTCCAGCGACGACATTTATTATTCGCACTTTGACGACATCTTCCTCAGCCGCCAGGACCTCTCCGAGTTTTCAGGGTGGGTGGCGCCGGGCAAGGGCTGCGCGGAGAACTGCAACTATTGCGGCGGTGGCCGCGGGGTGCAGAAGACCTCGTTCGGACGCGCGAAGCCGTTCCTGCGTCCGGCGCAGAGCGTGCGCGAGGACCACCGGGAGATTGTCGGCCGCACCTGGCAGCTCCGCTATGACTTCGCGGGCAGCACCTCGCAGTTCCTCGAGAGCACCTGGGCGGGCGTGGATTTGTCGCGCCACTCCACCACTTATTTTCTCTGGGGCGTGCCGCCGACGGACCTCGTCGACTCGCTGGTGAGCACGTTCCAGCGCGTGTTCATGGTCCTCGACATTGGCTGTTTCTCGGAGCTGCAGCGGCAGGACCTGATGCGCCGCGGCCAGCTCAAGCCGTGCCCCTCGGACCGGGAGCTGCTGGAGATTATCGACGCCTGTCATCA
This sequence comes from Myxococcaceae bacterium, assembly GCA_044230055.1. Lineage (GTDB taxonomy): Bacteria > Myxococcota > Myxococcia > Myxococcales > Myxococcaceae > JBGART01. The sequence continues at coordinate 1,005 of JBGART010000037.1, read as the reverse complement.
CAAGAATCTCCAGGTGGAGATTTCAGGTATCGCCGGGCTCCCCTATGCGAGTGAGGCCACCCTCGCCCAGGAGCGACGGTTGGTGGAGAAGGTGCTCAGTCTGGGGTGCGTCATCGGCTACCAACGGCTGGAGGCGCAGCCCGGCGCGCCGGTGACCGAGCACCCCGAGCGGTTTGACATGGTGAGCGAGGCGACGACCTTCAAGGAGTTCCTCGCGTACTTCCAGCGCGGCGACGCGTCGCTCCAGGGGACGGTGCCCATGGTCCGCTTCCGCGACCCGGGCCTGGAGGCGGCGGTGCAGCGCACCTCGCGCGAGCTGGAGGAGCTTGGGCAGCGTCACGCGGCTCGGAAGCGCCTGGTCCCTATTCAGGGCCGCACGCGGCTGCTCAACACCTCGCCTTCCTCGCGCCAGCTCGACCTGGGCGAGTGGCTGGGCAGCTACCGCGTCCCGCGGCGAGAGCGCCGGGAGAAGGTCACGGTGGTGCGCTCTGTCGACGGCGCGGGGCTGGCCTGCGCGCCGTCGGTGGATCCGGAGCGCTTCTTCGACTCCAGCCTGGAACAAGGCGAGGCGGCGCAGGCGCTGCTCTCCGTGCTGGGTGCCTTCGAACGGCCCACAACGGTCGACCACGCGCTGGGGCAGCTGAGGTCCAAGGCGCGGCTTCATCCCGACTCCGCGCGCGAGGTCATTGAGCACCTGGCCGGCGGGCGGTTTCTGCAGCCCGCGTAAGCGCGGGCCCCCCGTTCGCGTCGAGCGTTGCGCCGTCAGGCGCATAGTCGAGACGTCGGCAGCGCCCACGCACGCCGCATTCGCGCCTCCGGAGGTTCTGCCGAGAGCCGAGGAGGGGCAGTGCCCTCCACGGGCAGTGCCACCTCTCGACTATGCGCCTGACGGCGCAACGCTCCTGACTAACTCGCAGCACGGAGGTTCAAGGGGTTGGGAAGCTGCACTGCCCGAGTGGGTACACGACAACCAGGCCGCAGGGCAGTGCAGCCAAACAACATCTC
>JBGART010000127.1:0-2294 GCA_044230055.1 Myxococcaceae bacterium | reverse complement strand
TCCTTGGCTACCCGATGCTCCTTTGTCTCACTCACACTCCCTCTCCTCTCCGCGCCCCGGGGCGCTCGATGTGATCCGCCAGCTCCTTCTCGACATCCCACCACGCTTCCTGCGCCCTGAGCCAGCGTTCCGCGACGAACGACGGCACCTCCACCACACCCTTCCGCTTCCGGCTGCCCTCGGGCAGCACCTCCAGCACCGGCTCGCCACAGTGCGAGCGCGTCACCAGCAGCCGCACCGGCGACACCCGAGCGTCGGTCATGCGGCGTGCATCCGCAGCCACCCGCGCCACCGCTGCGTCGCCCTGTCAAACTCCGCGTGCACCATGCCGATCTCGCCGTTCCGGTGCTTCGCCAGGTCCAGGTCCACCATCCCCGCGTCGTAATCCCCGCCCTCGCCCCGGTGCAGGAACAGCACGAGGTCCGCGTCCTGCTCGATGGCGCCCGAGTTCCGCAGGTCGCTCATCCGCGGCCGGCGCTTCTCCCGGTCGTTCGCCCGCGAGAGCTGCGAGAGCGCCATGACCGGCACGTCCTCCTCCACGGCCAGGCGCTTGAGCCCGTTGCTGATCTTGCCGATCTCCTCGGTATCGCCGTTCGTCCGCTTGCCGCTCGCCAAGAGCTGCAGGTAGTCCACGATGACGAGCGCCACCTTGCCGTGCGTCGCCCGCGCCCGGTGGCACGCGAGCCGGATGCGGCCGGGGGTGTCCGCCCGCTCGTCCACCACGAGCGGGAGCGGCGAGAGCATCCGCGCCGCCTCCGACAGCCCCGCGTACTCGAGGTGATAGCTGTCCAGCGACCGCACCCGCTGGATATTCACCCCGGCCTCCTGCCCCAGCAGCCGGCGGTACAGCGCCCGCTCGCCCATCTCGCGCGACACGAACAGCACGGCCCCCGCGTCCTCCTCCGCGGCCCGCTTGGCGCAGGCCAGCGCAAAGGCCGTCTTGCCCGTGCTCGGCCGCGCGGCCACGACGATGAGGTCCTGCCGCTGCCACCCGTCCGTCAGGGCGTCCAGCGACGGCAGCATGGACGGGATGCCGCTCGACACATGCGGTCCCAGCTTGGCCCGGTGCTCAAGGTCGGTCATCACGTCCACCAGCCCGCGCACCAGCCCCACCGGCTCCCGCCCCCGCGCCCCCTCGCCCTTGACCAGCGCCTCCACCGTGGCGCTCACCGTGGCGTCAATCGGAATCGTCGGGTCCGCCGCCGCCTGCACCGCCTGGTGCGCCGCGGCCAGCACCTCGCGCCGCGTGGCGAGTTCCCGGAGCTGCCGCGCCGCCGAGAGCGCCACCCGGGGGGTGATCGCCGCGTCCGCGCACTCGGCCAGCAGGTCGCCCACGTCCGGCACCCCGGCCCGCGCGAGTTCCGCCGGCAGCGTCACCCCGTCCACCGGCGTCCCGGCCGCCACGAGCTGGCACACCGCGATGAATAGGTGACGGTGCGCGGCCACCCCGAACGCGGCGGACGTGCCGAGGGTGGCGTGCACCGCCACCGTCTGCTCCGGCTCGGCCAGGAGGCAACCCAGCAGTTCGCGCTCGAGGTCCGCGTTGACGAGGCTGGTCATGGCTTCGACCGGAGGGCGGTGAACTGCGCGAGCCGGGGGTGGGCATCCGCCAGCGTCGCGCCGTCAGGCGCGGCCGAGTCCTCCCTTTCCCTTTCCCCTCCGACTCCCTTTCCCTTTCCCTTTCCCTTTCCTAGGGGTAGGGCTACGGTAGGACTGGGTGAGAGACGGGGGTAGCGGACCTTGCTCGGGTTGTTGATGTGCTGATGCTGCAAGAACTTGTGGATCTCGCAGTAGGTATCTTCCCCCACTGAATAGCGCGTGATCCTACCGGAGGACTCCAGTAGGTCTAACGCAGCCCTAATGGCGTCCTCCGGTAGCTCGTTCCAGAAGGCGAACGTCTGCGCCTTTAGCCGGTCGGCATCGCACTGCGCCACCCCGCCGTCGTCGGCCCAGCACCACAACGCCTGGTACACCACGGCCGCGGCCAACCCGAGCCGGCCCATGGTCCGGTCGGTGAAGAACTCCGGCTTGATTGAGCGGATGCGGGCCATCAGATCTCCCCTTGGGCGCGAGCGTCAAGCGCCACTTCAACCATGAAGGCCCACGCAGCCTTGCCGTCTCGGGCATCGAGGAAGCCGCGGCGCACGCGCAGTGCCATCACGCCACCCTCCCGGTCGCCCAGCAGTGGTGCCGCACCCCAGCCTCGAGCAGGCCCCCGCAGTCGCAGCGGCGGCGGGTCGGATGGAGCACCAGGGAAGCCTTGCGGGCCCCCCGAATCCAGTACCGCACGTTGC
>JBGART010000096.1:0-19162 GCA_044230055.1 Myxococcaceae bacterium | reverse complement strand
CGGGGGGCCCCCCCGGCAGCCGCCCATACCTATCCCGCCTGCCCCGTCTCCCTCAGGGATGGCAGCCTCCGCTCCGGCACCTCAGCCGGCTCCGAGCAGGCACCCGGACGGCACAGGCTAGAACCCGCGTCACCCTCCCCGAGTTGCCTCTGGGCCGCTCACCACGCTCGTTCCCAGTGCGGCGCCTGGACAGCTGAAGGCGCGGAGGCTCGCCTGAGGCCAACGCGGGGCTCTCCAACTGCGTTGGCTACGCCGACGCGGCGACGCCGTAGCAGCGGCGCTCCAGCTCGCTCAAGTCCGAGAAGCGCGGAAACTCTCCGCGGCGGAGGGCGTCCGCGTCGACCAGGGGGCTGGCGCCTGAACGTTCGAAGAGGACGGACAGCAGCTGCTGATACGCCTTGAGCGGGGCAACGCCGGGGTAGAGCTTGCCCAGGCCCAGCGCGTTGCTGGAGAGCCGCAGGGCAGTGGCCGCGGCGCCGCTCTCGCCCCAGGAAACCACCAGGTCGGTGAAGACCACGTTGCGCGAGGTGCCGTCCGCGCCGGCGGTGGCCACTGCGCCCACGCCGATGGCCAGGATCTCCGTGTACGTGAGCTCCTTGCGCTTGCCCTGCTCGTTCACCACCGCCAGTCCGGCCTCGCCCAACGCCTCCAGGCGGCAGGTGTAGATTTTCGGCGCCTGTGGCCCCAGCGCCGGCGGCAGCGACGTTTCGTCCTCCACCAGGTCCAGCGCGCGGTTGTCCCGGGCCACCGTCTCCAGCGCGCTCGCGTTCTGCATCCGCTCCGCGGCGGCGGAGAGCTCCGCGGCGCGGGCGGAGAGCGCCTCCGGCAGCTCCGACGCGGCGCGGGCGCGGTTCACCCGCTCCATCACCTCCGCCGGCTGCCCGCCCGCATCCAGCTTCAGCTGCGCGGCGCGCAGCCACGCCTTCGCGCCCAGCAGCCCGCCCGCGGCGCCGGCGCGCGCGAAGAACGGCTCCGCCATCGCCTGATCCTCCGGGCTCTCATCCAGCGCGGTGGCCACCTTGAACGCCACCGGCGGCGGCAGCTGCGCGGCGTCGAACGCGGGGCCCAGCTCCCGCACCATCCGCGACACCTCCGGCGTGTTGCCCTTGGCGGTCAGCTTGCTGAACAGCCGGGCCAGGCGCGCGTGGCCGCCGGCGTCGCCCTTCGCCAGCTCCAGCTTCGCCAGCCCAAACTGCGCGTCCGCGTTCTCCGGCTCCTGGGCCAGCACCTCGTTGAACGAGGCCGCCGCGGCGTCCAGGTCTCCCCGCTCCGCGGCCTCGAAGGCCAGCTGCAGCGCGGGGTGCTGCTGCCAGGTGTGCGTGCCCTCCACGCTGGGAGAGAGGAAGCGCTCCTCCACGCCGCTGACCTTGAGGACCAGCGCCAGCGCGAAGCCGAACCCGAAGCCGCCCAGGTGCGCCATCACCGCCACGCCGTTGTGCCCGCGCGACAGGTAGAAGTCCCAGAGCTCGCCTACAAACCAGAACCCGCCCCACAGCCAGGCGGGGACGCGCCAGACGCCGCGGTATATCCGGAAGCCGTACCAGACGAGGTAGGCGATGCGGATGCGGCGAAAGGCGTAGCGCAGCGCGAACGCGCCGATACACGCCGCGATGGCCCCGGACGCGCCGGCCATCATCACGTGCGAGCCGGGCTCCAGCAGGTAGTGCGCGAAGGCGGCGAAGAGCCCGCCCAGCACGTAGAAGGCGCCGAAGACGATGCGCCCCCAGACGTCCTCCAGCAGCGGGCCCACCAGGTAGAAGAAGAAGAGGTTCCCCAAAATGTGCATCCACCCGAAGTGGAGAAACATGTGGGTGAACCAACCGGCCTGCGCGCCGCCTCGCGCGGGGATGAGGCTCCACTTTCGCAGCGAGCTCGAGTTGAGCTCCGAGACCGCGGCGTTCGCCAGCACGTTCAGCTTGGCCTGCTCAATGCGCCGCTCCTCCTCGTCCGGGACGTGGCGGTTCTCCTCGGCCTCTTTGCGCAGCTGACCCAGCTCCTCGAGGTCCGCGGCGTTCAGGAATTCGCGCCGGAACTCTTCGGGCGCTTCGAGATACGGGTGCTCTGACCAATACTTCACCACCTGCTGCAGGGTGCTGGGACGGACGCCCTCGGGGTTCGCGGGGACAATCCACGTCGCCACGAAGGCGAGCGCGCAGGCCGCCGCGACGCCGATGGACACCACCGGCACGCGGTTGACCGAGGCTTCTTCGACGCCGATGGGGAAGAAGATGAACACGCCGTTTGAGGCGTGAGTTTAGTGCGCGCCCTCCTGGCCCTGCGCCCTGTGGGACGGCGCGGTCAATCTGGGAGGAGGTCGTACGAAAAGGAGAAGGAGAGCGTGAAGAGGCCGTAGTGCGGCAAGGTGACCGGGGCCTGGAAGGAGAGCTGGAGGCCGGGCCGCACGCGGTGGTTCAGCACCACCCCGGTGAGCACGAGGAGCTGCGTGTCGGGGAAGAGCGTGCGCGTCCCGTCTCCGGCCTGCGCGTCGGCGAACTGGAGGCGCTCGATGGCGCCTACGCCGAACACCCACTCCACCCAACCGCCGCGGTGGCCGAAGAGGAGCGGCAGCGCCAGGTTGAGCTCCGCCAGGCCGGTGGTGCTCGTGGGCACCTCCTCCGCGTGGTACCCGGCGCCGGGCGCCACCGACAGCACCTGCCGGCGGCCGTCGCCCAGGTCCCGGGACCAGAGCTCCTTCTTCGCGTCCACGTACAGGCCCAGCCGGTAGCTGCGGCCCAGCACCGCCGCGCCGTGGAAGGAGGCGCCGAGGTCAAAGCCCTCCAGCACGCCGTAGCGCGCGTTCACGCGGACCTCCGGCGTGGGCGTCCCCCGGGGCCAGGAGGCGCAGCTGGCCTGCGAGGGGGGCACCGCGAAGCCGCACCAGGGCGTGGCGCTCAGCTCCGCGCCCAGCCGGTAGGCGTTCTTCGGGAGCGTGGAGGCGGTCTGCAGCGGCACCACCGTCGTGCACCCGACGAGCGCGATGGCGGACGCTCCCGCCGCAAGCAGGAAGCGAAGGGAGCGCTTGACGGGCGATCCGTCGGCGGACAGTCTCGCGTCGATCATCTGCAGGCAGCGGGAGGAGAAAACGTGAGCGAGGAGCTGAAGGCGGAGCTGGAGCGGTTGCGCGCGGAGAACGAGGCCCTCAAGAACCGGGGCAGCAAGGGCATCTCGATCAAGGTCAGCGAGAAGGGCGGCGTCTCTGTCTACGGCCTGGGCCGCTTTCCGGTCACGCTCTACAAGGAGCAGTGGACGCGGCTCCTGGACATGTCCGAGGACATCCGGAGCTTCATCAAGGACAACGAGCCCAAGCTGAAGACCAAGGCGTAGCGCTTAAGGCGCTACTTCCCGAGCAGGCCGTCCTTGAGGCCGCCGTCGACCGGGTCTTTCCCGAGCCAGACGGCGAAGAGGGCATCGGCGAAGTCCTTGCCCTCGACGGTGAAATTCACCTTCCCGGAGCCGACCAGCCCCTTGCCCGGGATGTACGTGAAGATGACGTTGTCCCCGGACTTCGAGTCCGCGAAGGAGCTGGTCAGGGTGTTGATGCCCGCCTGCAGCGCGGGCAGCTTGTCCTTCGAGTTGCGCGCGATGCCTTCGCTCAGCGCATCCGCCATCGTCTTCTTGTCCACGTCGCGCAGCATCACCAGGTGCACCCGGCGGACCTGGTCCGCCGAGAGGATGGCCTGCGCGTCCAGCGAGGGGTCCTCGAGGTAGAGCCCGGCTGCGTAGACCTTGAAGACAAACTTGGTGCGAACGCCCGCGCCCTTGAGCTTGAGGGTCTTGCCCTCGACCGTGGCGGTGTCGGGCAGCTGGACGCCTCCGGCCTCCTTGGCGAGCGCGGGAGCGGCAACGCACAGAGCAAGCATCAACGCAGCGACTGTCTTCATCGGGTCTACCTCGGTGTGGGTGAAGGCCGGCGGCGCACTCTACCCATTCGCCTGGGCAAAGCCCTCCATGAAGGAGACCAGCGTCTTGATGTCCTCCACCGAGACCGCGTTGTACGCGGACACGCGGATGCCGCCCGCGCTGCGATGCCCCTTCAACCCAACCATCTTTTGCTTCTTCGCCTCGGCGACGAACTTGTCTTCGAGCGCCTCCGACGGGAGCCGGAAGACCACATTCATGACGGACCTGCTCTCCCGCTCCACCGGCGCCTTGTAGAAGGCAGACAGCTTGTCGAGCGCGGCGTACAGCACCTCACCCTTCTCGCGGTTGCGCTTCTCGATGGCCGCCAGCCCCCCGCCCTGCTTGAAGTGCGCGAGCACGTTGCGCATGAGGTAAATCGCGAACGTGGGGGGCGTGTTGTAGAGCGAGTTGTTCTCCGCGTGGGTCGAGTAGCGAAGAATCTTCGGGATGTCCTTGCGCCCCTTGGCGATGAGGTCCTTCCGGACGATGACCACCACCACGCCTGAGGGCCCTAAGTTCTTCTGCGCGCCGGCGTAGATGAGGCCGTAGCGGCTGACGTCGAACCGGCGCCAGAGGAAGTCCGAGCTCATGTCGGCGAAGAGCGGGACGCTGCCCGTGTCCGGGATGTCGAACCACTGCGTGCCGAAGATGGTGTTGTTGGTGGTGAGGTGGACGTAGGCGGCCTTCGGGTCCAGCTTCAGCTCGCTCGCCTTGGGGACGCGCAGGTAGCGCTTGTCCTCGGTGATAGTCGTAGCGGCGATGCGCGGCTTGCCGATGAGCTTGGCCTCCTCGAGCGCCTTCTCGGACCAGGTGCCGGTCATCAGATAGTCGGCGCTGCCGTCCACCGGGAGGAAGTTCATCGGCACCATCGCGAACTGCAGCGACGCGCCGCCCTGGAGGAAGAGGACCTGGTGGGTGTCCGGGATGCCGAGCAGCTCGGTCAGCAGGGCGATGGCTTCATTGTGAACGCCCTCGTACTCCTTGCCGCGGTGGCTGTGCTCGATGATGGACATCCCGGAGCCCGCGAAGTCGATGAGCTCCTCCCGCGCGCGCTCGAGCGCGGGGAGAGGGAGACCTGACGGACCGGCGTTGAAGTTGATGACGCGCATGTGGACGGCTCCTCGTGGCGAAGGTGCTTCGCCTTCTAACGAGAAACCGGCCTAGCTGAAAGCGTGCAAGAAGAGCCCGCTGCGCAGCTTGGGCTCGAACCAGGTGGACTTGGGGGGCATGATCTCCCCCGCGTCCGCGATGGCCATCAGCTGTTCCAGCGTGGGCGGGTGCATCGCGAAGGCGACCTTGTAGTCCCCCGAATTCACCAGCCGCTCCAGCTCCTCCATGCCGCGGATGCCGCCGACGAAGCTGATCCGCTTGTCGGTGCGCGGATCGCCAATGCCCAGCACCGGGCCCAGCAGGTTCCGCTGCAGGATGCTCACGTCCAGCACGCCCGTGGGCGTGGCGCCGATGGTGGTGGCGCGCGCGGTGAGCTGGTGCCACTTCCCCTCGAGGAACATCCCGAAGCGGTGCGGCCCGGACGGGCGCTTGTGCCCGGAGGCGTCTACCTCGAAGGCCGGCAGAATCTTTTGGATGAAGGCGTCCGCGGTCAGCCCGTTCAGGTCCCGGACCACGCGGTTGTAGTCGAGGATCTTCATCTGGTTGTGCGGGAAGATGACCGACAGGAAGTACTCGTGCTCCCCGGTCCGCTTCTTCTCGCGGATCTTCTTGTGGACGCGCGAAGCCGCGGCGCTGCGGTGATGCCCGTCGGCGATGTAGAGGAAGCTCACGTCGTTGAACGCGCTCACCATCCGCTTGATGCTCTCGCCGCGGACCAGCCAGAGCGTGTGGCCGATGCCGTCCTCGGTCACGAAGTCGTACTCGGGCGCGTACTTGGTGACCTGGGCCACCACCTCGTCCACGTCCGGCTCCGCGCGGTAGGTCAGGAAGACGGGCTCATCGTTGCCGCCCAGCACCTCGATGTGCCGGGTCCGGTCGTCTTCTTTGTCCTGCCGGGTGAGCTCGTGCTTCTTCACCAGCCCACGGTCGTACTCCTCCACGCTCGCGCAGGCGACGATGCCGGTCTGGACGTGGTCCCCCATCTTCTGCCGGTAGATGTAGAGCAGCGGCTCCGGGTCCTTCACCAGCCAGCCGTTCTTCTCGAACTCGCGGAGCGCCTTGAGGCCCTGGGCGTAGACCTCGTCCGCGTGCTCATCCACGCCGGGGAGGTCAATCTCCGGGCGGGAGATGTGGAAGAAGCTGTGCTCGTTGCCGCTCGCGTACACGCGGGCCTCTTCCGTGTTGACGACGTCGTACGGGGGCGCCGCCACCTTCCGCGCCAAATCTCGCGGGGGACGCAACGCTCGAAAGGGCTTCACCAGCGCCATGGGGAAACAACCTCCTGGGGCTTCGAGTTTCGGGGGGCGGATAAAGCCAGGTCTTCGGCGTGGACGCAACGCGCGCAGCCTGCCCCCTTTTTCTTTCGGAACGCGCTAGACACTCCCCTCGGGCGAGCGATGAACGAGAACGCGCTGAACGCCAACGTGGGGCTCAAGCTGCGGGGCCTGCGGCTGGCGCGCAACATCAAGCAGGCGGACGCGGCGCGCGAGCTGGGCGTGTCTCCCGCGTACTTGAACCTCATCGAGAAGGGCAAGCGGGTGATGCCCTTCCCGCTCCTCTGGAAGGCGCTGCGCTTCTTCGAGCAGGACCCCGAACAGTTCATGTCCACCCTCGGCGAGGGCCGGGTGGACGAGGCGTTGGCCAAGCTGCTCGACGAGCCGCTGCTCAAGTCCCTGGACATCGACCCGGAGTCCCTCCAGCACCTCTCCGCGGAGCCCAAGCTGGCCGGCACCGTGGCCGCGCTCTTCAACCTCTACAAGAACACCCGCACCCAGCTGGAGAACGTGCTGGCGCAGCTCTCCGCCCAGGAGCGCGCGGGCGGCACGCAGAGCGCCGGCATCCGCTTCGACTACTCGCCCTTCGACGAGGTGAGCGACTTCCTCGAGGCGCACAAGAACTACTTCCCGGAGCTGGAGGAGCAGGCGGAGGCCCTCCGCCGCGACTTCAAGCTGGAGCGCCAGGCCACCTCCGGCCAGCTGACGCGGCTGCTTGAAGAGCGCTTCGGCTACCGGGTGGCCTATGAGAGCGCGCCCAGCGGCAGCTCCGTGGTGCGCCGGCTGGACGCGCATGAGAAGGTGCTGACGCTCTCCCCCCACCTCACCGAGCAGCCGCTCAAGTTCCAGATTGCCGCGTCACTGGGCCTGCTGGTGCTGGACAAGGAGCGGCTGCTGGACCGGATTGTCGGCCCCGGTAAGACGCGGCACGCGGAGACGCCCAAGCTCATCAAGGTGAACCTGGCCAACTACTTCGCCGGCGCCCTGATGCTCTCCTACGGCGACTTCTTCAAGGAAGTGGAGCGCAGCCGCTACGACGTAGAGCTGCTCTCCAACATCTTCGGCGTCACCTACGAAACCGTCGCCCACCGGCTCTGCAACCTGTCAGACCCCAAGCGCAGCGGCATCCCGTTCCACTTCCTGCGCTCCGACATCGCCGGTAACATCTCCAAGCGCTACAGCGCGACGGGGCTCAAGTTCGCCACCGGCGGCGGCTCCTGCGGGAAGTGGGCGGTGCACCTGGCCTTCTTGAACCCCTCGCAGCTGACCCGGCAGTACTCCATCATGCCGGACGGGAGCACCTACTTCTGCTTCGCCAAGGTGCAGCTGCAGCCGGTGGAGGGCTCCATCGTCCGGGGCACGGCGTACTCCATCGGCCTGGGCACCCACGCGGAGAACGCCAAGTACCTCGCCTACGGCCTGCCCACCCTGGACGTGCGCAAGGACGCGGTGCCCAGCGGCATCTCCTGCCGCTTCTGTGAAAGGACCGACTGCAACCAGCGCGCGGCCGCCAGCTACCGCTTCGCCTTCGCGCTGGACGAGTACACGAAGAAGGACTGCTTCTTCTCACCGCTGCTGGTGCACGAGTCCAAGGCCGACGACGACAAGCTGACCCGCCGCCGCAAGGGCGACGCGGAGCCTCAGGCGTAGCGTGCACGGCCGACGGAACAGACCCCGGCGCCGGGGGAAGTACGTGGCGAGCCTGCTGCTCGCCCTCGCCTGGCATGGCGCGCTGGTGCTCTTCCTCTCGCTCCTCTCCACGCCGCGGCCCCCGCGCACCGTCGCGCGCCCGGTGACGGTGCGGAGGTTCTCCGCACGGCAGTGGGAGAAGAACCGGGGCAACGCCAGCGCGGCGGTTGCGCGGCGGGAGCGGCCGGCGCCCAACGGGCAGATTGTGGACGTGGCGCCCGGCAACGGCAGGGAGACGGAGCGCGCGCGCTACGTGGCGGAGACCAGCAACACCGTGGCAGCGGAGACCCGCGCGCGGGAGCAGGTGCAGCGCTACAGCCGCGCCACCGCGAAGACGTCGGCGAACCCCGAGGCCCTGCCGTCCGGACGCGGCAGCCTGGGCGGGCGCACCGCCAAGGCGCCCAAGCCGGTGGGGCTGATGGACCGGCTCTCCGCGTGGGGCGGGCGGCAGCCGCGCCTGAGCGAGCTGGTGCAGCCGGCCCTCCCCGGCCCGGAGCGGCCAGATGCGGACCCGTCCGAGCATCCGGGGCTCCCCTCCGGCGACCCCAGCATCGCCAGCGCGGGCGACGCGGCCGAGGAGGGCGGCGGCGCCCCGAACGACGACCTGCGCGACGTGGCGGCAGGCGACGGCACCTACCTCAACACGCGCGAGTGGCAGTACGCGGGCTTCTTCAACCGCGTGAAGCAGGCGGTCTCCGCGCGCTGGGACCCCAACGGCCGGCTCCGCGCCAGGGACCCGTCCGGGCGGGCCGGCATCCTGGACCGGGTCACCGTGCTGCAGGTGGCGCTGCGGGCCGACGGGTCGCTGGCCGACTGCTTCGTCGCGCGCAGCTCCGGCCTGGACTATCTCGACCTCGAAGCGGTCCAGTCCTTCGAGCGCGCCCAGCCCTTCCCCAACCCGCCGCCGGCGTTGGTCCGCGGAGGGCTCATCCGTTTCTCCTTCGGCTTCACGTTGAGCCACGAGCCCGGCGGTCTGCCCCAACTGTTCCGTCCCGGGCGGCCCTGAAGGGGCCCCGCGCCAATTGGCGTTGACTTGCTGGCTGGAATCCTCAACACCGGCCCTCGCTTTTTTTCGCCCAAGGAGCCCGCCGAATGCGCTTCGCCCTCGCCACCTGTCTCGCCCTCGCCGCCTGCACCAGCGGCACGCCGCCGACGCACCCCGACGCGGGCGCGAACGTGGAGCGCGGCCCGAAGGCCATCCCGGTGGAGGGGGACGCGAACGGCCTGTGGTGGGACGCGGCGTCGGCCACGCTCTACCTGGCGGATGACAACAACAACCGCATCCTCAAGTGGACCGACGAGGGCGGAATCGCCGTGGTGGGGAGCTTGCCGCCTGCGCCCGCCAACGGCGCGGGCCTGGGACAGCTGGTGCGGACCTCCGACGGAACTCTGGTGGTGGTCCGCTTCGGGCACGGCACCGCGGGGGACGTCGTCTTCGTCTCGCCCGACGGCACCTCCGGCGTGGTGCCCAACCTCGCGCCGGACCGCCGGCGCATTGGCCTCACGATTACGCCCGAAGGCACCCTCTACGACTGCTACTTCGTCCGGAACGGGAACCTGAACATCGGCTCGGTGGCGCAGCTCACGCTCTCCGGCAGCGAGACGGAGCTCATCGGCGGGCTGGGCAAGGCAGTGGGCGTCCTCGCCATCGGCAATGACCTGCTCGTCAGCGACCAGACGAACGGGAAGGTCCTGCGAGCGCCGGTGGCCAATCCGGCCGGGCTGAGCACGTTCGCCGCGTTCGCCAACCCGGACCTGCTCGCGGCCGGCCCCAATGGCAGCCTGTTCACCGGGAGCAAGGACGGGAAGGTCTACCAGCTGAGCGCCAAGGGCGAGGTGACCGTCTTCTCCTCCGGCTACCAGCAGGTCCGCGGGATGGCCTACGACGCGGCGAACCGCCGGCTCTTCCTGGCGGACCACGACGGTGAGCCGAGCAACGGCCTCAACAACTTCCTGCAGATTGTCCCGGTCCCTTGATGCTCGCAGTCGCTGTGTGCGGGGCGTTGCTCGCGACGTCCCCGCTGTCCTGGAGCGAAGACAAGGTCGGCGTCATCCTGGTGGGCGAGACCGACTACCGCGCCCAGTCGTCAGAAGTGGAGGGGCTCAACGGCATCTCGCTGGCGCGCTTCCGGTTGGGGGCGCGGGTGCAACCGCTGCCCTGGCTTCAGGCGGTGGGCGTGGCGGAGTGGGCCATCGACAAGCCGGTGCTCAACGACGCGCTGGTGGCGCTCTCGCCGCTGCCGTCGCTCCGGGTGCTGGTGGGCTTCACGAAGACGCCCCTCTTCGCCTCCGCCAAGGACGTCTTCGAGGAGTCGCTGCCCATCCCCGAGCACTCCCTGGTCGTGCGCTCCTTCTGGCCGCGCAGGGACTTGGGCGTGGAGCTGCAGTGGACCCCCTGGCGCCTGCCGGTGGAGGCGTGGGTGCGGCTGGGCAACGGCGGCGGCAGCCCACTGGGGAACGACAACAACCATCCGTCGGGTGACGCGCGGGTGGACCTGACGCTGGGCCGGGAGCACCGCGCGCGGGGCGAGCCTTCTGTGTGGGGCCTGCGGTTGGGCGCGGGCGTCCGCGCGGAGGACGCGTTCGACCGGCCCGGCATCGGCGGCGCCACCGCGCAAGGCTTCCTCTTCTACCGGCCGCAGGTGGTCTCCGGGCCGCGGGTGGTCTCCGAAGGGCATGCCGTGGCCTCGTATGGGCCGGCGCGCCTGAGCGTGGAGCTGGCCTCCGCCTGGGAGAGCCGGACGCGGGACACCGATGGGAACCCCCAGACGCCGCGCGAGCCGCTCCCGACGATGCAGGCGCGGGGCGCCTCGGTGGAGCTCTCCTATGTCGTGCTCGGGCAGCCCCGCAGCGCCGACGGCTGGCCGCGGGAGGCGCCGCGCGCTGAGGGCGAGCCCTATGGCGGCGGCAGCGTGGAGCTGGCCGCCCGGTTCGAGCGGGTCTGGCTGGGGCTTGGGGCCGAAGACGTTCAGCCCGGCGGCGCGGCGGGCGGGGCTGCTGCCGTCCGGTGGTGGGTGAACGACTTCCTGGCCGCCGGCGTTGCGGGCTACCTGCTCCGCTATGACCAGCCACCGTTGGAGGAGCCGGACCGCTCGCTGTCCTGGCTGTGCCTGGCGCGGCTGACCTTCAGGTTCCGGTAGCGTTCTGACATTTCTGGCGGTTTTTGATCGCCACCCGGCAACCGGTGAGGGGGCCCCTGGATAATCAGGGAGCGAGCGAAGGCCTTCGCGAAAGAGGGATTACACACCATGGGTTTTTCACCGGCTTCCACCTCCAAAGCCGCAGTGACCGGAACGCTCAAGCGGCTGCAGACCGCCCAGCGGTTCGGCGAGGGCAACCCCGTCTGGCAGAGCGAGGGCGTCAGGGTTGACGGCGACGTGCTGCGTGGCAGGTCCGACGCGGGCGACTGGATGGTGTCCCGCGCCAAGCCGACGCTGGTGACCACCACGACGCCGAACGGCAGCAAGCAGGGCCACCGCCTGGACACCAACCTCACCGGCGCAGTGGTGGGCGAGGTGACCTCCCGGCTGGACGCGCTGGCGACGGCTCGAGGCACTGCGGCGCCCGGCCAGGAGGAACAGGCCCTGACCACGTTCCTTCAGCTGCTGCTCAAGGACACGCAGTCGTTCAAGTAGGCGCGGAAGCGCTTATGCTCGCCGGCGTGGAGTACGGCGAGTACATGGCGAAGGTCCGGGCGGCAGCGTCCGGGCAGGATGTGGGCGAGTACGGCTCCGTGCAGGAGAACGGCCGAGCCTACCCGCTCTTGCGCATCCGCACTCCCGGGGCTCGGGCGCTGGTCATCACCGCGGGCTTCCATGGCGAGGAGCCTGCCGGGCCGCTGACGGTGGCCGAGCACCTTCCGGAGATTGTCGAGTACGCGCGGCGGCGCGACGTGGCGCTCCACCTCTACCCCTGCGTGAACCCCTCCGGCTTCGAGGCCGGCACCCGGTACAACGCCAGCGGGGAGAAGCCGAACAATGACTTCCTGCGCTACGAGGTGGCGCGCGGCGTCTTCAAGGGCGAGCTCAACGAGCAGGAGCCGTTTCTGAGCTACCAGCTGTACCGCGGTGGACCGAAGGAGACGCGCGCGCTGGTCGAGGAATTGGCCCCCCTGCCCCCGCCCGCCGCCGCGCTGGACATCCACCAGGACCGCTACCTCCCCGGCGCCTGGACGTACGCGTACGTCTTCGGGGACCGCGCACCCTACCGCCCGCTGATGCGGGAGTCGGCGGCGCACGCCAAGGTCGCCTCGCTCCACCTGGTGGACGACCTGCGGCGGACGGACCACGACGGGCTCATCGCGTTTCACGATGGCAGCGTCACGGACTTCTTCCACCGGCAGGGCGTCCC
The DNA here is from genome assembly GCA_044230055.1 of Myxococcaceae bacterium. Classification (GTDB taxonomy): domain Bacteria; phylum Myxococcota; class Myxococcia; order Myxococcales; family Myxococcaceae; genus JBGART01. The sequence goes on along the minus strand of JBGART010000096.1, from coordinate 6,839 downwards.
GTTCACCGCCACGCTGGAGACCACCACGCAGACGCCGCTGCCGCAGGCGCACCTCATCAACCTGCGCTGGATTCGCGGGTTCATCGACCTCGCTGCGGGTTGACTTTGGCTTGGCGTCGGTGCGCCAATGCGCAGCGTTCTCCACCACCGGGCCGGGAGGTTCTCTTTCCGCATGCGTCGCCATCTCTGGGTGTGCTTCGCCGTCTCCGCGCTCGCGCTGCTGGCGTGCGGTAACCCGAGGCCGGCGGCGGGCGAGCCCGACGGCTCCACCCCCGTCCCGGAGCCACTCCCGCCCGTACCCGTCACCACGCTGACGCCGGGACCCGGGCCCTTCAATGACCGCCTGACCGTCCAGGTGACCACCGACCGGGAAGCCACGGTCACGGTGACGCTGGACGGGAGCGACCCGTTGATGCCGGGCGGCGCACGGATGGAGGGCGTGGCGCCCTTCAGCGTGGACCTGACCCGGACGACGACGCTGCGCTACTTCGCGCGCACCGCCGAGGGCGGCGTGGAGACGCCGCGCTCAGGAGAGTTCGTCCGCGCGGGCGGGCCGAAGGGCGTCATCTCTGGCGTCGTGCAGGTGGGCCTGCCCGGCGCGAACCAGGCGCTGACGTTGCTGGTGGATGGGAGGCCCTCGCCGCTGCCGAAGGCGCCCGCGCCCGGCCCGGTGCCCTTCCGGCTGGAGCAGCAGACCTCCGGCACCCACCGGCTGGTGGCGATGGCGGACCGCGATGGCAATGGCGTCTTCAATCCTTTGCTCGACCTCGTCTCCGAGGTGGTGAGCGTCACGTTGGATGTGGAAGACCCGTTCAAGGCATCGGCGGAGAACGTGGCGCTCTACCTGGGTGACTCGGCGCCCGACAAGGCCACGCTGCGCGGCGTGGTGATGCTCCCGGTGTCAGCGGCCGGCCAGTCCTTGAGCGTAGTGGCCGTCAACCCCGCGCAGCTGGGCGGCGATGTGGACGCTGCGAAGCTGCTGGAGCTGCTGCGCAGCGGCGACCGGATGCTCACCCGCGCGGACCAGGCGAAGTACCTCTACGCGCTGACGGACCTGGCGCCGGGCCGCTACACCAGCGTTCCGGTGCTGGGCGGCGTGGGCACGACGGGCGCGGCGATGAACCTCATCGCCAATCCGCTGCGCACGGTGACGCTCAAGGCGGGCGACGACGCGACGCTGGACCACACGTTCGGCCCCGTGCGGCTGAGCGGGACGCTCACGGTGACGCGGGCGCCGGGCGCCGCGCTGTTCGGCTACGCCGTGGTGGTGGCCAAGGGTTTCTCCTTCAGCAACGGTATTCAGGCGGTGCTGATGACCGCGCCGCTGACGCCCGTGCCTGGCACCGACACGCAGCGGGGCGACTACGCGGGCTTGGGGCTCATCGCCAACCAGCCGTTCCAGCTGCGCGCGTTCACCAGCGCGGCGTCCGCCAATCCGGTCACGGATGCGCTGCTCTGGGCGCTGACGCCGTTCGGCGGGGCGCCGCCGCACGGGACGATTCACACCGGTTCGGGCGACATCCGGTACGACCTCATCGTGAAGTGACCGAGGGGCGCCCTTTCCGCGGTCGCCTGCTTGCGCCAAGCCTCAACGCCCTGCCGCCTCTCGACTACGCGCCGGTGCGCGTCGCTACGCTCCGAGCGAACAGCTCACCAGGGCCCGCAGCATCGCGGGGTCGCCCCCGTTCGCGTCGAGCGTTGCGCCGTCAGGCGCATAGTCGAGACGGCGGCAGTGCTCCCGAAGCTTGGCTCATAGGGCGCTTCGGTCTGCTCGAAACAGACCGGCAAAGTGCCGTGCGTGGGTTTGCGCCACCTCTCGACTATGCGCCTGACGGCGCAACGCTCGAGGCGAGCGGGGATGGCGCCTGACTGAGAACAGCTGTTCCTCCGACGAAATGGCCGGCGAGGGCCGATTTCCCCCTCGAGGTGAACGGGGGCGCTGCGGCCAACTCCTGGGGCGGCGCTACCCGTGGAAGCGGGCGCCCACCGCGAGCCCCAGCAGCGTCACCACGCCCGCGGCGTAGAGCGCGTAGCGCCACTCGCCCTTGGCGCCGAGCAGCACGCCGGAGGCGACCATCCTGGCCACGGGCGTGACGAGCAGGAGGGACACCGCGCCCTCCTCGAGCAGGTCCCCCATCACGGCGGTGACCCGGGTGACGGGGAGCAAGCGGACGGCGACGGAGACGACGAAGAGCGCGCCACTGGCCAGCGCGCCGCCACGGAGGATGCGCCCGACGTAGCGCTCCCCAGCGGCCAACCGCTCTCGCCAGGACGGCGCCTCCTCCTCTGACTCCAGCGGGGTGTGCAGCGGCGGCGGCAACGTGGCCACCCGCCCCTGCGCGTCAATGAACAGCGGCGGGACCTCTTCTACGCTCTCGTCCACAGCGACGCCCCTCCCTTCCACAGCATCTGCAGCGCGACCGCCAGCAGGACCACCGCGAACAGCCGGCGCAGCACCACCGTCCTGACCTGCAAGAGCCTGGCGGCGCCGAACAGCCCTCCGCCCATGACGCCCACCACCAGCGGCGCCGCCAGCGACAGGTGCAGCTGGCCGCGGACCGCGTAGGCCACCACGCTCGCCGCAGCGGTGATGCCCACCATCATGTTGCTGGTCGCCGCGGCCACCCGGAACGGCACGCCCATCCCGAAGGCCATCAGCGGAACCTTCACCGGGCCGCCGCCCACGCCGAGGATGGCGGAGATGCCGCCGGCCACGAAGGAGCCGCCAATCCCCAGCGGGAGGTTCTTCGGCGACACCGGTTCGGTGCGCTCATCGCTCTCGCTGGGGCGGCGGAAAATCATCTGGAGCGCCACCAGGGTGGAGAAGGCCCCGAACGCGAACGCCACCAACGCAGGGACCAGGAGCGCCGCCAACACGCCGCCCGCAACCGCGCCCAGCACCGTCGCCAACTCCAGCACCAGCGCCAATCGGACGTCGGCCACCTGACGCTCGGTCGGGCTCGCCGACGCGGCGCAGCTGTTGGCGACCACGCAGAGCAGGCTCACCGGGACCGCTTCCACCATGGGGATGTTGAAGCCCAGCACCAACGTGGGGACCAGCAGCGCGCCGCCTCCTATCCCCAAGGTCGACCCCACCAGGCCACAGACGACACCAGCCAGGACGAGGGCCACGAGGTGCATTACCGGGCAGGATAGGGAGCGCGAGAATGGGGGAATAGCGGCGCGCTGTCCGCAGACAGCTGCCCGCTCGCTCTTCGGCCGCTCAGGTTCGCCGCGGTGGGATGCGATGTCCGGCGCACAGCACCGTGACGCCGGCGCCCGACTCGAAAAAGGTCAGGCCGCGGAGGAGGTGATGGAGCCCTCCGGGAGCAGCGCGAAAATCTTCTCCCGCGACCGGGGCGTAAAGCTCTGCCGGACGATGAGCGACCACAGCTGCGTGAGCGTCTCCCGGGTGAGCCGCAGGCTCGCGTCCACCTCGCGGCCGATGTCGAAGTCCGGGCCGCGGTAGAGCGCTTCGTCCGTGGGCGGGCGCGCCTTCAAGAGCCACGGCGTACGCGCCAGGGGGCTGGAGAGCACCCGTCCTGCGATGTACAGCCCCCGCACCCAGGCATCCAGTCGGGCTTTGCTCGGCGCCTCGTTGAAGGTCTCCTGACACGCCAGGCGTAGAAGCTCGTACATCCCCTTCCCTACGCCGCGGCCGGGCACGCCCGCGCGCTTGAGGACCTGGAACTTGGCGCGCAGGGCGCTCTCGCCCACCAGCTCTCCGCCGTGAAATTCGCGCAGGTACTGGAGCGCCTGCGCCCACTCCACGCGGCGGTGGGCGGCCAGCTCGGACTCCCCGTCGCCGCGGCCGGAGAGGGCCAGGCGGTCCACCAGCGGGTGGAGCGTGCGGTCCAGGCACAGGTGGGTGAAGTAGCCACACACCAGCGCCAGGCCCGCGTGCGTCCCCACCAGCGCGCCGTTGGCGACCAGCTCCGCCATCTTGATGCCCAGCGCCACCGGGGCCCGGCCGTGGAAGACTTTGGCGAAGTACGGCAGCTCTTCCCGTGGCAGGAGCAGCTCCATTCCGCCCCGCCAGCCCTCGAAGAGGGGCAGGTCCGGGAGCGCCGCCCCCAACCGCGCGTAGGGCAGGTCCTCGAGCAGCGCGCGGGTCAGCTCCGAGGGGAGCGCCGCGGTGTCTGCGGAGAGCCGCTCCACGGCGGTGAGGTGCAGGAGCAGAGAGGGCATTCGCCCTCTACGTAGGTCACCGTCGAGCGCGTTTGCAACGACGGGGAGCGGCGGTAGTGTGCGCGGCTTTCCCAACGAGGGGTGTCAACGTCCATGAAATTCACCTGGGCCCAGGGAGATGTCCGGAAGGTCGACGTCGATGTGCTGGTGCTCCCGCTGTTCGATGGGGACCTCGCCGCGGGTGCGCAGCCGGCGCCGCTGGTGGCGGCGGACAAGGCGCTCAAAGGGCTCTTGCTGGCTACCGCGAAGGAGGAGGGCTTCAAGGGCAAGGGTGAGCAGCAGCTGCTCCTGCACACCCACGGGAAGCTGAAGGCGTCGCGGGTGATGCTGCTGGGGCTGTCGTCGCGCGGCCGCTTCGAGCCCGAGGTGCTCCGGCTGGCCGCCGGGCGCGCGGTGAAGGCGGTCAACAAGCTCAAGCTGTCGAAGGTGGCGTTCTACCTGCCGGCGACGCGCGTCTTTGAGGGCTGCGTGAAGGCGGCGGTGGAGGGGCTGACGCTGGGCGCCTACCGGTTCGACCGCTACCGCACCACGAACAAGGATGAGCGCGGAAGCCCCCGGGTGAGCGAGGTGGCCTTCGTGCTTCCCGAGGACCAGCCGAAGACCGCGGCGCTGGATGAGACGGTGGAGCTGGCGGAGCGGCTGGCGGACGCGACGAACTGGGCGCGCGACCTGGTCAACGAACCCGCGGGCGTGCTGACGCCGAAGCGGCTGGCGGAGGCCGCGGAGGAGGCTGGGAAGGATGCGGGGCTCAAGGTCACGGTGGGCGGGCGCAAGGAGATTGAGCGCCTGAAGATGGGGATGTTCCTGGGCGTGGCGCAGGGCAGCGCGCAGGAGCCGCAGCTGCTGCACCTCACGTACACGCCGCGCAACCCCAAGCACGCGAAGCGGCAGCCGGTGGCGCTGGTGGGCAAGGCCATCACCTTCGACTCGGGTGGGCTGTCGCTGAAGACCGCCGAGGGGATGGTGGACATGAAGACGGACATGGCCGGGTCCGCGGCGGTGCTGGCGGCGATGCGCGTCATCGGTCACCTCGCCCCGCCCTTCCCTGTCCACGCGTTCATCGGCGCCTGCGAGAACATGCCGTCGGGGACGGCCTACCGTCCCGGCGACATCCTCATCTCGCGGCTGGGCAAGACGGTGGAGATCACCAACACGGACGCCGAGGGACGGCTGGTGCTGGGCGACATTCTTGCCTGGGCGAACGAGCACAAGCCCGCCGCGCTCATCGACCTGGCCACGCTCACCGGCGCCTGCATGGTGGCGCTGGGGCACTACATCGTCGGCGCGTTCGGCCAGGATGACCCGCTGATGTGGTCCGTGCTCGAGTCCGCGAAGGCCGCCGGCGAGGAGCTCTGGCGGATGCCCATCAGTGACATGCAGAAGGACGCGCTGCGCTCTGAAGTGGCGGACATGAAGAACTCGGGCGAGCGCTTCGGCGGGGCGATCAACGCGGCGTGGTTTCTGCGCGAGTTCGTCGGCGATACGCCGTGGGTCCACCTCGACATCGCCGGGCCGTCCCAGAGCCCCAAGGAGCGGGGCTACTACAGCAAGGGCGCCACCGGCGTCGGCGTCCGCACGCTGGTGGAGTTCATCCGCAAGCGCTCGGCTGAGCTGGAGGACGGCGCCGCCAAGGGCGCGTGAGGCTAGCGGGCCGCGGGCAGGCCCTCGACGCGCGTGCGGCCCTCGCGGTCCACCTCGAACCGGATGCGCGCTTTGCCCTGGCCGTCCTTGAGCTCGACCGTGGCCACGCCGTCGACCACGCGCAGGGCGATGCGCTCCTGCGCTTCCCGCGGGCCGCCCGTCGAATCCTGGAGGGTCACCTCCGGCAGCCCCTCCTTGATGAGGCCGATACACGCGGACTGGTAGCCCTTCGCGCTGTCGAAGCAGAGCCCGCGAATGCCAAGCTCCTCGAGCATGACGAGGCCGCCGACCTCTTGTCCCGAGGCATCCAGGAACTGGAGGCCGTAGGCCGTCACGCTGCGCTTGAGGCCCTTCGGGTCCGGCAACGGCGCGCCGATTCGGATGCGGGTCTGCCCGCGCTCGTCGACGATGTTCAGCGTTCGGACGTCGACGGAGGTGGTGGCGCACGCGGCGGCCGTGCAAGCGGCGAGTGTCATCAGGGCAAGGCGCATGGCTTGCGCGAATACTTCACCCGCTTTCCGCAATGCAACGGCGCGCGTGGAGGGCGAGCATGCCGAGGGACTCGGTGCCGCCGGACCCGGCGCGGCTTTACTGCGCACAGGCTCGTCGAGTGTGCGGAGGGACTCATGGCCTCGGTGAGACCCGCGCACTTCTCCAGGCGGAAGCAGGAGCCTCGCGGAGGCAGCAATCCCTGGGGTGGTCGAGGGGCACGGTTTTCAGCGCAGCGGCTCGTCGACTGCGCGCGGCAGGCGCAACCGTTTGTCGACAAAGTCGACGAAACAGGGCGTAAAGTGCCCGTGCACGATTAAGTCGGCCTCTGCTTCCTCAAAATCGCCCTTTCTTTGGCGAGACGGACCTTCCAGCGAGAGCGCAGTACCCGATGGATGCCTTTGCTCGCGGCGAAGTCCGTCGTGTTGAGCTTGCTGTTTTCGAGCTCGTCGATGACCTTTCGCCACTTCGCTTTCGCGCGCTCTGAAACGCCGCCACGGAGTCGCTTCAGCCAACGGATA
>JBGART010000036.1:0-97197 GCA_044230055.1 Myxococcaceae bacterium | reverse complement strand
TGAAGCGCATGCCTTCGGCCGCCAGACGGTCGATGTTCGGCGTGCGGTACACCATCATCCCGGAGCTGTAACAAGACAGGTTCCAGATGCCGACGTCGTCACCAAAGATGACCAGGATGTTTGGCTTCTTCGAGTTCGCCATGGTGCTCTTCCTTGTTTGGGTTTGACGTCAGCGGCCCAGCTGAAATGGATAAATCAGCTTCCAGTCCTGTTTCATGTCGACAACCACCCAGCGGCGCGAGGGCGCCTCGTCGAGCGCGCGGGAGCTCCGGTCGTAGGCGAACTCGCGCTCGGTGTCGGTGTGGTGGACCAGCATCCCCAGGCGCGCGCCCGGCCCGCGGGTGGTCCACTCCAGCATCTCGAAGTCGCCGTCTGAGTTGCCCACCGCCAGCAGCGGCCGGCGGCCGAGCACCTGTTGCAAGCCCACCACCTTGCCTGCGCGGTCGTCGAAGAGGTCCACCTCCGGCAGGCGGAGAAGCACCGGGCCTTCGCCGCGCTCCACGTAGCGCAGCTTCACCCGGCTGCCGATGACCTGCTCCGGCGGAATCCCGTACGCCGCCTCCACCCACGGCCGGAGAAACTCCACCCCGCCGCCGGTGACGATGAACGTCCGGAACCCGTTCGCGCGCAGGAGGCGGAGGAGCTCCAGCATCGGTTGGTAGACCAGCTCCGGGTACGGCCGCTTGAGCTGCGGATGACGCGCGGAGGCCATCCAGTGCTTCACGATGCGCTCGAACTCTTCCGGCGTGTTGTTGACGTGCGTGGCGGAGAGCAGCTCCATCAGGCCGCGCTCACCCGTCTGGGACACCGCCTTCAAGTCTCCCTCGAGGACGCCCTGAAACGGCTGAGCGCTCCGCCACTCCGGATGGCCCGGCGCGAGCGCGCGCACGCGGTCAAAGGCGAAGGCCAGCTGCGTGTAGACGGGTTGCTCTGGCCAGAGCGTGCCTTCGTGGTCGAACGCGGCGATTCGGTCCGCCTCCGCCACGAAGTCCGGCGAGCCGGGCGCGGTCACCCGCTCCACAAAGCCCAGCAGGGCCCGCTTGGTCTTCCCTTCACTCCAGGAGGGCAGCGGGTCCCTCGTCTCCACCCGCCCCGCCGTGTCGTCGGTCTGGGACGCCACCGTGCAGCTGAGCGTCGCCGCGCCGAGGTCACCCGCTCCACAAAGCCCAGCAGGGCCCGCTTGGTCTTCCCTTCACTCCAGGAGGGCAGCGGGTCCCTCGTCTCCACCCGCCCCGCCGTGTCGTCGGTCTGGGACGCCACCGTGCAGCTGAGCGTCGCCGCGCCGAGGAGCGACGCGGCAGGCCAGCGTTGAGGAAAGGAGCGATTCACCGGCCGCAGGGTGCCCACGGGCCGCCCTCACGCCCATTGGCGGCCCGTCACAGATTTCCGGGCGCTCCATCGGATTTCTGGCGTTTCAGTGGGAGACGACGGCCCTTCGCCACGCCGTGGCGCCAGAGGGTATGACCGTTGCAGCCGGCGCGCGGATGTCTACGCGACGGGTTTTGAGTTGGGTGTCAGTCTGTTTTGTAACAGCTGCGTGTCACCAGCCGACCGCGAGCGATCTCACCGATGCCGGGAGTGGCCTCGGCGATGCCGGGAGCAGCCAGGACGCGGGGGCGCCGTATCAGCAGGGCACGTATTGGTGCTGCCCGGAGGGAAACGGCTTGGCGTGCTGCGCGGCGAAGTCGGGGTTGCTCGGCATCGGGCTGCAGGAGGATGGAGGGTTCAGCTTCGTCGGAGACCGCAGCCTGACGAGCGCGAATTGTTTTCAGTATGGCGGCACCAGCGGCGCCTGTACCGCCGAGGGCCAGACGCTGGAGCGCAAGGACATCTGCTCCATCTGCTGCCCCGGGCTGGCAATGCTCGACACGTACTGCGGCGGCGCGGACCCCGACTGTGTCGTTGGGCTCGACGGCGCACCGAGCCTCAAGGTCTGTACACGCTGCGGCGACGGCACCTGCGGCACCGGGGAGAGCAATCGAAATTATAACTAGAGTTCCACACTTCCCTTTCGATACAGCATGAATGGTCTGAAAACACACTAAAAGTGACAAGGCACCAGCATTCAAACTACCGGGCCCCAGGTACTTGAGACAATAAGTCACTACCAGCGTGTGTTCTCACTCCACAACGCGCGCAACGGCGAGAAGTGGGGAGTGTTAGCACTCACCGGCGTGTCTATCACTCCCCACTTCGAAGAGACGCGTGCTGAAGCGTCTGTTCTGACACACGGCCAGTGAATGGCATGGCAGCCCGGTTGCGAAGTACGGGGACAGCTCCAGCCAACGCATCAGGCCGGCCACAAAACACCTCGGGGAGTGATGGAGTGGGCGGCGAAGGGGACTTCGAACGAAGCGCTCCCGGTCACGCTTGCCGGCGGGCGCCCGCCGGCAGCCGCCCATTCCTATCCGCGTCCCCCGTCTCCCTCAGGGATAGCTGCCTCCGCGCGGGCACCTCGCATCATCTACGCGCCGAATCCGGACGGCTCCGCCAAAAGCCCGCGTCCCCCTGTCCAAAACCGCCTTCGACCGCGATCTCCAGAATCAAAGCCTGACGCCGGCCGCGTCGAAGCGATGCCAGCGTGACGGGTCCGCCTTCAACCACGCCTTTGCACCAGCCACCGCGCTCACATCCCTCCCGGCCCGCGCGATGACCCGCGTCCCTCCCAGCTCCACCGCGACGTTCGCCTCCGCGCCGAGCGACTCCACCCACAGCACCTGCGCCGGCAGCGCCCCGGCCGGCGCATCGCCCAGTCCCAGCTCCAGATCCTCAGGGCGAACGCCCACCGTGGCCGCGTCAGACCGTCCCACCGCGGAAGCCGGAATCAGGTTCATCGGCGGCGTACCGAAGAACGTGGCAACGAAGGTGTTCGCCGGGGCGTCGTAGAGCTCCCTCGGGGTGCCCACCTGTTGAAGGACCCCGTCCTTGAGGAGCGCGATGCGATCCGAGAGCGTCATCGCCTCCACCTGGTCGTGGGTGACGTAGAGGAACGTGGCGCGCAGCCGCTGGTGCAGGAGCTTGAGCTCCGCGCGCATCTGAGCGCGAAGGTTGGCGTCGAGGTTGGAGAGCGGCTCGTCGAAGAGGAAGACCGCGGGCCGACGGACCAGCGCCCGGCCGAGCGCCACGCGCTGGCGTTGCCCTCCTGAGAGCTCGCGAATCTTCCGTTGCAACAGCGGCGTCAGCCCCAGCGACTCCGCCGCTTCGCGCACGCGCTGTTCTCGCTCCGCGCGCGGGACGCCGGCCATCCGCAAAGGGAAGGCGAGGTTCCCCTCCACGTTCAGGTGCGGGTAGAGCGCGTAGCTCTGGAAGACCATCGCCACGTCGCGCTCGCGGGGCGCCAGCCCTTGTACGGCACGGCCGCCGATGAGGATTTCGCCCTCCGTCGGCACCTCCAACCCGGCGACCAGGTTCAACGTGGTGGACTTCCCGCACCCCGACGGGCCGACGAGTGAGAGGAGCTCCCCATCCGCGACCTGAAGCGAGAGAGCTCTCAGCGCCGCGCCGCCGCCGGGGAAGCGCTTGCCCAGTCCTTTGAGCTCCACGCTGGCCACGGCGTCAGCCTTTCACCGCGCCGGCAGTGAGCCCGGCGATGATGCGGCGTTGAAACACCCAGGTGAGGATGACCAGCGGCAGCGTCACCACCACCGAGGCCGCGGCGAGCTCTCCCCACGGCTCCTTGAAGTCGGTGGCAAAGAGGCTGATGGCGACCGGGATGGTCCGCTTCTCCGGGCTCGAGATGAAGGTGAGCGCGTAGAGGAACTCATTCCACGCCGAGATGAAGACCAGCAGCGCAGTGGTGGCCAGCGCCGGCGCGCTGAGCGGGAGGAAGATGTGCCGGAAGGCCTGGAACGGTGTGCAGCCGTCCAGGCGCGCGGCGCGGTAGAGCTCGTCGGGGAGCTCGTCGAAGAACGAGGTGAGCACCCAGATGGTGAGCGGCAGGGCGAAGGTGACGTAGGGCAGCACCAGGCCCCACAGCGAGTCGCGCAGACCCAGGGCGCGCATCAGCAGGAAGAGCGGGCTCACCGTGGCGATGGGCGGGAACATGGACACCGCCAGCGCGACGAGCAGCAACGCCCGGCTGCCCGGGAAACGGAGCTTGGAGAGGGCGAACGCGGCACTGGCGCCCAGCGCCACGCACACCAACGTGGTGCCGGAGGCGACGAGGAAGCTGTTGGCGATGACGCGGGTGAAGCTGCGCCCCTCGAGGACGGCGCGGTACGCCTCCAGCGACACGCGCGAGGGCCACGCCAGGGACGTCACCTCCTCCTCCGGGCGCAGCGAGGTGAGCAGCTGCCAGACGAAGGGGCCGAGGCAAAAGAGCACCGCTCCGGCGAGCGCGAGCGTCCAGCCGGCTCTGCGAGCGAAGCTCATGCCTTCGCTCCCGCGCCGATGCTGCGCCCCATCAGCCTCAGATACACCGCGCTGCCCAGCGCCACACAGACGAAGGTCGCCACCGCGAGGGTGGAGCCGTAGCCGAAGTCCCCCGAGCGCATCAGCGTCTTGTACGCGTAGATGGAGAGCGTCTCCGTGGTGTTGGCCGGGCCTCCCTCGGTCAGGACGTAGACCGCGTCAAAGACCCGGAAGGCGTCCAGCGCGCGGAAGAGGACGGTCACTGCCATGGCCGGGCGGAGGAGGGGGAGCGTGACGTAGACGAAGCGCTGCCACGCGGTCGCCCCGTCCACGCGCGCGGCCTGGAGGACGTCCCGCGGCACCGCTTGCAGCCCGGCGAGCAGCAGCAGCGCGACGAACGGCGTGGTCTTCCAGACGTCCACCGCGATGGCCGCGTGCATCGCCAGGCCCGGAGTGCCGAGCCAGTTTGCGTCTCCCGGCAGGAGGGAGGGGAGGAGCCCGTACTCGGGGTTGAAGAGCCACGCCCAGAGGCGCGCGGAGACGACCGTCGGCACGGCCCAGGGGACGAGCACCGCCGCTCGCAAGAGCCCGCGCCCGGGCAGGGGGCGGTCCAGCAGCAGCGCCAGGCCCAGCCCGAGCAGCAGCTCCACTCCCACCGCCACCGCGCTGAAGTAGGCGGTGTTGCCCAGCGCCACCCAGAAGCGCCCGTCCTCGAGGAGGAAGCGGTAGTTCGCCAGGCCGATGAAGCGCTGGTCGCGGAAGATGAGCAGGAAGCGGTGCAGGCTCAAGAACACCGCCGCGAGCAGCGGGTACGCGGCGACCACCAGCAGCGCCACCAGCGACGGGCTCACCATCGCGTACGCCTGGCGCCGTTCACTCGCGGCCATGGCTCACCCGACGTCGATGACAGTGAGCGGCGCGGAAAAGCAGCTTGTCCCCTCTCATGGCGCTGTCCCGGTGAGGGCGTCCGCTCGGCGCTGGGCCCAATCCAGAGCCGCTTTGGGCGTGCGTACTCCCACCAGCGCGGCGGAGAACTCACTCTGGAGGGAGTCAGAGAGGAGGCTGTAGTAGGGCGTGACGGGCCGGGGCTTCGCGCCTTCGAGCAGCGGACGCAGCTTGCTCAGCAGCGGGAGGCGCTCCGTGAGGGCCGGGTCGTCATACGCCGAGCGACGCGGCGGGTTGCGGCCGTACGCGACGGCGAGCGTGACGTTGGCCGTGGGCGAGGTGAGGTGTTCGATGAGCGCGACGGCGGCGGCGTGTTTTTCCGGTGGGAGGCGCGCGTTGACCGCCAGCTGCCAGCCTCCGAGGGCGCCTGCTCCCGGCGCTCCGCCCTTCGTCGGCAGGGCGGTGAAGTCGACCTTGCCGCGGATGGGCGACTGCGCGCTTTGCGCCTCCGCCCACGCGTAGGGCCAGTTGCGCATGAACACGGCTTTGCCTGCTTGAAACACGCGGCGCGCTTCCTCCTCGGCGCTGGAGGTGACCGAAGGCGGAGAGAGGCCCTCTTCGACGAGGCCATGGAGATACGTGAGGGCTTCGCGGGCGGCGGACGTGTCCAGCGCCAAGCGACTGCCCTGGGTCGATTCGCCGCCGTGACCCCAGATGACTTCGTAGACGTTGCAGACCAGGCCTTCGTACTGGCGCCCTTGCCAGACGTAGCCTCGCAGCGAGGGGTCCCTGCTCCGAGCGACTCGCGCGAACTGCTGAAGCTCCTCGTAGGTCCGCGGCGCGCGGGGGACGAGGTCCGTGCGGTAGTAGAGGACTCCGACGTCGAGGTACCAGGGCACGGCGAAGACGCGCCCGTCGAGGGTCACCGCTTCAGCCGGCCCCGGCAGCAGCTCCGCTCGCAGCTTCTCTGCGGGGAAGGCGGAGGAGAGGTCCGCAATCCATCCCGCCTTGGCGAACTCCGCCACCCAAACGACGTCGATGACGAAGACATCCAGCTCAGCCGCTCCTCCCTCGAGCGAGGTGAGGAAGTACTGGTGGGCGACGTCCGACGCGTTGGGCAGCAGCTGGGTGACGACCTCCAGCTCCGGGTGCGCTCGACGGAAGGTGTCAATCAACTCCCGGAAGGGAGCCGGGTCACCGCCAAGCGGCTGATGAACGAAGGTGAGCCGGTGGGGCGCTGCGCGCGGCGAAGCGGGCGCGCACGAGGCGACGAGGAATGCGAACGCGAGGACGCGGCCCCTCCACATGACCTGGATGAGGGCTCGCGAAGGAGCGAGGAGTCAAAGCCCTCTCGCTCCAACTGCTCAGTGGCCGAAAGTGCTCAGGCCGGGATGGGCTGCGGGCTGAGCGTTGCCGGGGCGACGGTGTTGAACGGCGCCTCGTTCACCTCGGTGACGACCGGCTCCGGTTCAACCGCCGGGGGAGGGGTCGTAGCCGTGGGGGCAGGGGCGGCGGTCGCCGCGGCCTCCGGAGCCAGCGCCAACGTCTTCTCGGCCAGCTCCTTCGACTTCCCCTCGAGGAGGTTGCGGTCCGAGCCCACGGCCTTGCTCAGCTCATCGGCGAGGTAGGACTTGACCGTGTCCTCCGTCACCTCGGTGATGCCGTTGTTCTGGGCCCACTGCTTGAAGGAGGCCTGTTCGCCCACGGCCTTCATCACGGCCTTCTTCTTCTCCTCCTCCAGCCGCGTCCAGAGCATCTTGTTCAGCCAGTCATCCAGCTCGCTGCGCTGGATGGACCGGCGGGCTCCGGGGTCCATGATGGAAGACTTGGTGCCACCCACGTAGGAGTCCGCGTTGAAGTAGCCGCCACCCGCGCCGCCGCGGCCAGTCTGCCCACCGTCAACTCCGGAGGTGCCGGCGACGCCTCCGCCGCCCGGAGTGCCACCCTTCGGCGAGAGGTTGTCGGGGACGACGACGCCGTTGTAGTCGCCGCCGGGGATGAGGCCGGCTGAGAGCCAGTTCGACGCGTCGGTCGTGAAAACGCCGGTGCCGTACTGGGTGCCCTTGGCCTCCATCGTCATCCATTTGCCGGACACGGGATCCTTCTTCCCGAGGGCGATGCCGACGTGGCCGTCCGTGAAGAGGAGGGCACCCGGCGTGGCCAAGGCCTGCTCGACGTCCATGGGCTGGACGCTGGCGCGCTGGGCCTGAGACCCGTCTGTGATGCTTCCGCCAGCCTGGGCAACCGCCCATTCGACGAGCTCGGAGCAGTCGAACGTATCCGGATCTGCTTGACCGTCCGCCTCGTAGCCGAAGACGTACTTGTCTCCCTGCTGCGCGAGGGCCTTGTCGAGGAAGGATTGGATTTTGAAGCTCATGCTCTTCTCTCCAAATCAGCCAGGAATGGGCTGGGCAAACAGGTCAGACAGTGAAGTCGTCGCGAAGGGCGCTTCGAGAAACCCGGCGTCATCCGACTCACTGGACTCCACATCCTCAACGGAAGCGGAGGCGCTCGCCGTTGTACCGGCATCGCCACCGGTGGTCTCTCCACCCGTCGCGCCGGACTCGTCCGCCGGAGCGACCGGGGCGGCGGTGGTGCCGGCCGCGCCCTCGACGGCCCCAGCAGCGGCCGCCGGCGTGGCAGGGAGCTCCTCGAGGTAGTCCGAGGCGAGCTTCTTGGCGATCTCTTCTCCGAGCTTCGGATCTCCGCCCGCCGCGTTCATCGCGTCCGACAGCTGGGCGATGAAGAACTCGCGGAGCGCCTCATCGGTCGGCTCGCTAATGCCGTGGTTCGCGGCCCACTGCTTGAAGTTGGGGGACTCGCTGACGCTCTTGCGCAGCGCCTCCCACTTGGACTTGTCCTTGGCGAGCTGGTCCCAGAGCGCCTTGTTGAGCCAGTCCTCCAGCATGTCGCGGTGGATGACCGCGTTGTGGTTTCCAGGGTTGATGACCGGGCCGCCGCGCGGGGTGGCGGCGCTCTGGAAGCCGTCGGGAGCGTTGTAGTCGGGCCGCGACACCTCACCCACGCCCGCGGAACCCTCGTGGCCCGACACTGCACCGGAGCCCTGCCCGCCGACGGTGCCCTTGGCAGCATGGGCACTCTCCACTGTGTTGTCCGCGCCACCGTTGAAGTGGAGCACCTTCAGGAACTCGCCCGGGTTCTGGCCTCCCACCGTGATTCGCTGGCTGCCGTCACCGTTGACGTTGTTGGAACCGATGAAGAGGGGGCTCCCGTCGTCCGCACGTCCAGCAAAGAGCACGATGTGGTGCTGGGAGCCGGTCTTCATCAGGACGACATCGCCCTCCTCTGCGTCCGAGAAGTCGAGCGACTTCGACGACCACTGCGGCTCTCCCAGCGAGTCCGCCAGCGTCCTCGCCGTCGCGTTGCCCTGGCCCATCTGGAGCTGGCCGGCGGCGATGAGACAGCCCGACACGAAGTTCGCGCAGTTCACGTCGTCGGGGACCCAGTCCTCCATCGCCAGGCCGAGCGTGTCGCCCCCCATCTTGATGTCGGCGGCGTTGCGGTCGATGTACCCCGTCGCCACGTCGTACGCGTTCTTGCTGCCTGCTGAACCGACTGGGGCCATGGATGTCTCTCGCGTGAAGGAGGGGCTCGTGGGGGATTCCACGACCTTCAACTCAGTTCTCGCGAAAACGAGCCGGGAGTTTCTTGGTCTGTGAGATCTACTTCAAAAGCCCAGCATCGACGGGGCGTTAGCCCAGCGGCAGCTCGTCGAGCTTGAGCTTCATCGGCGAATTTTTCCCGGCCCGGATGGGCGTGGAGAGCACCCGGGTCTTCCCGTCAGGCCCCACCAGCTTGAGCAGATGCGTCTTGGCCGGCAGCTCCAGCTTGAACAGCGGCGTACGGCCGAGCTCCCGCCCATTCAGGTAGACCACCGCCGGCGGCATGGTCACCAGTGTCAGCGTCCCCTTGGGTCCGCGCTCCGGCCGCTCCACCCGCTCAGGCTGGACGCCGCGGACAACCGGGGGAGGGGAGACCTGTGGGGAACCCTGTGGAGCCGGTGTGTTCTTCTTGTCGGGGACTGGTGGATTCCCTGTGGGCTTCTCCGGGAACAGAGGCATCACCACCTGCGCCCCACCGCGTGGCTCCACGGGCTCCGGCTCTGGCTCCGGGCGGTTGAGCGCCCAGACCAGGCCCAGCGTCAGCAGCACCATCCCCACCGCCAGCGCCACGGAGCGCATCGTCGCGCGACGCACCACGGCGTCATCCAGCAGCCCCGCCGCCACCGAGGCCGGCGTGGGCGGCGAGATGGACTTCTGCGGCGGCTTGGCCGGCGGAGCGACCGGGCTGGACGAGGGCTCCTTCTGCGCCTTCTTCTTCAAGGGCCGCGGCGGAGCGAGCGCATCCTCCCGGATGGCCCGGGTGGCGGTGTGCATCACCTCTTCATCCATCGACACCGCGCTCTCGAGCAGCGCGCGGGTGGCCTCCATCTTCGCGGCGAAGAGCTCCCGCATGAAGGCGCTGGTCCGGTCCTGGTCGAAGAGCAGGGGACCCGCGGCCTTCTCCAGCGCCTTGGCCATCTCCTTGCCCGTGGCGTAGCGCTCTGAGCGCTCCCGGGCCAGCGCGCGCATCACCACCTCTGAGAGCGCGGGCGGGATGTTCGGGTCCAGGCGGTGTGGCTCCGGGATGGGGGCCTGGAGAATCTTCGTCATCTCCTCCATCTCCGACTCGGCAGAGAAGAGGCGGCGGCCGGTGAGCAATTCGTGCAGCACCACGCCCACCGCGAAGAGGTCGCTGCGGCCGTCCAGCTCTTCCGCGCGCACCTGCTCCGGGGACATGTAGCCGGTGGTGCCCTTCACCATCCCCACGTTGGTGCGCCCCAGCCCGCCCTTCACCTTGGCGATGCCGAAGTCGAGCAGCTTGGTGACGCCCTCGTAGGTCACCATGATGTTCTTCTGCGCCACGTCGCGGTGGATGACCGGCGCGGGCTTGCCGGTGGGGTCCATGAAGGTATGCGCGTAGTGGAGCGCCAGGCAGACGGCCCGGCCCATGGCGCAGGAGAAGCCGAAGGGGACCGGGTGGGCGCGGCGCACGCAGGCGGCGGTCACCTGGTTGAGGTTCTGGCCCGGGATGAACTCCATGGCGATGAAGAGCCCGTCCTGGTCTCCCAGGTCGAACACCTGCGCGATGTTCGGGTAGTTGAAGGCGGCGGTGACGCGCGCCTCGTCCAGGAACATCTTTACGAACTGATCCTGCGCCCGCACGTCCGGCAGAATCCGCTTCACCACCACGTACTTGCGGAAGCCCCCGGGACCCGCGGTGAAGGCGAGGAACAGCTCCGCCATGCCGCCCAACGAGAGCTGGGTGAGGACTTCGTACTTCCCAATGCGCGAGCCGCGATGGAGCTGACCGGACGGCAGCCCAATCCCCTCCAACGTCTCGCTGCGCGAAGGCTCCGCCATCGAAGAGCCGGAGCGTAGCTTAAGGAGGGCATGCGGGGAAAAGTCGCTCCTTGGAGCAGAGAGACCTTCCGGTTGGCTGCTTGTGGACACGGCTGTGGATCAGCAGGGATCCACAGTCGAAGACGGTGTGGGGGAGTGCGGGGGTGGACTCAACGCTGTGGAGGTCTGGGGAGAACCCGGGCGTTCCCCACAATGACACGGGAGGGAATTCTCCTGCCGCCGCGGGCGAGTTGGCGCTTCTCCACAAGTTGGCCGCCCCTGCTACGTCTACTGATCAAATACACACCTTTCTCTCTGTTTAGAGAGAGAGGTAGGCGGGGCCGGTTCGACACCGTTTGAGCCCGTTCTCTAGACTCGCAGATGGGATGGGACCTCCGCGAACCGCAGCGTCCGCTGTGTTGCTGTTGCTGGTGGGTGCAGGGTGCCGGCAACCGCCCCTCGTTCAGGCCAGCGGAGACCTGGAGTTGCTCCCAGCCGAGCTCACGCTGCCGGCCCAATACGCGGGCGGCGAGTCCGAGAGCGTGGCCAGGGTCCTGAACAAGGGCCGCGCGCCCCTCAAGGTCACCTGGGAGCTTCCAGGGGGCCCTTTCGAGGTGGTCACCACCGACGGCAAACCGCTGCCCCTGGAGATTCAGTCCGGCGAGCTGGAGCTGAAAATCCGCTTCCGCCCCCAGAGCGTGGGCGTCTTCACCGGCTCCCACCTGGTAAGGGCCTCCGACGACAACTTCGCCCGCCTGAGCCTGGTCGGCACCGGCCTGGAGACGCCGCGCTGCCCGACGGCGTCGCAGTGCCACACGGTGGTGTTTGACGCCGTGAAGGCCGCCTGCGTGGAGCAGACCCTGGCGGATGGCACCGCCTGCGACGCGCAGAGCCGCTGCATCGACGGCGAGGCCCGCTGCATGGGCGGGCTGTGCGTGGGCAAGCCCCGGGTCTGCGACGACGGCAACGCCTGCACGGTGGATGTCTGCAGCGCGCTCGATGGCTGCCAGTTCCTCCCCGCGCCGCCCTGCCCGGGGGATGGCCAGTGCCAGGTGGGCGTTTGCGACCCCAAGTCCGGCTGCGGCCTGGCGCCGGCAGACGACGGCACCCGCTGTGGCACCCGCTTCAGCTGCGACGCGGCGGACGTCTGCATCGAAGGCCAGTGCCAGCTGAGGGACCCGCCCGACGGCTTCCGCTGCCAGGCGCCCTCCCCTTGTGGCTCCACCGGCCGCTGCAATGGCTCCGCCTGCGAGCTCACCCCGCCCGCGCCCCTTCAAGAGACCTGGTCCGTGGACGCCACCACCGCCCCGTCCTCCCCCGCCTGGGGAGACCTCCTGCTGGAGCCGGATGGCGCCACCTCGCTCTTCGGCTTCTTCGCCACCCCGAAGCTGCGCGCCAACCGCGCCGCGGCCACCTCCGCCGGCGCCACCGCCCGCCGCTGCATGCTCTGGAACAGCCGCCTGGTCTGCGCCGACTTCGCTGCCAACGGGCGCGTCACCGCGGTGGACCTCTCCACCGGCTTCTCCCTCTGGGACTTCAACGTCCTCACCGCCCGCCCGGACTTCGCGGCGCTCACCCGCGGGAAGAACCTCTTCATGGCCCGCCTGGCGGAGATGGGCAGCGACCGGCTGGCCGCGCTCTTCGAGGGCTACCCCGCGGGCTCCACGGACCCTACCCAGTGCCGCCTCTATGTCCTCGTCGTGCTGAACGCGGGCGGCGGCATCGTCACCGCGCAGCGCATCCAGGACCCGCTGCTGGACCAGTGCAACCATCCGCACCCGTATGGCTTCGCGGCCGACGCGGCGGGCAACCTCTTCATCGCCTTCTCCGGCACACGCAACGACACCGCGCCGCTGCAGCCGGACTCCCCCACGCTCCTCGCGGCGTACACGCGCGATGGCCTCTTCCGCTGGAAGCGCACGGAGCCCTTCGCAGGAGGAGAGCTCGCCACCGCGCGCGGCGTCCTCTACCCGGAGAACGCGCAGGAGGCCTACGCCACGTCGACGGGCACCGCGTTGGCTTCCCTGGGCACCCTGGGCCGCGTGGTGGCCACCGAGGGCACGGTCATCCTCGCGCCAGACCCGCGCCGGCCGGCGCTCACCGGTTTCGACACCAAGACCTTCCAGCAGAAGTGGACCTACGCGCCGCAGGGGACGATGGGCTCTGAACAACTGCGCCTCGCGCGCTGGCGGCCTTCCGCGGCCTCTCAGCCGGAGGACGTGGCGCTCTTCTTCACCCAGGAGGCCAGCGGCCTGATGCTCAGCGCGGTGCGCCCCAAGGACGGCTCCTTCGCCTTCAGCTGCCCGCTGGGAGGGAGCTTCCGCACGGCGCCCCAGCTGTTCGAGGTGGCCAAGGGCACGCTCGCAGTGATGGAGAACGCCTCCACCTGTGGCAAGTGCGACCCGCCCTTCGCCAACAGCCGGGCGCGTTTTCATACCTTCGAGCTGCCGGGCATTGAGGTGGCGGATGTCCCCTGGCCCGGGACGTTCGGCGGCGCCAGCCATGACCATCACGAAGATGGCTTCGTACCGACGTCGAACAACTGAGCTTGGCCTCGACGCCCCGCTGGTGCGAAATCTGCCGAACGTCGTGTGCTACCGGAGCTGTGTCCTGATTAAGCGACGAGGTTGAGGGCTCTCCTCTTGGCCAGGAGGGCCTGGACCCGCGCTGCGAAGGCTTCATTCCGCCATGGTTTGCTGATCCACTCCCAGCCCTGAGCCTCGACAATGGCTCGATTTGCGTCGTAGGCGCTCGAGACCAGCACGGCGGGGTCACCCCAACTCGGCCCGAGCTCTCCAATCATTTTGAGCAGGTCCAGCCCAGACATCCTGGGAAGCATGATGTCTAGAATGACAAGGCCCGGCCTTAGCCGGGTCATCTCATTCTTGAATTCGACTGGGTCAACAACGCTCACAATGTTGCAGCGCATATCTCTGAGACACAGCCGTATCGTCTGAGCGACGCTCGGCTCGTCGTCCATCACGAGAATAGTGTCCGCGCCTGAGGCAGTTGACTGAATGGGCTCGTTCGCCGCGCTGGACTCTGTGGACAGCGAAACAAAAAATACGCTTCCATTTCCCGGCTCGCTCTCAACCCAAACCCGGCCACCATGCAGCTCAACCAGTTGCTTGACGATTGCCAAACCAAGACCCGTCCCGCCGTAGCGGCGCGTATGGCTGCCATCCACCTGGCGAAAGCTCTCGAAGATGATGGATTGATACTCCTTTGGAATTCCGCCTCCGGTATCCGCAACGGACAGAATCAATTGTCCATCGCTCAGGTTGCTGCGGATGACAATCTCGCTTCCCTCCGGGGAGAACTTGATGGCATTGCCGAGGAGGTTAATCATCACCTGAGAGATTTTTACCCGGTCGACCCAAACCGGGCCTTCGGCAGCAAGGTCGGAGCGAACGGTAATCTTCTTGGCATCCGCCAGTGGCCGCAACGTGTCCATGACCTCATTCACAATCCTGGATGCGGGCGTTTCTTCTCTTACAAGCTTCATCCGTCCCGCTTCTGCCTTGCTGAAGTCCAGCACGTCTTCGACCAGTCTCAGCAAGCCGTTTCCCGAGCGCTCGAGAGCGGAGAGGTGGCCAACGACCTCGTCCATCGAGCAGTCGATGTTCCATTCTCGTGACTCAACGAGGCCGCCGAGCTGCTCGCATTGGGGGCAAGGAATTGAGGCGGTGATCGCCTCGTCGGGTTCGCAGGTGAAGCGGGTGCTGCAGGCACGACATTCAGCTGCACGGACAGGATGAAACTGCTTCAGCAGCCCCTGCGGCACATTGATGATGGAGTTGAGCGGAGTCCGGAGCTCGTGCGACATGTTGGCAACGAACTCTCCCTTCAGACGTGCGACCTCTTGAGCCTGGACCAGAGCCGCACCCAGCTCGTCGTTTGAGACACGCAGGGCTCGCGTGAGGTCCTTGTTTAGAGAGCTGATTTTCAAAAAGTCCCTGGTCACCATGACGCCCACGAGAATTGCGAGGTTGGCGGTGGAGACCGGACTCAAGCGGGGAAGGCTGGTTACCTGCTGAGGGGTAAGGACGTCACAAACGGACGCGATCACCACATTGAGCGCGCCGAATGCCAAAGGCGGGCCGACGAGCTCCCAATTTCGGTACGAGCCAATCAGCGCCACCCACAGCGACCATAGAAGTGGAACCATGAGAGAGGGTCCAATCACAGTCACCCAGAAGTCGAAGAGCGCCTGGTGATGCCCCAGAAGATGCATCGAGCAGAGCGTGAGAAAGTATCCCGCGCCTACCCAACGTATCCCTCGGGCAACGCGAGAGCGCTTTCCCGTGAGATAGCTCTCGAAGAACTCCACGTAGCTCACCACTGAAAACAGGATGCTTGAGAAGAATGCGAGAATGTGCAGCGGTGTGAGGTCGGGGGTCGGGAACAGGCCGGTGTTCACCGCCAGGTAAATGGATGACGCCAAAAGCACTTGCAGCGCAACCCGAAGGCGGGAGCGTTGCTCGACTTCGTCGGACTGCGCATAGAGTGCACAGAGTAAAAGTACAAGAAAGACACACAAGAAGAGAGACCCGTGGAGCACCATCCCCTTGAAGGTGACATTGAGGAGGACGTAGGAGCGGAGGCTTTCCTGCTCTCCCAAAAGGAGTCGCGAGTCTTGAAGCACGAACGCGGGCATCCTCAACGCCAACACGTTGTCACCCTCTCGCACCGCAGAAGCAGGAACCGACCAACCTTCTATGGAGAAGTCCTCCACCTTTTCTCCACGAACACGGCGGTCCGCCTGGCCAATAAATTGGCCATTGAGGAAGATCTGCGACCCCGGCCATAGCCCCCCGGCGGCGAAATACAGCTGGCGCCCCGCCAGGGCCGGCGGCAGGACGAAATGTCGACGAGCCCAGTGCCAGTTGTCGTGCGCCGGACGAAAAGCTGGGAGCGAGTCGTTCTCCCAAGCAGAGTCATCAAACTCGGGAGCGGCGTAGAGGGGACTGTCTCCGCGGAGCACTCGAAACGTACCCACCAGATTGATGCTGAGCTCACGCTCCGAAGCCGGGATGGCGTGGAGGTAGAGCACGACACCCACGACCACGCACGGGAAGATTGTCATCATCCAAATGACAGCACGACCCGGCTTCATTGTGGACGCTCCGATGTATTTGGGGTCAACAGTGACATGACGCGGCTTGAGCTGTAGCTCGCGAGAGCAAGGCTCAGACGGACGAAATCGACCGGTTTCGTGAGGACGGCATCCCCCCCAACCGCCAGCAGCTCCTTCTTCTCGTACCGCTCGGCGTAGGCTGTGACAAAAATAATGGGTGCCTTGAGTGAATCACAACCATGGGCAAACGACGGCAGACGGGCGGTGTCCGGTTGCCGCCCCTTGAAGAGAAGGGTGAGCTCAATCCCGTTCATCTTTGAGTTGTGGAGCTGAATGTCCATCAGCACCGCGTACAGGTTTGGGCCCTGGGACCGAACCTTCTCGCAGGCCTCTTCGGCGGAGGAGGCGCGGATGAGCTCATACCGATCTCGAAGCTGAAGTTGTGTTACATCCCAATTCGGGTCCTCGTCCTCAACATAGAGAATCAGCGGTTTCTTACTGGGCGGCTGATTCGCGTCGCGACGATGCGGCTGTGAATTCTTGATTTGTTTCATGGCAGCCTCGTTTCGGCATGTATCAAGGTCTGGCTGGAAGTATCCTCGTCGTAGCCGCAAGTCGGACGACGAGGATAATGATGCCGAGGGGCTCCGCGAACGCGAAGGGTGTGGCATGTAACCCCGGTCGATGCGACCACCGCACACTCGACCCCACCCAATTCATGGCTGGACAGGGTTGGGTTCCGCGTCGCCGTCAACGGAGATGCCCTGGGTGCCGGTGACTCACGGCTCCTGCGGCAGCTCCTCGAGCTTCACCTGGAGGTTGGCGGGCCTGTCCTTAATCTCCACCTGAAGCACGTGGACCTTCCCATCCGGGCTGAGCAGCCGCAGGGTGTGCTTGCCCACCGGGAGGGGAATCTTCTTCAGCGGCGTGGTGCCCAGATCCTGCGACTTGTAGAGCACCTTCACCGGCGGCGTGACGCTCAGCGTGAGGGAGCCAACGGCGGTGGGCAGCAGCCCGACACTCTTGAGCGGTGGCGGGCTGAGCTCCTCCGGCTCAGACGTAGAGGGTGACGGGTCCTCAGGCTCGCCAACCTCTGGGTTCCGCGCGGCTCGCTTGGGAGCGCTCGCCTTCGCCACGGGGCGCGCCTGCTCCGCCTTGGTAGAGGCCGGGTCCGCGGGCGGGGTGACCTTGGTCTCCACCGGCGCCTTGCGGGCAGGCTCCTTGGCGTCCGGCGTCTCCTTCGGCTCCGGAGTGCGCACCGCGGCGGGCGAGATGGGCTCTGCCACTGGCTTCGGCGCTTCCTGGGCCTCCTTCGCCGCAGGAGGCGGCGCAGTCGGCTCCTCCTTCGCAGGCGCAGCCGCGGCCGCAGGATGCACCTCGGTCAGCGGCTGCATGCTGCCGACGGGCTCCTCCTCGTCCGTGGACAGCCCAAGAATCCGGCGGTGCAGCCCGGTCATCACCAGCCCCACGCCGAAGACGCTGAGCATGATGCCGAGGAAGACGATGGTGGGGACCAACCGCCCGCGCCGCCGCGGCATCGCCACGCCGGGTGTGGTGTCCTCGTAGACAGAGGTGGTGCTGACGCTGGAGGACGTGGTGGGCCCCTCGGGCGTCACCACCGAGCGCCGGTCCAACAGCTCCAGCTCCTCGAGCAACTCCGGAGGCACCGAGCCGATGGGGACGGTCAGCCCGTCCGGGTCCTCCTCGTGGTCATCCGGGGGCGCGGGCTTGGGTGGCGTGGGAGCGCTGGGCGGATGCGTGGGCCCCCCGTGCCCGTCGTGCGTGGCCTCGTCGCCCCACGGCGTGGGCGCGTTGCCCGCCTTGGTGACCAGGCGCGCCGCCGGGGTGGGCGTGTTGGTGATGACCTGCACCTCGGGCTCCAGCGCGGCGCCCTTCAAGCGGGAGGGCAGAGGCGCCGTGACCGGGCTCACCTGCACGCCGCCGCCGGACGTCTTGCGCGGCGGTGGAGGCGGCACTTCGCGCAGCTGCGGCCGCACGCCGGAGCGCGCCGGCTCTCCCAGCAGCTGCCGCAACATGTGCTCGCCGGTCACCTCGGAGTCCGTCTCCGCGTTCGACATCAGCTTCCGCGTCTGGTCCCGGCGCGCCGAGAAGAGCCGCGCGACGAACTCCGCGGTCTCCTCCGGGTGCCAGAGCTTTGACCCGGCGGCCTTCTCGATGGCGCGGGCCAGCTCGCGCGCCGTGTTGAAGCGCTCATCCCGCTTGCGCGCCAGCGCCTTGAGGACCACCGCGTCCAGCTCCGGGGTCACCTCGCTGTTCCCCCGCGACGGCGGCGCCACCGACTCCTTGAGCGCCGCCATCATCCCGTCCTCGGCGTTCTTGCCGTGGAACAGGCGCATCCCGGTCAGACACTCGTGGAGGACAACGCCCAGTGAGAAGACATCGGACCGAGCGTCCAGCTTCTCGCCCAGAATCTGCTCCGGGGACATGTAGCCGCTGGTGCCCTTCACCATCCCCACTGTGGTGCGGCTGGCCAGCGCGAGTGACTTGGCGATGCCGAAGTCGAGCAGCTTGGTGGTCCCCTCGTAGGTGACCATGATGTTCTTCTCGGCCACGTCGCGGTGGATGACCGTCTGCTGGCGGCCGGTGGGGTCCGTGAAGTTGTGCGCGTAGTGGAGGGCCAGCGCGGTGTCGCGCACCGCCATCAGCGCGAAGCCGGTGGGGATGGGCTCGTTGTTCGCGCGGCAGGCCTTCGCCACCTCCACCAGCGTGGCGCCGGGGATGAACTCCATCGCCAGGAACAGCTCCGTCCCCTGGATGTCGAGGTCGTAGACCTGCGCGATGTTCGGATGGTTGAAGGCCGCGGTGATTTTGGCTTCGTCCAGGAACATCCGGACGAACTCCTCCTCGCCCACGATGTCCGGGAGAATCTGCTTCAGCACCACGAACTTCCGGAAGCCCGCCAGCCCACGCTGGAACGCCAGAAAGATGACCGACATCCCGCCCGTGGAGAGCCGACAGATGATCTCGTACTTCCCCAGCTTCCGACCGCTGTACTGGTCGAGAGCGAGCGGCAGGGTGGAGGCGGACATGGAGCCGCGAAAGGATACACCGACCTCGAGGTCGCGCACCCAAACCACCACATGTACGGGCGTGTGCTCCTGAAACGCTCGTGAGCCAAGTCGCCAGGGTTTGGCGTTTTTCAGCGGGGAGAGCGAAGAAACAGCAGCGCCGCCGTCGCCAGCGTGAGGGCGAGGACGACGACAAAGCCCATCAGGAACGCGCCCAGCTGGAGCCGGGGCCGCCCGCCGTTCTTGACCGTCTGGACGTCCTGCTTCCGAGGCGGCGCAGGCGTGGGCGCTGAGTGGAAGTCGGGCGGCAGCTCCATGACGGTCGGCCCCTCACCCTGGGTGAGGCCTTCGAACGTAGGGAACTCGTCGCCCTCGCCAAGGCTGAGGAAGACCTTCGAGGGCAGCGGCGTGAACGGAAAGGCGCGCACGGTGCCAGGCTCGGGGGCGAGCATGAAGGTGGGCGGCTCGAGGAGGTCCAGGTTCACCGGCGGCAGTCCGCGGTCCTCGCGCGCCTTCGGCCGCTCTGGCGTGGTGCGCAGCGTGCCGCCGGCCTCCTCAGGCGCCGTGGCGTGGCTGGGCGCGGGGACCAGGGGGGTGAGCGAGGTGGGCCGCACCTTGCGGTGGTTGCTTGAAGCCATCACCGCCGTCACGCGAGAGCCGACGGCCTGCGCTCCGAGCTTGGAAGAGGGCGCGGGCGGAAGCGCGACCACCGGTGAAGGAATGGCAGGCCGGGTGACCGGGTCCGCGCCCAGAAGCTGGGCCACCTTCGTGAAGCCGGTTCCCTCCGCAGTGGCGATGCCCTGCTCCAGCAGCGCGGCCGTCTGCTGCCGGCGCTCATGGAAGAGCCGGCGGATGAACAGGCTCACCTGGTCCGTGTCCCAGAGCTCTCCGCGCCCGGCCCGCTCCAGCGCGCGGGCGAAGTCCTTGGCCGAGTCGTAGCGGTCCTCCGGCAGCTGCTGCAGCGCCTTGAGTGTCACCGCGTCCAGCGCGGGGGAGATGGCCGGGTTCTGCCGCGAAGGAGGCTCCACCCGCCCGCGCACCGGCGCCATCATCTCGTCCTCGTTCGTCCTGCCGACGAAGAGGCGCGTGCCGGTGAGCAATTCGTGGAGGACGACGCCGAGGGAGAAGACGTCGGAGCGGGGGTCCAGCGTCTTGCCCAGCACCTGCTCCGGCGACATGTAGCCGCTGGTGCCCTTCACCGTCCCCACCATCGTGCGGCCGGCGAAGTTGAGCCGCTTGGCGATGCCAAAGTCGAGCAGCTTGGCCACCCCGTCGTAGGTGACCATCACGTTCTTCTCCGCCACGTCGCGGTGGAGAATCTGCTGCGGGCGGCCGGTGGGGTCCGTGAAGTTGTGCGCGTAGTGGAGCGCCAGCGCGGTGTCCCTCAGGACCGCCAGCGTGAAGCCGATGGGGATGGGCTCCCGGTGGTCGTAGCAAGCCTTCGCCACCTCCACCAACGTCGCGCCCGGGACGAACTCCATCGCCAGGAAGAGCTCACCGTCCTGGATGTCCAGGTCGTAGACCTGCGCGATGTTCGGGTGCGTGAAGGCGGCGGTGATTTTCGCCTCCTCCAGAAACATCCGGACGAACTCCTCCTCGCCTTTGATGTCCTGGAGGATTTGTTTCAAGACAACAAACTTCCGGAAACCCGCCAGCCCGCGCTGAAACGCGAGGAAGATCTCCGACATCCCGCCCGTGGAGAGCCGGCAAAGGACCTCGTACTTGCCAAGCCTGCGCCCGCTGAAGGTGTCCAGCGCGAGCGCGAGTTCCAGGCTGCCCATGGGTTGCGCCAAGGATACACGCCACAGCGCCCCGTCTTCCCTCTGCGGAAAGCTGCGAGCACAGCGCAGACATCACACGGTCGGCGAAACACACCTTCATATTCCGCTGCCCACGGGCAGGGCAGAGCGCGAGTCAATGCGCGTCGGCAGATGTTCGGGGTCTACACAGGTGACCCGTGAATGTGGTAAAACAGTTTGACTTTTGCTGGATGGGCCAGGTTCCAAGCACCCTTTATTACAAGGAAATATGGGCGCCTGCAACCTGTTGCCCTATCCGCCGAGAATCAGCCCAAGGAGACACTTCATGGGAATCGTACGGGCACTTCAATCTGCCAACCTGGCTGTTCGCCGAAGCGCAGCAGCGTTTTCGAACCCGATAGAGTACGCAGCAAGCATTCGCAGATCGACGGACCTGCTGAACGATACGACGGGTGCGGACATCGCTCCGTCGCTGTCGCCCGCCACGCAGCAGCGCTTGAATCGGATCAAGGCTGCGGACGCCAGGCTGAGCGAACGGGGAGTGCCCGTACTTCGTGAAGGCGGCACCAACGAGCCCGGCAGAATCGACACGCCGGTCAAAAATCCAATTCAGCTGGCAGAGGAGCTCAAGGCACGCAGAGCTGACGTGACCATCGGCTTCTTCAAAGATGGCGTGTTCAGCGAGTTGACCAAGGCCGACATTCGGGCAGTGAACGATGTGGCGAAACAGTGGAACCAGCTGGTGGCGTACCACGCGCTTCACGAAGGCGACCAGCGGCTCCGGGTATCGCCGGCACTGACCGCTGCCGTGGCGCTCCCCGCTGCGGGCGCCGCTCTCGGCTGGTTCGCTGCAGACAAGGGCGAGAAGTAGGACCCAGCCGTTAGAAACCCGGCCAGCCATGCATCGGGACAGTTGAGCTCACCCGATGCATTCCCGCTGCGGCGAATCGATTGAACGCAGACTCCGCGCTCTCGGTGAAGTCAGCGATGAAGCCGCCCTTTCCATCCGGCACCGTGACCGCCGACATGCAGTCCGTGAGCAGGTAGACCTTCCTGGCGAGCGCAGCGTCCCGCGCCGCCATGCCTTCGAGCAGGTCTTCGACAGAGCTCTTCACGCAGTGGCTGGACGCTTGCCCCGCGACGACGATGGCGTCCGCGCGGAGCAGGCGTTCAAAGAACGCGTCATTGCGCGCCGTGAGCGCGCCGCCCTCCGCACGCGTGAGGACCTCCGGCCGCAGCACTGAGTAATTCTCCGTCAGCGGGTGCTCGCCCTTCGCCTCCACCCAGGACTGCGCGCTCCGCGCGAAGCTGTGGACTAACCGCGCCTCCTCCACCACGCCGGCCAGCGCGTGGCCGTCCGTGCCCAGCAGGCAGTGCGGCGGCCAGAGATACAGCGTGTACTTCCCAGCCCGCGCCAGCTCCGCGCAGTAGTGCCGGACCTGTCGGTTGAGCCACGCCACATCACCTCCAGCGAGCGCGCCCGCCAGCTCCGGGTTGGGCCTCAGCTCCCCGCTGTCCAGCTGCGCCACCGTCACCTCCCGATGAGGCGGCGGAGGCGTGCCGTCGGCCGTGAGCCAGAATGATGGAAAGAAAATCTGAAACGCGAGGTGTGAATCCAGCGTGGTGGTGATGTCGGTCAGCGCGCCGAGGTTGCGATAGATGAACTCGCAGATTCTCCGGCTGTCATCGATGGCGCCGGTGCCGCTGCGGCCCCCGACGTAGAGCGTGCCCTCCGGGAAGCAGAAGTCCTTCTGCACATCAATGAGCAGCAGGTGGACCTTGCGTCTGTCTTGCGCCGCCGCCGTCAGCCCGTGTCGCTTGCGCAACGCGACCGCCTGTCCAAGCAGCGCGCTCGCATCAGGTCGGTAGCTCCATTGCGCAGCGCGCTCGGGCTGAAAGAACGACGGAAGTGGAAGCTCTGTCGAAGCGCTCATGGTTTTCACAGTGCGGCTCGGCTGCGGGGTGGCGCAAGGCGACCGGACGTCGCCGGCTGATGGGTTCAATGCGTGGCGCTTGGCTGCTCCGAATCAGTTTGGGTGTGTCTGTGTGTGTTTGGTTTGCAGCGCAGCGCGGCGGCTCCAGCGACGTCATGCGTCGCCACTTTTCTGGCAACGCTACAGCTTCGAAGCAGCACTGGAACCACCTTGTGACCTTTGAGGCGGTGAGGTAGTTGGACGGCGCCACTTCGCCGACGCAACTGCGAGTGGTTCCCAAACAGGAGAGCCCTTTGAGAACAGTGCTGGCCGCCGCGTTCTACGCAACCTGGCTGTCGGGCGCAGTGGCGCTCGCGAAAGACCTCCCCAACCGTGACGAGTTTCTCGACAGCCCCGCGCGTGTAGGCCTTCCGGCTGCCGCACAGAGCTCCGTGAGCGCGCGCGTCGCGCACGTCGAAGACCGGCTTGGGATTCCGACGTTCGTGTGGCTCGCTCGTGAGCCGTACAACGGCGTCCCTCTGCGCGCGCTGGGCGTCACGCCCGCCGCCGCGGCGCGCCGCTACCTGGCGGACCACGCGGCGCTCTACCGCCAGAGCCCCGGACGCTTGGGCGAAGTGAAGGCTACGCAGGTCCACGACACCGGCACCGGCGCTGTCATCGTGAAGTTCCAGACCCAGGTCGACGGCGTCCCGCTCTTCCGCGACTCGCTCCAGGTCGTGATGACCCATGAGCTCGAGGGGATTGCGCTCACCGGCTACCTCTCGCCCTTTGCGGTGGAGGCCCACCCCCGCAAGCGCCTCACCTTTTCGGAGTCCTCGCCGGTCGCCATCACGCGCGCCTTCGCGGACCTGACCGGTGGGAGGCTCTCGCCTTCGGACCTGGTCGACACCGGCCGCGTGGAGGGCGAGTACCGCTACTACGCGCTTGCCGGTCTCCGCGCCGAGCAGTCGCCGCTGCTGGTCCGTCCGGCCCGCGTGCGGAAGGTCGCCTTCGGCCTCACCAAGGGCGTGGAGCCGGCCTACTACGTGGAGCTGAACGTCGGCGCCGCGGACTCCACCGACTCTGACTACTACTCCTACGTCGTCTCCGCGCGAGACGGCCGCATCCTGTACCGGAAGAACCTGACCGAGTACGCCGTGCCCTTCACCTATCGCGTCTGGGCGGACACCACCGGCGAGTTCACGCCTTGGGACGGCCCGCAGGGCACCGCCGCGTCGCCGCACCCCACCGGTCTTCCGGATGGCTACCAGGCGCCGTACCTGCAGCCCAACCTCGTGACGCTGGCCAACGGCCCCATCCCGACGATGGACCCGTGGCTCGCCGACACCGCCACGGAGACCGTGGGCAACAACGCGGACGCCTACGCGGACGTCCTCGCGCCCAACGGTTTCAACGCTGGCGACGTTCGCGCGAACACCACCGCCGCGCAGACCTTCGACCGGACCCTGAGCCTCACCACCTCGCCCAGCTCCAGCGACGATCAGCGCAAGGCGGCGGTCACCGAGCTCTTCTTCCTCATCAACTGGTTCCACGACTGGTACTACAGCCGCGGCTTCAACGAGGCCTCCGGCAACGCGCAGACCAACAACTTCGGCCGTGGCGGTCTGGGCAATGACCCCATCAACGCCGAGGGCCAGGACTACAGCGGACGGAACAACGCGAACATGAGCACGCCGGAGGATGGCGAGCGGCCGCAGATGCAGCAGTACCTGTGGACGGACCCGGTGGGCATCATCAAGGTGACGGTCCTCACGCCGCCGAACATCGCGGGCGACTATGTGGTGGGCACCGCGGCCTTCGGCGCCACCAGCTTCAACATCAGCGCGGATGTGGCGCTGGCGGATGACGGCGTGGCCGGCGCCGCGGTGCCTCCCTCGACGGTCGTGGGCGCGGCGAACGACGGCTGCGAGACCCCGTTCGTGAACGCCGCGGCCACCGCCGGCAAGGTGGTGCTCATCGACCGCGGCTACTGCTCCTTCGCCATCAAGGCGAAGAACGCGCAGACCAACGGCGCCATCGGCGTCATCATCCTCAACAACGCGGCGGGCGCTCCGGGCATGTCCGGCGCGGATCCCACCATCACCATCCCGGTCCTCTCGCTGTCGCAGGCGGACGGCGTGAAGCTGAAGGCGGAGCTGGTCAACGGCCTTCGCGTGACGATGCTCAACAACTCCATCGACAAGGACTCGACGGTGGACGCGGCCATCGTGGCGCACGAGTGGGGCCACTACATCTCCAACCGGCTCGTGGGTAACGCGAACGGCCTCTCCAACATCCAGGGCCGCGGGATGGGGGAAGGCTGGGGTGACTTCCACGCCATGCTGATGATGGTGCGCGCGGGAGACGCGCTGCTGCCCGACCCGACGAAGCCCGCGTTCAGCGGCGTCTACAGCACCTCGGCGTTCGTGGTGTCCGGCGGCGCCAGCGGCGGCAGCAACCAGTCGTACTACGACGGCATCCGCCGCTACCCGTACAGCGTGGACTTCACCAAGAACCCGCTGACGTTCAAGTACATCGCCAACGGCGTGGCGCTGCCCACCAGCCCGGCGCCTTCGTTTGGCGCGTCCGGTTCCAACAACGCCGAGGTCCACAACACGGGTGAAATCTGGGCCAACATGTTGTGGGAGGCGTACGTGGGGCTGCTGCGCTCCTCTCCTCGGCTGACCTTCACGGCGGCGCAGGACCGGATGATTCGGTACCTCATCGCCGGCTACAAGGCGACGCCCAACGCGCCCACCTTCCTCGAAGCGCGGGACGCGGTGCTGGCGGCGGCGTACGCGTCGGACCCGCAGGACCTCATCGTCATGCACCAAGCGTTCGCTCGGCGCGGCGCCGGTCTTCGCGCGAAGGCGCCGGACCGTGCGGCGGCGGGCAACCTCACGCCGGTGGAGAGCTTCACCTCCGGCAATGATCTGGAGTTCGTGAAGGCAGAGCTGAACGATGGCGCGCTCTACTGCGACAACGACGGCTGGCTGGACAACGACGAGGTGGGCAACCTCAAGATTACGCTCCGCAACGTCGGCACCGGAGCGCTCTCGGCC
This sequence comes from Myxococcaceae bacterium, assembly GCA_044230055.1. Taxonomy (GTDB): domain Bacteria; phylum Myxococcota; class Myxococcia; order Myxococcales; family Myxococcaceae; genus JBGART01. Next base: position 71,719 of record JBGART010000036.1, on the reverse strand, counting down.
ACCACCGCGGTCATCTCCTCCTCCGTCACCGGGCTCACCTATCCCAACGGCGCCACGGTCACCTTCCCGGCCAGCGTGCCGTACGGGACGACCGTCGCCACGGTGCAGGTGAAGCTCGCCGGCCTCACCGGTCCCACGGACCTGCCGGTCACCATCAAGTTCACCGACACCGGTCTGGCCATCGCGGGCGACATCACCGCCAGCGCGACGTACCTGGCGAACTTCGACGACGTGGCGAACTCCGCGACGGACACCGTCGAGGCGCCGACCCAGGCCTCCACCAGCACCTTCGACGCGACGTTGAGCGGCACGGAGCTGTGGCGTCGCCAGGAGCTGACCCCCACCGACCACAACTGGCTGGGCCCGGACCCCACGTCCCCGGCGGATACCTACCTGACCACGCCGAACCTCATCGTCGCGGCGACCGGCAACTTCACGGTCGACTTCAAGCACCGCTTCGACTTCGAGGTTGGCGCCGGCCCCACCTGCGCGGGCGCGGGCAACGTGAACTACGACGGCGCGGTCATCGAGCTCACCCAGGACAACGGCGCAACCTGGACGGACATCGGCACCAGCCTCTACGGCGGCACCATCTTCCTCCCGCCGCCGGCCTGCAATGACCCGGGCACCAACCCCCTCAAGGGCCGCTCCGGCATCGTCGGCAAGAGCGCGGGCTACCCGGCGTACGTGAATGCCAGCCTCAACCTGGGCACCACCTACGCGGGCAAGACCGTCAAGGTGCGCTTCCGCATCGGCGCGGATGACGCGTCCGGGAACAAGGGCTGGGAGCTGGACGACATCGCGTTCGGCGGCATCACCAACACCCCGTTCCACTCGGTCATCACGGACCCGGGCGGCTGCATCAACCGCCCGCCCATCGCCAACGCCGGCCCTGCGCAGACCGTGCAGGAGCGCTCGGTGGTCACGCTGGACGGCACTGGCACCGTCGACCCGGACAACAACCCGGTCACCTACGCGTGGACCCAGGTCAGCGGGCCGACGGTCACGCTGAGCTCCGCCACGGTTGCCAAGCCCACCTTCACCGCGCCCGAAGTCACCGTGGAGGCCAAGGTGAAGTTCCAGCTGGTGGCCAGCGACGGCACGCTGCCCAGCGTGAACTCGGCCACGGTGGAAATCACCATCCAGAACGTGAACCGCGCGCCCACTGCGGTCGCCGGCGCCGCGCTTTCGGTCGACGAGCGCACGATGGGCTCGCTGGCCGGCATGGCCATGGACCTGGACGCGGACCCGCTGACGTACCAGTGGACGCAGGTGAACGGCCCCACCTTGATGCTTTCCAGCAGCACCGTCCTGGCGCCCACCTTCCTCGCGCCGAACGTCGTGGCCGACACCGTGGTGAAGATGCGGCTGGTGGCCTCTGACGGCACGCTCTCCAGCGCGCCCTCCGAGGTGGACGTCACCATCAAGAACATCAACCGCGCGCCCACCGCGGCGGTGGCGATGTCCACGCTGACCGTGGCCGAGGGCGCTCCGGTGACGCTGACCGCCACGGGCGAGGACCCGGACGGCGACACGCTGAGCTTCGCCTGGGTTCAGGGCAGCGGCCCCAACGCGGTGCTCACCGGCGCCAACACCGCCACCGTGACGTTCAACGCCCCGCGCGTCTCCGCGGACTCCACCATGACGCTGGTGGTGAGGGCCTCCGATGGGAAGCTGTCCAGCGCGGACCAGACGGTCACAATCACCATCACCAACGGCGCCAACACCCGCCCGGTGGCGGTGGCGGGCGGCCCGAGCACCGGCAAGAACGCGGAAGAGGTGACGCTGGACGGCACGGGGAGCTCAGACGCCGACGGCGACGCGCTCACCTATACGTGGACGCAGGTGGCCGGCCCCACCGTGATGCTCACCGAGGGCAACACCGCGTCGCCCTCGTTCACCCCGAGGGTCACGGCGGACAGCGACATCACCTTCGAGCTGGTGGTGAACGACGGCGAGGAGGCAAGCGAGCCCTCGCGCACCACCGTGCGCATCACCAAGGCCGGCTCTGGCTGCGGCTGCGCGACGGCCTCGGACGCCATGCCGCTGAGCGTTACGATGCTGCTCCTTGGACTGGCCCTGTTCGGCCGGCGCCGTCGGACGTAAAAGGCGCTACTGGGTTTGTTGCAAAGGACGGCGCCCGCTCTTCCTCTGGAGGGCGGGCGCCGTCCCGCTTTTAGCGGGCGCCCGCGTCCAGCGCGGCGCCGCTCAAGTCCACCCAGCCCGCGTCGGCCACGAAGAGGTCCTCCACCTCCAGCGTGAGCGCGCTTCCGGCCAGCCAGCAGCGCGTCTTGCGCGGAGGCGTGGCAGCGCGCGCCACCAGCTGGGCGAACCGGAGCGAAGGGGGTGAGTCCTTCAGGCCCCGGAGGGCCAGCTCCGTGCCCTCGACGTTCATCCGCAGGCGCCCATCCGGGAGGACGCGGATGATGTGACAGGTGAGCGGAGACCCGGCGTCAGGGGGGTTGTCCGGCTGAGACCCGGAGTCCATCTTCCCTGCGGCCCGGAGGGAAAGACCGGTACCCAGACACACGCCGAGGACGCCCAACCCCACTCGCCGTTTGACACGGGCTGCCGTGTCGCGGTTGAACACGCGCCCTCGTACCCGCTGCGGAGCACTCATGGCAACCCCCGCTTTTCGACAGACCGTCTTCATCTCCCCCCGTCCTGACGCGCCCCACCTCTTCTGGGTCGAAGATCCGCAGACGCACCGCAGCTACACCTTCCGCGACTTCGAGGTGTCTCTGGCGCGCATGCTCGACGGGCGCCGCGGGCTGACCGACGTGGTGGAGGCCGCGAAGCAGGTGGGCATCCCCCTCTCTGACCGCGGGCTGGACGCGTTCCTCGGGCGCCTGCGCGCGCAGGGCCTGCTGGATGAAGAGGGCGTGGGCGCGCCGCCGTACGTGGCCCCGTGGCCGCTGCGCGCCAGCTGGAACGTGGCGACCCGGGAGCTCTTCCGCGCGGCGTTGAGGGCGTACCGCGGCGGCAGCTCTGACCAGGCGCGCGCCATCGTGCAGCAGCTGCTCGCGCAGGACCCGGAGAACACCACCGCCCGGCAGCTGATGGAGATTATTGGAAAGGCGCCGCGGCCGTTCACGGACGTGCTGGCGGAGGCGGAGGGCGCCTGGGCCCGCGCTGCCACGGAGCCGGCGGAGCCCGAGGTGGTGCCGTCCGAGAAGCGCCCCACGCGGCTGGGCCCCATCGCGGTGTTCGTCGCGCTGGCGCTGCTCACCGCGGGGCTGCTCTTCCCCCGCCGCCATGAGATTTCCGGCAAGGCGCGCCTGGTCCCCTCCAGCGAGTCCGAGGTGAAGACCGCGCAGAGCTTCTTCGTGGGCGAAGTGACAGTGAAGCTGGGCGACCGCGTGGAGCAGGGCGGCGTGCTGGCCAAGCCGGACCTGGCGCAGCTGGAGCCCGCGCTGAAGGCGGCGCAGGAGCAGCTGGCCGCCTCGGAGGCGGAGGTGGCCGCGCTCTCGCGCAGCCCCCGCGTGCTGCACGCGCAGAAGATTCAGCCCATCGTCGAGGAGAAGGTGAAGCAGGCCGAGGAACGGGTGAAGCAGGCGGAGGCCAAGGGCGGCCCCGCGCTGGCGTTCGCGCAGAAGCAGCTGGCGCAGATGAAGGAGGGTCAGGCGCAGGTGATGGCCCTGGCTCGCCCCGCGCCGCTGGCCGCCGCCGAGGAGAAGGTGAAGGACGGTCAGGCGCGCGTGGCGGAGCTGAAGGCCGCGCAGTCCGGCCCGGGGCTGGTGTCGCCCATCAAGGGCATCGTCACCAAGCTGTCTCTGCCCAGCGGCAAGGAGCTGGCCGCCGGCACCACCGTCGCCACCATCGCCGCGGCATCGCAGCTGAAGGCGCAGCTGGAGCTGCCGGAGTCGGTGAAGAAGAGCCTCGCCGTCGGCCAGTCGGTGCAGGTGGACGTCTCCGGCGTGGGGAAGAAGGACGGCAAGGTCACCGGCATTGAGCCGAAGCCGGAGGCGACCGTGGACAACGCGGACCTCACCCTCCTGCCCGGCTCAGAGGCCGACGCGACCATCGACGCCGGCAAGCGCTCCACCCTGGCGCGCCTGCTGGATTGAGCCGGTTTGCGGGGACCGCGCTGGGCCTGCTGGCAGCGGGCTCGGCGCTGGCCGCGGAGCCGGGCTCGGTGGACTGAAGGTGGTAGGGAAGAGCCATGCCGCCTGATGACCCGATTTTCCGCGAGCCGGACCTCAAGACGCTGCGCCTCGCCACGCCGGAGCTGGATGAGCGCCGGTTGCTTGCGTTCATTGCGTATCAGCGTGCGCTGCTGGAGGAGGCGCGGCGGCTCGGCTTCGCCGCTTCCCACGAGCGGGCGCAGGCGGCCAGCGGGCTCACGGGCAAGGAGGTTTCGCGCATTGCCCCGGTGGTGGCGGACTTCGCGGGGCGCCGGTGGACCGCTGCGCAGCTGACGCAGAAGCTGGAGGCGACCGAGGCACGGCGCCGCGCGGGGACGCTGCTGAACATGAAGGAGCGGGAGCTGCTGGAGAAGCTGCCCAAGGAGCTGGCCCGCGCGCGCGACCCGGCGCCCCTGGCGCAGCGGTATGGCGCGGAGCTGGTGTCGCTGCTCCTCGCGCATGAGGCGGAGCTGGTGTCGCTCCATGAGCAGGTCACCGCGGCGCAGCGGGATGGCTGACCGTCCGCTGGCTCCGCGCGGGCAGCAGGATGGAGCGAGGTGGCGGCACGGAGGCAGCTTGGGCAGGGGGACGCGGGCTCTTGGCTTGAGCCGTCCGGATTTGGCGCTCTGGTGAGCGAGGTGCCGGCGCGGAGCCAGCTGTCCCAGAGGGTGGTCAAGGCAGGCGGGACAGTCCCGGGCGGCTTCCGGCGGGCGCCCGCCGGAAGCACGAACGCAGCGGCTCGCACGGGCTCCGCTTCCTATCCACTCCAGCACTCCCCGAGGTGAGTCCGGGGATGTCACTCTGACTCTCCGCAGCTGTCCCCGATGGACTCCGGCCCGAACGAAACAAATCGTGCATGAGAAGTGCGACGGGCTGTCGTTAAAGGCAACGAGAACCCGTCGCACTTCTCGGATGCGTCGCGAGGTTGTCGAGGCAAATCGGCCCCGCGACACGCCGCCACGTCCGCAGTGAGTGATGCATCTGAACTGTCATAAGTTGTCGACAATAGCGTCGAGAACTTATGACAGAAGGAGCTCCCGTGATGCGCGACGTGCACCTCAGTCGCTCTCGCCTCGGCCGGGGACAGCTCCAGCCAAGAGGGGTGCTCCTGCGAAACACCTCGGGGGGTGCAGCCTCCGGGACTGAAGCGGAGATGGGCCGGGCCGCTCCGTTCGTGCTGCCGGCGGGCGCCCGCCGGCAGCCGCCCAGGACTGTCCCGCCTGCCTTGACCACCCTCTGGGACAGCTGGCTCCGCGTTGGCACCTCACTCACCAGAGCGCCGAATCCGGACGGCTCAAGCCAAGAACCCGCGTCCCCCTGCCCAAGCTGCCTCCGCGCCGCCGCCCTCGCTCCATCCCGTTGCGTGCCCGACTCAGCAGCCCCAGCACGCGGACGGCTCAGCGCGGCACCACGCTCACCCTCGCGCAGATCGCCGGCACGGTGGGGACGAGGACGGACAACGCAGACGGATTCGTACCCGGCCACGAGAGCGTCCCGTCCCCATCTCCGCCGTGTCCGAGCCATACCCTGCGGCACCGCGCAGACCTTTCCTCACACCTTCTCTCCCCGCACCGCCGCCGTCCCCGCGCGTATCATCCGGCTTCGACCGTGGGGGGACGCTGCCTTGGGCCTGAGCGGCTTTGACGAAGTCGAGGGCGTGGAGCTCCTGCAGCGCATCCCGCTCTTCTCGCGCCTCACCTTCGAGGAGACCAACCGGCTGGCGTCCATCATCCAGCGGCAGCCGGCGGCGGAGGGGACGGTGGTCGTCGAGCAGGACGCGCTGGGGGACGCGCTCTGGATTGTGCTCGAGGGCGAGGTGCGGGTGACGCGCAGCCTGGATGTGGACCGGGCGGGTGAGGAGCTGGGACGCCTGGGCGTGGGCCAGCTCTTCGGCGAGATGTCGCTGGTGGATGACCTGCTCACCAGCGCTCGCGTGACGGCGCTCTCCTCCTGCACCCTGCTCAAGCTCCCCCGCGCGGAGTTCCAGCGGGTGTTGGCGGGGGACGACAAGCTGGCGCTGAAGGTCTACCAGTCCTTCTGCCGGACGCTCTCGGACAGGCTGCGCAGGTCCAACCAGGGCGCAGCGGCCGGCCTGGCGCTCAGCCTTCGCTAGAGACAACCAAGGAGCGCGCCTGTGGAGCTACCCACCTTCAACCAGTTCCTCGCGGCCGCCGTGAAGAACGGCGCCTCGGACATCCACTTCAAGGTCGGGGTGGCGCCTGCGCTGCGCATCAACGGCCAGCTCTTCCCGGTCAAGGTCCCGGCGCTGCACCCGGACGACACGCGCCGAATCGCCGAGCACCTGTGCACGCAGTGCCGGTACACCGGCTCCATCGACGCGCTCCAGGAGTACGACGCCAGCTACGCGCTCGAGGGCGTGGGCCGCTTCCGCGCCAGCATCTTCCGGAACAAGGGCAACCTCGCCACCATCCTGCGGGCCATCCCCTTCAACGTGCCCGACTTCAAGAAGCTGGGCCTGCCGCCGGTGCTCGACAAAATCTCCCAGGAGGACCGGGGGCTGGTGCTGGTCACCGGCGTGACCGGCTCCGGGAAGAGCTCCACGCTGGCGGCCATCGTCAACGCCATCAACCAGAAGTCGCGCAAGCACATCCTCACCATCGAGGACCCCATCGAGTTCCTCCACGAGGACCGCTCCTCGCGCATCACGCAGCGGGAGATTGGGCCGGACACGCCGTCCTTCTCCGTCGCCCTGCGCGCGGCGCTGCGCCAGGACCCCGACGTCATCCTGGTGGGGGAGATGCGGGACGCGGAGACCATCGAGATTGCGCTCAAGGCGGCGGAGACGGGGCACCTCGTCCTCTCCACCGTGCACACCACGGACTGCGTGCGGACCATCGGCCGGGTGATTGGCGCCTTCCCTCCGGACGCGCAGCACGGCGTGCGCATTCGCCTGGCGGACAACCTGCGCGCCACCATCTCCCAGCGGCTGTTGCCGCACGCGTCCGGCAAGGGCCGTGTCGCCGCCGCGGAGATTATGGTCTCCACGCTCTCCATCACCGAGTACATCCGCGACGAGCGCCGCACGGGCGAGATAAAGGACTACCTGGAGAAGAACCGCGACATGCTCGGGACCCAGTCCTTTGACCAGCACCTGGCGGACCTGCTGCAGAAGAAGCACATCACCCTCGACGTGGCGCGCGAGGCGGCCACCAACCCGGCGGACCTCGAGCGGGCGCTCGCGTTCGAGTGACGCGCGCGATGGACGAGCGGACGCTGCGGGCGGGGTGGTGGCGCCGGCAGGCGAGGTAGCCCTTCAACGCACCGCATGAGCTGTGGGGCGGGATGCCGCTGCACCTGCGCGGCGAGTGAATTACCCTGTGGCCATTCAAGCCCGGGGGGAGTGGTGACGAAAGACGCACACGAGAAGCGCTCCCCGGCGGAGCACGCGCTGAAGGCGCTGGCCAGCCTTGGCGAGGCGGTGCTGCTGGTGAATGGCGCCGGCCGGCTCGTCTACGCCAACCCCGCGGCCGAGAAGCTCTTCGGCAGCGAAGGGCTGGGCCCCGTCCCGCAGCGCTGGAGCCACGCGCACGGCTTCTTCCGCTCCGATGAGGCGACCGAGTTCCTCCCCGAGGAGCTGCCGCTGGTCCGGGCGCTCGAGGGAAAGGCTTCGCGCGACGTGGCGGTCTTCGTGAAGAACGAGCACGCGCCGCGCGGCGTGCACCTGCTGATGAGCTGCACGCCCGTTAGCGGGGGTGGCGCCGTCTGCTTCCTCCAAGACATTGTCCAGGGGCAGGAGCGCGGGATGCGCGTGGAGGCGGAGCTGCAGCGCAAAGCCATCCTGGACAACATCACGGACCTGGCCTGGCTGAAGGACCGCGAGGGCCGCTTCATCACGGTCAACCAGCGCAACATCGACATGTACAACCGCCCGCTGGACCAGTGGGTGGGCTTCACCGACTACGACGTCTACCCGCGGGAGGAGGCCGAGCGCTTCCGCGCGGACGACGCGGTGGTGATGCAGACGCGGCGGCAGCGCTGCGTGGAGGAGCGGATTGTGGGCTCCAACGGCGTGGCGCGCTGGGTGGAGACCATCAAGAGCCCGGTGTTCGACGCGCTGGGGCAGGTGGCGGGCACCACCGGCACGGCGCGCGACATCACCAAGCGCAAGGAGGCCGAGGAGATTCTCCGCTCCACCAACGACGAGCTGGAGCGGCGGGTGGCGGCCGCGCAGCAGACGCTGCTGCGGCGGGAGCGGCTGGCGGTGCTCGGGCAGTTGGCGGGCGGGGTGGCGCACCAGATTCGCAACCCGCTGGGCGCCATCATGAACGCCACCTCCATCCTCGGGCACCATCAGCGCCTGGCCGAGCACCCGGACGTCGCGGAGGCGCTGCGGGTCATCCGCGAGGAGATTCGCCACGCGAACGTCATCATCACCGGGCTGCTGGACTTCGCCCGCGTGCGGCTGCCGGAGCGCACGCCCATCGCCCGCACGGACCTGGTGGAGCGGGTGCTGCGGATGGAGCCGTTGCCGGACAACATCCGGGTGGAGCGGTCGCTGGAGACGGGCCCGCCGCTGCTGATTGATGAGGACCTCATCCGCAGCGCGTTGGGCAACGTGGTGCGCAACGCGGTGGACGCCATGCCGGACGGCGGCGTGCTGGGCGTGGCGCTCTTCACGCGCGGCGAGGAGCTGGTCATCGCCATCACCGACACCGGGCCTGGCATCAGCCCTGGTGTCGCAGAGCACCTGTTCGAGCCCCTTCGCAGCAGCAAGCCGACGGGTATTGGGCTGGGGTTGCCCACCGCACGACTGTTCGCGGAAGCGCATGGCGGCACGCTGGTTTTTGTGGACAGCCCGCGCGGTGCCCGGTTCGAGCTCCGGCTTCCACTGACACCCTGAGCGCGGCGGGCTTTACATCCAGGGGGGAACAACGGACGCGGGGCATCCCTCGAAGATGGGGGAAACACTCTCTCCTGAAGGAAGCCGCCATGTCCCACTCCGCCATCGCCTCCGCGTGCCGTTCCGGTGTCACCCCGTCATTCGTTGCCGCTTCGGCTGACGCTTCCGCCGAGTGCGCCGAGCCCGCCGCCGCAACCACGCCCGCACCGGTCGACGGGTTCGAGAAGAGCGGCGTGAAGGGCGCCGCGGCGCATGCGGCGACGGCCGCGGCCTCGGTCTTCGCCCCCGCGTTCCCCCGCCGGGCTCCGCCGGTCGAGGGTGCGCCGGCCGCCGCCGCCGCCAGCAAGCTCAATGGGCTCAAGGTTGCGGGCCGGGTGACCACCGCGGCCATCCCGGTGGCGATGGCGGTGGTGGACACCACCCTCGCGGCGAAGGACGTCTTCAGTGACGCCAGCGTCGGGAAGAAGATTGTCTCGGCTGGCACGGCAGGGTTGGCGACCGGCACGGCCGTCGCGACCACCCTCGCAGCCGCGGGCAAGCTGGCGAGCGCGCCCGCCCTGCGGTTCGCCGCGACGGCGCTGGCAGCCGGAGCGCTCGGCCTGGGCATCCTGCGCGATCGGATGGACTGAGCGGGCGGGAGGGTGCCAAGCCCGCCGAATCACGGCGGGTGCGGGTTGGCTCCGTATTTCGGCGCAACTTCCGAGAATGATCCTCCGAGAATCCGGAAGTTGGCCTTCAAGGAGCAAATCCCGTGGCACCTACCTCCGCAATCTCCGGCAACACCGCCTTCGCCGCCCAGGCCGCTTCGTCCGACGTCGAGAATCTTGTCGACGTCGAGGCCCCTGAGACTGAGGCGGCAGCGCCCCAGCCGGCCGCCGTCGAGGACGGCTTCGACGGGCAGTCCAGCGGTCCCCGTTACACCTTCCAGAACACCAACTCCGCCATTCCGGGCGCGCTGCTGCACACCGGCGCAGCTGTGGCCACTGGGCTGGGTGGGCTCACCTTCAAGTTCAGCGATGCGGCCCTTTCCGCGAGCACCTTGCCGACCGAGTCTCTCAAAGGCTTGAGAGGTGCCGAGCTTGCAGGTGGCGTTGCCAGGACGGTCACCCGCGCCCTTCCCGGCGCGATGGCCGGTATCGACAACGTGATCGCCTTTAAAGATGTCTTCGACGATGCGGCGAGCGGCGGAAAGAAGTGGGCGTCCGTCGGCACGGCGACGCTGTCCAGCATTGCAGCCGCCGCCGGACCTGGCGCGAGGCTCGCCAGCATTGGCGAGGGCGCAGCCACGGCTGCCAAGTTCCTGCCGGGCGCGGGGAAGATTATCGGCACGGCCGCGGCCCTCGGAGCGCTCGGCTTGGGCATCCTCCGCGACAAGCTGGACGACTGAGGCGCACCCTCACGCCTGACGGCCCACCAGCTGGGCCTTCTACACTCCCACGCTCGGCGTGGGGACCAACGACGAGACCACCGGCTCGGTGTCCCTGAGAGGGCCAGGGCCGGCTGTCGCTGACCCCTGGGCCCCCGGCCATCGCCTCGGCCGCTACGTCATCCTCGACACGCTCGGTGAAGGCGGGATGGGCCGGGTGTTCGGCGCCTATGACCGCGAGCTCGACCGCGCAGTCGCGCTGAAGGTCCTGCTCTCCGGCACTGCGAAGCCCGGCACGGATGACCACACGCGGCTGATGCGGGAGGCGCAGGCGATGGCGCGCCTGTCGCACCCGAACGTCGTCGCCGTGCACGACGTGACGGAGCTGGACGGGCGCATCTGCCTCGTCATGGAGAAGGTGGACGGCGCCAGCCTGCGCGGCTGGATGGGCGCCGCGCCCCGCTCCTGGCACCAGGTGCTGGATGTCTTCATGGCCGCCGGAGAAGGGCTGGCGGCTGCGCACGCGGCGCAGATGGTCCACCGCGACTTCAAGCCGGACAACGTGCTGATTGGCGTAGACGGCCGCGTCCGCGTGACGGACTTCGGCATCGCCCTCTTCGTGGGTGGGCCGGCCACCGCGCCCCCGGTAGACGTCGACGAGGAGAGCGCGATGGGGCCGGCCACCCGGCGCGCGCTGCAGGGGACGCCGCTCACCCAGCCGGGGCAGGTGCCGGGCACGCCGAAGTACATGGCGCCGGAGCAGTTTGCTGCCGGCCTCTCCACGGCGCAGACGGACCAGTTCGCCTTCTGCCTGGCGCTCTACGAAGCGCTCTACGGTCAGCTGCCCTTCGCGGGCGACACGCACCTGGAGCGCAGGCGGCAGGCCGCGTCCGGCGCGGTGCGCTCGCCTCCTGCCGGCTCCCGCGTCCCGGCGCAGGTCCACCGAGTCCTGGTGCGCGGGCTGTCTGCCGACGCCATTCGCCGCTACCCCGCGATGAAGGACTTGCTGCACGCGCTCGGACGCGCCCGCCACGCGCGGCGGCGGACGCTGTTGGCCGCGGCGTTCGTCGGCAGCGCGGTGGCGCTGGCCTCCGGCGTGGGCGTGCTGGTCCTCAAGCTGCGCCCGCCCACCTGCGACGACGGCGCGGCCAAGCTGCAGGGCGTCTGGGATGCCTCGCGCAGGGCGCCCATCCGCCAGGCGTTCCTCGCCACCGGCTTGCCCTACGCGGCGGAGACCTGGGTGCAGACGGAGCAGGCGCTGGATGACTACGCGTCCCGGTTCCGCGCGTCGCACCTGGAGGCCTGCCGCGCGACGTATGAGCGCGGGGACCAGAGCGTGGCGCTGCTCGACTTGCGGATGGCGTGCCTGGCGCGCAGCCGGTCCGGCCTGGCAGGCCTGGTGGGCGCGCTGCAGGCCGCGGACAAGGCCAGCGTCGCCAACGCCAAGCGGGCCATCGATGACCTGCCCTCGCTGGCTGCCTGCGCGGACGCGGAGGCGCTGGTGGGCAGCACGCCGCGGCCGGCCACGCCGCAGGTGGCGCGGGAGGTGGAGGAGGTCCGCCAGCAGATTGCGGAGGCGTCGGCGGTGTTCAACCTGGGCAAGCGCAAGGAGGCGGTGGCCATCGCGGAGCGGGTGACGGCCCGCGCCAAGGCGCTGGGCTTTGAACCGCTGCAGCTGGAGGCCGCGTTCCTCGACGCGCTGGCGGTGCGGCGGGCGGGCGGGTCCTTTCAAGACGCCAGCCAGCGGCTCAAGTCCCTCTATGAGCGCGCGTATGTGCTGCGGCACGACGAGATGGCGGCGCGCGCGGCGTCGTCGCTCGCCAGCCGCTACGCGCGGGACCATCAGGTGGGCCAGGCGGAGGTGTGGATTGCCGTGGCCGCCGCGGCGAACCAGCGGGCGAAGGTGCTCACCATGCAGGCGACGCTGCCCGGGATGGCCGCCTCTGTCGCGGAGTCCCGCTACGACTACGCGGAGGCGGAGCGCCGTTTCGTGGAGGCGCGGAAGGGGTGCCAGCCGCTTGGGGAGACGCACCGCTACTGCCTGTCCATCCGGTACAACGAAGCGAACATGTTTCTGGAGAGCGGGAAGCTCCTCCTGGCCCGAGAGGGGATGCTGGACAGCCTCTCCCGCACCCGCGCGGCGTTCGGGGCGCAGCATCCGCTGGTGACGCCCATGCTCGCGGCGCTCGGGCAGGTGAGCAGCTACCTGGATGACCCGGAGAAGGGCCAAGCGTACGTGTCCCAGGCGATGGACTTCGCGCCGGACGACGCGAACCTGTTCGACCGCGCCGACGGCCGGGTCATCAAAGGCGACAGTTATCTGCGCTCGGGAGACCTGGCGCAGGCGCTGGCGGAGTTTCAGGCGGCCCGCGCCGGGTACGAGGGCAGCGAGGAGAACCGGGCGTATGCGCTGAAGGCTGCCGCGCTGGAGGGCCTGGCGCTGGTGAGGCTGGGGCGGCTGGGTGAGGCGCAGCGGATTCTGGAGGGCGTGGTGGAGGACGCAGGCTCCCGCGAGGAGGCCGCGGCGATGGGGCTGGTGTTCGCCCACGCGGCGCTCGGAGAGCTGGCCCTCGCGCGCGGGCGCCCGGCCGAGGCGATTCCTTCGTTGAACCGCGCCATCGCCGCGAGCACCCGCTGTCACAGTGACTTTCATCCCCTCACGCTGGAGCCCATGCTCTTGCTCGCGCGCGCTCAGCAACAGCTGGGCAAGCGGGAGGAGGCGCGGCAGACAGCGCAGAGCGTTCTGGAGCGGGCCACGAAGTGGCTGGGCCCGGGCCACTCGCTGGCGCTGAGTGCGCGGGTGCTGCTGGCGGAGGGCCATCGCGCAGAGTTGCTCGCCGTCGAGGCGCTGGCGCAGCAGCTGCCGCCGTCGGCCGTTCGCTCCCAGCTGCTCCTGCCTCTGCGAAGGTGATTCGAGCGGGCCGAGGCGCTCGCCGACACCTACGCGGACCACTGCGGCGGTGACCTCCACGCCAAGCTCGCCGGGGAGCTCCACGGCTCCGACTTCGTGTGGGGCTGGTCGGTGAAGGCCGCGGGTTGAGCTACTCCAGGTACGTCCGGTACTACTCGAAGCCGTCGCGCAGGCCGCCGGTGAGGATTCTGCAGGCGGGTGAGCACGTCCGCGCCGCGGCCGACGTTGGGCACGTCAACGGGGCGGCAGTCGGCCCCCCTTGCTCGGAACGGACCCATCCCCCTTTATCGAAAGTTGAGAGGCCGCAGTTGCGTCAAGGGGAACCGGAGGAGTTACCGCCGTTTCCTGACCGCCCTGTCAGGGGCCGGCCACCCACTTCCAGTCGAAGCTCGGCTTCGCGCCGGTGCCCGCGGCGTCGTAGTAGCCCACCAGTTGCAGCGCGAAGTACCTCCCCTCGGACGTCCGCACCACGTAGACGAGGGCCTCCCGCGGCAGCACCTTGTGCTGTCCGAGGTCGTAGGCGTACCAGCCGTCTCCCACGAGGAAGGCGCTGTCGAGGTCGGTGTTCTCATCCGGTCCGTCCGCCGCGTCAGTCAGGTAGCCGTCGGCCGGCGCGCGGGTCAGCCCGCCCAGCGTTTGACCGGGGAGCACCGCCACCGCCACGTCGCCTGCGCCGCTGATGCCGCTGTTGGAGATGATTTTGAAGCGCTGAAACGCCAGCTCCCAGCTCTTCCCGCCGGCCGCGTCCGCCGCGCCCACCTGCGCCAGCCCGTCGAAGTCGAAGTACACCCAGGACTCGCGGTGGGTGGCGTCCACCGTCGTGCGCGTCACGCCATCGCCCAGGTCTTCGTGGACCAGGTAGACGCCGTCGGGCAGCTCCCCGTCGAAGGGGAACTCCTCGCGCAGGTCCGGCGCGCAGGCGGCGAGGGCGAGCAGCAGGAGGCAACGCTTCATCAGTAGTGCGCCTCCAGCCCCGCCTGGAAGGTCCGAGGAGGCAGCGGCAGGTAGAGCGCGTCCCCTGCGTTCGCCAGGTTCCGGCCCAGCGCGTAGACGCTCAGCCATTCGTTCACCCGCTGCGCCACCCGCACGTCGAGGTCCAGGTACGGCGCGCTCCACACCAACTCCGGCAGCCCGTCCCCATCCGCGTCCGGACGGAACGGCCGCCGGCCCACCACCGCCGCGCGGGCGCTGGCTTCGAAGCCGAACGGCATCACCCGGAAGGAGAGCTGCGCGGTGGCGCGGTGGAAGGCCCGGCCCTCCAGCACCTCGCCGGTCTCCAAATCCCTCGCGTCGGTGAGCGCGTAGCCTAAGTCCAGCCACAGCCCGCGCATCAGCCTCGCGCGCACGCCCACTTCGCCGCCGGCCGTCCGCGCCGCCGCCACGTTCTCGTAGCTGAAGCGGGTGGGGGACTCCGCGGTCGCCTCCTGCGCGGTGATGACGCTGATGAGGTCGCTCACGCCTGTGTAGAACGCGCTCCCGGAGAGCAGCAGGCCGTCGGAGAGCTCCACGTCGACAGACGCGTTCAGCCCCTGCGAGCGCTCTGGCCGCAGGGCAGGGTTGCCCTCCACCACGTAGCCCACGCTGGGGTTTTCGAAGAGCAGGTACTGCTCGGTGAAGCTGGGCGCGCGGAAGCCCCAGCCGTACGAGGCGCGCAGCGTCCAGCCCTGTCGCGGGCTCCAGCGCGTGGCAACGCGAGGAGACGCGCTCACCCCGAAGCGCGAGTCCAGGTCCAGCCGCACGCCCGCCGTGAGGCTGAGCCGCTGCGGAGCGGTGAGCACCTTCCAGTCGTCCTGCAGCAGCAGGCCCGTCCGCTGCCGCTGCGCGGTCAGCGTGGAGAGCCGCGGCGAGAGCAGGTTCTCCCAGAGCGACTCCACCCCGGCGCTGACCAGGTGCCCGCCGAGGGGTTGGTCGACTTGCAGGCCCAGCTCGTAGAGGCGCTCGCGGGAGTCCTGGTACTGGTCCAGGTCCCGCCCGGCCCGCTGGTCCTGCAGCAGCTGGTCGCGGAACTGGGCGTGGTGCGCTCGCACGAGGACGCGGCCGCCTTCGCCGTAGCGGAGCGTCCCGGTGAGCGCGGCGTCGAACGCCTCGGAGCGCTCGCGGCGGTCGAAGATGGCGCCGGAGGGGACCACGTCTACGGCCTGCTGCTCCTTGCGCAGGTACTGGGTGCGGAGGGAGAGCTGCACCGCGGAGGTGGGGGCGACGGTGAGGCCGCCGCCGACGTCCCAGGTGCTCGCGGCGCTGCCGGTGGTCGCGACGTCGGAGGGGTCCCGGTCATACGCGTCCGCCGCGCGGTAGCCGCCCTGGAGCTGGGCCGTCACGTGCGGCTTGCTCATCCCCGTGAGGCCGCGCACGTCCAGCTCGTGGCGCGTGCCGTACGCGGCGCGCCCCGCGGCGTCGAAGGGCTTGCCCGGCTTGCGCGTGATGAGGTTCACCACGCCCGCCATCGCGTCTGAGCCGTACAGCACCGACGCGGGCCCCTTCACGACTTCGATGCGCTCCACGTCCGTCAAGGAAAACCGGGAGAGGTCCAGCCGCCCGCCCAACCGTCCCGCCGCGCGCTCTCCGTCAATCAACACCAGGACGTATTCGGGATCCATCCCCTGCAGCCGGATGCCCGCCCCGCGCGGCGTCCGCTCAATCTCCACGCCGGGTTGGGTCTCCAGCAGCTCCGCCAGGTCGCGTGCTCCCGAGAGCTCGATGTCCCGCTGGGTGATGACCTCCGTCGCGATGGTGGCGTCCGTGTCCCGCTGCTCCGTCCGAGTCCCCGTCACCACCGTGCTGAAGGTGTGCCCGTCGATGTCCGGAACAGCCGGGGCCTCCCGGATGTCCTGCGCAGGTACGCCGGCGTCGAGCGGAAGGCTGGTGAGGGCGAACAGGACGAGATACGGGGTCACGGCTGCCGCGGACTGTACCCGCCGGGAGCCGCAGGAAAAATGGGGCGGGGATGTTTTTGCGGTCCGCGCGCAAGGAAAGGGAACGGATGGATAAGTCCCGGTCAACGCTCTGGCTTCCCTCGCTGTGGGGCGCGCTCTGTGCGGTCGGACTCTCGGTGCCGGCCCTGGTGCTCAACGGCTGGGAGCGCTCGCTGGAGGCGGAGACGCGGTTCACGCCGTGGGTCGCGGGCCTCCGGGGCGCGGCGATTCTGCTCCCGTCGCTCTCCGCGCTGGTCGTGGGCTTCCTCGTCGCCAGGCGCGCCTGGCCGTTCGCGAGGGCGCTCCGCCCGGGCTGGCGCTTCGGGTGGCTCGCCGGCGTGGTGCTGATTCAGGGCGCGCTCATGCTCACCGCGGTGGTCACCGGCGTGCTGACGCAGCGGCATTGGCTGTTCGGCGAGGGCACGCCGTACCTCTCGGTTCCCTCGCCCGACGGGCGCCGGACGGCTTTTGCGACGCGCGAGTGCTTCCTGGGCTGCAATCTGGAGATTCATGTGCAGGAGGGGCGCGGCTGGACGATGAAGCGGCTTCAGCTCATTCCTTCCGTGGACTCTTCTGAGGTGGAGGTGGTCTGGCTCCCGGACTCTTCCAATGTGGAGGTCCGGAACCTGAAGCCACATCCCCACGTCGGGCCGTACCTCGGGCCGCACTGAGCTCCGGCCGTTTGTTTGACGCCGTTCTGGGCGTCGTTCAAGTGAGGCGCGGTGATGGTGCGTGGTGGCGGCGCGGAGGCAGCTTGGGCAGGGGGACGCGGGTTCTGGGCGGAGGCGTCCGAGCGTCTGCGCAGAGATGGGTGCGGTGCCTGCGCGGAGGCGGCTATCCCTGAGGGAGACGGGGGACGCGGGATAGGAAGGGGCGGCTGCCGGCGGGCGCCCGCCGGCAAGCGTGACCGGGAGCGCTCCGTTCGAAGCCCCCTTCGCCGCCCACTCCCTCACTCCCCGAGGTGTTTCGTGCCGGCCCGATGGGTTGGCTGGAGCTGTCCCCGTGCTTCGCAACCGGACTGCCACGCCATTCACTGGCAGTGTGTCTTCGCGGGCCCTGAAGCGCGCGGTCGCGTCGGCCACAGACGAGGTGATTCGCAGCTGTCCATCCTCGTCGTACTCCCAGCACTGCACCCCAATGAATTCACTTGAGGTGTGTCTTGCGGACGATTTGGGCCAGGTCGACTGAAAGTGTGGAACCCTAGTTATATCTGTCTAACGAGAGTTCCACACTTCCCACGCCTGCGTGCTGCGGCGCACGTGACGACGCACTAAAAGTGAATACGCGCTCCCATCCGGTTGCGGAGCACGGGGACAGCTCCAGCCAACCCATGGGGCTGGCCACGAAACCGGGATCCGCACTCCGAGCCTCGCGCTCGTAGTCAGTGCTGCGCTCGTAGTCAGTGCTGCGCCCGTAGTCAGCGCCACGTTCGGGCGCAGCGCATGGGTCGATCTCCTCGTTCATCTCTCGCGCGCGAGCGGAGCCGTATCGGACGACGACCCCACACGCGATGGGCCGGCTGGTTCGACTCGAGCAGAGCGAAGCGGTTCTGAGCCAAGCCTCGGGTGCTGTGCCGCCTCTCGACCATGCGCCTGACGGCGCAACGCTCGAGGCGAGCGGGGGAGGCGCCTGACTGAGAACAGCTGTTCCTCCGACGAAATGGCCGGCCAGGGCCGGAGGCACGCGGGGGAAGTGAACGGGTGAGAAGCTCCACGCCCCTGCGTCACGGCTGAGCAGAGCGCGTGCGCAGCGCAGCGACGTGAGCGAGGTCCGCGCTCGCCTGGGCCTCCAGCTTCCTCGCGCGCTCGCGCTCGGTCCCGGTGGCCTCCAGGGCCTGGGCGAGGGCGCGGTGAACGGCGGCGCGCATCTCCAGCGGACCTTCGAGGTTCTCCCAGTCCTTCGCGGCGCGCTCGAGGAAGGGGAGCGCCTCCGCGGTACGCCCGAGCTTGCTGAGCGCGCGGCCCACATTCGCCGCGACCGCCGCCAGGTGCACAGGTCCGGCGGCCCCGGTCTTCTCGAAAATCTCCAGCGCTCGCCGCGAGTGCGCGAGCGCGTCCGCCGCGCGCCCCTGCTCCAGCGCAATCTTCCCGAGCAGCTCAAACCCACGGCCCATCTCCACGTGTTCCGGGCCCAGCTTCTTCTTCCGAATCTCCAGCGACTCCTCCACCAGCGCCACTGCCTGCGGATACTCCCGCCGCGCGGCGTGGGCCTCCGCGACGAGCTGGAGATACGGGGCGATGTACCAGTGGTCCGCGCCATAGGTGCGGCGGGCGAAGTCCAGCGCCTTGCGAGCCTCGCTCAGCGCTTCGTCCGTGCGCCCGAGCGCAGTGAGCGCGGCGGCGATGTTGTAGTAGAGCGAGCCCAGCTCCGGGTGCCCAGGCCGCAGGATGCGGCCGCGAATCTCCTCGGAGCGCCGGTAGTGCGCCAGCGCCGCGTCATACAGGCCGAGCTCGTGCTCAATCTCTCCCAGGTTGGAGACGTAGCGCCCCAGCTCCACGCTCTCTCCGCGCGCCTGCTCCTCAATCTCCACCGCGCGGCGGATGCCCTCCAGCGCCTCGCGTGCCCGGCGCAGGAAGACCAGCGGCTTGGCCATGTTCGTCAACGGCAAAGCGACCAACGGGTGCGCCGGGCCCAACGCCTTGACCAGCAGCTCATGCGCCTTGCTGTAAGACGCGACCGCCTCCTGATACTTGCCGAGGTCCTGATGGACGTTGGCGCGGGCATTCAGCGCGAGCGCGTGCTGAACGCTCTCCTCGCCGAAGGCCTTGGCGGCGGCCACCACCGCCCGTTCCCCATCCGCGAGCGAATCCAGGACGCGGCCCTGACGTCGTCGCAGCACGCCGACGTTGAGCTCCAGCTGCGCCTCCAGCGCGGCGTCCCCGCCCAGCCCTTCGAGCACCGCCCCTGCGTACCCCGCCCAGGTGTCGCCCTCTTTGTAGAGCCCCTCGCGGTGGGACAGCCCGACGAGGCCAATCCACGCCTCGCCCTCCTTCTGTGCATGCCGGCTGGCCTGCGCCGCGCGCAGCGCCTCCTGCAGCGTCTGCAACGCCGCAGACGTCGCGCCGGCCCGCTCCTCCGCGCTCCCCAGGAGCACCAGCGCCTCCGCGTGCGCCGGCTTGTAGGGCAGGGCCTTCGCCTGCGCCGTGGCGGCCTTCGCCACCTCCAGGCCCTTCGCGTAGCGCCCCGAGTCCAGCAGCGCCTTCGCCTCCGAGAGCTTCCGGCTCACCGCCTCCACGCCCTGCCGCGTCGCCGCGTCGGAAGGCGGGCGCACCCGCGCCGTCAGCGCCGCCAGGTCGCTGCACTCCTTCAAGTCCGCCAGCGCGGCGGTGGCCTGCTGCGCCTTCTCCACCACCTGCGCGTCCGCGTCGGCGAAGACGCTCACCAGCGAGCCCAGCGCGTCGCTGCGCCGCTGCAGGCACGCCATCCGCAGCGAGAGCACCTCCTCGGACTGATGACCCTGCACCCGCGTGGCCTCGCACGCCTCCACATGCGTCTGAGTCCACCTCTCCGCATACGCATCCAGCGCCCGCTCCACGCTGCGCCAGGCGTCACCCGCGAACGGCTTGCCGGTGGCCGCGAAGGCCTTGCGCACCCGCGCCTTCTGCGTGGCGTCCCACACGCCGGCCAGCCGCTGCTCCGCGCCCTTGCACTGCAGACGTGACTGCCGTGCGGACTGGACCGAGTACGCGAGGGCGCCGGTGGTGACCAGCGCCAGCGCGGCCCGGGTGAGCCACTTCCTGCGGCGGACGTTGGGGTCGCTGGCGAGCGCGTGCAGCAGCGGCGCCATCCCCGGGAAGCGCTCCTCGGGTTTGACCGCCAGCCCCCGCAGCACCACGCGGCGGACCCACGCCGGGACCTCCGTCTGCCGCGGGGCCTTCTTGATGCGCCCCTCCAGCCGAGCCTGCTTGGCGTTGCCGCCAGACGTGTCGAAGGGCCGCTCGCCGTAGAGCGCTTCGTACAGCGTGACGCAGAAGCTGAAGACATCGGTCCGCGCGTCGAGGTCCCCGCCCAGGAGTTGCTCGGGCGCCATGTACGCGGGCGTGCCGATAATCGCCCCGGCCACGGTGAGCGGCGAAGCCAACAGGCCCTGCATCTCGTCGCCTACGATGACGGCGGAGCCGCGCCCGGTCCCCGCCAGCCGCGCCAGCCCGAAGTCGGCGACGCGGACGCGCCCGTCCTTGCCCACCAGCACGTTGTCCGGCTTGAAGTCGCGGTGCACCAACCCGACGGCGTGCGCCGCGCCCAGCCCGCGTCCCGCCTCCGCCATCACCTTCAGCACCTCGCGCCAGTGGCGCGGCGCGTCCTTGAGCCAGTCCCTCAAGGTGTGGCCTTCCACCAGCTCCATCGCCACGAAGACGCGCTTGTCGAAGGTGCCGACGTCGTGCACCCCGACGACGTTGGGGTGGCTCAGCTTTGCAGCGGCCTGGGCCTCGCGCAGCAGCCGGGTGTGGCCGTCGGAGGCGTCCGCGCTCTGCTGGTGCAGGAGCTTGAGGGCCACCCGCCGGTCCAGCTCCGGGTCATACGCGGCGTACACCTCGCCCATGCCGCCCTGGCCCAGCTTGTCGAGCACCATGTACCGGCCGACGTTGGTACCCCGCTGGACGCCTGAGGCCTTGGTCGCCGCTGCGCTCCACGACTCATCGACCGCCCCGGTGGGCTCGGCCAGCCCAGCAGGCGCCGGCACCGCGCCGGTCCGGTCATCCAGGCGCAGCGGCGCCACAGAGCCGGTGACGTGTTCTCCGCAGCGCCGGCAGCGCGACACGTGCTTCTGAAGGCGGACGGACTCCTCCAGCTCGAGCTGTCCTTGAATCAACCCGGACAGGTCGGCTGCGCTCGGACACGGCCCCTCGTTGTCGATTGGCGCCATCTGAAGCGTTGCTTTGCGCCGAAGCGTAGCAAGCGCCTGAGCGAGGCTCGCCGCACCTGCGCGCACGTCGCAGCCCGTCTCACCACACGGCCTTCACGGGGCAGGTGTGATGGCCGCCCTCATCGCTTCAGGCGAACGAGGACGGCCTCGAGTCGCTCCCGGTGCTCGGCGAGCGCGGCGTCTCCCTCGAGGACGGGGCGGGCGGCGGCCACCAGCGCCAGCACCTCACCCCGCGGCGCGCCTCCCTGCAGCCGCGCGTCCGCGAGCAGGAGCTGCGCGGGCGCCACGTAGGCCGGGAGGGCGCCGTGACCCCTGGCCACCGCGAGCGCTTCCTGCGCCTGGGTTCGAGCCGCCGGCGCGTCGCCCCGAAGCAGGAGGACGTCCGCCAGCCCCATCCGCGGGTCGTAGGTGAGCAAGTCGTGCGGGTCCTTGAGCGTGGCCACACGGAGCGCCTCGGTGAGCGCGGCCAGCGCGTCGTCCAGCTTCCCCTGCCGCGCGCGAATCCGCCCGAGGTTGGCGTACGAGGTGGCCAGCTGCGGGTGGTCCCTGGGGAGCAGCGCCTGTCGCGTCTGCAGCGCCTCCAGGAAGCAGCGCTCCGCCTGCGCGTCCTGGTGGAGGTTGGCGTGCGCCGCGCCGAGGTTGTTCAGGTAGGTCGCCACATCCGGGTGGCCGGGCGGCAAGGCGCGGCGCCCCGCTTCCAGCGCCTGCTGCAGGAGGGGGAGCGCCTCGGCGTGCTTGCCGCTGTCGTTGAGTGCGCCGGCGTAGTTGGAGAGCGCGCGGGCATAGTTGGTGGAGGCCTGGCTGCCGCTGGCCTCGAGGAGGGTGAGGCTTTTGCGCAGATGCTCGAGGGCGTGCGGGGAGTCCTGCGCCACGCGGTAGCTGGCGCCGAGGGCGTTCTCCAGGGCGAAGTCCACGTACTCGCCCGTCAGCTGCGCGCGCGCGATGGCCGGCCGGGCCGCCTGCGCCCACGCCTCCGCCAGCTCCAGCTTTCCACGGTCGTACCCGTCGATGAAGGCGAGCTGCACCAGGCTGGCCGCGGCCAGCTCCTCTGCGCCGGACTCGGAGGCCAGCGCGTGGGCCCGGAGCGCCGCCTCGCGCGCCTTCGCCGTCTGGCCCAGCCGGGCCTGACTCTCCCCGCGCTCGTACCAGGCCTGGGCGAGGAAGGGCGTGAAGAGGCCTTCTGACACGCCGCGGGCTTTAGCCCACTCAGTCGCTGAAGCGCCACTGAGCCACCCCCTGGGCGCACGTCATGCGGACACCGTCGAAGGTCTCCTTGCCGGGTGACGCGTCCGCCACGAAGCGGTGCCAGAGGATGCCCTCGGAGTCATTGGCCTTGAGCGTGCCCAGCACGTAGTGGCGGTTGGGCGGCAGGTGTACGTCGCAGCGCGTCCAATCCCCCGGGCTGTCGTTGTGGACGGAGACCCGGCGGGCGGGGCCGAAGCCGGAGATGGACGCGTGGCCCTTCAGCTTGGGGATGACGCGCGGCAGCGCCTTCACCCACTTGATTTCAGGCAGCTTGGCCGCCGCCGCGTCCGGCTGGAGGCGGGCCAGGTGGTCCAGCACCTCTATGATTCGGGCGCGGCCCAGCACCCGGCGCTCCGTCGTGTCTCCGATGGTATCTCCCAGCACCAGGACGTCCCCTCCCACGCGAAGGCCTTGCTTGCTGCCCGCGCGCATGAACAGGTCCCCCTTGTCCTTGAACGCCTCCACCTCGCCCTCCGCCCGCGCCGCCAAGACCCACAGCATGCCCATTGCCAACAGCCCCTTGTTCACTGCCACCACCTCCGGATGCGTGAAGCCGCTGGAGGTAGACGGCCGCGCCCGTCGCAGGTCTCATCCGGCCGGGAGGTGCCCATGAAGACCTTCGCGGAAGTGGCCAGCTTCATCCGGCAGAACGAGGTGGGCCGGCGCGCCTCCATCGAGACGCCCTACGGCCGGCGGATGCTCACCTACGCGGACCTCACGGCGACCGGGCGCTACCTGCACTTCGTGGAGGCGTGGATGCGGCGGGTGCGGCCCTTCTACGCCAACAGCCACACCGCCATCTCCTCCACCGGGCGCATCATGACGGAGCTGCGCGAGGAGGCGCGGCGGGTGGTGCGCCGCTCGTTGAACGCCGGGCCGGAGGACGTGGTGCTCTTCGTCGGCGCGGGCGCCACCGCGGCGGTGAACAAGCTGGTGGGCTTGCTGGGGCTGCGCATCTCGGAGCCGCTGGAGCGCGAGTTTCAGCTCTCCCGGCACATCCCGCAGGACCGTCGGCCGGTGGTCTTCGTGGGCCCGTACGAGCACCACTCCAACGAGCTGCCCTGGCTGGAGTCGGTGGCGGATGTGGTGGAGGTGGCGCTGGCCGCGGACGGCTCGATGGACTTTGTGGACCTCGAGGCCAAGCTCTCCGCATACAAGGACCGGCCGCTGAAGATTGGGGCGTTCTCCGCGGCGTCCAACGTCACCGGCATCCTGAGCGACGTGCCCCGGCTGGCGGCCACGCTGCACCGTTACGGCGCGTACGCCTGCGTGGACTACGCCGCCGCGGCGCCGTACGTGCCCATCGACATGCACCCGGCGAAGCCGGACGAGCGGCTGGATGCGGTGTTCCTCTCCACCCACAAGTTCGTGGGCGGGCCGCAGGGCTCCGGGGTGCTGGTGGCGAACCGGGCGCTCTTCCGCACGCGCACGCCCGAGCGGCCCGGTGGCGGCACGGTGGACTACGTCTCCGCGTTCGAACGGGTGGCGGTGGACTACGTCTCCCGGCTGGATGAGCGCGAAGAGGGCGGGACGCCGATGGTGCTGGGGGACCTGCGGGCGGGCGTCGCGTTCCTGGTGCGGGAGATGATGGGCCCGGCGCGCATCCTCGAGCACGAGCGCACGCTGGCCGCGAGCGCGCTGGCCCGGCTGTCACGCCACCCGCGCATTGAATTGCTGGGGCCGCTGACGCTCCCGCGGCTGGCCATCTTCTCCTTCAACGTGCGAGGGCTGCACCACGACCTGGTGTCCGCGCTGCTCGACCAGCTCTTCGGCATTCAGAACCGCGCGGGCTGCTCTTGCGCCGGGCCCTACGGCCACCGCTTGCTGGGGATAGACCGGCCGCGCAGCGAGCGGTACCGCACGCAAATCAACCGCGGCCTGCTGGGCATCAAGCCCGGCTGGGTCCGTCTGTGCCTGCCGTACTACGCGTCCGAAGAGGACGTGGAGTTCATCCTGCGCGCCGTGGAGTTTGTGGCGGAGCACGGCGAGGACTTCATCGCCTCGTACCAGCTGGGCTGGCAGGACGGCATCTGGCGTCACCTGGACCGGCCGACCCACGACGTCCCACCGCTGGAATTGACCGTGGACGCGCTGGAGGAGGCGGCGCAGAGCTTCTCCGCGGGAGACCACGAGGCGCCGATGTCGGAGGCCAAGCTGCGTCAGGAGCGCGCCCGCTACTTCGAAGAGGCGCACCGCGCCGCCGCCCAGGGCCGCGAACGCTCCGCGCTTACCCCGCCGCACGCGTTCAACGTCCCTACCGGACAGCCGGAGATAGACGGGTTGGTCTGGTTCAAGTACCTGCACACCGACGACGCCTGGCGCCGGGTGACGGGCGCTTCACTCCCGGCATAACTGAAACGCGCGCGCAGCCCAGAGGTGTATCTGCCGCGGGATGCCACACCGGCGGCGATATCTCGTGTGGTATATGCCCGGTTCGACATAACGGGCCTTCGTGTGTTGAGATTGTCCGCGGTGGTCGCCAAGCGAAAATCTCCGAACACGCAATCTCGTGAGTCGTACGACGAGATAGAGGCCGGGCGCAGCGTGGCCCGGGCGCTCTACGTGCTGCGCCAGTCGAAGGGCCTCACCCAGGCGGCGCTCGCGAAGAAGATGGGGACCAGCCAGGCCGCGGTCAGCCGCGCCGAACGCGCCGACTACCGCGGCCACAGCTGGAAGGTCATCTTCCGCTACGCGTACGCGCTCGGCGCGTTCCCCGTCCTCCGCTTCGCCCCCATCGCGACGGTGGACGGGCTGGGCGCCAAGCGGAAGAAGCCGGCCCGCTGACGTGGCCGCACCTTTCACCTCCTTTCGCGCCATCGAAAAGCACGCGGTCATGCGTGCCTCAGGCGCTCTGGCTTCACTCATGGGTCGGCGGTGACTTGCGCAGTCCCGCCGCGGGCTTCTGGCTGGCGGCGGTTCTTGCAGTGGACTCCCTTCGGAGGTTGTCCCCCATGTCTACGCAGCCAGTGATTCTCATCTCGGACGACGACCCTCTTGTGGTCCGCGCGCTCGCGCGCGCCGCCCAGCGCGCGGGTCTGCTGGTCATCTGTGACTTGTCGTCCCAGGTGGAGCGCCTTGCCGTCCGCTACAAGCCGCAGCTCATCCTGATGGACATCCAGCAGCACGTGAACGGGATGGAGCTGCTCAACCGCCTCAAGAGCAATCCGGAGACCCGGCAAATCAAAGTCGTCATGATGTCCGGCGTCCCCACCGCCTCGGAAGGCGTCTTCAAGCGCCGCGACTGCCTGGACCGCGGCGCCACCGAGTTCGCCCTCAAGCCGCTCGACCTCGACTTCATGAGCCGCATCGCCCGGAGCATGACCCGCGCCTGACCGGCCCGGGTGTTGGCTTCCAGTCGCGCGCTGAAGATTCCTGCTCGACATTGAGCGGCCTTCTCATTTGACTCGGCCTTCATGCAGAGCGCGAAGGTCGGTCGAAGGCCGCGCAAACACTTCTCGATGATCCGCGGCTTCTCGCTCGCGGACATGGTCACCATCGGCAACGGCTTCTCCGGGGCCGGCGCCATCCTCTCGCTCATGCAGTACCTGGCGACGAGCGAGAAGCGCTTCCTCTGGCTGGCCTTCGGGCTCCTGCCCCTGGCCCTCTTCCTGGACGCCGCGGACGGCCGCATCGCCCGCTGGCGCTTCAAGTCCTCCGCCCTCGGCGCGGACCTCGACTCGCTGGCCGACGTCATCTCCTTCGGCATGGCCCCGGCCGCGCTGGCGTTCGCCGTCGGCATGCGCGGGGGTGGCGACGTCGCCGTCCTCCTCTACTTCGTCGCCTGCGGCATCAGTCGGCTCGCCCGCTTCAACGTCACCGCCGCGGACCTCGCGGACTCCACCGGCAAGGTGAAGTACTTCGAGGGAACCCCCATCCCCACCAGCCTGCTCCTGGTGGCCGTGCTGGGCCTGTTCGCCTACATGGACCGGCTCCACGACCGGCTCCCGTTCGGCGTCTGGGACTTGGGGCTGTTCAAGCTCCACCCCCTGGCGCTGCTCTACTTCGGCAGCGGCAGCGCCATGATCTCCAAGACCTTGCGCATCCCGAAGCCGTGAGCCGCGGGAAAGATTGATCGGCCAGGGGAGGACCGGCAACCGATGGAGGCTTCCCCCTCGGAGGTCTCATGCGGCGCCCCATCCTCCAGCTGACGCTCCTCACTCTCGCCGTCACCGCCTCAACCGCGTCCGCACATTCCCGGCGCAAGGCCCACCGCCACGACGTCCCCAGGCCTCATCTGGTGATGCCTTTCGGCTTCGCGGTGGCGCTGCCGCACCTCGCGTTCGGCCTGGCCGTCGGCGCCGCCGCCCCCGTCTATGCGTACGAAGCGCCGCCCCTGGTGGAGGTGGAGGTTGAAGAGGCTCCCGAGCCGCCACCTCTGGTTGAAGTGGAGGTCCTGCCCCCGCCCCCGCCGCCGGTGGTGGTTCAGGTCGCGCCGCGGCCTCCGCCTCAGGTGCGCGCGCCTCCGCCCCCGGCAGAAGAGGAGGAACCCGCACCGGAGCGCCCGCCGCGCGTCGCGGTGAAGTGGGCCCCGCTGGCGCGCAGCATGATGAGTCTGGACAGCCTCTCTGGCCGGCTGTTCGAGCCGAACGCCGGCAGCGTCGGTCTGGAGTACCGGTTCAGTCGCTACTGGGCGCTGCGCACGGACCTGCAGTACAGCCGCGACGGCGCGCTCTGGGATGTCGCGGCGGCGAAGTTTTCGCTGTTCCCCAACTCCTTCTTCCGGCCGTTCGCTTCAGGGGGCGTGTCGGGCATCCGGTTGGTGGAGCTCGGTACGGGCACCCGGGTGGACTCGACGCGCCTCGGCGTCGTCGCGAGTGCAGGGCTCAACCTCTTCTTCGGCAAACACGTGTTCCTCGAGGCGGAGGGCAAGTTCCGTCACTACCTGGATGACCCGTTCAACGACATGGCCGTGCGCAACCTGTCCCAGTGGACGGTGCTCATCGGCGGCGGCGTGGCGTTTCTCTGACGTCCGGGCGTGAGCACGGGGCGCGTTCTCGGCGCGCAGGCAGCTTGGACAGGGTGACACGGGTTCTGGGCTTGAGCCGTGCGGTTGCTGGTGAGGAGCTGGGGCGCGGTACCGGCGCGGAGGCAGGTATCCCTGAGGGAGACGGGGCACGGGGATAGGTCCGGGCGGCTGCCGGCGGGCGCCCGCCGGCAGCACGAACGCTGCGGCACGGGCCACTGCTGCTTCCCGACGGAACCCGCGCTCCCCGAGGGCGAGGGCTTCCGCCTTCGTCGCAGCCCCGACCTGTCCCCGCCGGCGCCTGGTCGCTGCAGCGTGAGACGGCAGGTTCGGAGGGTCCGGTCTGCGGAGTCGGTCGCAGAGGCCGTTTCGGTTGTGGCGTATTTGTGTCCCGCGGAGATAACAAATCGATTCTAAATGAGGCATATGGGCGGAAGTTCAGCCTTGGATAGCGATTTGTATTAAGTGTGACGAGTTGTCGTCACCATTGACGACAACTCGTCACACTTCTGTATCCGCGCGTCGAGCGCCCGAGATCGCCCAGGGGACAGCTCCAGCCAACTCACGAAGCCGTAGGCGAATCACCTTGGGGAGCGCGGCAGTGGGAGGCGAAGGGGACTCCGGCCGAAGTGCTCCCGTACGAGCTGCCGGCGGGCGCCCGCCGGCAGCCGCCCGGACCTATCCCCGTGCCCCGTCTCCCTCAGGGATAGCTGCCTCCGCGCCGGCACGCGCCCCAGCTCCTCACCAGCAACCGCACGGCTCGAGCCCAGAACCCATGTCACCCTGCCCAAGCTGCCTGCGGGCTGAGAACGCGCCGCATCTCGCGCAGGCAAACGGACGGCTCAACGCAGAACCCGTATCACCCTGGCCACGCTGCCGCGCACTGAGAACGTGTCGCATCTGCCAGCGGAAACGCGGACGGCTCACCCTCGCCGCAGCGTCCAGCGCGCGTGCGGCCACTCCTCAGCGCGCCTCGCCCAGCTTCCGATGCGCATGCCAGAGGTCCCAGGCGGTCTGCAGGTTCATCCAGACTTCAGGGCTCGTCATGAACACACGGGCGAGCTTGATCGCCATCTCGGCGCTGACACCGCGCCTGGCATTCACGAATTCACTGATGACCGGCGACGCGACACCCACTCTCGCGGCGAGCGCACGCTGAGACATGCCGAGGGGTTTGAGAAACTCCTCGGCAAGGACCTCCCCAGGGTGGTGGGGTGCACGGTTCCTGGGAGAGCGACGTACGCGTGGCTTTGCGGTCTTTCTCATCGAAGACGTCATCCGTGCCGGAGTCCTTGGCGCGGACAGCTTGCCGATGCTATCGGTCGCCCCATCCCTACCGCTGGCGCCGGCGCCGCAGCGCAGGCAGCAGACCCAGCGCGGCCAGCACGCCAACCGCCGCGCCACCCGTGGCGCAGCCGGAGCTCTCACCTCCGCCGCCCGCTGCGGCGAGGAAGGTGACCTCCGCCTCGCGGGTCTTCGCCTCATTCCCGGCCGGGTCATGCGCGGTGGCGCCAATGCGGTGAGTCCCGGCGGGGAAGAGCGTCGTATCGAGCGTGGTCTCATACGGAGGCTGGGTGAGCGTCGCGAGAGGCTGACCGTCGAGGAGGAACACGACATCGCGCACGCTGGTGTTGTCCGCGGCCTGGGCCTTGAGCGTGACCGTCCCGGAGAGCTCCAGCCCGGGAAGCGTGAGGCTCACCGTGGGGGCCACCGTGTCTCCCCCCGGTGTGGTCGGAGTTCCCGGCGTGCCAGGGGTGCCCGGAGTTCCCGGTGTGGTGGGCGTGCCCTCGCCGCCGACGTTGACCTCGACGGACGCGGAGACGCCGAGGTTGCTGGCGTCCTGGATGACAACCTGCAGGCGGTAGATGCCGTTGAGGCTGAACGTGGCGAGGGTGCTCTTCGCGGCATTGGTGCCGTTGGTGGCAAAGCTCACGGTGCCGGGCCCACCGGCCTTGGACCAGGTGTACTTGAGCGGAGCCTCTCCGCCGTCATCCGCGCCGAGCACGGAGAGCACAGCGGTCAGTCCACCCGCGGTGGCGGCGGGGTTCTGGGCGACGCTGGGGGCGTTGCCCGTAGCGACAGTCACGGTCGCAGCAGCCAGCCGGCCTCCCGCGGAGGCGCTCACCACCACCTGGCTCCCGAGGGAGCTGCCGGCCCGGAACAACCCGGAGGCGGGGTTCACGGAGCCGCCCGGGGTGGCGGACCAGGTGAACGAGGGCTGAGTGACGAGCGACAGCCCGAACTGGTCCTTCGCGTCCGCCACGAACTGGAGGTTCGCGCCCGGGGGAACGCCGGCGAGCGCGGGGATGATGGCGATGCTCTGGATGGCCGGGGCGACGCTGACATCCACGGCGCTGGAGGTGACGTTCCCCGAGGGGTCCTTGATGCTGACGGTGAGCGTGTAGTTGCCGGGCTTGGTGAAGGTGGCCTTGCTGCTCTTGGCGTTGTTCGCGTCGTTGGGCGTGAACGTGACCGGCCCCGCGCCGGTCCCGGCCCACGTGTAGACCAGCTGCGCCTCCGGGCTGTCGTCCGCGCCGAGGACGCTCACCTGGGTGAAGTTGGTGGAGACGACCTTCGGCTCCGCGCCCGCGGCGGTGGCGACCAGCGGCGCGCCGGGCACGCCCTGCACGGTGATGTTCTGGACGAGCGCACCGACTGCGTCTCCGCCTGTCCCGTTGCCGTTGGCGGAGAGGCCTGACGCGTAGAGCTTGATGACACCGCCGATGCGCGGCATCTCGATGGCGAAGTTGAACGTGGCCGCCCCGCCGTTGAAGTTCTGGGGGCCGAAGTGGGTGAGCTCGTGCGCGTCGCCCGTGGTCGCGTTGTCCACCGGCTTAATCTTGGCGAACGCGTTGTCGATGTAGACGTCGAAGCCCGCCCGGTTGCCGGGGCCGCCGCTGACGCGGATGGAGTAGTTGGCGGTCTGCCCGCCGGTGACGCTCAGCGGGCCGGTGAGGGCGACCTGGGCGGTGGCGCCGCCGATGTGGCAGCCGGAGCAGTTGTGACCCTGCGCCCCGGACTCGCCGAGGATGCCCGCCGCGCTTCCCAGCGCCAGCGAGGAGGGGAGGCAGACCAACGAGATCCAGCGGGCGACGGTTCGCGAGAGGGTGGACATGGCGAGGGGCTAGAAGCATCCCCGGTGCCACAGCGCGGCGCGCGGGTGAGGCCAGGAGTCCCGTTCGGTTGCAGCGCCGGAGCCCTTCGGCTGTGCACGCGCGTAGACAGGCGTGGACGCTCCACTTTCCCGGTGCGATCTTCCGCCAAGTGCGCGTCCTCCTTCTCTGCTCGCTCCTCTCCCTCGCAGCGCACGGCGGGTCCAAGCCGGCGCCCTGCCGCAAGCCCTCCGCCTGCGCCGCGCAGTGCGAGTCCGGCGTCCCGGTGGCCTGCTTCACCGCCGCCACTCTGATGCTCAACGCCAAAGGCTCCGCGAAGTCGACGGGCCAGGCCGCGGAGCCGCTCGAGCGCGGCTGCCAGCTCGGCGAGCTGCGCGCCTGCCACCTCCTCTCCCGGCTGCGCGCCCGTGGGCTCACCGGGACGATGGACGAGGCCGGGGCGACGGCGCTGCTGCAGACCGCCTGTGAGGGCGGCCACGCGCTCTCCTGCGCGGAGCTCGGCCTGCGCTTCGCCCTTGCCCGCGGCGCCGGTGCCAACCCGGCGTTGGGAGCAACGCTGCTGGTGCGCGGGCAGAAGGCGGCCGCCGCGGCGTGCAAGGCGGGCGACGGGCTGGCTTGCGTGACGCTGGCCTCTGCTCAGCGCGAAGGCCTGCTGCCTGGGGGAGCCAAGGCCGCCGCGCCGCTCCAGCGCAGCGCCGTGACGCTGCTGCGCAAGCGCTGCAACAACGAAGAGCCGCTGTCGTGCGGCGAGCTGGGCGCGCTCCTCGCCGAAGGGTGGACCGGCCCGGTGGACGCTTTCGGGGCGCGGCCGCTGCTCCAGCGCGCGTGCGAAGAGGGAGACGCGCCCGCCTGCCACCGGCTTGCGGCGATGCACGCGGAGGGCGTGGGAGGGAAGGTGGACCTCGTCCGCGCCAACGCCCTGGAGGACCTCGCCTGCCAGCGCGGCGTGGCGCTCAGCTGCGCGGCGTTGGCAGCGCGCCTGAAGGACGAGCCGCGCGCGGCGGCGCTGCAGGCCAAGGCGATGGCACTCCTCAACCCCGCCTGCGAGCGCGGCGAAGGCCCCGCGTGCTTCGCGCTTGCGTCCCTGGATGCCTCTCACGCGCGGGAGCTCTACCAGCGCGCGTCACCCGCCCTGCGCCAGCGCTGCGAGCGCGGCGACGGGCGCGCCTGCCGCGCGGTGGCGCTGGACCTCATCGAGGGCCTCTCCGGCAACATCAACTTGAGCGCGGGCTACAACGCCCTGCGCCGCGCGTGCGACGTGGGCGAGCCGAAGAGTTGCTACGAGCTCGCCGAGCGCTACGCGACGGGCGACGCGCGGGACCTGGATACCCGAAGGGCGCTCGCCCTCCACCGCCACGGCTGCGAGCTTGGGCACACCCCCGCCTGCGCGCAGGCGAGCGCGCTGGCGCAGAAGCCGGTGGTCACCGCCAGCGCCCTCAGCGCCCGCTGCCCGGCGGGCCAGGTGGTGGATGACGACGCGCCGTCGCGCTGCTGCTGGCCGGGGCAGGTCTGGTCCTCGAAGGACCGCCGCTGCCTGGGCCCGCCGGCGTGCCCGGCGGACCGCGTGCTGGAAGGCGAGGGCTGCGTGTGTCCCGGGGGGCGGGTGACGACCGCTGAAGGCCTGTGCTGCTGGCCGGGTCAGACAGGCTCGCTCACCGCGGGCACCTGCGTCGGCTCTGCCAACCAGTGCCCGCCCAGTCACCTGCTGCGCAATGGGACGTGCGAAGCGCTCGCCGCCTGCGAAGGCGGGTTGGTGGCGTCGCAGGCCACCGCCGGCCGCTGCTGCTGGCCCGGGCAGCGCTGGGCGTCTGACCGCTGCACCGGGCGCCCCACCGCGTGCGCGTCAGAGTGGGTGCCCAGCGGCGAGCAGTGCGTCCCGGGGGTGGAGCGCGTCTGGCAGTACCTCGTCGCCGCCGTGGGTCAGGCGGCGTTCGCCCTGGTGCCCGTCGACGAGTCGCTCCAGCACCGCGTCAGCGTGGTGCGCGTCCTCTCCGGCGCCAGCTGCCAGCTGCGGCTGAGCGAGGAGACCGCCGAATACTCTCCGCGCTTCAAAGGCGGCCACACCCGCGTGATGCGGGAGACGTCCATCGCGCTGGCGAAGGTCACCGCGGTGGGCGTGACCGAGAGCCCGGACGCGTACGCCCGCGCCGGTTCCGAGTACTACCTCTCCGTCACCGCCCCGGGCATCGTCCTCCGGACCGCGAGCTACAACGACAGCTGGGACTCAGAGAACGAACGCTACGAGCTCGCCCAGAACGCCAAGGACGAGGGCGGCGCGGAGACCTGGGGTCGCTCCGTCAGCCTCCCCGGCGGCGCTGCGGAGGCGGCGAAGGCCCTGGCGGCCGCGGCCCGCGCGTGCGGCGCGAACCCGGAGGTGAACGCCGGCCCAGGCGGAGACCTGACCGCCGAACGCGGAGAGCTCTCCCGGCGCCTCACGTTGCAAATCAACGCGCGCGCGGAGGGCGCACGTCAGCTCTCGCAGGAGGGCGGAGGCGCTGCGGCGCGGGCCGCGCCCAGCACCGGGTCGCTCGCGGACGCCCTGATGACCGGCGTCACCCAGGGGCAGGCCTACCTCGCGCAATCGGCGGGGCTGCGCGTTTCGCCGCCCGGGTTCGGCGCGGTGCCTAAGTCCTCTGGAGCGCAGGACGCCGCTGCGCCCCGTGAGGGCGGTGGAGCGGTCCCCGCGCGAGGCGCGCCGGATGCGTCCACGCGAGTAGAGCAGGGCGGTGGAGCGGTCCCCGCGCGAGGCGCGCCCCGCGACGCCTCCGGTGAATCCGAGGCTGCGCGAGGTGCGTCCGTGGAACTCTCCAGATCGGGAGCGCCCGCGGTGCAGCGCGATGAAGCAGAGACTGCGCGAGGTGCGTCCGTGGAACTCTCCAGGTCGGGAGCGGCCTCGCCGCAGCGCGGAGAAGCCGAGGCCGCGAGGCTGGCTCACGCCGGCGCGGAACCCGCCTCCTCAGGAGCAGCCGCGCCGCCCGCCGCTCGCGTCAGCGTCGGGGCGAGAGCAGCGACTCCGTCGCCCCCTCGTGAGCTGAGCGCTGTCGTGGCGCCTCGCATCAGCGCACCGGAGATGCGCATCGCGCCGCGGAGGTCCTCCGAGGAGCAGCCGTGCGTGCCGGCAGCGGGTAACTCCTGCTGGTTCGCGCCCGCAGGCGACGCTTGCCCCACGTATCCGACTCAAAGCTCCTGCGACGAGAAGCACGGCCGATGCACCGAGCGAGCGGGGCAGGTCACGCCGAGCTGCTGAGCGGTCCTCCGAAGCGAGCCGCTATTGCGACTGAGGCAGATCACCCTCGAAGACCGCCGTAGCCGGTCCCACCATCACCACCTCGGAGAGGTCCTTGGAGACGCGGACCCGCAGCGTCCCTCCCGGGAGGGTGACGGGAATCCACTGGTCGCCCGGGAGCCTGCCCTCGTGCACTCCCGCGGCGACGGTTGCGCAGGCGCCGGTGCCGCACGCGAGCGTCAGGCCACAGCCCCGCTCCCACACGGCGAGCGACACCGCCCCGCGCTCTACCTGCGCCACGTCCACGTTCGTGCGCGCAGGGAAGAGCGGCGAGCGCTCCAGCGCCGGGCCCAGGCGCGCCGCATCCTCCAGCGGCCTGTCGAACAGCACCAGGTGCGGCACGCCCAGCACCAGCGCCGTGCCGACGACGCCCGGGTGGAACGCGAGGGGTTGGCGCACGAACGGCTGATGCGAGGGCAGCAGCGGGCCCTGCAGCTGCGCCGCGCCCATCTGCACCTCCACCTCCTCGGCAAGCCCGCGCTCGTAGCGCACGCGGCAGGCGAGCAGCCCGGCCCCGGTCTGAACGGAGAGCTCCGCTGGCTTCGCGGTGCCGTGGTCCACCAGGTACTTCACCGCGCAGCGCAGGCCGTTGCCGCACATCTCGCCCACGTCGCCGTCCGCGTTGTGCACCACCATCTGCGGGTGGCCCGCCGGTGACGTGAGCAGCACCAGCACCCCGTCCGCGCCAATTCCGCGGTGGCGGTCACACAGCGCGCGCGTGGTGGCCGCATCGATGTCCCGGCCGCTCTCGCGGCGGTCCAGGATGACGAAGTCATTCCCCAGCCCGTGGTACTTGAAGAAGCGCTCCATGGTCGCGGCGGGCAAGGTAACGCCCTGACGCGCCAGCGTCGACCCCCGGGAGGCGTAGCGCGTCAGGCGCCGTGCGCGGCGGCGCGGCCCAGGCCCTCCGCCACGCTGGTGAACGCGTCGCCTGAGCGGAGCCGCTCCGCGCCGAAGCGCCGCTCGAAGAGCGCTCGCACCGCAGGAATCTGCGAGGAGCCGCCGGTGAGGAACACCGAGTCGATGGGTTCCTTCAGCGCCGCCTTCGCCAGGAGCGCGTCCGTGCAGGTCTCCAGCTCCTGCAGCAGCGGGGCGCTGAAGCGCTCCAGCTCCGTCCTCGTGATGGGCACGCGGAGGTGGATGCGCTCCTCGTCGAACGTGAGGACCGTGCGGTCGCGCTTGGACAGCTCCACCTTCGCGGCTTCGATGGCGCGGAAGAGCCGGTAGCCGAGGTTGTAGAAGACCAGGTCGTGCAGGGCTTCGATGGCCGGGATGTCGTCGCTGGTTTCCAGCATCAGGGTGATGAGCTCCTGCGTGGGCCGTTCGCGGATGAACGACATCTCGCTCCAGGAGAGCAGCTTCCGGTGGATGTGCTGGGGCACGTCCAACCGCCGGCCCTGCAGCAGGTAGGTGGAGCGCGCGCCGAAGGCCGGGAGCAGCTTGTGCTTCATGATGGCCGCGTCGAAGCGGTCCCCTCCCACGTACACGCCGGTGGACGCCACCACGTCTCCGCGCCGGTCCGCCTGGCCGCGCCGCGAAGGCCCCAGCCGCATCAGCGTGAGGTCTGAGGTCCCCGCGCCGAAGTCCGCGACGAGGACCAGCTCCTCCTTCGTCAGCTGCGCCTCGTAGGCGAGCGCCGCGGCGATGGGTTCGATGACGAAGCGGACGCGGCGGAAGCCGGCGCGCTCGGCGGCGGTCTGCAGGCGCGCCTGCGCCATCGCCTCCACCGCCGGGTCCTCGGAGAAGACCGCCGGCCGGCCGAGCACCACGTCCTCCACGGCCCTCCCCAGCTCCGCCGCCGCGCGCTCGCGCATCCTCCGCAGCAGCAGCGCAATCAGGTCCTCCAGCCGGAAGACCGTGCCTCGAATCTGCGTCGACTGGAAGGAGCTCGACGGCAGCCAGGTCTTCACGGATTGGATGAAGCGCCCGGTGGGGTCATCCAGGTAGCGGGCAATCGCCTCTGCCGCGACGAGCGTGCGCGGGTCGTCCTCCGGGAAGAACAGCACGGACCGATAGAGCCGCGGGTTCTCCGCGAGAGGGTCCAGCGCCAACACCTGTCCGTCCGGAAGCGCGAGCGCGCTGTTGCTCGTCCCGAAGTCCACTCCGCATGCGCTCATCCCGCGCATTTAGGCGCCCGCGAGGTGTGCGTCAACGGACGCGCAGGTCGCCCCGCACCCCACGCTGCCGCACGCAGCTGACCGAGGGAGGCGGGGACTAGACTCCGCGGGGACTCCCCATCCCCCGCATGGATGAGCGCCTCGTCGGATACCGCATCCTCAAGCGCTTGGAGCCAGGGGTCCTGGTCGAATCCCTGTTTGCCGAGGGTGACCTCTTCAGTCAGCGCGTGGTGTTCAAGGTCCTGCGCGCGTCCGAGGCGCAAGACCCCGCCGCCGCGCAGGGCTTCCGGGACCGCGCGCTCGCCTGGCGGCAGCACCGCAACGCCGGCATCGTCCGCTGCCTGAACGTCCTGGACCTGCCCGACGGACGCCCGGCCCTCATCGCCGAGCACGTCGACGGCGTGAGCCTGGCCGAGCTGCTCGAGAAGGGGCCGCTCCCGCCCGCGCAGGCCCGCAGCATTGCCCGGTCCCTCTGCCTCACCCTGCACCAGCTCCACGAGGAGGGCGTGGTGCACGGCGCCCTCCAGGCGGACAAGGTGCGGGTGGATCCCGCGAAGGACCGCGCCACCCTGGTCGACATCGGCTGGCCGCTCACCCCACCGCGCCGGCTTGCCGCGGCCGCCCTCGAGCTCGGCGTCTATGCGTCGCCGGAGTTCCTCCGGGGCGAGGCGCTCGATGTCGGCGCGGACCAGTACGCGCTCGCCGCCCTCATCGTCGAGATGCTCTCCGGAGTGCCGCCGTTCGTCGCGCCGGACCTCGACAGCCTGCTGCTGCTCAAAATCGCGTGGCCCACGCCCCCGCAGCTCGAAGACCACCAGGAGCTCGCCCCCGTGCTGCGCCGCTGCTTCGCGGAGACCCCAGCCGAGCGCTACCGCGACCTCGCCGAGCTCGCCGCCGCCCTCGATGCCGCTCCACCTTCGGTGCCCCGCGTCGCGCTGACCCCCACGCCGGTCGCCGCGCTCGCCTCGGAGAGCCCGCGAGTCCCGCTGCCGGCAAAGGCCCCTGAGCTGCGAGAAGGACCGGATGCCTGGGAGTTTGGCGGCAACGCGGCACCTCGAGAGCAGGCGAGCAACGGCAGCGCCGCGGGTGACGAGAAGGGAGCGCGGCTTGCTGCGCCAGACGAAGAAGGAGACGGCGCAATCGCGGGCGGGCATGCGGACGCCACGCCGCATCTCGGCGCGGTCCTGGTCGCGGAGGGAGCTGATGCCAGCGGGCCGACGAAGGAACCGAAGGGGAAGGAAGTCGGCGCGAACGCCCCGCCCGCTCAGCATCGCGCCTCGGACGAGCAGGAGCGCCTCGCGGCGAGCGTGTCCGCCATCGCGACTCCGCCTCGGCCACAGGAGCCGCTCCCGAGCGTGATGATCTCGCCCGAGGTGTTTGTCGGTGCCCCCGCCGGTGCGGAGGACTGGGAGCTCCCGAGCGCCAGGCCCTCTCGCGGGATGCAGGTCATCGTTGCGCTGGGCGCCGCGGTGATTGTGGCGCTGCTCTTCATGGGTGGGCGCTACCTGGCGGGCGGCCGGGGGGCGGAGGAGGCGGCGTTCGTGCAACAGCTGGTGCTGGC
Source organism: Myxococcaceae bacterium (assembly GCA_044230055.1). GTDB lineage: Bacteria > Myxococcota > Myxococcia > Myxococcales > Myxococcaceae > JBGART01. The sequence continues at coordinate 34,393 of JBGART010000036.1, read as the reverse complement.
AGACCAGCGCATCGCCGCGGGGCGGCTCTCCGGGCCGGGCGGCGACGAAGCCGTAGACCACCTCCTGGCCGCGCGCGGCCTCCGGCCGGAGGACCCCCGCCTGACGGACCGCGAAGAGGCGCTGCTAGAGACCTTCGAACGCCTGGCGCGCGCGGCGAGCAACCGCGGCGACGAAGCGGAAGCCGCGGCGCACCGTCGGGCGGCGCTGCTGCTCAAGGCCCGCACCCCCGAGGAGAGACCATGAGCTGGCGCGCCCTCGTCGCGATGCTCTTGACATGCTCCGGGGTGGCGAGCGCGGCGTCGCTCTCGTTGGACCGCGGCCCCATCATCCTGGGGCGCACGGAGTCGGTCGGCGTGACGCTCCGGCTGGACGAGACGCCGGGGACAGAGGAGCGCCCGCTGCGCGTCAACGCCAGCGTGGGCCACTTCACGGAGCTGACGCGCGTGAAGCCGGGCGTCTACCGCACCACCTACGTCCCGCCGAGCACCCGCTTCCCGCAGCTGGTGCTGGTGGCGGTGTGGCAGGAGACCGGCCCAGACGCGCCCATCGACTTCTTGCGCATCCCGCTCTACGGCCTGGCCACGCTCTCCGTCACCGCGCGCCCGCGCGCCCAGGTCACCATCCGGACGCCGGACGGCGACTACGGCCCGGTCACCGCGGACGCCAAGGGCGTGGCGAAGATTGCCGCGCCGGTCGCGCCGGGCGTGCGCCAGGTCGAAGCCATCTCACGCGAAGCCGGCAGCGACGAAGGAAAGCGCGTGGTGGAGGTGGTGGTCCCTCCGTACAACCGGCTCATCGCCAACCTCGTCCCGCACGCCATCGTTGCGGACGGGCAGCAGTGGGCGCGCCTGGAGCTCTTCTACGAGCTGGGCGGCGCACAGGTGGCGCCGGACCGCATCCGCGTGAAGCCCTCCATCGGCCGGCTGAGCTTCGAGCGCGCCGAGCGCGGCCGCTACGTCTATCGCTACCTGCCTCCCGCGGGCGCTCCGGAGAAGGAGGTCACCTTCAGCGTGAGCGTGGAAGGAGACCCGGCCGCGGCGGCCACCGCGCGGCTCTCACTCGGCCTCCCGCCGGCAGCGCGCGTCGTCATCCGCCCGCCCTCGCAGAGCCTCGCCGCGGACGGCGTGTCGCGCGCGGCAGTCTCCGTCATCGTCCAGGACTCCACCGGTCTGGGCCTGCCGGGCCAGGAGGTGGGGCTGCGCGCGAACGGGGTGCCGGTGGGCGGGCTCTCGCACATCGGCGGCGGCGTCTACGAAGCACAGTTCACCGCGCCCGCGGACTACCCCAGCGCAGGGCTGGTCACCTTCGAGGCCTCCGCGGGCAGCGACCCGGCGCGCGTGGTGGCGCGCAGCAACTACCAGCTCAAGCCCGCGCCGGTCCCCAAGTCGGTCGCCGCGCGCTTCGAGCCGGACCCGCTGCCCGCGGACGGCCGCTCCGAAGGGCGCGTGGTGCTCGCGGTGAAGGACGGCGCGGGGATGCCCATGAAGGGCGCGCGCCTCATCGCCGTGCCGTCGGTGGGGACCCTGGGCCCGCTCACGCCGGTGGGCGAAGGCCTCTATGAAGCCGCGTACGTGGCGCCGGAGCGCGCCATCGCCGAGAGCGAGCTGCGCATCGTCGACACCTCCGGCGCCTTCGAGTCGCGCGTGGCCATTCCGCTGCGCGTCGCGCCGGGCCGCCTCCTCGCCGGCCTGCGCGCGGGCGTCTCCCACAGCCTGCAGAGCGCAGCCATGTTCCGCGTGGGCGTGGACCTGTGGGCGCCGCTGCGGCTGCGCGGCAGCTACTTCGGCGTGGCGCTGTCCGCCACCTACGCCAGCCTCTCGCAGTCGCTCTCTGACGAGGCGGGAGAGCTCACCACGCGGGTGGAGGCGCGGCTCGTCCCCGTTGTCCTGCGCGCCGGGTACGAAGTCTTCGCCAGCCGCCGCTGGTCCCTCACGGTCGGCCCCTGCGCGTTGCTCACCTACGCGCAGGTGCGCGACTCGGCGAGCGGGACGGTGCTCAACCGCTGGGGAGGGGGAGGGGGCGCGTTCCTCGCGCTGGGCGCCGCGCTCGGGCCGGGCCAGGCCTTCGTGGAGCTCTCCGCCGGCTTCGCGCCCCTCGAAGCGTCGCTCTTCCGCCTGCAGTCGGCCGGGCTGGGGCTGGAGCTCGGCTACCGCTTCGGGGTGCTCTGATGCGCCTGGCGCTCGCGCTCGCGCTCCTATCGCTCTTGGCCGCCTGCCGGGATGAGCTGCCGGGCGCGCCGGCGCCGCGCGCGGTGACGCCGGACCGCGGCGCCAGCGACGCGGCCACGCCCATCGTCATCGAAGGCGAAGGCCTGGTGCCCTGGGTGCGGGCGGACTTCGGCGATTCGCGCCGCAGCCTCGTCGACGCGAGCTTCTTCGCGGCGCTCCTCCTCGCGGAAGGCGCGGGCGAGGCGGTGCCCCTGGAGCAGCTGCAGCTCTCGGGTGGCCGCCTGACGGCCGTCGTACCCGCAGGCGTGAGCGTGGGGACGTATGACCTCGTGGTGACGAACGCCGCGGGCGAGGAAGGCGTGCTGGCCGCGGCCTACCGCTCCGTCACGCCCTCGGAGGCCGTCGCGCGCTTCGTCTTCGCGCCCATCGACGCGCAGCCGGTGGGCGTGGGCTTCACCGTCTTCCTCGAGGCAGTGGACAGCGTCGGCGTGCGCGTGGATGGATTTGACGGCTACGTGGACGTCGCGGACCGCACCGGAACGCTGGCGCCGTCCCGGCTGGGCCCGTTCGCGCGAGGGGTGCTCACGGGACAGGTGGCGGTGTTGGCGCTCATTCAGGAGGATGTGCTGACGGCCACCGACGGGCGCGGACGGATGGGCGAGTCGAACGGATTCGGCGTGGGGCCAGGGCTCCCGGCCGCGCTCGCGCTCACCCGGCCCGTTCCGGAGCTTCGGGTGGGGCAGTGCTCGGAGCGCGTTCGCGTGCGCACCGAGGATGCGGGCGGGCGCAGCGCGCCGGTCGCCAACGACATCCGGGTGGCGCTGCTGGCGTCGCCGGACACCGGGCTTGGGCTGTTCGGGGATGCTGCGTGCTCCGTCACGGTTGACGCGCTCACCGTGCCCACGGGCGTCGCCGAGGCCGGGCTGTACCTGCGCGCGTCGGCGGAAGGTGAGTGGACGCTGCGCGCGTTCAGTCAGGGATTGCCGGCTGCGATCGAGGCGGTGAAGGCGGTCCCGTAGGGCGCCCCATCGCGGGGCCCCCCCGGTTCGAGTGCCCGCGTTCGCCTCGGAGCGTTGCGCCGTCAGACGCGGGGGGTGCTGGGGCGGAGTGTTCGGGCTGCGGGGAGCGGGGAGCGGGGAGCGGGCTGCGGGCTGCGGGCTGCGGGCTGCGGGGAGCGGGCTGCGGGGAGCGGGGAGCGGGCTGCGGGGAGCGGGGAGCGGGCTGCGGGGAGCGGGGAGCGGGCTGCGGGGAGCGGGGAGCGGGCTGCGGGCTGCGGGGAATGGTGTCTCGGGGTTCGCTTGGGCTCACCTGGACGGCGCACGGCGCACGGCGCACGGGTTCGGGCCACGCGTTCGCGTTCGCGTTCGCGTTCGTTCACGGGCCCGGGTTCGGGTTCGGGTTCGGAGACGGGAAGGGGTTCGGATTCGGGTACGGGTACGGGTACGGGTTCTGGTTCGGAGACGGGAAGGGGTTCGGAGCCGGGAAACCGATCTCCGGCTCTTCCGGGCGCAGGCTCTAAAGCGGTTGCCCAGCCTCGCCCATGAGTCGGGTGACCCACGATCCCCAACCCGAACCCCTTCCCGTCTCCGAACCCGAACCCGGGCCCGTACCCGTGAACGAACGCGAACGCGTGGCCCGAACCCGTGCGCCGTGCGCCGTGCGCCGTCCAGGTGAGCCCAAGCGAACCCCGAGACACCATTCCCCGCAGCCCGCAGCCCGCAGCCCGCAGCCCGCTCCCCGCAGCCCGCAGCCCGCAGCCCGCAGCCCGCTCCCCGCTCCCCGCTCCCCGCAGCCCGAACACTCCGCCCCAGCACCCCCCGCGTCTGACGGCGCAACGCCCTCGGAGGGGGAACGCGATGCCTGTACTGAATGCGCCGCTCGCGCAGGTAAGCCGCTGAGCCTCACCTCGGCAGGCCCTGCGCGGTTGTGCTCCCCCGTCCCACGCGACGTGCAACGTATCCTCAAGCTCCCGCCGTGACCTTCCTCCGCGCCAGCGTGCTGGTGCTGTTGCTCCTGGCCAACGCCGGATGCCGGGACTCGCTGCCCGGATCGCCGGTGCTCCACGCGCTCACGCCAGACCGCGGACCGGAAGGGAGCGAAGTCGCGGTCGTCATCACAGGTGAAAACCTCGCCCCCTCGCTCTTCGCCGACTTCAGCGCCCCGAGCGCCAGCCGCTTGGAGGGCCCCTACCGCGCGCGCCTGGGCCGGGCGTGGCTGCGCGACGTGCGCCTCAAGTCGGACGGGACGCTCACCGCCACCGTCCCGGACGACCTCACGCCGGGCAGCTACGCGTTGACCGTGGTGCGCGACGACGGCACCGAGTGGGTGCTGGCGGACGCCTACCGCTCCCTGCCAGTGTCCCGCCTGGCGGAGCTGGTCACCGCGCTGCGCTTCGAGCCCATCCCCGCGGCCGAAGCCTTCACCCCCTTCACCGTCCGCCTGAGCGCGGTGGACGCGGCAGGCGCCGTGGTGCCCGCCTACAACGAACAGGTCACCCTCTCGGACGAGACCGGCAGCGTCGTCCCGATGACGGTGGCCTTCTCGCTCGGGCACTGGACCGGCCAGGTGGAGGTGCGCGCGCAGCACGCGGCCAACCTCCTGCGCGCCGAGGACGCGGCCGGCCACCGCGGCGAATCCAACGCCTTCGTCGTGGCCGCGCGCCAGGGCTTTGCCCTCCGCTTCGCCAGCGCCCCCCGCCTGGTGGCCGCGGGCGACTGCAGCGGCGGCATTGAGCTGGAGCTCCGGGATGACCTCGGCCAGGCCGTGGCCGCCCGCACCGTCACGCCGGTGCAGCTGACCGCCGCGCCCGCCGCCGGCGTCACCTTCTTCGCAGACACGGGCTGCAGCACTCTGCTCACCGCCGCCGCCCTCGCCGCCGGCGCACGCTCCCTCACGCTCGCCTTCCGCGCCACCAAAGCCGGCCCGCTGCAGCTGAGCGCCACCTCGCCGTCGCTCGGCCCTGCGCAGCAGACGCAGACCGTGCTCTCCGCGCCGGCCCAGCGCCTGAGCTTCCTCACCGGCCCGCAAATTCTGAACGCCGGCGCCTGCTCCGCCCGCGCGGTGGTGGTGCCGCAGGACCTGTACGGAAATACCGTCACCGGCCTGGGCGGCGCGGCGACGTTCGCCGTCGCCCCGACGGGAGGCCTGAGCCTCTTCCAGGACCCTCAATGCGGCGTGCCCGCGCTCGCCCTCCCGTTCGACGCGCCCACCGGCGAGGTGAGGCTCTACTTCCGGGGCGAGACCGCGGCCATGTTCACCGTCACTGTGAGCGCCAGCGGGCTGTCCCCCACGCAGCAGGCGGTGCAAGTCCTCCCGGAGGGCTTCGCCACCCGCCTGGCCTTCGTCACCGCGCCGCAGACCCTCGCGGCCGGCGCCTGCTCTGCGCTGGTGGGCCTCCAGAGCCAGGACTCCTTCGGCAACGCAGTGGCCGGCCCGGGCGCGCTGCAGGTGCCGCTCGCTGCCCTCCCCGCGGGACTGGAGGTGCACGAGGACTCCGCCTGCGCAGACGCCCCGGTCGCCGCGGTGGCGCTCGCGGCGGGCAACAGCACGCGTACCTTCTTCGTCAGGGCTCCCCGCAGCGGCACCTACGCGCTCACCGCCAGCGCAAGCGGCCTGACCCCGGCGCTGCAAGACGTCGTCATCACCGCCGCCTCGCCCAGCCGGCTCGCCTTCACCTCCCCGCCGCGCACCGCCCGCGCCGGCGCTTGCTCTGAAGTGCTCGCGCTGGAGGTGCGCGACGGCTTCGACAACCCGTCCGCGCCGGGAGCGGTGACCCTCTCCTTGAGCGCGCAGGGGGCTCCGGTCGCCTTCTTCGCGGATGACCTCTGCACAGTGTCCCTCGCAAGCCTCGCGCTGCCCGACGGCGCCACCACCGCGCGCCTCCACGTCAAAGGCACGCTCGCGGGTGCAGCGGACGTCACGGTCGCCGGAGCCGCCTTGAGCCCCGCCACGCAGGCCGCCACCCTCACCCCCACCGACCCGCAGCGCCTGGCCTTCCTCGGCGCGCCCCAGACGGTGCCGGCGGGCGCCTGCTCCGGCGTGGTGACGCTGCAGAGCCAGGACGTCTACGGCAACGCGTCACCCGTCGGCGCGGCCACCGCCCTCGCCTTCTCCGCCAACCCCACCGCCGGCTTCGGCTTCTTCACCGACGCGGGCTGCACCGCGAGCGCCACTGCGCTCTCCCTCCCCGCCGGCGCCAGCTCGGCGACGCTCTTCTTCCGCGGCGTGACGGCGGGTCCGGTGCAGCTGACCGCCTCCAGCGCCGGGTTGAGCCCCGCCACCCAGCAGCACGCCCTCACCGTGGCGCCCGCCTCCGCCATCGCCTTCACCTCCCAGCCTGTGCCGGTGGCGGCCGGAGGCTGCTCCGCCGAGGTGCGCGTCCACACCCAGGACGCGTACGGCAACGCCAGCGTCCCCGCGAGCGCCGTCAGCGCCACGCCCTCGGCCAGCCCCGCCCCGGGCGTCACCTTCTTCGCGGACCCCGGCTGCAACACCCCGCTGGTCAGCCTCCCGCTCACCTCCGGGGTAGGCGCCTTCCACTTCCGCGCGACGGTGGCCGGCGCCTTCACCCTCACGGTGCAGGCCACCGACTTCCTTTCCGCCAGCCAGGGCCAGGGCGTCACCGCCGCCGCGCCGCAGCGGCTGACCTTCGCCAGCGCCCCGCAGACCGTCACCGCCGGCGCCTGCTCCGCCCTGACGCGCGTTCAGCTGGAAGACACCTACGGCAACCCGGCCCCCAGCGCCGCGGCCGCCCCGGTTGCGCTGGCCGCCGCGCCCGCGGCCAGCTTCGCCTTCTACGCGGACCCTGCCTGCGGCACCGCCCTCACCAGCCGCCCCCTCGCCGCGGGCGCCAGCGAGGTCGCCTTCTATTTCAAGGGCCTCCTCGCCAGCGCCGTCACCCTCACCGCCAGCACCGCGGGAGTCCTGGACGCCACGCAGACCGCCACCGTCAGCGCCGCGTCCACGCCGGCCAAGCTGGCCTTCCTCACCCCCTCGCGGAGCGCCAGCGCGGGGGCGTGCTCCCTCGTCCTCACCGTGCAGGCGCAGGACAGCTTCGGGAACGCCACCCCCGTCGCCGCCAGCACCCCGGTGTCGCTGAGCGCCGCGCCTTCTGCCGGGCTCACCTTCTACAGCGACGCCGGGTGCACGACGGCCGCCAGCACCGTCGCCATCGCCGCGGCCGCCAGCACGGTGGGCGTCTACTTTCTCGGCACCGCGGCGGGAGGCTTCACGGCCACTGCGTCTGCGGCGGGGTTGACCGGCGCGGCCCAGGCTCACAGCGTCACCCCGGGCGCGCCGGCCAAGCTGGCCTTTACCAGCGCGGCCCAGTCCCTCGCCGCGGGCGCCTGCTCTGGCCGCGTGGAGCTCACCCTGCAGGACGCCTCCGGCAACGCCACGCCCGCCCCCGGTGCCCTCGCGGTTGCGCTCTCCGCGCCGGGTGGCTTCACCTACTACTCGGACGCGTCCTGCGGCACGGCCGCCACCGGCACTGCTTTCGCCGCCAGCGCCACCACGGCCAGCGTCTGGTTCAAGGCCACGCAGGTGGGCAGCCACGCCCTCGCCGCGAGCGCCGCGGGTGTGACGGGCGCCTCGCAGACGCAGGTCCTCACGGCCGCCGCGCCGTCAAGGCTGGCCTTCACCACCGCCGCGCAGGGCCTGCTCGCTGGCGCCTGCTCACTGGCGGCCACCGTCGAGACCCGGGACGCGTTCGGCAACGCCGCGCCGGTGAGCGCGCTCACCACCGTCGCGCTCGCCGCGGTGCCGCCCACCGGGGTGACGTTCTACTCGGACGCCGCCTGCACGCAGGGGGTGAGCAGCCGCAGCCTCGCCGCGGGCGCCAGCGCTGTGGGCTTCTTCTGGCGCGGCACCCTGGCCGGCGCGTTCAACCTCAGCGCCAGCGCCAGCGGCCTCACCGGCGCGCAGCAGACGCAAGCGGTGGCCGCGGCGCCGCCCTCGACGCTCGCCTTCACCACGCCGTCCCGGCAGACGGTGGCGGGCGCGTGCTCCCCGGTGCTCAGGGTCGAGGCGAGGGACGCGTACGGAAACCTCTCGCCGGTGAGCGCGGACACGCCGCTGTCGCTCTCCGCCACGCCGCCGGCCGGGTTCACCTTCTCACCCGTCGCCGGCTGCGGCTCGCCAAGCGCCACGCTGCTGCTCGCCACCGGCCAGAGCGCGGTGGACTTCTACTTCACCGGGACTGTCGCCGGCGCGGCCACTCTGAGCGTCAGCGGACTGTCCAGCGCTTCGCAGGGCGCCACGGTCACGCCGGGGTCGCCGGCCTCTCTGGCGTGGGGCGCCATCGCCTCGTCGCAGCCGCAGGGCGTGCCGGTGGCGGTGACCGTCAGCGCGGTGGATGCCTTCGGCAACGTGGCGCCGTCCTTCACCGGGGCCGCGAGCTTGGCCCTCGCGCCCGCAGGCACCGTGGCCTGCGTCACCTCCTGCGGCAGCGCCACCAGCACCACCGCCTTCGTGGCGGGCGCCTGGACGGGCAGCGTCACCCTGGCCACGGCGGTGGGGACGGGCCGGACGCTGCAGGCCACCTCGGGCGCGCTGAGCGGGGACTCCAGCCCGTTCGACGTCACCGCAGCCACCGCTTCTCCGCCGGTGGCGCGCTTCACCGCCAGCCCCGTGGTGCTGCTGGCCGGGCAGAGCGTGACGTTCGACGCCAGCACGTCTTCCGACCTGGAAACCGCCGCCTCGGAGCTGACGGTCAGCTGGGACTTCACCGGCGCGGCCGCGACAGCGCCGCCGTGGACGGCGTGGACGACGACCAAGACGGCGGTCTACACCTACAGCACTGCGGGGACGTTCACGCCCAGGCTGGCGGTGCGCGATGGCGCGGGCAACGTCGCCTACACCAGCCGCGTCCTCATCGTCCTGCCGGGTGCGAGCGCCTCTCTGCGCTGCGTCGTCACCACCTCCAGCGTGACGGTGGATGACGGCGCCACCTCCTGCGCGGGGCCGTATGGCACCGACGGGAAGCTCTCGCTGGCAGAGGCGGTGCGCCTGTCGAACAGCACCTCAGGGCGGCAGGTCATCACCTTCGACGGGCCGCGGACGCTGGTGGCCGACGTGGAGCTCGTCCTCTCCGCGGACGTGGACGTGGTCGCTCCGGCAGGCGTCATCCTGAGCTCGGTCCAGCTCCGGTTCAGCGGCGGCAGCTCCACGCTCGCCGGGGTGGAGATGACGGGCAACGCGCGCTCCCTCACCCTCCAGTCCGGCGCCACCGTGGCGGTGAGCGACGTGTACCTGCACGACTTCAAGGACGTCCAGGTCAAGGGCGTCGCCAGCTTTACGCGCGCGCGGCTCACCCGTTGTGGCGCGGACTGCATGGACGTGGACGGCTCTTCCGCCCGGCTCACGCTGCGGCACAGCGAAATCTCCGGAACGCCGTCGCACGACGGGCTGGTGGTGGGCGCCTGCGGCCTGTCGCAGACGGTGGACGTGGCGAGCACGCTCTTCACCGGCCTGAAGACGGCCATCAGCATCAACTGCACCAGCTCCGAGGTGGTGAACAACACCTTCCACGCCAACCAGACGGGCGTGGACTACTCCAACAACGGCCTGACGCACATCCTGCGCAACAACCTCTTCACCCAGAACAGCAGCAACGCCGCCACGCGCTGCGGCCTGCTCGGCCTGTTCGTCACCCGCGACTACCACCTGCTCTACCAGAACGGCTCCAGCGGCTGCCTCGCCGGAGATGGCAACACCCTCAATGCAGACCCCCGCTACGTCTTCTCCGCGGGTGGGGACTACCGCATCCAGACCACCAGCCCGGCGCGGGACTCCGCGGTGGATGTCGGGTTGGATTTGAACGACGCCGCCCCCGGGCGCTACTTCGGCGCGGGCCCGGACCGCGGCGCGCGGGAGACCTATTGACCTCGATGACGCTCAAGCCCGCCGTCGCCCTGTGCCTGCTGCTCGCCGCGTGCGCGAAGCCTGCCCCGGAGGAGGCCGCGCCCGCACGCGCTGCGCTCCGCGCGCTGCTCGCCACCTGCGCGGCGGTGAGCGGAACGGTGGAGGTCCAGCGGGGAGGCGAGGGCGCGTGGGTGCCGGTGGCGGTGGGCGCGGTGTTCAACGCGGGTGACGGGGTGCGCGCAGGCGCCCTCTCCTCCGCGCGCCTGGAGCTGGTGAGCGGCGGCCGCATTGAGCTCTCCGCCGGCGCCACGGTCCGCCTCTCCGCCAGCGGCGCGTCCTCTGATGGCGGGCGTGCGCGGGCGCGCATCGTCGTGCAGGAAGGCGTGGTGCGCGGCGCGCTCACCGCCGGCGCGGTGGACGTGGAGACCGGCGCGGGCCAGGGCGCGGCGCTGCGAAACGCGAGCGACGCGGAGCTGCTCTTCGCCCTGGTCGCCACGCCGGGCGGGACGCGGGTGGCGGTGACGGAGGGCAAGGGGGCGCTCTCTCTGGACGCCGCGGCCGCGGAGGTGGCGCTGAGCGATGGGGAGGTGGCCTCGGTGGGCGCGGACGGGCGCGCGCAGGTGCAGCCGTTGGTCGACTTCCCGGTGAGCACCGCCCCGGGCGTGGACGCGCGCTTCGCCTGCAGGCCGGGGCAGGAGATTGCGCTCGCCTGGCAGCCGCAGCCGGCCGCGCATGGATACCTGCTCCAGGTGGCCAGAGACCTCTCGTTCCAGCGCCTGCACGACGAGGCCAGCGTGGCGTCCGCCGGCGCCTCGCTGCGCGTGAGGGACAACGGCCTCTACGTGTGGCGCGTGGCGAGCCGCGACGAAAATGGGACGCCGGGTGAGTTCGGCTTTGCGCGGCGCATCTACTGCGAGGCGGAGCGCCCCGCGGAGCTCCTGCTGAGCCCGGCGCCGAACGCGACCGTCACCTACAGCGGCGCCGTCGGGAAGGTGGTCTTCTCCTGGCAGTCCGCCGGCGCGGTGGAGCGCTATCGCCTCGTCGTCGCCCGCTCCGGCGACCTCCTCGCGACACCGGTGACGGAGCTCAAGACGCGCGAGCAGCGGATTGAAGTGGCCGGCCTGGCGGAGGGCACGTACCTCTGGGGCGTCTACACGGATGAGCCTGAGCCGCGGCCGCTCTTCCTGGCGCCCAGGCGGTTGACAGTGCACCGCACGTCGAAGGCAAAGCTGCAAGCGCCCAAGTCCTTCTCCGACTGGGGCAAGTAGGCGCCCGGTGACCCTTCGCGAGGGACACATCGCGAGGGACACCTCGACCTACCCCGGGTGCCAGCCCTGTAGGTGAAGCGCAAACCAGGTATCGTCGCGGAGCGAATGACCACGGTCGTCCACGCGTTCGAGCGCGCGCTCGCGGAATCCGGACCGTCCCGTGCGCTCGCGCTGCTGGAACAGCAGGAAGCGCTGGCGCCGCCGGACGTGCTCAGCCTGTACGAGGCGCTGCTGGAGCGTGAGCAGGCGTTCATCGGCGCCACGCGGTCGCAGTACTGGTCGCTGCGCTACCAGCTTGCCGGCTCGCTGGGGCTCGAGGACGCGCAGGGGCTGACGGAGCGGGTGGAGAGCCGCGTGGTGGCGGACCTCTGGGCTTCGCGCAGCAAGTCGAGCCAGTACGCCGCCCCGGCGCTCCGGGTGGCGGTGGGGCGCCGGCTGCAGAAGCTGCGGCAGACCGGCGCGCCGCACAACGTCATCGCGGACGCGTACCGTTCGCTGGTGACGCTGGACTGCGAGGCGGCGGACGCGGAGGCGGCGGAGGGCCGCGCGCTCGCCGCGCTGGAGCACCTGTCCACGGTGCATGACTCGAAGGGTGAGCTGTACGCTCAGCTCTTCTCCCGGCTGGTGAACGGCTTGCGGCCCAGCTTCCGTGCCGACGGCATGCCCGAGGTGGCCAAGCGGCTGCTCGAGCGCGTCATCCCCGCCGACGCGGACCTCGCGCAGACCTCCTCCACGGTCATCAGCGTGTACGCCACCGCCTGTGAGTGGGCATGGCCGCAGAAGGAGCACACACTGCGCAAGCGCGCGCTGGACGCTTCTCGCGGGGAGCTGGACCCTTCGGCGGAGCTCTGCCGCGAGGTGGAGCTGGGCATCCGGTACCTCGAAGGGAATGACCTCTCCGAAGCGGAGCGCTCCCTCGCCGCCATTGAACCGCTGCTGAGCAAGCGCCCGCCCGGGACGCGCGCCTCGCCGACGGGCGCGCGCTCCGGCTGGGAGCGCGCCGCGCACGAGCTGTCGCGCTTCACCTCGCGCCTGGGCGCCGCCGCCATGGCCAAGGGGAACATGGAGCTCGCCGGCCGCGCGCATCAGGCCGCGGTCTCCGCCGAGGACCGGCACGCCGTCTTGTCGCTGGGGCGGGTCCGGTTCCAGCAGGGGAGGTTGGATGAGGCCCGGTTGCTTTTCGAGCGCTACATCCGGCTGATGACTACCCTGAAGCTCCCGGAGGACTGGGAAGCGGCGGACCCTACGCTCGAAGCGCGGGCGTCGCTCCGGGAGATTCAGCGCATGAAGGGAGCGCCGGCGGAGAAGCCTGGCGCGAAGTCGCGGGAGTAACGTCTCGGGCGCGCTCCGCAGTGCTCGAAATGATGGGATGGGGCGTGCGGCGTCCATAGGTCTGTGCCGGGGCCGGAGTGTTCGGGCTGCGGGCTGCGGGCTGCGGGTGGCGGGCTGCGGGCTGCGGGTTGCGGGCTGCGGGCTGCGGGTTGCGGGCTGCGGGTTGCGGGTTGCGGGCTGCGGGCTGCGGGTTGCGGGTTGCGGGCTGCGGGCTGCGGGCTGCGGGTTTCGGGGGAACGGTGTCTCGGGAAGGGGTAGGGAAGACGCGTTCGCGTTCGCGTTCGCGTTCGCCTTCGTTCACGGGTACGGGCCCGGGAAGGGGTTCGGGTTCGGCACACCGCGCACGGCTCGTCCGGTCGCCGACCTGAAGGGGTTGCCCGTCGTTGCGCTTTAGCCCGCGCCCGAACCCGAACCCGAACCCGGGCCCGTGAACGAAGGCGAACGCGAACGCGAACGCGTCTTCCCTACCCCTTCCCGAGACACCGTTCCCCGAAACCCGTTCCCCGAAACCCGCAGCCCGCACCCCGCACCCCGCACCCTGCACCCTGCCGCCTCTCGACTGCGCGCCGCCATCCGACGCCGAAGATCTGTGAGACGCTCGACGCGAACGGGGGGGGTGGCACCCGCGCTGTGGCAGACCCTCCGAAGCACGAAGCCCACACTTTCCTCCGCGTACGGCCGTAAGCTCTGCCCTCCCTCAGGCTTGGAGGTGGCGCATGCGTTGTGGCGTGACTCTCTTGATGCTCACCGCGCTGTGGGCACCGTCCGCGCTCGGTGCAGAGCCCGAGCCAAAGCCCGAAGCCTCGCTCACGCCCTCAGCTGGCGTGACCCTCTCCAGCAGCCCGCGCACCGGCTTCGGCCTCCAGCTCGGCGTCGCAGTGGCGGCGGGCGTCGTCAGCGTGCCGGTGGGCTTGGCGCTCGGCTCCTGGGTGGGCTCGCTCTCCAACTCCCTGCTCGCGTCCGCGCTGCCAACGCTCCTGTGCATGGGGTTGATAGCTCCCACCGCGGTGACCCTGGCCGCCTGGTTGATAGGCAACGCAGGCGCGCCCGGCCGGTTCCCCTTCTGGGTACCGTGGGCGGGGAGCGTGGTGGTGAACGCCATCGCCCTCGTGGTCGCCGGGTTCGCCGGCTTCTCCTTCGGCGTCCCCCTCCAAGTGTTCGTCTTCAGCCTCATCGAGGGCGCGCTGCTCGGCGGCGCCACCACGGGGGCCATGCGGCTGTTCGAACGCCCGCCGCCCGAGGCGCAGAGCGTGCTCCCTTCCTTCTCCCCCGGCATTGGCTCCACTCACCTCGTGGCCCTGAGCCGGATCTCGTTCTAGCCCTGGAGGCACGCATGCTCCGAACGCTCTTCCTCTCCGCCGCGCTGGCGCTGCCCGCAGCCGCGGCCCCGTGCCCGTCCCTGCCCAGCTGGCCCACCAACGACTGGCCGGAGCGGGAGCTCTCCGTGGAGAAGTCCGCGGCGGTCACTGCGCTGGAGACGTTGGCCTTCACCCGCACCGGCACGGACGAAGACCGCGCGGGCGTTCGCACCGAATCCCTCCTGCTCATCCACAACGGCGAGCTCATCTTCGAGCGCTACGCCGGCGGCTTCGACAAGACCAAGCGCCACCTCTCCTGGTCCGTCGCCAAGAGCATCAGCAGCACGCTCATCGGCATCGCCGTCCAGCAGGGCGCGCTGACGCTGGAAGACCCTATCTGCCAGCACCTGCCGCAGGCGCCCGCGAGCGCGTGCGACATCCGCGTGAAGGACCTGCTCACCTTCGCCTCCGGCCAGCAGTGGCAGGAGGAGTACGAGAACGGCAGCTACCAGACCTCCAGCGTCATCTCGATGCTCTTCGGCGAGGGGCACCGGGACCAGGTGGGCTTCGTGCTCAAGCACCGGCGGCTGGCCGCGCCCGGGACGGCGTTCGTCTACTCGACGGGGGACGCGCACGTGCTGGCGACGGTGGCCAAGAACGCGCTGGGAAAGGCGCACGGCCCGGACGCGTTCTGGACGGAGCTCTTCGACAAGGTGGGCATGCGCCGGGTGGTGGTGGAGGAGGACCGCTCGGGCGCGGCGCTGGGCGGCGCGTTCATCTACGCCACCCCGCGCGACTACGCGAAGCTGGGCTACCTCTTCCTGAATGACGGCTGCTGGGCGGGAGAGCGGCTGGTCCCCGAAGGTTGGGTGACGGCGGCCACCACGCCCTCCGCGGCGTTCCTCGCCAACCGGGGGAGGGAGTCCCAGCCCAACGGGTACATGTGGTGGCTCAACGTCCCGCTCCCCGCCCAGAGTCTGGAGTCGACCTGGAAGGACGCGCCGGTGGAGGCGTACTCCGCCATCGGCCATTGGGGGCAGTACGTCATCGTCTTGCCCGCGCAGAAGCTCATCATCGTCCGCACCGGAGATGACCGTGAGCACGGGCTCTCCATGAACGAGCTCATCCGGTTGTCCCTGGAGGTCGTCCGATGAGGCGCCTGTTTCTGTTGACGGCCACCGCGGCGCTGCTGGCCGCCTGCGCGGATGACAACCCCACGCTGCGGACCTATGACAACAACGACCTGGAGCTCGCCGTCGGGAACGCCGCGAAGATGACCTGCACCTGCCTGTTCGTGATGGAGATGGACGACGCGTACTGCCGCCAGTGGGTGAAGGCGTCACCCAACGTCGCGCGCTTCTCCGTCGACCGGACGGCCAAGACGGTGGAGGCCAGCGCCTTCATCACCTGGCCCGCGCGCGCCCACCTCGTCGACGAGAAACGCGGCTGTGTCCTGGAGTAGCCGCCTCCTCGCGGCCGTGCTCCCGCTGCTGGCGGGGTGCCGGGTGCTGTTCCCCGCGCCCGCGCCCATGTCGTCCCTCTCGTACCCGGCGGCCGGCCCGGCGCCCACGCTCCTCGTCCTCCTCCCGGGCAGCGGAGACCGCGCGGTCACCTACGAGGAGCGCGGCTTCATCGCCGCCGTCCGCGAGCGCGGCCTGCCGGTGGACGTCGTCGCCGCCAACGCCACCTTCGGCTACTACGTCCACCAGACGCTGCGGGACCGGATGGAGGAGGACGTCCTCACCCCGCTGTTCGCCAAGGGTCACCCGCACCTCTGGCTGGGCGGCATCTCCATGGGCGGGCTGGGCGCGGTGCTGCTGGCGGCGGACCACCCGGGGAAGGTGGAGGGCATCTTCATGCTGGCGCCGTATCTGGGCGAAGCGCCGGTGCTCGACGAGATTGAGCGCGCGGGAGGCCTGGCGAAGTGGGAGCCCCCGGAGGGCCGCACCGACTTCCAGCGCGAAGCCTGGCGGGCGCTCAAGACCTTCACCGACGGCGCGCCGGGCCGTCCACAGCTCTACCTCGGGTTCGGCGAGGATGACCGCTTCCACCGGGGCCACCGGCTGCTGGCGGCCGCGCTTCCACCCGACAAGGTCTTCCGCACCGACGGCGGGCATGACTGGCCACCCTGGCAGCGCCTGTGGGGAACGCTGCTGGACGCGTGGATGCCCCGGCGCAGCGCCGCGGTCAGGGCGGGGGAACCGGGCCGGTTTCTGGAGTAAAAAGCGGGCATGGTGGCTCCGCTGACGCAGACGGTGATTGCGCGGTTCCTCGGGCGAGCAGCGGCGCTGCTCATCTTCTTCTCCATGCTCACCGGCTTCTTCGTGGCGGCCGCGATGACCGGGAAGGTGCCGGCAGAGCCCCACGCCGCGCTCGCTTCGCACTTGAACGCGCTGCTCGGCGGGCTGTGGATTGTGGCGGTGGCCTGGAGCCTGCCCCTGCTGCACTACGGCGAGCGCGGCCTGCGCCGCCTGGCCTGGGCAGTGGTCATCCCCAACTACGCCAACTGGCTCATCACCGCGCTCAAGGCCTTCTGGCGCGTGGCCGGGGTGGACTTCGTCGGCGAGGGGAGGAACGACGCCATCTTCGGGCTGCTGGGCGCCTTCGTCGTGGTGCCGTCGATTGCTGCGGCCGGCGCCTGGGTCTACGGCTTCGCAGTGAAGGCGCGGTAGGATTTCCGTTTGGTGTGGCGGGTCAAAAGGCCGGGAGCCGCGCGTTGACGCGCAGCCAGTCCCCACGCTCGAGGTTGCGGTTGACCTTCCGCACCTTGGACCGCGCGCGGGCGACGTCCTTCCGCCCCGCCGCGAACGCGTCGAAGGATTCAATCGGCAGCATCCGGTCCGCAGCCCCGGGCACGATGGCCTCCAGCTGTGCTCGCGCATCGTCCAGGTGTTCGGCGGGGGCCGCGAAGTAGCTCATGACCTCCAGCGGAAGCTTCTGTTGAATCCAGACCTCCCCCGGCAGCTTCGCGCAAAACCGGCCACCCAGATGAGGTGGGTTTTCCATGCGGTCGAGGTGGAGCACGAACATCACCGCGTAGTGCGGCGACGAATCGTTCAAACGCCGCGCTTGCTCCTCACGCAAGAAGCCGATGCGGGATGCGAATTGATCCGGTCTGTAGTTCTGGGCCACGCGCAGGCCGACATGCGACCGCCGGCCTCCGAGGGCGACGCCTTCAAAAATGCTCAGCTCGCGTTCAAGGGCTGTGTCCGAATAGTTGCGGATGGCGAACCGGGGAGACGTGTTGAAGCTCTCGAAGTACGCGCGGGAGGTGCCGTAGCCCTCCGCCCCTCGGCCGAAGCAGATGTCGGAGTGGCGCCGGATGGGGGAGAACAACCCCTCACCCGCAGGGACCTTGCCGTAGCTTGGAACCAGCCCCCCGAGCTCTCCCAACCCGGGCCAGGACGTGGAGCTCCCGGCATGGAAGAGCGGCGCGCCTTGGTTTGGAGCGTCCAGCGAAAAGCCGTCGCGGCGGAGACGGGCAAGGCCCTCCGCACTCACGGCGGCGCTGCTTCCGGAAGTTGCCCCGCCGGCCGCGGCTCGTATGGGCAGTAGCCCCATGGAGCAGATTGTCGGGGAACAGCCGCCAACGTTGCGCGGTGCTTCCTACGGCACCGGTGGCAGCGTCGCGTCCCGCGCAAACGCGGCGAGGAATTGCAGCAGGTTCCCCCGCTCGGCCGCAGAGAGCCGGGAGCGCTCTTGCATCTGCGCCACCGCTTCACCCCAGTCCGCGGCGCTCCGCGCAGACGGCGCGTAGAGCAGGTGACAGCCCGAGCAGCGCGACTGGTAGAGCCGCCGCCCCTCGGTGAGGCTTTCCAGCGTCGCCTCCGGGAAGCGCGCGCGCAGCAGCTGGGCGTGGGCGTCCGTCGGGCGCGGCAGGCTGACGCAGCCTGCCGCCAGCCCCACCGCCAGGGCGCACAGCGCGCCCCGAAGGTTCACAGCGAGAGCCCAATGATGCTGCGGATCCACACCCGGCCGAAGCGGTCGCCTTCCTCGGCGGCGCGGCCCCAGCTGTCCAGCTGCACGTACGCGCCCAAAGACCACCAGAGCTTCCCCGGTTGCCAGAGCAGCGCGGGGCCGACGTAGTGGTGGGGCAGCGCGTTGTACGACGGCTCATGCGGCACGCCGCCGGAGGGAAACTCCGCGCTCAGCCAGTACTCCGCGCCCATGTGCACCGAAGGCGAGAGCTCCCAGGTGGCGCCGACGGTCGGGTGCAGCACCCACTCGCGCTCGCCGTTGAAATACAGCTCGTACTCCGCCCAGAGGTTGGCGGCCAACCGCACCGGGCCCAGCTGCCGCTGAAGGATGACCTTCGCCTCCAGCTCCAGCTCGTTCCGCAGCTCCGCAATCTCGAAGTAGAGGGCGACATCCACCGGCCACTCGCCGGTCTCCGCCAGCCGGTAGCGCACCCGCTGCTTCAGCCCGTCGAAGAACAGCGGCGCGCTTCCGGTCTGCTCGCCGGGGTTGGTGGACAGCTGGAAGTACATGGCCACTTCCAGCTTGTCCGTGACGCCGTACTCCACCTCGGTCTGCAGGACGTAGCGCGGCTCCCAGACCCGGCTGCCGGTGAAGCTGAGCGAACGGCTGGGCGTGACGTCGACGAACTGCTCCAGCTCCACGTCCCCGGCGGGCGAGGTGGGGTAGAGGTACGTGAACGGCAGCGGGCGGGGTGTGGCCAGCGCGGTGGCGCCGCACGCCAAGAGAAGCAGAAGCGAAGACCTCACAGGTCCACCAGCCGGATGCTTTGCACGAAGTCGTTGTCCATGGAGCCCTGGTGGCAGCTGTTGCAGCTGCCGTCCACCTGGCTGTACTTCTCACCGGCCGGCGCGCCCACGCCGCGCCAGAGGATGACCGGCGCGCCCGAGGTGCTGCGCGCCAATTCGAACCACTCCCAGCCGCTGGCGCCCTCGGCGTTGTACTCACCGCCGCGCTTCACCATCGCGAAAATCTTCTCCTCGCCCATCAGCGCGTCCGGCCGCGCCGACTTCACGATGACCGTGCCAATGGGGAAGTGGGCGCTGCCGTGCTCCGGCCGCGCCTTCAAGTAGACGGTGTACGGGCCCACCAGGTGGGTGGCCCCGCCCGCCTGCGCGGGAGGCGCGAACGCCTCCCAGCCTTCGAAGCCCACGAAGTCGCGCTGGAGCGCGATGAACGTGTCGGAGGGCGTGCTCTGCGCCCCAGCGCCGCAGGCCGTGAGCAGAAGCAGGGGAGCGAGCCGCAGCGCGGACGACATGGCCTTCTTCAGTTCTGCGGGAGCTGGGGGATGCCCAGCTTGTCGGCCGCGCGGTTCATCGCGGAGACGGTGGAGGTGGTGGAGCCCTCGTCCGCCTCGTCGCGCAGCACGCCGTACAGCTTGCCGAACGGGGTCTGGAGGTCCGCCGCGCTGGGCGTCACGGAGCTCCACGTCGCGGGCACCGCGGGGAGCGAGTCGCCCGGGAGCGCGGCGTACGCGGCCTTCAAGCGGTCAAAGCCCGCCGCCACGTCCTTGCTCTCCGCGGAGCCGCCCTTGTCCTCCAGCCAGGCCTTGAAGAGCTCGAAGGTCTTCAGGCCGCCCTCCACGTTGGCCTTCATGTCCGCCAGCGTGTACTGCGCGTAGCGGGACTCCTCCTCGCCAGAGGCGGCCTTCTGCACCTTCTCCACCTGCTCGGCCATGCTGCCGATGACGCCGCGGAACGCGGACGCGGTGTCCAGCGCCAGCGGGGAGAAGTCGTTCTCCATCTTCTTCGCGTCATTCACCAGCCGGACGCAGAGCTGGGTCTTGAAGTCGGTGGCCTCGGCCAGAGTGGCCGGGGTGGCCGCCGCCTTGTAGTTCGGCAGCCCCCGCTCGAACTCCAGCACGCTGGCCGGGGTGGTCTTCACCCAAAGGATGCGCTCGAGGGCGTGGATGCCCGTCACGCCTTCGCCATCGAACAGGTTCGGGTCGCCCTCGGTCTCAATGAAGGCGTCGTAGCGCTGGTCGGTGGACTCATCGAGCTCCGGGAACAGGACGGCGATGGCGCCTTCCACCCGTTCGTAGGAGACGCGGGCTTTCTTCCACTGCACCTTCATTGCGTCCACGGCCGCCGCGTCCGTCTCCGCGCTCCAGCCGTCCGCGTCCGGCACCGGCGCTGCCGCGGTGAGGGCTTCGGCCGCCAGGCGCAGTTCCTGAAGGTTCGTCTGGATGTACTTCTTCACGTCGACGAGGACCGTGTCCTCCTTGGGGCCGCCGCAGCCGGCGGTGAGGGTGACGAGGAGGGCAGACAGGAGGAGGCTTCGGGTCGTCATGGTCATCTCGTGTTCGGGGTTCGCTTCACTTCAGAGAGTGTTCAGGAAGGCGAGCAGGCGGGCCTGCTCCTCTTCGGAGAGCGCGCGGAAGCGGGCCACGCTGCCGTTGGCCTCGGAGCCTTCGGACGCGTGCCGCAGCACCGCGTCTTCCAGGGTCCGCGCGCGGCCGTCGTGCAGGTAGGAGCGCAGGAGCGAGAGGCCGATGAGCGGCGCGGTCCGCCACTCGCGCGGGCCTGCCTCGCCGTCGGTCATCCCGTCTGCCAGCGCCACCCCCATGTCGTGCAGCAGCAGGTCCGAATAGACCGGCGCGTCGATGCCGGCGAGCGCTCGGATGGGGTAGTCGGCGCGGGTGCGCAGGGACGTCACGTGGCAGCTGCCGCAGCCGACGGCCGCGAAGAGCGCCGCGCCCTGCTCGTCCGGCGGCGGGCGGGTGGGGATTTCCAAGAGCCGCAGGTAGTCCGACACCGCGTTCACCATCGCCAGGTCCACGTCCACGCCCGCGCGCCCGTCGTCGGCCAGGCCGTCCGGGTTGGGCAGCTCCGTGGGGCGCAGGGGCGAGGTCATCCCCATGTCGCCCTGGAACGCGTCCGCGGTGAACTCGTCCAGCGTGCGCAGCCGCGCCTTGACGCCAAAGCGGCCGATGAGGTTCGCCGTCCCCTTCGCGTAGCTCTGGAAAGGGGACTCCGGGTTGGCCTCTGAGTCGTAGCGGACGCGGTTGATGCGGCCGGACACTTCGCCCGCCGCCGCCTGCGCCGCCTGCACGCGCTCAATCTCCGCGTCGTCGATGGCCTCCAGGTAGCCGCGCCCCAGCACCACCGGGCCCAGGCGCTGCGTCACCTTCACGCCGCCGGTGCCGGGCTCCGGCGCGTTGATGGCTGTATGCGCGCCGGCCACCCAGTACGGGCGCACGGTGTGGCCATAGGGGAGGGCGGACTGGTCTGGCGTGGGCGTCACGCCGTCCGGGCCCACCACCACCATCTTCTGCACGCCGCCGGGGCCGTTGAGCCCGCTCTCGTGACAGGCGCTGCAGGAGGAGCGGATGTAGAGCGGCCCCAGGCCGTCCGGCTCGCGGAAGCCGAGGTCGAAGAGCGCGTCGCCTTCTCTAAAGCGGTCGACCTGCTCCTCGGTGGCTGCCCGGAGCGGCGCGTCCACCGCGCGGTCCGTCACCACTGTGAGCGAGCCAGGGCCTGCTCCTCCGCAACCCAACCAGAGGACGGCACAGCCCGTCAGCACTCTCCCGGGAATGAACGACGACACACTGCCTCCACGTGCAAATCGCGTCTGGCTTAGCTGTTGCTGATAATGAAAGTCAACTTCAGCCGAACGGGCGGGCCGTAATGCCTCAAACGCGTTAAGGACGCGGGCCGATGAAGGTCGCCACATGGAACGTGAATGGAATCCGGGCCCGTGAAGGGGACGTGCTGGCCTGGGTGGAGCGGGAAGCGCCGGACGTGCTCTGCCTGCAGGAGGTGAAGGCGTCGCCTGAGCAGGTGCCGCCTTCGCTGTGCGAGCTGGACGGCTACTGGTGCTACTGGCACGGGCACAAGGGCTACTCGGGCGTGGGGCTCCACCTCAAGAAGTCGGCCTTCCCCGCTCGGCCGGCCTTCGAGCACCCGGGCTTCGACCATGAGAACCGCATCGTGGTGGCGCGGGTGGGGGAGTGGGCGTTCGCGTCCATTTATGTGCCCAACGGCGGGAAGGACTTCCCGGCGAAAATCCGCTTCCTCCAGAGCCTGGAGGACTGGGTCATCACCGAAGGCGGGCGCGGCACGCAGCTCATCCTCTGCGGGGACCTGAACGTCGCCAAGGAAGAGCGCGACGTGCACCCCACGCTGCGCAAGGCGGACCAGATTGGCCAGACGCCGCAGGAGCGCGCCCTGCTCTCCGGGCTCATCGGCCGCGGGCTGGTGGACTTGCAGCGCGTCTTTGAACCCGCCAACGACGCGCTCTACACGTGGTGGGCGCCCTGGCGGAACCTGCGCGAGAAGAACGTGGGCTGGCGGTTGGACTACGTCCTGCCCAGCCAGGCCCTGGCCGCCCGCGCGACGTCCTGCGCGTCCTTCCGCGAGTTCGGCACCAGCGACCACGCCCCGGTGCTCGCCCAGTTTGACGTGCAGCCTCCCAAGGTGGAGGTCGCCACGCCCATCGCGGAGAAGCCTGCCGTTCCGGCTCAGCCAAAGGCCCCGGCGGAGGCTCCGAGCTCGTCGCCCCAGCTGGCTTTTTCGTTTGATGATGAGCCCAAACGGTAGTCAACCTACTGGAATGACTAACTGTTCGAAGGGTTGGGCGAAATTTCTAAGAAGTTAGGAAACTCCGCCGCGCGATCGCCGATAACTCAAAGAAAGCGGAGGCATCCCCCAATGGCCATCGAAAAGACCAACAAGTTCGGCGTCGGCAGCGGAATCAAAGGCATCTTCGGCAACGACGAGAACGACTACACCGCCACCGCCGACGAGGTGAACACCAAGGTCGGCGAAGCGCTCGCCAAGTCCATCAGCGCGCTCCGCAAGGGCGTGGACGCCGCGGTGGACGCGGCCCGCAGCAGCTTCAACGCGCAGAATGCCGGCCCTGTTGACCTCGGGAACACGCCTCCCATCGAAGACGTGAACATCGATGCGGACGCCGGCTCCAACAACGGCACCATGACCGGCTTCCGGAACAACCAGAACGGCGGAGACATCGTCTCCATCACCTTCAGCCCGGGCAACCTCGCCGGTGGCAAGGTGGGCGGCGGTTACTCGAACGCGTGAGCTGTCTGGACGGCGACCGGCTGGAGGACCTCATCTCGGGTCGCCTCGCCGGCGTCGCGTTGGACGCGGCTCAGGCCCACGTCGAGCGCTGTGACTCCTGCCGTCAGGCGGTCGAGTCCAAGCGCTCGGGGCCGGACGTCACGCGGTCTCCGGAGCCCGGCTCCGAATCCGCAGAGCCCCACACCCTCCAGTCCGGCGAAGACCTCGGCCGGTACATGGTCCTCGCGCAGATTGGCGCGGGCGGGATGGGGTTGGTGTACGCGGCCTATGACCGCACGCTGGACCGGCGGGTGGCGCTCAAGCAGGTGCGCAGCGACCTGCTGGAGGCGGACAAGCGGCAGGAGATGCTCGGGCGGCTGGTGCGCGAGGCCCGGGCGATGGCCCGCCTCTCCCATCCGAACGTCGTCGCGGTGCACGACGCCTTCGTCCACCAGGGTGAGTTCTTCGTCGCGATGGAGTTCATCGACGGCGAAACGCTGCGCCGCTGGCTGCGCGCGCAGGAGCGCAGCACGGAGGAGATTCTGGCGGTCTTCTTCTCCGCCGGCGCGGGCCTGAAGGCCGCCCACGCGCGCGGGCTGGTGCACCGCGACTTCAAGCCGGACAACGTCCTGGTGGGCAAGGACGGCCGGGTCTGCGTCACCGACTTCGGGCTGGTGCTGGTGGACGACGGCCGCGAGCCCTCCCACGCCAGTAGCGTCAGCGCGCGGCCCCCGCCGTCGCGGGACCCCACGCCCACGCCGGAGGACTCCGTCCTCGAAGGCAGCGGCAGCTTCTCCGAGCCCGCGCCCACCCGCGCCGGGACGCTGATGGGGACGCCCGCGTACATGCCGCCCGAGCAGCGCCGCGGCGTGGGCGTGGACGCGCGCACGGACCAGTACAGCTTCTGCGTGTCGCTCTTTGAAGCGCTGCACGGCTACAAGCCGAGCGTCGGCCCGAAGTCCGGCAGCCGGCCCACGCGCCGCATCCCTCAGCACGTCAAGGACGCCCTGCGCCGCGGGATGTCCGAGCGCCCGGCGGACCGCTACCCCTCGCTGGAGGCGCTGCTCCAGGCGCTGGGGAGAGACCCGCGCGCCCGCCTGCGCCGCGTGCTGCTGGCCGGGGGCGCGGTGGCCGCGGTCGCCGGGCTGGCGGCGTTCAGCGCGGTGCGGCTTACCCGCCCCTCCACGCTCTGCTCTGGCGCCCCGGCGCGAGTGCAGGCGGTGTGGAACCGCGAGGTGAAGGACGGGCTGCTCAAGGCGTTCAGCGCCACCGAGCACGCCGCCGCGGTCGGCGCCTTCTCCGCCGTCGCGCAGACGTTCGAGGCGTACACGGCAGAGTGGGCCACGCACTTCAAGGATGCCTGCGAGGCCACCCGCGTCCGGGGCGAGCAGACCGAGGCCCTGATGGAGGCGCGGATGGCGTGCCTCGATGAGCGGCTGCAGGCGCTGGACGCGCTCACCCACGTCTTTGCCCGGGCCGACAAGCAGGTGGTGGGCAGCAGCATTGAGGCCTCGCAGGCGCTCCCGCCGGTGGCCGTGTGTCAGCGCCCGCCGCGCTTCAGCTCCGGCGTCCTGCCGCCTCCGGAGGCGAAGCAGGCGCAGGTGGCCGGCAGCCGGAAGGCGCTGGCGGAGGCGGGCGCCAACTTCGCCGCGGGCCGCTACCCCGTCGCCGCGCAGCTGGCGGGCACGGGGACGGAGGCGGCGAAGGCGCTCGGCTACGGGCCGCTGACGGCGGAGTGGCTGCTCTTGCAGGGCCGCACGCAGGAGCGGCTGGGGCGCTACCTGGAGGCAGATGAGAGCCTGTACCAGACCGTCCGCCTGGCCGAGCAGAGCGGCTACCAGGAGCTGGTGGTGCGCGGGCGGGCGATGTTGATGTTCGTCGAAGGGTTGAGGCTGGAGAAGTCGCAGGAGGCGCAGCGCTGGGGCGAGCTGGCCGCCGCGGCGCTCAACCGGATGGGCGCGGGCCACACGGAGCTGGAGATGGTGCTCGCGCACCAGCACGGGGCCCTGTTGCTCTACCGCGGGGAGAACGCGGCTGCGCTGGCGGAGCTGGAGCGCGCCATCGCGCTGCGGACCCAGCTGTCCGGGCCGGACCACGTGGAGATTGCGCTCGCCCTGCAGAACCAGAGCAACGCGCTGCTGCGCCTGGGGCGCACGGCCGAGGCTGCCGCCGTCTCCGAGCGCGCGCTGAAGATTCGCGAGGCCGCCTTTGGCCCGCAGCACATCCGCGTCGCCGAGTCGCTGAACATGATTGGCACCGTGCTGGAGGAGCAGGGCAAGTTCGCCGAAGCGCGCACGCGCTACGAGCGGGCGGCCACCATCGCCGAGCACGCGCTGGGGCCGCAGAGCGCGCCGCTGGCCACGTACCTCATGAACCTGGGCGCGGTGAACCGGGACCTCGGCGCGTTCCCGGAGGCGATTGCGGCGCTTGAGCGCTCGCTGCGCATCCGGGAGGGGTTGGCGGTGGGCGCCAGCACGCCGGTGGCGGATGTGCAGATGGAGCTGGGCGCCATGCGGCTCAAGCAGGGGCGCGTCGCCGAGGCGCAGGAGCTGCTTCAGCGCGCCTTCGCCAGCTACACCGCTGCGCGCGGAGAGAAGGACCCGTACACCGGCCAGCCGCTGCTCCACCTCGCCTCGGTCGCACTCTTCAAGCGGGACGCCCCCGCCGCCCTGTCCTATGCCGCGCGCGGGGTGCCGCTGGTGGTGCAGGCCTTCGGCGAGGACAACCCGCGCACCGCCATCGGCCGCGGCGTGCGAGGCCAGGCGCTGCTCGCGCTCGGGCGGGAGAAGGAGGCCCGCGAGGACCTGGAGGCGGCGTTCAAGCTCCTCGACACCTCGCCCGCCTTCACTGAGGCCGCGTTCGTGCGCTTCGCTCTCGCGCAGGTGATTTGGTCAACCGAGGGTGGGCGCGCGGTGACGCTCGCGCGTAAGGCCGCGGAGGACCTGGAGCGCTCCTACGGAGAGCCTGAGCGCAGGGAGCTTGGCCGCGTGAGGGAGTGGCTCAAGTCACGTCGAACCCCAGGCGGGCTCTGATTGTGAGTGAGAAGCCGCCGGCCAGGTGGGATCCGTCCGCGCGTCGGCGTGCTGATGGGGCGCGTTTGTCCGTGCGGAGGCAGCTTTGGTCATGTGACGCGGGTTCTGTGCTTCAGCTGTCCGCGCGTCGGCGGCGGACCGCGTGCGTTGCCTGCTCGGAGCCCAAACATCCCTGAGGAGACGGGGGACGCGGGATAGGAATGGGCGGCTGCCGGGGGCGCCCCCGGCAGCAATGACCGCTTCGGCCTGGACGCGCGCTGCTTCATGACCCACCCCTGCGCTCCCCAAGGGGTTTTGCCGGGGCTTTGATGGATTGGCTGGAGCTGTCCCCGCCGGCGTCCGAAGCTCACCGCCAGTCCGTTGTTTTTGTGTTTCACGACGACTTGTCATCAAAGTGGGGAGGATTTGTTAGATGTATATAACAAATCCTCCCCACTTCCTGTCGACACCTTCGTACCTCGGCTTCGTCGCACACTGTCAGTCACACTCCGGCCACCTCGGGGACAGCTCCAGCCAATTCATCAAAGCCCGGGTGAAACACCTTGGGGAACGCAGGGGCGGGTCATGAAGCGGCGCGCGACCTGGCCGAAGCGATCATTGCTGCCGGGGGCGCCCCCGGCAGCCGCCCATTCCTATCCCGCGTCCCCCGTCTCCTCAGGGATGTTTGGGCTCCGAGCAGGCAACGCACGCGGCCCGCCGCCGACGCCCGGACGGCTGAAGCGCAGAACCCGCGTCACATGACCAAAGCTGCCTCCGCACGGTCAAACGCACCCATCAGCACGCCGACGCACGGACGAGGTCCCAGCCTCAGGGCGCGGAAGGGTCCGGCGCTTCCGGAGCGACAGGCGCAGGCGCAGCGGACTCCTTCACCACCTTCGCCAGCTTCAGCAGCGAGAGCTCAAACACCGCGCCCACGGCCAGGGACGCGCTGACATTCACCACCGGCTGCAGGTGGCCCTCGTTCTCGGTGACAGTGAGCGCGAGGCCCGCCAGCGCCATCTTCGAATCCATCCCGAGCGAGTAAATCTGATTGTCCATGCTCACCTCGCGGACCTTCTTCACGCCGGCCTCGCTGGTGCCGGCGATGGCGAGGATGGCGCCGGCCCGGTGCTGCTGCACCGCCGCGTCCAGGCCGGCCTCGTCCTTGAGCTCCACGCTGGCAAACGCCACCGCGCGGGGCCCGGCCTTGAGCTCCTTCATCCGCGCCAGCTCCGCGACGATGGCGTCGCGCTCTCCGCGCTGGGGCACCTCACCGGCGACGAGGACGACGAAGGGCCCCACCTGTCCGCGGGAGGCGAAGTTGCGGTCGAAGGTCAGAGCCTTGAGCAGGAGCGGCAGCGCGGCCTGAGGGGTGATGCCCTGCGGCTCCGCGAGCCCCTGTCCGGCCAGCGCAGCCACGCACACAGCCAGCGGCAGCCTTCGCCAAAACCCCTGACGCACGAATCCTCCGGTCGAATCTGGGAATGCTAGGGGGCGCCCCCGTTGCCCGCGAGGGAGGGGAGGTCGTGCCCACGTCGACAGGGTGAGGGCCGCGCGCACAGCCCCTGACGTCAGGGGAGCTCGAGCCTGCGCTTGGCTTCCTTCACGCGGGCGAGCGCCTCATCCGGCGTGCTGCCGACCGCGGAGAGGTGCCCCATCTTCCGGCCGGGCCGCGCCTCGCCTTTGCCGTAGAGGTGCAGCCGGGTGCAGGGCACCTCCAGCGCGGCGTCAAACGGGACGGTCTTGCGGCCCTGCCAGAGGTCGCCGAGGAGGTTGACGATGGCGGCCGGCCGCATCACCTCGCAGGTGCCCAGCGGGAGGTCGCACACTGCGCGCACCAGCTGTTCGAACTGGCTGGTGACGCAGGCCACCTCCGTGGCGTGGAAGGTGTTGTGCGGCCGCGGCGCCAGCTCGTTCACCACCAGCGCGTCGCCCTCGAGCAGGAAGAGCTCCACCACCAGCACGCCTTCGACCTTGAGCGCCTGCGCCAGCCGCAGGCAGAGCGCGGTGGCCTGGCTCAGGATGGCGGCGGGCAGCGGCGCGGGCAGCTGCGAGGTGTCCAGGATGCGGTGTTCGTGGTGGTTGAGGGCGGGCGGGTAGGCGGCCACCTCGCCCGAGGGCCGGCGGGCCACCAGCACGGAGAGCTCCGCCTTGAGGGGCAGGGCCTGCTCCACGAGGCAGGGCGCGCCGCCCAGAAGCCCGAACGCCTCCTGCGCCTGTGCCTGCGTCTGCACCATCACCTGGCCGCGGCCGTCGTACCCGCCCTGGCAGCGCTTGACGAAGGCCCGGTCTGCGAAGCGGGCGCAGGCCGCGCGCACGTCCGCGTCCGTCGCCGCCAGCTGGAACGGCCCCACCGGGAAGCCCGTGAGCGACAGCCAGGTCTTCTGCCGGCCCTTGTCCTGGATGATGTCCAGCACCTCCGCCGACGGCCGCACCGGCGCGTGCGCCGCCGCCTGTCGCAGCCCCGCCACCGACACCTTCTCAATCTCGAGCGTCACCACGTCGCAACCCTTGGCCAGCTCCACGGCGGCCGCCGCGTCGTCGAACGGGGCGGTGATGAGGCGCTCCACCACCGGCGCGCAGGCGCAGTGGGGGTCTGGATCCAACACGTGCACCCGGTAGCCCAGGGCGCGGGCGGCCATCGCGGTCATCCGGCCCAGCTGGCCGCCGCCGAGGATGCCAAGCGTCGCACCGGGCAGAATGGCGCTCACGCGCGGGTGTCCTTCAGCACCTCGTCCGTCCGCGCCTTGCGCCACGCGGCCAGCCGCTTGTGCAACGCCCGGTCCTCCAGCGCCAGAATCTGCGCCGCCAGCAGGGCCGCGTTGGCCGCGCCCGGCTTGCCGATGGCCAGCGTCCCCACCGGCACGCCCTTGGGCATCTGGACGATGGAGAGCAGCGCGTCCATCCCGGCCAGCACCGTGGTGGGCATGGGCACGCCCAACACCGGAAGGAGCGTGGAGGTGGCCACCATCCCCGGCAGGTGCGCCGCGCCGCCGGCCGCCGCGATGAGGACCTTCAGCCCGCGGCCCTCGGCGGTGCGCGCGTACTCAAACATCCACTCCGGCGTGCGGTGAGCGGAGACCACCCGCGCCTCGAACGGGATGGCCAGCGCCTTGAGCAGCTCGCGCGCGGGCTCCAGGTGCTCGGCGTCGCTGCGGCTGCCCATGATGACCCCGACAAGCGGGGCGTTTGCCTTGGCCATGGCCTGGCCGTCATACAACGACTCAACCGCCGGGGGTGGCGCGAAACACCGCGCAGGGGCCGTGCAGGGTGTACGCCGGCTCGCTGGCCGCGACGAAGGCGGAGGCGCCCCGCGGCAGTGACAGCGTGGCCTGGCCGGAGCTCAGCCGCGCCGGACCCTGGGTGCAGAGCAGAATCTCCGGGCCGCGGCGCTCGGGCTCGTAGGTGTCCTCCGCGTCCAAATCCATCCGCGACAGCCGGAACTCGGGGGCCGGCGTGTCGTACGCCCGCTCGTACGGTGACACCTCGGCCGCCTCCAGCGGCACCGCGGGCGCGTCCTGGAAGTCCAACACCCGGAGCAGCTCCGGGACGTCCACGTGCTTGGGCGTCAGCCCGCCGCGCAGCACATTGTCGGAGCTGGCCATCAGCTCCACCGCCACGCCTTCGAGGTACGCGTGGAGGTTGCCCGCAGGCAGGTAGAGCGCCTGGCCCTCTTCGAGGTGGACGAGGTTGAGCATGAGGGCCGTCACCGCGCCCACGTCGCCCGGGTAGAGCTCTCCCAGTCGCACCGCCCAGGCGCACTCGCGCGTGAAGTCGCCGCCCAGCGTGACGTGGGCGCGGCAGCCCTCCACGCACGCCTTGGCGACGTCCGCCTTCGCGGCGGTGGGCAGCCGCATCATTCCCTGGAAGACGGTGCGCACCCCGCGCGAGTCCGGGGTGGCTTTCAGCGTGCTGATGGCCGGCTCCAGCTCCGCCACCTGCAGCGCCTTGAAGAGCGCCATCGTCTCCGGTGCGGGGCGGAAGCCGCAGAGCGCGTCGAACGGCCCCATCGCGCAGATGAGCTCCGGCTTGTGGTTGGCGTCCCGGTAGTTCCGGTTGGGCGCGCTGAGCGGGATGCGCGCCAGGCTCTCCCGCTCAAAGCCCTCCTGCGCCTGCGCGAGGTTGGGGTGCGCCTGGAGGGAGAGCGGCTCTCGGGCCGCCAGCACCTTGAAGAGGAAGGGCAGCCGCCCGCCGTGCCGTCCCGCCAGCGCGGGCCCGAGCATCCCGGCGGCATCCGCGCCCACCACGTCCAGGAGGGAGGCCCAGCCGCCGTCATCCACCTGCACGCGGGAGGGGGCCGCGGGGTGGGCGCCCATCCAGAGCTCCGCCTGGGGCCGCGCGCTGGGGGAGGTTTGCCCGAGCAACCCCGAGAGGGCGGTGTAGGAGCCCCAGGCGTACTCCTGGACTGTGTTGTCGAGCAGCCGCATCCGTCGCGGCGCTACCGTAGCCGCTTCCCGCTCAGTCGTCCTGGATGACGCCCGCCAGGCTCTCGCCCTGGGCCTGCGCCCGGGCGCCGTCGAGCACCGCGTCCAGCCGCTGCTGGGGGTGGGGATAGTCGGCAGTGGTGATGCGCAGCAGGGTGTCCGCGAAGGCCTGGGTCTGCTCCGCAGAGGCCCCGGTGGCCGCGAGGAGCCAGCCGGCGCCCCTGTCGGCGGCGAGCTCGCGTGGGTGGACCGGGCCGCGGTGCTCCGCGTCTCCGCGCAGCTGGTGCACGCGCTCGTGGAAGAGGACGCCGGCCAGGGCGGCGGGCTCGAAGCCGTCACTGATGAGCAGGCCCTCACGGGTGGTGCGGGCCTTCTCCTTCCCGTCGTGGAGGAGGGTGACGTCTGAAGGGGAGGCCAGGCCCACGCGCGGGAGGGCGGCCATCGCCGTCAGCAGCGCGTCACGGCGAGAAGGGGAGGGGGAGCTGCCGACCTCTTTGAGGCCCATGGTGGGGGATTGTCTGCGCAGGGCGAGGCAGGGTTGCGCGCAGTGATTTCCCCCTGTTCCCGTTCCCGTGCCGCTCACCTGCCGTGTGTCTGTGCCCGTGCCGTCCCGGCTCGCCCGAGTCTTCAGCGCCGAAGCAGCTGGACCCGGACCAAATCCATCCCATGCACATGGGCCGTGAACGTGTCGGGCAGTGCCGCGGCGAGCTTGGCAGCGGTGTCGAGCGCGCTGTCCCCGGCCGCGACCGTGAGGCGGACGCGGGTGCCGTCGACGGTGAGGTGGAGCATCGAGGGGATGATGCCTCCGCCGGTGGCGGTGCCGGAGATGGAGAGCGTGTCGCCGCCCGTGTAACGGACGCGCTGGCCGGGGTCGTTCGCCAGGTTCACCTCGAGGCCGAAGTCCGGACGGTGCGCGGGCGTGACGACGGCAGGGCTCGGGAGTGACACGAGCGCCGAACGAACGGGCGTGAAGGAACCGTTGGCCATGGACTTCCCCTCTGCGTGATTGCGAGGACGCAGTATGCCATCGCGTTTCGCAAGCCGCTGCTGCCTGCCTGGTGCTTCCCTCGAGCGACTGTCAGGAAGTAGGCGCGCGCTTCAAGGCCGCGTCCAGTTTGAGCGAGAGCGCTGCGGCCCGGGTGGGATCCACCATGTGAAGGTAGGAGATCCGCCCCCGGAGGTAGGCCTCGAAGTGGGGGTGTCCTTCGCGGTTCTCGCTCGCCAGCCCGCGCTTGCCGACGTTGTGGATGAGGGCGCGCAACGCCCGCAGCTCCTCGCGCGGCAGCGAGAGCTTCTGGTTCACCGTGAGCCCGGTCACCTCCTGCCGCCGGCCCCGCCGCATCACGCGTGTCTTGTCCGGGTGCTCCTCGAAGCCCTCCGAACGCAGCACGGCCCGCGCGCTCTTGAGAAGCTTGCCGACGGCGCCCGCCGCCTGGAGTGAGAACGTCAGGTCATCCGCATAGCGCGTGTACGCCGCGCCATGCCGCGCCGCCAAGCCGGCCAGGCGCTTGTCCAGCCGGGTGCACAGCGCGTTGGTGAGCGCGGGGCTGGTGCATGCCCCCTGTGGCAGGCGGCGCTCGCCGACGGCGATGCTCAAAGCCCGCCCATCCAGCGCAGCCGCCACCCGCGGCGGCTCTGTGCACAGGAGCGCCAGCAGCGTCGCCACCTGCCCGCGGTACCCCAGCTTCACGAACAGGCCCTTCACCCGCTTGAACGTGACGGTGGGAAAGAAGTCCCGCATGTCCAGGTTGATGACCACCGCCTTGCCCAGGTGCGGCGTGGCGTTGCTCACTGTGCTGCGGCCGGGCACGAAGCCGTGCGCCGTCGCGCTCACCGGCAGCCGCGAGAACAGCTGCTCCAGAATCCAGCGCTGCGCCTTCGCCAGCGCGGGCTTGGGCGCGGAGATGTTCCGGACGCCGCCCGCCTTCTTCGGGATGCCGTAGCGGTGGTAGTGCACGAGCGCCGCCGCGCGCCGGTGGTAGGTGAGCCACCGCAGCCGCGGGAGCGTCACGCCCAGTGCCGTGGCCAGCTCCGCCGCCGTGCCGATGACCGGCAGGCCCGCCGCCAAAAGCCGCGCCGCGTCCGCGCCTACGTCCTCGAGCCCGGCGCTGACGCCCTCTCCGGCGTGCACCACGGTGCCTGCCTTGTGCGCCCGGTAGGCCTCGCGCCGCTGCGCAAGCTTGGCCACCAGCGCCGCCCGCCGCCCGGCCCTCCGTTCCTTGCTGGCTTGCCAGCGCCGCACCCGCTCCGCGCGCAGCGCCTTCTCCACGTCAACCGCAGGGCCGAAGGTCGCGCGCAGGCTCTCCAACTCCCCTTCGAGTCGGGCGCGCTCCTTCGCCTCCTCGGGCGGGTCCTCCGGCAGCCCCACGCCGGTGGGCCAGAAGCCGTGCACGCGCATGCGCTCCACCACCTGGTGGAGGTTCGCGCCGTAGAGGCGCCGGAACAGCTTCGCCTTCTCGTCCTCGCCGTCAGCCACGTCGTTTCGAAGCGCTCGAACGCAAAGGCCCCGTCGAGGACGGAGAATCCGCAGCGCCTACGAACCTTCCAGGACGAGCTGGGTCCACTAAAGGAGACCGGCGGTGTCCTCATGGCCCGCGGGGACCGTCAGGGACCCTACCCAGCTGCGGGCGAGGACACCGCCGGTCTCCGAGTGCCGAACCGGGTCGTGACGAATGCTGGGCACGTTGGCATGCGCGGCGTAGCGCCGCGCGGGTTGCTAAGCCTTGCCGCGGATTCCCCGTCCTCCACGGGGGCTGTGCGAGCGCCCCCTCCCTGCGGGTGATGCTGCTCTCCCTAGAACCCACATCGGCCGTACCTGTGCAACACGGTTTTCACGCGGCCCGGAGGTGGGGTTGAAATAAAGCACGATCGGTCGTAAATATGCCGTGGCCGGCTTGAGCCCAGCGCTCATAAGGAGAAACGGATGCGAACGACCCCTCGGAACAACGCCGAAAATAACAGCACGGTCGTACGGATATTGGGCTGGCAGCTGAAGGCGTTGAGCGCGCTCTCGCCGGCGCTGGCGGAGCGGCGGGCGCTGCAGCTGTTCCGGACGCCGGTGCGGCGGGGACGCGGGCGGGTGCCGGCGCTGCATGGCTGGGCCGGCGAGTCGCTCCCCGTCACGGTAAACGGCCAGCGGGTGAGCGCGTGGGAGTGGGGCGACGAAGGGCCGGTGACGCTCCTGGTGCACGGCTGGAATGGACACGCAGGTCAGCTGGCGCCGCTGGCCGAGGCGCTGCTGGACGCCGGAGAGCGGGTGGTGCTGTTCGACCACGTGGGGCACGGCAACTCCGAAGGCCGGGAAGCCACGCTGCTGGACCTGCGGGACGCCATCCTTGAAGTGGCGCGGCGCGCGGGCGGCGTGAGGGCCGTGGTGGGGCACTCGCTGGGCGCGACGGCATTGGCGCTGGCGCTGGACCAGGGGCTGAAGGCGGAGCGCGCGGTGCTCATCGCCCCCGCCGCAGAGATGGCGCACTACACGCATACGCTGGTGCAGCGGTTTGACCTGCCGGAGGCGCGCTCGCGAGGGATGCTGGCGCTCATTGAAAAGCAGCTGGCCGCGTTGGGAGAGGGCACAGACGTGATGTCCGTCCCGAAGGTGGCGCGCCGGCTCTCCGTGCCCGCGCTGCTCCTTCACGACCGCGAGGACCGCGAAGTCCCGTTCGAGCACGGCGCCCGCATCGCCGCAGCCTGGCCCGGCGCTCGGCTGGAGGAGATTCCCGGCGCCGGCCACACGCGAGCCCTGCGCGACCCGCGCGTGCGAGCCCGGGTGCTGGAGTTCCTCGAGGCTGCGTAGGAGCGCGCCTCGAGCGTTGCGCCGACGGGCGCTTGCCCCCGCTCGAGGGGGGAACCGGCCATTTCGTCGGAGGAACAGGTGTTCTCGCGCCGTCAGGCACCACCCCGCTCGCCTCGAGGGGAAACCGGCCCTGGCCGGCCATTTCGTCGGAGGAACAGCTGTTCTCAGTCAGGCGCCTCCCCGCTCGCCTCGAGCGTTGCGCCGTCAGGCGCATAGTCGAGAGGTGGCGCAAACCCACGCAC
>JBGART010000095.1:0-19211 GCA_044230055.1 Myxococcaceae bacterium | reverse complement strand
CTCGGCGCGGCGACGCTCAGCTGCACGGTGGCGTCCCAGACCGACGACACGGCGGGGCGGGTGGAGACGAGGGACCCGCTGCCCTCCTGGAGTGAAGGGAAGACCAAGCGGGCCCTGCTGGGCTTTGTGGAGCGGGTGACGGCGCCGGGGTCGCCGGACTTTGTGGCGGAGGCGGACCGAATCGCCGCGTTCGACCATGACGGCACGCTCTGGCCAGAGCAACCCGTCTACACGCAGCTGGCGTTCGCCTTTGACCGCGTGCGCGCGCTGGCGCCTGGCCACCCGGAGTGGCGGAGCGCGCGCCTGGGGCTGCTGGTCCACCACACCGACGCCGAGCGCGAGTTTGCCTACGACCGGAGCTCCCCCGTGGGCCTGCTCTCCCGCGCGCTCGATGAGGCGCCCGCGCACCGCTGGGTGGTTGTCGACATGAAACAGGACTGGAAGTTGATTTATCCGTTTCAGCTGGGCCGCTGACGTCAAACCCAAACAAGGAAGCGCACCATGGCGAACTCGAAGAAGCCAAACATCCTGGTCATCTTTGGCGACGACGTCGGCATCTGGAACCTGTCTTGTTACAGCTCCGGGATGATGGGGTACCGCACGCCGAACATCGACCGTCTGGCGGCCGAAGGCATGCGCTTCACCGACGCGTACGGCGAGCAGAGCTGCACGGCGGGCCGCGCGTCGTTCATCACCGGCCAGTCTGGGTTTCGCACCGGGCTCACGAAAGTAGGCCTCCCCGCGGCGCCGGTGGGGCTGCAGCCGGAGGACCCGACCATCGCGGAGCTGCTCAAGCCGCTGGGCTACGCCACCGGGCAGTTCGGGAAGAACCACCTGGGTGACCAGAACCGCTTTCTGCCCACGGTGCATGGGTTCGACGAGTTCTTCGGAAACCTCTACCACCTCAACGCGGAGGAGGACCCGGAGGACCCTGACTACCCGGACGCCAAGGACTTCCCCCAGTTCAAGGACCGCTACGGCCCGCGCGGCGTCATCCGCTCCTGGGCGACGGAGCAGGACGACCCCACCGAACAGCACCGCTGGGGCCGCGTCGGCAAGCAGCGGATTGAAGACACCGGCCCGCTCACCACTGAGCGCATGCTGACCTGCGACGACGAGTTCGTCGCCGCGGCGAAGGACTTCATCAAGCGCCAGCACACCGCGCGCAAGCCGTGGTTCTGCTGGCTCAACACCACGCACATGCACCTGCGCACGCACACGAAGCCCTCGAGCATTGGCCAGGCGGGGCGGTGGCAGTCGCCGTACCACGACACGATGATTGACCACGACCGCAACGTGGGCGCGATGCTCGGGCTGCTCGAGGAGCTGGGGCTCACCAAGGACACCCTCGTCCTCTACTCCACCGACAACGGGCCCCACATGAACAGCTGGCCGGACGGCGCGATGACGCCCTTCCGGAGCGAGAAGAACACCAACTGGGAGGGCGCGTTCCGGGTGCCGATGGTGCTGCGCTGGCCGGGGCACGTCGCGCCGGGCGCGGTGTCCAACGAGATTGTCAGCCACCACGACTGGCTGCCCACGTTCCTCGCCGCCGCCGGCGCGCCGGACGTGCCGGAGAAGCTGCTCAAGGGCTACCGCGTGGGGGACAAGGAACTGAAGGTCCACATCGATGGCTACAACCTGCTGCCCTACCTCACGGGCAAGGTGCCGCAGTGCCCGCGCAAGGGCTTCATCTACTTCAACGACGACGGGGACCTGGTCGCGCTGCGGTACGACAACTGGAAGATGGTCTTCATGGAGCAGCGCGCGCGGGGGACGCTTCAGGTGTGGGCGGAGCCGTTCGTCTCCCTGCGGGTGCCCAAGCTCTTCAACCTGCGGACGGACCCCTTCGAGCGCGCGGACGTGACGTCCAACACCTACTGGGACTGGTACATGCGCAAGGCGTACCTCATCATGGCCGCGCAGGGCCTGGTCGCAGAGTTCCTCGCCACCTTCAAGGAGTACCCCCCGCGACAGCGGGCGGCCTCCTTCACCATCGACCAGGCGATGGAGAAGATGAACGACTCCATGAGCGGCGCGGGCCGCTGACTGGCGTAAGCTCCGTCCTCCAATGCGGGGGATTGCGGGAGCCATCGGGCTGCGCCCGGGGGAGGGGAACCGGACGCTTCGGCTGCTCGGCTTCGTCTTCCTCTTCACCGCCACGGTGGTGCTGGCGCGCTCCGCGCAGCGCGACATCTTCCTGGCCGCCTACCCGCGGGCCCGCATTGCCGACGCGTTCCTGTATTCGGCGCTCTTCTCCGCGCTCGCCTCGCTCGGCGTCACCGCGCTCGCCGCGCGGCTGGGTCTGGTCCGGATGGTTCACGCCGTCCTCTGGTCCGGAGCGGTGCTCTTCGCGGTGGGCTGGGTCTCCATCCGCGTGGCGCCGCAGGCCGGGCCGATGGCGGTCTACATCGTCGTCGAGGTGCTGCTCAGCCTGCTGCTCAACCAGGGTTGGGCGGTGGCCTCCGAGGCGCTGGACGTCCGCGCGGCCAAGCGCCTCTTGCCCGTGGTGGGCCTGGGCGCCGGCGTCGCCTGGACGCTGGGCGGCTTCGCGGTGGGCGCGCTGGGGCGGGTGGTGCCCTCCTCCACGCTGCTGCTCGCTTCGCCGGTGCTGCTCATCCTCGCGTCCTTGATGCTCCGGTGGATTGCCGCGCGCGACGTGGATTCGCGCGGAGAGCCGCCGCGCGAGGTGCAGGGCCTGTGGGCGTCGCTCGGCGACGGCCTGCGCTACATCACCCGCGAGCCGCTGATGCGGATTCTGGCCGCCATCATCACGGTGGAGCTGGTGGTGGAGCGCATCACCGACTTTCAGCTGCTCTCCGCCGCGCAGGAGCGCTTCGCCGGGGAGGCCGGCGGGGTGGCCTCTTTCATGGGCCTCTTCTACGGCGTCACCGGCGCGGTCACTCTGCTGGCGCCGCTGCTCTTCTCCGGGAAGGTGCTCTCCCAGTTCGGCAGCACCCGGACGCTGCTGGCGGCGCAGGCGTGGGTGCTGCTGGCCTCTGGGCTCTTCCTCGCCTTCCCCGGCTTCGCGGTGGTGGTGCTGCTCACCGGCGGGGACCGCATCTTCAAACAGGCGCTCTCCGCTCCGGCCCGCTCGCAGATTCTCGGCGCGGTGCCCGCGGTGCGCAGGTCCCAGGCGAATGCACTCTTGCGCGGCGTGGTGGCAGGGCTCTTCTCCGCCGTCGCCGCGCTGCTGCTCAAGGCGCTGCCTTCGGGCGTGCCCATCCACTGGCTGTCCATCCCTTCCATCGCGCTGGTGGCCGTGCTGCTGGTGCTCACCTGGCAGAAGCTGCGCAAGAGCTACGTGCTGGCGCTGCAGCACTCGGTGGACCACCGCAAGCTGGACCTGGACGACGACGCTCGCGAGCTGGACGGAGAGCAGGTGGCCACGCTCGCGGCGGAGCTGGAGTCCAGTGAGCCGGACCGGGTGTCTTTCGCCGTCACGCTGTTGGGCGGCGCCAAGCCGGAGGTGTCCCGCCCGCTGCTCCTGCGCGCGCTGTTGCACGCCGTCCCAGAGGTCCGCGCGGAGGCGGTCACCGCGCTGGCCCGCAACCGGGACCCGCGGGACGTGGGCGCGCTCGCCACGTTGCTGGAGGAGGAGAAGGACGACGCGGTGGTCTGCGCGGCCTTGCGCGCGCTGGCGGAGCTGGGCGGAGAGCAGGCGGCGGAGCGGGTGAGCCAGCGCCTGTCCTCGCCGTCGCCGCGGGTGCGCGCGCTGGCGCGGGCGTGCCTCGCCCGGTTTGAGCAGCTGGACGCGGGCACCCGCCCCTCCCCTGCCGGTGCTGCGTTCGCGGCGCTGTTGCGCTCGCCCGCGGAGGAGGACCGCACCGCCGCAGCCTGGGCGCTGAGCCAGGTGGAGCTGGTGTCTTCCAGTCTGGCGGCCTCCTTCGCGCCGCTGCTGGTGGACGCGTCGGTGGCGGTGCGGCAGGCCGCGCTCAAGGCGGCGGGGCAGTTTCATGAGCCGGCCATCGTCCGCTCGCTGGTCTTCGCGCTGGAGGACCCCAGCACCGCGGCGGCGGCGTTTGACGCGTTCCCGTTGCTGGATGACGCCGGCGTGTCGCGCGTGGCGCAGGTGCTGGAGTCCGCACCGGACCCCGTCGTCTCCTGGACCGCGTCCGCGCTGGCCCGCGCGCAGCCGGTGCAGGCGCTGGACTTGCTCAAGCGCCTGCTGGAGCACGCGGACCCCCAGGTCCGTCACCGCGCCAGCCGGGCGCTGGCGCTGCGCCGCCGCAGCCGGGAGTGGGCGCCGCCGACGTCCGGCGCCCTGGCGCGGGCGCTCCACGCGGAGCTGGCGCGCGGCTACGCGTACTACGCCACGCTCATCGGCCTGGAGGGGACGCTGAGCATGGACCACACCGACCCCGGCGTGGGTTATTCGTCGGAGCGGCGCTTCATCTCCGGGGAGATTGACTCCCGCATTCAGGAGACGGAGCGGCGGATTCTGGGGCTTATCTCGCTGGTG
Organism: Myxococcaceae bacterium; assembly: GCA_044230055.1. Lineage (GTDB taxonomy): Bacteria > Myxococcota > Myxococcia > Myxococcales > Myxococcaceae > JBGART01. Next base: position 14,749 of record JBGART010000095.1, on the reverse strand, counting down.
GCGGACCCCCGCATTGCCCGCCTCTCCCACCACCTGCGCGACGCGAGCCCTCAGGTGACCGCCCGCCTGCTGGAGCTGCTCGAGCAGTCGCTCGACGCGGAGCTGGCCGCGCTGGTGCTGCCGTTCCTCGAGCGGCAGACGAACGAGGCGCGGGTGAAGACCGCGTCCGAGCGGTTTCACGTCCCGGACCGCTTCCGGGAAGACCCGCTCGCCGGCATCATCGAGCTCAATGACCCGCACCTGCGGCGTTGTGCGCTGCTGGTGTATGGGGACAGAATCGCCGCTCGCTACCCGGAGCTGGTCAACCGCGAGGAACCCTTGCTGCCGCTGGTCGAACGCATCCGCTTCCTGCGCAGCGTGCCGCTCTTCAAGGGCCTCTCTCCGGAAGACCTCATGAAGCTGGCGGAGATTGCCGCCACGGTGGAGCACGCCTCTGGAGGGACCATCTTCCGGAAGGGAGACCCGGGCGATGTCCTGTGCGTCGTCGTGCGCGGGCAGGTGGAGATTCGGGACCAGGCCCAGCTCATTGCCACTCAGGGGCCCAATGACTTCTTCGGCGAGCTGGCCTTGTTTGACCATGAGCCGCGCTCAGCGGACGCGGTGGCCGCGCAGGACACGGAGTTGTTGGAGATTGGCGGTGCGGACCTGGACGCCTTGATGGAGCGCCGGCCGGAGATTGCGCGCGAGGTGATTCGGGTGCTCGCCCGGCGGCTGCGCAGCACCACGCAGGCCATGCTGGTGCGCACGCCGTCGTCGCCCAACATCCCGGCGGTGAGCGTCGCCGGGGCTCGAGGCCGGTAGCAGGCGCCCCCCCCGTTCGCGTCGAGAGGCGCCGGGGGTGCGGGGAACGGTGTCTCGGGTAGGGGTAGGAGGGACGCGTTCGCGTTCGCGTTCGTTCACGGGTTCGGGTTCGGGCAGTCGTTCACGGGGTAAAGCATGGAGTGATTCCTGAAAGGGCGGGCGAAACCGGCGTGGGACGCGCGCGAAGTCGGATAAGGCAGGCGGCCATGACGTTCCCTGCCTCACGCGTGAGGTCTCTGAATGACCGGCCGGTGGAGCCCACCCGCGCCGCTGTCGTGTACTGGATGACTGCCGCCCGGCGCGTCCGCGCAAGCTTCGCCCTCGACCGCGCGGTAGAGCACGCCCGAACGCTGCGCCGCCCGCTGGTCATCCTCGAAGCGCTGCGCTGCGACTACCCGCACGCCAGCCCGCGCCTGCACCGCTTCATCCTGCAGGGGATGGCGGAGAACGCGCGCCGCTGCGAGGGCGCCGGCGTCCTCTACTACCCGTACGTCGAGCCACAGCGGGGCGCCGGGAAGGGGCTGCTCCAGGCGCTGGGGACGCTGGCCTGCGTGGTGGTGACCGATGACTTCCCGTGCTTCTTCCTCCCGCGGATGGTGGCCGCGGCCGGCGCGCAGCTGGACGTCCGGCTGGAAGCGGTGGACGGGAATGGGCTGCTTCCCATGAGGGAGGCCCCGCGCGTCTTCACCACCGCGCACTCGTTCCGCGTCTTCCTGCAGAAGAACCTGGCGCCGCACCTGAGCGTGCTCCCTTCGGACAATCCCCTCCGCGCCGCGAAGGGCCTGACGCGCGCAGGCCCGAGGCTGCTCTCCGCGGTGCACAAGCGCTGGCCGCCCGCCCCCGCGGCGCTCCTGGCCGCGGGGGACGCCGCGCTGGCGAAGCTCCCGCTCGCGCACGACGTGCCGGCCGCTGCGCTCGAAGGTGGGAGCGCCGTGGCGGAGCAGCGGCTGGCGCGGTTCATCAGCGCCGCGCTGGAAAGCTACCCGGAGGACCGCAACCAGCCGGAGGTGGACGGGACAAGCAAGCTCTCCCCGTACCTCCACTTCGGTCACCTCGGCGTGCATCAGATTCTCTCGGCGGTGGCCAAGGCAGAGCGCTGGACGCCGGAGGTGCTGGGCAAGAGCGTGGGCGGCGCGCGCGAGGGCTGGTGGAAGATGCGCCCCGCGGCGGAGGCCTTCCTGGACCAGGTCGTGACCTGGCGGGAGCTGGGCTACAACTTCTGCTCCCGCCGCGAGGACTATGCGCAGTACGACTCCCTCCCCTCCTGGGCGCTCGCCACGCTCAAGAAGCACGCGCAGGACCCGCGGCCTCACGTGTACAGCCTGGAAGCGCTGGCGCAGGCGCGGACGCATGACCCGCTGTGGAACGCCGCCCAGCGCCAGCTTTCGCGCGACGGCTGGTTTCACAACTACCTGCGCATGCTCTGGGGAAAGAAGATTCTGGAGTGGAGCGCGCGCCCGGAGGATGCGCTGGAGACGATGGCCGCGCTGATGGACCGCCTCTCGCTGGACGGCCGCAACCCGAACTCGTACTCCGGCTACGCCTGGGTGCTCGGCCGCTACGACCGGCCCTGGGGACCTGAGCGCCCCCTCTTCGGCACCGTCCGCTATATGAGCTCCGAGAACACCGCGCGGAAACTGCGGGTCAAAGAGTTCCTGCGCCGCTACGGTCCGTAGACCCATGCGTCTGCTCTCTACGGTCAAGCTGAAGGGAGACAGCGGCGAAGCGCTCGTCGCCAACGGCGCCCGCACGCGCGCGCTCTGCGGGCTCCTCCTTCCCTCCGGCACGTCGCTGGCGCTGGTGGACGTGTCAAACCGGAGGAAGCCGAAGGTCCTCGCCACGGGCGCCTTCAAGGGGATGAAGCTGAGCGACGAGGGCGCCCGCTTCCTCGACGACGGTCGGTTTCTCTTGCGCACCGCGCTGGGCATCCAGACCTACGCTGCCGCGGGCAAGCGCCTTAGGCGGGTGAAGGACCCGGTTGACCTCATCCCCTCCGGCGACCTCTGCCTGGGGGACGCGCGCGCGGTCGCGAAGATGACCCCGCTCCTTGAACGGCTGGGCATGACCGACTCGCGTCAGAGCCCGGACGGACGCTTCGTCACCGTCCAGAACAATCGAAACGATGCGGGCGTGGCCGAGCTGCTCGACCTCACGACGGGCAAAGTTGTCCGCAAGCTGAAGCGCCCGCGCGGCTTCTCAGCGGACGGGCGCTACCTCGTTCACCACGCGCTGAAGGGCGTGCTGGAAGTCCTCGACCGGGAGAAGAAGTGGGCGCCCATCGGCGAGCTGGGGACCTGGCAGTGGATTCACTCCGCCAGCCTCTCGCCTGATGGGAGCCGGGTGGCCGTGAAGGGCTCCCGCGACGACGCGCAAGGGACCTACGACGTCTGGAAGGTCTCCAACGGCAAGCGCCTGGGCAGCCATGAGCACGACGGCATCGCCTTCGAGGTGCCGCCCGTCTGGCTGGACGACACCACGCTCCTCAGCCTGGACAGCGGCCGCGCGGAGCTGGTCAGCCTCTGACTTCAGGCCCGGCGGGCCGCGCGCTGCTTGGCCGTGGCGCCGGCGCGGCGGGCGGTCTTCGCGGCGGCGCGCTGCGTCTTCCGGGTGACCGTGCGGACCAGGTCCCGCCCCGTGTCGAGCACCTTGGCCAGCGCGGCGGCGATGACGTTTCCCGGCGGGGTGTCCGGGGACATGGGATGGGGATGCGTGGGCGCCACCGTCTTCGCCTGCGCCATCGCCGCGCCGAGGGCGTTGAGCTCCGCCTTGCTCATCACCTTCTCCAGCCGCGGGAAGAGCTCCTCCTGCTCCTCCTCGACGTGGTGCCGGATGCTCTCCATCAGTACGGTGACCTTGGCCTCGAAGCGCTCGTCCTTGGGGGACATCCGCTCAATCTCGCGCAGCGTCCACTTGGCGATGTGGTGCTCCTCCAGCGCCTCCAGCACCAGGTCATCCAGCTTCTCGGAGCGCGCGCGGGCCGCCGGGTAGAGCAGCTGCTCTTCGATGGCGGCGTGGATGGAGAGCTCTTTGACAATTTTGTCCGCAAGCTCCCGGCGCAGCGCGTGCGCGTCGTCGCCGGTTTTTTCGAAGCGCTTGAACAGGGCCTCGACGGTGCGGTGGTCTTTCTTCAGCAGCTGAATGGCGTTCATGACGGGGAAGCTGGTGACGGTCCGGCGCCGCGGCCAGGGGTGGGGGCCTCCGGGTGTTGGCGAGCCGACGCTTCGCGTAGGGTGGACGACCCATGGACGCTGGGAGATGGCCCACGCTGCTGATGACGGCCTGCGCGGGCGCGCTGCTGGGCTTCGCGCTCACCGCGCTGCCCGGGTGCGACCCGCTCTACGAGCCACCCTTCGACGGAGGCTTCCGCGTCTGCTGCGCGAACGAACAGCTGACCACCTGCGCCTGCGGGCGGAGCGAGCGCTGCCTCTTCGTGGACAAGGCCTGCGCCGCCGGAGCGTGCGCGGAGCAGGGGCGGCCCTGCCCTCCGGGAGGCGGGCTCGACGCGGGCATCCCGCCGGACGCCGGCATGCCGGACGCGGGCACCGTCACCGGCTACGCCGTTTGCTGCTCCGGGAATGCAGTCACCAGCTGTCCCTGCACGGACGGCGTCTGTCCGCCCGCTGACTTTCAGCCCTGCGCCGGCGGGCGTTGCGCAGCGGCGGGCGGCGGTTGTCCGTTGCGCTGACCTGCCGGCTGCGCCCCGGCACGTCCGGTGGCATCATGCGCGCCGGATGCCTACCCGGAAGCGCCCTGCCAAGCGTGACACGTACCACCACGGTGACCTCAAGGCGGCGCTGCTGCTCGCCGCGCGGGAGGTGCTGGCCAAAGAGGGCGTGGGCGCGCTCAGCCTGCGCGAGGTGGCTCGCCGCGCCGGAGTCACCCACGCGGCGCCGTACCGTCACTTCGCCGACAAGGCCGCGCTGCTCGCCGCCATCGCCGCGGAGGGCTTCAGCGCGCTCAGCCGAGGGATGGAGGAGCGCGTCGCGGAGGCGAAGAAGGCGGACGCGCTCGAGAAGCTCCTCGTCAGCGGCGAGGCCTACGTGGCGTTCGCCCTGGAGCACCCGGACCACTACCGCGTGATGCTCGGCAACCAGGTGGAGGACTGGGATACGCACGCCGCGCTCAAGGAGTCCTCTGAGGCGGCAATGGTGTTTCTGGTGCAGCGCATTGTCGCGGCGCAGGAAGCCGGGCAGGTCCGTCCCGGAGACCCGATGGGTTACGCCTCCGCCTGCTGGGCGATGACGCACGGGCTGGCCATGGGGCTTTTGGACCGCGTGTTCGAAGGCGGGCTGGCGGTGGACCCCAAGCGGACCCGCAAGTTCGTGCGGCAGGCGCTGGAGAACCTGGTCAAGGGGCTGAAGGCAGGCTGAAACCTTCGCGGGGCGCGGGGTGTCCAAGCGCTTCATGCGCCCCCTCCCCTGCGTTCTCCTCCTGGCTGTCCTGGGTTGCTCCCCTGAGCCGCTGGAGGCGCTGACCGCCGCGCCGGACCTGCCGGCACCGGAGGCCTTGGACCCGCTGGTGGAGAAGATTCACCGAGTGGCGCCCCGCGTGGAGGGCCGCACCGCCGTCTTCACGGTGCTGCGTGCCTTCGAGCTGCGGGGCGCCTCGGCCGCCAGCGGCACGCGCGTCGTCCAGCTGCCGAGCGACAGCAGCCTTCGAGGGCTGCGGCTCTCCGTCGGCGACCGCTGGCTGGAAGGCGAGGTGCTTGCGGAGGACGACGCGCTGGAGCGCTATCACGGGTCGGAAGGAGCTCTCGCTGCGCGGGCGGTGCTTCTCCATCGTGACAGCCGGGATGCGGAGCTCAATGTCACGTTGACGGACGCCGGTGCCCTCGCGTGGGTGAGCTACGAGCTGCGGGCGCCCCTCCTCCTCGATGAGGGGCAATGGACGGCCCACTACCCCACCGCGGCCGACGCACTGCCGCCGGTCTTCGACTTCGCGTTCGCGCCTGCGGGCTCCATGGCGGAGAGGGCCGTTGCTTCGGAGGAAGTCGCAGAGGCGGATGGACACTGGGGCGCTCGCGATGTCCCGGCCGAGGATGCCCTGCCGCCGGTCTTCGGCGCGGCGGAGGGCCGCGCAGCACGGGTCGCGCATGACGAGTCGGTGACGGGGGCGGAGGAGCCGGACGACTCGGAAGGCGAGGGCGAGGAGGCTGCCGACGCGGAGTACGTCGTGCGGTTGGGGCGGCCGACGTTCGAAGGGCTGGAGGTGCGCTGGGGTCGCTTCCCCGTCGACGCGACGAGGTCGCTGTGGAGGCTGGAGCTTGCCGCGGCGCCGCAGCTGAGGCCGGAGCCGTCACGCGTGAGTGTGGTGTTCGCGCTGGACGCTTCGCGCTCGCAGGGACGGACGGGTCTGGAGCGCCAGCTGGCGTTGGTTCGGAGCTATCTGGCCACGGCGCCCAACCCGGAGGTGGAGCTGGTGGTGTACCGGCGCAAGGCGGTTCGCCTCTTCGGCCGGTGGGTGGCTCCCGCGGAGCTTCCGGGCGCGCTGGCTGCGCTGCCGCCCTCTGCCCTCGCGCTGGAGAACGGTTCGAACCTGGAGGAGGCCTCCGCGCTGGCCGCGGACGTGGCTCGAACGGGCTCCGGCGAGCCGCGCGTGGTGCTCTTTACCGATGGCGCGCTCCGGGACGCCTTCCCTCTCGAAGCCTCCGCGCGGCAGCTGGCCACGCTCCCCTCGCAGGCGGTGGTGCAGGTGGCGCTGGTCGGAGAGCACGAGGGAACGGAGGGCGCGCCGGACGTGCCGAGCGGTCACGCGCTGGAGCCGCTCGCTGCTGCCCGGGGTGGAGAGGTGGTGGACTTCGACGGCGTGGCCACCGCGCAGATTGGGCTGCTCACCGCGCAGGAGCTCGTCCGCCCGCTCAAGGTGAGAGATCTCTCGTATTCGACCTTGGATTTCGCCCTCGATGGCCCCGTGTCGCTCGCCCGAGGCCAAGGCGAGGGCTTGATGTCGCTGGCCACCCGTCCGCCCGCGCAGGTGGAGGTGACTGGACGCATCTGGGGTCAACCGGTGCGGATGCGGGTGGGCGAGGAGTCTGCGCTCTCCCGAGAGCTGCCGTTCTTCGCGGTGCATGCCGGCAGTCAGCTTGGGCTGAGCTCAGACGACGTGACTCTGCTGGTGCGCCACACCGGCGCGCTGGGCGAGGGTCATGCGCTGTTCGCGACGTCGAGCTGGCCCTCGGTGGGTGTCGAGGCGGCGGGGCTGTGGGGCGCCGGCTGCCTGGGTGGCTGCTCCTTCGGCAGCAGCACCGGCTGCGGCGGCGGCCTGGGTTTGAGTCCGTCGCTGGCGGAGCGGCTGAAGCCGCTCGTCACGCCGCGCGCGGAGGCCTGCGCGCGGTCGCTTTCACTTGACGCTCCGGAAGTGGACGTGAGGGTTGAGCTCACGGGCCTCGAGGTGGTGGACGTGGCGGCGCACTCCCCCTCCGCCGCATTCACCCACTGCGTGGAGGAGGCCGTCTGGGCGCTGGAGCTGGATGACGCGTTCCGCTCCGACGACGGCGCCGCGGAGCTCTCGCTCTAAGGCTGAGGTGGAGCGGCGCGCAAGCATCTGCGGCGCGCCGAGCTGGGTCGATGTCTCTACACGTCGAGGCGCCGCGGTGAGGCTTGCGCCCGAAGCCCGAAGCTACGGAGGCGGCGGCAGGCCGCGGGTGAGCGCCTTGAACATGAAGGTGAGCGCCTGGTCCCTGGAGGCGAGCGCGGTGGTGAGGGAGACGACCGAGCTGACCGCGCTCCGGGGAATCTTCACCGACGCGGACTCGAAGACGTCCGGGTTGCCCTGCAGCTTGCGCAGCGTGAGGACGGCCATGAACAGCGGCCAGAGGCAGAACAGGCGCATGCCCTTCTCGTCCTGCGGCAGCGCCAGCGTGTACTCGAACGCGCGGATGACGTCCGCGTGGGCCACGCCGATGAGCTCATCCAGGGCCGCCACCGCCTGGGTGCGCAGCTCCGGCCGCAGCAGCGTCTTCGGGGTGAGGCCGTGCCGCGCCAGCACGTCCAGGGGCAGCCAGCAGTCGCCGCGCAGGAGGTCCTCGCGGATGTCCTTGAGGATGTTGGTCAGCTGAAGGGCCCGGCCGAAGGCCACCGCCCGGCTCTCCACCTCGTGCGCGGTGCTCTCCAGCTCTGGCGCGTGCCAGAGGAAGAGGCGGGTGAGCATCTCCCCCACGGTGCCGGCCACGTAGTAGCAATACTCGAAGGTCTCCTCGAGGTTGGCCAGCCCGGGCGCTCCCCTCGCCTGCCCGCGGGCCACGACTTCGCCCATCCCGTCCGCCATCTCCTGCACGCAGGTGGCGATGGGCGCGTGTGCCGGGCGAGGCAGGCTTGCGAGGGCGAGGAGCACCTGTGGGCTCGCCTGCAGCAGGCGGACCTCGTCCACCGGGGCTTCCGGGCGCAGCGCCGCCGTGGCCTCGCTGGCAAAGCGCGCCGACGCCGCGCTCAAGTCCGGCGGCAGCGTGCACAGGCGGGCCAGCTCCAGCAGCAAAGCCTTGCGGCCGCTGGCCTCCCCGCGCGCCTCGTCCTCCACCGTGTCGGCGATGCGGCAGAGCAGGTAGGCCACGGTGACCGCCGCATCCAGCGGGGCGGGCAGGGCCGGGATGTTGAGCGCGAAGGTCCGGCTGACCGCGGGGAGAATCTCGCGGCAGAAGGCGTGCGCTGACTCCGCGGACGCCGGTGCGGGCACGGCGCTCACGGCGCTCATCTTGCGCAGCGGGGCGCCGCTTCCGGCGGTGGCGGGTGCGAGCATGGACATCCCAACATCTCCTTTTTCAGCGGGCGGCGAGGTGCGCCTCGGCTTGCATCGCCGCCAGCACCTCACGCGCCTTCTCCACCTTCACGTGGCCCGCCTCCACCAACCGGCTGGCCACCTTCTCAATCCAGTCGCCGCGGGCGCCCGCGGTGACCGCCACGCAGCGCGCGTGCAGCGCCATGTGTCCCTGCTGGATGCCCACGGAGCCCAGCGCCCGCAGCGCGGCGAGGTTCTGCGCCAGGCCGACGGAGGCCAGCACCATCGCCAGCTCGCGGGCGGAGCGGATGCGCGCCAGCTTGAGCGCCGCCTGCACGCCCGGGTGGAGCTTGATGGGGCCGCCGACGGTGCCCAGCGCCAGGGGCAGCGCAATCCGGCCGACGAGGTTTCCGGACTCCAGGGTCCAGGTGGAGAACGGCCGATAGCGCCCGCTCCGGCACGCGTAGGCGTGGGCGCCCGCCTCGATGGCCCGCCAGTCCTGGCCGGTGGCGATGGCCGCGGAGTCCACGCCGTTCATCACGCCTTTGTTGTGGGTGGCCGCCCGGTAGGGGTCCGCCTGAGCGAAGCGGCTGGCCTGCACGATGCCGCGGGCAATCTCCAGCCCGGAGAGCCCGAAGTCGGCAAGCAGCTCTACGGGGATGCGGCAGCTGGAGCGCGCCAGCCGGCGGTCCGCCAGGTTGGAGAGAATGCGCAGGTACACCTTGCCGCCGGTGAGCTGCTCCACCATCGGCGCCACGCCCTCCGCCATGGTGTTGATGAGGTTGGCGCCCATCGCCTCCTGCGTGTCGACGAGCAGGTGGAGGATGAGCAGCGGTTCGCCGGTGGGCCCCTCCGGCGCGGGGAGGATGCGGACCTCCACATCCTTCGCCCCACCGCCGCGGCGGACCAGCGAAGGGTGGAAGCTGTTGGCCAGTGCGAGCAGCTGCTCCTTCGCTGCCAGCAGCTGGTCCCGGGCGACCTCGGGGTCCCCATAGCGGGTGACCTGGACCTGGCCAATCATCAGGGAGGGGTCCGCGTCCGCCGTGAAGCCGCCCGCGCCGCGGACAATCTTCGCCGCGAAGGAGACCGCCGCGACGACGGAGGGCTCTTCCACCACCATCGGCACGAGGTGGTCCCGGCCGTTCACGGTGAGGTTGAGGCCCACGCCCAGCGGGAGACGGAACACCCCGATGGCGTTCTCAATCATCTGGTTGGCGAGCTCCGGCTCCAGTGCCAGCTCTCCCTCGAGCGAGGCCACTTCTTCCGGCGTCAGGTCAAGCAGCTTGGCCAACGTCGCCAGTCGCTGCTCGCGCGGAAGCTTGTGGAAGCCCGCCAGGCGCGACGTCACGGAGTCAGACATGGTTCCCCTCTCCTTCGCCCCCGCACCAGAAGCCGGCGCTCTATAGCACCCGCGGGCCAGAAGCCGGCGGCTTCTGCATCGTTTCCTCCTGATGCAGGCGCAGCGGCGCCGTCGCAGCCGTCGAGGCGGGAGGTGCGGGCGCTGGAGGGGGGCGTGTGCGTCAAGGCGTGAAGGTTTTTCGGGGGCTGCCTAGGAGAGCAGCCCCGCGCCCGGGAGCTCATCGAAGGCGCCGAGCAGCGTCTGAGAGACCCACGGGAGGGCGGACCTCAAGAGGTTCACGGCGGTGCGCGGCCGGTGTCGCAGCGGAGAGCGCAGGCTGCCGGGCGCCATCAGGGCGGGCAGCGAGTAGGCCATCACCCGCGCGTACTCCCGGGCCATCGCGCCGATGCGGGCGTCCTGGGTGGAGAGCAGTCCCATGGAGGAGGCGCGGCCCTCCGGGCTGTCGCGCCAGTAGCGGAAGAGGCCGCGGCGCAGCAGCTCCATCTCCGGCGTGGCGTTGCCCAGTGCCTGGTAGAGCGCGCTGGCGAGGGAGATGCGGGTCCGCTGGCCGCCCTGGCGCAGGCGCACGTAGCGGCGGAGGGCTTCGCGCTCGTCGCGGGGGGAGGCGGTGACCGCCCGGGCGAGCGCCGCGGCGTCGTGCGCGCAGGAGGCCAGGCCGCTGGCAGTGAGGGGGTGGCAGCAGCCCGCCGCGTCGCCGACAAGGGCGATGCGGCCCTTGGCGCTCACCTCAGGGATGACGGTGGAGTTGGCGGCAGTGAGGGGACGCCCGCCCTGGGTGCGCTGGAGGTGAAGCGCGTCCCGCATGGCCGGCGGGAGGAAGTGCAGCGAGGGCACCTGGGTCGTGCGGTCCGGCAGGTCCAGCATCACGCGGGCGCGGGTGGCGCTGATGCGGTAGGCGAGCACCAGCGAGGGGCCCTCGACGAAGACGTGGCCGAAGCCCGGATGCGGAAGCAGGCCCGCCGGGATGAGGTGGCCCTCCATGGCGGAGAGGGTGGTCCGGGACTCGGAGATGCCGGCCATCCGCCGCAGGGTGGAGGCGCGCCCGTCGGCGGCGATGACCAGCCGCGCGGAGAGCTGTTCGCTGCTCGACAGCTGGACCTGGACGGCGTCCGGGAGCTCCTGAAGCCCGGTCACGCGGGCGGGGCGTTGGAGGGTGACGCGGGGGAGGCTTGCCACAAGGTCGAGCAGCGCCGCACAGAGGTCCGCGTGGTCCACCGCGGCGCCTGCGTGGGTGAGGCCGGGGACTTCCGAGTACGGGAGGAGCTGGGAGTCTCCGCTGGCGGAGAGGACCGCGAAGCCGGAGACGTCCTGGGCGCCGGCGTGGGCGAGGGCGTTGCCCAGGCCGAAGCGGTGAAGGTGGGCGACGCCGGGGGGATGAATCAGCTCGCCGGCCAGCTGTTTGTGCCGGTTGACCCCCGCATCGAGCAGGTGCACCTCACGGCCGAGCGCGGCCAGGGCCGCGGCGGCACACGCGCCAGCCATGCCTCCGCCCACCACGAGCACGTCCACTGCCTTGGCCACATCCCCTCCTCGCTGCGGGCCGTGTCGTAGAGGGCCGGGCCGGAGCCGTCAAGGGCAGGCTTAAGTCCGTGACGGATGCGTCAGTGATTGTGGGGAGGCCGCCTACGGGGCCTGGGGCGCGAGGGAGATGCCGGCGCAGGCGACGGCGGCCTTTTCAATCTCATCCTCGCTGGCGCCAGGCTCGGTCGCGCAGAGGAAGACGTCGTCGCCCATCCGCTTGGCGCCCAACGCCACGGTCACGGAGGAGCGGGTTCCCGCGTCGGGCGCGCCTTGAAGCCGGAGACGGAGGACGACATGGTCCTCGCTGCTGGCGGTTCCCAGCCGCGTGGCACGGACGCCGGGCATCGCGGTCAGCAGCTGTCGCTCCAACTCCTCGGCGGAGAGGATGCCCCCGCCATCGCTGGGGCGTTTGTCGATGCGCAGCACCACCCGGTCTCCCGGGCCCGCGCGAAAGCCCTGGTCGCTGCCTACCCGCGCCGTCCAGCCGTCGGGCAACGGCACCTTCACGCCGACCCGCGGAGGTCGCCCCGCGTCAGCCGCAGGGACCTCCACCGGGTCGCGGGGTGGGCACCCCCACAGCACCAGCGAAACCACCGCCGCGTTTCGCCAGACCGCCATTCGCTACTTCTTCGGAAGCTCCGGCGGTGCGCCGCCAGGCTTGGTGCCCGTGGTGCCATCCATCTTGCACGAGCCTTCGAAGACCACGCCGCGGTCGATGGAGAGCGAAGGGCACTCCAGGTTCCCCTTCACGCGTCCGGGCTGATGGAGCTCGATGTGCTGGGTCGCCTTGATGTTGCCTTCGACCTGGCCATTGATGATGACGGTTCCGGCGAGGATCTCCGCGGTCACCTTGGCGCCGTCGCCGATGACCAACGTGTCCTTGGTGCTGATCTGCCCAATGAACTTGCCGTCAATCCGGACCTGGCCTTCGAAGGTCAGCTTCCCTTCGAACTCGCTACCCTTCCCCAGCAACGCGTTCAGCTCACCGCCACGTGCGACCACGTTCTCCTCCTCCCGCTTCAACAGTGCCATGGGTTCGTCCGCTCACTTCCTCATCAGACCCAGGAGCCGATCCAGGTCTTCGTAGGAGAAGTAGTCAATCTCCAGAGTGCCTTTGCCGCCGCGGTCGCTGAGCCTGACCTTCGTCCCCAGCAACCGCTGCAGCTCCTCCACCACGCTGCGAACCTGCGGGCTCATCTTTCCGGCCGATCTCTTCGGCTCGGGTTCCTCCTTCCGTTCCTTCACCAACCGCTCGGTCTCGCGCACCGACAGCCGCTGCGCGGAGACCTTTCGCGCCAGCTCCACCAACTCCGGGACCTTGGGGATCCCCAGCAGGGCACGAGCATGCCCCATGTTGATCTCCCCATTCGACAGCATCTGCTTCACTTCATCCGGCAACGAGAGAAGGCGCAAGGAATTGGCGACGGAGGAGCGATCTTTGGACACACGCAGGCTCACCTGCTCCTGCGTGAGCTTGAACTCCTCCATCAGCCGCTTGTAGCCAAGCGCCTCTTCGATGGGGTTCAGGTCGGTCCGTTGGAGGTTCTCCACCAGCGCCAGCTCGAACGCCTCACCGTCGGAGGCCTCGCGGACGATGGCGGGAATCTCCTGAAGGCCCGCCAGCTGCGCCGCTCGCCAGCGCCGTTCCCCCGCGATGAGCCGGTACGAACCCGCCTCCTTGCGAACGAGGATGGGCTGGATGAGGCCCTGCGTCTTGATGGAGTCCGCCAGCTCCTTGAGCTTCTCTTCGTCGAAGCTCTTGCGGGGCTGGTCGTTGTCGCGGCGGACGGATTCGATGGGCAGGCGGAGGATGCCGCCCTTATCGGGGGTCGTCGGCTGGACCGGCACCGCCCCGGCCTGCGGAATCAACGCCGAGAGCCCCCTGCCCAACGCCCGCTTCTGCTTGTCACTGCTTGGAATCAAGACCCGGTCTCCCGACGGTGTGCTGCGAATGGGGGGACAGACGCCAGTCCGGCCATCGGTCCCATGAAGTGTGGGCTGTTCGAAGGTCAGGCGCGCGCGGCGGCGGGTGCCGGCGAGTCTGTGGTGGTGGCCGCGGCCAGCGCTGCGAGGCGGGCCTTGTCGCGGCGGAGGATCTCTTTGCCAAGGGCCAGGTAGCTCTCGCAGCCCTTCGACTTGATGTCGTAGAGCAGGACCGGCTTGCCAAAGCTGGGGCACTCGGAGAGCCGGACGTTCCGCGGGACGACGGCCTTGAAGACCAGCTCCTTGAAGAACCCGCGAGCTTCTTCCGCCACCTGGTGGGCGATGTTGGCCCGCCCATCGAACATGGTGAGCAGGATGCCTTCGGTCTGGAGGTTGGGGTTCAGCGCCTGCCGCACCAGATCAATGGTGTGCATCAACTGGCTGAGCCCTTCGAGCGCGTAGTACTCGCACTGAAGGGGGATGAGGACGGAGTCGGCGGCGGCCAGCGCGTTCAGGGTCAGCAGACCGAGCGACGGCGGGCAGTCGATGATCACGTACTCGTAGCCTTCGGTGTTGCCGCGAAGCGCATCCCGCAGCCTGAACTCGCGCCGGTCCTGATTGACCAGCTCCACTTCGGCGCCGGTCAGGTCCGGGGTCGCCGGGACCACCTGGAGGTAGCGGAGCTCGGTCTCGTGGATGAGCTCGCGGATGGGGCGCCCATCGATGATGGCTTCATAGATGGTGCCTTTGAGCTGCTCGCGCTTGAGGCCGAGTCCGCTGCCCGCGTTGCCTTGAGGGTCGAAGTCGACCAGCAGAGTGCGGCGCTCAGCCGACGCGAGACTCGCCGCCAGGTTGATGGCGGTTGTCGTCTTCCCCACCCCGCCCTTCTGGTTCGAGATGCAGATGATGCGGCTCAAGACCTACCCCCATGAAGGATGCGCGCCCGCGTGGTACCACGGCCAACTGCTGACTGCACTGAGTTGAGTGACCGGTGGATGACGCTACGGGGCGCATCTGACATCGGTGATGGTGGGGGCGCAAGTCGGGAGAGTGTTCCACGTGGAACGCTGGTGCCGTTTGTTTCACGTGGAACACGTACTGATGCCGGAATTTCGGCAGGTTATTCGGCGAGAGGCGTGGTTTCAGGCGTGCGGCGAGCGGTGCTCGATTCCCGATTCGGGTGAGACGACCTGTCGATTCCGCGGCCGATTCCGCGCGTCGCTCGGGGCCCTCCTACGCAAAAAGCCTGCAGTGGAACCCCTACTCCGCGGGGAACTGGGCTGCGCGGGGAACAGTGGACCTGGGCTCGGCAGAGGGTCCGGCTCGCAGCGGACCCGACCCAGCAGCGAACCCGACTCGGCAGAGGGTCCGGCTCGGCAGAGGGTCCGGCTCGGCAGAGGGTCCGGCTCGGCAGAGGGTCCGGCTCGGCAG
>JBGART010000094.1:0-19318 GCA_044230055.1 Myxococcaceae bacterium | reverse complement strand
CTCCCCAGCCCGTTCACGGCGAACAGCGAGTCCGTCGCCGCGTCCCGGTAGCCCAGCTCCTCGCGCAGGACGCAGAGGCTGCGCACGTCCACTCCGGGGAGCGCGCCGCCGAGCTGCGCGGGGACGAGATACCGATGACAGCCCAGCTCCACCAGCGCGCGGATGCGCTGCGCGTCGGTCGTGTCGGCCGTGGGCTCGAGCCGCGCGTACGCCGTCCGGGCCTCCTCGCGGAGCGCGATGTGAGCGGGCGAGAGAAGGCTTACCTCCACCGCGTCACCCTCCGGCAGGGGAGGATGGGGTCTCCCGCGCGGCGGGCCCGGCGCTCGGGCGGCGGTCTCACCCCGGTGTCGAGCTGCGGCTGCGCGAGGGTGAGCTCTCCACGCGGGGGCGTGGCGGCGAACTTCGGCGCTCCGCTCGGGCAGACGCGCAGCGGCGGGGGCGCCGCGTCGCGCGGGAGGATGCGCAGGCGGGGGCCCTCCTGGACGGGGGTGGCGTCGAAGCGGCGGTCCGGGGGGAGCGCGCCTTCGCGCGCGGCGGCCACGGCGGCCCGGAGTGATGCGAGCACCTCCGGCGGCGCGGCCTTCGGGACGTGCACGGTCTCCGGGAGCGGAAGCACGGGCAGCGCTCCCTCTGGCGGCGTGGCGTTGGCGTCCTGCTCTTGTGAAGGGGGCATCATGGTCATTTCCCCGTGAAGCGGGCCGGCCGCTTGGCGACGAAAGCGTCGTAGGCCTCGCGGAAGTCCTGGGTCTGCATGCAGACGGCCTGGGCGCGGGCTTCGTTGTCGAGCGCGCCGTGCAGGTCCTGGTTGAGCTCTCCGTTGAGGAGCTCCTTGGTCATCCCGAGCGCGAACGTGGGGCCGGAGGCCAGGCGCTGGGCCCAGGCGATTGCCTCCTCCAGCACGCGCTCCGGCGGGACGACCTTGTTGAAGAGCCCGTAGCGCTCAGCGGTGGCCGCGTCGATGGCGTCGCCGAAATAGAGGAGCTCCGTCGCACGGCCCAGGCCGACCAGCTTGGGGAGCAGGTACGCCGCGCCCATGTCTGCCCCGGCCAGGCCCACCTTCACGAAGAGGAAGGCAATCTTCGCCTTGTCGGAGGCGATGCGCAGGTCGGAGGCCAGCGCGATGACCGCGCCCGCGCCCGCCGCGGTGCCGTTGAGCGCCGCGACGATGGGCTTGCGCAGGGTCCGCATGTTCCGGATGAGGTCGCAGGTCATCCGGGTGAACTCCACCAGCCCCGGCATGTCGCGGGAGAAGAGCTCGCCGATGATGGAGTTGACGTCGCCACCGGAGCAGAAGCCGCGGCCCTCGCCGGTGATGACCACCGAGGCGACTGCGCTGTCCCGCTCCAGGGCGAAGAAGAGGTCCCGCAGCTCCTGGTAGACCTCGAACGTCAGCGCGTTGAGCATGTCCGGCCGGGTGAAGGTGACGACGCCGACGCGGTCCTTGACCTCGAAGCGGAATGACCTGGGAGCAGCCATGCGCGCGGCATACCACCGCGCGGCCGCTTTTCAGAGCACTGCCGTGGCTTCGATCTCCACCTTCGCCGCGTCCTCAAGAAGCGCGGCCACCTGCACCAGCGTCATGGCGGGGTAGTGCTTTCCCAGGTGCTTGCGCCAGGCCTCTCCGACCGCGGGGAGGGCGGCCAGATACTCCCGTTTATCCACGACATACAGGGTGACGCGGACGACCTGGTCGGGCCGGCCGCCGGCCTCGCGGAGGACCTCGACCACGTTCGCCAGCGCCCGGTCGAACTGCTCGGCGAAGGTGGCCGGGAAGGTCGGGTCGGCCCGGGTTGGATCCCAACCCACCTGGCCGGCGATGGAGAGGAAGCGACCCTCCGCGACAATCCCGTTCGAGTAACCCTTGGGCCGGACCCACCCCGGCGGCTGAATGCGTCGCTGCTCGCTCATGCGGCGGGGGACTGTGTCACACCGACTCCCCGGCATCCATGGCGTAGCTGGCGCCGGTGACGCCCGCCGCGGCGGGGGAGGTGAGGAAGGCGCAGAGCTCCGCCACCTCGTCCGGCGTGATGAGCCGGCCCATCGGGTTCATCTTCGCCAGTGCCTCACGCGACTCCTCCTGCGTGCGGCCGGTGGCCTTGGAGATGTTCTGTGCGGACGCCTCCAGCATCGCCGTGTCCGTCCAGCCCGGGCACACCGCGTTCACGGTCACGCGCTTGGTGGCGTACTCCACGGCGAGCGACCGGGTCAGCCCCAGCAGCGCGTGCTTCGAAGCGCAGTAGGCCGCGGTGTATTTGAAGCCCTTGAGCGCCGCGGTGGAGGCGACGTTGATGACCCGCCCGCCGCCGGCCTTCGCCATCGGCGGCATCATCTCCCGGCACAGGAGGAAGGGCGCGGTGGTGTTGATGGCCATCGTCCGCTGGAAGTCCTCGAGGGAGGTCTTCGCAAGCGGGGAGGAGAGCGCGATGCCGGCGTTGTTCACCAGCACGGTGGGCGCCGGTCCGCGGGAGAGGATGGTCGCCGCCGCAGCCACGACTTGCGCGGGGTCCGCCATGTCCACGGACAACGGATGCACCTGCGTCTTCGCTTCGCGGGTCAGCGCCTCCAGCTCCGCCGTGCCGCGCGCCAGCGCCCAGACTTCGTAGCCTTCACGCGAGAGCCGCAGGGCGATGGCCCGGCCGATGCCGCGGCTGGCGCCGGTGACGACGGCGAGGCGAGGGGTGGCGGCGTCTGTTGCGCTCATGCGCGTCAACATAAACCGTTCGTCGCGGGAGAGGGGCACGTCGCCGTCAGGCGCAGGTGGCCCGGCCCTCGGACGCCCCCCCCGTTCACGTCGAGCGTTGCGCCGTCAGGCGCATAGTCGAGAGGTGGCACTGCCCTTCGAAGCTTGGCTCCAACCCGCTGCGCGATGCTCGAGGCGAGGGGGCGTCTTCGGCGTGCGTGGGCCCTGCCGACGTCTCGACTATGCGCCTGACGGCGCAACGCTCGACGCGAACGGTGGGGCGCGCCGCGAGCGGGTTTGACGCTCCTGCGCTCGGGGGCTAGAAGCGCGCGTCTTTTCCTGCACCTTCCTCGAGGAGCTTTGCATGCCGCGCGCGGACGTCACGGACCTCTACCGCCTCGATGAGCTGCTCTCCCCGGAGGAGCGGGCCGCTCGCGACCTCGCGGCGCAGTTCATCGACCGCGAGTACCTGCCGATTGTCGGCAAGCACTTCCGGAACGGGACCTTCCCGACGGAGGTCATCCCGCGGCTGGCGGAGATGGGCGTGCTGGGCGCCAACCTCCAGGGCTACGGCTGCGCGGGGACGAACAACGTCACCTACGGGCTCATCCTCCAGGAGCTGGAGCGGGGTGACTCCGGCCTGCGCTCCTTCGCGTCCGTGCAGAGCAGCCTGTCGATGTACCCCATTCACGCCTTCGGGTCGGAGGCGCAGAAGGAGCGCTACCTGCCCGGGATGGCGCGCGGAAAGCTCATCGGCTGCTTTGGGCTGACCGAGGCGGACTTCGGCTCCAACCCCGGCGGGATGCGCACCCGGGCGCGCAAGGACGGCGACTCCTACGTCCTCAACGGCAGCAAGATGTGGATTACCAACGGGACCATCGCCGACGTCGCCGTCGTCTGGGCGAAGGTGGATGACGGCGAGGAGGAATCCATCCGCGGCTTCCTGGTGGAGAAGGGGACGCCGGGGTTCAGCGCGTCCGAGATTCACGGGAAGTTCTCGCTGCGCGCTTCCTACACCTCGGAGCTCTCGCTGCAGGACGTCCGGGTGCCCGCGGCGAACATGCTGCCGAACGTGCGTGGCCTGAAGGGGCCGCTCTCCTGTCTGAACAACGCGCGCGCGGGCATCGCCTTCGCCGTCAACGGCGCGGCCATCGCCTGCTTCGAGGGGGCGCGGGAGTACGCGCTCTCGCGCATCCAGTTCGGCAAGCCCATTGCCGCCTTCCAGCTCACGCAGGAGAAGCTGGCGGACATGCTGCAGGAGATTACGAAGGCGCAGCTGCTCGGGCTGCGGCTGATGCGGCTCAAGGATGAGGGCAAGGCCACGCCGGTGCAGGTGTCGCTGGCCAAGCGGAACAACGTCAAGGCGGCGCTCGACATCGCCCGCAGCGCGCGCAGCATCTACGGCGCCAACGGCGTGACCGACGAGTACCCGCCCGTCCGCCACATGCTCAACCTCGAGTCCGTTTTCACGTACGAGGGCACGCACGAGGTCCACACGCTCATCCTCGGCAAGGCCATCACCGGCCTGGACGCGTTCTGCTGAGATGGCGTTCGCCAAGCGCATCAAGGTCCGCTTCGACGACGTCGACTTCGCCCGCGTCGTCTACTTCCCGCGCCTGTTCGGCTACTGCCACCAGACCTTCGAGGACTTCTTCGCGGAGGAGCTGGGCGTCCCGTACGCGGTGATGCTGCAGGAGCGGAAGGTCGGCTACCCGGCCGTGCACGCGGAGGCGGACTTCCAGCGTCCGCTGCGCTTCGGTGACGTCTGCCGCGTGGAATTGCAGACGGTGAAGGTCGGCGACAGCGCGCTGACCAACCGCTATCGCCTGTTTCTCGGAGAGACGCGGACGCTCTGCGCGCAGGTGGAGATCGTCACCGTGGCCATCGACATGGCGGACTTCACGGCGAAAAAGGTGCCGGACGACGTGCGCAAGGCGTTCTTGAAGCACCGCGCAGCAGGCAAGCGCTGAGGGTGCGACTGGGAGTGATTTGACCGCGGCGGCGGTCGACGCCTATCTGGTGGGATGTCGAGAGTCGCCTACCCCCTCGTGTTCCTGGCCCTGATGGTCGCCTGCGTCCCGGCGCCGTCCCACCCGGAGACGCCGGACGCAGACACGGTCGTGGAGGAGCCGGACGCGGGTTCTCAACCCGACGCCGGTTCACAGCCTGCCGACGCCGGCGAGCTCCCCGACGCAGGTGAGCCGCCAGACGCGGGCGCCCCGGTGGACGCGGGGAAGCCGGATGCCGGCGCGCCCGACGCCGGAACGCCGGTGGATGCCGGGACGCCGGATGCGGGCACCTGCTCGGTCAGCGACTCCTTCGCCACCACCGTGGGGACCTACGCCAGCATCCCGAAGGACGGGGGCGAGGACCTGGTTGAGCCTTCGGGCTTGGCCGCGAGCCGGGTGAACCCGGGCGTGCTGTACACCACCAACGAAGACACGAAGACGCTCTTCGCCATCAACGCCAACGGGCTGTTCAAGCGTTTCACGCTCCCGGGCTTGGTGATGGGTTCCGGCGCGGCGCCCGACTACAACTTCGCGGACCTCGAGGACCTCACCGCCGGCCCCTGCAGCCCGGGCGACTCCACCTCGTGCGTCTGGATTGGCGACATCGGAAAGTCCGCCGGCGCGAGCTTTCCTTCCTCGCTCAAGACGACCTTCAATCTCTATCGCACGCCGGAGCCCAACACGGCGACCGCGGCGGACGGCTCGGCCCTCACGGTGACGCGGTTCCCGTTCACCTACGCGGGCTCCACGACGGGCTACGACGCGGAAGCCTTGATGGTTCACCCCACCACCGGGGACATCTACGTCCTCACCAAGTCCGCGAGCGGGCAGGCGATGGTCTTCAAGTACCCCATGCCGCTGGACTCAAACCAGACGAAGGCCCTGGTCAAGGTGGCGGATATTTTTCTCCCCACCAGCCCAACTGACGTCAACTTTGCGCCGACGACGGCCGCGTCGATTCACCCATGCGGGTCGCGGTTTCTCATGCGGACCTACCGCCAGGTCTACGAGCTGCGCGCCCCGCCGGGCCAACCCTTCGAGAGCGCGTTTGCGGCCACGCCGGTGGCGCTGACGGACACGAAGGAAGGGCAGGGCGAGTCGGTGACGTATGCGATTGACGGCCACGCGTACTACACGACCAGCGAGAGCCCCCCGGGGAACGGAACCCGGGTGGTCAAGTCGGTCGCTGCTGTCCCCTGAACGTCCGCCGCTACGACTGCGGTGAGGCGCTCGCCTTGCGGGCCTCGTGGGCGGCGAGCTCTGCCTCCGCCGCGTCCAGCTCCGAGTCCTGCGCCGAGGTGACCGCCTCTGCGCCCGCCTCGTCGGCGCGCTCCGCCTCCGATTGGGCGATT
Organism: Myxococcaceae bacterium; assembly: GCA_044230055.1. Taxonomy (GTDB): domain Bacteria; phylum Myxococcota; class Myxococcia; order Myxococcales; family Myxococcaceae; genus JBGART01. Next base: position 13,277 of record JBGART010000094.1, on the reverse strand, counting down.
TCAGGCGCCGCGGTGGCCTCTTCCACCTGGCGGGCCTTGAGCTCGTCGTCGGTCATGAAGCCCACCGGCGCGCCTTCGCGGTTAAGGAAGCGCACGGCCTTGGGCGAGAGCGCCAGCATCCGCTCCGCTGCCGCGCGGGGGACGAGCGAGTGCTCGATGGACGCGGGCTCCGGCCGCTCCACCACTGCGAGCGTGCCGTCCTCCAGGAGCTTGGCCTGGGGGTCGGTCAGCGTGAGCCGGCGCAAGCGGCCCTTACGGGTCATGAAGTAGAAGACGGTGGCGCCGATGTCGATGGGCACCTCGTGCTCCTGGACCAGCAGGCGCAGCTTCTTGTCCAGCTCCAGCTGCTTGAGCGACTCCAGGCGCTGGTACGCCTTGCTCCCCGGCAGCGCGAGCGGCGGGAGGCGGGGGATGCGCTTCTCCAGCGGCTCGCTCCGTTCGGGCCGTTCAGGGCGCGCGTGGTCAGTCGGCGGGCGCGCGTGCCGGGGGGCGTCGTGCCGTGGTGGGGGGCGGGGATGGCGCGGCGCCTCGGGTTTGGCCTTGGCGGTGGTCTCCGCGCGCTCGGACTGCTCTTTGGTGACGAGTCCTGCCTGGAGCAGCTTGTCTCGAAGGTTCTGCATCGTGGCGCGGAGAGAACCAAAAGAGGGTGGGGGATCGCAAGGCGTTGCTTGCGGGGGGTGTCACTGCCACGTAACTTCTTGCCCATGCCCCGTTCGAGCCCCTTCGTCGTCGCCGCGCTGCTGTTCGCCGCGCTGGGCTGCTCGGATGCGGTCGACAAGGCCGCCAAGAAGCGGATTTTCTCGCCCGAGGACCCGCCCCAGGCCATCGCCTCCGCCAAGGAGCGCCTGGCCCCGGAGGACGTGGCCGACAAGCCGCAGGTTGCCCGCCGGGTCCTGGGCATGGGCGCCGCCGAGGCGACGGAGCGGCTGGGACCGCACCAGTTCACGGCGCAGGTCAGCTTCGAGTGGATCTCCGGCAAGCGCACCGTGAAGCTGACAGAGAACCGGGTCCTCATCGCCGGCCCGGGCGGCGTCAACGGCGACTTCCACGCCACGCAGGAGAACTCGCGGGAGCAGGGCCTGGAGGTGATGCGGGTCCACGGCGACGTCTACGCGCGCAACCGGTACCAGAAGTTCCGGCAGCGGCGCCGGGACCGTGGCATGGCCGAGCGCGAGCGCGAGGAGATTCACGGCGTCATTCGGGACTTCGACGCGCTCTTCCGTGGCCGGCTGAAGCTGTCACCCGAGGGGACGGTGACGCACGACGGACGCTCGGCGTGGAAGTACAGCGTCTCGCTGGGGCCGGAGGTAGCCGCGGTCGCCGCCGAGGACGTCCGCCCGCCGCCCCAGGCGCCCCGCGGCGGCGTGGATGACACCACCCGCCGGCGCGTGGCCTTCGCCGAGAAGCGCGAGCCCCGTGCGCTCCAGGGCGAGGTGGTGGTGGACGCGGAGACCTCCGTGGTGGTGAAGGCGCGCCTCGACGGCCGCGTTCACGTGCCGCCCAACCCGGCCGCCCAGGGCGAGGCGGACCTGCGCATGACGGTGAGCCTGGATGTGACGGGCGTGGGCAAGAACCCCGCGCTCACCGCCCCCAAGGAGTTCCTCCCGGACGAGGACAAGCCGGAGGGCATCGCCAGCGTGCTGGACCGGTTCGGCATCCCGCACGGCGACGCCAGCGGGAAGTCGGACGCCGGAACGCAGGGCGTGGAAGAGCCCGCGGACGACGCTCCTTAGGCTCGCTTTTCGCTGTAGCAACTTGTTTGGTCGAAAAATTGACCGAGCAGGGTCGATCTCTACAATCGCGGAAGATTGCGGCTCGGCCGCGTCCGACATGTTCGGACGTTCAGTGCGAAAGGCAGGGGTGAAGAAATGGATCGGAAGGGCGGAAGCAGCACGGCGGTGGTGACGGCGGAGGAGGTGACGACGGCGCTGGGCAGGAAGACCAGCACGCTCACTTCCGAGGAGGAGAAGGCGCTGCGGATGCGCCACGGCGCGAAGGTCAGTGACCTCCGCGCGCCGCTCCCCCGCGCTGCCGGCGCCAACGCCGAGCTGGCCGACGAGCTGCTCCTGATCGAGATGCAGCTGATGCGCGCCGCCCGCGCCCGCGGTGGCGTGAAGGCGGTTGCTGCGCCCGCACCCGTCCAGAGCCGCACGAAGGACAAGATCGTCCGCGCTCTGCGGAAGAAGAAGTAGCAGGGGCCTGCGCCCTTGAGGTCCCCGCAACGTTGGCGGGGACCCCCCGTTCGCGTCGAGCGTTGCGCCGTCAGGCGCACAGTCGAGACGTCGGCAGTGCTCCCGAAGCCTGGCTCATGGGCCCGCTTCGCTCTGCTCGAGGGTCTGCCACCTCGCGGGGTTGCCCCCGTTCGCGTCGAGCGTTGCGCCGTCAGGCGCATAGTCGAGACGTCGGCAGTGCTCCCGAAGCCTGGCTCATGGGCCGCTTCGCTCTGCTCGAGGGGCTGCCACCTCGCGGGGTTGCCCCCGTTCGCGTCGAGCGTTGCGCCGTCAGGCGCATAGTCGAGACGTCGGCAGCGCTTCCGAAGCCTGGCTCATGGGCCGCTTCGCTCTGCTCGAGGGTCTGCCACCTCGCGGGGTTGCCCCCGTTCGCGTCGAGCGTTGCGCCGCCAGGCGCATAGTCGAGACGTCGGCAGTGCTTCCGAGGCTTGGCTCATGGGCCGCTTCGCTCTGCTCGAAACAAACCGGCAAAGTGCCGTGCATGGGTTTGCGCCACCTCTCGACTATGCGCCTGACGGCGCAACGCTCGAGGCGACCGGGGGAGGCGCGACGCGCTCCCTCGTCTACGCGCCCATCACGCGCACCAGCCGCGCCCCCGCGTCGGCGAGGGCCAGCGGCTGGCCGGTGAGCTCCTTCGCCAGCGCCTCCGCGTCGTCGCGCTGGCCGCGGGAGAACAGGTTCTTCAGCCAGCTCCCGGCCGCCGGGTTCCTCCAGAAGTCCTCGTTGAAGCGCTGCTGGAGCAGGCCGTGCAGCCGCACCTCCAGCGCCCAGGCCCGCAGCGCGCGCGTGGCGTGCAGCTGCGGCTCCACATCTCGCAAGAAGTTGCCCTTGGGCACGGAGACCATCAGCGCGGCGGACATCCGCTCCTCGTACTCCTCCGCCACCGCCGCCGTGACGCCGCGCTCGTAGAGCGAGAGCTCATACGCGAGCCGGGCGCAGGAGTGCCGCAGCCTCCGCAGGCTGGCGAACGCCGCGAGCCGCGCGGCCTCCTTGGCGCTGGTGGCGGGCGCGCGCAGGTAGCGCCGGTGCCAGGCCTCGTCGAGGAGCAGGTGGTCGAACAGGGAGGCATACGCCTCCGGCACCGAGGCATCACCCAGCCGCCGCTCCTCCACCGGGGCGTTGCGTGAGACGTGCGCGAAGTGCTGCGCGCGGCCGTACTCGTGGAGCAGGTCGCTGAACGCATCCAGCCCGCCGTTGGGGTGCAGCACCAGGCGGACGTCGTCCGGGACCTTGAGCACCGCTGCGAAGGTGCGGCCGCTCTTGGCGCTGCGCTCCTCGACGTCCAGCTGGATTTTCCCCTCGGCGTTCGGCGTGAAGCCGATGTCGGTCAGCCAGCGGGACACGGACGGGACGAGGTCCCCGGGCGCGAAGTGGCCCTGCATCCACGGCGCGGTGACGGCGTGGGCGAGGTCATGCCAGCTGGAGGAGGCGCCCGGCTTGAGCGCGGGGTCCACCTTCTTGAGCGCGTAGCCCAGCAGGTCCCGGTACGCGTCCTGGGTCTGCGCCAGCACCGCTTCGCAGGGCTCCAGCAGCTTACGCGCCTCGTAGCCGGTGATGCGGTCGCGCAGGGCGAGGTAGGACGGGAAACCCAGCGCACGCGCTGCGCCCACGGCCGCCTCCAGCCGCCGTCCGTACGGCGCCTGGTTCTCCCAGAGGGTGGCGAAGGTGCCGCGCTCCAGCGCCATGCGCCGCTCCCGCTGCGGGATGCGGGGCAGGGTGGTCAGCGCCTCCGGGAGCAGGACGGTGCCGGACTCCATCGGGACGGAGGCCGTCGTCTCGAAGCGCGCGATGTCCTCCATCGCCTCCGCGCCGCGCGCCTGCTCCACCTGCGAGCCGAGGAGCTCCAGCAGCAGCGACAGCCGCGCGCGCTCGCGGTCGTCGGTGTTCTTGCGCTCTACCGCTTCGCGGACTTCCTGGAAGGTCTCCAGCTGCGAGTACTGCGGATAGGACGCGTGGAGCTTGCGCAGCGGGAGCTCAGAGGCGAGCCCCGCACCGAAGCGGTAGTGGAGAATTCCGAGCTCGGCGAGGAACGAGTCCAGGCGGTCTCGCAATGCGGAGAGCGACGTAGCCATGCACCGTCAGGGTAAGGTGCCAGCGCTCATGCTTTCAACCGACGCCGAGGGTGCGTGAAGCGAAGGGTGCTCACCGTCGCAGCCGCCTCCACCCTGGAGGCGCTCCTGGGCCAGGCGCTTGATCTTCCGCCGGAAGCCCTCCGCGCACTCGTAGAGCGTGGGGCCGTGTACCGCCAGGGCAGGCGCTGCAGGGAGCTGCGCGCTTCACTCCAGCCGGGCGAGGCGATCACCGTCGTACTGGAAGAGGGGGGCAAGACCGCGCTCTCGCCCTCGGCCAACGCCACGCTGCGGCAGCCGCAGGTGTTGCTGGAAGACGATTGGCTGCTCGCGGTCGACAAACCCGCAGGTTGGCCGGCCCAACCCACGCCCTCGGGCGGCGAGCAGAGCCTTTTGGACTGGGCAAGCGCCCATCTCGGCCGCGCGGCGGGGCTGGTCCACCGGCTCGACCGCGGGACGTCCGGCGTCACGGTGTTTGGCAAGACGCAGGAGGCCACCTCCGCGCTGGCGGGCGCGTTTCGCGAGGGGACCGCCCGGAAGAGGTACCTTGCCGCCTGCGGACCTTCCTTGCCGGACGAGGGCATTGTGGACCTCCCCCTCTCCAAGGACCCTTCGCGACCCGGCCGGTACCGCGCGTCGCGTCAGGCCAACGGCGTGCCTGCACTCACGCGCTACCGCCGGCTCCACCAGGCGCAGGACTTCTGCCTGGTCGCGCTCTTCCCCGAGAGCGGCAGGACCCACCAGCTGCGAGCCCACCTGGCCGCCCTCGGAGCGCCCATCCTCGGCGACGAGAAGTACGGCGGCGCGAAGGACGCTGCGGGGTTGCGCATGGAACGGTCGCTGCTGCATGCCCACCGGCTGGAGCTTCCCCATCCGGGTGGCTCGCTGCTGCGCGTCGTCGCGCCCGTGCCGGCGGACCTCGCGGAGCTCTTTGAGCGCGCCGGGTGCGCCGTCCCGGCCGACGACGCGTAAGCCGGTCAGGCTTTTGCCTTCCGGGACGTCGCACGGGTCCCCCTTTTTCTACCGAGGCGCCATGGGTCGAACGCTCTGGACGGTTGAAGGCGTGCTGTCGGCAGCGGAGTGTCAGGCGCTCATCCACCGGATTGAAGCGGCGGGGCCGGAGCCCGCGCCCATCAGCACCCGCGCCGGCGCGCGGATGGACCTCGAGGTGCGCAACAACCTCCGCGTGATGTTCGACGATGCGCCCTTCGCGGCGCTGCTCTTCGAGCGCGCGCGGCCCCACCTGCCGGTGACCCTCGAAGGGATGGACCTTGTCGGCGCGAACGAGCGGCTGCGCTGCTACCGATATGACCCCGGCCATCGGTTCGCCCCGCACACGGACGGCGCCTTCATCCGCGACGCGCGCGAACGCAGCCTGCTCACGTTCATTGTTTATTTGAACGAGGGCTTCATGGGGGGAGCCACCGCGTTCCCGCACCTGCAGCGAGCGGTGGTTCCCAGGACAGGGCTCGGTTTGCTCTTCCAGCACCGGCTCCTCCACGAGGGCTGCCCGGTGGAGAGCGGCGTGAAATACGCGCTGCGCACGGACATCCTCTACCGCGCGCAGTGAGGCCGGGTGGTTCAAGGTCAGGCGACCAACCGTGCAACCGATGTCGTGGTTCGTCACCGAGGACTTCTGAGCGGGGGCGGTAACCGCCCGTAGCGTCAAGGCTGAATCGACGCGGCCCCCGGCACCGCCCGTGCAGCCACCCGCCCCGCCATGACTCGTCAGACCCAGGTGCTGTGGCTCTTCCTCGCAGGCGCTGCCACCGGCTGCGGGCTGATTGCGGCCCAGCCCACGCCGGACGGTGGAACCGCGGTGGTGATTGGCGGGACGGACGGCGGCGGAGGCATCACCGTCAACCTCCCTGTCGTCAACGTCGCATCGCTCCCGCGCGCGGACGCGGGCTGGCTGCTCATCGAAGCGTCCAGCGCGCGGATTGAAGTAGACCCCAGCGCGACGGACGCCATCACCGCGGTCGGCGCCTGCAGCGACCTCGTCACCTACTGCGCCACCCGGGGCAACTCGCTGGACACCTGCGTGAGCAGCGCGCGCAGCTGCCTGACGTCCATCCCCTGGCACGAGCCCGCGTGTTGCCCCGCCGCCTGCAAGAACGGCTACGTCGCAGCGCGCGCGACGCTGGCGCCCATCCCCGCCTTCGAGAAGGCCTTCTTCGAGGACCTGGACTGTTTCCCCGGGCTCCGCGCCGCGCTGGAGGGCACGCCATGAGGTGGCTCGCCGCGGTGATGGTGGCCCTGGCGACGCCGGCGCTGGCCTGGGAGTCCACCTGCTATGTCTACGCGGACGGCACGCTCGAACCGGCGAGCTACTTCAACGCGCCCGGCGCTGCCTGCGCCCTCGCGGGACCGCAGACCGCGCGCGGCCGCTGGGTGGGCGGGCTGGATGAGCACCGGCAGCTGTGGGAGCGCACGCGCGAGGCTGCGGGTCTTCCGGCCGCGGTCTCCGCCACGCTGCGCCTGCGCGTCTTCACCTCCAGCACCCCGCTGCAGGTGGGCACGCAGACTCTCACCTCGCTGCAGCCGGTGCCGTTCCAGCAGGCGACACGCGAGCAGGTGCGCGCCATCTCCATCGGGGAGCTGGCCCAGCTGCCGGACTGGAGCTACTCGCTCTGGGACTGGGCGCTGGGGAATGAGACCTGCCCGCTCGAGGGCGCCGCCGGCTCCGCGGAGCTCTGCCACGATTTCGCCTCGCACATGGGGCCCGTCAACTCCAACCACTTCCTGCCGCAGGCGCAGCGCTTCTACGCCCGGTACCACGCGCTCGCGCTCGCCCGTGCCGCGGAGTGCAAGGCGATGGCTGCGCAGCTGGTCGCCAGTGCCGCGCGGTTCGACGAGTACCCCAAGGCCTGCGAGCTGGAGGCGCTGGCCCTCGAGTCCGTGGGCCAGCACTTCCTGCAGGACGCCTGGAGCATGGGGCACATGTGGCAGCGCTGGGGTTCGCCCAACCTGCTCGACTTCCCCGCGGGCGCGGACCAGCGTGACCGCGCGGCGCTCATCGCCCTCACCGCCGGGCTGGTGCACGGCAGCCGTGGCGTCCTCCAGCGCCTGCCGGCCTGGAGCACCTACGACGTGAACGACGCCCTCTGCGCGCCGAATTCCGCTGTCCGGTACGTCCGGAACGACGGCGTGCTTCTGCAGGGCATTGGGGATGACTACCTGGCGAAGCTGTTCACAGCCTCCGAATATGGCGGCCAGCACGACCGCCTACTCTCCTGCGCCGCCTCCGGGATGCTTCAGGTCTATGAGGCCGCGGGTGCCACCCATGGCGCGCCCTCGACGCCCGCCACCGGGCTGGTGACGGTGAACCCGGTGGGGCCGGAGTGCTTCGGGCAGCGCGCCACCAATGCGTCGATGCTCGAGGCCGCCGCGGTGCAGCTGAACGTGGGTGGGCAGCAGGTGAACCTCACGCTCGACGCGCGGCTGGTGGGGTGGCTTCTCCCGAAGGTGGCGCGGAATCAGGCCGCCGTGCCGGTGTCCGCGAAGCTTCGCAATCAGTACCGCTACAGCCTGCAGCGCATCGTCTCCGTCGCGCGCCTGGTCGCCGCGGAGTCGCCCGATGGCACCGAGCTCGCTGAGGGCAGGCTGGGGGAGTTCCTCGGCGTCAAGCCGAACGCGCACTACGCGGATGCGTTCGTGACCTACGTGGAGCCCGCGCTTCCCTGGCCTGCGACGCCGGATGTCTCGCAGGCGGCCAAGGACCGGGCGACGGCGCTGGCGCGGCTGTTCCACCGCGCCCATGCCAAGGACTGGTGCGGGCTGACCGACGCGCCTGCCCTGGCAGCGCTCAAGGCGCATGCGGCGGACACCTCGCTGGACGCGCCCGGAAGGTTGGCCGCGTGCTCTGCCTGCGCGGAGGTGGCCTCGCGACACTTGCGCGTCGGCACGGACTCCGCCCAGTACGACGCCGTCCGCGAGCCGCTGTGCGGGCTGCTCAATGCGTCACCGGCGTACGTGTACCAGCCGGATGACGGCGCGGACGTGAACGGCCTGGCCCTGGCGTGGTGCGGTTGCCGGTAGGCCGTTTGGGCAGGGTGACGCGGGTTCTGGGCTCAGCTGTCCGTGCGCATGCTCGGAGACGAGCGCGGTGGTGTGCGGAGGCAGCCATCCCAGAGGGAGACGGGGCACGCGGGACAGTCCCGGGCGGCTGCCGGCGGGCGCCCGCCGGCAGCTCGAACGGAGCTGCCCGCACGGATCCACCTCTTCATCGGCTCCAGCGCGCCCCAAGGTGCATCGCCTGAGGCTTCGTGGTTCTCCGGAGCTGTCCCCGGACGCCGGATGTTGGGGAGGTTGTATAAAGTGTGACGAGTTGTCGTCAATGGTGACGACAACTCGTCACACTTTGTATCAGAGGGCAAACGTGATGTCGCGGAGCGCTTGATCATTCCGCCCGTCGGCCGGGTTGAGAGAGGGACAGCTCCCGGAGCTCACCGAGGCTCTACAACTCACCTTGGGGAGTGCTGCTGCAGGGCCCGAAGCGGACTCCGGGCGGAGCGCTCCCGTTCGAGCTGCCGGCGGGCGCCCGCCGGCAGCCGCCCGTGCCTATCCCGCCTGCCCCGGCTCCCTCAGGGATGACTGCCTTCGCGCTGACAGAGCGCCGGGGCTGCCCGCAGACCTGGACGCCTCAAGCCAGAAACCCATGTAATCCGGCCAAGCTGCCTTCGTGCTGGCAAGGGTCTGCGACAACTTCTGACCCCGGTCCCTGGCTTTTGCAGTCGCACGTCCAGGTGTGCAACAAGCCTGTCTCAATGCATCTGGACGAGAGCACCGTCGCAGACCTCATCGCGGCGGTGCTGCCTGCGGAGCGCGCGCAGGCGGCTCGGCTTCACCTGGCGGAGTGCCTGGCGTGCCTTGCCTGCGTCGGTGAGGCCACGCGGCTGTCGCGCACTTTCGCGGCCGTCCCTGGCGCGTCCGTGGGCCGGTACCGCCTGGAGGCGCGGGTGGGCGAGGGCGCGATGGGCCAGGTGTTCCGGGCGACGGATCCCCGCCTGGGCAGAGAGGTCGCGCTGAAGTTGGTGCCGGGTGCCACGGACGACGAGCGCCGGGAGCGGCTCCTTCGCGAAGCCCAGGCGCTCGCGCGTGTCCGGCATCCGCATGTCGTCACCCTCCACGACGCCGGGACAGACCGGGGACACCTCTACATCGCGATGGAGCTCAGAGCGCTGATTGTTCGACGCGCAGGTCCCCTGAACGTGGCCGCGATGAGGGTGCAGGCGCGGATGGCGAACCTGCGCTGCGCGCTCGGCCTGTTGGATGAGGCTGTCGCGCAGCTGGACGCGCTGCTTCCGCAGATGACGCAAGCGCTCGGCGCGGAGCATCCGGAGCTCCCGCAGCTGCTGGCGACCGCCGCGATGTGCGAGAGCGTGCGGGGCGACAACCGTCGCGGGAGGGAGCGGGCCCTCCAGGCCGTGGAGCGACTGGACGCGCTCGGGATGGAGTCGAACCTTGTCTCCGCGCTGGGTCTGGCGGCGTTCGCTTCGTCGCAGCTGGACCTTCCGGAGGAAGAGGTCGACCGACTCTTTGCGCGAGGGCAGGAGCTCAGCAAGCGTTCAGGCGGGAGCGATGCGTTGAACGCCGCCCTGATGCGCCTGGAGTGGAGCCTCTACAAGGAGCGAAGGGGGCGCTACCCGGAGGCCCTCCGCCTCATGGAAGGCGCGGTTCGAGATGGCGTTCGCCTTGCGGCGAGCGACCCGGGCCTCGTGCAGCGGTTCCATCTCGCGAAGGCCACGCTCTTCATCCAGCACCGCGACTTCCGCCGCGGCCGGCCGCTCGTCGAGGCGGTGCTCCGCCGCCAGGAGCAGCTTGAGGGTCCGGAGAGCTCCGTCCTCGCCGAGACCTGGGTCGTCGCGGGCCAGGCCCGGGCGGGCGTCGGCGAGTGGGAGGGGGCGAGCGCCGCCTTCGAGAGAGCCCAGGCGCTGGCGAAGAAGGACCCCCGGACCCGCGCGGACGCCGCGCTCTGGCACGCGGAGGCGCTCGTCTCCAGAGGTGCCCCCGCGGATCGCTCGCGCGCTGTGCAGCTCGCGACCCAAGCCAGAGACTACTTTGCGCAACGCGGAGACAACCGCCGCTCAGGTCAGGCGCAGAAGCTGCTGGAGCGCCTGGGTCAGAGCACTCGGCCCAGGCTGACGTCGAAGCTGGACGTGAGCAGCCCCACCAGGTCGTCCAGCTCAGCAGCCGGCACGCCGTAGTCCTTCTGGAGGATCTCCTGCGTGCGGGCCAGCAGCGTCTGCCGACTGGCGGCGATCCATCGCGCGACCGTGGCCCGATGGACGGCGTAGAGCTTGCCAATCTCCTCGATGTTCAGCGCCTCGACGACATGAAGGCGGAGGACCGCGCGGTCTTGCGCCGTGAGCTCGCCGATGGCCTGGTGGAGCGCCGCCTTGAACTGCTGCCGCGATTCGGCGCGGATGTAGAGGGTCTCTGCGTTCGGGACCAGCTCCTGCTCCAGCGGATCGCTCTCGGCCGGGCGCTCGGTGCCGCTGCGCGCGCGCAGCTCTCCGGCTTCGCGCAGCGCCACTACCTGGGCCCAGGACGCCAGCGGCCCGAGCCCGGAGTAGCTGGCGATTCGCGGACCGCGCTCCTTCGTGGGGAGCAGCATCCGCAAGTAGGCGAGCTGTCGCGCCTCCGCCGCGAGCCCCGAGTCCTTCAGCGACGCCAGCGCCTTCTCCACCGCAACATCGACCTGCCGGGTGAGCGCCTCCGCGTGGCCAGGGACCTGGTGCACGCAGGCGCAGGCCAGGAAGAGCTCCTGAAGTCGAAGGCGTTGGACGTCCGCGAGCGAAGCGGCGTCGACCGGCACCCGGGAGGCGATGAAGCGGAGGTAGTCCTCTCGCGACAGCGTCAGGCCGTGCGCTTTCTCCGCCGCCACGAACGCAGCGCTCAGGACGCCGTCGAGCTCCTCCGGCGCGACCGCGCCGAGGGGATGGTTCTCGGGAAGATGGCTCAAGAGCTCGCTGGACCAGGACATCGCTTCCATGCGCTCTAGCAGGACCTACGGCCGAGCTGCCAGCTGGGCCCTTCCGCGTCACGCCGCGCAGGTGAAGTCCCGGCCCTCGAGCCACCCACGCGCGGCGAGGAACGCGCGGATCTCCGCCCGCGCGCCCTTCGCTCCGACGGCGGCGACGACGTGCGTTCCGTCCGGCGGACCCAGCTGCGAGGGCGCGTCCACGCGGACGCCGTCAATGCGCTGCCCCAGTTTGCGCGGATTCACGTCGATGAGCGAAGTCACCTCTACGCCGCGCGCACGCAACTCGCGCATCAGCGGCAGGCCGACCTCTCCCGCGCCCCACACCGCGCAGCGCCCCGCGCCCCGGTGCAGCTCCCGCGCGAGGAACTCCGCCTTGAGCCAGCGCTGCCTCGCCTGCGAGTAGCGCGCGTCCGTCCGGGTGAGGCGCGCGGTCCCGTCTTGCCAGCGCAGCAGCACCGGCTCGATGGCGCGCAGCTGGGCGCCGGAGTCCAGCAGCTTGAGCCACAGCTGATAGTCCTCGGCGAACGGGCCTTCTTCCCATCCGCCCGCGCGCTCCAGCGCCTCTCGTCGCAGCGTCACCGACGGATGGCACAGCGGGCTCTCGACGAAGCGGTCCCGGCGCAGCTGCTCCGGCGTGGTGAGCGAGCTCAGCCACGCGCCATACGCCTGCATGTTCGGGCTGACCGGCTGGTCCTCGCGAAAAATTTCCACCTGGGTCCCGACGCCGGCCAGACCCGGCTCGCGCTCCAGCGTGTCGATGCTGCGCGCCAGCCGCTCCGGGAGCGCCTCGTCGTCGGCGTCCATGCGGGAAATGAATGCGCCCCGGCACTGCCGCAGGCCCTCCGTGAGCGCGGCGACCAGCCCGCGCCCCGGACCGCGCACCACGCGAACCCGGTCGTCCTCCGAGGCGAACCGGCGCGCCAGCGCCCCCGTTCCATCGGTCGAGCCGTCGTCCACGACGATGACCTCCAGGTCCCGCCAGGTCTGAGCCAGCACGCTGCGCAGCGCGCGGCCGAGCGTGGCGCCCGCGTTCATGGCCGGCAACAGCACCGAGCACCGTGGAGTCATGGGGCCCCCCGTTCGCGTCGACGTTCGAGCGTAGCGCTCCGAGCGTCTCACGATTGCCAACAAATCTTCGATATCGGATGGCGGCGCGTAGTCGAGAGGGGGCGGGGGGCGGGCTTCCGGGAAATGGTGTCTCGGGCTCCGGGCTGCGGGGAACGGTGTCGCGGGTAGGGGTAGGGAACACGCGTTCGCGTTCGCGTTCGCCTTCGTTCACGGGCCCGGGTTCGGGTTCGGGCGCGGGCAGTCGGTCACGGGCTAAAGCGCAACGAGGGCATCCCTTCAGGTCTGCGACCGTACGAGCCATGCGCGGTCTCCCGAACCCGAACCCCTGCCCGGGCACCGTACCCGTGAACGAAGGCGAACGCGAACGCGAACGCGTGCTCCCTACCCCTACCCAAGACACCGTTCCCCGCAGCCCGCAGCCCGAGACACCATTCCCCGGAAGCCCGCCGCCCGAACACTCCGACCGGCGTGGACCTATGGACGCCACGCCCCATCCGCCATTTCGAGCACTGCGGAGCGCGCCTGCTCCCGAAACTTGGCTCATGGGCCGCTTCGCCCTGCTCGAAACACCGGCAGAGTGCCGTGCGTGGGTTTGCGCCAACTCTCGACTATGCACCTGACGGCGCAACGCTCGGTGTGTAGGACCGCTCTGAGGGATTCCGCTGCGCTGCCGATCAGCCGCACGGCGGTTTTCTACGCCGGTGCGGGGACTTGTCCCTTTCAGGCTGATCGTTTGTGGGGCCCGCCCGCCCCGAACTTTCTTCGGAGATCGACAGCGGGTGCCGCGGCGTGATCTCTACCGCGGCATGACCCGCAAGAAGACGCTCAAGGACTTCACAGCCGATGACTTGGTGCAGGACCTCGCACACCGCCTGGCCGACGGGCACTACCAGCCAGGGATGACGATGTCCCAGATGGAGCTCT
>JBGART010000035.1:0-100010 GCA_044230055.1 Myxococcaceae bacterium | reverse complement strand
GGTGGAGGCTGAAGTACCCACTCATTTGGGCGCTCCGGGAACGACGCCACACTGACATGCGGACTCGCCCTCCGGCTCACCAACCGCGCCTCCGCTCCAGCAGTTTGCGTGACGACGAAAAGCGCGGTCGGTCGCCCCGGCGGCGGTCGTCGTTTCACGCGCGTACTCCCAGACTCCCCCGACGTACCAAGACCTCTTGACCGAGCCGTCCTCTGTCCTCACTTCCTCGTAGACGACTTCATCCACACCCCCGATACACGTACGGATCCGCCCTCTCGACTCGTTGTAGAGCGTGCATCGAAACAAGCCGTGATGCCCGTAGCCATCCCAGAGAAAGATCCATCTCTCCTTCGTCAGCGCGCCGACCACAGCGGCAATCAGCAGGACGGTCCCGCCAACGAGAACTGCCCGCCTCCGAGTCGTCATTTCATGCACCGGCGTGCGACTCCGAAGTTCATCCTCGTACGCGCCCAGAGGGAGAGCTCATCCGCGTCTGCACTCAGTTGGGCGTCCCGCTGTCCACGCTGCACAGGCACACCGGACGTTCGCATTCGTTGGGCATTGGCGGCAGAGAAACTCCGCCAGAGATTTTTTCGCACAGGTCTGCAACGGGAGGGCATCGGCGACACCCGGTCACGCCAGTGACCAGAGCCATCAAGGCGATGACCCACCCGACCGATATTCGGGTGCGACGCAGCCTGCTATTTCCTGCAGAGAGGGCTGCCATCCGTTCGCGGGACCCTGGCCTGGGTTGTGTCCCATCCGTCTGAATGCGCAAGTTCGTAACCCCCTCCCCGACACTGCGGCAATTTGTCGCTGGGGGTCTGCCTTCCCTCCTCCGGTTTGGCTGTGAGAAGACGGGTCCACCGTGGCCCTGCTCCGCCCCTTCCTCGTTGGCCACGGGGAGCCAGCGGCGCTGCAGCTCTGGCTCTCCACTTCCTACGCGCGCTTCCACTTCGAACGCCTCTCCCGCGCGGGCAGCTACTTCGCCATCACCCCGAGCGCGCAGTTCAGGCTGCCCGCGGAGCTCTACCTCTCCCTCGACGTGCCGCTCTACTGGCTGGACACGGGCACTGGGAATGCCTTCGGCCCTGGGGACCTCAGCGTGGCGTTGGGGCGCAGGCTCTGGAGCAGCGAGGGCGGCGCGCTCCGGTTCGACGCGGCGCTGGCGGGCATCTTTCCTTCCGGCGACGCGGAGCGCGGCCTGGGCATGTCGCACGCGATGGTCTGCCCCACGCTTCAGGGAACCTATGAGCCGGGCGCGGCGTTCTTCGATGCAAAGGTGGCGCTGCTGCAGGCGGTTGGACTCGGGCCGCACGCCATCCACGAGCACCCCTCGCTGGTCAGCCCACATGACTTGACCGAGCTGCGCGGGACGCTCGGCGGCGGTTATCGCTTCTCCGAGCACCTGAGCGCGCAGCTGGGGCTCGAAGGGGTCTGGTCGCTCCAGCAGTACGCCATGCCTGTCGGGAATCGGCTCGCCGCCGGCGGCACCTTCGCGGCGGACTTCGAACACCTGGGTGCCCGGTTGTCCTTGACGCTCCCGGTCACTGTCGCCCGTGCGAATGACGTGGCGGCGACGGTCAGCGTTGGCGGGCGGATCTAGGGCAGTAGGGAAAAGGGGGTCACGAGGCGAAAATCGGGCCTCCGCTGCCCATTTTTCGCGCCTTTTCGGCTGCTACCGCCCCGGGAGGCTTCGTCCCTATATAAAGGAGGAAATACCCAACGTCCCGCAGGGTTTTCCCCGCCGCGGATCCTTCGTGAACTCCGAGACTCCCACCTCCAGCGGTCCCGAGCTTCCCCCACCCCCTCCTCCTCCCGAGCCGGCCTCGCCCCCTCTCCAGGCGGCGCCGCGCAGCTTTGGCTACCGCCAGCTGCTGGAGCAGGTGCGCCACCATCAGCGCCGGCACCTCTGGATTCAGGGGGCGCTCTGGGGTGGAGCGGCGCTCGCCCTCGTCGCGCTCCTGGCCGGGTTCGCGGGCGGGCTGTCGCCGACGCTCGGGCGTTGGCTGTTCATATTGGCGCCGCTCGCCGGGGCCGGCGTGGTGGCCGCCTTCGGCGTAGGCCTGGCCCTGCGGTGGGTGGGCGACGACGCGCGGACCGCCCGGCTGGTCAGTCGCCGCGTGCCGGAGCTGGACCACGCAGTGTTGAGCGCGGTGGAGCTGGAGCGCGCGCTGCAGCAGGAGCCCGACACCTTCTCGGCGGACCTGGCCCGCGAATACCTCCGGCAGACGGATGACCGCGCGGCGCGCGTGGCGCCCTCGAGCGTGGTGGATGGGCGCTGGACCCGCCGCGCCGGCGCCGGGCTGGTCGGAGCGCTCGCGCTGGTGGGCTTGACGCTCGTCGCGTGGCCGCAGCGCTGGCTCGGCGGTGCTCGCGCGGCGCTGCGGCAGGTGGCGACCTCGGGCGAAGCGCCACACCGGGAACCCATCACCGGCGACGTGGAGCTCACCTACCGCTACCCCGCGTACACCGGCCTCGCTGAGCGCGTGGTGACCGGCACCAGCGGAGAGATTTCAGCGCCGCCAGGCACGGTGGTGCACCTCAAATCGCGTGCGGACCGCGACGTGGCGCGCGCGGAGCTCCTGGTGAACGGCAAGCGGCTGCCGCTGGAGACGCACGGCGCGCGGGAGCTCGAGGGCTCGCTGGTGGTGGACAAACCCGGCAGCTACGCCTTCGTGTTCCAGACCTCCGGCGGCAAGGAAGTCGCGCGCGGGCCGGACATCCCGCTCAACATCCAGCCGGACGAGGCGCCGAAGGTGTCGCTCACCTCTCCGACGGAGGAGCTGGAGGTGGACCCCAACCAGCGCGTCACCCTCAAGTTCTCCGCGACGGACGACTACGGGCTCACCACGCTCACCCTGCAGTTCCGCACCTCGCGCCAGACCGAGCTGCAGACGGTGCCCATCAAGCTGGGCGATGAGCGGCGCTTCAAAGGCCAGCACGCGTGGGACCTCTCCGGGCTCAAGCTCAAGCCGGGCGAGCGCGTGACGTACTTCCTGCAGGCCAAGGACAACGACGAGGTGCAGGGGAAGAAGCCCGGCGTCTCGCAGACGCAGGTACTCAAGGTGTACAGCGCCGCGGAGCATCGCCGCGAGGCGGTGGCCAAGGCAGAGGCGCTCTGGGAGCGGCTGGTCACGCACCTGGGTGACAGACTTGAGGGGCCGGACCGCGCGAAGGAGAAGGACCTGGCGCGCATCACCGCCGCGCAGCCCACCGACCGCAGCGGCCTGGAGCTCTCCTCGGAGATGGGCAGCGTGGCCCGCGACATCGCCAAGGACCGCGACAGCCCGGAGGAGCTCTGGATGGCGTTGGCCAACATCTCCGAGTCCATGGGCGCGCGCGTGCGCACCACCTCCGAGTTCCGCAGGCTCTACCTGCGCTACATGCGCGAGCGCGGCACGGACCTGGAGTTCGGCAAGCGGCTGACGCGGGTGGTGGAGGACGAGGTCCGCGACACCGAAAAGAACGTGCTCTACCTCGAGTCGCTGCTGGACCGGCAGAAGCTGCTGGACCTCAAGGAGCTGGGCAAGCAGCTGGCGGAGCAGCGGCGGGAGCTCACCGCGCTGGTCGAGGAGTTCAAGAAGACGCAGGACCCCAAGCTGCAGGAGGACGTGCTCTCCCAGATAAAGTCCCTCAAGGACCGCATCAACGAGCTCATGCAGCGGATGGCGGAGCTGGCCAAGGGCATCCGCGACGAGCACCTCAACGCCGAGGCGCTCAAGGAGATGATGCAGCAGGAGGACATGTCCTCTTCTCTCGACGAGATTGAGCGGCTGATGCGCGAGGGCAAGACCGACGAGGCGCTCACCAAGCTGCAGGAGATGGCGCAGCAGCTGGACGAAATGCTCAAGAGCTTTGACGACGCCGAGGAGGACATGGGCCAGGAGCAGTACCCGGAGCTGGCGGAGAAGTTCCGCGAGTTCATGGAGAAGCTCAAGGACACCACGGCCAAGCAGGAGCAGCTGGCGAACGAGACCAAGGAAATCCGCGACCGCTACAAGAACCAGCTGAAGGAGCGGCTGCAGCAACGGGGACAGTCGCTGAAGGACCCGCTGCTCAAGACGGTGGAGGAGGTCTCCAAGAGCTACAGCCAGCTGGGGCCGGACCAGCTCAACTCGCGCGCGGACAAGCCGCTGGAGGAGGTGGAGGCGGAGCTGCAGAACCTCAAGAACGCGCTGAAGGTGGACGACTTCGACCTCGCCGCGGAGTCCGCCGAGCGCGCCGAGCGCGCCGCCTCCGAGCTGACCGGCTACGGGCAGCAGCAGCGGCAGCTGGATGAGATTTTCCAGAATCCGCCGGAGGTGCGGCAGCAGTCCAAGCAGCTGGCGGACCGGCTGGCCCGGGACGCGGAGAAGGTCGCCGAGGTGAACAAGAAGCTGCAGCAGCTCTTTCCGCAGCCGGGCTCCATGCTGAGCGAGCAGGACCGCGCGGCCTTGAAGCAGGAGGCGGGCGAGCAGCGCGGGCTGGAGCAGCGCGCGCGGGAGCTGCAGCAGAAGATGGACGAGATGGCGCAGATGGCGCCGCTGTTCGGCGAGGAGGCGGCGCAGCAGATGGACGAGGTGGCGCAGCGGATGGGTGAGGCCAGCCAGCGGATGGAGTCAAGGGACCCGGGGCGGGGCTACTCGGAGCAGAAGGCCGCGCTGGACCACCTGCAGCAGTTCCAGAAGCAGATGCAGCAGAGCAAGGGCCAGCGCGGGAAGGGCCGCGGGTTGCCGATGCCGCTCGCCGCCGGTGGGCGGCAGTCCGGGTGGGGCAGCCAGCCGGAGAAGGTGGAGATTCCGGACGCGGACCAGTACCAGGCGCCCAAGGAGTTCCGGAAGGACCTGTTGGACGCGATGAAGCAGGGCGCGCCGGACAAGTACAAGGACCAGGTGAAGCGCTTCTACGAGGAGCTGGTCCGGTGAGGCGCGCCTGCTGCCTGCTCATCGTGTCTCTGGGCTTCGCCGCGCTCGCGGCGGAGGAGACCAGCCCGGACGCCAAGGTCCACCTCAAGAACATCGACCAGGCGATTGAAGACTGGGACGTTGCGGGCGCGAAGCGGGAGCTCGCCGCGCTCACCCAGCTGGCCGGCGAGGAGCTGGAGCCGGTCCGCTACTTCAAGGGCCGCATCGCCTTCGAGGAGGGCCGCTACGCGGAGGCGGTGGAGCTGCTCACCGCCGCCGGCATCCAGGACAAGCCGGGCTCCTACCTGCGGCTGGCGAAGGACTCGCTCAAGGTCACCCAGCACCACCTCAAGGCGGAGAGCGAACACTTCGTCTTCTACTACCCGAAGGGCAAGGACGAGATTCTGGTGCCGTACGCGCTGGAGACGCTGGAGGCCATCCGCAAGGCGCTGGCGGATGACCTTGACCACTCGCCCCCCGGGAAGGTGCGGGTGGAGATTGTGAACGACGCGCGCGAGCTGGCGAAGGTCTCCACCCTCACGCTCGAGCAGATTCGCACCACCGGCACCATCGCCATCTGCAAGTTCAACAAGCTGATGGTCACCAGCCCCAAGGCGGTGCTGCGCGGCTACGACTGGCAGGACACGCTGGCGCACGAGTACGTGCACCTGGTGGTCACGCAGAAGAGCCACAACACCGTGCCCATCTGGCTGCACGAGGGGCTGGCCAAGTACCTCGAGTCCCGCTGGCGCGGGGCCGCAGGGCAGGCCATGTCGCCCTCCACGCTGGCGCTCTTGGGCGACCGGGTGAAGCGCGACAAGCTCATCCCCTTCGCCAAGATGCACCCCTCCATCGCGCTGCTGCCCTCGGCGGAGGACGCGGCCACCGCGTTCGCCGAGGTCTTCTACGCCATCGACCTGGTCTTCAAGGAGCACGGGACGGCGGGGCTGCGGCAAATCATCGACGGCCTGCGCGCCGGCAAGGACGACCGCAAGTCGGTGGAGGCCGCAACGGGGAAGTCCTTCGCCGCCTTCGAAAAGGCCTGGCTCGCGCACATCCGCAAGCAGCCCTTCCCGCGCGAGCTCATCCCCCTCAGCTCCGAGAAGGTAGTGCTCAAGGACGACGCGCCGGGGAAGGCGAAGGACGGCAAGAAGGGGAAGGAAATCTCCTTCAGCGACTTCGCCGAGGTGGAGGAGGTCCCCGCCCGCAAGCTGGCCCACCTGGGAGAGCTCATGCGCGAGCGCGGCCGCATCGCCGCCGCGGCCGAGGAGTACGGGCGGGCCCACGCGCTGGTGGGGGACAAGTACGAATCCATCTCCAACAAGTACGCGCTGGCGCTCTTGGAGCTCAAGCAGGTGGACCCCGCGGAGGCGCTGCTCAAGGGTTCGCTGCGCGTGCACCCCGGCTCGCCCGCCACGCTCACGCATCTGGGCCGCATCTACCTGGCGAAGAAGGACTGGGCGGCGGCGCGCGACGCGTACCTCGACGCCCTGGCGTCGGACCCGTTCGACCCGGAGGTTCACCTGGCGCTGGTGCGTGCGCACGAGGCGCTGGGGAGGAAGGACCTCGCAGACCGGGCGCGCAAGGCCGCCGCGGTGCTGACCGGCCTTCCGGGAGACCAGGTGAACGCCGCCGCGAAGATGCTCGCGCGCGAGGAGGACGGCAGCCCGCCGCGGACCGGCGGCGCCAAGCCCGGGCGGGTGGAGGTGGAGCCCAAGGGCCCGTCACAGGGCCCGGAGAACGCCCCCATCACCGTCGTGGCCTTCTCCGACTTCCAGTGCCCGGCCTGCCGCACGGCGAAGCACACCGTGGACCGCCTGCTGCGCGAGTACCCCGGGAAAATCCGCCTCGTCTTCCGCCAGTACCCGCTGGAGATGCACCCGGACGCTGCCCGCAGCGCCGCGGCGTCCCTCTGCGCGCATGAACAGGGGAAGTTCTGGCCGTACCATGACCTCTTGTTCGAAAACCCCGCGCGCCTCAAGGACGCCGACCTCCGGACCTATGCGGGTGAGGTAGGTCTGGTGGCCGGCAAGTTCAGTGAGTGCCTGGACTCCGGACGCTTCAGCCCGGCCGTCCAGGCCGACATCGCCGACGGGGACCGCGTGGGCGTGCAGGGGACCCCGCACTTCTTTGTCAACGGCATCTCGGTCGTGGGTGCCAAGTCCCTGCCTGAATTCAAGCGCATCATCGACCAGGAGCTGGGCGCGAACTGACGTTCCCTGCGACGGAGCGCTCCACCTCTTCATCACCCGGAGTACACTGGCAACCGTGTCGGGCGTTCCCCTCCCAAACCTCTTGAAGAAGGTGGTCAACCCGTCCACCCGCGGGCGGCCCATCGTCGACCAGCCGGTCCTCCTCTGGGAGACGCCGGGGCAAACCGCCAAGGTCGTGGTAGTGACCGAGACGGGCACGGAGTCGGACCGCCTCAAGGGCCGGCCGCCTGAGGTCTACGAGCTAAAGAAGTCCGCCCACAACGCGTTCGCGATGGGCATCACCGTGGGCCGCACCCCGAACAACGACATCACCCTGGGGCTGCGCTCCGTCTCCCGCTTCCACGCGTACTTCCTGCACGACGAGTCCGCGGACACGTGGAGCCTGGTCGACGCGGAGAGCAAGCTGGGCACCTTCATCAGCGGCACCCGCCTGGCCCCCAACGTGCCGACGATTGTCCCGGACCGCGCGCGCGTCCGCTTCGGCAGCGCGGAGCTCATCTTCCTCTCACCCGACGCCTTCCTCATCTTCGCCGCCAACTGGCGCCCGGACTGACGGCGCGTCGGTCAGCTGCGAAGCCACCAGCGCCGCGTAGCTGCCCTGCCGCGCCATCAATTGCGCGTGCGTCCCCTCCTCCACCACCCGCCCGCCCTCGAGGACCAGAATCCGGTCCGCCCGCTGCACCGTGCTGAGGCGGTGCGCGACGACGATGCGAGTGCAGCGCAGGCCCGCCAGCTCCTCCTGCACCGCGCGCTCGGTGGTGGCGTCCAGCGCGCTGGTGGCCTCGTCGAGCAGCAGAATCGCCGGGGCCCGCACCAGCGCCCGCGCCAGCACCACCCGCTGCCGCTGGCCTCCGGAGAGCGAGCCTCCGCCGTCCACCACCTGCGTCTCGTAGCCCAGCGGCAGCGCTTCGATGTCCTCGTGGATGTGCGCCCGGCGTGCGGCCGCCATCACGTCTTCCAGGCTCAGCGCGTCGTCCCGCCCGGCGATGTTCTGCCGCAGGGTGGTGCTGAAGAGGAACGGGCGCTGCAACACGATGCCCAGCTGCCGCCGCACCCCGCGCAGGTCCAGCTCCCGGAGGTCCACGCCGTCGTAGAGCACCCGGCCACTGGAAGGCGCGTGCAGCCCCAGCAGCAGCCCGGCAAGGGTGGACTTGCCGGAGCCGGAGCGGCCGACGATGGCCAGGAACTCGCCGGGCTCCACCCGCAGGGAGACGTCCTGCAGCACGCTGGGTGAGAGCGGGCCGTAGGCGAAGGCGGCGCCCTCCACGTCAATCTGGCCTTTGAGCGTCGGCGCGGGTCTGACGGTGGCGCGCAGCTGCTCCGGGGCGCTCTTCAGCACGTCGTCAATGCGCTCCACGAAGGTCCCGGCCAGCTGCAGCTGCCCCGTCGCGGTGATGAGGCTCATCAGGGGCAGGAGGGTGCCCAGGCCCAGCGCGTTGAGCGCCAGCATCTGTCCCAGCGTGAGGGTGCCGTCGAGCACCAGGCCCGCGCCACCGACGAGGACCGCCAGCGGCGCGGCCAGCCGCAGCGTAGAGAGCGCGCTCTCCACCCCGGCCGCCAGCCGCCCTCGAGCGAGCGCGGCGTTCTGCGCCTGCGCGAAGCGCTTGGCCCAGGCGCGCACCTCGCGCGGCTCGGCGCCACTGGCGCGCACGGTCTCCACGCCGAGCAACAGCTCCAGCAAGCCGCTCGACGCGGAGACGTGGGTGGCCACCTCTTGCGCGAGGAGCTCCTTCTGGCGGCGGCGCGGCAGGAGGTAGAGCGCCAGCGCCGCGGCGCAGAGCGCGAGGACCAGCGCGGCCAGCTGCGGGCTGGCGGCGAGCAGCAGCGCGAGGAAGGCGACACCCAGCGCGCCGTCGAGCAGCGTGCAGAGGGTGGCAGCGGTGAGCGTCTCCTGCAGCGTGGCGATGCTGTCCGCGCGCATGGAGAGGTCCCCCGCCGGGCGCCGCTGGAAGAAGAGCAGCGGCAGCTCCATCAGGTGGTCCACGAAGGCGTGCGTCACCCGGCCCTCGAGGCGCGCGCGCAGGTAGAGCAGCAGGTGGGAGCGGGTGTAGCCGGTCAGGAAGTGGAACGCGGCCACGCCGGCGATGCAGAGCAGCACGCGCGGGGTGAGCGCGGCGTCGCGCGCGGGGAGCCAGGTGTCGACGATGAAGCCGAAGAGCGCCGGCACCGCGAGCGCCAGCAGCTGGAGCGCCACGGTCAGGCCTATCACCCGCGCCCAGAGGCCTCGGTCCGCGAGGACGTTGCGCAGGTGGCGCCAGACGGCGCTGCGCGCGCGTCCGCCGGGGGTGAAGGTCTCCGACGGTTCCAGGAGGAGCGCCACGCCGGTGAAGGCGCGCTCGAATTCGGCGCGCGGGATTCGTCTGCGGCCCATCCGCGGGTCCAGCACGTCCACGCTTCGCCGGCCCAGGCGCTGGAGGACCAGGAAGTGGTCGAACTCCCAGTGGAGGATGGCGCCGCAGGGCAGGAGCGGGAGCTCCTCGGTGCTCACCCGGACGCCGCGGCCGGTGAGGCCGAAGTGGGCGGCGGTGTCGAGGATGTTCGGGGCGTTCACGCCGCTCTGCTCCGGCGCGGAGACCTCTCGCACCACGTCGAGCGGCACGTGCTTGCCGTACATGCCAAGCACCATCGCGACGCAGGCTGCGCCGCACTCGGAGATCATCATCTGATGGACGAGCGGAATGGCCGGCTCGCGCCAGGCGCTCCAGAGCGCGCGCAGGCCCGGGAGCGGGAGCTCGGCCTCCGGGCTCGGTGGCGCCTCTTGCTCAGCGCTCATGTGCCACCGCCGGCAACAGCCACGCCACCGGCCGTCGACCGGGGAGCGGGAAGCTGATGGTGACGCGCAGGCCCTCGAGCGTGTGAGGGGCTT
Source organism: Myxococcaceae bacterium (assembly GCA_044230055.1). Taxonomy (GTDB): domain Bacteria; phylum Myxococcota; class Myxococcia; order Myxococcales; family Myxococcaceae; genus JBGART01. The sequence continues at coordinate 90,045 of JBGART010000035.1, read as the reverse complement.
CGAGCGCGCAGCGCACGGGCACGTAGGTGACGTCGTCCTTGTCGGCGGTGAGGCCGAGCTCGGCGGCGAGGCGCGCCTTCGACCGGGGGGCGGCGTCGATGGCGAGGATGCGTCCGCGCAGGGCGGCCTGCGGGGGCGGGAGGGTGACCACCACCGGCATCCCGGGCGCGAGCTTCGCGGCGTCTTCCGTGGCGACCGCCGCCCAGGCCTCGCCGCCCTCGCGCAGGACGCCCGGCGCAGGGAGCGTCTCCGGGATGCGCGCGAAGACGCCGAACGCTACAGCCGCGAGGAGCAGCGCGAGCAGGAGGTAGGAGGACGCGGTGAGCCAGGCGGGCGAGGCGCGCAGGAGCTCTCCCTCCGCGCCGTGCGCGCGTCGGTGGTGCTGGAGCGCTTCGTCGCGGTACAGCTCGGAGGGCGTCTCGGGCACGGCCTGGGAAGTATCCCTCGGCCCCGCGCGCTCTCCCGACGTCGGGCGATGAAGGGCGGGCCGGGCTCCTGGACTACATGCGCGCTGCGCATGAGGGCCGGCAACTTCGTCCGCTCGCCTCGAGGGGGAAACCGGCCCTGGCCGGCCATTTCAGCTGTTCTCAGTCAGGCGCCTCACCCGCTCGGCTCGAGCGTTGCGCCGTCAGGCGCATAGTCGAGACGTCGGCCCGTCGGCAGGGCGTCCGAAGCTTGGCTCATGGCCGCTACGCTGTGCGGGGTGCGGGGTGCGGGGTGCGGGGTGCGGGCTGCGGGCTGCGGGCTGCGGGTGTTGCGGGCTGCGGGCTGCGGGGAATGGTGTCTCGGGTAGGGGTAGGGAGCACGCGTTCGCGTTCGCGTTCGCCTTCGTTCACGGGTACGGGCCCGGGTTCGGGTTCGGGCGCGAGCAGTCGGTCACGGGATGAGGCGCAACGAGGGGCACCCCTTCAGGTGGGCGCCCGGAAGAGCCGTGCGCGGTACCCGAACCCGAACCCGAACCCGAACCCCCGCCCGGGCCCGTACCCGTGAACGAAGGCGAACGCGAACGCGAACGCGTGCTCCCTACACCTACCCGAGACACCATTCCCCGCAGCCCGCAGCCCGCAACACCCGCAGCCCGCAGCCCGCACCCCGCACCCCGCACCCCGCACCCCGCACAGCGTAGCGGCCATGAGCCAAGCTTCGGACGCCCTGCCGACGTCTCGACTATGCGCCTGACGGCGCAACGCTCGACGCGAACGGGGGGGGTGACGCCTGGCCTTCACCTCCCCACCTGACTCCACCCTTTGGAGCCGGGTCTCGTTGAGTGCTGAAGTTCCCCGGAATGGCTCTCGGCCGGGCGTCTCTCCTGAGCAACGCCTACGCGGCGGAGGACTTCTTCGTCCTGCGCGCCCCGCTCCTCCCCTTCTCCGCGCTTGGGGGCCTGGTGTCGGGCGGAGTCAGCCCCGAGGCCGTCCGCTCCCGCCTGAGCCTGCTCCTCTCCCGGCGCGAGGTCCACGAGGCCCTCTACCTCGCCTCGCCAAGTCTCCACGCCAGCCTCCCCGTCTACGAGGCGACGCCGGACTCGGAGCACGGCCAGAAGATTGAGCGCGCGCTGCTCCGCTACGTGTCGCGGATGTGCGCACGGCCGACGCCGTTCGAGCTGCTGGGCGGCGTCTCCCTCGGGCGGATGGCCACGCAGGCCCGGCTCACGCTCGCGCCGCTGCACCGGTGCGAGCGGCATCTGCGTGCGGACTACGACGCGCTGGAGACCCTGGCCGGGCGCATCGCCGCGTCCGCCGACGTGCAGCCGCACCTGCGCCTCCGCCCGGCGAGCGGGCTGCACACCGTCGCGGGCGCGCTGCGCTATGGCCGCAAGGAGCTCACCGAGGGCGGGCGGGCGTACAGCCTGGCCGAGGTGGAGCGGGACGAGGTGCTCGAACGGGTGCTGGAGGCGGCCCGGCCCGGCGCCACGCGCGCGGAGCTCTGCGCGGCGATGTTGGACGCGGAGCCTGCGGAGGCCCAGGCGTTCATCGAGGACCTCATCGAGGCGCAGCTGCTGCAGCCTGCCCTTGGGCCTCCCCTCACCGGCGCAGATCCTCTCGACGCGCTGGCGGAGTCCGTCCGCGCGCTGCCCGGTGCGGAGGCGTGGGCACAAAGGCTGGAGCGGGCGAGGGCCGTGCGGCAGGCGCTCAACCTGGCGCCTCTCGGCGTGGCGGTCGAGGCGTACGCTGCTTTGACCTCCGCCCTCGAGGCAGGCGAGCAGCGCTTCGTCCACGCGGACCTGATTCGACCCGGGGAGCTCAGCCTGCCCGCGTCGGTCGCGAACGAGGCGCTCCGCGGCGTGGACGCGCTGCTCCGCCTGGGCTTCGGTCAGCCAGAGCCGGAGCTCGCGGCCTTCCGTGCGGCGTTTGCAGAGCGCTACGGCACGCGCGAGGTCCGGTTGGTGGAGGTGCTCGATGAGGACCTCGGCATCGGCCTCGGGATTCTGCCGCCGTCGCTCGGGATGCCGGCGGTGCTCGAGGGGCTTCCGCAGCGGCCGCCCTCGGTGGCTCCGGCAGCTCGGATGCTCCCCGCGGCGGTCGCGGAGGCCGTGAGGGCCGCGCTCGCAGCGGGGAACGAGGAGTGCGCGCTGGATGCGGACGCGTTGCCGTCGAACGGGGCAGCCTGCGCGCTCCCGGATGCGTTCGCGCTGCGTGCGTCGCTCGCGGCGACGGACGCGGGCGCGGTGGAGCGGGGCGAGTACCGGCTCCTGCTCCACGGCGGCGCGCTCGGCCCGTCCGGGGCGCGCGCGTTCGGGCGTTTCTGCCGGGCTTCTGCCGAGCTGGACGCCGCAGTGCGTGCCCACCTCCGGCGCGAGGAGGCGCTCTCGCCGGACGCTGTGTTCATGGAGGTGGTCCATGCCCCGGCGCCGGCGGGCGCCGATGTCGCGTCGCGCCCCGTGCTGCGCGCGCATGAGCTGGCCTACCTCGGCGAGTCGGGAGCGCCACAGGCTCAGCAGCTCTCCTGCGCCGAGCTCACGCTCTCCCTCCGAGACGGGCGGCTGGTGCTCCGCTCCGAGCGCCTGGGCCGTGAGGTCCGGCCCCGGTTGACCTGCGCGCACGACTTCGTGCGGTTCGGCGTCCCGCTCTACACGCTCCTCGGCCTGCTTCAGTCCGAGGGCCACGCCGCGCACCTCGCGTTCGACTGGGGAGAGCTCGCAGACCACCCGCGTCTGCCCCGGGTCCGCGTGGGACGCGTGGTGCTGGCGAGAGCGCGCTGGCGGGTGGCGGGCGACGCGCTCCTCCGACTCAAGCGTGGGGCGGTCGTCGAGGTGAGGCGCGAGCTGAACGTCCCCCGGTGGGTTTGCGTGGACGAGAGCGAAGGAGAGCTGACGCTGGACCTCGACAACCCGCTCCACGCCGCGCTCCTCTGCCGCAGCGCACAGGCGGCCTCAGAGCTCGTCCTCCACGAGCTCTTCCCCGGTCCGTCCGAGCTCCTCTGCCGCAGCGAAGAGGGCCCGTTCATCCACGAGCTCATCCTCCCCTACGCACGCACGGGCGCCGCCCCGTCCGCCTCCCGCGTCGCGCCGCCGGCGCACCGCCCGCGGCGAACGGGGGAGCGTAAGGGGAAGCATGGCTGGCTCTACGCGCGATGGTACGGCGGCGTGGCGAGCGCGGACCGGGTGCTGCTTGAACACCTCGCTCCTCTGGTGGACCGCGCGCGCCGCAAAGGCTGGATGGACCGGTGGTTCTTCGTCCGGTACGCAGACCCCTGGCCGCATCTCCGGGTGCGCTTGCACGGAGATGTGAACGCGCTCCTGCCCGAGCTGGAGCGGACCTTCGCCCAAGCGCAGAGCCAGGGCGCGCTCTGGCGCGCCGCCCTCGACACCTACGAACCGGAGACCGAGCGCTACGGCGGCGCCACCGGCCTCCCCCTCGCGGAGCGCCTGTTCGAGCTGAGCAGCGACTCCGCCCTGCGCGCGCTCTCCGCCGAAGGCGGTTTGGACCCCGACGCGCGCTGGCTGACGGCGCTCCGCCGGGTCGACCTCCTCTTCGACGCCCTCCATTTGCCCTTGACCGTCCGCCTGCAGCTGGCGCGCGCATCGCGGGCCAACCTCGGCCGGGAGCTCGGCGCGACGCCGGAGCACGCGCGCCTGCTCTCCACCCGCTACCGCGCCCTGCGCCCGCAACTCGACCACCGCTTCGCCCACCCCTCCTCCGAAGACACCGCCTTCCGCGCAGCGCTGCAGCCCTGGGCGAAGGCGCTCCACCCGGCCACGCCTCAGCTCGCGGCCGACTTCGCGCACATGGACGTGAACCGCCTGCTCCAGAACAACCCGCGGCCCCAGGAGCTGGCCCTGCACGACTTCCTCTCGCGGCGCTACGCCTCCGCGTTGGCGCGCTCCAGCCCCTGACCTACCCTCGAGAGAGCGCGAGGACGGACGCCACCAGCTCCAGCACGTTCTGGGGGTGAACGCCCATCCCGCCCAGCTCCGGACGTGCGGCGGCGCCCTCGGACACCTCCAGCCCCGCGCCCGGCTCCACGACGAACACGCCGTCCTCCCGCAGCTGAGCGACGTTGCGCGCCACCGCAGGCTTGCGCCACATCCCGCTGTTCATCGACGGCGCCACCACCACGGGCGCGTCGGTGGCAGCGACGACGAGGGAGAGCAAGTCGGAGCATGCGCCAGACGCCAACCGGGCGAGCGTGCTGGCACTCGCCGGGGCGACGAGCACCACCTCCGCTGCTCGCGCCAGGTGCACGTGGGGAACGTTCGCGCGCTCGTTTGGCGCGTAGGCGTCCTGCCACACGCCCACACCGAGGTAGGCCAGCGCCTCCGGGGCGAGGAAGTGGGTGCTGGCGTCGGTGAGGATGACGTCTATCCGCTCGCAGAGCTGGAAGAGGAGCGGGAGCAGGAAGGACGGGGTGTGCATGGCCGACACGGCGCCGCTCACGCCCAGCACCAGATGCCTGCACGGCTTCTTCACGGGCTTCGCTGCGCGTGCTGGAGGCCCGGCCTGGTGGAGCACCCCTTCCGCCAGCAGCTGCCCGAGCGTCCGCGCCTGCTCCGCGCTGGCGCCTCGGAGCAGCTCCCGCCCGCCGACGGGCTGGAGGGCGCGGCCCAGGGTGGCGGAGAGCCAGCCCACGTCCACCGGCTCCACGCAGACCACCTCCCCGCCCGGTCTGATGAAGAGCATCTGGTCGCGCCGGCTCACCGCCAAGACAGCCGCATCTCGCACGTACCGCAGCGTGGGTGACAGAGGGGGCACACGCCGACGTTAGGACCCACCATCCCCCTGTCAATTTCCAGCCGTGACCTCAGGCCGGATGGAACTGAGCCCCACCCCGCCCTTATTCTCGAAGCGTGCAGGTGGGTCAGACAGTGGCGGGCCGCTTCCGGGTGGATGCGGAGGACGCGGCAGGGGGGATGGCGCGCATCTACCGCGCCACGGACCTCCAGGGGATGACCCCGGTCGCCCTCAAGGTGCTCTCCGTCACCGGCCCGGCCGACCAGGAGCGCTTCCGGCGCGAAGCCGCCGTCCTGGCCCAGGTGCGTCATTCCGGCGTGGTGACGTACCTGGACCACGGCACCACGGCCACCGGCGAGGCGTACCTGGCGATGGCCTGGGTGCAGGGGCGGACGCTGCTGGAGGTGATGCGGGAGCGCGGCCTGAGCGTCGCGGAGGCCGCGCGGCTGGCGCGACGGCTGGCGGACGCGCTGGCGGCCGTGCACGAACAGGGGGTCATCCACCGCGACGTGACGCCCAAGAACATCCTGCTCCCCGACGACGACGTGGACCGCGCGGTGCTCATCGACTTCGGCATCGCCCGGCCGGACCAGCGGGTGGGCCCCACCCGCGCCGGGACCCTGGTGGGCACCGTGGGCTACATGTCCCCCGAGCAGGCCCGCGGTGAGTCGGCGCTCGACGCTCGGGCGGACCTCTTCGCGCTGGGGTGCGTCCTCTTCGAGACCCTCACCGGCGCCAACCCTTTCCCGGGGCCGCACGCCGCGGCCGTGCGGGCGAAGATTCTCCTGTCAGAGCCGGTCCCCCTGCGGCACCTCAACCCGGAGGTACCCGAGGCGCTGGCCACGCTGGTGACGGAGCTCTTGGCGAAGGCGGCGCGGCTGCGCCCGAAGTCCGCGCGAGAGGTCGTGACGCGTCTGACCGACCTCGGCTCGCTGCCCACCACCCGCCGCGGCGCCGCACGCCGCGCCCCCGGCCCGGCCGCGGAGCTCTCCCCGGTGACGGGCGTGGAGCCCGCGGAACCGGTGACACTGGCGGAGCCGCTGCAGATGACCGTGGCCATCGGGAACGCGGAAGAGAACGGCGTCGAACGCCCGCCGCCGGAGCTGCCCCCTGAGCTGCGCGCGGCCGTCGACACCGCGGGCGGCAGCGTGCAGCGGATTGACGGCGGCTGGTTGGTGTTGCGCTTCATCGCCACCGGCACGCCGAGCGACCTGGCGGAACGGGTGGTGGCCTGCGTGCTGGCGCTGCACCGCGAGCTGCCGGAGCACCCCATCGCCATCGCCTCGGAGCCAGGGCTGGTGGACGTGAGCGGCATTGACCGCGCCATCGACTCGCTGGTGCAGGAGTCCCTGCGCGGGTTGTTCGGCGCGACGGATGGGAAGGTCCGCATCGACGAGCGCACCGCCGAGCTGATTGACGGGCGTTGTCCCTTGCACCGGATGCCCAGCGGCATCTACCTGCTGCCGTCGCCGCCTGCGCCGGCTTGAAGGACCCGCCCTGGCCGGCCATTTCGTCGGAGGAACAGCTGTTCTCGCGCCGTCAGCGCCACCCCCGCTCGCCTCGAGCGTTGCGCCGTCAGGCGCATAGTCGAGAGGTGGCGCAAACCCAGGCACGCCACTTTGCCGGTTTGTTTCGAGCAGAGCGAAGCGGCCCATGAGCCAAGCCTCGGAAGCACTGCCGACGTCTCGACTATGCTCCTGACGGCGCAACGCTCGACGCGAACGGGGGCAAACCCGCGATGTTGCGTGGCCCTGATGAGCTGTTCTAGGAGCGTTGCGACGCGCAGGCGGTGCATCGTCGAGAGGTGTCGCAAACCCACGCACGGAGGCTGACCGGTTCGGGCATCGGGCTTCGGGCATCGGGCTTCGGGCTTCGGGGAATGGTTTCTCGGGTAGGGAGCACGCGTTCGCGTTCGCGTTCGCGTTCGCCTTCGTTCACGGGCCGGGGTACGGGCACGGGTTCGGGCCGGGGTAGGGGGCGCGGGTTCGGGAAGCGCTCGACTCCGCAGGAGAGCCCTTCCGCCCGCCTCCCCGAACCCCATTCCCCTGTCCGAACCCCTACCCCTACCCGGGCCCGTGAACGAAGGCGAACGCGAACGCGAACGCGTGCTCCCTACCCGAGAAACCATTCCCCGAACCCCGAAACCCGAAGCCCGAAGCCCGCACCCCGAAGCCCGCACCCCGAAGCCCGAAGCCCGAAGCCCGCACCCGAACACTCCGGCGCAGCACTCAGCTCGGCCTAAAGCGCAACGCTCGAAGCAACGGCGACCCTCCCCGCGATGGGGAGAAACCGCTGTGACGCCTACGACGCGCGCCCCCTGCCCTTTCGCGGCCGAGGCAGTCCGTACGCGTCCAGCCGGTTGAGCAGCGTGCGCCGGGAGATGCCGAGCATCCTCGCCGCCTCGCTCTGGTTGCCCGCGCAGCGGGTGAGCGCCTCCGCGATTCGGCGCCGTTCGTAGGACTGAAGCTCCTGCCGCGCACCGGTGGCCATCGACACGTCTTTGTCGCCGGTGGCCGGCGGCGGCAACGGGGTGAGCGGGTGCGAGGGGGCCGGGAGCGACAGGGCCGCCGCCGCAGCAGCGGGCGGGGCCGGCGGAGGGCGCTTGAACGGCATCGACGGGCGGCGCGGGGCGAAGGTGGAGCTCATCCGTTCCACCGCGAAGTGCTCTGGTGTCAACGTGTGGCCGCTGCACAACAACACCGCCCGCTCAATGACATTGCGCAGCTCACGGATGTTGCCGGGCCAGGTGTAGCCCTTGAGCAGCGCGAGCGCCGCGGGCGACACCTTGGGGGTCTCCTGCCGGTGGGACCTTCGGCAGGTGTCGGTGATGAAGGCGGAGACCAACCCCGGAATCTCGTCCACCCGCTCGCGCAGCGGCGGGATGACCAGTGTGATGCCGTTGAGCCGGAAGTAGAGGTCCTCGCGGAAGCGGCCCTCGGTGATGGCGAGCTCCAGGTCTCTGTTGGTGGCGGAGACGAAGCGGACGTCGATGGAGTACGGGCGCAGCCCGCCCACGCGCGTGGCCTGGCGCTCCTCGATGACGCGCAGGAGCTTCACCTGCATGGACAGCGAGAGCTCCCCCACCTCGTCGAAGAAGGCGGTGCCGCCCTGCGCGGTCTCCAAAAGGCCCTTCTTGGCCTGGACCGCGCCGGTGAAGGAGCCCTTCTCGTGCCCGAACAGCTCGCTCTCCAGCAGGGACTCCGACAGGGCGGAGCAGTTGAGGCGCAGGAACGGCCCCTTGGCCCGCTGCGAGCGCTGGTGGATGCGCTCCGCCAGCCGCTCCTTGCCGACGCCGGTCTCGCCCAGCACCAGCACTGAGATCATCCCCGCGGCGATGCGGTCCACCAGGCGGTCCAGCTGCTGCATCGCGCCCTTGCCGAGCAGGGCCGACTCCACCGGCGGCTCCACGCTCTCCCCGCGCGCGCCCGCACCCGCCACCGCCTCCAGCGCGTCCGCGCTCCGGCCGTCCTTCGGGTAGCAGGCGGAGCCAATGCGCGCGCCCGGCGCGTCCTTGGAGAGCTTCGCCGCCAGCCGCTCCGTCACCACCTGCACGTTCGCCGCGGGCGTCTCCGGCAACAGCACCTCGTACTCGCCCGGGCCGTACATCCCCACCACGTCCACCATGCGCAGGAGGTTGGCCAGGACATCCTCGATGGCCTTGGCGCTGTCCTTCTCCGGCGTGTGCAGGCGCAAGAGCGCGAACTCGGAGCCGAACCGCTCCGCCCGCAGGCACTCCTCCTCCAGCCTGGACTCGAAGTAGCCGTGGGTCCAGATGCGGCGCGGCTGCGGCCCGCGGCCTTTTCGTTGAAGCACCAACAGCGCGTCTCCCAGGGTGACCGGCTGGCCCGGCCACAGCCGCCGGCACTCGCCCGGGGCCAGCGGCGCGTCCAGCACGCGCGTGGGCTCGCCGCTGCGGGCGTCCTCCAGCGTCAGCTCCGCCCCCAGATGAAGGATGGCGTGCAGCGGCGCGACGGAGGGCTCATCCACCCGGAGGTCGCAGTCCGCCCCGCTGCCGATGCTGACCTGCCCCACGGTGGGCAGCCAGTGCGTCGCCACCTGGTCGCCAATCACCAACAGGCTCAACCGCTCCACCTCGGCCTGGCTCACGGGGGGACCCCACAAAAAGAAACCGCCTCCACCCGCCGGAGGACGGGATGGAGGCGGTCAGCAGCGGCGACAATTGCCGCGCTCGGGGAAATCAGCAGGTTTGGGTGCTGTAGCCTCCAGTCGGTCCACCGTGGAGAACCCGGTTCTGCCCCTGGGCACCCTTGCCACCCACCACTTGCTTCAGCTGCGTGGTGCTCAGCGTCTGAAGGGTCTTCACCTGGAGCTTCTTCACCTGGGTCTTCTTCACGTGTTGCCTCCTCGAAAGCGTGACTGAGCCCGAGGAGAGCAACGAAGCTGCCAAGAAATTTTCGCTGTAAACAAAACAGGTTCATAAAAAGGCCATCCCAGACGCCTGCGCTGTCTGCGAACGGAAATTCTCCGTTTGCGCTGGGCGCTGCGCAATTTGCGAATACGCCCTACGGTGTGGGGGCGTGGCGCTCAGCGCCTCACGGCTGGCAGTGCTGTGTGTCAACACGTTTCACCAGCCGCTCGTTTTCGAGCTTGAGCTGGATGAAACATTCGACAAGCCGCGCGGTGGGCGCAGGTGCGGGCGCAGGCGACGGCAGCGTCCACAGCCGGGGCGCCGCCGCCGCGCTGCTGACGAGGAAGCCCCGTCCGTCCGGGGCGAGCGAGAGCGACCGGACCGGCCCGTCGGCCGGGAAGGTGTCCAGCTCCGTCCCGGTGGCGGCGTCCCAGAGCCGGGTGGAGGCGTCAAACGCGCTGGTGAGGACGTACTGCCCATCCAACGTGAAGCTGGCGGCGACCAGCTCCGCGGAGTGGCCCTCCAGCGTGGTGAGGAGCGCCGCGCGTTTGACGCTCCAGACCTTCGCCTGCTTGTCCCAGCCGGCGGTGACCAGGCGCTCTCCGTCCGGGCTGAACTGCACGTCCACCACGTGCGTGCGGTGCCGGGAGAGGGTGGCGACCTCCGCGCCGCTCTTCACGTCGAAGACACGGGTGACGCCGTCCGCGCCACCGGTGGCCACCTTCGCGCCGTCGGGGGAGAAGGCGACCGCCACCACCGCCTGCGGGTGCGGCAGCGTCCTCGTCACCTCGCCGTCCGCCGTCCGCCACAGGAGCAACACCGCGTCCTCGCCGCCGGTGGCCAGCAGCGCCCCGTCCCGGCTGAACGCGGCCGTCCGCACCTTGCCGCGGTGGCCCTCCAGCACCCGGGCCGGACCGCCCGCGAGGCTGGAGAGGCGGACGCGGTTGCCGTCATCCGTCGCGGCCAGGCGGCCATCCGGGCTGGGCACGACGAAGCGCGCGGGCTCCGGGCCCAGCGGGACGGTCCGCTGGAGAGCGCCGGTCTGCGCGTCCAGGAGCCGCAACTCGGCCGGACTCTGGGAGACCACCACCACGCCGTGCGTGCCCACGTAGCGCGCGTCCACGCTGCCTTCGGGCGCGTCCAGCCGCACCGGCGGCGAGCAGCGCGCGAGGTCCCACAGCTTGGCCACGCCCTCCAGGCTGCCGGTGAGCAGCTGCCGCCCATCCGGAGAAGGCACCGCGCGGAACACCGTGTCCAGGTGGCCCACCAGCCGGCACAGCGGCTGGCCGCTGCCCGCGTCCCAGACGATGGCGGCCGCGTCTCCGCCGCCGGAGATGAGCCGCTGGCCGTCCGGGCTGAACGTCACGAAGCGCGCGCTGGAGACGTGGCCCTTGAGCGTGTGCACCGCGGCGCCCGTGCGGCCATCCCAGACGCGGGGCTCCGGGTCCTGGCTGGCCGTGGCCACGCGGTTGGAGTCCGGGCTGAAGGACGCGTAGACGACGGGCGAGTGGTGCTGGAGTGAAGCCACCTCGCCGCCGGTCTGCGCGTCCCAGAGCTTGGCGGTGTGGTCATCGCTGGCGGTGAGGATGCGGGCGCCGTCCGGCGAGTAGGCGACGAAGTAGATGGGGCCGGCGTGCCGCAGCACCAGCCGGGCGGTGGTGCTGTCCTCGCCGTAGACGCGGGCGGTGCCGTCGTTGCTGCCGGTGACAAACTCGCGCACGCCGGGCCGCCAGCGCGCGGCGTACACCTCGTCCTGGTGCTCCGAATAGGTGCGCAGCAGCGTGCCCGCCGGCATCCGCCAGAGCTTCACGGTGCGGTCCGCTCCCGCGGTGACCAGCGCGTCACCCTCCGGCGTGAGCTCTGCCCACTCCGCGGGCCCGTCGTGCGCCGCCAGCACCTGCCCCGGCGCGCCGGAGCGGCCGTCCCAGAAGCGCACCGTGCCGTCGCGGCCCGTCGTCCAGAGCTGGTCGCCGCGGGCGGAGAAGCGCGCCTGCAGCACGCCACCCGCGTGACCGGTGAGCGCCGCCACCCGCGCGCCGGTCCGCCCGTTCCAGAGGAGGGCCGTCGGCTCATCCCCCACCGTCACCGCCCGGCTGCCGTCCGGCGAGTAGGCCACGCCGATGATGGGCGCGTCGTGGCCCAAAAGCGTGGCCTCCACCCCCTCCAATCCGCTGACCGCCTTGCCAACCAGATAGCGCAGCCCCGCGCCGTCCCGGCCGGCGCTGTAGGCCTCGCTCAGGTAGACCAGCGCGCGCAAGAAGTCGTGCTGGAGAACCAGCGTCCGCCCCTGCTCTTCGAAGAGGCGCAAGGTCCGGTCCTTGGCGGCCCGGGCGTACGCGCTCACCACCACGAGGCCTGCGCAGAGCAGCGCGAAGGCGCCCAGCACTCCGCCCCGCCGCAGCCTGCGGCCCCGGGTGTCCTCGCGGAGGCTGGCGGCGACGAACTGCTCCTCCACGTCCGTCAGCGCGCCGCCATACCGCGCGCGCCAGAGCCGGTACTCGGTGAGGGCATCATCCCGCCACAACAGGCCGGTGGGCTTGCCCCGGTCACTCCACTGCCGGGCACCGGTGCGCAGCAGGTCCTTCATCCGCGCGCTCTCGGCGTCCTCCCGCTGCCAGCGGACCAGCCTCGGCCAGGAGCTGAGCATGGCCTCGTGGATGACCTCGATGCGGTCGGGCTCGCCCTGCACGCCCTCGGAGGCGACGAGCAGCCGCGCGCCAATGAGCCGCTCCAGCACCCGCTGCGCCAGCGGGCCATCGCCCAGCACCTGCTCCATCTCCACCCGGCTCAACACCGCGCGGGTGCCCTCGGCCGTCACCAGGTGGCGGAAGCACTCGCGGACCAGCTTCTGCTCCTGCGGTGCGAGCGCCGCCAGCGTGGCCTCCGCGTGGTGGCCCAGCGCGCCGCCCACCCCGCCCACGCCGTGGTACGCCTTGCGCGAGAGCAGCCGCAGCGGGCGGTCTCGCAGCTCCCAGAGGGTGCTGGCGGTGAACGAGAGCAGCGCCAGCGCGCCGGGCTGCTCGGCCACCGCGCGGACCATCTCTTCGGGCAGCGCGTCGTCCTCGAAGGCGAAGCCGGCGCGGCGCGCGGGCTCCACCAGGATGCGCCGGAGGTCCTCGGGCGCTGGCGTGCCCAACAGCTGGACGCCCTGGGCGAGCCGGTCCCGGAGGCCCGGCAGCTGCTGCAGCCGGATGAGGAAGTCGTCGCGCAGGGTGAGGATGACGCGGACCGGCGCGTCTGCGCGTTCGGCCGCCTTCGCCACCGCGCGCGCGTACAGCTGCCGCTCCTCCACGGGCGCGCCCAAAGTGAGCAGCTCTTCGAACTGGTCCACCACCAGCACCCAGATGCCCCCGCGCGCGGACGCGGCGGTGGCCAGCGCCTCTCCGAGCGCGGCGTCATCCTGGCGCAGGCGCTCCGCCAGGCCCCGGACCTCCAGCCCCTCCGCCAGGAGCCGCGCCTCCAGGGCCGCCAGCGGCGAGGGCCCCGGGCGCACCACCACCGCGCGCCAGGTCTCCGGCAGCGTGGGGATGACGCCGGCCTGGACGAAGGAGCTCTTGCCGGCGCCGGAAGGTCCGACGACGGCGATGAGGGGCTGCACGCGCAGCCGGTTGGCGAAGGCCTCTGCTTCGCCTTCGCGGCCGAAGAAGTTGTCGCGGTCCTCCGCGGTGAAGGCCACCAGGCCGCGGTAGGGGGCGGCGGGCTCCACCGGGGCCGCGCTCTGCCCCACCCGCAGCGCGGGCAGGAGCGCCTCCAGCTCCTTCCAGAGGGACTCATCCTGGCGCTCGAAGCCGGCGGGCTCCGCCAAGAGCTTGGCGCCGTAGCGGCCGCGCGCCTCGAGCAGGAAGAGCTCCTCCGCCACGCCGGGCGTGGGCGAGAGCGCCTGGGCGAAGGGGTGGAGCATCACCACCAGCCGCCCGCCCCCATCCACCAGCACCACCTGCCCCTTCAGCGCGGACTTGGGGCACTCGCCGAACGCGGCGCGGGGCGTCCGGCGCACGCCCATCCAGCGCTCCAGCGCGCCGTCGCCGCACACCGCCCAGAGGTAACCCTGGCCCGCGAGGAAGGCCGCGCCGGTGAGCAGCTGAGTGAGGGAGACCAGCTCCGCGGAGAGGCTGCGCCGGGCCGCTGCGTCGCTCCCCTGCGCGGAGGCGGGCGCGTCCAGCACCTCCACGCCCAGCGCCGCGCTGCGCGGGTTCTCCGCGTCGCTGCCTTCCTCGAAGAAGAAGGACACCAGCTCCGGCACCGGGTGCGCGTCGCGGCGTTCGGCGAAGGGGCGCAGCCATTCGCGCGCCAGCTCGCCCCAGCCGACCGCGGAGAGGGTGCCGTCGCGCAGCCGCGTCAGCAGGCGCGCCGCGGCCGGCGAGTCTTCACCGCCGCCCGGACCCACCCGCGCGCGGCAGGCCAGGGCCAGCACGCCGAGCAGGCGGCAGAGGACGGCCCGCACCTCGCGCGCGGCGCGCAGCGCGCTGGGGGCGCTGCGGGACGCCTCCAGCACGGCCACCGCTTCTGCCAGCGGCTGCGGCGCGGAGGCGATGAGGGATTCGCGCAGCGTGTCCGGCAGCTGGGGCAGCTGCGCGGGGTCCACCCGGAGGCCTGCGGCTTCGCGGACGGCGGCGGCGAGCTCGATGGCGGTGGCGTAGCGGTCCTGCGGCTTCTTGGCGAGCGCGCGCGTGACGACGGCGGAGAGCTCCGCGGGCAGCTCCGGCGGGAGGGCGGGCGGCGGCTTGCGGGCGTGCTCGCGCGCCAGCGCCATCTCATCCGGCCCGTCGAACGGCAGGCGCCCGGTGAGGCACTGGAAGGAGAGGACGCCCAGCGCGTAGATGTCAGTCCGCGCGTCCACCGCGCGGGGGTCCAGCCACTGCTCGGGCGCCATCGAGTGCGGGGAGCCGACGAAGCTGCCGCCGCGGGTGAGCGGGAGCGCGACGGAGGCCTTCAGCCGCGACGGGGTGTCGAGCGGCGCGCCGCGCGGCGACCTGGGCCCCCGCGGCTCTTCATCGGCGGAGACCTCCAGCACCGGCGGCCCTGCCTGAAGCGTGGGGGGGACGTCCGCGGAGCGCGTGAGGTCCGAGCGCAGGCGGGCGATGCCGAAGTCCAGCAGCTTGGGCAACAGCCGCCCCGCGCGGGAGATGACCAGCACGTTGGCAGGCTTCAGGTCGCGGTGGACGATGCCCTGGTCGTGCGCGGACTGGACCACCTCGCAGATGCGTTCAAAGAGGGGCACGAAGCGCGGCAGGCTCAAGGGACCCTGCTCTGCCAGCAGGCGGTCCAGCGGCACGCCCCGCACGTACTCCATCGCAATCCAGAGGAGGCCGTCGGGCTCGGCGCCGAAGGCGTAGACGTGCGCGCAGTAAGGGTGGTCCAGCTGTGAGGCGAGCTTGGCTTCGCGCAGGAAGCGCTGCACGCCCTCGCCGTCGCCGCCGTCGCGGTGGAGCAGGACCTTGATGACTGCTTCGCGCGAGAGCAGCGGCTGCTCGGCTCGGTAGACGGCGCCGAAGCCGCCCTGCCCCAGTTTGTCGCCGATGATGAAGTCGCCCAGCGCTCGGCCCTTCAGCCCGTCGAGCGATGGCGCAGCGACCTCCTGCAGAGCGTCCATCTGGCGGGGGACGATAGCAGCCAACGCGCCTCACGCCCGCACAGGCGCAGACATGGCCTGCATGTCGGTCCGTGGCCGGTTTTCGTCACCGGGGGTAGGGCCGCACCCTGGGTCAAAGGGCTGCCCACGTGCGCGCACCTGACGGAATTCGCGCATGAAGGGGCGGGTGGCCCAAAGGCACGCCGGGCGCGTTTCCTGCTCTCTTTGAGCGAACGGCGCATACTTCCAGGTGAACCTTCGTCCCCATGGCGGACTCAGAGAACGATACCGACAGTGAGATCACCGCATCCACCGCGCTGGCAGTTGCGGAGGGTGAGGAGCGGCCCTGCCTCATCCTGCTGAGCTCTCCCCGCTCTGCGGACGTCGGCGCTGTGTACCGTCTGGAAGGCACCGCCACCATCGGCCGCAGCGCCGAAGTCCAGATTCACGTCGAGGACCATGGCGTCTCTCGCGCGCATGCCCGGGTGGTGAAGGCCCCAGACGGGCGCTACCGGGTGGAGGACCTCGACTCGCGCAACGGCACCCACGTCAACGGCGTGCGGATGAGCCAGGCCACCCTGGCCGACGGTGACCGCATCCAGATTGGCAGCGCCACCATCCTGCGCTTCTCCCTTCGGGAGGTCGCCCCGGACAGCGCGTGGCTGCGGCAGGCGCTGGAGGCGGCGCGGGTCGCCACCTTCCAGCTGGACGTCGCCACCGGCGTGGTGCGCTGGTCAGAGCAGCTGGATTCGATGCTGGGCCTGACGCGCGGCACCTTCGCGGACCACGCGCTGCCCCTCCTGGAGCAGGTCCACGCAGAGGACCGCGAACGGCTGGACCGCGCCATGCGCGGCGCGGCGGAGAGCGGCAAGCTGCTCAACACCGAGTTCCGCCTGGCGCCCCGCGAGGGGCAGAGCCTGCGGTGGATTTCCTGCAAGGGCGACGTCGTCCGCGACCTCGCCGGCATCGCGGTGCGAATCACCGGCACGGTGATGGACGTCACCGAGCAGAAGCGCGCCGAGGAGGAGCTCCGGCGGCTGGCGCTCATCTTCGAGAACCTCTACGACGGCGTGGTCACCACGGACTCCGAAGGCCGCATCGTGGACTGGAACGCGAGCGCGGAGCGGATGTTCGGGCACCCGCGCAGCGAGGTTCTGGGCAAGACGCTGGCCTCGGTGCTGCGCCCCTCTGAAGCAGCCCCGCTGGGCGACGCGATTCTGAAGAAGATTTCCAAGGAAGGCCGCTGGACGGGCGAGCTGGAGTTCCTGCGACCCGACGGCACGCCCGGCTTCTGCGAGGCGGCGATGGTGCCGCTCAAGGACGCCACCGGCAAACAGCTGGGCTTTGTGGCCACGCACCGGGACATCAGCGAGCGCAAGAAGCTGCAGGCACAGCTGATGCTGGCGGAGCGGCTGGCGTCGGTGGGCACGCTCGCCGCGGGCGTGGCGCATGAAATCAACAACCCGCTGGCGTACATCAGCGCGAACCTCGAGTTTTTGCTGACCGAGCTGGAGCACAACGACGCCACCACCCCGGAGCGCATCCAGGAGCTGATGCCCTCCCTGCGCGAGTCGCTGGAGGGCGCGCGGCGCATTGCCATCATCGTGCGGGACTTGAAGACCTTCTCGCGCGGGAGCACCGAGGCGGGCGATGGTCCGGTGAACGTCCAGAAGGCGGTGGAGCTGGCGTGCAAGATGGCCAGCAACATCATCCGGCACCGTGCGCGGCTGGTGCTCGACTTCGCCCAGGTCGCGGCGGTGGAGGGCAACGAGGGCCGGCTGTGCCAGGTCTTCTTGAACCTCCTCGTCAACGCCGCGGAGAGCCTCCCGGAGAGCAGCCCCGGGGACGCGGAGATTCGCGTGACGGTCCGCCCGCAAGGGGACCTGGTGGCCATCCGCTTCCAGGACTCCGGGATGGGCATGTCGCCGGAGACGCTGGCGCGCATCTTTGACCCGTTCTTCACCACCAAGCCGGTCGGCGTGGGCACCGGGCTGGGCCTGTCCATCTGCCACGGCATCGTCTCCTCCTTCGGAGGGCGCATCCAGGTGGAGAGTGAGCAGGGCAAGGGCAGCACCTTCACCGTGCTGCTGCGGCAGCACCACGGCGTGCCCAACCTCACGCCCGCGCCCGTCACCAAGGCGCCGGAGACCTCCCGCCGCCGCGTGCTGGTGATTGATGACGAGCTCAACGTGACGCTCGCGCTGCAGCGGGTGCTGGGCCTCTCCCACGACGTGGCCGCGGTGAACTCGGCGCGCGAAGGCTTGAAGCTGCTGGAGAGCGGCGAGCGCTACGACATCATCCTGCTGGACGTGATGATGCCGGAGATGAGCGGCGTGGAGCTGCACACACTGCTGCAGCGCAGGCTGCCGGACCAGGCCGCGCGGGTCGTCTTCATGACCGGCGGCGCGTTCGCCCCTCGCACGCGCAATCAGCTGGACCAGGTGGCGAACGCCAAGCTCACCAAGCCGCTGGATATTGCCAAGGTGCTGTCGCTGGTGGACGGGCGGACGCTCCCCGCTGCCATTGGCGCGAGCTAGGCATCCTCCGCCGCCACGCGGTTCCGCCCGGAGCTCTTCGCTTTGTAGAGCAGCGCGTCCGCGCGCTTGAGCAGCACGTCCTCGGTCTCGTTCGCCGCGCCCAGCGTGGTCACGCCCAGCGAGAGGGTGACCCGGAGGCGCTTGCCCTCGTAGGGGAAGCTCGCCGCCTCCACCGTCGCGCGGATTCTTTCGGCGACCTCCGTCGCTCCCTTGAGGCCGGTCTTCGGAAGCAGGACGAGGAACTCCTCGCCTCCGCAGCGGATGAGGTCATCCACGTCGCGGAGCTCGGCCTTTATCAGCCGGACCAGCTCCTGGAGCACCCGGTCTCCCGCCGCGTGGCCGTGCGTGTCGTTGAGGCGCTTGAAATGGTCCACGTCGAAGACGACGACGGAGAAGGCGTCCTCGTAGCGACGGCTGCGGTCCATCTCCAGGCCCAGCCGCTGGCAGAGGTACTGGCGGTTGAACGCGCCGGTGAGCGGGTCGGTGATGGAGGCGCGGTAGAGCTGCGCGTTTTCGATGTCCTTCACCACGGAGGTGGCGAGGAACATCAGTGCCTCCTGCTCGGTCTCCGTGAAGGCGCCCGCCTTCGGGCTGCTGACGGAGAGCGCACCAATGACGCCGCGCTTGTCGGCGAGCGGCACGGAGAGCAGCGAAGCGATGGAGGTCTTCTGGTTGGGGACGCGCTTGAAGCGCCGGTCCGCCGTGGGGTGCCGCAACAGCGCGGGGGCGCCGTGCTCTGCCACCCAGCCCGCCACGCCCTCGCCCAGCCGGAACGCAATCTCCTGCTCGCGCCGCGTGAGCCCGGTCGCCGCGCGGCACATGAGATAGCGGCCGCTCTTGTCGAGCATCATCAGGCTGGCGGTGGCGGCGCCGGAGAGCTCGGTCGCCGCCTGCGGCACCGCGCTGAGCAGCTCGTTCAAGCTGAGCCCGGAGTTGAGACGCTTGGTCAGCTCGAAGAGAACCGAGATGACCTTGCGCTCGTTCCGCTTGACTGCGCGCGCTCCGACGGTCGCCGGCATGTCGCGCATCAAACAACAACCCGCGCGGCAGACAACCCGCATTCGAGATCTCGGATCTCAATCGCCGCGCGGGTGATCCTTCGCCCTACTTGTTCGCCTTGGCGAGCTCGTCATCGATGATGGTTTTGAACGCCTCCACCGGCTGTGCGCCCACGATGCGCCGACCGTTCACGAAGAAGGTGGGCGTGCCGTTCGCACCTACGCGCGCCGCCTCGTTGCTGTCCGCGGTGAGCGCGGCGTCGAAGCGGTTGGTGTCGAGCGCGGTCTTGAAGCGCTTGAGATCCAACCCCAGCGATTGCGCGTGCTTCTCCAGCGCGGGGCGATCCAGCTGATCCTGATGGGCGAAGAGCAGATCGTGGAACTCCCAGAACTTCCCCTGCTCGTTCGCCGCGAGCGCCGCCGCGCCGGCCAGCCGCGCCTTGTCGTGGAACGGCAGCGGCTGATTCTTGAAGGCGAAGCGGATCTTCCCGGGGTACTGCTCCTCAAGCGCCTTGAGCGTGGGCACCGCGCGGCTGCAGAACGGGCACTGGAAGTCAGAGAAGACGACAACGGTGACCTTCGCGTTGGCCGGCCCGCGCACCGGAGCGCCGGCGATGTCCAGGTTGTCCACCTTCTCCGCGGGCGTGGGCGGCTCGACGGCCGTCGGCACCTCGCTCAGCAGCTTGGCGTACAGCGCCTCACGGGAGACGCCGGACGCGAGCAGCTTGTCGGCGCGGGTGAGCTCTTCGGCGATGACGGCCTTGAAGCTGGTCACCGGCTGCGCGCCCACCAGCTTGCGGCCATTGATGAAGAACGTGGGCGTGCCGTTCGCGCCCGCATCGGAGCCCGCCGCCGCGTCCTGCTCCACGCGCGCGCGGAACTTGCCCGTGTCGAGCGCGGCCTTGAAGCGCGCCACGTCCAGCCCCAGCTCCTGCGCGGACTTCTCGAGCGACGCGCGGTCCAGCGCCTGCTGGTTCGCGAACATGCGGTCGTGAAACTCCCAGAACTTTCCTTGCTCGTTCGCAGCGAGCGACGCCTCCGCCGCCAGCTTGGCGTTCGCGTGCATGGGCAGCGGCTGCTGGCGGAAGACCACGCGCAGGTCCGCGCCGTAGGTCTTCTGCAGCTCCTTCAGCGTCGGCACCACGCGAGCGCAGAATGGGCACTCGAAGTCGGAGAACACCACCAGCGTCACCTTCGCCGTGGACTCGCCCGCGGAGGGCGCGTCTGCCGGAAGCTCTGCCTTGAGCGGCGAGGGCGCGAGCTTCGTCGGGACTGCGGCGGCTGCTGCGACTGCGGCGGGCTTGACGGCCTTGGGCGCGGCTTCGGGCGCGGCGCCGCGTTCGCAGGCGATCAGTGGGAGGAGCAACAGCGGGAATGCCCAGACAGAACGAGTCATGACGGTCCTTTGGCGCCGTGGAGGGAAGGATGGTGGGGCGCTCGCAGGAGGAGTGTCGCGGCCGGGCGTCCGGTTACAGGCGGTCTCGGCACGCGCATCCCCGGGCGGGATGGGTTGAACGGGCGAATGTGAAGCGGGCCTTGAGGTGGTCGAGTGACACAGGGTCTCGGCACACGCACGCCCCGGCGGAATGGGTTGAATGGGCGGATGTGAAGCGGGCCTTGAGGTGGTCGAGTGACACAGGGTCTCGGCACACGCACGCCCCGGCGTGATGGGTTGAATGGGCGCGGCACGGCTTGGCTGTCAGCCCCGGCTGATAGACGGGGGCGGGATCGCGGGCGGGATGGGGGTTGGAGATGGACGTGTCAGCGGAGCACAGGGTGGCGGCGATCGCGTCGCGGCAGTTCGGGCTGGTGACCTGGGCGCAGTGCGACGAGAGCGGCGTGACGGATCACTGGGTCAGAACGCGGGTTGAGCGCCGCGCATGGTTGCGTCTCGGTCGAGGGGTCTACTCATTGTCCCCCGGACCGCTGACCGCGGAGCAGCGTGCGATGGCCGCACTCCTTCTGGGTGGGCAACGAAGCGTTCTCTCTCATCACACGGCCGCGGAGTGGCATCGAATCTCGGTTCCGTCGTCGCCTGTCACTCATCTCCTGGTTCCCCAGGGCGCGGCACCCACATCAAATGAGAACATCAAGCTTTGGCGGACGCGTGATCTTGACCCCGGGGATGTATTAACTCGCGGCGCCGTTCGCCTGACCAAAGTTGGTCGCACGCTTCTGGATCTGTCGCGGGTGTTGGATGACGCGCACCTTCGGGTTGCGCTGGATTCGACCCTCCGCGTCCGACGTTCAAACTTGAGCTGGGTCAAACTTGTTGTTGAGCGGCATGGGCGCGGCCACCGAGGGGCCAGCAAACTGCGCAAACTATTGTCTCAATACACTGCTGACGACGAAGTGGCCGACAGCGAGCTTGAATCGTTCTCGATGGAGCTTGGACTGGCAACAGGCCGAACCCCTCACCTGCACTACCGGGTTGAGAACGAGGGACGGTTTCAAGCAGAAGTGGACCTCGCCTGGCCGCTCGCGCTGCTCGCCGTGGAGCTTGATTCCTGGAAGTTTCACAGCGACCGGGAATCGTTCCAGAACGACCGCTCCCGGGACCGGCGCCTGGCGATCGCTGGCTGGCAGGTCTTGCGATACACGTGGGCGGACGTGCGGAAACATCCGGACCGCTTCATCTCGGAGATCTCAAGCTTGTATGAGATGCGTTTGCGAACTGTCATAAGTTGTCGACAATAGCGTCGATAACTTATGACAGTTCGCGCCGGGCAACGGCAGCCCGGTGTCGCCAGCCTGTCCGGGCTCCCTGAACGCCCGCTTCACATCCGCCCATTCAACCCATCCCGCCCGGGCGTGCGTGTGCCGAAAACTGAATCACCCTGCCCTACTCGCAGCCCTGCTCGACAAACGTGCACGCAGGACACGCGATGGCCGCGCGCGGCGCACCGGTCGGGAGCACGGTAGCGACACAGCTGCCTCCGAGCGCCGGGATGAAGAGCAGCGCCTGACTCCCGCTCTCAAGGTCCGCCCAGCTCCCCACGCTCGCGCCGCCATCCGCCACACGGATGTCCCCGCCGCAGACGGTCGACGCCGGCGCCACCTCGAACGCCGTGCCGGCGCTGAACGGCGAGGGGCACGTGCTGGGACCCATGGTGAACGAACACCTCCGGGCGCGAACACACTGCGCACATGAAGCGGACGAAGGATCGCTGCAGCGCAGGCACCGCCCGCCGTCGGTCAGCTCGCAGGTCCGGGCCGGGAACGAACACTCCGTCAAGCACTGCCCGTCCACACAGCTGCGCACGGGCGACGTGCAGAAGCTGAACCCTCCATCCGCCGCGCCGCAATCGCGCGCCACCGCGCACCGCCGCGTGCCCCCATCCACCGGCGTCCCCGAGTCGCTCGAGGTCTTCCCTGCATCCGCCGGCGTCGACGAGACCGGAACCAGACACCCGCAGAGGGCGACTGAGGCGACCACGAGGGCGAGAGGTTGCCGCATGCGCGCGGACTCTAGCCGGCCGTCAGGCCGACTTCCCAGCGGCGCCCTGCAGCCGGCGCGCGTCCACCGCAGCGACCAGCTGCCCCCGTTCCTTCTGCCAGAGCCGCTCCAGCTCCTCGCTGTAGCCCCCCACCACGTAGGGCGCGCGCTGCAGCACCTCCTGCAAGAGCTCGTCGATGACCTTCTCCTTGCCGGCGACGGTCAGCTCCTCCCCGTCCCTCGCGCGCAGCAGGGCCTCGTAGGTGCGGCTGACGGTGACAAAGGCCTTCTTGTGCGCGGTGACCTTCTTGAAAATCCACACCAGCTGGTCGCAGGGGATGACGTCAAACCCAAAGGTCCGCTCGTGAAGAACGAACGAAGGGGTGAGCGACACCCGGCCCACCTTCCGGGCGGCGGGCGCCTCCGCGTCCAGCTTCGCGGCCAGCGCGGCGGGGTCCCCCAGCGCGGCCAGCCGCTTGTGCAGCGGGTGCTCCTTTGGATTGCCGCCGCGCTTCGACCAGCGGCTGAAGGCGACCCAGGCGATGAACAACCCCAGGCCCATCGCGACAAGCCCCACCGTCCCGCGCGTGCGAAAGCCGGTCGCGTCCAGCACCCAGGGAGAGAGGAGCAGCTCCGGGTCATCCGCCCGAACGCCGCTGAACACCTCCCGCTCTGACGACTCCTGCTCCCGCAGATACCCGGTCACCTCGTTGCCGAGCTCACCCTTCGGCGGAGCCTTCACGACCAGCGTCCGGTCCCCCTGCTGCATGAGCAGGTACCGCGCAGTCACCTCGCGGCCTATCTCCTCGCGGGTGTACTTGGAGAGCTTCCGGGTGATGGCGTCAAACCCCGTCTCCTGCGGCGCGCCTTCCACGGTGACGAAGTAGCGGGAGGGCAACGCTCTGTCGGCGGCCAGCGCCTCCAGCGACGTCGTCCGCGCGCCTGCGAAGTAGTTGAGGTAGTAGACGTTGGCCGCCGCAGCGGCGCCCAGGACCGTGAGCGCGGTGAGCGCGCTGAAGAGCAACAGGTTCCTGTTCGTCCGCGCCACCTGCCGGGCCACCAGGCTCATCGCATTTGCTCCGTTTCCGACAGACCTTACCCGGCCGAGAGACACAAGGAGCACTGCCAGAACGTCACCTGCACCTACAGCACCACGGGGCACCTGACGCCGGAGAACCCGTCAACCCTCGGGCTCGGACTCCGCCTGCTTCTGCGCCAGGCTCTCCAGCCGGGAGTAGAGGCGGCGGCGGGAGATGCCGAGGAGCCGTGCCGCCGCGGCCTTGTTCCCGCCCGCGCGCTCCAGCGCGGCGTAGATGAGGTCCCGCTCGAAGCCATCGAGGTTGAACCCCTCGCCGAGCAGCTCCGCCACTGGCCGCGCGCCCTTGGAGCCGGGCTCGAAGGCGAAGAGCTCTGCGCTGATGGGCGCATCACCCGAGAGAATCATCGCCCGGGCGAGCGCGTTCTCCAGCTCCCGCACGTTCCCCGGCCACCGGTGTGCCGCGAGCCGCGCGCGCGCCTCTGCCGAGAGCTTCTGCGGTGGCAGGCCGCTGGCGGCGAGCAGCCGCTCCGCCAGCGGCAGCACGTCCTCGCGCCGTTCGCGCAGCGGCGGCACCTCCAGCGTCACCACGTTCAGGCGGTAGAAGAAGTCCTGACGGAACTCACCGGCCGCCACCGCCGCGGCCAGGTCCCGGTTGGTGGCGGCGATGACGCGGACGTCCACCTTCCGCGGCTGGGTGGAGCCCACCGGGACGAACTCCCGCTCCTGCAGGAAGCGCAGCAGCTTCACCTGCGTGGCGGCGGACACCTCGCCAATTTCATCCAGGAAGAGCGTGCCGCCGTCCGCCCGCGCCAGGTGCCCCTCGCGGTTCGTCTCCGCCCCGGTGAAGGCGCCGCGCACGTAGCCGAAGAGCTCGCTCTCCAGCAGCGTCTCCGGCATCGCCGCGCAGTGCACCTCCATCAACGGCGCGCCGGCGCGAGCGCTGGCGTAGTGGATGTGCCGCGCGAGCTGGCTCTTGCCGGTGCCGCTCTCGCCCAGCAGCAGCACGGAGGCGTCCGTCCGCGCCACCCGCGCCGCCGCCTCCAGCACCGCCTTCATCCGCGGGCTCTCCGCCACCAGCGAGGGCGTGATGCGCTCCACCAGCTGCGCGCTCTTCTTCTCGTTGGTGCGGGACGCCGCCAGCCGGCGCACACGCAGGCGCAGCTCGTCCAGCGCGAACGGCTTGGTCAGGTAGTCCGCCGCGCCCGCCTTCATCGCCGCCACCGCGCTCTCGGCGCTGCCGAAGGCGGTCATCAGAATCACCTCCGGCTTGCCCCGCGCGGCGCGCGCCTGCGTCAGCACCTGCTGCCCGTCCACCTCTGGCATCTTCAAATCCGTGACCACCACCTCGAACGCGCCCGCCGCCAGCTCCACCAGCGCCTGACGCCCGCCGCTGGCGCTCACCACGGTGTGGCCATCGGCCTCCAGGGCTTCACAGACCAGCCGCCCCAGCTTCGCCTCGTCATCCACCACCAGGACCCTGGCCATGGACGAACTCTAGCTGGCGAGCGGCAGACGGACCTCGAACAGGGCGCCGGTGTGAGCGCCGCCCACAAGCCGCAGCGTCCCGCCGTGCCGCTCCACCAGCCGGCGCGACACGGCCAACCCCAGGCCGGTGCCCGTCGCCTTGCCGGTGGCGAAGGGTTCAAAGAGCCGCGCCTGCACCTCCTCTGACAGCCCAGGCCCCTGGTCGCGCACGCGCACCCGCACGCTGCCCTCCCCGGTGCTCAGCTCCAGCCCCACCTCGCCGCTGCCCTGCGCCTGGGCGGCGTTGACGAGGAGGTTGAGGACCACCTGGCGCAGCCGGCCGGGATCTCCCGACACCTCGGCCTCGCCGGAGAACGCGCGGCGGACCTGGATGCCGGGATGCGCCGCCTCCAGCGCGCGGGCCGCCTCCTCGAGCAGCTCCGGCAAGCGGACGCGCGCGGTGGCCAGCGGCCGGTCCGCCGAGAGGTCCATCAGGTCCTCGGTCAGCCGCCGCAGCCGCTCCACCTCGCCCAGGATGTCCGCGGTGGCGCGCAGGTCCCGCTCGGAGAGCGCCGCGCGCGACCGCTCCAGCATCAGCTCCACCGTCCCGCGGATGATGCCCAGGGGGTTGCGAATCTCATGGGCCGCCGCGGCCGCCACCCGGGTCAGCGCCTCGCCCCGGGCCGCGCGCTCCGCCTGCCACCGCCGCTCGCGCTCGCTCTTCGCCCAGCGTGCGGCCACCACCGCCAACGCCAGCGCGCCCAGCAGCGACAGACCGACGGAGACGTCCCGCGCGCGGCGCACCGTGCCGGCCGCGGCGACGAAGGCCCGCCCCGCCTCCAGCGCCAGCACCGCGTCCACCCCTGCTGCCGTTCGGATAGGGAAGTAGCCACTGCCCACCTGCAGCGCGCCCAGCTCGTAGCCGAAGCCGACGTTCGCCACGCCGTCGAAGGCGCGCTGTACCCGCTCGGGGTCCACCCGGAGCAGGTCCACCTTCCGCCCGGCTTGGCCGAACGCGTCCACCTTCACCCGCAGCTCGCGGTCCACCACGAAGGCGCCGTCCAGCCCGTTCTGAGCGACGAGCGCGGACAGGTCCTCTGCGCTGGCCGGGGCGCGCGCGAAGAACAGCGCAGCGGAAGCGCCCGCCCCCCGCAGGCGCTCATCGAGCTCCCGGTCCAGCGCGGACGCCGCGGCGCGGTGGAGCGTGAGCGTGGCGCCGAGCGACCCCGCCAGGGACAGCGCCGCGGCGGCGACGGGCAAGAGCGCGCGAGACCTCACCAGAACCCCCGCGCGTAGGCGACGCCCGCCGAACCGACGAAGCGCAGGTAGCCCAGCTCCGGGACGCTGGAGAACGCCCGCTGGCCCTCCACGGAGAGGTAGAGCGTCCAGTCCTCGCCCAGCTCCAATTCGGTACGCAGCGTCCCCTCCAGAGTGCTCTCCATCCGGCTCACGCCGAGGTCCACGTCCGGCGCGTCGAACCCGCGCCACCGGACGTCGAAGCCTGCGACGAGGTGCAAGGGCGCCAGCGGCTGCCAGCGGGCACGCAGCGAGGGGCCGTGCTCGACGTAGGCCAGCGCCGGCTCCCGCGCGGCGTCGCGGGTGAGCGTGTAACCCGCCTCCAGGAAGAGAGCGCGGTGAACAGCGAGCCCCACCGCCGCGCGCGCCACCTCCCGCACGCCCGAGTAGGGCGCCTGCTCGGGCAAGAGGAAAGCCTCCAGCCGCGTGAGGGACTCGGCGGAGAAGAGCCAGCTGGAGAGCGGAAACGCGCCGCGCAGGTTGAGCGCGTGGGACAGCTGGTAGGGCACGCCGCCGAAGGACACCAGACCGAGCTCGTACTCGGCGCTCCCGCGCAGGCCCTGGCTCCCCAGCGAGTAGCCCAGCACTGCTCCCGCCGCGCCGGTGTCCTCTTCGATGAGGCGGGTCTGCGCGCGGTACCCGCCGTGCGCGAGCAGGTAGGGCCCCTTGCGCCACGGCCGCAGGAGCAGCGAGAGCGCGACTCCGCCGAACGCATCCGCGCCGCCGGGCACCGGGGTCTCCGGGCCCGCCAGGTTCACATTCGAGTCATAGCCGCCCTCGAGGAAAGCGCTGAACGCCAGCCGGCCTTCGCGCCGCGCCAGCCGCAGCAGGCTCCGCGCAGAGGAGCGCAGCGGAGAGTCCTCGCCCTCGGCGAGCGAAGCGAAGCGCGCAGAGGCGGCGGGCGCATCCCCGGCGCGCAGCGCAATCAACCCGAGAAACAGGCCGGCGGAGGCCGCAAGCGCGGGGTCCTGCTCCGCCGAGCGCAGCAGCGGCAGCGCGAGCGCGTCCTCGCCCAGTTCGTAGCGAAGGATGCCCTCGAGCAGCTGCGCCTCGGCGGTCTTCCGCTCCCCCTCGAGCGCCTGCAGCAGCGCCAGCGCGCCCTCGCGGTCGCCCGCGTCCATCCGGGCGATGGCTTCGTCCAGCGGCGCGGCGGCCGGCGAGGTGCCCACGCAGACCCGCGCCAGCCCGGCCCGCGCCTCCGCGTTGCCGGGGTCCAGCGACAGCGCCTGCGCGTAGGCGAGCCGGGCGACGTCCGGAGCGCCGCTGCGCTCCTCCTCCCTCCCCACCCGCACGTACGCCGCGGCGGCGACGAGCTCCCGAACGGACGCCGGCGCGGGAGCGCCCACACAGGGGTCCGCCGCCGCCAGCGCCGACGCGACGAGCAGCGCGGGCATCACGGGCCCACCTCCCGCCCACTTGGCCAGCCCGAGGCTCCGCGGCGCGCGGCCTCGGCAACAGCGCGTGCGCGCATCACGGGCCCACCTCCCGCCCGCTCGGCGAGCCCCAGGCTCCGCGGACCGCGGCCTCGGCAACAGCGCGTGCGCGCATCACGGGTCCACCTCCCGCCCGCTCGGTGAGCCCGAGGCTCCGCACGCGCGCGGCCTCGGCAACAACGCGTGAGCGCATCACGGGCCCACCTCCCGCCCACTTGGCCAGCCCGAGGCTCCGCACGCGCGCGGCCTCGGCAACAATCAGCCCGCGCATCACGGGCCCACCTCGCGCCCGCCGGCGTGCTGCGAGGGAGAGAGTTGGCGGCGGGCGGCCTCCGCGGCGCGGTAGCGGTCGGTCCGGCGGCCGGCCAGCGCGGAGGCCTCGGTGAAGTACGCGCGGGCGAGCGCCTGGCGTCCGGCGCTGGCGGCCCGCTCACCCCGGGTGAGCAGCGCATCCACGGCGGAGCGCGGGGGCTCCGCGGCGAGCAGCGGCCTCAGCTGTTCGCGAACCTTCGCGGCCTGTGCGGCGATGCGCGGGCCCGCGTCCGCGCCCAGCCGCGCGAGGAGACCCTCCGCGCAGACGAGGAGGTGCGCGTCGTAGCAGGCCATCGCGTGGTAGTAGCTGAGCAGCGCGTCGGCGGACTGGGGCGACTCCTCAAGAGCGCGCGCGAAGGCCTCCAGCGCGTCCTCGGACCGCTGCAGCTTGGTGAGCGCCGCCGCGATGTACCAGCCCACCTCGCCGCGCGCGCCCAGCTCGCGGGCAACCTTGAACTCGATGAGCGCCTGGTCGAATCGCGCCGCACGGAAGTGCGAGGCGCCGCTGCTCAGACGCGCGTCCGCCTCCGGGCCGGCAAGCGCGCCCAGGGCTACAAACAGCGAGGCTGTGAGCACCAGCGCCCTGCCCAACGCCGCTCCCCCCTGGGTGTACCTAAGGTTTATGGGGATTGTTCGAGTTCGGCGAATTCTTGTGGGCCTTCTTCACTTCCGCGGCGCGCGCCTGGCCTGCCGCCGCCTGCTCCGCCGCGTGAACCTGCCCATTGCTGGCGTTCGCCGCGGCCGGGCGAGCGGCTGAGCTGTTGTTGGCCTTCGCGCCCTCGGACGCGCTGCTCGTCTCCGCGGCGCGCTCCACCTGCCGGGTGCTGCGCACGCGCAAGGCCTCCTGAGCGCGGTCCGCCGCCGAGTCGGGGAGGGAAGGCATCCGCACCGGCAACGTCGCCTGCTCCTCGAGCGCCGCCCGCACCTGCGCCCGCGCGTCCACCGGCGGCTCGCCAGCGAGCGCAGGTGATGCCAGACCGAACATCAGGAGCGTGAGGGTGCGCATGAGCATGAGAAAAATGGGGACAGGCTACTTTTCCTCCCTGTTTACCCGGAGTCACTGGGGGGAAAAGTTGCCTGTCCCCTTTTTTCGGCGAAGCAAAGTCTAGCAGTCGCCATGCCCGTGCGCCGACCCGGGGTTGCGAGGGCTTACGCGTGAGCAGTGGCCGGCGGCGTACAGCGGCCTGTACCGAACCGTACGCCGCACGCCGGAGAAAGAAGCCTGCCCACAGAGGATCCGCCCGCTAGCCGATGTCCTCGACAGACCCGCCGCCCGCATCCGCCTCGCCGCTGCCCGCGCCACCGCCGTCGTTCGCACCGTTCCCGGGGTTCCCACCCCCAGTCCCGCCGTTGCCCTCGGTGATGCCACCGTCCCCCGTGCTGCCCACGCCACCGTCGGGGAGAAACACGCACGCGCCGAGCCCATCACCGTGCAGCCGCTGGTGAGGCGCCACGGCCGGCTTGCCCACGCAGATGGCGTGAGCGTTGGCCGGATTGCCGGGCGGGATGTGACAGACGAGGACCTTGTCCGGCTTGCAGCCGACGCCGCCGTCCGCCAGCGCGGCGAGCTCCTCGGACCCGGTGAGGTGCATCGAGGAATCGTCGGTACCGGGCTCAGATGGAGCGCACGCCCCGCCGCCGACGGCAGCGCAGAGGGCGAGCAGCTGAAGAGGCTTGAGAACAGACATGCGAAAAGCTCCCGTGAAGGGGTGACGCGACGCGGCCGCCTGACTGCAGTCGCCGTGCCCGTGGCCGCTCCGCGCAAACCCGCCGAAATCCCAGGCGGCGCGTCCACGCGCTTCACCCAACGGAGCCGGCGCTCACCAACCGAGGTGAACCGCCTGGTACGCCGCAACGGTCATCCAATAACTGACGCTTCCGAAACGCTGCTGCGGCGCGTCGACCCGAAGCCATCGCTTGCGAGATGGCCAAGCGCCAGCTATGTCGCCACCGCGAACCTGAATACGGCTTCATGTTGCAAGGCGAAGCGACCCCTTACGAAGCGAGGCGTGGCCATGCTGAAGCGAGTCCTCTGTCTGGTGGCAGGTGCGGTCCTGATGAGCGCGTGTGGCGCGCCCGAGGAGCGCGACGTGAACGAGGTGCTCGGCAACCAGGGTGACCCGCTGAGCAGCCTGCCCAACGAGACGGCGTGGGCGGTGGGGACGAACTGGTCCTACGAGTCCAACTTCGCGGGGCTGGCCAAGGCGTGGGTGTACACGCCGACCCGCTTCTCCAAGAAGGTACCGGACAAGCGCGCGGTGGTGTTCCACCTCATCGGCTGTGGCCAGCTGCCCTTCCAGGTGGCGCAGGGCGCGGGCTGGGCGCAGGCGGCTGAAGCGTACGGGATGGTGGTGGTCATCCCGGAGATTGCCGCGCCCACCTACCCGAACAAGGCCGCCCCCAACATCGCCTGCTACAACTACGGCGACGGCCTGGCCTCGCAGCCCACGCGCAACAGCCCGGACCCGAAGGCGCTCATCGCCGCGGGCCAGCGAATCGCCGTGGACTACCCCACCCTCAAGATTGATACGCGGCAGATTTACCTGGCCGGCCTCTCGGCGGGCGCCACCGTGGCGATGGAGGTGGCCTGCATGGCGCCCGAAGTCTTCGCCGGCGTGGCGTCGATGGCCGGCGCGGCGATGGGGACCCAGCAGAGCCGCGCGGTGATGCCGCCCTCCACCACCGAGCAGCAGGTGAAGAGCCAGTGCACCTCGTACCTGAATGGCAGCTCAGCTCCCAACGCGCTGCAGTCCTTCAAGGAGCAGGTCTACCTCATCGCCTCCGACAACAACGGCCTGCCCGCGGGTAACCCGGTGTTCGAGAACGGCGCCTGGACGGCGGACAAGTTCAAGAAGCAGACGTTCTGGGACGGCGACAAGTTCGTCCCGCACCTCAACCACACGCTCGCCACCGGCGCGCTGGCCAGCCTCCTCGGCGTGCAGAAGACCGACACGCAGGTGGCGCTCCCGCTCACCGGCAGCGGCGTGGGCTGCCCGGGCGGCGTGGCCAGCCATGACGACACCGGCGAGGTGGAGTGCAACCTCACCGCCGCGGTGGCGCGCAGCTGGACGGTGAAGGCGGACATCTGGAAGGACGCGCAGGGCCGCAGCCGCATCGTCCACCTCGAGCAGGACACGCTGCGCCACCGCTGGCCCGCGGGCCCAATCGGGGCGCTGGACAAGCCGGTGACGCCGGACCGGCAGTGGCTCATCGCCAACGGGTACGTGAAGGCGGATGGGTTCTACGACGACGCGAAGATGGCCACCGCCGCGAACGGCACGCTGGGCAGCATCTTCTTCGCGAACGACGCGTTCGACCTGCCGATGTACGTCGCGGAGCTGTGGGCGGAGAACAACCCGCGTCTGACGGTGGTGACGCCGCCGGCCACCAACCCGGTGGTCAGCGCGCAGGCCGCAGTCAACGCGGGCGCCACCAAGGTCACCCTCACCGGCGCGGTCACCGCGGCGACGGGGAGCACGGTCGTTTCGGTGAAGGCCACGCTCCAGGGCACGGAGACCCCGGCGACCATTCCTGCGGGACAGGCGCAGGTCAGCTACACGCTGGAGCTGGACGTCTCCACGTTCGCGCCGGGGACGTACTCCGTCACCGTCCGCGCCACGGACAACCAGGGCCGAGTGGGGACCACCACCGCGTCGTTCCAGCTGCAGGGCACCCAGCCCGGCGGCACCTGCGTCACCGCCACCAACTCCGCGCACCTGACCGCGGGGCGGGCTCACCGCGGCGCCTTCTCTTACAACCAGGTCTACGCGAACGGCAGCAACGACTTCCTCGGCTTCACCTTCCTCTTCTTCGACCAGACCTCCTCCGTTCAGGAGCAGGCGGCCGGGACGTGGAAGCGCGTCGCCAGCTGCCCCTGAGGTCCAAAGACTCAATGCGTGTGGCGGCCGCGAAAGACGCGCAGGAGGAACGCCTCCAGCGCGTCAACGCACGCCCTGCCCTCATCCGAAAGCGCGCCCTCGGCCCGCATCGCCCGCGCCTCATGGGCGGTCACCGGTCCCACCACCGCGCCCAGCCGCGCGAGCAGCGCCTTCGCCTGCGCGATGTGCGCCACCGCCTCTGCGTGGCCCAGCTCACCCTCGCGCTCCTGGATGAGCAGCATGCACTCGTACGCGCGGCAGGCAGCGGGGCGCTCCTCGTAGACGCGGCAGAGCGTCCCCTCCAGCGCGGCGCAGCGCTGCAGCAGCGCCGGCCGCTCCCTCCGCACGCCAATCGCCAGGTCGCGCGCGGCCAGTCGCTTCGCGTCCTCCTCACTCAGGGAGACGAAGCCGAAGAGCGTGCCGTCGCAGCACAGGCCGCACTGCTCGCAGAGGGAGGTGGCCATTTCCGTTCCGTGCGCAGCTTCGCCGACGAGGGACCGAGGGCTCCACTTGCGGCGCGCCCTCGAGGTGCACATTCCACTCTGCGTACGGCGCGCTCCCCACGCGGGGAGCTTCGCCCCGGGCCGGGTCGACTCGTTTTGAACATGAAATCTGCTCTTCCCCGCACGCCGCCATGGCTCTGGTGTATGCAGCTGTGCGCTCAAAGGGGAGCGAGGGTTTGTTGGAAGTGAAGGCAGTGAAGAGAACGCTGACCGGGCGGGTGCTGAACCTCGCGCGTGGCCTCCCGGGCCGCCTGAATTGGCGCTCTCGCGACGCGCTGTGTCTAGCGCTCTCGCTTCCGCTCCTGCCCAGCGGCGTCCGGCGGCGGCTGTACCGCGGCCTGCTGGGGTACGAAATTCACAGCCGCTTCTCGCCGCTGGTGCGGATTGTCGGCACCGGGCAGCTGACCGTCGGCGACGGCGGCTTCGTCAACACCGAGTGCCTGTTTGATTTGAGCGACGACATCCATATCGGCCGCAACGTCCACCTCGCGCCGCGGGTGGCCATCTACACCAGCACCCACGGGCTGGGCGACGCGGCCCGCCGCGCCGGCGAGGTCCTCCGCGCGCCGGTCTCCATCGGCGATGGCTGCTGGATTGGCGCAAACGCCGTCATCCTGCCGGGCGTGTCCATCGCGAACGGCATCGTCGTCGCCGCGGGCGCGGTGGTGACGCGGGACCTCACGGAGCCCGGCGTCTACGGCGGCGTGCCCGCCAAGCGGCTGCGCGCGCTGGAGCCCGAGGACGGCGAAGTCGACGAGCCGCTGCGCCCGCTCCGCCTCGCCTGAGCCGAGCGGCGCCCGTCCGCTACAGACAGAGCGCCATCTCGTCCGGCGCCGCGCGCGGCGTGGCCACGAGACAGGCGCCGTAGCGGGTCTCCACCGTGACGATGGCGAGGTCCGCCCAGCGCGCCGGCAGACGGCACGCCAGAGACGGGTCCATCGCGGAGACGAGCAGCCCTGCGCCCACGGTGCCCACTGAGGTGGGGTGCAGCGCGGGTGAGACCCAGGTAACCAGGAGCAACGCCGCAGCGGAGAGCGTCCCGGCAAGGAACCGCCGGCGCCGGCCCTGCTTCTCCCGCTCCCGCTGGCGCGACGCCAGACGCGAGGTCAGCCCTTTCCGCGTGGCGCTCAAGTCCACCGGGGCCCGCCGCTGGCGCGAGGCCAGCAACGCCCGGTCCTCCCGAAGCCGCCGCAGCTGCAGCTCGCACATCCCGCACCCGGAGACATGGGCCGAGACTTCGTCCGCCTTCGCCGGGGGCAGCTCCCCGAAGGCCAGCGCGTCCACCGCCTCAAATGAGCACGCGCTCATGCTTCACCTCCGCCTTCTTCACTCTGGACCAACGCGGCCCGGAGCTGGAGCCGGGCGCGGTGGACCTCCACCTTCGCCTTGGACAAGCCCCATCCCAGCACCTTGGCAATCTCCTCGTAGGGGAGCCCGTGGTCGAACCGCAGCAGGAGCGCCGCCCGGCGCCCCTCGGAGAGGCGGGAGAGGGCGGCGCCCACGCACGCCAGGTCTTCGCGGGAGAGGAGCGTCGCCTCCGGGGTCAGCGCGTCGGTCAGCTGCTCCACCTCGGGTGCCTCATCGCCCTCGCCCACCAGCGACACCACCCGGCGCTGGGCGCGGCGCAGCTCGAAGGAGACGTTCCGGGCAATGCCGAGCAGCCACGGGAGGAGCCGGTCCTCCTCCTGAAGCGTGGCGATGCGGTCATAGGCCCGGACAAAGGTCTCCTGGGTGCCCTCGTCGGCGGCGCTGCTGTCGCCGGTCAGGTCCGCCAGAAACCGGAACACCGCCTGGGCGTGGAGGTCGAAGAGGGCGCCGAACGCCTCTCCATCCTGCCGGCGCGCCCGCGCAACCAGGGTGAGCTCATCTGCTCGGGTGTCCTCAGAGGGGAGGTCCTCGGGGAGCGCCATGGATGCGCCAGGAAAAACGGCCACGGTTGTTTGTGACATGGCGCCCTCAGCGGTTACAAACCGGGCCTGCCCCCTCTAAGGCGCATTTGGGCGGCGCACCTCTGCCTTCACCCACGTTAAGCCTCGAAATGACAGGGGTGACGGCGTTAAGCACCTTGCCACGAAACTGGTGATTTCGACTTCCGAGAATCTTGGGGAGCGCACCCCCAGCTCGAGGTCTCTCCTAGTGTCGCGCCTATCGTCTCCCCGGGTCCCCCTGCTACCCCCGAGCACCGTTGCGGGGCTTGAGCCACCCACCGCCGAGGCGGTGAAGGCGGCCTTCAGCAAGGCCTTCGAGGACGACCCGGAGCGGTTCCGGGCGAGGCCTGGAGAGCTGCCCGCCCTGGCGAAGCAGGCGTTGGCGGCGGCCGGCCGCACCACCGGCGCGGCCTACAAACTCGAGGTGGCGGGCGTGCCGTTCTTCGGGGCCTACACCTACGACGATGAGCGGCGGCTCTTCGAGCTGACGCTCTTCGACGAGGCCGGGCACCCGGTGGCCTCTGGCGTCTCGCAGGAGCCGGGCGCGGCCTTCGAGTGGTCCTCGCCGGACCGCCACGCGCTGGGCGTCCGCGAGTTCGCGCACGGCAAGGAGGAGGCGCCAGACGGCTTCGAGCCCAGCGCGCTGCGGCGCCCCAGGTCGCGGCTGGCGGTGCGGGATGAGACGCCACAGGCGCGCGTCGAGGCGCACCGGAAGACCTACGGTGACTCGCCCATCTTCTACCCGGACGCGTTCGCGCTGGCGGTGGAGGCGGTGCTGCAGGACGCGGCGTCGAAGGATTCGCCCCGCGCGGTGCTGGCCCAGGCGTTCACGCCGAAGGCGCTGAGCCGGGAGCTGGCGCGGCGGCTGGGCCAGGGCAGCCTGGCGCTCCTGCGCGCGGGGCGGACCGACGCGGCGGGGACAGATCCCCACCGGTGGTGGATTTTCGAGGTGAACGTGGACGCGGGCAGCGGCCACACGTTCTGGGCGCGCGTAAACCGGCAGACGGGCGAAGCCCACGTCGACGGCCATGCCGTCGGCAATCATTGACGGGCGCGCCCGCTCGCCCCCAGATTCCGCTCCCTCGAAGGAGCTGCCCATTCCCAACCCGCCGCTGACGTTCGCCTCCGCCGAAGCCCACCGCGCCCACCTGCGCGCCCAGTCCACCCTGCCCGCAGGCTTCCGCGTGGGGACGACGCGCCTGGAGTTCACCCCGCGCGAGGTGGCCAAGCCGGCGCGAATGACCCTGACGCTGGTGAGCCTGGATGCGCCCACGCCGTCGTTCGCCGCGCTCTTCACGCGCAACGCCTTCCCCGGCGCGCCGGTCGTGGTGGGGCGGCGCCGGCTGGAGGAGGAGTCGATAGGCGCGGTGCTGGTGAACAACAAGGTGAGCAACGTGGGGGTGGAGGACGGAGAACGCGCCAGCGAAGCGCTCTGCGAGGCCGCCGGGCGGCTGCTCTCGCTCAAGGCGGGCCAGGTGCTCCCCTGCTCCACCGGCGTCATCGGCTGGCGGCTGCCGGTGCAGCAGATGCAGCAGGCGCTGCCGGCGCTGGTCTCGTCGCTCTCGGCGGACTCGGTGCTGCCCGCCGCGGAGGGCATCCTCACCACGGACCTCTACCCGAAGGTGCGGCGCGCGAACCTGCGCGGCGGTGGCAGCCTTGTCGGCTTCGCGAAGGGCGCGGGGATGATTGAGCCGAACCTCGCCACCATGCTGGTCTACCTCTTGACCGACGTGGACGTTCCACGCGACGCGCTGCGGGCCGCCCTGCGCACCGCCGCGGCCTCCACCTTCCAGTGCATGAGCGTGGACAGCGACACCAGCACCTCGGACACCGTGGCGCTGCTCTCCTCGCGCAAGGTGCCCTGTGCGGACCTCCGCGGCTTTCAGGCGGAGCTGACCCGGGTCTGCGCGGAGCTCTGCGAAGACATCGTCCGCAACGGCGAGGGCGTGCACCACGTGATGCGCGTGAAGGTCCGCGGCGCGCCGACGGAGGCGCTCGCGCGCGGCGTGGGCAAGTCCATCGTCAACTCGCCGCTCTTCCAGTGCGCGGTCTGCGGGAACGACCCCAACGTGGGCCGGCTGGTCTCCGCGGTGGGCAAGTACCTGGGGGCGCAGGACGTGGCGGTGGACGCCGCGCGCTGCACGTTCCTGCTCGGCGGCGAAGTGCTCTTCACGCACGGGCGCTTCCAGCTGGATCCGCAGAAGGAAGGCAGGCTGCGCGCCCACCTCAAGGCCGCGGAGCTCTACGCCAGCGTCCCGCCGCCCGACGGCCTCACCTTCCGGCCGCCGGTCAGCTACCCGCCGCATGAGCAGGCGGTGGAGATTGAAGTGGACCTCGGCCTGGGCGAGAGCACCTGCACCGTCCTCGGCGCGGACCGCAGTCACGAGTACATCAGCGAGAACGCCGACTACCGGAGTTAGTGCGCTGTTCTCAGTCAGGCGCCTCCCCCGCTCGCCTCGAGGAGGAGACCGGCCCTGGCCGGCCATTTCGTCGGAGGAACAGCTGTTCTCGCGCCGTCAGGCGCCACCCCCGCTCGCCTCGAGGGGGAAACCGGCCCTGGCCGGCCATTTCGTCGGAGGAACAGCTGTTCTTTCTATGCGTCGCGCCCCCGCTCGCCTCGAGCGTTGCGCCGTCAGGCGCATAGCCGAGAGGTGGCGCAAACCCACGCACGGCACTTGGCCGGTTTGTTTCAAGCAGAGCGAAGCGGCCCATCAGCCAAGCTTCGGGAGGCACTGCCGACGGCCGACGAGGCGCCTGACGGCGCAACGCTCGACGCGAACGGGGGCAACCCTGCGATGTTATGGGCCCTGGTGAGCTGTTCTCTAGGAGCGTTGCGCCGTCAGGCGCATAGCCGAGAGGTGGCGCAAACTCCACGCACGGCACTTGGTCACGCGTTTCAAGCAGAGGAAGCGGCCCATCAGCCAAGCTTCGGGAGGCACTGCCGGACGGCCGACGTCTCGACTATGCGCCTGACGGCGCAACGCTCGACGCGAAGGGGGGAGGCTCGAGCGGTGCGCTCACTTCTTCTGGTAGACGAGGAACAGCCCGCGCTTGGACTGGTCCTGCTTCTGCCCGGCCCAGTACACGGTCGCGTCGAGCGTCACGTCGGTGTAGCCGCCGGCCTGCACGCTCGACTTGCTGTCCATCACGAACTTGACCTTCATCTTGTGATTCGAAGGGTCCGACTCGGCCGTGGTGGAGGCGTCAAGGACGAAGCGGTCCTGGTCCCCCAGCCAGGTCTTCTCCGTTTTCACCAGGTAGTCGTTCTCGGAGAGGTAGTCCCAGCCGAACGCCTTCTCCTCGTCGAGCACGATGGAGGCGAAGCTCACCTTCACGTCGCGGGGGTCCGCGCCCTTCGGCGGTGAGCCGAAGCTGAGCGTCAGCCAGCACATCAGCTGGGAGCCCTCCGAGCCCGGCCGCATCTCCGAGATGGAGACCTTGCTGCAGCCCAGCCACCCGCAAGCGGTCAGGATGAGAAGCGCGCGCTGCATGTGGTCGTCCCCCCGTTTGAAGACAACGGCCGCAAGCTTAACCCGCGCTCTACACGTCCGACAGGATGGAGAAGGCGTGCATCTCCTGGACGGCGGCCCTGCCTTCCGGAGTGCTGAGCATGGTGGCCAGCCGCGCAAGGGCGGCGGGGAAGTCGGCGAGGAAGGGTTTAACCACGAAGCCGATGGCGCCGCCGTCGATGCTCTGCTGCCGCACCGTGGCGCTGTCCACCGCCGAGATGACCAGCACCGGGATGTCGCGGGTGGCTTCGTTCTCCCGGAGCTCTCGCAGCATCTCCAGGCCGTCGCGCTGCTGGATGACATCCAGCAGGACGAGCGACGGACGCTCGCGGGTAGCCATGGGGACCACATCGGCCTTGCTGTCGGTGACCACCGGGATGCCGAACCGCTTCAGCTGCCGGGCGAGCGAGTTGGCCAGCAGCGGCTCGTCGTCACAGATGAGG
This sequence comes from Myxococcaceae bacterium, assembly GCA_044230055.1. Lineage (GTDB taxonomy): Bacteria > Myxococcota > Myxococcia > Myxococcales > Myxococcaceae > JBGART01. The sequence goes on along the minus strand of JBGART010000035.1, from coordinate 52,157 downwards.
ATGGGGCGCGGCGTATCCACTTCCGAAGAGCTGAGCAACAACGAGGCCACCCCGCGGCTCCCTGCGTTGACGGGCGGTAGGCGCCAGACGTGGGGAGTCGCCGGTGACCAAACGCGTCTCGCGCGACCTCACGACAGGCCCGCACAGCCAGGCGGCGAAGCGGACACTGGCCTGAAAGCGCGTCCAACGCCGGACAAGGGCGACGGAATTTTGTTCTCCAGAGCCAGTTCGGGGTGGTCTGTTACCCGCCATGGATAGCGCCGCCAACGCACAGCTCCCTGCCTCGAAAACCGCGGGCGAACCCTCGAGCGAGGACCTGCGCGCAGTGGAGGAGCTCTCCTCGGCGCGGACGCAGATTGTCGAGCAGATTGAGAAGCGGGTGGTGGGGCAGAGCCGCGTGGTGGAGCACCTGCTCATCTCGCTCTTCTCCCGCGGGCACTGCCTGTTCGTCGGCGTGCCCGGGCTGGCCAAGACGCTGCTCATCTCCACGCTGGCGGAGGTGCTGAACCTCAGCTTCAACCGCATCCAGTTCACCCCGGACCTGATGCCCTCGGACATCACCGGGACAGACATCCTGGAAGAGGACCGGACGACGGGGCGGCGGGAGTTCCGCTTCGTGCGCGGGCCGCTCTTCGCGAACATCATCCTGGCGGACGAGGTGAACCGGACGCCGCCCAAGACGCAGGCGGCGCTGCTGCAGGCGATGCAGGAGTACCGCATCACCGCCGGCGGGCAGACCTATCCTTTGGAGCTGCCCTTCCTGGTCTTCGCCACGCAGAACCCCATCGAGCAGGAGGGCACCTACCCGCTCCCCGAGGCGCAGCTGGACCGGTTCATGTTCCTGGTGGACGTGGGCTACCCCTCGCTGGAGGAGGAGGTGCAGATTGTGAAGTCCACCACCGGTGGGCGGCAGCCGGCGCTCACCAAGATTCTGTCCCCGGAGAAGATTCTGGCGCTCCAGGAGCTGGTGCGAAGGGTGCCGGTGCCGGACCACGTGGTGCGCTACGCGGTGGAGCTGGTGCGGCACACGCGGCCCAAAGAGCCGGGCGTGCCGGACTTCATCCAGAAGAACGTGTCCTGGGGCGCCGGCCCGCGCGCCAGCCAGTACCTGGTCATCGCCGCCAAGGCCCGCGCCATCCTGCAGGGCCGCTTCGCCGCCAGCCTGGACGACGTGCGCGCGCTGGCCGCGCCGGTGCTCCGCCACCGCGTGCTGCCCAACTTCCACGCCGAGTCGGAAGGGATGACCTCCATCCGGTTGGTTGACCAGCTCCTGACGGTGGTGAAGGCGTAGCCCCGCGTGGAGCTCCTGAACGCGCAGACGCTCTCGCGCCTGGCCGGAGTGAAGCTGCGGGCGCGGGCGGTAGTGGAGGGCGTGCTCTCCGGCCTGCACAAGAGCCCCCACCAGGGCCAGAGCGTGGAGTTCGCCGAGCACAAGGAGTACGCACCGGGCGACGAAATCCGCCACCTCGACTGGAAGGCGTTCGGCAAGTTCGACAAGTACTACGTCAAGCGCTTCGAGCACGAGACGAACCTCCGGGCCCTCATGGTCATTGATGGCTCCGCGTCGATGGGCTTCACCAGCGGCGCGCTCACCAAGCTGCAGGTGGCCACCACGTTGGCAGGCGCGCTCAGCTACCTCCTGGTGCGGCAGCAGGACGCGGCCGGGCTCTCCGTCGTCACCGGCGAGGGCGCCCAGGACGTCCCGCCCCGCTCGGCGGCCGGTCACCTGAACACGCTGCTGGACAGCCTGGACGGGCTCTCCCCCAAGGGCACCACCGACCTCTTCTCCGCCGCGGACCACCTCGCCGAGCGCGTCACCCGGCGCTCGCTCATCCTCATCTTCTCTGACCTGTTCGACGACCGGCCGGAGGCGCTGCGCCGCATCCTGCAGCTGCGGGCGCGCAAGAACGACGTGGCCGTCTTCCACCTGGTGGACCCCGCCGAGCTCACCTTCCCGTTCGATGACCCCACGCTGTTCCTCTCGATGGAGGACGACCGGAAAATCGAAGTCAACCCGCGGGAGATAAAGAAGAGCTACCTGGAGGAGTTCCACGGCTTCCTCGCCCAGACGCGCCGGACCTGCGCCGAGGCCGACGTGGACTACGAGCTGGTGAAGACCGACGAGGTGCTGGACCAGATGGTCCTCCGCTTCCTGTCCCGGCGCCAGGGGAAGCGGCGATGACCTTCGCCCACCCGTGGATGCTGGCCGGCGCGCTGGCGGCGCTGATTCCCCTGCTGGTCCACCTCTTCGACCGCCGCCGCCCCCGGCCGCAGCCCTTCGGCGCCATCTCCTTCGTGCTGCGCAGCCAGCGGCGCACGGCGTCCCGGCTCAAGCTCAAGCGGCTGCTGCTCTACGTCCTGCGTACCCTCATCTTCCTGGCGCTGCCCATCGCCCTGGCGCGTCCGGAGTGGCGGCGCGAAGCCAGCGCCCACGCCACGCACGGGCCCGCGGCCACTGCCATCGTCCTCGACACCTCACTCTCCATGCGCTGGGCGGACGGCGAGTCGCTCTTCGACCGCGCCAGAGACCAGGCCCGCGACGCGCTCAAGGACCTTTTGCCCGAAGAGCCGGCGACGGTGATGCTCTGCGGCGACGGGCCCGTCCCGCCGGGAGCGCCGACGTTCGACCGCCGCCGCCTGCGCGCGCAGATTGACGAAGCCCAGGCGACCTACGGCGCGGGCGACATGAGCCGCTGCCTGGAGCTGGCCGCGCGCGCACTGGAGGAGAGCCCGCTGCCCGGCAAGCGGCTGGTGTTGGTCTCCGACTTCACCGCGGGCGCCTTCCGGCTGGAGGTGCCTCCGCCGGTGGTGAAGGGCCCGGCAGGAGAGCCGGTCCGCCCGGAGGTGACGCTGAGGGACGCGGCCGCTGGCATCGCCGCGCTGCCCAACCGCGCGCTGGGAGAGCTGCGCATTGAGCCCGCGCTCCAGGTGGGGCCGCGCGCGTTTCAGTTCACCTTCACAGTCCACAACTTCTCCAGCCAGCCGGTGAAGGACCTCGAGGCGTCCCTCAAGGTCGCCGGCAACGTGGTCTCCAAGGGCTTCCTCGAAATTGCCGCCGGGGGCAGCGCGCAGAAGACGCTCACCCACACCTTCCCGGGCGGCGGCGTGGTGCAGGGCGAGCTGACGCTCACCGGCGACGCGCTGACTGAGGATGACCGCCGGCCCTTCCTGCTCTCCGTCCCCCGTGAATTGCGCGCACTGGTGGTGAACGGCGCGCCCCACGCCACCCGCTACCGCGACGAGGCCTTCTTCGTGGACGCCGCGCTCTCCGCGCCGGGCTCGCCGGTGCGCCAGGTGACGCGCGACGCGGAGGCCGCCTACCGGGAGGACCTGAGCGCGTATGACCTGGTGCTCCTGCTCAACGCGCCCGCGCCGCCGCCGGAGGTCGCCACCCGGCTGGTGGACTTCGTCCGCAAGGGCGGCGGGCTCTTCATCGCGGTGGGGGACAATGTCGAACCGGACGCCTACAACCAGCGCCTGGGGGACGTGCTCCCCCGCGCCCTGCGGCTGGTGAAGACCGCGGTGGCGCCCGAAGACGAGGACGCGGAGACCAAGTCAGCGCACCTGGCGCAGGTGCACACGGACCACCCGGTGCTCTCGCCCTTCACCGGCCGCGCGCGGGAGGGCCTGATGAGCTCCCGCTTCTTCCGCTACATGCTACTGGAGGGTGAACAAGCCAGCGCCGGGCCCGCAGCGTCCCAGGTGCTGGCCACGTTCGAAGACGGCGCCCCGGCGCTGGCGGTGGCGCGGCGCGGCCACGGCCGGGTCCTCCTCTTCACCTCCACCGCGGACCGCGACTGGAGCGACTTCGCCATCCGCACCAGCTTCCTGCCGCTGATGCAGCGCTTCTCGGCCTACCTGACCGGCTCGTTGGAGGAGCGCGAGGAGCTGCGAGGCCGGATTGGTAACGTGGTGACGCTCAGGCCGGAGGCGAGCGCGCAGGTCTCCGAGGTCCGCGCGCCCTCGGGGGAAGCGGTCCCCCTGCGAAAGCAGCCGGACGGGACGTACCTGGTAGGGCCCCTCAAGCAGCCAGGCGTGCACGTCGTCCTGGATGGCGCGGGCCAGCCCATGCCTTCGCTGGCGGTCGTCTCCGTGCTGAACCCGGCCGAGAGCGACCTCACCCGTTTGTCCCAGGACGCGCTGGCCGCCTACTTCGGCGAGGAGACGGTGAAGAGCGCGGACGCGGCCGGCGCCGCGCCTCAGCTCCCGCTCTGGACCTGGCTCATCTGCGCCGCCGCGGTCGCCTTCTTCCTCGAAGGCGTCCTCCTGCGCAGCTGAAGCTTTACAGTCCTGCGCCCGCGGGTGGACACGAAGCGCCAGAGCGGAGCGCGCGGGCACCACCTGAGGACGGCTGTGGCGCTGCACGGCTCGAAAGGGCCGCAATCACGACGATGGGTGGACGCGTGTAAAGGGGCATGCGGCTCGCAGTTGTCTGCCGCATGCGCTGCCGGGTGTTCACGCTGGTTCTCGCCCTCGTCGCTGCGGGGTGCGACGGGGTGGTGACCAACGATGAAGCGGTCATCCGCTTCCAGGCGGGGGTGACGCTCAACCCGCCGGTGCCGCGGCCAGGCGAGCGCGTCTACTACAACGTCGCGGTGGTGAACCGCGGGAACCAGGCGGTGACCGCGAACGTGGAGGTGCTCATCCACGACGGCCGCAGCGCGGAGCTGGGCCGGCGCCTTTGGGAGGAGGTCGCCTTCGCGCCCAGCGACAGCTACGACCTCTTGGGCAGCTTCCTCACCGAGCAGACTTCGGTGGGCAAGCAGACCTTCCTCACGGTGCGGGTGCTGGAGCGGGCCGACGGCGGCGTGCTGCTCGCCAGCGAGAGGGTGGCCAGCTTCGCCACCAGCTGGGACGGCGGGCGGGTGATGACCTCCGTGGACGGGCTGGACGGCGGCGCCGATGGCGGCGGCACGAAGGCGGACGGCGGACGCTGACGCGCCTGCGGGCACGTGCCAGACTGCCCCGTAAATGACCTCCGGCCTCTACCGCGACTGCGCCCGGCTCTTCATGGTGGGTTTCCCCGGCCTGACACCGGACGCGGAGCTGACCCGCCTCATCGACGACGGCATCTACGGCGCCATCCTCTTCAAGCGGAACGTCGGGACGGTGGAGGAGACGGCGCACCTGTGCCGGACGCTGAAGACGCGTGCGGGGCGCCCCTTCGTGCTCTCGGTGGACCAGGAGGGCGGGCGGGTGGCCCGGCTGCGCGGGGCGCCCTTCACCGCGCTGCCTCCCATGCGCGACATCGGGCGGAGGGGAGACGCGCCGCTGGCGGAGCGCGTGGGGCGGCTTTTGGCGCACGAGCTGCGCGCTGTCGGCTTCGACTGGGACTTCGCCCCGGTGCTGGACGTGGACACCAACCCGAAGAACCCGGTCATCGGGGACCGGTCGCTGCACACGCTGGCCGAGGAGGTGGCGCGGCTGGGCGTGGCGCTGGCCCGCGGGCTGGAGGCCGGCGGCGTGGCGTCCTGCGGGAAGCACTTCCCGGGGCACGGGGACACCACGCAGGACTCGCACCTCACGCTCCCGCGCCTGCCGCATGACCTGGACCGGCTGCGCAAGGTGGAGCTGGTCCCGTTCGCCGCGTACGCCGAGGCCAAGCTGGCGTCCCTAATGACGGCGCACGTGGTGTTCGAAGCGATTGAGCCCGCCCTGCCCGCCACCATGAGCCCCAAGGTCCTGCAGGGCGTGCTGCGCGAGGAGCTGGGCTTTGAGGGCGTGCTGGTGAGCGACGACCTGGAGATGAAGGCCATCGCGGACAACTACTCGGTCGAGGAGGCCGCCGTGCAGGGCGTGCTCGCCGGCGTGGACCTGTTCCTCGTCTGTCACCACTGGCAGATGCAGCGCCGCGCCATCGAAGCCGTGGTGAAAGCGGTGGAGAGCGGGCGCGTGAGCAAGGAGCGGATTGCCCAGGCGCACGCGCGGCTGGACGCGCTGGCCGCCCGCTTCGCGCACCCACCGCAGGATGGGCTGGCGACGCTCGGCTCCGAAATCCACCAGCAGCTCGCCGCCGGGCTCCAGTCCGGACGCGCAGGCGTGGACCCCACCGAGCGCGCATAACCCGCGGTCTCCGCAGCGACGACCCGGAGTGCGCGATGACGCGACAGGAGCGTCACATCATCTTCATTTGTCTATTTGGCATGCAACGCCCTCCACGGACGCTGTCATTGAGTCGTCCGTGTTTCAAAACATCCATTTCTGACATTGGAGTCACATCTTGACGCATCTCAAGTCATTCCGCGCTGTCCTTCCTGCGTTCCCCCTCATGCTCGCCGTCGCTTGCAGCGGTGGAAACGCCTCCACCGACCTGGGAGAGGTGGGCAAGTCGTCAGAGGAGCTGCGCACCACGCCGGAGCAGGGCGCATCCTGTGAAGACACCGCAGCGTGGGTTGTCGCCAACCGCGGCAGACTGCCGACCGGCTACGAGGCCGTGGTCCGACACAGCCTGCCGTACCGTCGGGCCATCTTCACGGCCTCCTCTACGCAGGTGAAGAGCGCCCTGTGGACCCAGCATGTGCGGGCGTACGTGGCGGCGCACCCGGAGCTCTCCGCCGCGCAGGCTGCGGTCATCGAGCGCCTGCTGAGCCTGGTGTCCAATCCCGCCTCCTTCGAGCAGAACGACGAGGCCGCGCTGGCAACTCTGGGTGAGGACCTGAAGGCCGTGCTGGGTGAAGAGGAAGCGGGCAACCTGGTGGCGACGCTCGGTCGAGGCGAGCCCACCGGGCCGTCCGCTGTCTCTCGGCCCACCTGCCACTGCTCCACCGTCTCCACCTGGAACTGCAACCACGGCTGCGGAGCGGGCGGCTGCAACGTCACCGGCGGCTGCGGCACGTTCTGGCAGTACCCCTGCAACGGTCGCTGCGGGTAGTCACCCATCCGAGGCCCGGCCCGGCAGCTCATCGCCGGGCCTGGTCACGTCGCGCGCAGACGGGCGACGATGCGCGCTGTGGCCTCGGGGGAGAAGTCACGGCCGTAGAAGCGAAGGAAGAGCTGCACCCTCGTCTCAGCCGGGCTGAGCTGCGGCGTCCGCTCGGCGATTCCCGCCAGCACCAGCGCTCGCGCGCTCGAGAACATCGAGCTGCCCATCCGCAGGCGCTCCTCGCCGGACTTGGCCAGGAGCTACGACCGGTAGAGCTTCGCCGCGCGCTCCGTGGTGTCACCCTCGCTCATCAACCGGACGCTATCCCGCCTCGGTCACGTGTGTCTTATTGCAAGGCCGGGCCGCGGCATGGGGGTTGCTGTTTGCGTCCGGCCTGTGGCCAGACGGACGCTCGCATGGCTTGCGCTGTCTCTCGGGCTGGGGCTCGTGGGGAGCTACCTCGCTTTGGAGCAGGGCTGGGTCCGCCTCAACCACCCGGACCCCGCGCGCTTCCCCATCTGGGGAGTGGATGTCTCCCACCATCAAGGCCCGGTCGATTGGGCCGCCGTCTCCCGGGAGCCGCACCTGCGGTTCGCCTACCTCAAGGCGACCGAGGGCGGGGACTGGGTGGATGCGCGCTTCGCAGAGAATTGGCGCGCCGCGCGCGCGGCGGGCCTGCGCGTGGGCGGCTACCACTTCTTCACGTTCTGCCGGCCCCGCGGCGGAGCAGGCCCGGCACTTCCTCGCGCTGCTTCCGCGCGAGGCGGACATGCTGCCGCCTGCGCTGGACCTGGAGCACGGCGGGAATTGCGGGGCGCGGCCGTCGCGCGAGGAGGTCCGGCAGGGCGTGGCGCTCTGGCTTCGCGAGGTGGCAGCGCAGACGGGCCGCACGCCGCTGCTCTATGTCACGCCCGAAGCCGATGAGGCCTATCTATTGGGGGACGCGCCGCTGGCGCCGCTGTGGCTCCGCAGCGTCTTCCGCGCTCCTGCGCTCCCCCCTGGCGCAGGCTGGACGCTGTGGCAGTTCGCCAACCGCGGGCGAATCTCTGGCGTGCCGGACCCCGTGGACCTCAATGTGTTTCACGGCGACGCGGCGAGCTTCCTGAGCTTGTAAGCCGCGCAGCGTTCGCGGGGCGACGCCGTGCGGAGGCTGCGTTGACTTCGCGTCGAACAGGTCGCTAAAGGCACGGGCTCTCCCGGGGAGTCCCCATGCGCGCCTGTCTTGTCGCATCCGCTTTCAGTCTGTGTTTGGCCTGCGGCGCGCGCCCGCCCGTGCCCCCGGTCGACCCGGGCTCGCCCGCGGACGCAGGGCTCCCTGCCGCGGACGATGCGGGGCTCCCTGCCGCGCAGGACGCGGGGTTTGACGGGGGTGCTCCCTCTGCGGAGGACGCCGGCACTCCGCTCCCCGCCGGCGTCATCGCGCTCCCTCCGGAGCCGTTGCGTCCCGGAGACCCGCTGCGCGGGTACGACGCCCTGGTGAACGAGGGTTACATCAACATGGGGGTCCCCTGGTCCGGGTTCGAGCGCGCGATGACGCCGCTGCAGGCCCGGGACACGCTGCCAGGCCGGCGCGGGAAGAACGCGCTCGTTGGCTACTCGCTGAACGTGGCCAAGAACTCGCGCGGCATCGAGGTCGCCGCGTCGAACTGTCTGGCCTGTCACGCCTGGCATTTGAACGGTCAGCTGATTGTCGGCCTCGGCCGGCCCACCCACGGGGTCGTCATCCCCTCCGGCGTCGCGAGCAACCCCACCCTCATCAGCCTCGGCCTGCGCACGCCCGCGGAGGTCGCGGAGTACCAGGCCTACGGCGAGCGGCTCTTCACCTCCCAGGAGGCTGGCGCGCTGTTCACGTTCGGCGCGCTGGCGGCGCACCGGGACCCCGCCACGCTCACCTGGTCCCGCACCACCCGCTTCGACGCCAGCTCCAGTCTCCAGGGCTGGGTGGACGTGCCGCCCTGGTGGCGGCTCAAGAAGAAGAACGCGCTGTATGCCAACGGCATGGGGCGCGGGGACCCGGTCCGCCACCTGATGAACATGATTGTCTTCTCGGTGGAGGACACCGCGGAGGCGAAGCGGATTGAGTCGTACTTCGTGGACGTGGCGGCATTTCTGCGCTCACTCACCCCGCCTGTTTTTCCGTCTGCGATTGACCCCGTGCTCGCCGGGGCGGGCGAGGCGGTCTTCGTCCGCACCTGCTCGCGCTGCCATGGGACCTACGGGCCCGACGGCAGGTACCCGAACCTGCTCATCCCGGTGGAGCAGGTGGGCACGGACCCGGAGCTCGCGGAACACCCGTGGGCGAACGCCCCGGCGGTCAACTGGTTCAACACGTCCTTCTTCGGCGAGGTGAGCCGGATGGAGCCGTCCCGCGGGTACATGGCCCCGCCGCTGGATGGCATCTGGGCCACCGCGCCGTTCTTTCACAACGGCTCCGTGCCCACGCTGGAGGCAGTCCTCGACTCGTCGAAGCGGCCCGCGCAGTGGCCAATGGGCTTCGGCGACAATGACTATGACCTCATCGCGGTGGGCTGGCGCGCAGGCACCTCTGCCGCCAGCTACGACACTACGCTGACCGGCAACTCGAACCGCGGACATGTGTTCGCTGACGGCCTGTCGACCGAGGACCGGCGCGCGCTGCTCGAGTACCTGAAGACGCTCTGAGCGCAGCGACTCAGGGAACGAATGGGGAAAGTCTACTTTCCCACTGAGTCACTTCAGGAAGCGCGACAGGAAAAGTTGCCTGTCCCCATTTTACGCCTGCTCAGCAGCCAGGCGAGCTGAGCGCTTGGCGCGATGGGCCGGCGCGACCCTACCTTTGCTGCACGGCGGGCTCTCCCTGCCGACAGAAGGAGGACGTCATGTCGCCCAGGCCTCTTGTCATCGCGCTCTCGGTGCTTGGCCTTGCCGCCGGCTGCGCTTCCAGCCACTCGGAGATTCGCGACGACTGGCTTGTCCGCGTCCCCAAGCCGCTGATGTCCGGGGTGGACAGCTCTCGCGCGGCGCTGCAGCAGGCGACGGATGAGGTGGCCCGCGCGGAGGCGGCTCGCGCGGACGCGGCGAAGGCGCTCGACGTGGCGAAGTACGAGGCGGACGCCGCGCGCGCCCGGCGGAAGGCGGCGATGAGCAGCGTGGACGCCGCCAAGCTGACGGACCAGCGCAAGGAGATGTCGGCCGCGGAGGAGGAGCTGCGCCACGCGGGGCTCGCAGTGAACGCGGCGGAGGCAAAGGTGGCGTGGCAGGACCGGGTGGTCGCGGAGGCCGGAGCCACAAAGACGCTGCGAGAGCAGCAGGCGCGGCTGGCGGCAGCGGAGCTGGAGCTGGCCAAGTACAAGGCGCTGCAGGAGAGCGAGAGCGCCCGGGCCTCTGAGCTCTCCGGGCACACGTACTACTCGCGGGTGGCGGACGCCTCCGCGGGCGTGGAGAAGGCCTCGCGCACCCATGAGGAGCGCGCACGGGAGCTGACGGAGGCCCGCCGGCGCTGGGAGCTGGCCGCCGCTGCCCTGCAGGGCTACGGCGGGAGTGGGCTCACGCGTTGAGTGTGGCAGCACGTGTGATGCCCGCGTCCATCCCGCCCCTGTCGCGCTGACCCCGGGCGCGAAAGAATCCCCTTCCGCGAAGCGATACGCGGGAGGGGACGTTGCTTGGCGCGATTCTCGTGACGGCCGCAATGGCGGCGGCTCCGCCCGCCGCGGACAAGCCCGGCGAACGGCCACAGCTCATCGTGCTGGAGCTGACGGCCACCGGCGGGGTGGAGAAGGCGACGGCCACTGCGCTGACGGAGGCGGTGGTGGCCCAGGTCTCCCGCCAGGGCATCTTCCAGGTGGTCTCCGCCCAGGACATCGCCACGCTCACCGGGCTGGAGCGGCAGAAGTCCCTGATGGGCTGCTCCGACAGCACCAACTGCCTGGCGGAGCTCGCCGGCGCCATCGGCGCGCGGTTCGTCCTCTCCGGCTCCCTGGCGAAGCTGGGCGCGGCGTTTCAGCTGTCGTTGCAGACGCTGGACTCGCACAAGGCGCAGCCGTTGGGCCGGACGGTGCGGCTGGCCAATGACGTGGAGGCGCTGCGCGCTCAGCTGCCCTGGGCCGTCGCCGAGGCCACCGCCACGCCCATGCCGCCGCCGCCCTCCCGCGTGCTGCCGTTTTCGCTGATGGGCGTGGGCGCCGCGGCCATCGTCGCCGGCGGCTTCTACGGGCTGAACACGCTGGGCCGCGAGCGGGAGCTCACCCAGGAGCTGAAGCTGGGCGAGAAGACGCCGGACGTGCTGGGCGCGCTGCCCAGCTACCAGGAGCAGGAGTCGGCGCTCGGCCGGGACAAGTCGCTCTCGCTGGGGGCGATGATTGGCGGCGCGGCGCTGATTGGGGTGGGCCTCTGGCTGATGCCGCGCGATGTGGCCGGCGGCGCGAGCGGCGGGGTGTCCGCGCACGTGGTGCCCACCGCCAACGGGTTCGCGCTGGTGGGGCTGTGGCCATGAGCGCGACGGCTCGCGTCGCAGCGCTGGTCCTGGCGGCCGCTGCGCTCGGCAGCTGCAAGGGCAGCATTGGGCTGGAGGAGGGCCGCGCGTATCCCTGCGGCGCGTCCACCTCCGAGTGTCCGGACGGGTGGCGGTGCGGGCTGGATGGGCGCTGTCACTCGAGCGACCCGGGGCCCTACGTCTGCGACCGGGCGCACGTGAACGCGGACTGCGAGGCAGGCTGGCTGTGCGGGCTGGACGGCCGCTGCCACGCGCCGGACGTCGCATCGGACTACACGTGCAAGGTGGACGGCGACTGCGTGGGGGGCTGGCGCTGCGGCCCCGAGGGACGCTGCGTTGACGCGACGCAGGACGCGCTGGGCGCCACCGGCGCGGCGCTCGCGCTCACCGGCGAGGGGGTGAGCCCCAAGCTGCTCACGCACATGCCGGAGCTCTACGCGGCGTCCTCGTTCCTGGACACGCAGCTGGTGGCCTTCGTGGACGCCGGGAAGCTCACGGTGATGCTCAAGCCGGGCAACCGGAACCGGCTGGATGAGCTGGTGACAGTGTCGCTCGAGGGACGGCAGGCGACCCAGCTGGTGGCGACCTACAACTGGGTGGTGGTGGCGCACACGCAGGGGGTCTCCATCTACGAGTGGGACAACAGCCTGCGCGCGCTCAAGGCCCCGGTGCACCTGGCCGGGCTCCGGCCGGAGCGGATGGTGGGCCAGGGCGGGGCGGTGGTGCATCTGCTCATCGGCGGGCGGCTGGTGGTGCTGGACGCTTCAACCAAAGCGGTGACCTTCGACCACCCGCTCCCCGTGGACGGCGGCACGGTGGATATCCGCGACAAGGTCATCACCCTCCTCGCGACGCGCGCCGGGCTCTGGGCGGCGAAGGAGAAGAAGGGGGGCATTGGCGGATGGGTGGGTGCGGACGGCGGCGCGGCACCGGACCCCAACTGGGTGCCGCTGTCGACGAAGGAGCTGTCGAATCAGCAGTGCGACGGCGGCACCAACGGGCTCTACGTTTCGCGGCTGCTCCCCGGAAGCGAAGTGCTCACCAACCGCGGGAAGTTTTTCGGGGAGGTGTCCGGCCCGGACGGCGGCGTGGTGGCGCTGACCCAGCTCGAAGAGTTCGGCCCGAGCACCGGCGGCGCCTGCGCGATGAGCCCTCTGACCCTGCTCTCCTCGCTGCTGTGCGCGCCCTGCCCCGCCGGGTCGCAGTACCGGGACTTCATGGTGAGCCAGGTGGAGGACAACGGTCAGCAGGACCGCATCGAGGTGCGCTGCGCGGCCGCCTCCGGGCGGGAGGACACGTACCGGCTGCGGATGGACTTCCGTCAGGACGGCGGGACGGAGTGCCGGTTTGATACGGCGAGCGACTCGCAGCTGGCGTCGGAGTCTTTGGGCGTGATGTCCGACGTGGGCCGCTATGCCCCCGCCACCGGCGGGCTGGGCGCGATGTTCGGCGCGCACGGGCAGGTGTGGTTTCTCTCGAAGGCGACGGAGAAGTCGGTCTCGGTGGAGTCAGACCGGCCGCTCGCGGCGCTGACGCTCTGCGCGGACGCGGAGTTCGGGCTGTCGCTCTCGGACCGCACGTTCCGGATGCTCGGGGTCCGTCCCGGGACGGGCTTCGCCGCCGAGGGCGACTTCAGCACGCAGGCCGGAGACACGCTCCCTCAAGGCGCGGTGGAGGGGAAGTTGTGCTGGCTGGTGGGCAGTCAATCGAACACGGTGTTCGTCGGGAAGCTGAACGCGACGAGCGGCGGGCTGCAGGTCATCGCCAGCACCGGGCCGTCGACGCAGACGCTCCCGCCGTTCCACGCGGGCACTGCCGGGCTGCCGGATGGAGGGGAGGCGCTGCTCGTCGGCGTAGGGGACGCGTTGCTCGCCGCGGAGGTGGGCGAGACGACGAGCAAGCTGGAGACCCGCGTATCGCCCAGCGCCCGGAGCCCCATTCTCGGGTTCTCCACGTTCCCCGCCTCCAGCCTGCGCAGCGACGATGGGTTGATTGCGGGGTACATCCTCAGCGAGAGCGGGCTGGCGTCGTTCAAGGCGGTCAGCATGCAGCGCTGGCGCAGCGAACCGCTGGCGCTCCCGGATGGGACGTGGCTGCGGACCTGGACGCAGGGCCGCGCTGGGCGGGTAGGTTACTCCGATGGGAGGGTGATCTCCCTGCCCAGCCGCGTGGAGATTGCCCCCTCCGTCCCGGGTGGTCGGGCGTTCGACTTCGCTCAGGTGTGCGGGCATACGTTTGCGCTCACGTCGTCCGGGTTGGTGCAGCTGGTGTCGTCGGCGGCGGGGCCGGTTGGGATGTGGATCCCGCTCACCGGGGCGCCGGCGTTGGCGGCGGATGGGTTGACGGATGCGCGCGGGGTGGCTCCGAGGTTGTTTGTCGCGGGGACGCGCCTGTATGCGATGGGAGCGCATGGGCAGGCCATCCGGTATCAGGTGGCCTGCCCGTAGAGCTCGGGAACGGGCTATGAGCCCCTTCGTGAGTCCTCCGTCCCCCCTCTGTGTCTGCGCCGACGCTCGCGAGGACCGCGGCTATGCGGAGGCTCTCGCCGGCGCTCGCGCGTCGCTGCTGTTGACCGACCCTCCTTACTGCCTGCTCACCCGGCGCAGGACGGGCGGGGACCTGCGGGACCGGCGCGCTCACAAGAAGATTGACCGGGAGCCGGTGGTTCGCTTCGAGTCCGTGCGCGAGTACCGCCAGTTCACCGAACAATGGCTGCCGGCCGCGGTGGGCCACCTGGAGGCCCGCGCCCGCCTGGTCATCTGGACCAACTATCTCGGGAAGGACCCCATCCTGGCGGTGGCGCGGTCCCTCGGGTTCTCGCACCTGTGGGGCGAGTTCATCTGGGGCAAGCGCACGACCGAGCGCGAGGGGAACGAGCAACTCCTGCGCGTCTACGAGGTAGCGCTGGTGCTCGCGCGCGAGCAGGCGCCGCCGCTTTCGCCGGCCGACCCGCCGCTCTGCTGGGCCGTCGTCGCGGGCTACGACGAGGAGGGCGACGCCGAGCGCTTCGGCGCGCACCCTCATCACAAGCCGTTCGGCGTGCTGGAACCCCTCGTCCGCGCGCATTCGGCGCCAGGAGAGGTCGTGCTGGACCCATTCGCGGGCAGCGGCTCCATCCCCGCCGCGGCACAGCGGCTGGGACGGAAGCCTGCCTGCCTGGAAGTTCAGCCGGCCTGGGCGGAGCGGGTCCGCTCTCGTCTGGCGCAGGGAGTACAGCCGGAGTAGAGAGCTGCAGCCCCATGGCTCAGAAGCTCTTCGACGTCCTCGAGTGGGTGCGCGCAAGCGGGGGTGCGGATGCGCTGCTGCGGCTGCGGCTGAAGGTCCTGCCGCTGTCCGTGCGGGAGGGAATCATCCTCGACCGCGTGGACGCGACGACGAAGTGTTCGGACGCGTATCTGGCGGCGGCGCGGAAGGCCGCCTCGGAGGTCGTCGGGAAGGTGTGCCCTCGTTGATGCCGTTGCCCTTGGAGATGGATGTCGGGCACCGCCGGCTGCTGGTCGGCGGCGAGCCCATGGTCTTTCGCTGTCATCACTACAACGCGTTTCTGCTCCAGGTCTTTCTGGACGCGCCGTTCCTCGAGGCGGGGCCGTTGCTGGAGGGCGCCGCCGCGGCGGTGGCGTACGCGCAGCTCACCCGGGTGTTCGCCGCCGGCAAGGTCTCCGACATCGAGGCGCGCAAGTCGCTGGCGCAGGAGCTGTTCCGCTGGTCAGGCTTCGGCGCGGTGGACCTGTCCTCGCTGGGGCCACAGGGCGGGACGGTGAAGGCAGACTGCTCGTACGAAGCGCGCGCCTGGCGCGTGAAGCAGGGCAAGGCGGGTCAACCGGTGTGCTTCTTCACCGCGGGATGGCTGGCCGGCGCCTGGGCCGCGCTCTTCGGGCGCTCACCGGACCGCTCCGCCGTCGTGCACTCGCGCTGCGCAGCTTCTGGCCAAAGCGAGCTCTGCGCATTCGACTTGTCGGACGGCCGCGGGCATCCCCTCCCCCAGACGGTGGGCGCCGGGCCGCTGCAGCCGTGCCACGAACCCCGGCCGGTGCCGCCCACGCCGGTGGACTACGAGGGCATCCTGGCGGCGGTGGCCGGGCTGCCACTGGTGGGCGACGCGCACGGCCAGATTGACGCGTTCGGCGTGCACCTCACGCGGACGCACGCGAACTACTACAACCGCATCTGCTTCGAGCTCCTGCGCAACGCCACCGGGAAGTTCGGCGCCGAGGGGCGCACCTGCGTGGAGGCGCTGCTGCTGGAGGCAGGGCACTCCTGCGCCTTCTATACCTTCGGGGGCATCATGACCTCCGCGGAGTGGGACGCGCTCATCCGCCCCAGCCTCAAGACCCGCGAGGACTGGGTGCACGGCGCCGTCGCGGTCGCCAACGCCTTCGGCTGGGGACGCTGGCAGGTGACGTACGCCTCCGCGGAACACACCACCTTCGTCATCCACGACGACTACGAGGGCGTGGGCTACCTCGCGATGTACGGCGAGGCCAGCCGGCCGGTGGAGCTGGGCGCGCAGGGCGCGGCGCTCGGGCTGATGAACCTGGTCTACGTGGGGGAGATTCACGCGCGCCCCGCGCTGACGCCCGCGCTCTATGACCAGCTCTTCAAGCAGCCGCCGCGCTACGCCTGCGAAGTCGTCACCTCGAGGGCCATGGGCGACGAGGTGACGACGTTGAACGTGAGCCGTGTGAACAACTGACGCTCACTGATGGCCCGCCTCCACGTTGATGAGCTCCGGCTTCTTCACCGGCGGGTGCTGGTGCGCCTGGTCTCCGCTGGGACGGTGACGGCGGTCAAACGGCGCCAGCTGCACCGGCTCTCCGGTCAGGACGGACTCATTGATAGCTTCGATGACCCGGACGTCCGCCAGGCCCTCCCAGCCTGAGGGCTCCACCTCGCGCTCCTCGAGGATGGCCCAGGAGAGCTCGAGCAGCTCCGGGGCGAACTGGTCCAGCTGCTTGAAGCTCTTCCGCCGCGACTTCTCCTCCAGGGTCACGGTCTGGGTCCGCGCACCGACGTACTCGTAGGCGCCGTCGAGCCGCACGTCGCCCTGCGTGCAGACCACGCGGTAGCTCCCCGTCGGCGCCGCGCCGAAGTGGCAGTTGAACGTCGCCAGCCGTTCCTCCGGGAAGCGCATCACCACGCTCAAACCTTCATCAATTTCCTCGAAGCGCGGCTCCTTGCCCGGCGCGGCGATTCCGAAGACCTCCACCGGCTCGCTGCGGAACAGGTAGCGCGCAGCGTTGATGCAGTAGATGCCGATGTCCCAGATGGGCCCGCCGCCGCGCTCGCGCTGCGCCCGGATGTTCCCCTCCTTCACCTGGAAGCTGAAGTCAGAGGAGAAAAACTTCGGCTCCCCCAGCTTGCCGGACCGGATGAGCTCCACCGTGCTCAGGTTCGCGGGCTCGAAATGCAGGCGGTACGCCGTCATCAGCTTGACGTTGTTCTCCTGGCAGGTGCGAATCATCTGCTCGCACTCCTCCGTCGAGAGGCCAAGCGGCTTCTCGCAGAGCACATGCACCCCCGCGCGAGCCGCCCGCTCCACGAACTCCAGGTGCTGGTCGTTCGGCAGCGCGACGTACACCGCATCCACGTCATCCGACGCCAGGCACTCCTCGAGCTGCTCATACGAGTAGCCTCGCACCTTGTAACGCTTGGCCAGCTGCTCCCGCTTCTCCTCGTCGCCCGACACCACAGCCACCAACCGCGAGTTCTCCTTCGCATGCGCGAAGCCCGGCAGGATGGCCACCTGCGCGATGTGGCCCAACCCCACCACCGCGTAACCCACCTTGCGCGCGGGCTCCGCCTTCGGTTCCTTGCTGCGACGTGCGGCCTTCCCTCGCGCTCCCCGCTTGCTCGCCATGTGCGCCTCCCAAGGATGACCTGAAGGTGACCACGACCCGCCCGTTTAGCCCAGGCCCTTGATGCGCCGGATGCGCTGCGCACAACAGGGCAACCGTCAGGCGCCGGACAGCCGGGGCGATGCGGTTTTCAGTGGACGCAGCGCGCACCCGCGACCGCCGTACTTCAAGTTGATTCCAGGAACCCGAACGTCGAGCAACTCGAAGCCTCGAGTCTGCACGTCGGCTTGCGCGAACGGCAACGGCAGACACAGGTTCTCCAGCACCACGAAACCCTCCGGCTTCAGCAACGAAGCGAAGCGCTCAAGAACTCACACGCTGTGGTTCTCAGCGAGCGGCGCCACCGAGGCGGAACCGCCGGAGCCCATCTCGAAGACCGACGTGGCGACGATGAGGTCGAATGGGCCAGAAATCTCGGCGGTCATAAAGTCGCCGTGAAAGATCTAGAATCGAATCGCAATGAGAACATTGACGCGGCTTGAATCGATCGCCGGTGGCGGCATCCTGGCGAGCGTGATTGCTTGCATCGCACTGGCCGCGTGGGCCGCTCAGCTGAGCGGAAGACCCGTCGCGATTCGCAACGAAAGTGGTGGCACGGTGGAGATCGTCCCTGTCGGAACGACACGGGATCGCCTCCATGCCATTCAGGGTACGTTGAACCCCACGCCGATGATTCGCCTGGCGGCCGGGGCGCGCACTGAATTGGCCTATGACTTTGAGCGCAGCAACCTCTGCTGGTTCGTCGTCTTCGTCGAGGGCGGTGATGCGCGGCTCGTAAGGACGACCCTTGCTCACTCGCACCCCGATGAGTGCTCGATTGAAACAACAAACACTCGACCCTGCTGCACGCCCCTGCCGCAAGGGAAGGAAATCGTCATCCCGCCGCTGCGTGACTTGGCGCCCGTTCCGTCGCCCATCCTGAACGCTGCGAACCGGGCGCAGTAAACATTGACTCGGAGGAGCCCGCCCCCGGCGGGTAGGCCCCTCCGAGTCTGCGCCGCGCTCAGTACGCGTACAGCCCGTACGCGGCGAAGTTGGAGTGTCCGGCGCTGAAGAGGCGGCTGGTGCGCGTGGAGTCGATGGCGAGCAGGTCCGCGTTGGCCCAGGCGTCGAACCGACCGACGAACGCTCGGATTGTGTACGCGGGCGCCTGGGTGGACTGGTTGCTCGGCCAGGTGAGGGTGGCGAAAGTCTGCCAGGCGGTGGCGCCTCCGGAGGAGATTTCCCAGCGGCCCGTGACGGGGCTCACGACCTTGTAGCGGAGGATGTCGTCGCCCGGGATGCCGTCCACGTCGGCGATGAACAGGCCGGGGAGCTCCTCGTTCAGGTTGGAGGGCAGCTTGGACCAGGCGGAGGTCCCGCTCCAGGAGACGGACCAGGAGCCACCAGAGCGGCTGAGCACGTCCGTCACCTTGTCGCCGTTGAAGTCGCCGAAGCGCAGCTCGCTCAAGGGGAAGCCGCTGCTCTGCAGGGCGGTCCAGCCCCAGCGGCCCGGGGAGATGGCGTACCACTGGCCGTCCGGCGCGCGGCGGAAGATGTCGGTGATGCCGTCGCCGTTGAAGTCGCCGAAGCGCAGCTCGCTGAACGGGATGGAGAACGTCCCGGGGAGCGGCGTCCAGGCACCGCGGCCTCCGCTGGAGATGGCCCAGTGGTCGCCCTCGAGCGCGAAGACGTCGCAGCGCTTGTCGCCGTCGAAGTCGCCCAGCCCCACCTGGTGCAGGCGCTCCGTGTAGTTGCTCAGGAACCTCCAGTCCATCCGGCCGCCGCTCGAGTACCACCAGGAGGCGCCCGTCGCGAGGAAGAGGTCGTCCCGGCCGTCGCCGTCGAAGTCGCAGACGCCGTACTGGCCGTAGGTGTCCACGTCGACGGTATTGGGCCCCATGCTGACGCGCGTGCTGCTGTAGAGGTTGACCGCGTCCCCCAGGTCGTCGTGCGCGAAGACGTTGCCATAGATGTTCGCCGCCACCCGCGGGACGCCGCGCAGCTTGATGGCGTTATCATTCGTGTATTGAAACGCGTTGTTCGTCATCCAGTACTGGTCGCCCGCGTTGCCGCAGTTCCAGGTGTGCTGGTTGAGCGGGATGTCCGGGCAGTTCGCGTCGCCGTGCACATCAAACAGGTGGGTGTACTCGTTGTACCACTTGTCGTGGACGCCCCCGCCCTTGAGGACGAGGTTGAGGTCCGCGCGGTAGCCGGTGCCTGGCGCGCCGGCGGAGGCGATGGCGTGGCGGTTGAAGTCGAAGAGGTTCCGCTCGATGGCCGCGTACGCGCCGTCCGAGGTGACGACGCCGTACCCATTCCCGCCCACGTGCTGGTTGTGGTGGAAGAAGCTGTCGTGAATCTTGATTTGCTCCGGGTTGAACTGCCGCATGGCCGTGTCGACGATGTACACGCCCTGCCCGCTCCAGCCTGAAATCTCCATGTTGGCAATCTCAACTCCAACACATGAATCAATCATGATGCCGCGTTCGAGGTTGTCGTCGCCTTCCATCGTGTCGTAGTGCGGCCCCTGCAGCCGGAAGCCGATGAAGCGGGCGTTGTCGCTCGAGAGGTCCGCGCCGTTGCAGCGAAGGATGAACAGCGGCTGGGGACGGCTGGTGGTGTAGATGCGCGGCCCGGGGTTCTGCCCGGCGCGCGAGGGCGGGCCGGTGAAGACGGGCGGCAGCTTGTTGATGGCGCCCGCAACGATGATGGGCGTCGCGAGCAAAGGAGCCTCGCTGGTGAGCGTCACGCCCTGAGCCACCGGGATGGCCTCGAAGCCGGTCATGTCCATGTCGACGGTGTCATCCAGCACCACGCGCTGGTTCCTCGTCGCCAGCGCCTGCAGCAGGAGCCGGCGCCACGCCGGGGTGTTTCCCTTGATGTGGATGGTGCCGGGCAGCTGCACGGTGATGGTCGCCACCGCGAGCGTCGTGTTGTCCAGCCGCAGTTGGTACGGCGTCGTCGACAGCGGAGTAATCGTCATGCTGCCCTGCACGCCGACAGGCTGGCTGCTCACCGTGAGCTGACCGGCGCAGTTGGGCGGCGCGTTGACGTTCCAGGAGAGCGTGGCGCTCTGCCCGTAGACGATGGTGCTTGGATAGAAGCTGAGCGTGCCCGAGAGGCCCTTGCAGCTCCCGGGCGGCTCGGTGGGCGGGGCGTCGCAGTTGGGATAATCCGGGTTCGTCTTCGGGCAGTTCTTGATGTCAGCGCCCGCGGCGCGAACGTCGTCCGGCTCCGGGTCTGTCGTCGGCCCGCAGGCGAGGGCACAGAGCAGGGCGGTACACAGCAGCTTCGTCTTCATGTTCGAGTTCTCCAGGCGGTGGTCCGGCGCCCCCCTACGCAAGGACAAGGCCAACCCCACCGCCCCGAGAGCACGCCCCGGCGTGCGCCGATTCAGCGCGGAGAACGCAGGTCCGGCGCGCCGGGAGGTCTGAGGCGAACCGCCCGGATTCGCCTTGGAGAGGCGTCCAGCACTTCCAGGACGTAGCCGTTGTCCGTGGTCACTGTCTCCCCCACCGACGGAATGTGGCGCGCGAGGGAGAGGCAGAGGCCGGCCACGGTGGTCCAGTCGCCGTCCTCCGGGAGCTCCACGCCGAGCTCCCGGTTCACGTCCCGGATGGGGACGTTGGCCAGCACCCGGTAGGAGCCATCGGCTTCCTTCTTGATGAGCTCCGGAACCTGCTCTTCGTGCTCGCTGAAGATTTCTCCGACCAGCTCCTCCACCAGGTCCTCGAGGGTGACGATGCCGGCGAGGCCTCCCCGCTCGTCCACAACGATGGCCAGGGGATGGCGCTGTTTACGCATCTCCTGAAGCAGGTCGACTGCCGGCTTCACTTCCGGGACGAAGAACGCCGGCCGCAACAGGTCCTCGAGCACGATGAGCTTGTGCTCCCACGCCAGGGCGATGACGTCCTTGACGCTGATGTAGCCGACGACGTTGTCTATCCGCCCCTCGTAGACGGGCAGCCGGGTGTGCGTCTCCTCGAGGAGGATGCGGCGGAGCTCCTCCTGGTCCACGCCCTTGGCGATGGCCACCACCCGGTTCCGCGGGACCATCACGTCGGCCGCGGTGAGCTCCCCGAAGATGAGCGCGCGGGCGGCAATCTCTCCCGCGTGCGGGTGCACCGTCCCCGCTTTGGCGGCCTCACCCACCAGCTGCTGCAGCTCCTCAGAGGACAGGCGCGACTCGATGAAGTTGGTCCGGTCACCGAAGATGCGCAGGACGACGTTAGAGCTGGCAGTGAGGAACCACACCAGCGGGCGCGCGATGGTGGACAGCCCCACCAGCGGCCGGCCCACCACCATCGCGTACTGTTCAGAGGTGCGCAGGGCGAGGGACTTAGGCACCAGCTCGCCGAGCACCAGCGAGAGGTAGGAGACGATGGCGACGACGATGGCCAGCGCCGCCTCTTCCGCGTAGGGCGCCAGCGCAGGGACCCCCTGAAAGATGGGCTCCAGATGTTTGGCGAGCGTCGCTCCGCCGAAGGCGCTCGCGGTGGCGCTGACCACGGTGATGCCGATTTGAACGGTGGCCAGGAAACGCTCGGGGTGCTCGCGCAGCGCCTGCACCGCCCGCGCAGCGCTGCTTCCGCCCTCCACCAGCTCCTTCAGCCGGGTCTTCCGGAGCGACACGACAGCAATCTCGGACCCGGCGAGGATGCCGTTCACGAGCACCAGCCCGAGGATGATGACGACCTCTGAAATGGCGACGGCCCTCCCTGAACAGGCCAGGTTGTAGCCGACTCCAGGCCGCGCAACAGGGGTCGCCTATCCCGGGATAATCCCGAGTGTCCTTATTCGTGCCAGGAGTGCGGCTGTCGTTGCGCGCGGTTGAGGGGTTTGACCACCTCGCCCCGGAGGGCGGCACTCTCGCGACGCTCGCTCCGCAGACGTTTGATGCCCATCGGTTCGCGGGCTCAATCGGCCCGTACCTCATCAACCGGGCGGGCCTCTCTCCGGAGACAGGTTCGCACGCCCACGGTTACCACAGCGATGTCTTCTTCGCGGAGGACTCGCGCACGGGGCAGCCCGTCGTCCTCAAGGCTCAGCGCAACCCCTGGGACCTTCCCCACTCCGCGCTGAGGGAGGAAGCGGTTCAGGAGGCGCAGGCCCTCGCGGACCTCGGGACCAGCTCCCGGCTGCCCTCCTTCTACGGTCTCGGAGAGCTCAACCAGGGTTTCGTGCTGGTGATGGAGCCGGCCCGCGGGCAACCCATGCGTCGCATCACGAAGCCGCTCCCACCTCGCGTCGCAATAGAGGAAGCGATCGCGGTGCTCAAGACGCTGGAGTCGGTGCACAAGCGCAACTACCTGCACGCGGACGTCCACTCCGGGAATCTGACGCTTCGTCGAGAAGACGGGCAGGCGCACTCGGAGCTGCTGGATGCGGGGACCGCCGTTCAAATGGACGCGTCGGGGCAGTACCGCGGGCAGCGAC
Organism: Myxococcaceae bacterium; assembly: GCA_044230055.1. Taxonomy (GTDB): domain Bacteria; phylum Myxococcota; class Myxococcia; order Myxococcales; family Myxococcaceae; genus JBGART01. The sequence continues at coordinate 29,551 of JBGART010000035.1, read as the reverse complement.
ACGGTGGCGACTGGGTGGCCCAGGCGCCCGAGCAGTTCCCCGACTCGGCGAACGAGATAACCCTCACACCGGCTTCGGACCTGTACTTCGTGGGCGCGCTGCTGGCCCGCATGCTCACCGGCCGGTCCCCGTTTAAGCCGGACGTTCCGCGCGAACCATGGGAGGCGTTCGTCGACGCGTCGCTCCGGATGCGTCAACAGCCAGACCCCATCCCCGAGGTGCCGGAGGGTCCGCTCAAGCAGGTGGTGCTGAAGGCGCTGGCGTGGGACCCTGCTCAGCGCTTCGGCTCTGCGCGTGAGATGAGGTTCGCGCTCGAAGGCGTCCGCCCCAACCTCGAGTGACTTCGCTCAAGGGTGGTTCTCGTGCTCCGCCGGGACGCTGTCCCGCGCCAGGGGCCTGGGGGCGCTCGGGCCTCTCGCTCGCTCCAGCGCCTGGAGGAGGCGCTGCGCTTCGGCGTGGCTCTTCGAGTTGGGCTTGACGGTCTGCAGCTGGGCAATGACGTCGTTGAAGGCCGGGTCCTTGGGGCTCCGCCCTTCAGAGACCAGCGCTTCGTAGCGGGTTCTCGCCCGGCTCAGCGCCGCGGGGCCTTCGTCATTGGTGCAGGCGGTGAGCACGAGGCTCAACGCTGCCAGCACGAGGCCTGCGCGCAACATCGCGTGGCTGCCCCCCGTTCGCGCCCCCGTTCGCGTCGAGCGTTGCGCCGTCAGGCGCATAGTCGAGACGTCGGCAGTGCTCCCGAAGCTTGGCTCAGGGGCCGCTACGCTCTGCTCGAAACACACCGGCAAAGTGCCGTGCGTGGGTTTGCGCCACCTCTCGACTATGCGCCTGACGGCGCGCTCGAGGCGAACGGGGGAGGCGCCTGACTGAGAACAGCTGTTCCTCCGACGAAATGGCCGGCCAGGGTCCGTTGGCCCCCCCGTTCGCCTCGAGGTGAACGGCAAGCGCTAGCGCCGGCGGCGTGCGGCGACGAGGCCGACGAAGAGGAACGGGAGGAAGGTGGCAGCGGTGGTGCCGCCGCAGGTTCCTGGCGTGCTGGAGTTGTTCGTGCCGGGCTCCACATAGGGGATTCCCGCGTCGGGCTCGGAAGGCTCCCCTCCCGCGTCCGCGGCTCCCGCGTCGGGCGGGGTGGGCTTGCCGGCGTCTGGCACGCCCGCATCCGTGACAACCGTCGGGGGGTGGCCCTTGAAGACGAGGGGCGTGGTGGGCGCGAAGGCGCTGCAGCCGGCCTGCATGCCGGTGAGCTGAGGCTTGCCCGCCTCGTGCCACGCGGCCACGGCCAGGCTGCCGTAGAGCACCAGCGAATCCGCCCAGCGCCGGGCCGTGAGCTCCCGCGTCTCCGTGAAGAGCTTGGCGAGGTCTCCGTTGCTGCGTTGATCCGCGGCGATGAGCGCGGCCAGCTGCGCGTTACCCGTGAGGACCAGGCTGAAGGTGTCATCGCGCGGGCGGACCGTGCCCAGCGTGCCCAGATACAGCGCGGTGTCGCTGGTGATGCCGTTGATGCGCGAGGAGGACTGCAGCATGTCCGACTCCCAGCGGGCGTGCAGGCCGACGGTGTCCGTGGCCGACAGCTTGGGGTCGAAGTTCCGGGTGTCGTGGAGGATGGAGGCGGCGTCGGTCACGTAGTGGGAGAAGTGCGCGGCAACGGTCGCCGCGGCGGCGCTGTCCTTTGCGCGCAGGGCGGTCACCAGCTTCCCGTAGTACTCCTCCACCCGCCACGGGACCTGGCCGTTGTTGTCCGCCGCCCCGCCGAACCTGGCCACCACCGCGTCCCATTCGCGCGGGTAGCTGCTGGGCGGGTTGAGCCGGTCAATCTCCAGATAGTGGCGGGACCACTCCGCCGCGTCGTACGCCGGGTTGGGGTTGCCGTTCAGGGTCTGGAGGCGCCAGGTGTCCGGCTCGGTGGCCAGGTTCTGGAAGCCCGCGCTCTGGTCCACGGAGAAGAGCCACTGCCTCATGCAGTGATCCGCGGGGATGGCGTCGTGCAGGTGACCCGCGAGCCGGCGGTGACCGTCAAACCCCCAGCCCAAGGCCGGGGACGCCACCGCTGCGATGAGGAGCAGGGACACCCTGCCCGAGTAGGACCGCATGCTTTGCTCCAGCCGCGTGACGGAGTAGGTTCCGGCCCCCCTTGTCGACGACCCTCTTAGCCCTATTGCTCGGTCTGGGCCAAGGCCTCCTCCACGGATTGGGCCCGGACCATTGCGCTGCCATCGCCACGCTCGGCGCGGCGACCGGGCCTGACGGCCGGCGACGCTCCGCGTTGTCACTTGCGGTGCGCTTCGCCGTCGGCCACGCGCTGGCGCTGGGGCTCCTCGCGGGGGCCTGTCTCCTCCTGGGGATGACGCTCTCGGAGTCGTTCGAACGCTACGCGGAGTTCCTGGGCGGGCTGGTGCTGCTCGGCGTCGCGCTGGCGGCGCTCTTCTTCCCCGGCGCGCTCCGGCACGGCCACCCTCACCCGCCCGGCCACGGGGATGACCACCATCACCACGCGCCGGCGCTTCCCCTGGCCAGCGCCGCGGGCGCGCTGATGGCCATCTCCGGCGTCCGCTCCCTCCTGCTCGCCCTGCCTCCGCTGATGGTGGGCGGGCGCTTCGCCTCTGCCGCCTGGGCCTATCTCCCCGGCTTCGCCCTCGGCGTACTGGTCAGCATGGGCGCGGTGGGGCTGGCGTTCTCCGCAGGGCTCGCCCGCACGCCTGCGCGCGCGGTCCGCTGGCTGGAGAAGGGCGTGGCGGTCAGCTCCGGGGCGCTCGGCGTCTACTGGATGGCCGCGCGGCTGTTTTAACTAAGCCCGGCGTTCAATGACGTTCAGCGAGAAGAGCGACGCCAAGAGCGCCAGCACCACGTGCTCTGGGCGGCCGCTGGCGCTGATGAGCTCCGCCACCGTCCTCGTGCCATCAATCCTGGGCAGCAGCTCCGCCTCCCAGCGCTCCAACTCAATCTCCCCCAGCTGGTAGGCCGGCTGGAGCGAGGGCAGGAGCCGGTCATCGGCGTGGACCAGGCGGCGCAGACGCTCCGGCTTGTAGAGCTTCTTGATGCCCCGGACGATGAGGTTCGCCGGGTGGACGTCCAGCTTGATGGACTCCTTGGTGGCCTTCTCGCGAAAGCTCATCACGTAGGTGCCATCTTCCCAGCCGAACAGGGAGTAGATGATGGCCTTCACCTGCTGGCCCACGTAGTAGAGCCGCTCGGTGTCGCGAAGCAGGTTGCGCTCCACCAGAACGTCGCCCGTCCTCCGCTTGGAGGCGGCCGCGACCGCCGAGGCATCCGCCAGCTGCTCCGGTTTGATTTTTCCCACCCGCACCAGGAACTGGCCGAACCGGTCCGACGCGAGGTTGGACAGCGCGAAGACGGGAGTCCCGCGCTCGAAGTAGACGACCTTCTTCACCTTCCCCCGCTGCACGCCGAGCTCGCCCGTCTCCTTCGAGAGGTAGAAGGCGTTGATGAGCGAGGGGAGGCTGTCCTTCAGGTCTCCGCGGCGGCTCTTCGGGTCGGTGGACCGGGTGGGACCGGCCGGCCGCGGCGTCCCTGGCGGCGGCGGGCGCATGCCCTGGGTCTGCCCCTTCGCCACGCTGCTGGCGGTCAGCTTCTCGCCGGTCAGCTCCGCGGAGATGTTCTCGCCGCTGACCTTGATTTTGCCGGTCAGCTCCATCGCGTCCTGAGGGGTGTCCTCCTCGACGTCGATGTCCAGCTCCACCTCGAACGCGTCCTCGATGGACGCCGGCGCAGCCGGCTTCTCCGGCGGCACCAGGGCGGCGATGGCCTCCAACAGCTTCTGCGCTTCGAACGGCTTCTCGAAGTAGCCCGCGGTGGCGTACTTCTGCTTCGCCTCCAGCGCGTGCTTGCCGCCCTTGAAGACGCCGGTGATGAAGATGAGGGGGAGCTTGGCCAGCTCCTTGCGGAGGGCGTCCGCCAGGTGGAACCCCATCATGTCCGGGAGCAGCAGGTCCAGGACCGCCAACTTGATGTCCTGCCCCCTGGCCAGCTCCAGCGCCTGCTTCCCGCGCGCCGCCCCCACCACCTGGTAGCCCGCGTCTTCGAAGAGCTGCGTGAGCAGCGTCAGCAGCTCCTGGTTGTCGTCAACGACAAGGATTTTGGGAGCCATCCGTGCTCAGGACCATAGCAAAACGACCGCTGTCACCTTCGCCTTTCAACCACCGGTCTGGGCGCGTGAGCCGCGCTGCGCTTGTTCTATGCTCGCCCGCCGTGCGCTCCCTTCCCTTGCGTCGGCTGCTCCTCTGCGCGCTGCTCCTCACACCCCTGGTCGCGGGGGCAGACGACGACGGCGGCGCGGACGCGTCGGTGGAGGCGCCTCTGGATGCGTCCGTCCCGGACGCCTCGGTGGGCAGCGGCGGCGCGGACCGCGACAACCCCGAGGGCGAGGATGGCACAGGCCGCGTGGCCACCACCTGCCGCCAGAGCGCCGACTGCGAGCGCGGCTTCACCTGCAACGAGCGCGGGCGCTGCGTGTACATCGGCGTACGCAAGGCAGACGGAGGTGGGTGTCTTATCGCCGGTGCAATGGCGCCGTCTTTCCTGTTGGGCGCGGGCTTCCTCGCAACGGGCAAGGCCCGGCGAAAAAAAAGGCCCACAACCCTGTAGGGCGGCTGATATCGCATCACAAACCCATACATGGAGGTTGTGATGATGAAACGATTCCTGACTGTGCTTGCGCTGGCGGTCGCCGTTGCCGGATGCGGGGGTGTGGATGCGTCGGAACCCGCAGCGACCAGCGAACAGGTGACGTCATCCGAAGCGGGCCCGCAAGACGCTGCCCGAGAGGCCCAGGGCTACTGCCAGCTCTGCTTGATCGCCACGGGCAAGTGCTGCACGGTGCCGGGCTGTGGCCGCGCCTATGGCCCTTGCTGTACTGGGCGCGGGCACTACTCCGGCAGCGTTTTCATCTGTGACTGACGCCTAGGCCGCCAGGCCGGGCAGCGGTCCTTTGCAGTGCATGGGGTTGCCGAACGTGGTGTCCGGCAAGCCCATCGCGTTGCAGAGCGAGATGAGCAGCCCGTTGTGTGAAGTCCCCGGCGGCAGCGTGAGCGCCTGTCCGGTCCGGAAGTAGCCGCCCGCGCTGCCCGCCAGCATGAACGGGATTTGCGAGTGCGAGTGGCTGTTGCCCACGCCCAACTCGTTGGCCCAGAGCAGGACGGTGTTATCAAATGCGGTCCCCGTCCCCTCTTTGACTTCCTTCAGAGCGGCGATGAGGTCTGCAATCCGGGACGCGTACCACTGGTTGATTTTGACCAGCTTGTTCTCAGAGTCCGCATTGTCAATATCGTGAGACAAGTCGTGGTGTGAGCGGTTGATGTTGAGCCAGCTCATAAAGATGTCGCTGCGCGAGGGGGCCATGATGAAGCTCATCACGCGCGTCAGGTCACAGCTGAGCGCCGCTACCATCAGCTGACGCCACACGGTCTGGCGCAGCGGGACGTCCGCGTGGGCGTTGGCGTCGATGACCTCCATGCCGGACTCGTTGCGGATGACCTCGCCGCTGGCGCCGATGGTGGGCCGCGCCGGGGGCATGCACTGGGCGCTGCCGGCAGCCAGGACATTCAGCCGGCTCTCGATGTCGCTGATTTGGTCGAAGTGGGCCTCCACCTTCCGCCGGTCCGCGCCCGACAGCTGCGTCGACAGCCCGCGGAGCTCCGCCGTCACACCCTTGAGGACGGACTGCCGGCGCTCGGTGCGCCGCTTGAGCACCGCGGATTCAAGGAGCAGGTCCCCGAAGACATGGTCGAACGCCACCTGCGGGTCGTCGAACGGGGCGATGGGCTGAGAGGGGCCCGCGTAGGACATCCGGGTCCAGATGGTCCCCGGCGCGCGCTTGAGCGCGAACTCGAGCGACCGGAACTTGGTCGTCGTCCCCACCTTCTTGGCGATGTATTGGTCAATCGAGATGCCGCCGGGCCAGCCGCTCCCCGGCCCGCCCATGCCGGCCTTGAAGATGTCACCCGCCAAGAGCTCCGTGCCGGTCAGCAGACAGCCTATCCCCAGCGCGTGCGCATCTCCGCCCGGCCCATCGAGCGCGACATTCATGTCGAGGTTGGGGATGACCACCAGGTCCTGACGGTGGGCCGCCAGCGGCGCGGCCATAATCTCCCCAAGCTTGAAGTTGGCCCCGGAGCCCGATGCCAACCAACGGTTGGTGATGGTGCCGTTGGGCGTGAAGACAGTGATGAAGCGCTTGAAGGCAGGCGCCGCCGCCTCCGCCCTGCCGATGTCGTTCAAGAGCGGCAACGCCAACGCCGCGCCCGTGGCGGTGCGCAGGAACATCCGGCGGGAGAGGACCCTCTTCACTCGCCACCTCCTTCGGTGGAGCGGTAGCGAAACGCATCGCTGGCCGCCATCTTGACCATCAGCTCGCGCATGTCGTGGCCATCGGCGTCGAAGCCCTTCACCAGGGTCTCCACCGTGCAGGCGTCCAGGTCCGTCTCCGCCCGGCCGTTGGCGTAGCGGAACCACTCCTTCACCACGCACTCGTGCACCTGGCTGCTGCTGGCCAGCTTGGCGCCCAGGTCCACCGGGCCGTTGACCGGTCCGTCGACGTCCAGGGTTCCAATCAGCTTGCCGTCGTCTTTCACGTCGAACGCCCCGTCCTTGTCGCGCCAGCGGCCGATGGGGTCAAAGTGTTCGAACGCCACGCCGATGGGGTCCATCAACGAGTGGCACCCAGAGCAGCTCGCGTTCGACGAGTGCTGCGCGAAGCGGTCCCGCGTCGACATGGCACCGGTGACCTCCGGCGGCTTTATCTGCGCGGCCAGCTGAGGCGCCGGCAGCGGCAGCTCCTGGCAGAGCAGGTGCTCGCGGACGAACTTGCCGCGGTGAATGGGCGACGTCTGCGTCTGGTAGGAGAGCGTCGCCATCAGGGCACCCTGGGTGAGCACGCCGCCGCGCTTGCCGCCGGGCAGCTCCACCCGGACGAACTCCTCGCCGGTCTGCGCGGGCAGCCCGTAGAACGCGGCCAGCCGCGCGTTCACGAACGTATAGGGCGCCGTGAGCAGGGTCTCGATGCGACCGTCGACGTTGAAGACGTGGTCCGCGAAGGTCGAAATCTCCCGGTGGAGATCCGCCTGCAGCTGCGAATTCCACTGCGGGAACAGGGCGGTGTCTTTCGAGATGCCCATCCCGTCTCCGAACGCCAGCCACTGCCGCTGGAACCGGGCGACGGACTCGCGGGCCCGCGGGTCCGGCAACATCCGTCGGACCTCCGCCTGGAGTTGAGCGGGGGTGGAGAGCTCATCCGCGGCGGCGCGGTCGAACAGCGCCTTGTCCGGCATCGTCCCCCAGACGAAGTAGGAGAGCCGGCTCGCCATTTCGTAGGAGGTCACCAGCGTGGTCTTTGAGTTGGCCTGGGCGGGGCGGCCGCGCTCAACCCGATAGAGGAAGTTCGGCGACTGCAGCATCCCCTCGATGACCAGGGAGATGCCGGAGGCGAACCCGTCCTTCTTGCCCTCCGTGTAGAGGTCCACGAACCGCTGCGACTCTTCGGCGGAGAGCGGGCGCCGGAACGCGCGGCCTCCGAACTGGGTGATGAACTGCTTCGCGCAGGCGTCCTCGCCCACCGTCGCCGGAACACAGGGCAGCACATCCGACAGGTGGGTGACCGCCTCCGCCGCCAGGGCCTCCGCCGCGTTCATGTATTGCTGGACCAGCAACCCGGAGATGGCGAGCGCGTCCGCGTTGTTGGTGAAGCCCAGCTTCTCCTCGTCCAGCGGGAACGTCTTCACCACCGGGCTCTTCGAGCTCAGCAGGTCCCGAACGGTATTGGCGTACTCCTCGCGGTTCAACCGTCGGATGGGCGAACGGCCGGCTGCAGGTCCGGAGGAGACCGAGCAGGAGCTCGGCCGCTGCGTTGCGTCGGTGCCTGTGCCGAGCTGGGCAAAGCCCTCGCATCCCGCAAGGACGAGCATCAACGGACAAAGCCAGGCGCGGAGGGTTGACATGGCAGCCGGGAGCGACAGCAAGGCGGGTGCCATCCCGTCCACGCCCGGATTCTCTTTGGGTGTCCGGCCACCCATCAGACTTTGAGCGGCACTTGCGCGCGCATGTCCAATTGCTGTTTGTAAATAGGGTTGATCAACCGGTTGAAACAGGGCTTTCTCCTGGGCTCCCGAGGGGATGGCGCCTCTCTTGCGTGGGGAGTTGTCGCATGGATGTGAAGGTCTTCAGCGCCGTGTTGTTGCTTTCGTTGTGTAACTGCGATGGCACACTCACGACCTCGCCGGAGCCGCTGACTCCGGACAGCGGGCAGGCCACCGATGCCGGGATGACGCCGCATGTCGATGCCGGCCTGCCGGTGCGCGCGCCAATCATCGACGCCTTCACCGCCACGCCCGCTTCGGTGAATCCAGGCGAGTCAGCCCGCTTGAGCTGGACGGTGTCCGCCGGCGCGACCTTGACGCTGGAGCCCGCGCCCGGAGCGGTGACCGGGGACTCCCTCTCCGTGAGCCCGGCCACGACAACCACCTACAGGCTCCTCGCCTCGAATTCGGGCGGAACGGTCAACGCCACCGTGACGGTGACCGTCGTGCCGAAGCCGCTGCGCCTGATGTTGTTTTCGAAGACGCAGGCCTTCCGGCATGACGCCATCCCAGTCGCCGTCGCAGCGATGAAGAAGCTGGGCCAGGACTCCGGCTGGCAGGTGGAGGCGACCGAGGACGCGGCGACGGTGATTGCCCGCCTCGGCGCGCTGGACGTGGTGGCGTTCGTGATGACTACGGGCGACGTGTTCGACGACGCGCAGCAGTCCGCGTTCGAAGCGTTCATCCGCGGAGGCGGCGGGTATCTGGGCATCCACTCCGCGGCGGACACCGAGTACGGCTGGCCCTTCTACGGCGAGCTCCTGGGCGGCGCCTGGTTCCTCGGGCACCCCGCCATCCAGCAGGCCACCGTGCGCGTCGACGCCGCGTCGCAGCCTGGGACCACCGGGGTTCCATCGCCCTGGGTCCGCACCGACGAGTGGTACAACTACAAAGCCAACCCGCGCCCCAAGGTGCAGGTGCTGCTGACCCTCACTGAGTCCTCGTACTCCGGTGGGACGATGGGCGCGGACCACCCCATCGCCTGGAGCCGCACAATCGACTCAGGCCGGGCCTTCTACACCGGGCTCGGTCACACCAACGAGACCTGGACCGAAGCCACCTTCCTCGCGCACCTGCGGCAGGGTCTGCTGTGGGCGGGGAAGAAGGCGCTGTAGAGCCCCGGGTCCGAGGAACAGCTGTTCTCGCGCCGTTAGGCGCCACCCCCGCTCGCCTCGAGGGGGAAACCGGCCCTGGCCGGCCATTTCGTCGGAGGAACAGCTGTTCTTTCTATGCGTCGCGCCCCCGCTCGCCTCGAGCGTTGCGCCGTCAGGCGCATAGTCGAGAGGTGGCGCATCCCCTCGCACGGCGCTTTGCCGGGTTGTTTCGAGCAGAGCGAAGCAGCCCATGAGCCAAGCTTCGGAAGCACTGCCGACGTCTCGACTATGCGCCTGACGGCGCAACGCTCGACGCGAACGGGGTTGCGCCGCACTGCGGGATTGGCGAGCACAGCTTCACGGCGACACGGCGGATTGGGTCACGCTGAGGTTGACGTCGATGAGCGCGGCGGCGGCCTCCCAGAGGCTGTAGCGGGCGCGGCCTCCGTCCATCTGCACCAGCGCGGCCTGCGCGTCGCTCAGTGAGCGGGCCAGGTCCGCGGTGCGACCGGCCGGCGCGGCGCGGCCGAGTCGAGTGGCGAGCAGGCTCTGCGCCGCGGCAATCTCATCCGCGGCTTCTTCGTCGCCGTTGACCAGCAGCGTGTCCGCCACGGCCAGGTGCTGGGCCACCTGCTCCAGCATCCCGGCGTCGGCGCCCAGAGACGCGCGCTCCGTCTGCTCGTTCTCGCGCAGCGTGTTCAGCTCCTCCTGGAGCCCGCGCACCTCCCGATGGGCGAGCTGCAGCTCCGCGTCGGAGGTGGCCTGCGTTTGTTCGAGGGTCCTCACCCGCTCTTCGAGGGCCTTCTGGGCCTCGACAGGGGAGGTGGTGGGCACAGCGAGCAGCGCGGCGACGGTGACGAGCGTGGGCAGGGCCATGGTGTGTTGGAAGCTGTGCAGTCGAAGGCCCGCGTGCAGTGGGAAAGCAGGGGAGCGCCCGGCCGGACGCGGCCAAGGGCGACGAGCACGCTTACCTTCCACGGCATGCCCAGCTCCGCCCGGCGCTCGCAGGTCTCCCCGCGGACGGTGTGGACCGTGGGGCTGAACGCGCTGGCGCTGCTGCTCATCGTCTATGTGCTCCGCCAGACGTTCACGGTGGTGTCGTGGATTCTGCTGGCGCTCCTGCTGGCGTTGGCGCTGGACCCGCTCATCGACTCGCTCAAAGAACGCGGGATGCGCCGGGGGGCGGCGGTGACCGTGGTGCTCGGCGGCTTCCTGGTGCTCACCGCGGTCTTCGTCGTCTCCGTCGTCCCGCTGCTCATCGCGCAGGTGCAGGGGCTGGTGCAGCGGGCCCCGGCGCTGGTCGCCGCGCTGCGGGAGCACGCCTGGGTGCACGCCGCGGATGAGCGCTTTCACCTCGTGCAGCTGATTCAGAACCGGCTTGCGGTGGCGGGTCCGCAGGTGGCGATGCCGCTGCTCACCTTGCTGCGCGAGGCCGTCTCCGGCGTGGTGGGCTTCTTCACGGTCCTCACGCTCACCGTCTTCATGCTGCTCTTCGGGGGCGACGTCCTGAACGCGCTGCTGGCCTGGCTGTCGCCGGAGCGGCGGCCCGTCGCCGTGCGCGTGGCGGAGGCGATTCACCAGAAAGTCGGCGGGTATGTGCTGGGGACGCTGCTGATGTCGCTCATCGGCGGGGCCGTGACCTCGCTCACCGCGCTGGTGCTCGGCGTGCCGTTCTTCCTGCCGCTGGGCCTGGCGATGATGGTCCTCTCGGTGGTGCCCTTCATTGGCAGCGCGGTGGGCGTGCTTTTGCTGGTCAGCACCACCCTGGCCACCCGCGGGAGCCAATCCGCGCTCATCGCGCTCATCTGCCTGGTGGTGTACGGGCAGCTCAAGACCAAGCTGCTCGCGCCCCTCGTGCAGCGGCGCACCATCCGGATGAACCCGCTGGTCATCACCCTCTCCATGCTGCTGGGCACCTCCCTGGCCGGCGTGCTGGGCACCCTCCTCGCGCTGCCCATCGCCGGGGCCCTCCAGGCGGTGATGCAGGAGGCGCTGTCGGCCCGTCAGGCGCGCTGGGAGCGGCCGTCCGCTGCCGGAACGGAGCCGCCTCCACCGCCGAAGGACCCCGACGCATCCGGGGACTCGCCACACTCCCACTGAGCGTTGCTTTCCAGCGCGGCACCGCGTAGTCAGCCCTCCGATTTTACGAAAGGCATACGCATGGCCGACAAGCTGCTCACCCGGGAGAAGGGCTTCTCCGAGTGGTACGTGGACGTGGTCCTCAAGTCCAAGCTCGCCGACTACTCAGACGTGAAGGGCTGCATGGTCATCCGTCCCAACGGCTACGCGCTGTGGGAGAACATGCAAAAGGTCCTGGACGGGATGTTCAAGGAGACCGGGCACAAGAACGCCTACTTCCCGCTCCTCATCCCGGAGTCCTTCCTGCGCAAGGAGGCCGAGCACGTCGAGGGCTTCGCCCCTCAGCTCGCCGTGGTCACCCACGCCGGCGGCAAGAAGCTGGAGGAGCCGTACGTCATCCGGCCCACGTCGGAGACCATCATCAACTCCATGTTCGCCCGGTGGATTCAGAGCTACCGGGACCTGCCCATGCTGCTCAACCAGTGGGCGAACGTGATGCGCTGGGAGATGCGCACGCGGCTGTTCCTGCGCACCACCGAGTTCCTCTGGCAGGAGGGCCACACCTGCCATGAGACCGAGGAGGAAGCGGAGCAGGAGACGCTGCGGATGCTGGAGGCCTACCGGGTCTTCGCCGAGGACTACATGGCGATGCCGGTCCTCACCGGGCGCAAGTCGGACTCCGAGAAGTTCGCCGGCGCGCTGCGGACGTACTCCATCGAAGCGATGATGCAGGACAAGAAGGCGCTCCAGGCCGGCACCTCGCACAACCTCGGCCAGAACTTCGCCAAGGCGTTCAACACCGTGTTTCAGGGCCGCGACGGCGCGCAGCACCACGTCTGGCAGACGTCGTGGGGCGTCTCCACCCGCCTCATCGGCGGGCTCATCATGACCCACTCGGATGACAACGGGCTGGTGGTCCCGCCGAAGCTCGCGGCCACCCACGCGGTCATCATCGTGATTGGGAAGTCGCCCGAGGAGCGCGCGGCCGTGCTCGCCAAGGCAGAGGCCCTCGCCGCGGACCTGCGCAAGGCCGGCCTGGGCGTCATCGTCGACAACGATGAGACCAAGGGGCCCGGGTTCAAGTACTTCGAGTACGAGCTGCAGGGCATCTGTCTTCGCGTGGAGCTCGGGCCGAAGGACCTGGCCAAGGAACAGTGTGTGATGGTCCGCCGCGACACGCGCGCCAAGGACTTTGTCCCGCTGGGCGAAGCCGTCTCCCGCGCGAAGTCCACGCTGGACGCGATGCAGAAGGAGATGTTCGCGAAGGCGAAGCAGTTCCGCGACGAGCACACCTTCGAGGTCGGCTCCTACGAGGAGCTCCAGAAGCGCGCGGATGACGGGTTCATGCTCGCGCACTGGTGTCTGGATACGAAGTGCGAGGCCAAGGTGAAGGAAGACACCGCCGCCACTACGCGCTGCCGGCCGTTCTCGCTGAAGCAGGAGCCGGGTAAGTGCGTGGTGTGCGGGAAGGACTCGCCCGGCCGCATCGTGTTCTCTCGGGCGTACTGAGGCGGAGGCGGGGGGACCTTCCCCCGCCTCGAGGGGCGACACCGGCCCAGGAACAGCTCTTCTCAGTCGGGCGCCTCCCCCCGCTCACCTCGAGGGGGAAACCGGCCCTGACCGGCCAGTTCGTCGGAGGAACAGCTGTTCTCAGTCAGGCGCCTCCCCCGCTCGCCTCGAGGAGGAGACCGGCCCTGGCCGGCCATTTCGTCGGAGGAACAGCTCTTCTCAGTCGGGCGCCTCCCGCGGTCGCCTCGAGCGTTGCGCCGTCAGGCGCATAGTCGAGAGGTGGCGCAGACCCACGCACGGCACTTTGCGGTTTGTTTCGAGCAGAACGAAGCCCTGCTCGAAATGGCGGATGGGGCACGTGGCGTCCATGGGTTTGTGCCGGGCCGGAGTGTTCGGGGGGCGGGCTTCGGGGAATGGTGTCTCGGGCTGCGGGCTGCGGGGAACGGTGTCTCGGGTAGGGGTAGGGAGCACGCGTTCGCGTTCGCGTTCGCCTTCGTTCACGGGTACGGGCCCGGGCAGGGGTTCGGGTTCGGGACACCGCGCACGGCTCGTCCGGTCGCCGACCTGAAAGGGTTGCCCTTCGTTGCGCTTTAGCCCGTGACCGACTGCCCCGCGTCCGAACCCGAACCCGGGCCCGTGAACGAAGGCGAACGCGAACGCGAACGCGTGCTCCCTACCCCTACCCGAGACACCGTTCCCCGCAGCCCGCAGCCCGAGACACCCTTCCCCGGAAGCCCGCAGCCCGCCCCCTGCTGTGCGCCTGACGGCGCAACGCTCGACGCGAACGGGGTGGGCAACCCCTCATCGGCTGTTCTCCAGGAGCAGGAGCATCTGCGCAGAGGTAACCCGGTGTGCGGAAGCGTCGCGTGGTGCGCGGTGACCCAGGTGAGGTTCCCCAGCTCAGCGCTCTAGGCTTCCGGTTCTGTCACCGGGAGAATTTTATTTTGAAACGCGCCTCGAGCCTCCTCGCCCTCGTTCTCGGCTTCTCCCTCCTGGCACCGCCGACCGCCCTCGCAGCAAAGGCTGTTCGGAAGCCTCCGCACGCGTCCGTGCGCCGAAAGGCGCCACACGCCGTCCACCGCACCGCGCGGCGCGTGAAGGTGGCGGCGAAGAAGGCGCCGGTCTACGTGGCCCCGCCCGTTCAGCCATCTGATGAGGGCAGCGTCGCCTTCGACATCGTCCGCGTCCGCCGCCGCGACGCGCGCACCGGCGAGATTCTCTCCTCCACCACCCGCTTCGAGCCCGTCGCCCGGTAGCCGGGGCTGGCGGCGAGCACTCTCCGCGCACTCGCGGACGAAGGCAGCACATCCCTGAGGGAGACGGGGGACGGCTTGGCCCACGCCCTGCCCCGGTCGGAGCTGGCCCGACCGCGCGCCGCGGTGGAGGGAATTCGCCCTCCGCGGTCGACTTTGTCGACGAACGGTTGCATCTCGAACCGGGCGCGGCGAGCGACAGGGCGCCCCCTCCACCGCGGTCCGAGGTGGGCCAGCTCCGAGCGGGGCACGACGCTCACCCCGCCGTCCCCCGTCTCCTCAGGGATGGCTGCCTTCGAGAACCAGACGCGCCAGGAAGCGCTACGCCTGCATCGCCGGGCGCTCGAACTCCAGGCTGCGCGCGTCCATCTCCTCGCGCTCGCGGTCGGCGCGCGCCTCCCACGTCCCGGTTGGCTCATCCTCCCGAGACGGGCACACCTCGTTCAGCGGACAGCGCTCGCAGTCCGGCGACTTCGCGGTGCACAGGTGCCGTCCGTGCAGCACCAGCCGGTGACCCATCAGTATCCACGAGGAGGACGGGAAGTGCGCGCAGAGGTCCTCCTCAATCTGCACCGGGTCCTCGGAGCGGGTGAGCCGCAGGCGCTGGGAGACGCGCATGGCGTGGGTGTCCACCACGATGCCTGACGGGATTCCGTAGGCGGTCCCGAGGACGACGTTCCCCGTCTTCCGCGCCACCCCGGGCACCTCGAGGATTTCATCCATCGTGCGCGGGACCTGGCCGCCGAAGCGGTCCACCAACATCTGGCTGGCGCCGCGGATGGCCTTGGCCTTGTTGCGGAAGAAGCCCGTGGACTTCACGACCTCCTCCACCTCCTCCTGCGATGCGGCGGCGAGCGCGGCGGGCGTGGGCCAGCGGCGGAAGAGCTCCGGCGTCACCCGGTTGATGGTCCGGTCGGTGCTCTGCGCGCTGAGGATGACCGCCACCAGCAGCTGCCACGGGCTCTCGAACTTGAGCTCCACGTGGGGCGACGGGATGGCCCGCGCCAACCGCTGCAGCACACCCGCCGGGTCCGCCGGCTGCTTCACCTTCGGCTTCTTCGCAGCGGGACGCTTGGGCGCGGGCTTCTTCTGGCCTCTGGACTTGGCGCTCTTGGCGCTCTTGAGGTTTTGCACAGTGCCAGGCGTATAGGCGCTTTGAGCGCGCTTGGGAACGCCGTCAGAGACAGCCGGTCTTCCGCTCCTCCTCCGTGCAGCGAATCCGCAGGTGGAGGTGGTCATCATGCGGCGGCGCGTCCGAAGGTTGGTGCAACGCCTGCTCCGCGCGTTGAAGCAATTCCGTTGGCGCCCCTACCTGCCGAGCGTGCGCCAGCAGCGCCGCCTTGATGGCCTCACTCACGAAGAGCCACTCCACATCCAGCGTGGCGTCCTCCAGCAGCGCCTGGACCAGCGTCCAGTTGCGCGGGACATCGAGGCGGAGGTCCCCCGGCGCGCGCAGCTCCGCGTCGTAGCGGGGCAGGTCCTCCGCCGCGATGGAGCGGCCCTGCGCATCCAGCGGATAGAAGGCCACGTCCACGTCGCGGCCCACCTGGTGCGAGCGCGAGTAAAACCGGATGGGGCCACCCTGGGCGCGGGAAAGGTTCCCCACGCCCAGCGGCGGCGAGCCCGGATGTTCCTTCCGCACGCGCGCGCCTGCGTTCGTGAGCGCGGCCACCAGCCGGGGCGTGCCGAAGCGAATGCAGCGGCGCACGTGCCGGATGGGCAGGATGCGCGCGTCCGCCGAGTCGAGGAACGGCACCCCGCCGACCAGCCGCCCGTCCTGCGGCTTGCCGATAGACGCCGGCGCGCCCGGCTCCGGCGCTTCCCCGCAGAAGTCGGGCTCCGCGGGGACGATGAACAGCAGCGGCGCCGCCAGGAACAGCACGAACAGCGGCACCGTCCCGCCGGGGCCCACGTCCTTGAGCAGCCACCGGAGCCAGGAGAGAGAAGGTCTCATCGGAGTTGCCGCGCCCGCGTCGGGGATATCCATGGATTTTCGGCGCACCCTACCCCAACTGCGACGCGCAGCCTCCCGGGCAAGGTTGGCTGAGGGCGCGGCGTCAGAATAGAAGGCAGGGGATATGAACCGAAGAGCCGGCGCCTCCGCGCCGTTCCTGGTGGGCGCGTACGCGGTGCGGGAGCGCATCGACGCCGCGGAAGGCTTTCCCAGGACGCTCGCATTCGTTCCAGAGCTTGACCTCACGCTCGATGAACGGGTCACGATTTTCGTCGGCGAGAATGGCAGCGGCAAGTCGACGCTGCTCGAAGCGATTGCGGAGTTGGTCGGCCTCCCGTGGGACGGCGGCAGCGGGAATGAGCTCGCCTCCTCGGAGGCGTCATCGCAGCGACTGGCACCTCTGCTGCGTCCGAAAATCCGCCTGAAGCCGCCGGACAAGTACTTCTTCCGCGCGGAGGCCTTGAGCGACTTTGGCCGCTTGCTGGAGGCGCGGGAGGAAGACCCCGACTTCCTGGGCGACCCGTACACGCTCTACGGCGGTCGCTCCATCAGGACGCGCTCCCACGGCGAGGGCGTTCGAGCGCTCCTCCAATCGCGAGATCGCGGCGGGCTCTTCCTCCTCGATGAGCCTGAGTCCGCGCTCTCTCCGCTGCGACAGGAAGAGCTCATCCGCCTCCTCGAGGAGCGCGCAGCCACCGGCAGCTACCAGTTCATCGTGGCGACCCACTCGCCACTCCTCATGGCCATCCGTGGCGCCCGGTTGATTTCGATGGACGACCCGAAGCTTCCGGACATCCGTCCCGAGGCTACCTCGCACTGGCGCACCTACGCGAAGCTGTTCCGAGGTCCCTGAGCCAGACCAAGATATCCCGCAAACGGGATACATTGGAAATATCCCTCTGATGGGATTAGTCTCGGATATCCCACCAAGGGGATGTCGATGGACATGACCATCAGAACGCCTCAGCAGCTCGCCAACATCCTTCAAGGCGTGCGTCGTCACAAAGGCCTGACTCAGGCCCAGGTCGCCGCTCGGATCGGCCTCCTCCAGAAGGCCATCTCCGGCATGGAGCACGACCCTCAGAAGAGCAGCGTTGAGCGTCTCTTCAAGCTGCTCGCGGGCCTGAATCTCGAGCTTGTGCTCCGTGACCGGAGTGCTTCCAGGAAAACGGACTGGTGAGCCTTGGCAGAGCGCTCTCACTCCAGGTCTCTCGTGGTTTGGATGAACGGAGAGCGGGTCGGGCGGTGGACCGTCACCCGCCAGGGTGAACATCGGTTCGACTACGAAACTACCTGGCTGCAGGCGCCACTTGCTCGTGCGATCTCACTCTCCTTGCCTCTGCGCCCGGAGGGCGGAACCTATCGAGGTGAGGCGGTGGAAGCCTTCTTCGACAACCTGCTCCCGGAAGGCGATCTGATTCGCCGAAGGATGATGTCTCAGTACGGCGCGAGCTCAAGCCGACCCTTCGAGCTGCTCGCCGAGGTCGGGCAAGACTGCATCGGTGCGGTCCAGCTCCTGCCGGAGGAGACCACTCCCAAGAGCGTTCGGTCCATCCACGGCGAGCCTCTGTCGGAGGGGCAGATCGCAACGCTGCTGCGCCACGTTGGGACAACCGGAATCCCGGGCCAGGAGGATGGCGACTTTCGGATCTCGCTCGCGGGAAACCAGGAGAAGACCGCCCTGCTCTTTCACGAGAACCGCTGGCAAAGGGCCATCGGCACCACTCCCACCACACACATCTTCAAGCTGCCGATGGGTGACGCCTCCACCGTGGGGGTCGACTTCTCAACCTCCGTCGAGAACGAATGGCTGTGCGGACAGATTCTTGAAGCGTTCAAGATTCCCGTGGCCAAGAGCGAGATCGCGACCTTCGAAGATCAGAAGGTCCTGATTGTGGAGCGCTTCGACCGGAGGAGGGCCGCGAATGGCAAGTGGGTCATGCGCCTTCCACAGGAGGACTTCTGCCAGGCGACTGGAACCCCTCCCGAGCGGAAGTACGAGAAGGACGGCGGACCTGGCATTGAGCGACTGATGCAGCTGCTGCTTGGAGCGGACCACCCAGCAGAGGACAGGGCGGACCTCTTCCGTACCCTCTTCGTCTACTGGCTTCTGTGCGCCATCGATGGGCACGCGAAGAATTTCAGCATCTCACTCCAGGCCGGCGGAGGCTTCTCGCTCACTCCCCGCTACGACGTGCGCTCCGCATATCCGGTCCTGGGTCGTGGACCGGGGCGCCTTCCAGAACAGAAGGTCAAGATGGCGATGGCCGTGATTTCGCCCAACCGCCACTACCGATGGCAGGAGATCCGCGGACGGCACTGGCTGGAGACCGCGCGACGGTGCGGGCTGCCGCTTCAAGACGCGCGAACAGCCCTCGCGGAGCTGATTGAGGGCGTTGACCAGGTCGTCGACACGGTGAGGGAAAAGCTGCCCAAGAAATTTCCCGGTGCCGTCGCCGAGTCGGTCTTCGACGGCCTTCGAAGCACTGCAGAGCGAGCAAGCCGCACGCTGAGCTGAACCGAGCTCCGAATCTACAATCGCGGCCCGGCGTAGAGGTCGATGACTTGGTCGATGGCGCGCTGGCAGACGTTGCAGAACGGGACTTCGTTGCGGGAGAACATCACGCAGTCCACCTGCGGCCGGAAGTAGCCGCGCGCTTCGTAGGCCGCGCCCTCGAACGCGCCGACTTTGCGCGCGAACTGCTGGCCGCCGAGGAGCTTGGTCTCCGCGACCTGCTGTTGCTTGAAGAGTTGGTCCATCTCGGACTCCGGGCGGTTCTTCGCGCGAATCTCCCGGCGCTTCTTCTGAATCTCCCTCGAGCGCGTCTCGAACGTCTCCTTCTCCCACGGCGTGGGCACCGGGACATTCGGCGTTAGCAGCGCCTTCCACTTGACGTCCGCCGGAGAGAGCAGCGCGGTGACGTTCGGCTCCCATGGCTCCACGCGGTGGGTGACGGGTTCGTAGGCCGTGTCGGACGTGTAGTACTCGTCCGCCAGCCCCGCGAAGTGATGGCCGAACTCGTGGACGAAGAGGTACGGCGCCCAGAGGGAATCCGCGGCCACGGTGCTGTAGAGGTTGTAGATGCCGCCGCCGCCGTAGGTGGGGTTGTTCACCAGCACTTCGATGAACTCATACGGCGCGAAGCTGGCCACGTCGCGCAGCAGGCGGTTCTCGAAGGTGAGGATGTAGCGCTCGCTGCCGAACGCGTCGTACGTCGCGCCCACGCGGGACCTCCGGTGCTGGCCGGTGGAGGGGCGGGAGACGCCGGGCTCGTCCGAGGGCGGGCACAGGCCCCAGACGTTGAAGTCCTGCTTGCGCTCCTTGAAGGGCGAGTAGGTGAAGAGGATGTCCACCAGCTTGCGCGCGTCCTTCTCAAACTTGCCGCGCTGCTCGGCGGTGTAGCCATCGCCCAGGATGAGCAGGTCCACCTTCTTCCCCGGGTCCCCGCTCTCCAGCAGCTTCACCAGCGGCCCGGGCGAGCTCGGACGGGACGTATCCACGGTGATGTCCTTCGGGTCCACCACCAGCGACCAGACCTCGCGGAAGGCGTTCTGCTCGTCGCGCTTCTTGAGCACCACCTGCACCGGGGCGGAGGGCTGCGGAAAGCGGAGGGACTCGTGGAAGGTCTGCGTCTGGACCTTCGCCTCCGCGGTGGTCTCCCACTCGCCGAAGATGGAGGCGAAGCCGCGGCTGTAGAGCGCGCGGTTGGTGCGGCGGTCCCGCACCTCGAAGAGGTACTTGCCCAGGTTCGACTCGTCGAGCGGCACGTCCGGGTTGCCCGGCCACGGCAGCGGCTCCACCACCAGGCGGTCCAGGCTGAAGTGCTCCGGGTGCGCCGCGGCGCCGGTGTGGAAGAAGTCGACCCGGAAGGTCTTCGGGGCGGGCGTGGCGGAGAGCAGGAGCGCGAGGGCGAGAATGTGCATTTCGCGGGCTCTTACCGCAGGGGCGCCCCAGACGCCCTCGCATAACGGCGGATGCAGGGGAGCGTGGGCGGCGCACTCCCGGTGTCAGACGGATTTACGATCCGTGGACACAACCCTGGGCCGGCTTGGGGCGAGAAGCAAGAGACCATGCTCAGCGCACCCCCGCTCCTCGATGCCGTTCGCACCGCTACCACCGCCATCACGGCTGCTCGCACAGGCGAACCGCTGGGCGCGGCGGTGGGGCTGGCCGAGCTGATCGGGCAGCGGATGAGCCCCCCTCAGATGGGGACGTCCGGGGGTCCGGGCACCTACCTGGCGAGGCTGGCTGACGGCTTTGAGGGCTATCGCCTGAGGCTGACGAGTGACGCAGACGGTCTGGTCAGCCGCGTCCGGGTGACCGGCGGCGCAGACGCCTTCGACGCGCAGGTGGACAAGCGCGGCATCGTCGTGACCGCGAAGGGCCTCTTCAGTCCCTTCTGAGGCTTCACAGCGCCGGGCTGCTATAAACGGCCCGAATGTCACGCGCTCGAACCCGCGGTGGGGAGGGGGAGATCCTCCCGCGTTACGTGTACCTCGAGCCCTTGCTCGCCGAGGCGCGCGTGCTGGAGGTGGGCGCGGTCGGCCTCACGTCGGGCCGCAGCGCGCTCTTCCTGAAGGACCGGGGCGCGGCGAACGTGCTGGCGCTGGATGACGCAGAGGCCATCGGCCGGGCCCGCGCCGATGGGCTGCTGGTACGCGAAGGGCTGGAGTTCCGCGCCGGGGACTACCAGGAGCTGCCGAACGGGCTGTTCGACCTCATCTTCCTGCACAGCGCCGCGGCGCTCACCGCGGACCGCCAGCGCGTGGCGGTGCTCAAGCGCCTGCTCTCCGACACCGGCCGCCTGGTCCTCGTACTGCGCCACGGCGGCGGGATGGCGCTGTGCGACCTGGCCGGGAAGGCGACACCGGAGAAGGAGCCGTCCCTCCCGGAGCTGACCGCGCTGCTCACCGGCACCTTCCGCTCCGTGGAGACCGCGTCCCAGACCGTCTTCTTCGGCTACTCCATCTCCCCGCGCGACGTGCCCTCGCCGGAGACGTCGCTCGACGAGTCACTCGCGGACCAGGCCCCGCCCGCTTACGAGCTCTTCATCTGCGGCTTCCGCCCGGCGCAGCTGAGCACCGTCGCCCTCACCCCGCTGGCTTCCACGCTGATGCGGGAGATTCTGGCCGCCGTCCCGGCCCCAGCGCCGCCTTCGCCTCCTCTCGGGCGGCCGTCGGACCCCCTGGGCCTGGCGGATGAGCTGGAGGGCGACCTCCGGGACAAGCGCATCGAGGAGCTGGAGCGGCGCACGCAGGATGCGCTGGAGGAGGCGCAGAAGGCGGAGCTCGCCACGGCGATGGCGCTGGCCGAGCGGGACCACCTGGCCTCCAAGCTGCGCAGCGCGGCGCCCTCCCCCGGCGGCGGCGAGCAGGCCCAGGCCGCGCTCCTGGCCGCGCAGCAGGAGACCGCCGCGGTCCGGCAGCAGCTTAAGGACGTGGAAGAGGAGCTCCACGCCCTCACCGAGCAGATGTCCACCCGCGCGGCGGAGGTGGACGCGCGGACCGTGGACGCCCGCAGCGCCGAACAGGAGGCGGCGAAGGCCAGCTCCGAGGTGGAAGGCCTGCGCGCGCAAATCGCCGCCCTCACGGAGCAGAGCGCGAAGCTGGAGAACGAGCTTGCGGACGCGCTGGGCCGGCTGGAGCGGGAGGCCTTCTCCCGCAACGCGTTCGAGAAGAACGCGGAGAAGGCCAGCGGCGAGCGCGAGCAGATTGCCACCGCGCTCAAGGAGCTGGCCGAGGAAAAGGCGTCGCTCAACCGGTCGGTCGAGGAGCTGGGGCGGCTGCTGGAGAAGGCAGAAGAGGAGCGGCGCAAGGTGGAGATGCGCGCCGCGGTGGCCGAGAAGTCGCGCATTGACCTGGCCGGGCGGCTGCACAAGTCCGAGGAGCAGCGCACCCGGGCGGAGCTCTCGCTGCAGAGCTCCGAGGCGGAGGCGCGGGACCTGACCGAACGGCTGCGCGAAGTCGGGCGCGAGCACGTGCTGCTCGAGGAGCGCTTCCTCCTCTGCCAGAAGCGCGAGTCGGAGCTGACCTCGGCGATGGCCGAGGCCATGGAGCACCGCGCCCGGCTGGAGAAGCGGGCGAGCGCGGCGGAGTCAGACCGGGACGCGCTCACCGCTGGCGCCGGGGATTCGCAGCAGGCCAGCGACGTGCTGACCCGGCGCGCCGAGGAGGCGGAGGCCGCCCGGACGCAGCTGGAGGGACGGCTGGACGCGCTGGCGCGGGAGAAGACAGAGGCCGCGCAGCGGGCGGCGGAGCTCTCTGAGAAGGTCGCGGAGCTGGAGGAGCAGGGCCGCGCCGCGGAGCTGGAGCTGGCCTCGCTGGCGGAGAAGGTGTCTCAGCTGCGGCTGGCCAACAAACAACTTCAGGACGCGGGGTCGGAGGCGGAGCTGGCGGCCGCGCGGGAGAAGGTCGAGGGGCTCACCCGCGCGCTCGAGCAGGCCGGGCGGGAGCTCTCCGGCGCGCGTGCGGAGCAGGAGGTGGCGCAGCGCCGGACGGCCGAGGCGGACCGCGCTCGCGAGGAGGCGCTGGAGTCAATGGACGGCGCCCTGCGCGCCCGCGACGAGGCGGTGGCCAAGCTGGCGGCCGCGAGTGGCGCGAACGAGGCGGCGCGCGCGCGGGCAGAGGCGCTGGAGCGGGTCCGGGAGGAGCTGACCCGCCGCGCCGAAGGCACGCAGGAGGAGCTGGAGCAGACCCGGGCGGAGCTGGCCAGGGCGACGCGCGGCGCCCAGGCAGCGCTTGAGGAGCGGGATGAGCGGGCCGGTCAGGCGCAGGCGGCGCAAGAGGCGCTCGCGCAGGCCCGGGCGGAGCTGGGCGCGCGGCAGGCGAAGCTGGACGCCCTGGACGCGCAGCTGGCCGGCGCCGGCGAGGACCGCGAGCGACTGGCGGCCCGCGAGGAGGTGCTCTCCAGCGAGCGAAAGACGCTCCAGGAGCAGGCGGAGGCGGCCTTCAAGGAACGGGATGAGCTGGCCGAGCGGCTGGCCGCGGCACAGAACCGGCTGGACGAGCGGGTGAAGGAGTTGGCGGAGGCGCGCTCCCGGCTCTCCGCGGTGCAGGTGGCGCACGCCGCGCTCAAGGTGGAGTCCGCGGAGACCGAGTCCGCCGCGGATGAGCTCTCCGACAAGCTGCGCGAGGCGCTGCAGACCCGCGAGACACTGGAGCAGGGGCTGGCGGCGGCCCAGGCGGAAAAGGCGGCGCTGGCGCAGCAACTGGCAGACGCTCAGGCGAAGGGCAGGGAGCAGGAAGTGCGCGCGCTGGAGGCGGAAGAGGCCAGCGACGAGCTCTCGGACCGGATGCGCGCCGTCGCGGACGAGCGCCAGCAGCTGGAGGCCCGGGCCACGAAGGCCGAGCAGCAGGTTGCGGAGCTGGAGGCGAAGCGGGCCGCCGCGCAGGCGGCGCTGGAGGCGGAGCAGCGGCTTCGGGCGGAGTCCGCCGCGCTGCTGGCCACCGCGGCGCAGGAGAAGGAGTCGCTCACCAAGCAAGCCGCGGAGGCGGACGCGGCGAGCGATGAGCTGGGGGACCAGCTGCGGACGGCGGCGGATGAGCGCGCCCGGCTGGAGGAGAAGATTGACCAGCTGGAGGGTGAGCGGGATCAGCTGCGGGAGCGCCGCAAGAGCCTGGAGGCGGAGAGGCTGGCGGCGGCGGAGCAGGCCCGGGATGACCTGGAGCTCATCGCCACCGCCGAGCGCCGGGCGGCCGCGGCCGAGCAGGCCAGGGATGAGCTGGACGCCCGGCTGCGGAAGCTGGAGCAGCCCGCGGCGGCGGTTCCGGCCAACGGAGGACCGGCGAAACGCGAAGGCACGTGATTGTGCGCCCCTTCCCTGCTAGGAGGCCTCCCCCATGCCGATGCTCGCCTGCATCCACCACGTGAGCTGGGTTGTTCCTGCCGAGGGCGGGAAGCACCAGTGCCTCTACTGCCGCGAGTTCGTGGCGAAGAAGAATGTGTACCCGAAGTTCGAGGACATGGGCGCGGACTACCAGGCGGCCTGGGACCGGCACGAGAAGGGCGAGGCTCCTGCCGCGCCCGCGGCGAGCTAGAGGCCATCCGCCAGCAACGCGCTGAGCAGGTGATTCTGCTCCACATACGCGTTCTGACACGGCGGACCCTCAGCCCAGAGCACGCGGGTGGGTCCCCAACTCTTCCCCAGTAGCAGCAGCAGCGAAGACCGCGTCCCGTAGCCCAGCTCCGGCAGGTGGACGCAGGGACTGCCCACGGGGTTCTCCGGCTGGTGCTGCCGCATCAGCGCAGCCAACGACTCCACCGTCGGAGACAGCGACGCGGCGACCGCTCGGAACCCCTGCCTCACCAACTCCGTGCGCGCCCGGTCATCTCCACCCAGGCTGCGCTCGGTGATGATGTGCAGTCCCGGCCCCAACGTCTGCTGGTGAACGCGCTCTCCATCGCACCACGTCACATGGGCCGACACCCGGTCCGCGTAGAACAGGTGAAACGCGTTGTACGCATCCGGCGCGAGATCTTTGAGCGCCAGGTGAATGGCCTGCGCGGACGGGTGGCGCAGCGCGGTGGTGACAAGCGTCCCGCGCGACTGCCGGCGGTCATCCCTCGGGACGCCGAAGCGGTTGGTCACGCCCACGAAGACGCCGCGCGCGTTGAGCCCCAGCCAGCTGCCCCCGGCGACCTCATCCCTCGGCGCGAGGAACGGGACGGCGCCGTCCCAGATGCGCGGAGGGGAAGCTGCCCGCGAGAGGAGCTCGTCGCGGTTGGCGGCGACGATGAGCGGCCAGTCGGCGAACTGGCCTACGGCGGCCACGAGCGTGCACATCGACGGCAGAGGTTACTCAAGAAGCGGCCCCTACGGCGAGCGGGACAGCTCCGCCTGCAGTCGCAAGAGGCTCTGCTGTCCCGTGGTGATGAAGCCGCGGCGGGGGCGGTCCAGGTCCACAATCATCATCGACACCAGCAACACCAGCCCGCTGGCCAGGAGCGCCGCCACCCGGTCGTGCCGGGGTCCCATCCCGCAGGCAAAGCTCAAGAGCCCGGCGGCCAGCACCGCCACCACGAACACCACAAACAGCACCGCTCCCGGCACGTGGTACTCGCCCGCCGCGTGTCGCTTCTCGTGCAGGTCGATGGTCTGGTTGAGCGACTGCAGCAACAGCGCGGTGACGGCGCTCTTGTCCGCCGCCGCTGCCTGCACCCCGGTCTGCCAGAGCTGCGCGGAGAGCTGGCGAATCTGCGCCTCCAGCGCCTGGTAGCGCGGGTCCTCCACCCCGCCCCGGGTCCGCAGCGCGTAGAACTGCACGTCCGCGTCCACGTATTGGCGCACCGCCGCCTGCGCTGGCAGCCGCAGTGAGTCTGGCAACAGCTGCAGGCGCAGCCACAGGGTGCCGAGCGCGTTGGCCTCCTCGACGATGAGCGCCTTGCGCACCTCGAAGCGCTCGAGGGCGATGGAGAAGGTGAAAGACAACAGGAGCGCCAGCATCCCCAGCACGCCACCCAGCGCGGTGCCCAGATGAGACCTCGCCGCCTCCTCCCCGGGGCGCGGGGCGCGCCTCGCGGCAAACCACAGCCCCGCCGCCGTGGCGCCGCCTATCAACCCAAACAACACAGCGAACAACACCCACCCGCTCAGCTCATACAGATTGAATTGAGGCGGCATCCCCCCAAGATTCGAGCCCCCGCCCCAAGAGACAGCTGGGCGCGGCGCCGAGCGGAGCGGTGGGGCTCACACATCGGCGTTGTCGAAACATCCGTGAAACACCATACATCTGCGCCATACAGGGCAACTGTGGTGTTTTGTGGCCCACCTTGCGCCATGCCCACGCGCCCTAAGCTGTCGGGATGTTTCACCGGGCTCCGGCAGGAGCAGACGGCGAGCGCACAACTTGAGGCCGGCCTGCGCCGCGCTCTTCGCGCTTGTGATTGCCTCCTCCGCGGAGGCTGTCTCGCGCAAGAGTGCGCCCTCGCCAGTCTCTGCCAACCCGTACCTCCACAGCACGTGGAGCCCTGACGAAGGCCTGCCGGAGACGGCGGTCAAGTCCCTCTCGCGCGGGCCGGACGGGCTGCTTTGGATTACCGGCACGGAGACGGTCTCCAGCTTCGACGGTCAGAAGTTCTCACTCCTGCAGGCCTTCTCCCGCCTGCCCTGCAACTCGGTGCTGCACGCGTTTCCGGACCAGGCAGGGCGGGTGTGGATTGCCACGCGAAACTGCGGGGTGCTCGTCTACGACCACGGAGACATCCGCTACTGCGGCACCGACCGCACCGGGCCCAACGTCATCAGCTTCTTCGCGGAGACCTCCGACGGGACGCTCTGGGCGGTGATGGCCAAGGGGCTGGCGCGGCGGGTGGGCGAGCACTTCGAACGCGTCCCGGAGCTGGCGGAAGAGTCCATCGTGATGATTTCGCGCTCCCAGGGCACCTCCCTGCTGGCCACCACCCGCGCCAGCCTCTTCCACATCGACGGGACCAAGGTGGAGCGCGACCCGAACGTCACCCTGCAGACCTCCTCCGAGGAGGGGATGATTCACCACGACACCTCCGGCGCCATCTGGATGGGGATGGGCGACGAAGGCCTGTACCGGCTGAACCCGGACGGGAAGATGGAGCACTTCACCGATAAGGACGGGCTGCCCGGCAACAGCGTGCGCGCCGCCGCGGTGGACGAGGGCGGCACGCTGTGGTTCGCCACCAACCGCGGGCTGGCCCGCTATGACCAGGGGAAGTTCACCGGCGTCATCCAGGGCACCGCCGAGCAGAACATCCAGACGGTGGTCTTCGACATCGAAGGCAACCTCTTCTACGGCACCTACTCCGGCGGTCTGCACCAGCTGCGCCTGCGGACAGTGTGGATGGTGCTGGAGGGCCTGACGGACCCCTCTTCCTGGGCGGTCTACGAAGACCGGGCCGGCGCCCTCTGGGTGGGCACCGAGCAGGCCGGGCTGCACCGCTTCCACGACGGGAAGGTGGACATCTACACCCCGGCGGACGGCCTGCCGGACACGATGACGACGTCCATCTACGAAGCGCGCAACGGCGAGCTCTGGGTGGGCACCCTGGGCGGGCTGTGGCGCAGGCGGCTGGACGGGACGTCACGCACCTACGGCATGGAGGACGGCCTGCCCACCATGCGGACCCACACGGTCGTCGAGGACGACGACGGGACGCTCTACGTGGGCACCGGGGACGCCCTGATGAGGCTGCAGGGTGAGCGCTTCGTGCAAGTGGAGCTGCCCGCGGAGGTGGCCCACGCGCGGGTCCGCCACATCATCCGGGACGGGCCACGCGGCCTCTGGATTGGCACCGCGGCGGGCCTCATCCGGTGGGACGGGAAGGAGAGCCAGCTGTTCGGCACCGCGCAGGGGCTGGGTTCGTCCTGGGTGGCGTCGCTGATGCGCGACTCGCGCGGCGACATCTGGGTGGGGACGACGAACGGGTTGAGCCGCATCCGCGGCGACAAGGTCAGCACGGCGCAGATGAAGGATGGCTTGCTGGACCGGAACATCATGGCGGTGCGCGAGGACCGCGACGGCAACCTCTGGATTGGCTCGCTGAGCGGCGTGTGGCGCGTGCTGCGCTCCGACATCGAAGCCTTCTTCGACGGCCGGCAGCCCTCCATCGACACCATGATTCTGGGCGTGCGGGACGGCATGGTCTCTCCCGAGGTCAACAACATCTCGACCTCCGCGTCGATGGTGGGCAAGGACGGACGCATCTACTTCGTCACCATGGCCGGCGTGGCGGTGGTGGACCCGGCGGCCTTCCAGGAGCGGGCGCACCCGCTGCGGCCGCAGGTGACGGAGATTGTCAGGGACAAGGAGCGGCTGACGCCGGAACAGCTGAAGGCGTTCGAGCCGGGCACGCGCGACCTCGAGTTCAACTACACCGCGCCCGCCTTCAGAGACCCGCGGATGGTGCGCTTCCGCTACCGGCTGCAGGGCTACGACAACAAGTGGGTGGAGGCCGGGGCCCGGCGACAGGCCTTCTACACGCAGCTGCGTCCGGGCTCGTACCGCTTCGAGGTGATGGCCCGCAGCAAGGAGGGCATCTGGAGCAAGGCGCCGGCCACGGTGAACGTCGCGCTGGAGCCGTACTTCTACGAGACGACGTGGTTCGCGGTTTTGATGGTGGCCACCGGGCTGATGCTCGCCGCCGGGGCGTACGCCTGGCGGATGCGCGTCCTGCAGCAGCGGCAGCGGGAGCTGGTCCGCCGCAACCAGGAGCTGGCCCAGGCGCTGGAGGGCGCGCAGGAGGCGGCCAAGCTCAAGGGCGACTTCGTGGCCAACATCTCGCACGAGCTGCGCACGCCGCTCAACTCCATCATCAATGTGCCCGAGGGTCTGCTGGACGGCTTAAGCACCGGCGTGCCTACTGCCGGCTGTCAGGCGTGCAACGCGCGCTTCGCCCTGGAGGACGTGTCCACCTTCGACGTCAGCACCCCCTGCCCTGACTGCGGCCGCGAGGCGCTCAAGCTGGTGGAGTCCTGGGAGTACGACGGCGGCCTCAAGTCGCTGGTGGACCACCTGCGCGACGTGGTGCGCAGCGGGCGCCACATGCTTCACGTCGTCGACGACGTGCTGGACTTCAGCCGGCTGAACGCCGGGCAGATGACGCTGCACTTTGACCTGCTCCCGGTCCGGATGCTGATGGAGGACCTGCGGGCGACGATGTCCGGGCTGGCGGAGAAGAAGGACGTGACGCTGGAGTTCATCGCCAGCGAGGAGCTGGTCCTCAAGGTGGACCGCGTGAAGTGCACGCAGGTGTTCTTGAACCTCATCTCCAACGCGGTGAAGTTTTCGCACCCGGGTTCGACGGTGCAGGTGGGTGCGGACGCCGGCCCGGAGGGCTTCATGGCCCGGATGTGGGTGCGGGACACGGGCGTGGGCATTGCCCCGGAGCACCACACCGCCATCTTCGAGAGCTTCCGCCAGGTGGACAACAGCCAGACCCGCAGCCAGGGCGGCACGGGCCTGGGCCTGGCCATCTCGCGTGAGCTGGTGGAGCTGCACGGCGGGCGGATTACCCTGGAGAGCGCGGTGGGCGCCGGCAGCACCTTCTGGGTGACGCTGCCGTTGGAGGGCGCGGAGCTGGATGTCCCGGAAGAGGCGCCCGCCATCAAGCGCGAACGCCCGCTGGTGCTGGCGCTGGACGACGACGAGGTGTCGCTGGAGACGCTGCGCCTGTCTTTGCGCGCGCTGGAGCTGGACGTGGAGACGCTGACGGACCCGGCGAAGCTCATCGCCGCGGTGGAGGAGCGCCAGCCGGAGCTCATCATGCTGGACATCATGATGCCCAACATCTCCGGGCTGACGCTGCTCAAGGAGCTCTCCGCTTCGCCCCGCACCAAGCACCTGCGCGTGCTGGTCAGCAGCGCGTACCACTCGCACCGCGATGCGGTGCTCTCGATGGGCGCGTCCTGGGTGAGCAAGCCCTGGGTGCAGTCGGAGCTGCTCTCCGAGGTCCGCCGCCGCGCCTACGCGCGCAGGCGGGTGCGGCCGGGCGACACGAACAAGCCGGGCGACGGTGAGCCGCCCATCCCGGGCAAGCCGCCCGCGCGCACCGGCGGCTGAACACCTGCGCGTCGGATGACGGCGCGTAGTCGAGAGGCGGCAGAGGGC
>JBGART010000034.1:0-99750 GCA_044230055.1 Myxococcaceae bacterium | reverse complement strand
CCTCACGGCTTTCGGCCTTGCGAGTTGCCTGGGTCACAGCGACCTGTTTCCCGAAAGGACTTTCACCTCCTGACCATGCCCATGTTGGGCACACCGACTATGCGCCTGACGGCGCAACGCTCGACGAACGGGGGCAACACCGCGAGGTTTCGAGGCCCTGGTGAGCTGTTCTCTAGGAGCGTTGAGCCGTCAGGCGCATAGTCGAGAGGCGGCGCAAACCCGCGCACGGCACTTTGCCGCTTTGTCTCGAGCAGAGTGAAGCGGCCCAGGAGCCAAACTTCGGGAGCACTGCCGACGTCTCGACTATGCCCTGACGGCGCAACGCTCGACGCGAACGGGGGAGGTTCACCCTTCCGACAACGAAGAGATGTGCAGGATCGTGAGACGCTCGAGGCGAACGGGGGCGTCGGCTCAGACCAGCACGGGCGCCAGGGCGGTGCTCAGGGCCAGCCAGAGCTTCGCGGCTCGCAGGCAGTGGTGCTCCTCGAGCCAGGCGATGGAGGCCTCACCCGTGTGTCCCCGCACCAGCTCTCCGGCAATTTCCAGGTGCCGGTGCGACACCACGCTCTGGTGCGGCACGCGCTCCCTCCCCCGCGCCACAGCCACTCGCGCCGCCTCCGGGTCTCCCGCTAACAACTCCACGGCGGCCAGCAGCGCGTACTGTTCGCCCGGGTCCAGCTCCTCGGTCCAGGCGGTGGAGCGCTCTTCACAAATATCCAGACAGCCCAGCAGCTCCAGCCGCGCCTGCTTGAGCAGCAGCGAGTCCGCTCCGCGTAGGTAGCGCGCCAACCGAGCCCTCGCGGTGAGCGCGCGCACCCAGGCGAGCAGCATGGGCCACCCGTTCGCCTCCGCCGCGCGCCTCGCCAGCGCCAGCTGCGGGTCCGCCTCGCGCTCATCTCCGGCAGCGATGGCCACCGCCGCCAACACCGCGGGCCCGTAGGCCTTCGCCAGGTGATTCGCGATGGCGGCGCTCACGGTCAGGTACTCCAGCTCCGCGCGACGGGCCCGCTCGGTCTCGCCCTGCTCGCAGAGGACCAGCGCCAGGTTGTGCAGCGAGATGGCTTCACGCCGCCGGAAGCCGATGGAGCGGGCCAGGGAGAGCGCGCGTTCGAAGCCGGCGCGGGCGAGGGGGAGCTCGGCCACGCTGAAGTGCATGATGGCGCGCGCGTTCCAGGCGACCGACTCCTCGCGCACATCCCTCAGGGTCCGCGCCAGGCGAATCTGCGCGTCCGCCAGGTCTCTGGCCCGTTCGTAGGCGCCGTGCCGCGAGGCGGCGATCTGCTCGGCCCGGATGAGCGCGGCCACGTGCTCGTCCCGCTTGGCGCCGGGGCGCTCAATGTACTGGCGCGCCCGCTCACACACGCGCATCGCCTGCGCGGAGCTTCCCAGCACCTCGGCCAGGAACCAGCTCCAGGTGCTGGCCCACCGCACCCAAAGGGCCGGCGTGAAGTTGCCCTTCGCCCGCTCCAGCCGTTCACCGGCCAGCTCGTAGGCGCGGCGCGTCTCATCTGTCCGCGCCAGCTGGGAGAGAACCTCCGCCTGCGCCAGGGCGACGGCGATCTGCGCCTCGTCCAGCGAGAGCTCCTCCCAGCAGTCCAGCGGCTCCAGCGCGGCGCACTTTCGGACCTGCGCCACCACCGGCGACATGCCTCCGGAGAGGCCCGCACCGGCCGGCACCCTCAACGCAGCGAGCGCCTTCTCCAGCTCCCCGCCGAAGGCCAGCTCCTCGCCCAGCCGCCGCGCCAGCACCCACCGGCGCACGCCGGACGCGTTCGCCGCGGCGCGCTCCAGATGCGGCAGCGCCTCCTTCGGGCGCTGATGACGCAAGAGCCAGTGCGCCCACAGCTCCGTCCAGGCGAAGCCCTCGTCATTCGACGGGTTGCCATCCAGCAGGGCTGGGGCCACCAACGGCGCGAGGACGTCCCACTCTTCTGACCTCGCGCGCAGCACCGCCAGCGCCCACTCGGCGTAGGCGAAGGTCCAGCGCGCCCGGTCCTCCGGAGTGGCGAGCTGAGCGCCCTGCCCTTCCCGCAGCGCGCGCCGGTGTCGCTCGGTACGAAAGGTCCAGACGCCGCCCGGCCAGGCCGGGTCCACGCCGCTTTGCAGCACCTGCGCCTGCGTCAGCTGCGCCAGCCCGGCGCGCAGCTCCGCGGCGGACCCGGGCCAGGCGGCGGCGATGGCCTCCAGCGAAATGCGCGCCGGTCCATGCGCCGCCCGCAGCGCCGCGGCAACCGCCGCAGGAGACAGCGCCTCCACCTCCTGCCGGGCGACGTCCAGCAACGTGGGCGACACGCAGGCCGCCAGCGCCTCGCGGTGCTCCCAGAGCCCCACCGCCAGGGCCGGGTTGCCGTTCGCGCGCGCCGCCAGGAGCTGCGCCTCCTCGTCGGTCGCGCCGCGGTCCTTGAGCAGCCCGGACAGCGCTTCTGCGGGCAGCGCAGACACGGGCAGGTCGATGAGCTGCTGCCGGGCCCGCCACTGCTCCACGCGGGAGAACCAGGGAGAGCGCGGCGACCACTCTTCGTCGCACGAGGAGATGACGACCAGCGCCGGCAGCGCTTCCGGGAGCTGAAGGAGGAGATCGACGAAGGCCGCGGTGTCGGCGTCCGAGGCGTGCACATCATCCAGCAGCCACACCCACTGAGGCAGCGGTCCGCCGTGAGCCGCCTGTGCCGCCTGCGCGGCCAGCCAGCGCGCCAACTCCGCGAACGCGCCTTCCTTCTGCGCAGCCGGATCCAGCCGGGCGATGGTGAAGGACGGGTCCACCGCGCCCAGCAGCGTGGCGAAGAACTCCACGGTGGAGGCCGGGGCGCCGGGAAGCCGGCCTTCGAGCGCCGCCTTCAGCCCGGCGCGCGGCAGCTGGCGGGGCAACCCCAGGCGCTCACGCAACAGCTGGGCGAGCGCCGAGTCCAGCAGCGCGTCGCAGCGCACGCGGTCCACCCGGGCGCCCGGCTGTGCCAGCGCGGCGCGCGCAAGCTGCTCCAGGTTCCAGCTGCGCCCGGCGCCGGCCGGGCCGTGGAGCCAGACCACGACAGGCGAGGTCGCCGCTTCACTGTTGCGCAGCGCCTCCTCGAGCCCGCGAATCACGCCCCAGAGGGTACAGCTCACACAGTGGGCGACTCAATGAGTCAGAATCAGCCACCACTTCGGGTGTGCTTTCACCCACGCTCTGCGGAAGGGGCGGGTCGAAAGCGACGGATGGTGCGCAGGAGCAAATCCGGGTCGATGGGCGACACCACGAAGCCCCGGGCGCCCAAAGCTTCGGCCCGTGGATGGTCCCGGCCCGGGTCCTCCCCTACCGCGATGAGGTTGCTGTCCAATTTGTAGGCAGGGGGCAGCAGCTGCTCGATGGCGTCCAGCGGGGCCAGCAGGAGGTCCTGCGGGCCGCTGGCGAGCAGGTCATGCGGGGTGGCCAGGTGCGCGCGCATCCCGTGCTCCTTGAGCTTCTTCTCCAGCCGGGACAGCTCCACGTGGTTGAAGCCGTAGAGCATCATGGGGGATTCGGCGGAGCTGGCGAAGTCCACCGGGCCTTTGCCCGGGTAGAGCCGCCACAGCGCGCGGGCGATGGCGGTGTCCGCCGCGAGGTGAGCGATGACGCGGGCCTTGCCAGACGCGGCGCGGACGTCGTCGATGGTCATCATGTTCGCCGGCGCGCGGACGGCGACGTGCAGAATGTCGTGCCGGCCGTGATCCAACCGCAGCGGCACCACGCAGCGCTCGCGAGCGAACTTCGCCGGCAACAGCGCCGCCATCGACGGGTCAATTTTTTCGCGGTCCAGTTCGATGAACGAGAGCCCCGCCTGGACGGAGAGCGCGCGGGCGACGTCGTTCTCCGTACAGATGTGGTCCTGGACCAGCGTTCGCCCCAGCGGCAGCCCGAGCGCGCGCTGCTGCAGGAGCGCCATTCGAAGCTCGCTCTCGCTCAAACGGCCTTGCCGGAGAAGGATTTCGCCCAGGTGCTCCTGCATCGAGGACCTCCCTGTGACGGCGCAGTTTTGGTTTGCCACCCGAAGGCTATCCGCCTGTCGGCCCTCGGCGATACAGAGGTGATTCACGTACCCCCCCGCACTTTTCGTAGGGAAAGGGGCGCCGCGAATTGGACGCGTTCGAAGATCCGCGCGACAAATCTGCGCGCATGGCCGACATCATCGACCTCTCGCTCGTTGCGGATGCTCGCCGCTTTTTCCACAAGCTGCTCGATGCCCGCGGCATCGCCTACTTCCTGCGAAAGGACGGTCACCGGCCCTTTCAGATTGAGCAGGCGAAGGTGGAGCTGGTGGTGCGGACCGCCGCGCGCTCGCGGCCGGCCCACCTCCCCAAACCGCCACTCCATGCGGTGGACCACTGCCGTAAAGAAATCCGCCGCGAGCTCATCCGCCGCGTGGTGGAGGAGATGCTCCAGGCAGGGCTGTGAGCACCCTCCCACCTGTCTTCAAGGCAGGCTGCACCCTTTCACCAGGACGTCCTGACACGGCGTGGCGCCGTCCGGGCAATCCGTCGCGTTGCTGAAGCCGAGGTCGTACGTCCCTCGCACCGCGCGGAGCGAATAGGTGGGCGGCCCGGAGGCGGTGAGCGAGGTCTTGGCCAGGCCCGCCGCACCGCCCCTGCCCAGCCGCATCCCGCCCCGCGAAGCCCCGGTGGGCGCGTCCGGGAGCGGCGCGCCGTTGAGCCGCACCAGCCCGGAGATTGTGGCGGTGAGCACGTCGAAGTCGAGGTTCCCGGTGGTGGTCGCCGCGAACGCCTGCCGGAGCGTCACCTCGCCCTGGCAGGGATAGGGCGGAGGGGACGTCGTGGAGCAGTCCAGGTCATTCTTGAAGAAGACGTCGTAGGTGCCGGGGAAGAGCCGCAGCCGATACTGCGCGGGCCCGCTGACGCCAAGCGTCGCCGTCACGTCGCCCGCCTCCGCCTGGCGAAAGCCGAGGGTCCCGCGGTCCCGTCCGCTGACGGGCGCGCCGTCGCCGTCCACGCTCACCACGCCGCTCAGCTCCACCACGGGCAGGTCGAACGCGATGGCGCCGCTGGTGGTGACCGCCAGCGCCGGGTTGAGCACGCGCGACTGGCAGGGCGTGGGACCCAGCGGACAGTCGCCGCTGCGGCCCTTGGCGAACTCCACCTTGTACGTGCCGAAGTAGAGCGGCAGCTGGAACGTCGCCGCGCCGGAGGCGGTCAGCACCACGGCGGTGGCGCTGGGGCCGCTGAAGCTCAGCTGCCCTCGGGAGACCGTGCCCGCGGCCATCGGCATGGCGTTGACCGTGACGTTCCCGGAGACGCGCGCCACCGGGAGGTTCACGTCGTAGCTGCCGCTCGCGGTCAGCGACGCCTTCTTCTTGTACACGTACGTCCCGCATGGGAGCGCGCCGTCCACGCAGTCGGTGGTGTTGCTCACCTCGACGTCGTAGTCGCCGGCGTAGAGCGGAATCCCCTGGTAGGTGGCCGGACCGCTGGCGCCCAGCGACACGCCGAGGGCGGAGAGCTCGTCCTTGAAGCGGAGCGTGCCGCGGGACGCGCCGTTGACTCCGTTGGAAAGGGCCGCGCCGTTGGCCAGCACCGAGCCCGAGAGCGCGATGACCGGCAGGTCAATGTCGAGGCTTGCGGGCGTCGTCGCCACGTTCACCGAGGGCACCGCCTTGCGCGACTGGCAGGGCAGCGGCCCCACGGCGCAGGTGGCGGTGTTGCTGACCGTCACTGAATGCACGCCCGGATAGAGCTTCACCGAGTAGGTGGCGGCGCCGGTGGCCGGGAGGTTCACGGACGTACCCGTCCCTTCCGGGTTGGTGAACTGCAGCTGCCCCCGGTAGGTGCTGGTCCCCGCGGCCAGCGGTGCACCGTTGGCCTTCACCTCGCCGGAGACCGTCATCACCTGCACGTCGAGGTTGAAGCTCCCGGACGTGGCCACCACCAGCGCCTTGCGCCGCACGGACGCGTGGCACGGCAGCGGCTGGCCAGCGGCGCAGCTGGTGGGTCCGCGGAGCGCGACGTCGTAGGTGCCGGGCGGGACCTGCACCGAGTAGGTGGCCCTTCCGGTGGTCCCCAAAGGCGCGCTCGCGATGGCGGTGCCCTCGCGGCGCAGCTCCAGGGTGCCGCGCGTGGCCGTCGCGTCCGGCATCGCCGCGCCACTCACCGTCACTTCCCCGGAGACGGTGATGGGCACGCCCGCGTCCGGGAACGGCATCGCCTTCACGTCCAGGTCCAGCGCGCCGCTGGCGGTCAGCGGGTAGGCCTCGCGGAGCACCTGCGTCCCGCAGGGCAGCGCGTCCGCGCGGCAGTCGGAGCTCTTGGTGAAGCTGATGCGGTAGTTGCCGGTGAAGAGGTGGGCGGAGAAGGTGGCCGGCCCGCTGGTGGGCAGCGAGACGGTGACGGCGCGCGAGGTGCCGGCGAGCAGGAAGGAGAGCGTGCCGCGCGAGGTGCCGACCGGAGCCGCGGCGCCTTGCAGCGTCACCTGCCCGCTCACCCGCACCGAGGTGAGGTCCACGTCGAGGCTCCCGCTGGTGGAGAGCGCGAACGGGACGCAAGAGGCTTCGCACCCGTTGGCGCTCTTCCCGTCGAGGTCGCGGAAGCCCGGCTTGCACTCCCCCACTTCGCACTTGGAGGCCACGCAGCTGGGGGTGGCGTTGGGGACGCTGCAGGGCGAGAAGCAGCCGCCGCAGTGCTCAGCGTTGGTGGCGGTAGAGACGCAGAGCGGGCCGCAGGCGGTGACGCCGCCGCCGTCGCACGCGCCGCCGTCGGTGCCGCCGCCGTCGGTGCCGCCGCCCGTGAAACAGCCGCCAGCGAGGCAGAGCTGCCCGGTGGCGCAGGGGGCGCACGCCCGGCCGGAGATGCCGCACGCCAGCGGCAGGGTGCCGGTCTGACACCGTCCGGTGAGGTCACAGCAACCCAGGCAGTTGGCCGGCCCGCAGGAGGCGCCGCCATCGCCGCCGTCGGGCGGACCTCCGGTGCCACCGCCGCCACAGCCCGCGAGCGCTAAGACTGCTGCGGCCAGCACACCCAACCCACACGTCGTCCGAGGCGTCATCCCATCAAGACACCGAGGGTGGGCGAACCGAGCAGACTTGGGGCGCAGTGGGAGAGAAACCTCCAGGGTCTATGGGAGTTTGGCCAAACCCGAAGGGCTCGATACTCTTTGCAGCCGATGCCTTCCGACTTGAAGCCGGACGTGGCTTTCGAGCTCAAGCTCGTGTTTCTACGCGAGCTCGACCTGGGCTATCGGCAGGCGCGCGAAGACCATGAGTCGCTGCTCAAGAACCCGAGCAATACCCAGGCGCTCAAGGACCTGTGGAATTTCTTCCACAAGATTGCCGGGACCGCGCACTCGGTGGACTTGGCGGTGCTCGGCTACCTCGCGGCGGTCTGCGAAGAAGTCCTGAAGGTTTGCCGCGAGGGCGGCTTCACGGCGATGCAGCGGCTGCCGCAGCTGCTCTCCTTTGCGCTCGCGGGCGTGGCTTCGGTGCTGGACAACCACGGGAACAAGCTGTCGGACCGGCCGCTGCCCAACCCGCTGGGCCTCACCCAACCGGACGTCACCGGCGAAGAGCGCGTCCTCTCCAAGGTCCTCATCATCGATGACGACCCGTTCAGCGCGAAGCTGATTGACAGCTGTCTGCGCGACGCGGGGTTGATGTCTTCGTTCTGCTGCGACTCGTCCATCGCGCTCGCTACCATTGTGTCGGAGCTGCCGGACCTCATCGTGCTCGACGTGGCCATGCCGGGGGTGGACGGCTTCGACGTCTGCCGCCGAGTGCGCGCACACCCGGCGCTGCAGTTCACCCCGGTCATCTTCGTCACCCGCGCGGGCGACCTCGAGCAGCGCGTCCGCGGCCTCGAGGTGGGCGGCAACGACTATCTGTCCAAGCCGTTCGAGCCGCAGGAGCTGGTGGCGCGCGTCCGGTCGCACCTGCAGCGCCTCTCCGAGCTGCGGAACATGGCCATCCGCGACGGCCTGACCCGTTGCTACAATCACAAGTATTTCAAGATGCGGTTGGAGCAGGAGATTGCGCGCGCCCGCCGCTACCGCGACAGCCTCACGCTGGCGATGCTGGACGTCGACTTCTTCAAGAGCATCAACGACACGCACGGCCACCCGGCGGGTGACGCGGTGCTGGCGCACCTGTCGAACATCGTGGTGGCGTCCGTCCGCAGCACCGACGTGGTGGCCCGCTACGGCGGCGAGGAGTTCGGCATCCTCTTCGTCCAGGCTGGGGCCACCGAAGCGGCCATCATCACCAACCGCCTGCGCGAACGAATTGCCCAGCACCGCTTCGCGATTCCCGCCGGCGTGGGCAGCGGCGACGCGCTGGAGCTCCCCGTCACGGTCAGCATCGGCGTCGCCCAGTTCGTCGAAGACGACGACCTGCAGACCTTCCTGCGCCGCGCGGACGCAGCCCTCTATGAGGCCAAGCGGTCCGGCAGGAACCAGGTCCGCGTGGATCCCCGCAAGCCTGAGTAGCGCGTTTCGACGCGGCGCGTGAGGCCCTCCCGCGCTTCGTTACCGATTCGCGAATCAAGCCTCCATTTTTGTCGGTTAGACCCACATCCGTTGGCCTTTAGCCTTCGCGACAACGTTTTTGTGCTCGTGACCTGAACCAATTAATTGACGCGACGCGCTGGCCCGTGCATGCTGCAGCGCGTTTCCACCATGAACCGCGCGAGCCACAGCCCGTCGTTCAGCGTCTGCGGGGCGCGGTTCACCGTCGTCAACCTTCTTGGCCTCCTCGGGCTTGAGAGCCTTCTTGGGCTCCTTCTGCCCGGAGGTGGGCTGGCCCTTTAAACCACGCAGTCCCTGGTTTGAACGCCAACCCGCTTCCGGAAACGGAGGCGGGTTTTCTTTTGCCGATGGGAGACCTGGATGGACCGCCAGCCCAGACAGAAGCGAACCGGCGCAGACGTCTTCTGGGACGTCCTCGCGGAGGAAGGCGTGGACGTCGTCTTCGGCTACCCGGGCGGCGCCATCATGCCCATCTACGACGCGCTCTATGAGCGCAACGTCCGGCACGTGCTGGTCCGCCACGAGCAATCCGCGGCGCACATGGCGGACGGCTACGCGCGCGCGTCCGGCAAGGTCGGCGTGGCGCTGGCGACCTCCGGCCCCGGCGCGACGAATCTGGTGACCGGCATCGCCACCGCGATGCTCGACTCCTCGCCCATCGTCTGCGTGACCGGCCAGGTCGCGTCTACGTTCCTCGGCAGCGACGCGTTCCAGGAGGTGGACATCACCGGGGTGACGCTGCCCATCACCAAGCACAACTACCTGGTCACCCGCGCGGAGGAGATTGCCCCCACGCTGCGCGAGGCCTTCCTCATCGCCCGCTCCGGCCGGCCCGGACCGGTGCTGGTGGACATCAGCAAGGACGCGCAGCAGCAGGTGCTGGAGGCGCAACGGGCCCCGGCGACGCCGAAGCTGCGCGGGCACCGGCCGAGCGCGCGGCTGCGCGAAGAGGACCTGGACCGCGCGGCGGCGTTGATTGACCAGGCGGAGCGGCCGCTGCTCTTCGCGGGGCACGGCGTGGTGATGGCGCGGGCGGGCGAGGGGCTGCGTCAGCTGGCGGAGAAGACCGGCATCCCGGTGGCCGCCACGCTCCTGGGGCTGGGCGGTTTCCCGGCCACCCATCCGCTCAGCCTGGGGATGATGGGCATGCACGGCGAGGCGTGGGTGAACCGGTCCATCCAGGACGCGGACCTGCTCATCGCGCTGGGGATGCGCTTCGACGACCGGGTGACCGGGAATCTGAAGACGTACGCGCAGGCCGCCCGGAAAATCCACGCGGAGATTGACCCCTCCGAGGTGAACAAGAACGTCAAGGTGGACGTGGCCCTCGTGGGCGACGTCGGCGAAACGCTGAGCGCCCTGCTCCCGCGCGTCCGGCCCCGCACGCGCGACCGCTGGCTGCAGCGCATCCGCGAGCTCAAGGGGAACTCCGCGGTCCGCGACATCCAGACGCTGCCGGAGAACGGGCGGCTCTTCGCCGCGCATGTGATGCACGACCTGTGGCGCTTTACCGAGGGCAAGGCGCTGGTCGTCACCGACGTGGGCCAGCACCAGATGTGGGAGGCGCAGTACTACAAGCATGACCACGCCCGGAAGCTCATCACCTCCGGCGGCCTGGGGACGATGGGCTTCGCCTTGCCGGCCGCGGTGGGCGCGCGCTTCGCCGCGCCGCAGGAAGACATCTGGGTGGTGGTGGGCGACGGCGGCTTCCAGATGACCGCCGCGGAGCTCTCCACCTGCGCGCAGGAGGGCCTCAAGGTCAACATCGCCCTCATCAACAACGGCTTCCTCGGCATGGTCCGCCAGTGGCAACAGTTCTTCTACGGCGGCCGCTACAGCGCCACGCCGCTGAAGAACCCGGACTTCGTGCTGCTGGCACAGGCGCACGGCCTCACCGGCCTGCGCGTGACGACGCGCGAGGAGATTCCCGCCGCGCTGGCCCGCGCGCGCAAGGAGCCCGGCACGGTGCTCATCGACTTCCGCGTGGAGCAGGAGGACAGCGTCTACCCGATGGTGCCCTCGGGCGCGGACCTCGCCGAGATGATTCGCCGCCCTACCCCGCTGATGAAGGCCGACGAGGCCTGAAGGAAGGAGCTGTCCCATGGCGCAGTCCCTTCGCACCTTCGTCGTCTACACCGAGGACCGGCCCGGGGTGCTCAACCGGGTCATCTCCCTGGTCCGCCGCCGCAACTACAACATCGAGTCCCTCGCCGTGGGCCGCACCGAGCGCCCCGGCGTGTCGCGCATCACCCTCACGCTTCTGGCGGAGGACGACGCGGCCCGGCGCATTGAAGCCAACCTCTACAAGCTGGTGAACGTCCTCTTCGTGCGCGACGTGACGCACGTGCCGGCGGTCATCCGGGAGCTGGTGTTGGTGAAGGTCCGCACCGACGACCGCCGCCGGGGAGAGCTCCTTCAGCTGTGCGAGGTGTTCCGCGTCCGGGTGGTGAGCGTGGCGCAGGGCACCGTCACCATCGAAGCCACCGGCGCGCCGGACAAGCTGGACGGCCTGCTGGAGGTGCTGCGCGCCTTCGGGATTCTGGAGCTGGTCCGCACCGGCGCGGTGGCGATGGCCCGCACGGGCGAGGCGGAGCTCAACCAACTCCTCACCGGCGAACCGCCTGCGCCGCTCGCAGAGCCGTCCTTTCAGCCCCACACCCCGTCGTTCGTCGCACAGGAGATTGCATGAGAGCGCACCTCGTTCGCTTCCAGGACGCCTCCGGCGAAAGCGCCGCGCTGGCAGAGGTCACCCGCATCCTCACCGCCGCGGCGTGGAGCTTCGGCCATGAGCTCACCTTTGACGTGGCGCCGTTGGACCGCTCCGGCGTGGCCGCCTGTCGGGACGCGGCCGCCGCGCTGGTCGCCCCGTCCGCCGGCTTCAGCGGCGTGCTGACGGAGCTGCGCCGCTCGCTGGAGCTGCACGCCCTGGCGCGGCCGCTGCGCAGCTTCCCTGCCCTCGGGCGGATGCCGATGGACCCGCCGGTGCTGCGGGTGGTGCCGCAAGGGACGTCCCTGCGCGCGGCGGCGATGGACCTGCTGGTGGTGAGCGAGCACGGCCTGCAGGCGGTAGATGAGCCCGCCGGAGCGCCGAGCGCCGCGGTGCTGGCGGTGGCCTGCCAGCTGGCGCGCCGGCGCTGGGGCCTGATGACCGCGCTGGATGCGGGCGCGGCGGTGGAGATTCCAGGCGCCTTCTCCGTGGCGCGCGCCTTCCCGGAGCTGTCGCTCTCGCGCGAGTCGGTGGACGTGGCTGCCCGCACGCTGCCGGACGCGCTCGCCCGCTACGACGTGGTGGCCACCACCCCGCCGTGCGCGCGCTGGCTGTGCGACGAGACGGCGCTCCTGCCGGGGTCGGTGGGCGCGTGCGTGGAGGCGTCCTTCGGCGCGGGGACCTTTGGCCTGTATCAGCCCACGGCGGGCGCCGCGCGGGCGTCCGTCGGCGCGGCGCTCTGCGCGGCGATGGTGCTGCGCCACTCGCTGGGGCTGGGGCGTGAAGCGTCCGCGGTGGAGAGCGCAGCCGGGCTGGCGCTGGCGGCATGCGCCGCGGGACGGCCGCTGCGCGAAGAGCTCTGCGCCGCCATCTGCGACTCCCTCTCCGGCGGCTGGCCCACCTCGCAGGCCATTTAGAGGAGACCGTCCATGAGCGAACCGCAGGTCTGGATGAACGGCAGGCTGGTCCCCTCCGCGCAGGCCACGCTGCACTTCCTCACGCCCGGGCTCCACTACGGGGTGAGCGCTTTCGAGGGCATCCGCTGCTACCGCACCGCGCGCGGCGGCGGCATCTTCCGCCTGCGGGAGCACATCGACCGGCTCTTGCGCTCCGCCGCGGTGATGGGCTGGCGCGAGCTGCCGTTCTCCGGGCAGCAGCTGATGGACGCGTGCGTGGAGACGGTGCGCGCGAACGACTTTCAAGAATGCTACCTGCGCCCGCTCATCTACCTGGCCGAGGGCGGCTGGAACCTCTGCATCGACGCCGGCAAGCCGCACGCGGCCATCGCGGTCTGGGAGTGGAAGGACTACCTCGGGCCGGAAGCGCAGGAGCGCGGGGTGCGGGCCAATGTCTCCTCGTACACCCGCCACCATCCGAACGTGGTGATGACCAAGGCGAAGGTCAGCGGCAACTACCCCAACTCGGTGTTGGCGAAGACCGAGTCGGTGCGGCTGGGCTTCGATGAAGCCATCATGCTGGACCCCAACGGCCACGTCGCCGAGTGCACGGGCGAGAACCTGTTCATCGTCCGAGGCGGCCGGGTGTTGACTCCGCCGGGCGCGAACGTGCTGGAGGGCATCACGCGGGACACCGTGATGCAGCTGGCGCGCGAATTGGGGCGCGAGGTGCTGGAGCAGCCGCTGTCGCGGGACCACCTGTACCTGGCGGACGAGGTCTTCGTCACCGGGACGGCGGCCGAAGTCGTGGCGCTCCGCGAGATTGACTTCCGCTGCGTGGGCAGCGGGCGCACCGGGCCGGTCACCCGCGCGCTGCAGGACGCCTACGCCAGCGCGGTCCGCGGCAAGCACGCCCGGTCCGCGGAGTGGGTGACGTGGGTCAACCCTTGAAGGAGCCAAGCGTGAGCACGCACGAGCGCGTCACCGTCTTCGACACCACCCTGCGCGACGGAGAGCAGTCTCCCGGGGCGAGCATGAACCTCCTGCAGAAGCTGCAGGTGGCGCAGGCGCTGCGCGAACTGGGGGTGGACGTCATTGAGCTGGGGTTCCCTGCGTCCTCGGTGGGGGACTTCGAGGCGGTGCGCGCGGTGGCCCGGCAGGTAGAGGGGCCGGTGATGTGCGCGTTGGCCCGCACCCAGCGGGAGGACATCGACCGGACGTACGCCGCGCTGGCGGACGCGCCGCGCCGGCGCATCCACGTCTTCCTGGCCACCAGCCCGCTGCACCGCGAGCACAAGCTGAAGGCCACGCGTGAACAGGTGGTGACGCGCGCGGTGGAGGGCGTGGCGTACGCGAAGGAGCGGTTCGACGACGTGCAGTTCTCCGCGGAGGACGCCGCGCGCACGGAGCCGGAGTTTCTGGCGGAGGTCGTGGAGAAGGTCATCGCCGCCGGGGCCACCACGGTGAACATCCCGGACACCGTCGGCTATGCGCTGCCCACGCCCTTCGGCGCGACGTTCGCCGCGCTGCGAAGGGTGCGCGGGGCGGACACCGTGGTGCTCTCCGCGCATTGCCACAATGACTTAGGCCTGGCGGTGGCCAACAGCCTGGCCGCGCTGGAGGCGGGAGCGCGGCAGGTGGAGTGCACGGTGAACGGGATTGGCGAGCGGGCGGGCAACTGCGCGCTTGAGGAGGTGGTGATGGCGCTGCGCACCCGCCACGACCTGCTGCGCCTGGCCACCGGCATCCGCACCGAACGGCTGGTCCCCACCAGCCGGCTGCTCTCCAAGCTGACCGGCCTGGTCGTCCAACGGAACAAGGCGGTGGTGGGCCAGAACGCCTTCGCGCACGAGGCCGGCATCCACCAGCACGGCGTGCTGGCGCACCGGGAGACGTACGAAATCATGCGGCCGGAGGACGTGGGCTGCGAAGGCACGCTGGTGCTGGGCAAGCACAGCGGCCGCCACCTCCTGCGCCAGCGCATGGTGGAGCTCGGCTACCAGCTGCAAGCCCCGCAGCTGGACGCGCTGTTTGAACGGATGAAGGAGCTGGCGGACCGCCGCAAGGCCATCCACGACGCGGACCTGGAGGCGCTGGTCCAGGGCTACGCGGCGCCGGAGCGGCCGGCGACCTGGGAGCTTGTCTCCTTGAGCGCGGCCACCTCCACCGGCGCGCTGCCGACAGCGTCCGTGGCGCTGCGCAACCCCGCCGGCGAGGTCTCTCGAGACGCGGCGCTGGGCGATGGACCGGTGGACGCGGTCTTCCGCGCGCTCCAGCGGGTGACCGGCCTGCGGCCTGTGCTGCGCGACTACCAGGTCACCCGCCTGTCTCTGGGTGAGGAGGGCGAGGTGTCCGTGGAGTTGGAGCACGAGGGCCGACGGTACCGCGCCCGCGCGGTGGGCTCGGACATCCTGCAGGCCACCGCGCGCGCGTTCCTGGACGCGCTCAACCGCATGGCGGGCGACGCCGCAGCGCACGCGCCCGCCGCTGCCACCTTCCCCGCCGAGCCGGCCGGGCCCCGCCCGCGCGCCGCCCCCTCCCTCTTCACCGCCCCACCGGAGGGCGCGTGACTTCTCTTCACCCGTTCGTCTTCACAAAGGTCTGCACGTCATGAGCGCTCCCCGCACGCTGTTTGAAAAAGTCTGGACCGCGCACCAGGTCCTCGCCGAAACGCCGGAGACCCCGGCCATCCTCTATGTCGACCTGCACCTGTTGCACGAGGTGACCTCGCCGCAGGCGTTCACCGCGCTGCGCGAGCGCGGGCTGCGCGTCCACCGCCCGGACCACACGGTGGCGACGATGGACCACTCCATCTCCACGCTGCCTCGCGCCCCCGGCGCGCCGATGAGCGAGGACCCGGAGGCGCTGGCGCAGCTGTCCCGCCTGGAGACCAACTGCCGGGACTTCGGCATTGAGCTCTTCGGGCTCTCCAGCGAACGCCAGGGGATTGTCCACGTCATCGGCCCGGAGCTGGGGCTCACCCTGCCGGGCAGCACGGTGGTCTGCGGCGACAGCCACACCAGCACCCACGGCGCGTTTGGCGCGCTGGCCTTCGGCATTGGCACCAGCGAGGTGTCCCACGTGCTGGCCACGCAGTGTCTGTTGCAGCGGAGGCCCAAGACGTTGGAGGTGCACGTCCGCGGGCGGCTGCGCCCGGGGGTGACGGCCAAGGACCTGATTCTGGCGGTCATCGCCCGCATTGGCATTGGCGGCGGGACCGGCCATGTCATCGAATACACGGGGCCGGCCATCCGGGCGCTGGACATGGAGGCCCGCATGACGGTCTGCAACATGTCCATCGAGGCCGGGGCGCGGGC
Source organism: Myxococcaceae bacterium (assembly GCA_044230055.1). Lineage (GTDB taxonomy): Bacteria > Myxococcota > Myxococcia > Myxococcales > Myxococcaceae > JBGART01. Next base: position 84,351 of record JBGART010000034.1, on the reverse strand, counting down.
CGGGATGATTGCCCCGGACGAGACCACCTTCGAATACCTGGCGGACCGGCCGCGAGCGCCCAAGCGGGAGGCGTGGGTGCGGGCGCTCGAACGATGGCGCGCGCTGCCCACCGAACCCGGGGCAGCGTACGACCGCCGCGTGGAGCTTGACGCGGACGCGCTGGAGCCGATGATCACCTACGGCACCAACCCTGAGATGGCCGTGCCCGTAGGAGGCGTGGTGCCGGATCCCCAAGGCGCAGCGAACCCTGCTTCCCGGAGATCGCTGACGCGCGCCCTGGCGTACATGGGCCTGCGCGCGGGACAGCCGTTGAAGGGCCAGCCCATCGACGTGGTCTTCATCGGCAGCTGCACCAACGCGCGGCTGTCGGACCTGCGGGGCGCCGCGTCGGTGATGCGCGGCCGCCGGGTGGCGAAGGGCGTCCGGACGCTGGTGGTCCCGGGCTCGCAGGAGGTGAAGCGGGCGGCGGAGGCAGAAGGGCTGGACCGCGTCTTCCGGGACGCCGGCGCCGAGTGGAGAGAGCCGGGCTGTTCCATGTGCATCGCCATGAACGGCGACCAGCTCTCGGCCGGGCAGTACGCGGTGAGCACCAGCAACCGGAACTTCGAAGGGCGTCAGGGCAAGGGTGGCCGGACGTTCCTCGTCAGCCCCCTCACCGCCGCGGCCTGTGCGGTGCGCGGGCAGATTGCGGACCCGCGCGAGGTGCTGCGCCCATGAACAAGCCCTTCACGACGCTGGTGTCGCGCACGGTGGTGCTGCCCGCAGTCAACGTGGACACGGACCAGATTATCCCCGCCCGCTTCCTCAAGGTGACCGACAAGCGCGGCCTGGGGAAGCACCTCTTCGCCGACTGGCGCTACGACGCAGCGGGCGCGCCGGTGCCGGAGTTCGTGCTCAACACACAGGCGGCGCAGGGCGCGCAGGTGCTGGTGGCGGGAGACAACTTCGGCTGCGGCTCCTCCCGCGAACACGCGCCCTGGGCGCTGGTGGATTATGGCTTCCGCGCGGTGGTGAGCTCCTCCATCGCCGACATCTTCCGGAGCAACGCCGTCAAGAATGGCCTGTTGCCCCTGGTGGTGGACGCCGCGGCGCATGAGGCCCTGCTGCGCTCGCCCGGCGCGCAGGTGACGGTGGACCTCGTCACCCTGACGCTCACCCTCCCCGGCGGCGCACGCGTTCACTTCCCGATGGACCCGTTCGCGCGCTACTGCCTGCTCAACGGGATGGACGAGCTGGGATTTCTGCTCTCCGAGGCCGACGCCATCGCGGACCACGAAGGAAGGCTCACATGAAGGCGCTCATCGCAGTGCTCCCCGGCGACGGCATTGGCCCCGAAGTGGTGTCGCAAGGCGTGCGCGTCCTCAACGCGGTGGCCGCGCGCTTCGCCCACGAATTCAGCTGCCGGGAGGGCCGCATCGGCGGCACGGCCATCGACCACGAGGGTGACCCGCTGCCCGCGACCACGCTGGCGCTCTGCCGCAGCGCGGACGCCATCCTGCTGGGCGCGGTGGGCGGCCCCAAGTGGGACGTGAGCTCCCAGGTGCGGCCAGAGCAGGGGCTGTTGCGCCTGCGCAAGGAGCTGGAGCTGTTCGCCAACCTGCGGCCGGTGGTCCCGCATCCCCGCGCCGCTGAGTCGTCTCCGCTGCGGCCGGAGCTGCTGCGCGGCGTGGACCTGCTCGTCGTGCGCGAGCTCACCGGCGGCATCTACTTCGGCGAGAAGCGCCGCGAGGCCAACCGCGCGTTCGACGCCTGCGTCTACACCGAAGTGGAGGTGGAGCGCGTGGTCCGGGTGGCGGCCGCGCTGGCTCGAAACAGGAAGAAGCGGCTCACCTCCGTGGACAAGGCCAACGTGCTGGAGACCTCCCGGCTCTGGCGCGCCACGGCTGAGCGGGTGGTGAAGGCGGAGTTCCCGGACGTGCAGTTGAACCACGAGCTGGTGGACGCCTGCGCCATGCACCTCATCCGGCGCCCGACGGACTTCGACGTCATCGTCACCGACAACCTCTTCGGCGACATCCTCACCGACGAAGCTTCGGTGCTGGCCGGCTCCATCGGCCTGCTGCCCTCCGCGTCGCTGGGCACCGGCAGCCGCGGCCTCTACGAGCCCATTCACGGCTCCGCCCCGGACATCGCCGGGAAGGGGCTGGCCAACCCGGTGGGCACCCTCCTCAGCGTGGCCATGCTGCTTCGGCACTCGCTGCAGCTGACCGAGGAGGCCGCCGCGGTGGAAGCCGCGGTGGCGGCCACGCTGGAGTCCGGCCCACACACCGCGGATTTGGCGCCGGTCAACCTCACCGCGGCCAACACCCGTGAAGTCACCGACGGCGTGCTGGCCCGCCTGAGGGCGTAAGGGCCGCTTCGTCTCTCCCCCTCTGGTTTGCAGCGCACCCACCCGCTTCGGGCGAGGCCTCGTCCGCCCTTTGGGAGCCCCCCTTGCCATCAGACCCGCGCCACAACAGTCGCGCCATCACCGAGGGCTACGCCCGGGCCCCCGCGCGCGCCATGCTCCGCGCCGTCGGCTTCACGCGCGAGGAGCTCTCGCGGCCGCTCATTGGCGTGGCCAACACGTGGATTGAGACCATGCCGTGCAACCTCCACCTCCGGCGCCTGGCCGAGGAGGTGAAGGCCGGCATCCGCGCCGCGGGCGGCACGCCGATGGAGTTCAACACCATCAGCGTCAGTGACGGCGTGACGATGGGCACGCAGGGGATGAAGGCGTCCCTGGTCTCCCGCGAAGTCATCGCCGACTCCATCGAGCTGTGCTGCCGCGGCCACCTGTTCGACGGCGTGGTGGCCCTGGTGGGCTGCGACAAGACCGCGCCGGGAGCGGCGATGGCGCTGTTGCGGCTCAACCTCCCCTCGCTGTTGCTCTACGGCGGCTCCATTGCCCCCGGCTGCTACGAGGGCCGGGACGTCACCATCCAGGATGTCTTTGAGGCGGTGGGCGCGGTCTCCGCGGGAAAGATGAGCGAAGCGGCGCTGGCGAAGCTGGAGGACGTGGCCTGCCCCGGCGCGGGGGCCTGCGGCGGCCAGTACACCGCGAATACGATGGCGCTGGCGCTGGAGCTGCTGGGTTTGGGCGCGCCCGGGTACGCCGGCATCCCCGCCGAGGACCCGCAGAAGCTGCCGGCCTCGCGGGCGGCGGGGGAGCTCCTGATGGGCTTGCTGCGAAGGGACTTGCGCCCGCTGTCGCTCCTCAGCCGCGCCTCGTTTGAAAACGCCATCGCCGGAGTCGCGGCCACCGGCGGATCCACCAACGCGGTGCTGCACCTGCTGGCGCTGGCGCACGAGGCCGGGCTCCCGCTGGCGCTGGACGACTTCGACACGGTCAGCCGGGCCACGCCTCTCATCGCGGACTTGAAGCCCGGAGGCCGCCACGCGGCGGTGGACTTTCAGCGCGCCGGGGGTGTGCCGCTGCTGGTCTCCAGACTGCTGGCCAAGGCGCATTTGCAGGGCGAAGCGCTGGCAGCGGACGGCGTGGCCTGGAGCGCGCACGCGCGCGGCGCGAAGGAGACGCCCGGCCAGAAGGTGCTCGTCACGCCGGATGCGCCTCTGAGTCCGACGGGCGGGCTGGTGGTGCTCAAGGGCAACCTGGCGCCGGAGGGCGCGGTCATCAAGATGGCCGGCCACGAACGGCTGGCGCACCGCGGCCCGGCTCGGGTGTTCGACTGCGAGGAGGACGCCTTCGCGGCGGTGAGCGCGCGGCGCATCCTGCCGGGCGACGTGGTGGTCATCCGCTATGAGGGCCCGCGCGGCGGCCCGGGCATGCGCGAGATGCTGGGCGTCACCGCGGCGCTGGTGGGCCAGGGTCTGGGCGAACAGGTGGCGCTGCTGACCGACGGCCGCTTCTCCGGGGCTACGCGCGGGCTGATGGCCGGACACGTGGCGCCGGAGGCCGCGGTCGGCGGACCCATCGCCGCCGTGCGCGACGGAGACCTCATCACCTTTGATATCGACCGCCGCCGGCTGGACGTGGCGTTGAGCGACGCGCAGCTGGCGCAGAGGCTGGAGGGCTTCTCCCCTCCTCTGCCGCGCTATCGCTCCGGCGTCTTCGCCAAGTACGCCGCGCTCGTCTCGTCCGCTGCGCAGGGCGCGGTCACCGTTCCTCCGTCACGCTGAACAGCCCCCTCACCAGGAGAAGGACAACCGATGGCCACCATCCACTACGACCGGGACGTTTCGCTGGACCTCATCAAGTCGCGCAAGGTTGCCATCGTCGGCTACGGCAGCCAGGGCCACGCGCACGCGCTCAACCTCAAAGACTCCGGCGTAGACGTCCGCGTGGGGCTGCACGCCACCAGCAAGTCGCGCGCGAAAGCGCAGGGCGCAGGGCTGAGGGTCAGCTCGGTGGCGGACGCCGCGCGCGAGGCGGATGTCATCATGGTGCTGGCGCCGGACCAGACGCAGAAGGCCATCTATGAGGCGGACCTCGCCCCGCATCTCACCAAGGGCAAGGCGCTCTTCTTCGCGCACGGCTTCAACATCCACTACGGGCAGATTCAGCCGCCCGCGGACATCGACGTCGCGCTCATCGCCCCCAAGGCGCCGGGCCACATGGTGCGGCGGTTGTTCCAGGACGGCGCCGGGACGCCGGCGCTCATCGCGGTGCATCAGGACGTGAGCGGGCAGGCCAAGGCGCTGGGCCTCTCCTATGGCCGCGCGCTGGGCGTCACCCGCGCCGGCGTGCTGGAGACGACGTTCAAGGAGGAGACGGAGACGGACCTCTTCGGAGAGCAGGCGGTGCTCTGCGGCGGCGTGACGGCGCTCATCCAGGCCGGCTTCGAGACGCTGGTGGAGGCGGGCTACCAGCCGGAGAGCGCGTACTTCGAGTGCCTGCACGAGCTGAAGCTCATCGTCGACATGGTCTACGAGGGCGGGATGGGCTGGATGCGCCACTCGGTGAGCGACACCGCCGAGTACGGCGACTACACACGCGGCCCGCGGATGGTGAGCCAGGAGACGCGGCAGGAGATGCGGAGAATTCTGCGGGAGATTCAGACCGGCGCGTTCGCGCGCGAGTGGATTCTGGAGAACCAGGCCGGGCGCCCGATGTTCGAGAAGCTGCGCGGCGAAGGGAAGGCGCACCCCATCGAAGAGGTGGGCCGCCGGGTGCGGGAGCTCATGCCGTGGGTGCGCAAGAAGGACTCGAGCGAGCCGCCGGCGCGCTAGCGCTTCTGGAACGTCAAGCGCAGACGTTCAGGACCGGACCGTGCATCTTCGAAGCGCGGCCATCGCACACTGGATCGCAGGGGCAGGCGCAAAGACTCCCACCACGAGGGCGGGCCTATCCTTCCGCTCATGCGTGCGCTCAGGTTGGGGGCTCTGGTGGCGCTGCTGTCCGGGGACGCTGCCTTCGCCGAGGTGAAGGTCGGCGGTGCGCAGGAGCGGGGAGGTTGGGAGTCGCGCACCGCGCTGCGCGCGGACGTCCTGGCCGGCGCGTCCGGCGCGACGTCTCCCGGCTTTCCGGTGGGCTACCAGCTTCAGTTCCACGGCGGCGTCCCCCTGCGCTGGGGCCTCATCCCGGAGCTGGGCATGGAGGTGACGCTGTGGTCCAGCGGCCCCTCCAACGTACGCCGAGGCGGCCTCTTCGCCGGTGCCCAAGCCGGGCTGCGCTGGACTGCGGACCTCGGCTGCTTCAGGCCGTGGGCCGCCGCGCACCTCGCGTTCCCGCGCCTCTTCTACTCGCGCAGCGGCCACCATCCGAGCAGCCTGGTGCCCGCCATGCAGACCGCCATCGGCCTGGATTCGTACTTCGGCGGCGGCGTGGGGTTGGTCGTCTTCGCCAGCGTCATCCAGAACCTCTGGTCCGCCGTGCAGCCCGGCAACTACTTCACGTTCGGACTGGGGCTGGTGCTGGCCCGGTAGGCGGCGTGTACATACATACAGGCCCGTGAATACACTGTGCCGGTCAGAAGAGAAATCCTGTGAAGAAGCCGGCGACGTATGAACAGCTGAAGGCGCTCCCTACAAATCAGGTGGGAGAGATTGTCGCTGGCGAGCTCTACGCCAGCCCCAGGCCGGCGTTCGGGCATGCGCACGTGAGCTCTGCGCTGGGCGTCGAGCTCGGCGGGCCGTTCGGGCGTGGACGAGGTGGGCCGGGAGGATGGCTCATCCTGGATGAGCCCGAGCTGCATCTGGGCGGGGATGTGCTGGTGCCGGACCTGGGCGGCTGGCGGAGAGAGCGAATGACCAAGCCGCCCGCCCCCTCGGAGCCCTTCCTCACGCTCGCCCCCGACTGGGCCTGCGAGGTGCTCTCTCCGTCCACCGCGCGCCTGGACCGGGTGACCAAGAACCGGGTCTATGCGCGCGAAGGCGTGGCGTACCTCTGGTTCGTGGATCCCCTCGCGCGCACGCTCGAAGTGTTCGGACTCCGCGATGGCCTCTGGGCAGAGCTGGGCGCCTACGAAGGGACTGAGCGGGTCCGCGCCGAACCGTTCGATGCAGTCGAGCTCGAGCTCGAGGCGCTCTGGGCGCCTGAGCCCTGAGCGGCGCTCCGGTCGAAGAGAAACGTTCCCAGCAATACCCATCGGCGTGCGTCGGCCTCCGCGCCTGGGCGGGCGACGAGCGGCGTCGTGTAGTGCCAGAACGGCAGGTGGTACGCCGTGACCGTGCCCGACGTGGCAACCGAGGCGACTTCGCTGAGATGTCCGCCCCGCTCGTAGACGAGCAGCTGTTGCGCCACCGCGGGGCTGCAGAGCGTCAGGTGCACGTCGAGATAGCCGTGGCGCGCTTGCGGCTCCTCGGGGTGGTGGTCGTTGTGCGGCCCCGCGTAGTCGCCCGGGCCGTAGCAGAGCGCCTGGATGCCGGGGCTCTTGTGGAGCGGGCGACCGGCGAGCGCCTGCGCCAGCGTGCGCATGCCTTCCGAGCGCAAGAGCGCGGTCAATCCCAGCTCCTGCGCCACCCGGTACGCCTTCGCCCTTCGGCTCTCCAACAGCGCGGTGCGCACGCGCACGGTCTTCGGCAGGAGCTCCGAATAGTTCCGCACCATGTCCTCGATAGTGCTGGCGGGGATGGGGTCCTCCATCCAGCGCAGGGCAGAGAGCAGGCGGCGGTCGAGCAAGGTGCGGCACCGCTCCAACTGCGCGCGGTCAAAGAGGCCGGCGGCGGCGACGAACTGGCGGCCGGGCTCCCGGAGCGCGCCGCAGAGCGGGTGACGCCCCGCGACCAGACGGTGACCTTGCGGGCTGAAGAGGTCGCTCAAGTCTTTGGGGAGGCAACGCATGCGCTGGGCCTTCAAGCACAGGTGGGGCCCGGGCGCTCCATGTCTGTGGGAGCATCGACACACCACCTTTGCCCATCGGCGGCGCAAAGGTCCGAACGGACTGGGGCGCGGTCAGGCACGCCGGGTGCTCAGGCCTCCCTCATGCGCGCACACCATTGGGCCTGGCTTGGGGTGATGACGGCTGCCGCAGCCTGCGGTCCCGGGCGCGTGCTGGAGGCACCCGCGGGCCTCACGGCCACCGCGCTGACCGACGCCGTCGAGGTGCGCTGGGACACGGCGAGCACCCGCGACGTGGAGACGGTGGTGACTTGGCGAGTGAGCGGCCGCGAGCCGATGGGCTCAGCAGTGCTGCCGGGGACGACGGGCGCGCACGTGGTGCTGGGGCTGGAGGGCGGCGTCACCTACGGCTTCTGGCTGACGGCACGCGGGCCAGATGGGCGAGAGTCCTCGCGCTCTGCGGAGGCCATCGTCGTCCCGCTGCGGCGCGGGTCAGCGCCCCCGGACGACGGCGGCGGAGACTTCGAAGTGAGCGACGGCGGCACCGAGCCTGTCGCTCCCGATGGAGGCAGTGAACCTGTCGCCCCCGACAGCGGCACCGAGCCTGTCACTCCCGACGCGGGCAGCCCTGACGCCGGGCGGCCGGACGCGGGGGGCAGCGTGCTGGACTTCCAGAACCAGTTCATCTCCGGCGCGGTGGAAATCCACATGCGCAACGGCGGCTCGGGCGCCGACTACCGCGCCTTCTCCGCGGACTTCACCGGCGATGGGCGCGCGGACGTGGCCGTGGTCAGCCCTACCGGCGGCGGCAGCTGGAACGCTGTGGCGTTCATGGAGCTCTCCACCGCGACGGGCGTGACGCCGGCAGCGTGGACTGCAGGGCTTGCGGACCAGATGCGCACCGGCGGCACCGCCAGCACGTACTTCATCGTCACCGGCGACTTCAACGGCGACAAGAAGGCGGACCTGGCGGCGATGAGCCCGAATGCCACGGGCGCCTGGTCGAACACCGTCTACGTCGAGCTCTCCACCGGCACCGGCTTCACCTCGGCGGCGTGGGCGTGCGGGTTGCCGCAGGACATGCGCAACGGCGGCTCCGGGGCCGACTACCGGCTCTTCGCTTCGGACGTGAACGGCGATGGCAAGAGCGACCTCGTCGTGTTCAGCCCCAACGGCGGCGGCGGCTGGAACGCGAACGCGTACGGCTGCCTGTCGACGGGCAGCGGGTTGACGCGCTTCGCCTGGCCCTCGCTTATCGCCGCGTCGATGCGGACCGGCGGTGCGGCGGAGTACCGGCTCGAACCCGGTGACTACGACGGGGACGGCAAGGGCGACATGCTGGCCTACAGCCCGAACGCCGCGGGTGACTGGGGCAGCAGCGCGTACGTGGACCTCTCCACCGGCGACAGCTACGCCGGTGACGCCTGGGCCACCCCCATGGCTGGGCTGATGCGCGCCAACCCCGACGCGCGGTTTCTCCACAAGGCGGGAGACTTCAACGGGGATGGGCAGACGGACATCGCGTGGGTGAGCCCGGACGCGCAAGGCGGCTGGCGTTCACGCGTGTACCTCGACTTCGGCATGGGCAACGGGCTGCTGAATGTGCCGGCCGCGTCCAACCTGCCCGACCGTCTTGTACAGGGGGGCGTGGCGTCCACGTACTGGCTGTACTCGGGCGACGTGGATGGGGACGGGAGCGATGACCTGCTCACCCTCAGCCCGAACGCCACGGGCGCGTGGGCCACGGCGGTCTTCGTCGAACGGTGGAATGGCTCACAGCTGCTCTCCACGGCCTGCGGCGGCGCGCACCTCCCGGAGCACATCCGCGGCGGAGGCAGCGCGAACCGGTACCTGGTGATGGTGAGCGACCTCAACGGCGACAAGAAGCTGGACTTGAGCGCCATCAGCCCCAACGGGCTCAACGGCTGGACCACCAACTTCAGCCGCGACCTCGCGCGGTAGGTTTCCGGGGCGCGTCCTCCTCCGATCGCTTGCAACTGCATCCCTGAGGAGACGGGGACGCGAGTGTGACTTTCAGCGGCTTCGCCCATCTGGCGGTGCCCGCGCCAGTCAAGAACTGTCTGTCTGATTCGCCGGGTGCCATGCCGGGCGGCAGGTGAGGTTTCCGAGCGGGGTCCGGGCGGGAGCTCCCGCATCCTCCTCCGGTCGCCGTCAACTGCATCCCTGAGGAGACGGGGGACGCGAGTGTGACTTTCAGAGGCTTCGTCCACCTGGCTGTGCCCGCGCCAATCAAGAACTGCTCGTCTGATTCGCCGGGTGCCGGCTGCGAGCCTCCGAGGGGAATCCTCCGCGCCCTCCCGCTTACCTCTCACGCGCAGGCGCTTCGCCGTCCCGGGACTGGGTCCACTCGCAACGCGAGCGCTTGCGCTCGGGCTGGGACTCCTGCGCAAGGCCGCGGCGTCCGCCTCCGATGCGAGCACCTCGTGCGTCGGCGCTTCTCCTGGGACTGCCTGCGACGGGACGCCGACCTCAGCCTCGGGCGAGCTGTTCGCGCTCGAGCGCATCTCTCCCGGGACTGCTGCGACGGGACGCCGGCCTCAGCCTCGGGCGAGCTGTTCGCGCGTCGAACCTTCTTCCGTCCCGGGACGGGTCGCTCCTTCCGCCTCCGATGCGAGCGGCGCATCCGTCGGCGATTCTCCCGTCCCAGGACGGGTCTCCCCTTCCGATGCGAGCGGCGCACGCTCCGACGCTTCTCCCGTCCCGGGACGGGTCCCTGCTTCCGCCTCCGATGCGAGCGGCGCCTGCGGCGGCGATTCTCCCGTTCCGGGACGGGTACCTGCTTCCACCTCCGATGCGAGCGGGAGAGCCTTCGCAGCGCGTGCTTCCTCGAGCTTCCGCTTCATGAAATCCCGGCCATAGAGCTGCTCGGCGGCCAGAGCGTTGTGGACCTTGCACAAAAGTCGCATGTCCTCCACGGAGTGCTGGCGGGTGCGGGCGAAGCCCTTCGTGTGGTCCAGCTCCAGAAATGCCGTCTCCGAGCACCTGCGACCATCCGGGCCGACGTGCGTGCAGCGGAGCTCGTCGCGTTCGGCGAGCACGCGGCGAATGCCGTAGGACACGTGGCGCGAGGACCTCCGCTTCTTCTTCGTGGAAGTGGACTTCGCTTCAGAGGCGGCGTCAGCGGTGCGAGCGGGAGCGGACCGCGGCTTAGCGCCGATCCCGAACCGCTTCTTCTTGACCTTGGCGATGAGCACGTCGAGCGCCTCCTCCACGATGAAAGCGAGGCTACCGTCCGGACGCCGGTGCCGTAGGAGCGCCTGGGCCTCCTTGAGCTTCGCCTGCAGGGCGTCGCTGGCGGTGAACTCGACTTTGAAGGCGTTGGGAGCGAGCAGCTTGACCTGGTCGCGTCGCTTCGGAGGAGCGGCGAGCGGCGCCACTGCCACCGGGGCCGGCAGCTCGGGAGCGGGCTCCGGACTCGGTCCAAACCAGACGAGCAGTTCTCGAGTAGCGCCGGCACAGCCAGAGAGGCGAAGGCACTGCGACGCACAACCGCCTGCCCCGTCTCCTCAAGGACGCCTCTTGGCCTACGAGCCCGGAGGCCAGGACCCGCAAGGCTCATAGCGTGCGTGGTGGGTTGCCACCTCTCGACTATGCGCCTGACGGCGCAACGCTCGAGGCGAACGGGGTGCCCCACGGGTCAGCAGAGTACTCAAAGGCTCAGTGCGCCCGACGGCGCAACGCTCGAGGCGAGCGGGGTGGCGTACCCCACCGGCCCGCGGGTCACGCCGTGGTCGGGACCACCACCTCGTCCTCGCCGCCGGCGGCCTTGCCATGCCCCTTGGTGCGCAGAAACTTCCGGAAGGCATCCTTATCGATGGCCTTCTCCAGCGCGTCCTCGGGCTCGACAATCTCGTCCTCGACGAAGGTCTGAAGCGTGTCGTCCATGGCGATCATCCCCTCGCGCTTGCCCTGGGCGATGACGCCGGGAATCTGGTGCGTCTTCCCCTCGCGGATAAGCGCTCCCAGGGCGAAGTTGCTGAACAGCACCTCCACGGCTGCAGCGCGGCCGCCGGACTTCTTGCGCAGGAGCTGCTGAGCGACCACGCCCTTGAGCACGGAGGCGAGCGTATTGCGGACGCCGTTCTGCTTGTCGGTGGGGAAGACGGAGATAAGCCGGTCCACCGTCTTCGCGGCGGAGTTGGTGTGCAGCGTGCCGAAGACAAGGATGCCGGTCTCCGCGGCGGCGAGCGCCATCGAGATGGTCTCCAGGTCGCGCATTTCGCCCACCAGAATGACGTCCGGGTTCTCCCGCATGGCGGCGCGCAGGGCGGTGGAGAAGCTCTCCGCGTGGGTGCCCACCTCGCGCTGAGACAGGATGGACTTCTTGTTCTCGTGCACGAACTCCACCGGGTCTTCGATGGTGATGAAGTGCATGGGCCGCTTGGTGTTCATCTCATTGATGACGGCGGCGAGCGTGGTGGACTTACCGGAGCCGGTGGGCCCGGTGACCAGCACCAGCCCGGAGCGCATGTCGACGAACTTGTGAATGCAGTCCGGCAGGTTGAGCTTCTGAATGGTGATGAGGTTCGACGACAGATTACGGAAGACCGCGCCCATCCCGCGCTGCTGCCGGAAGAGGTTGACGCGGAAGCGGGAGACGCCCGGCAAGTCGTACGCGAAGTCGATGTCGCCGGTGCGCTCGTACTTCTCCCAGAGGTGTTTGGGAGTGACCGGCTCAATGAGCGTGCGGAAGTCGCCGTCGCTCAGCGTGCGATAGCGGATTTCATTTATCTGCCCATCAATCCGGAACATGGGCGCGCGGCCGACGGACAGGTGAAGGTCACTGGCGCCCCAGTCCTTCATCAGCCTCAGGAAACGACCAATCCGGTCTGTCGACTGGCCAGCAGCTGCGGCGGCACCGGCGGCGGGCGGCGGGGGCGGCATGAATCCCTCGAGGGTGAGCGGTTAAGGCTTCTTGACGCCGGCAGCGCCGGCCAGCGGAGGACGGGCAACACCGGGAGCGGCCGGACGCGCAGCACCGGGAGCGCCAGGAGCACCGGGCCGCGCGCCAGGAGCACCGGGTTGCCCCGGAGCGGCAGGGGGGCGGGCGCCCGCGACGGCCGGACGGGCCATGCCACCCGGAGCGCCCGGAGCGCCCGGCCGCGCGGCGCCCGAAGCACCCGGCTTGGCGACGGCGGCGGCAGCGGCAGCGGCACCGTCGGCCGGCGGAGGCGCGGAGCCATCAGCAGACGCCTCGGCGGGCGGAGCACCCGAGAGCTTGCGCTTGAGAAACTCGTCCTTCTTCTCCGCGTGGGCGATGGCCGTCTCCAGCGTGATGAGCCCCTCGGCAAGCCGCTCCTCGATAGACCCATCCAGCGTCTGCATGCCGGCGGAGCGGCTGATGGTCATGGTGCTGGGCAGCTGAAAGGTCTTCCCGTCGCGGATAAGCGAACGGACCGGCGAGGTGGACTTCAGAATCTCGAACAGCGCCACCCGGCCCTTCCCGCCGGCCCTCGGCACCAGCGACTGGGAGACGATGAGCTTGAGGCTCTCTGAGAGCGACACCCGCACCTGCTGCTGTTCAGCGGTGGGGAAGCTCTCCACCAGCTTGTCGATGGTGGCCACCGCGGAGTTGGTCTGCATGGTGGCGACCACGAGGTGACCGGTCTCCGACGCCATCAGCGCCAGCTGAATGGTCTCCGGGTCTCTCAGCTCGCCCACCACCACCACATCCGGGTCCTCGCGGAGCGCGCCGCGCATGGCGGCCGCGTAGCTCTCCGAGTCCTTGCCAATCTCGCGCTGGTTGATGAGCGCCTTGCGCGGCGGGTGAAGAAACTCCACCGGGTCCTCGAACGTGAGCACGTGCGAGTTGCGGGTCTCATTGATGACGTTCACCAGCGCGGTGAGCGTGGTGGACTTGCCGCTGCCGGCCGGGCCGGTCACCAGGATGATGCCCTGGTGATACGTGGTGATGTCGTTGAGGTGCTTGGGCAGCAGGAGGTCCACGAACGTGGGCGGGACGTTGGGGATGCAGCGAAAGACGCCGCCCAGCCCGCGCTTCATCTTGAAGATGTTCGCGCGATACCGGCCCACGCCGGAGATGGGGTAGCAGAAATCCGCCGCGCCGGTCTTCTCCAGGATGGGCTTGCGCACCGGGTCCAGCAGCTCCGTGAGCAGCTGACTGGTCTGCTCCGCGTCAATCTTCTTCGACTCCAGCCGCTCCAGCACACCGTCCACCCGGATAACGGGCGGCTCACCGGGGGTCAGGTGCAGGTCGCTCGCGCCGCGCTCGCGCGCATAGGCGAGCAGCTTCTCCATCGGCCGGGTCAGCTGCGCGCTGGTGACGACAGCGCCCTTCCCTTCGCCGCCGCCGCGGAGCTCCCGCAGACAGTCCACCGCGCGCAGCTTCACGTCCACAGACGCGTCGCGCTCGGAGACCTCGGTGAGCACCTTCTCCGCCCGCGCGTCCTGCGTCTTGCGCAGGGCCGTGACAGCGGCAAGCCGAACCTCCACCTGCGGGTCCTTGAGCAAACCGGCCAAGCACGTGAGCGCCGCGTCCCCGCCCAGACTTCCAATCGCGTCGATGGCGGCCCACTTGCTGTCCGCGTCGAAGAGCATCTGCTGCAGGCTGGGGATGACGCGCGGGTCCTTCAGGCGGCCCAGGGTCTCGCAGACCATGATGCGCAGCCACCAGTCAGGGTCCCGCAGCATCTGGAGAAGATTCCCCACGCAGCGCGGGTCCCCGAAGGACTCGATGAGCAGCACCGCCTGGATGCGCACGTCCGCGTCGGCGTGCTGCAGCAGCTGGATGGCCCGCTGGAGCAGCGAGTCGCCCATGTGCTTCAGGGCGCTCATGATGGCCTTGTGGCGCGCCCCGGTGACCGTCTTGCAGAAGGTCAGAATCTCCAGCAATAAATCGCCCGTGTTGCCGGAGGCGAACATCGACTCCACCAGGCTCTTCTGGCTCTCCGGGGCACCCGCGAGCAGCAGCTTGCCCATGATGCTGGGCCGCAGCTCCGGCGGCGCGGAGGTGATGAACTTCTGCAGGAACGCGCCGGCCGCTTTGCAGACGTCTGAGTTGTCGTCTGTAGAGAGCCGGTCCAACATCGCGGCGAAGATGTCGTCGCCGGTCAGGGTGGCCAGGGCCTCCACCGCGGCGAGCCGGACCTTCACGTCCCGCTCACCCATCGTCTCCAGCAGGACCGCCCGCATCCCCTCCGGCTGGCGGGACTTGAGCAGCCGCTTGAGGGCCAGCAGCCGCGTCTGAGGCGGCGCCACTTTCAGCGCGCGCTCCAGGTAGCTGTCGCCGACGGAGCTGGGCAGCTCCATCACCAGGTCCCAGAGCTTTCGAGTCTGCTCGCCCTGCGCCTGCTCCAGCGCCACGTCCACCGCGGTCTTGAGCAGCTCCGGGCGGACGCGGGTGAGAATCTTCACCGCGTTGCCGCGGCCGGGCCCGGCGCGCTCGAGCAGCTCCTGAACCAGCCCCGCCACGCCGCGCTCATCCGCCTTGTTGAGGAACAGAGCCGCCGAGCGCTGAAGGACCGCGGCGTCTTCGGAGAAGAGCAGCGGCACCAGGTCCACCGGCGCCGGGCCACCGCCCTCGGCCAGCGCTGTCAGCAGCGCCTGCTTCTCTTCCTCGGACTTGAACTTCCCCGCCGCCAGCTTCTGCAGGGTCGTCGCCCCACCACCGAACTTGAACCCGAAGACGGCCATGAGAGGAGCACTCCCGGAAACGGTGTATCGAGTTGAATAAAACGATGACAGAAGAGGGCTGGACGCAGAAGGTGGCGAATTTCCGTGTCAGTCCAGCGCACGGCGTGCAGGGCCCTGTGCGCCTGAAGGCGACTTTGCAAAAAGGTTCAGCCTCGCAATCTTTGCGTGACGGAAAACGTCACCGCGGGGAATTGCGGCCCTGGGACCCGCGGAATTGTTGCAACCCCGCGCGGGTCCCGAAGTTGCTCAAGTCCGCCCCATCGTAAGGGGCAATATGAATCGACCCACCTGCAATGTCGCTCTTGTCGCACTGCTGACCAGCTCCCTGGTCGCGCCGGCCGCCCTGGCGCAGTCCGACGTCCCAGGCACGGGGTCCAGCACCTTCCCGCGCTTCATGATCATCTTCGACAACTCGCGGTCGATGCAGACGCTGCCGACCAACGACTTCGACGACACCTGCGCCCCGAACGACGACTTCACCCCGGGCTCCGGCGTCGTGGAGAACCTGAGCTCCGGCTCCACGCGTTGCAACACCACCTCCACCGGCGGCACGCAGGTGGACGGCATCACCAAGTGCCGCAACAAGTTCTGCATTGGCAAGAGCGTCATGTACGACGTGCTGGATTCGTACGCGTCACTCTCCGAGGTCGGCTTCGCGACCTACTACCAGTACCTGCGCCGGTCGAACACGATGGTCCCGGCCGCCACGCGCAACACCACCTGCACGTACGACGTCCTGGCCGGCGCGGGCGAAATCGCCAAGTCCACGCCGCTGACCAACCCGGCTACCGGCAGCGCCTATGAGCTCTACGCGCTGAGCGACATCCGCGGCTCCTGCATGGCGTCCAAAGCGGCCGCCACCAAGACCACCTCGCTCTGGTACACCACCCAGCACAGCTGCATTGACCGCACGGCCTCGGCGCTCCTGCTGGAGACTCCGAAGACCTGCCGGTACCCGAGCGGCTCGGCCACCCCCAGCTTCCAGTGGAGCCAGACCTTCGCGGACATCGTCCGCTACAATGACGACCTGCTGGGCTCGCCCGGCACCCCAGCGCGCCGCCACGGCCCCGGCACCGGCACGGACCCGTGGTGGGTGGTGACCAGCTACACGGACTTCGCGGACGCCGTCCTCCCGTCCACGGTCAGCACCGTGAACACCGCGTACGACGCGTCCTCGCCGACGGTGGCCTACTACCTGTACAGCCGCTACCTGGACCCGGTCTCCTCCACCGCCAAGACGCAGTACCAGACCGTCGCCCCGGGCACCGGCTGCGTGGCCGCGGGCACCGTCCAGACCTTCACCGCCACGCCGACCGCGGGCACCACCGCGGGCCTGCGCTACAACGGCTCCACCAACTGGGGCTGCACCGCGGCCAACCCGTGCGAGATGACCATGCGCTGGGTGGACACCCCGCCCTCCGGCACGGAGAGCTGGTACGAAAGCAAGGGCTCTCCCTACACCTCCACCACCTCGCCCAACACCGGCCTTTCCTGCACGTCGAACGGCACGGCCACCACGACGCTCACCGACAGCCGCGTCTCCCTCACCGCCCCCACCTGCTCGGCGACGGTGAATGACCTGACCACCAACACGGTGGCCGGCTACACGCTCTCTCCCGCTTCAGGCTGCAGCTCCACCAACAAGTGCGACCTGACGGGCGGCGCCTCCAACACCAACACCAACACCGGCGTCTACACGTACGACAACGGCAGCTACAACTACAGCGCGTCCGGCACGCCGGTGCCCTACGCGGTGTCGAGCTCGTCCGTCATCAACACCTACTACGACATCCCGGCGGCCTCCCCCGCGGGCACCTCTTGCCTGGGCGTCGGCGGCACGTCGACGTTCACCGGCACCGCGCTCAACGGCCTCTCCTGCTCCACCAGCGGTTCGCACATCGGCTCAGGCTGCCTGGCGACGCACAACATGGTGGCCGGCGCGGACCCCGTCACCGGCATCCAGCTGATTGGCAGCAGCGAGCCGCGCACCCGCCGCTGCAATTACACCGTCACGAAGAAGAACCTCACCGCGACCTGGTACAACTGCAAGTACACGCGCACGACGTACAACTACAACTGCGGTGGGCTCTCCATCTGCCAGTGGCAGCGCACCACCTATACGTGGAAGCCGCGCTACTACCGCCACGAGTGGCTGACCACCGGCGGCGAGCTGCTGGGCACCACCACGTACAACCCACCGTCGCTGCCGGCCCTGGGCACGGACTACCTCTGCGGCAACGCCTGGACCACCGCGGGCTTCAGCTCGAACGCCGGCGTCTGCCCCGCCACCTACGTCGACACCGGCGTCTGCGCGGCGCCGCGCAAGTGCGTGCTCACCTGGCGCAACACGCAGAGCGCAGGCACGCCGACTGTCTCCTTCAGCTCCAACGGCCGGCTCCACAACGTGAGCCAGACGCTGGCCAACTTCAACAGCAGCGCCCAGCACCGCTTCTGCGCGGCCCCGGACCGCACCGGCGGCTATCTGGCCAGCGCGCCCCTTGCCTCCAACTACTCCGCCAACTGGTGCGGCGGCGTGAACGGCACCCCGCAGCAGAACTTCACGTACACCGACGTGATGTCGGACCCGTACACGCCGACCTCGGTCAACACCGCCGGAGCGTCCGGAACCGCGCGCCCGCTGCCTGGCGCGACGTGGCCCGGCGGCATCACGGGTGAAGTGCTGGTGAACTCCGAGTTCTCCACCAACGGCACCACCTGGTCCGCTTCGCCCATCCAGTCCACCAAGGCGTCGGGCTGGAGCCGGACGGCGGGCGGGGTCTCCTCGCTCAACTTCGTGGACATCGGCCCGGGCACCGCCACGCTGCCCACCATCAAGCAGATCATGTCTGTCTACAACGCCTCCACCAACCCCAACGGGCTGCGGATGGCGCACGCCACGCGCTCCGGCCAGAACACGCCGCTGTACGGCAGCCTCACCAACGTGAAGGATTACATCGCCAGCATGCTGGACACGGACTCGGCCGCCAGCTGCCGCGACTACGCGGTGCTGCTGGTGACGGACGGCCAGGAGAGCCAGCCGGACGGGCAAGTCCACTACGACCCGGCGCAGACCTACAACCACTACACCCAGGCGAATCTGGTCTCCGCCATCACCAGCCTCAAGAACGTTACCAGCCCGGGCGGACGCCAGCCCAAGAGCATGCAGACGTTTGTGATTGGCTTTGGCGACGGCGCCAACAACCCGGACACCGCGCCCACGCTGAACGCGATGGCCATCGCCGCCGGCACGGACATCGTCATCAACGCGGGCACCGGCGAGCGCGGCGCGTACGCGGCGACGGACGCCACCACGCTGCGGACGTCCATCTTCAACATCTTCGGTTCGCTGACCGCCAACACGTACACCCGCAGCAAGCCGGTGCTCTCCGCCACGGGGACGACGGACAGCGACAAGATTTACTACGGCTTCTTCAAGCTCACCCCGGGCGAGACGGAGTGGAAGGGCTTCTTCAACTCCTATGACCTGAGCGCCGTCACCCCCACCGGCACGCCCACCACGCGCTGGAAGCTCTCCGACAAGCTGGACACCGCCGGCGTCTATTCCGGCTCCATCCCGCGCCGCGTCTACACCTACGCGAACGGCCACCTGGTGAACTTCAACGGGACCGTGGCGACCGCGGACAAGAACGCCATCATGACGACGATGGGGCTCATCCCCGGCACGGATGACACCGAGTACAACCGCGCCGTCGCCTTCCTCCTGAACCAGTCCCAGACCCAGGCGTACGCCGACGCGCAGACCCGCGACTCGCGCCTCTCCGCCGTCTACCACTCCACGCCTGCGGTGATGGGCGCCCCCCCGTACACCCGGGAGTGGCCGGGCGCGGACAACGCGCAGCGCAACGCCTACGAGTCCTTCAAGACCACCTACGCCACCCGCGAAGGGCGCGTCTACGTGGGCTCCAACAGCGGCATGCTGCACGCCGTCTGCGACCGGCTGTCCACCACTGCCCCGGCCACTTGCCGCGGCGTGGCCAGCACCGGCGGCGACGAGGCCTGGAGCTTCGTCCCCCCCACCCTGCTGCCCCGCGTGCGCACCCTCTACAACCAGGGCAACCTGCCGATGGTCGACGGCTCCTTCGGCGCGGCGGACGTCTGCACGGTGACCGACTGCACCCTGGCGGCGAACTGGCGGACCCAGCTCATCGGCTCCCTGCGTGAGGGCGGCCGCGCGCTGTTCGCGATGAACGTGACCGACCCCAGCTCTCCCACCTACGAGTGGAGCTTCACTGAGGCCAACTTCGGCGACAGCTGGTCCGCGCCCGTCGCGGTGCGCGTGAAGGTGGGCAGCACCGACAAGTTCGTGGCGCTGGTGGGCGGCGGCAACGCGTCCTCCACGGAGCCCGAGGTGGGCAACCGCTTCTACGCGGTGGACGTGGGGACCGGCGCGGTCCTCACCGACGGCACCTCCTTCGCGGAGTACCGGATTGACCAGAACGCGGTGTGCAGCTCGCCCCCGTGCTCCTTCCCCATCGTGAAGAACAGCGTCGTCGCCCGGCCGGCGGTCACCCGCGCGGGCGACACGTCGGTGGCGGAGCTGGCCTTCGTGGGCGACACCCAGGGCCGCATCAGCCGCATGGACCTCAAGTCCACCAACATTGGCAGCTGGGCCTCGGCGCGGTTCTTTGACCCGTCGGCCTCCGCCTGCAGCGTGGACGTGAACGCCACCGCGGGCGGCGCGCCCATCTACGACGCGGATGACGACACCTCCACCGGTTCCGCGGTGGCGGTGGACCACCTGCCCTTCGCCAGCGTGGGGGACCCGCGCGCCATCTACCAGCGCATCAGCGTGGGCCAGGACAAGGAAGGCCGCGTCAACGCCTACGTCGGCACCGGCGACGCGGTGAACCCGCTGTACGTGGACACCAGCAGCACGCCCACCGTCCGCAGCTACGAGTACTTCTACGCGCTGCGCGACAACAACAGCTCCACGACGAACCTCGACTGCAGCGGCCAGCCGCTGTGGGTCAAGCGCTTCAAGCGCGGCCAGAAGGTGCTGAGCGAGGCCGTCCTCGCCGAGCGCGCCGTCATCATCGCGACGTACCGCCCCTCCACCAAC
This sequence comes from Myxococcaceae bacterium, assembly GCA_044230055.1. Taxonomy (GTDB): domain Bacteria; phylum Myxococcota; class Myxococcia; order Myxococcales; family Myxococcaceae; genus JBGART01. The sequence continues at coordinate 64,377 of JBGART010000034.1, read as the reverse complement.
CCCTGCTCGCAGGTGGGCGACACCGTGGTCTACGCGTTCGACCGCCTGAGCGGCATCCCGCTGAAGGTGTTCGAAACCGTCGTCTCCGGCAGCACGACGTACACCAGCACGCTGGTCCTCCCCAACGCCGGCATCTCGAGCGACCTGCTCTTCCTGCCCACCCCGGGCGGCGGCGGCACCGGCAAGCTGGTGCTGGGCACGTCCTCCGGCGACGTCCGCGCCGGGAACCTGGCGAACCTCGCCACCGGCGTCAGCGTCAAGGGCTGGCGCCGCCGCGGAGTCACCAAATGAAGAACCGCGGCTTCACGCTGCTGGAGCTGATGGTCGCAGTGGCCATCCTCGGGCTGATGCTCGGCGCCGGAGCCTTGACCTTCCAGAAGGGCAAGGCCCAGGCGAACGTGAGCGGCGTGGCGCGCACCCTGACCGGCCAGCTGTTGCGGGGCCGGACGCTGGCGGTGGTCGCCAGCAACGCCCACTTCGTCTTCCTCGGCGGGTCGCAGGCGGCGGACTTCTCCTTCACCCGCCTGCCCAACGTGCGCAGCCAGCTGGTCCTGCTGCGCGACATCGAGGGCGCCACCTACCAGCCGGACACGTACGTCTCCGCCATCACCGCGGGCGACGTCCCCATCACGCAGCAGCTTCTGCCCATCGGCTCCCGCGGCGTGATTGACCCGCTGGTGGCCTTCCGGGTGCTGGAGGGGACGACCTGGCGGAACCTCTCCGGCACGCCCGCGCAGAGCTTCTGGGTGAAGTACCGCCCGGACAGCCGCGCGGAGGCGTTCATCGGCCCGCAGTCCTCGCCGGTGGCGCTGACCCTGCCGGTCATCGTGGAGATGCGCGACGCCTACGGTGACATCACCGCGGGAGACCCCACCACCAACTTCACCCGGCGCTGCGTCCAGCTGGAGACGGACGGGTCAGCCCGGGTCATCGCCAACTGCCCATGAGACGACGAACGCTCCGACGACACGCGAAGGGCGAGCGCGGCTTCACGCTGCTCGAGGCGCTGATGGCGGCCACCGTCTTCCTGGTGAGCCTCACCGGCGTCCTGCTCTTCTCCACGTACACCTCCAACAATGCCGCCGCGAGCTCGGTGAACCTCCAGATGGCCCAGTACGCCACGCGCGTCCTGATGGAGCGCACGTCCGCGGGGCCGCTGAACGTCGGCACGAACATGGCCGCCACGCCCGTCACGCTGCCGTCGGGTCACGTCATCAACGCGGAGATTCAGGTCGCCGCAGTGACCGGCGGCCAGCGCGTCACCGTCATCCTCACCCGAACCGGCAGCCAGGTGCGCTATGTCCAGTCCGCGCTCGCAATCACCCCGGCGCCGTAGCGTCCAAGCCGGCTTCACGCTGGTGGAGCTGCTCATCGCCAGCGCGATGGGGATGATTATCGTCGTGGCCGCGTTCGCCACGTTCGACCTCCAGCGGCGGATTCAGGTCAGCAGCGACCGGCTGCTCTCCGTCTACTCGGCCATGGGGCTGGGCCTGGCGCCGCTGCAGCGCAACGGTGAGTCCGCCGGCTTCCGCTTTCCCTCCACGCAGTTCGCAGTGCAGGTGGTGAACAACGTCAGCGGGTCTCAGCTGCCGCCCGGGCCGGACGGCGCCAACCCCGTCCCCATCTCCGCCACCAACGTGCTGGGCGTGGTGCCGGGGACCGACGTCATCGAAGTCTGGCGCAGCGACGGCGACCGCGAGCCCAGCGCCATCCAGTCTCCGCCCGTCTTCCTGGGCAGCGGCGTGGTCCGCGTGGAGCTGGACTCCACCGGCACCTACCCCAACCCGCTCAAGCCCGCGGAGTTGGCCGCGCTTGCGGGCGTCACCCAGGGCCCGGTGCTCTTGTTCCGCAACGCCGCCGCCGAGTGCATTGGCCTGGTCACGGACGGCATCGACAACGCCGGACGGCCCACGCTGACGGTGCAGATTTCCTTCGGGGACCTGACGGCGAACACCGGGGCGCCCACCACCTGCCCGGCGATGAGCATGAAGGTCTACGCGCTGACCGACCGCCGGCGCTACTTCATCCAGCAGCAGAACAACGGCGCCCGGTACGGGCTGTACGAGCAGCGCTCCGCCTCCCCCCAGCCGACGAACTGGCAGGGCGGCGTGGGGATGGGCGTCCCGGAAGTGGTAGCGCTGGGCCTGGAGGACCTGCAGGCGGCGATGGTGCTGGACAACACCAGCAACGCGGTCGGCTGCGGCGCCACGGCCACCTGCACCTGCTGGGAGGTGGCGGGGGACTGCAACCCGCTGAGCACCGCGAACATCCCCCGCCTGCGCGGGCTGCGGGTCTCCACTGTGGCGCGCGGCGTGGAGACGTTCTACCGCAGCGGCGACAAGCGGCCGGCGCTCTATGACCACGTGGGGGCCACCGCGGCGGACAACCTCGCGCGGTCGGTGATGGAGGTCCCCATCCCCTTCCCGAACTTTGACCCCAGCACCACGAGCGCCCCATGACCTCACGCCTGCGCCGCCGCCGGAATGAAGGCGGCTACATCATGCTGGTGGTGATGGCGACCATCGTCGCCCTGATGGTCACCGCCATCTTCGTCTACCGCAGCAGCGAGGATCAGCTGCTGATGACCGTCGCCGTGCGCAACCAGAACATCGCCAACATGCGCGCGGCCTTCGGCGCCAAGCGGGTGATTGCCGACGTGAACAGCGGCGTGCTCCCCAGCTACCTGGCGAACTTCCGCACCAACTACACCGCTTGCCAGGTGTGGTCCCGCACCGTGCCCACCAGCATGAGCACGGAGACGCTCTGGCCCTGCTGCGAAACCTCTGCGCTCTGCGGCGGCTCCACCACCTCCGGCTGCGTACCCACCCCGTTGGCGACCATGCCCTTGCTGGACAACGGCAACTCGCTGGAGCTGGACGCCACGCCCACCGGCGGCGGCAGCCAGTACGAGGTGCAGCTGCTGTGCATCCGCCGGCCCGGCAAGGAGACCTCACCCAGCGTCCTGGTCCGCAGCTTCGGGTACTACGGGTACAACCCGGCCACCCGAGCCAACAGCACGCGGTACATGGACGTGGTGGAGGTGGAGGCGGACCCGAACATCTTCCAGACGAGCACTGGAAATAACTACGGGAACGTCGGGCAGTAGCCCTCCTCTGTCCGTCCGGGAAAAGGAGCAAGCCAGGACGAAGAGCCTCCCCTCATCGTAGAAGGCGTGCCCTACCCGGCATGCGCCTCCTTCGACTGACGCTCCTCCTCCTCCTCCTCGTCCTCCTCCCCGCCGCGGCGCAGGCGTACCCCGCGTTCATCCGCCACGGCGAGGCCTCCTGCAGCTCCTGCCACGTGGACCCGGCGGGCGCCGGCATCCTCACCGACTACGGCCGGGAGAAGTTCGACACGCTGCTGCGCACCCGCGCGGCCACCGAGGACGGGAGCGAGCCCGAGGCGCAACCCTCCGCCGGCTTCCTCTGGGGCGCGGTGGACCTGCCGGGCTGGCTGAACCTCTCCACCAACCTGCGCGGCGGGCCGCTGCTCCTGGTTCTCCCCAGCACCTCGGTGCGCCCAGCCGTGATGGCGCTGGATGGGCTGGCCGCCTTGAAGCTGGGCCGCGTCGTCGCCTCCGGCTCGCTGGGCTATGCGCTGCGCGGCGGCGGGCTCGCAGCGGTGACGCTGGGCCCGGACAACGCGGTGGTCTCCCGGCAACACTGGCTGGGCGTGGAGCTCACGCCGCAGGTCCTGCTGCGCGGCGGGCGGATGGGCCTGCCCTTCGGGCTGCGAAATGTGGAGCACACCGCCTGGGTCCGCGAAGCGACGCACACCGACGTGAACGTGGGCCAGCAGCATGGCGTAGCGGTCTCCTACGACGGGCCGAAAGTGCGCGGCGAGGTGATGGGGATTCTGGGCAACCTCCAGCTCTCCCCTGACCTCTACCGGGAGCGCGGCTACTCCGCGTTCGCAGAGCTGCTCGTGCAGGACTCCTTCGCGGTGGGCTTCAGCAGCCTCATCACGCGCGCGGAGCAGGACCTGGTCCTGCGCGCCCCGAGCGTGAGGCACGCGCACGGCGCCTTCCTGCGCTGGGGGCCGCACCCGCGCGTCGCCGTGCTGGCAGAAGGCGACGTCCTGCTCAACACCGCGGACGCTGCGAACCCGCTGGGCGCGGTGGGCTTCGCGCAAGGCGACTTCGAGCTCTTCTCCGGCCTCCACCTGCTGGCCACCGTCGAAGGCCTTCGCCCCGCGGTCGCCAACGCCCCGCTGTCGATGGGCGCCTGGCTCAGCCTCCTCTGGTTCGCCGCGCCGCACATGGAGGTGCGGCTGGACGGCGTGCTGCGTAGGACCAGCCCCACCACCTCCCTCACGGTGCTCGCCCAATGGCACGTCTTTCTCTGACCGCGGCGGCCCTCGGCGCGCTGTGCCTCCTGTCGCCCGCCGCCTTCGCGACCGCCAACTTCCCGCAGGTCATCAAGACGCACCTCGCCGCGCCCTCGGCGCCGTCCTGCGCGGTGTGCCACCGCAACGGCCTCACCGGCGCGGGGACGGTCACCACGCCCTTCGGCGCCGCCCTGCGCGCGCAGGGTCTGGAGCCGGGAGATGAGCCCTCGCTCAAGGCAGCGCTGGACGCGCTGGCGACGGCGGCCCTCGACAGCGACGGCGACGGCGCGACGGACATCGCCGAGCTCAAGGCGGAGACGGACCCCAACGCGGCGCCGGGCGCGGAGGTGGACCCGGACGCGCCCCGCTACGGTTGCATCGGCTCCGCGGCCCCGGGAGCGCTGGCCCTGCCGCTGGCCCTGCTCTCGTTGACGGCGCGCTTGCGGCGGCGCCTGTCAGAGCGGCGCGGTAGACCGTAGGAATGGCGAAAGCAAAGACGCATTTCACCTGTCAGGCCTGCGGGTACCAGACGGCCAAGTGGCTGGGGAAGTGTCCGGACTGCGGGGCGTGGAGCGCGCTGGTGGAGGAGGCGGAGGCCCGCGAAGCGGACGCGCGGCCGGCGTGGGGCGCGTCCGGCGGCGCGTCGAAGCCGGTGCTGCTCGAGGACGTGACGACTCAGGCCGAGGCGCGGCGGCGCACCGGCATCGCCGAGCTGGACCGCGTGCTGGGCGGTGGCGTGGTGGCCGGGTCGCTGGTGCTGCTGGGCGGGGACCCCGGCATTGGCAAGTCCACGCTGCTCCTCGCCGCGCTGGACCGCCTGGCGCTGGAGTCTCCCGCGCTCTACGTGTCCGGTGAAGAGTCGCTGCGGCAGACGAAGATGCGGGCGGAGCGGCTGGGCGTGCGCGGGAAGATGCTCCACCTCTTCGCGGAGACGGACGCGGAGAAGATTCTGAACGCGGCGGAGCAGCTTAAACCCGCGGCGCTGGTGGTGGACTCCATCCAGACGATGTTCCTGCCGGAGCTGGGGAGCGCGCCGGGCTCCATCTCCCAGGTGCGCGAGGTGGCCGGGCGGCTGATGGCCTTCGCCAAGCGCTCCAACGTGCCCACCTTCATCGTGGGCCACGTCACCAAGGACGGCTCCATCGCCGGACCGCGGGTGCTGGAGCACATGGTGGACACCGTCCTCTACTTCGAGGGCGAGCGCGGCCACCCCTTCCGCATCCTGCGCGCGCACAAGAACCGGTTCGGCTCCACCAACGAGATTGGCGTCTTCGAGATGAAGGGCAGCGGGCTGACCGAGGTGGCGGACCCTTCGGCCCTGTTCCTCGCGGAGCGGCCGGCGGGGAAGTCCGGGTCGGTCGTCACCTCCACGCTCAACGGCACGCGGCCGCTGCTGGTGGAGGTGCAGGCGCTGGTGGCGCCCACCGGGTACGGCACCGCGCGGCGCACCGCCATCGGCGTGGATGGGAACCGGGTGGCGCTGCTGGCGGCGGTGCTGGAGAAGAAGGAGGACATCCAGCTGGTGGGCTGCGACATCTTCGTCAACGTGGCGGGCGGGATGCAGCTCTCAGAACCCGCGTCCGACCTGGCGGTCTGCGCGGCGCTGGTGTCCTCGCTGCAGAACAAGCCGTTGGACCCGTTCACGCTGGTGCTCGGGGAGGTGGGGCTCGCGGGCGAGGTGCGGGCGGTGGGGCAGGCGGAGCCGCGCCTGGCGGAGGCGGCCAAGATGGGCTTCAAGACGGTGGTGCTCCCCAAGGGCAGCGCCAGCCGCCTGGAGCAGCGGCGCCTGGAGCCCATCGGCGTGGAGACCCTCGGGGAGGCCCTGAGGATTCTCTTCCCCTGAAGCGGCTATCATCGGCGGCCTTCACCGATGAGTCAGCCTCCTCCCGAGAACCGGCGGCGCCAGCCGCGAACGGCCGTGTCGCTGCTGGTCCAGCTCCGGGTGGACTCGTTCGAGGCGTTCCTGTCTGAGTACGCCACCAGCCTCTCCACCAGCGGAATGTTCATCACCACGGAGTCGCCGCGGGACGTGGGCGAAGTCGTCTACCTCCAGTTCACGCTGAAGGACGGCAGCAAGCTGATTGAGGGGCTGGGCCGGGTGGTCCGCGTGAACGGGACGGGGATGGGGGTGGAGTTCGTGGACTTCGACGAGGCGTCGAAGGCGCTCATCGAGCGCATCTGCCGCGAGCGCGAGGGGAAGGGCTGACCTCCGCGTGCTCCGCTCGCTCCGCGCCCGGCTGATTGTCGCGTTCCTGGTGCCCACGCTCGCGTTCTTCGCGCTGGCCGGGGGCACGGGGTACGCGCTGGCGAACGGCGTCCTGGAGGACGAGCTGGGCAAGGGGCTCTCCGCGGTGAGCGCGGCCATCGCCTCCACCCTGGCGGTGGACCGGCTGCTCTCCCTGGTCCCGGAGGACGGGCAGAACCAGACCCGGACCTTCCGGAACCTCTCGCGGCAGGTGACGGAGGCGCGCGACGCGGCGGGCGCGCGGCGGGTGTTCGCGTTTGACCTCGAAGGCCGGGTGCGAATCGACGCGGGCGGCGGGCTGCCGGTGGGCGCGGAGGTGCCGGAGCTGGCGAGGGACCGGCTGGAGCTGGCGCGCGTCTTCGCAGGAGAGCGCGCCGCGTCCCAGGTGCTGTTCAAGGGAACCGATGGGCAGCTCTACAAGACGGGCTACGCGCCGCTGTACCTCGAAGGGAAGGTCGCGGGAGCAGTGGGGGTGGAGGGCAGCGCCGCGTTCTTCGGCCCGCTGCGCCAGCTCTTCCGCGGCTTCGTGGGGCTGGCGCTGCTGGCCACCCTGGCGCTGCTGGCCACCGCGCTGGTCCAGGCCCGCGGCATCTCCGCGCCGCTCACGAGGTTGATGCTGGCCGCGCTGCGCATTGGCCGCGGGGACCTTTCCACTCCAGTGCCCTCGGAGAAGGTGAAGGAGCTGGGGGTGCTCGCGCAGGAGCTGGAGGCCATGCGCCGCGCGCTGGAAGGCCGTGACCGGCAGCTCAAGATGATGCTCGCCGGCGTGGCCCATGAGGTGCGCAACCCCATCGGCGGGATGGAGCTCTTCGCCGGGCTGCTCTCCGAGGAGCTGGCCGCCGCCCCCCAGGGCGAGGCCGCCTCCCACGTCGCGCGCATCCGCCGGGAGATTGACTACCTCAAGCGCATCGTCGAGGACTTCCTGAGCTTCGCACGCGAGCAGAAGCTCTCCCTGGCGCCGGTGGACGCGCAGGCGCTGCTCTCGCAGCTGGCGGAGCTGCTCTCGGGGGACGCGGAGAAGAAGAAGGTGACGCTGGAGGTGGAGGCCCAGAGCGCCGCGCTGGAGGTGGACGTGGCGCTGGTCACCGCCGCCCTGGTGAATCTGGTGAAGAACGCGGTGCAGGCCTCGGCCGAGGGCGGGAAGGTCCGGGTGACCGGTGCCCCGCGCGATGGCGGCGGCTATCAGGTGAGCGTGGAGGACAACGGGCCCGGCATCTCCTCGGAGCTCCAGGAGCGCATCTTCGAGCCGTTCTTCACCACCCGCGAGAAGGGCACCGGCCTGGGGCTCCCGCTGGCGCGGAAGATTGCGCAGGCCCACGGCGGAGAGCTGTCCGTGGAGTCCGTCCCGGGACACACGCGCTTCGTCCTGAGGTTTTAGTGCGCAGCCCCCGGTTCGCCTCGTCGGCAGTGGGTTCGGGGCTCGCTCCGCGGTGCTCGAAATGGCGGATGGGGCGCGTGGCGTCCATAGGTCTGCGCCGGGCCGGAGTGTTCGGGGGGCGGGCTTCGGGGAATGGTGTCTCGGGCTGCGGGCTTCGGGGAACGGGGGCTCGGGTAGGGGTAGGGAGCACGCGTTCGCGTTCGCGTTCGTTTACGTTCAGGGGTACGGGCAGGGGTTCGGGTTCGGGACACCGCGCACGGCTCGTCCGGTCGCCGACCTGAAGGGTTGGCCTCGTTGCGCTTGAGCCCGTGACCGACTGCCCGAACCCGAACCCGAACTCGAACCCGAACCCGAACCCGGGCCCGTACCCGTGAACGAAGGCGAACGCGAACGCGAACGCGTGCTCCGTGCCCCTTCCCGAGACACCGTTCCCCGAAGCCCGCAGCCCGAGACACCATTCCCCGGAAGCCCGCAGCCCGCACCCTGCCGCCTCTCGACTACGCGCCGCCATCCGACGTCGAGGATTTGTGAGCGTTGCGCCGTCAGGCGCATAGTCGAGAGGTGGCGCAAACCCACGCACGGCAACCTGGCCGCCTTGTTTAGAACAAGAGCGAAGCGACCCATGAGCCAAGCTTCGGGAGCACTGCCGACGTCTCGACTATGCGCCTGACGGCGCAACGCTCGACGCGAACGGGGATGTGCTCAATGGCTGCGGGTGAAGAACCAGGTCGCAGGCCACTTCGCTTCGCTTCTGCCCTACTGCTTCTGCGCGGCGACCACGCAGATGTCGTCGCGTTCGGTGAGGGCGCCGACCGGCTCCAGCAGTCGGGAGAGGAGGTCATTCGGGGGCAGCGGCGTCAGCGCCTGAACGTGCTCCACCAGCTTCGCCGGGTCCCCCTCCGGAAGCAGGTCATAGAGCCCGTCCGTGTAGAGCAGGAGCGCATCCCCCGCGGCCAGCGCGCTGTGCTCGGTAGGGTAGGTCTGGTCCAGGGTCAGACCGAGGGCGGGGCCTCTGGCGTCGGAGAGCGTGCGCACCTGGCCGTCGGCGGCGACCACCAGGGGCGTGGGGTGGCCGGCGTTGGCCCAGCGCAGCGCTCCGCTCTCGGCGTTGAGCACCACGTAGCAGGCGGTCACGAAGATGGGCGTGTCGCTGTGGCGCAGCACGCGCAACAGGTGGCGGTTCAGCGCTTCGAGCAGCCGGGTGGGGTCTCCGGTCGCGGCGCCGAGGTGCTCGAACGACGTGCGAATCATCGCGGTGACCAGCGCGGCGCGCACGCCGTGGCCCATCACGTCGCAGATGAGGATGCCGGCATCCTTGTCCGAGAGCGCAACGATGTCGAACAGGTCCCCGCTCACCTCACCGGCGGGCAGGTAGCGGTGGTGGAAGCGCAGGGCGCTGGCTTCGGGCGCGACGTTCCTGGGGAAGCACGGCAGGGCCTGCGGCAGGTAGCTGGCCTGGAGCTCCCGGGCCAGGCGCAGGTCCGACTCCATCTCTTCATTGCGCGCGGAGAGGGCGCTCGCGTAGCGCGCGGCCCGCTGCTCCGCCCGCTTGCGCTCGCTCAAGTCCAGCACGAAACCAATCATCTTCTGGTCAGAGCCCTCCAGCATCGCGGCGCCTACCAGCACCGGCACGCGCTCTCCGTCCTTCGAGAGGAACTCCTTCTCCCAGGGCGGAGCGGTGCCGTGCCGCGCCAGCTGCACCAGCGCCTGCGCGTCCTTCTCCCGGTGCTCTGGCGGCGTGAGCTCATCCCAGCGCAAGGAACGCTCGGCCAACTCCTCGCGCGTGTAGCCGAGCAGGCGGAGCAGCTCGTCGTTGGCGCTGGAGATGCCGCCCTCGGTGTCCCCGAACATCACGCCGATGATGTTGGACTCGGCCAACCGGCGGTGCGCTTCGCTGCGCCAGAGCGACTTGAGCAGGCGCGCCTCCAGCTTGCGGCGCTTGGCCTGCTCGTCCGCCAGGAGCGCCTCCCGCTCGCGCGCCTCCTCGGTGTCCTGGGGACCCGCCACGCGCGCCTCCTATCGCGAGCGCCGCAAGGAGGCGTCCTCAGGGGAGGCTTGAGGCGGAACCCGGGCGATGCTGTCCGTCACCATGCGGATGACATCGTCGAAGCGCGCCGCGTTGGACGCGTCCACCTGGACGAGCGCCTGGTGGGCTTCGAGCACCACGTCCGCCCACGTCCCGGTGGCGTCCTTCACCACCGGCAGCACGTGGAGCTCCACGCCCTCCGGGAGGGCCTCGCCCTCCAGCTCCAGGTGGCAGTAGCGGTCCACGCCGAGCGTGCGCAGGCCCTCCAGGCAGCGGGGCGAGATGGCGGTGATGGTGAAGGCGGCGCACGGCTCATCCTTGAGACGCAGGCAGGAGCCGGCGAGGACGCCGAGGAACGTGCTGTCCACGTAGGTGCAGCTGGAGAGGTCCAGGCGGAAGGACCGGGCGCCGCACGCCTCCAGCTCCGCCAGGCAGCGCCTCAGCGCGGGCGCGATGGTGTGCGTGGCGCGCCCGTCCACCTTGAGGAAGACCTGCCGGCCCTCGTTGCCAATCTGAATCTGTCCGGACGTCGTCGTGGTGGCCATGGCGCGATGATGGCTACGAACGTGATGCTGCGCTTCGCTCTGAATGTGTCCACTGTTCTGCGCTGGACGACCTTCCCCGCAAAGCTTAGCCGGGTTCAGACAACCCGTCGCCGCGCCTTCTGAAGCAAGCGCCGGAGTGCGGGTTCATCCGCCCGGGCGAGCGCCTCATCGAACGGCATCCACCGTGCGCCGTGAGACTCCGCCGGGTCGTGCTTCATGCGCTCGGGGTCTTCAGCCAACACCAGGTACCTGACATCCAGGTGAAGGTGGGCGGGCTCGTCCTTGCGCGAAGGAATTTGATGCACGTCGACGTCAAGGGCCTGCGCCGCGCGCGGGTGCAGGCGGACGCGGCACCCGGTCTCCTCCTGCGCTTCGCGCACCGCGGTGGAGGCGAGCTCGCCGGCGTCCTGCGGCTCTGCGTGTCCGCCCGGCTGCAGCCAGCGGGAGAGCTTGCGGTGGTGGATGAGCAGCACCTGGTCCCCGGCGGCGGTCACCACCACCGCGCTGCCGGTGAAGTGGGCGTGGGGCTGGCCCCGGTCGAACGGGCGCGGAAGCTCGCGCGCGTGCGCGCGCATCAGCTCCAAATCCGCGCGCTCCTTGTCATCCTCACCGACATGGCCGGCGAGCAGCGACAGGAGCGGTCCTCGCGGCAGCTCGTCGCTCACTTAAGCGGCCGCCCCGTCCAGCGGCGGCGCGCGGCACACCAGCACCACCGGCTGGCCGTACGCGTCCGCCAGCTGGGCCTCAAAGCGGCCGATGAGCGCTTCAGGCCGTTCACCTGCCGGTTTCAAGAACGTCACCACCAGCCGGCCTTCGCCCTTCACGCCCGCGGCGCGGAACCCCTCGCCCGCCAGGCTGAGGTGGTCCTTCGCGCCGGCGACCATGCGGGAGAACCCCTGCACGGTCAGCTGCGCGTCCGGGTAGTGCGCCGCCAGCGCCTCTTCCAGCGCGCGGGGGAGCTGGTAGTGGCGCCGCACGCGGTTGGCGCAGTCGAGCGTTTCGATGGCGGAGATCATTCACACCCTGCTGACTTGAATGCTCGTGACGTCGCCGCCCATCCCGCGCGAGCTCAACACCTTGCCCTGGTAGTGGCGCTCCTTGCGGAAGAGGTGGTTGTAGAACAGCGGCGTGAGCTCCGGCCGCTTCTCAATCTCTCCCACGTAGACCAGGTTCATCAGGCCGATGGCGCCGCCGAAGGCGAGGTACTCCACCGGGTGCGCCGCCTTGCCGTACATCGCCAGGTGACCCACGCCCTCGTAGTCGTCGTGCAGGACGAAGGTGGCGCGCTCCCGCGAAACCTCCGTCACCTGCCAGCGGCCCCAGCCGAAGGCGTTGATGACGGCGATGGAGCCGTGCACCCAGTCCTCCTGCGACTTGAGCGTGGGCCGGATGAGCGCGTCCCATTCGGTGGAGGTCATGATGCCGCCCAGCGTGTTGAAGGCGCAGACGTGCCCGGCCTCCACCAGCAGCGGCTCCACCGTCGCCCGCCCCTCCTCGCCGAACTGCCCCACCGCGTTGCGCAGCAGCTCGAAGCTGATGCGGTTGTAGTAGTTGGCGTACATGTGCGTGAGGTACACGCCGAACGCGTTGATTTCGCCCTTCGCGTCCCCGCCCAGCGGCAGCCCGGAGACCGCCTGGAGGATGCCCTCGTAGTCCACCGCGGTGGGCGGCACCGGGTGCGGCTTGTGCGTGCTGAGCGCGCCCAGGCCGACGCTCTGGAAGACCGGACCCGCACCGCCCTGGAGGACTTCGAAGCGACAGGCCGCGCCCGCATCCACCGCGGTGCAGCGGGAGTGCTCCACGTGGTAGCTGCCGGCCGGGCGGCCGAAGATGGCGGCGGTGGCGCCGGCGAGCCAGCCCGCGGCGAAGAAGCAGACCGGCTTCGCGGCCGCGCCGAACTTCGCCCGCCAGGCCCGCGCGTAGTGCGAGCTCCAGGTCGTCACCTCGCCGCCGCGCTCCTGCAGCGGGGCCAGGTCAAAAGTTCCGAAGCCGGCCCAGCGGTAGAGCTCCTGCGCCAGCTGCTTGCGCGCGTCCACCGCGTCCACGTTGCCCGCCGCGAAGAGCTTGGAGAGCTGGGCGTGGGCGACCTCCGCTCCCGCGCCCTCGAGGAACGGGCGCGCGTCCACGAACTGGGCGTCGAGGATGGTCTGCAGGAGGAACGCGTTGTAGTGGTGGCAGTGGAAGATCATCGGCTCGCCACCCAGCAGGTGGCGGCGGTGCGCGAAGTCGACTTCGACCGGCAGGGATACAGACATGGTGCTCTCCACGAGCAAAAAGACTCAAAGCGCTACAGCGGGCACTCCCGACCGACGACCTCTGTCGCGGCGCTCCGCGTGGCCTTCATGTACAGGTCCGAACAGCGGGTGGTGGGCTCCACCTTGTCGAAAATGATGCCCTCCTTCACGGAGAGCGGCAGCAGCTTGATTCGGATTCGCAGGAGCGCGGTGGGGTCACCGTTCGCGCGCACCCACTCCAGGATCTCGAAGAGGTTTCGGGGCATGCCGGTCCCGAATGCTCCACCCGCCCGCGCCATCGCGCAATGGTCCTGATGCACCAGCCGCGTGACGCCCCAGACGCCAACCTGCGCGATGGTGATATCAGCACCTTCATGGCGCGAGTTCTTGTCATTGATGACCACGACACCATGCGCGAAGGCATGGCCGTCACGTTGAAAAAGCAGGGCTACGATGTGTGCGCGGTGCGCTCTGGCGCGGAGGGAATCTCCGCCTACAGCAAGGCGCCGTTCGACCTCGTCGTCACCGACTTGAAGATGGAGCAGGTGGACGGGCTGGAGGTGGTGCGCCAGCTGCGGGCGCAGGACGGCGAAGCGGTGGTGATGGTGGTGACCGGCCACGGCACCATCGAGCTGGCGGTCAGCGCCATGCAGCTGGGCGCCTACGACTTCATCACCAAGCCGTTCCCGCCGGAGGTGCTGCGCGCCAAAGTCGAGAAGGGCATGGAGCTGGCTGCCGCGCGCCGGCAGATGCAGCGCCTGAAGGCGGAGAATGAAGTCCTCACCCGGGACGCCGCGCACGCCGCCGGCTCACTGGTAGGCAACAGCGAACCCATGGCGAAGCTGGTGGCCATGATCCGCAAGGCCGCCGCCACCGACGCCACGGTGCTGGTCCACGGTGAGAGCGGCACCGGCAAGGAGCTGGTGGCGCGGATGATTCACGACCTCTCCCCGCGCAAAGACGGCCCCTTCGTCGTCGTGCACTGCGCGGCGCTGGCGGAGGGCCTGCTGGAGAGCGAGCTCTTCGGCCACGAACGCGGCAGCTTCACCGGCGCGGTGAAGCGCAAGCTCGGCCGCTTTGAGTTGGCCGACAAGGGCACCCTGTTCCTCGACGAGCTGGGCGAAATCTCCCCCTCCACGCAGACCAAGCTGCTGCGCGTGCTGCAGGAGAAGGAGATTCAGCGCGTGGGCGGCGAGGAGACCATCAAAGTCGACGTCCGCGTCGTCTCCGCCACCCACCGGGACCTGAAACAGGAGGTGGCCAAGCACCGCTTCCGCGAAGACCTCTACTACCGGCTGCACATCGTCCCGCTGGAGATTCCCGCCCTGCGCGACCGGCCCGAGGACATCCCGCAGCTGGCCAAGCACTTCATCGCCCGCTTCGCCCCCAAGGTGAACCGCGCCGTCACCGGCCTCTCCGCGGGCGCGCTGGCCGCGCTCTGCCGCTACCCCTGGCCCGGCAACGTGCGGGAGCTGGAGAACGTCATCGAGCAGGCGCTGGTCTTCGCGGAGAAGAGCGAGCTCGACGAGTCAGACCTCCCGGCCACCCTGCACGGCCCCGGCGCCCGCGCCGCGGTGAGCGCTGGCAACATCCCCGTCCCCCACGGAGACCGCCCCCTCCCCGACATCCTGGAGGACATCGAACGGCAGCTCATCGAGCGCGCGTACCAGAAGGCCAACGGCGTGAAGACGGAGACCGCCCGGCTCCTGGGCATCAAGACCAGCGCCCTCTATTACAAGCTGGAGAAGTACGGGTTCATCCAGAAGGGCGAACCGCCCCCCAACGAGGGCTGACCCACCCTCGAAAAACCGAGGGGCCCCCCGGCTCGCCGCGGGAGAAAACCACGGCCGTGCCCTACCTCGGCGCGCGCCACCCACCCGGGTTGCTTGACCAAAGCAGTGACATTCCTCATGTTGCGTGGGCCTGTAACCCCCCGTCCCCGCAGTGCGCCTGGCAAGGCCATTGCTACCTGAAGCACCCCAAGATGTTTCGCCGAAGCCTGCTGCTCGCCGCCCTGCTCCTCCTCTCGTCCCCCTCATTGGCGGCGACGGCGCTGGAGAGCGTGCGGTCAGGCGCCACCTCGGCGAGGGAGCGGGTCTCCTCCCTGCGCTCCCGGCAGATGGCGCTGCGCCAGGAGCTGAACGGCGTGGCCGGCCGGATTGAGGCCCTCAAGACCGAGCGCAAGGGCAAGGTGCTGGGCAGCCCGGAGCTGGAGCAGGCCCTGCGCCGCTCCCAGGAGCTGTCCGGCGCGCTCACGGACCTCGCGCAGGCGGTGGCCTCCGCGGACGGGGACGCACAGAAGCAGAACCTGGCGCTCCTGACGGCGCTCTCCGCAGAGCTGGTGCAGCTGCGCGGGCGGTTCGACGCGGCCACGGACCGGCCCGCGCGCCGGGCGCTGCTGGACCGGATGAAGGCGCTGCGCAGCGAGCGCGAGCAGGTGCGCGCCGCCCTGCCGGCCGCGGTGCTCCCCGCGCTGGAGGCGGCCCGGCCCACCGACGAGCAGGGCGAGGACGTGGATGACCTGCTGGAACAGGCGGACTTCGCGCGCGACAACGAGGACAAGGTCCGCCGCGAGCTCGCCGCCATTGATGCGCGCATCCGCGAGGTCCGCGAGGAGCGCGAGCTGGACCGCCACATGAGCGACTTCCTCTCGGACGACCTGTTCGACGAGGCCGAGCGCGGCATCCGCACCAAAATCCCCAAGGTCACCGGCGCCGCCAAATCCGCCGCCACGGACGACACCCTCGCCAGCCGAGCAGGCGACAGCCGGGAGGGGGTGGGCGCGCCTGCGCCGGTGCCCCCGACCTCCGGCGCCAACGGTCAGCCCCCGGCAGAACCGCAATTTCAGACGCCGGTGCCCGCCGCCGCCTCCAAGCCGGGCGCGGTGGGACAGCCGGTTCTTGGCCAGGGGCGGGACCTCCAGCTGACCGCGCAAGAGCTGGATGACCTGGGCGCGCTGAATGCCCAGAAGAAGCGGCTTGAAGGCATGGCGGATTCGCTGCGCAAGCGCGCCGAGCAGCTGGAGTCCCGGGCGCGTCAGCTGCGGTGAATCAGAACAGCTTCCACTCCACCCGCAGGTCGATGACGGCCTCCAGGGTCGTGTCCTGCGACGGCGGGCGGCCTTTGCCGGACGTCGTGATGGTCATCGAAGGGGCGACGACGTAGGGCTGGAGTTCCACGTCCTGCACGGTGAGCACAAGCGTCCGGGAAGGTGTCTCCTGAGCGATGCCGGTTTTGCCGCCGATGATGGCCGAGGACGCCCCCTCCTTGGCGGTGAACTCCAGCGAGTCCAGGAAGCGGAAGTCGCCGGACGTGGGGCTGAGAATGTCCAGGCGCATGGCGGTCACCTTCACCGAGGTGACGTTCTCCTTCTTCACGCCCTGGTTCTTGAACGCCTGGTCCTGGCTGAAGTCGATGGCGGTGAAGCCGCTGATGCCTGGGAACGAGCTCAGCACGCCCCCCAGCACGCCGCCGTTCCCTTCGAGGGTCGCCTGCCCCTTCACGGAGGTGGTCAGCACGTTGGCGCCACATCCGGAGAGTGCTAGGCCCAGCGCCGCCGCAACGAGTGTCCAAGTCCGCATGCGCGAACTCTACCGAGCCGGCCGCCGCGCCCAGAAATCGCCCCGGGGCGGGGATGTGCGCCTGTGGGCGCTGGTGTTCGCCCTCGCCTCGGCTCCCGCCGCCGCCGCGGAGCTGGGCGGCCAGCTGCGGCTGTCGGTGAACGCGGGGGTGGACACCAACGCCCGCCGGGACTTCGACCAGGCGGAGGGCGAAGCCGAGGGCAACCGGCGCGGCGCGGAGCCGGACATGGTGGCCTCCGTGGTGGCGGCGACAGAGGGCGTGCTCCAGGCCGAACGCGCGCGGGTGACCGGCAGCTATGACCTCGGCATCCGCAAGTTCATGCGGCTTCCGCTGGAGGACGTCTTCATCCAGTCCGCCCAGCTGGAGGCCAGCGTCGCCCTGGGCAGCATCTTCGGCGCGGGCATCACCGGGCGGGTGAAGGACCGCCGCGGCGGTTCGCGCGACTATTCGGACCTCGCGGGCGCCGCTTTTTTGGAGCTGGTGCCGGACGCGAAGGTCTCCCTGCGCTTCCAGGGCGGAGGCCACCGCTTCCTGTTCCCCTCCAGCATCCCCTACTCCTTTAAGGCCACCGAGCTGGCCCTCACCGCCCGCTACCGCTTCGACAAGCGCCACGCGCTGTTCGCGTTCGGAGACATGGGCTTCCGCGCGTACCAGGCGGCGGCCATCGTCGCGGAGCTGCCCGACGGCGAGCAGGCGCCCAGGCGCACGGACGCCCTCATCACCGGCGGCGCCGGCTACTCCTTCCGCGGCCCGTTCGCGCTGACCTTCACGTACGCGTACACCGAGCAGGTCTCCAACAGCCTCGGCTCCACGTCCATGCGCCACCGCCTCACGCTCACCGGCGGGATGCGGCTGCCCTGGCAGGTAACCGCCCTGGCGCAGGGGACGCTGCAGCTGTCCCGCTACCCGGTGGACTACCCCTCCGATGAGCTCCTCCTGCTGGACGACGACGAGAACCACAACGCCGTCTCGCTCAAGCTGGTCCGGCCGATTTCCGAGCACATTGACGTAGAGGTGCGTTACGCGCTGTACCAGAACCGACTGCCCAACGAAGGGCTGACCTACCTGCGCCAGGTGGCCTGGGTGGGCATGGGCTGGAGACTCTAGATGGCCAACGACGAACGACCGCTCCCGCAGGACCCCACCCAGCAGCCCGGCGGAGATCCAGACCTCGAGTTCGGCCCGCGCGCGCCGTCCATGCCGCAGTACTTCCTCGGCTACGGCGTGGTCTTCGCCCTCGTCATCGGCTTCGCGCTGGCGCTTCTTGGCCTCATGAAGCTGCTGCGCTGAACGTCTTCAGGCCCGGTCGAGCTGGCGCAGCACCCGGGTGGCTTGCTTGCGGATTTTCTGCGTCACCAGCGCCAGCGCCGGCGAGTCTCCGAAGCGGTCCTTGAAGAGGCGCCCTGTCGCGCGGAGCGCCGGGGCCATGCCCTCGGCGACGCTCCGCACCTGCTCCTGGAGCCACGAGGGCGCCGCGCCGAGCTCGGCCGCCAGCGCCTGCCAGTGCCGGGCGAGCAGCAAGGTGGGGTCTCGTTCGCCGCCCACCTTCATTGCCAGCGAGCGATCCAGCGATTCATAGATGCGGGTGCAGACCAGGTCGAACGCCGGCGCCAGCGTGCGAGTCCCGCGCTCGGAGAGCAGGGCCAGGTTCTTGGCGTGTCCGTCCGTGTTGAGCGCGACGACGTTGAAGGAGAGCCAACGCACGAGCCGGACCGCATCACCCACCGGCTGCCCGCTGTGGGCCATCACCACGCGGTGGCAGTCGGCGAAGCCCGGACCGCCCTCCTGCTCGTATTTCCGGGACGGCGGCACGGCGAGCACCTGGCAGAAGTCCTCCTGGTGCAGCCGCTGGATGGTCCCATCGGCGCTCTGGCGCCGGTCGAACCGCTCGACCAGGTACAGCGCGTGGCGGCCGGCGCGCCGCAGCTCGACCGCTGGCGCAGGGATGCCCAGCTCGACGGCCAGCATCAGCATGAAGGCTTCGTTGGCGGGCAGATGCTTGAAGTGGCGAGATTCGAGCTTGAGGATGTGCGTGCTCGGAGCGCTTCCCTCCGGGAGGAGAATCCGGTCTCCCTCAAGGCGAACCGGCAGCTTGTCCTGCGCGCCCGCGAGGGAGAGCCTCAAGCCAGACCTCCCATCCAGCGTGGCGAGCGCTCCGCCTCGCTGGGCCAGTGACAGCAGCTCGTTCGGGGAGATTTCCCGGTACGTCTCATCCGCCGCGCGGTGCGCGCCCTCCGGCTGCACGCTCAGGGCACCCGCGCACTCGCCGCCGATGGCGGCGAGCAGGTCAAAGGCGTTGCCGACCGAGAGGCCGAGCTGACGACACAGCAGCTCGCGGACATCCCCCTCCGGCAGCAGGTTGGT
Organism: Myxococcaceae bacterium; assembly: GCA_044230055.1. Taxonomy (GTDB): domain Bacteria; phylum Myxococcota; class Myxococcia; order Myxococcales; family Myxococcaceae; genus JBGART01. The sequence continues at coordinate 45,677 of JBGART010000034.1, read as the reverse complement.
GAAGAAGGCCTCCGCCTCTGCGCCGAACGCCCGCTCCGCGAGGGGGAGGCTCACCGAGATGGCGAAGGCCTCGGGCCAGTCGAGCCAGCTGCGCGCGTAGGTGAACCCGAAGCCCGTCCCGTCGCCTCGCTGCAGCGCGCCGACCAGACGGCTCCCGTAGAACACCGACAGGCTGGCCGTCATCGCTGCGTCCGTGGGCCGGTTCCCCTCGGAAAGAGCCACACCTCAAGCCCCAGGCGTTGAATGACCTGCAGCGCCTTTCCGAGGGACGCGGTGGACTTGCCCCGTTCGAGCTCGGAGAGGAAGCGGACGCCGGTCCCGACGAGCGCCGCGGTATCCACCAGCCCAACGCCTTGCGCCTTCCTCATCGCCCGGATGAGGCGGCCCAGCTCGACCGGGCTCTCGATTTTCCCACTCGGGACAATGGGAGCTTGGGTTGTGGGCTTTCGTGGCATTTTGTACCGGTCGGTACAATAGGCACGAATCCGGAGCGGAGGGAAGCCGGGTTGTCCCGAACGGGACAATCAGCGACTTCAGAGCTGGGCAATCCGCTCGTCAATCTCCTCCGCCAGCGAGGCGTGGTTCTGACCGAGCGCCGTGGCGCGGGCGCGGTTCAGCACCTCTCGCGCCTTCTCCACGTCCCCCGTGCCGGAGTACGCGTCGCCCAGCGCCACCAGCGCGGCCGCGTAGGCCGCGTCCAGCTTCACCGCCTCCTCCAGCGACGTCACCGCCTCTGCGTAGCGGCGTTCCTCCAGGAGCAGCTTGCCCAGCGAGAAGTGGCCCATCGGGGAGTCGGGATAGTCCGCCACCAGCTGCCGGAATTGCGCCTCGCGCTCGTTGCCCATGGCGCGCCTTCTATTGCAAGGTGCCCCACCCGCGCCATGTCTCAAGACCCTTCACCTCAAGCGCTCGCCCAAGCCGCACGCCGCGCGGCGCGCGCATTGGGAGTGGCGTCCACCGCGCAGAAGGACGCCGCGCTGGCCGCCATGGCCAAGGCCATGCGCTCCCGGCAGGCGGAGATTCTGGAGGCCAACCGCGCGGACGTGGCGGCCGCCCAGACCGCGGGCAAGAACGCGGCCTTCCTTGACCGCCTGGCGCTGGACCCCACCCGCGTGGCCGGGATGGCCAAGGCGATAGACGAGGTCCGCGCGCTGCCGGACCCGGTGGGTGAAGTGGTGGACCGCTGGTCCAGGCCCAACGGGCTGCGCATCCAGAAGGTCCGCCTGCCGCTGGGCGTGGTCTTGATGATTTACGAATCCCGCCCCAACGTGACGTCGGACGCCGCCGCCCTCTGCCTCAAGAGCGGCAACGCGGCCATCCTGCGCGGGGGCAGCGAATCCCTCGCCACCAACCGGGCCATCGCAGGGGCGCTCTCAGAGGGAGTCCAGGCCGCGGGCCTGCCGGCGGAGGCGGTGCAGCTGGTGCCCACGCCTTCGCACGACTCGCTCCTCGCGCTGCTCAAGCTCGAGGGCCTCATCGACCTCTGCATCCCCCGCGGCGGCGAGGGCCTCATCCGCTTTGTCGCCGAGCACGCCCGCATCCCGGTGGTGAAGCACTACAAAGGCGTCTGCCACGTCTACGTGGAGAAGTCCGCGGACCTGGCCATGGCCCAGGCCCTCATCGTCAACGCCAAGGCGCAGCGGCCGGGGGTCTGCAACGCCGCTGAGTGCCTGCTGGTGGACCGCGACGTGGCCGAACGTTTTCTGCCGGACGCGGCCCGCGCGCTGGTGGACGTAGGCGTGCAGCTGCGCGGCTGCCCCACCACCACCTCGCTGCTCACCCGCGCCAAGGTCCCCGTCACCCCCGCGCAGCCGGACGACTACGGGCGGGAGTTTCTGGACCTCATCCTCGCCATCCGCGTGGTGAAGGACCTGGACCAGGCCCTGGCGCACATCGCCGAGTTCGGCTCCGAGCACACCGAAGCCATCGTCACCGGGGACGAGGCCGCCGCCACCCGCTTCACCCGCGAGGTCACCGCCTCCGGGGTGATGGTGAACGCCTCCACCCGCTTCAACGACGGCGGCGAGCTGGGTTTGGGCGCCGAAATCGGCATTTCCACCTCCCGCCTTCACGCTTTTGGGCCCATGGGCTTGCGCGAGCTGACCGCTCAGAAGTACGTGGTCCATGGGCGCGGCCAGGTGCGCTAAGGTCCGGCCCCTTAAAACGATGAAGACCCACGGCAAGAAGAGCCCGAAGAAGTCAGGTCCCGCGAAGTCCGGCCGCCCCCACTTCAAGAAGGGGCCTCCCAAGAAGGGCGGCCGCGGCGCGAAGGGGAGCAAGGGGCAGAAGCCCGCGCGGCGTCCACCGCCCGCGGCGGCGAAGCCGGTCCCCATCGTGGAGAACCCCCACGCCAAGGCCCTGGCCCAGAAGATGGCCGGCCTGGCGCTGGACACCAAGGCGCTGGACGTCGTCATCCTCGACGTCCGCGGGATGAACTCGTACGCGGACTACTTCGTCATCGCCTCCGGCGAGTCTGAGCGCCAGGTGGCCGCGATGGCGGACCGCATCCACGTCAAGGTGAAGGAAGACGAGAAGCTCCACCCCATCGGCACCGAGGGACATGAGACCGGCAACTGGGTCCTCCTCGACTACGGCGAGGTGGTGGCCCACCTGTTCTTCAGCGAGGTCCGCGCGTTCTACGACCTCGAAGGCCTCTGGGCGGACGCCCCGCGCCTGCCCGTCGCCCCGCCGCCGGCCGCCGCCCGCGCCGTCGGGGGACATCCGGCCTGAAGCTCCGCGTCGTCTCCGTCGGGAAGGACCGCTCCGGGCTGTTCGCCCCGGCCGTCGAGGAGTACGCGCAGCGGCTCACCCACTACGCCCGCTTCTCGCTGGTGGAGCTGCCAGCGGCGCGCTCGGCCGCAGAGGAAGCCAAGGCGCTGCTCGGAAAGCGCGCGTCAGGCGACTGGCTGGTGGCGATGGATGAGCGTGGCGACACGCTCTCCTCCCAGGAGCTGGCCGCGTTCATCGGCAAGGCGCAGCACCAGGCCAAGGACCTTCTCTTTGTCATCGGGGGGGACGAGGGGCTGGACGCGTCCGTGCGGACCGCGGCCACGCGCACGCTCTCCCTCTCGCGGATGACCTTGCCCCACAGGCTCGCTCGAGTGGTGCTGGTCGAACAGCTCTACCGCGCGTTCACGCTGTTGCGCGGCGAGCCGTATCACAAGTGAGCCCAAGCACGCGGGCTGTGCGCCTTCGCGCCTCCGCCCGGCCAAGGTGCGACAGCGGCGCCGTCGGCAGCAAGCTCGCTGGGCCTGGGCGGATGCCCTAAACTTTTCTTCCGACTGCTCGAGGTGGCCCGCCGGACGGCCGCCTTCCCGCCATGAACCGAACCCAGAGGATTGCTGTCGGTGCCGCGGTCCTCGCCGTGCTCGCCAGCGGTTGCTCGAGGACCGAGCTGCTCTTCTGCGGCGGCCCGGAGGACCTGCCCTGCCCTGACAACACCACCTGCTCCGAGGGGCGCTGCGTCCCCCTGACGTTTGAGGGCTGTCCCTCGGGGAAGGCGCTCTGCGGAGAGCTGTGCGTGTCGCTCAGCTCGGATCCGGACAACTGCGGCGTCTGCGACCGCGCCTGCCCCGGCACCCAGGTCTGCAGCGGCGGCGTCTGCACCGGTGAGTGCGGCGCCGGCCTGACGGACTGCAATCGCGAGTGCGTGGACATCCAGAAGAGCCGGGACCACTGCGGCGCCTGCGGCGCGGGCTGCAACCCGACGGAGACCTGCACCGCCGGCAAGTGCGGCTGCGGCGAGGGTCAAGCGTTCTGCGGCGCCAAGTGCCTGGACACCCAGTCGGACGCGGCCAACTGCGGCGGCTGCGACAAGGTCTGCGCCTCCGGCGCGTTCTGCCAGAAGGGCGCCTGCGTCTCCCAGTGCTCGGTGGGCTTCACCGCCTGCGGCAGCAGCTGCGTAGACTTGGGCGCGGACACGAACCACTGCGGCGCCTGCAACAAGGCGTGCGGCGCGGGCCAGGCCTGCCAGAACGCCACCTGCCAGACCACCTGCCCCTCCGGCCAGCGCCTGTGCGACGGCGCCTGCCGCGACACCAGCATTGACCCCGCCAACTGCGGCACCTGCGGGAAGGCCTGCGGCCCCACCCAGCAGTGCGTCGACGGCGGCTGCGCCTGCCCGTCCGGCACCACCGACTGCGGCGGCATCTGCCGCGACACCCGGGGCGACGCGCAGAACTGCGGCGCCTGCGGGAAGACCTGCGCCACCGGCGAGGTCTGCACCGGCGGCGCCTGCGCCTGCCCAACCGGGACGCTCAGCTGCGGCGGCCGCTGCGTGGACCCCCGCGTGGACCCCGCCAACTGCGGCACCTGCGGCAAGGCCTGCGCAGCGGGCCAGGTCTGCAGCGCCGGGACGTGCGCCATCACCTGCGCCGCCGGGCTGACCGACTGCGGAGGCCAGTGCGTCAACGTCGGCTCGGACCCGCGCAACTGCGGCCTGTGCGCGAAGGCCTGCGGGTCCAGCGAGGTCTGCACCGCCGGCGTCTGCCAGTGCCCCTCCGGTCAGCAGGCGTGCAACGGCGTGTGCCGCGACACCCTGTCGGACGCGCAGAACTGCGGCACCTGCGGCCTCATCTGCCCGCTGGGCGCCACCTGCACCGGCGGCGCCTGCAAGTGCAGCGCGGCGCTGCCCCAGGTCTGCGGCAACCGGTGCGTCGACCCTCAGACGGACGCACAGCACTGCGGCACCTGCGGCAACGCCTGCCCCTTCGGCTGCGTGGGCGGCGTCTGCCAGTGCCCGCCTGGCACCACCCTGTGTGGCAGCCAGTGCGTCGACACCCAGACCAACGCCGCGCACTGCGGGGTGTGCAACAAGGCCTGCGGGCCCGGCAGCAGCTGCGCCGCGGGCGCCTGCGTCTGCCCCTCCGGCGCCACCTTGTGCAACGGCGTCTGCGTTGACGCGCAGACCGACGCGGCCAACTGCGGCACCTGCGGCACCGCCTGCCCCACCGGGGGCAGCTGCGTGGGCGGGACCTGCCAGTGCCCCGCCGGCACCCAGAGCTGCGGCGGCGCCTGCGTCGACATCAACCTGGACCCCTCCAACTGCGGCGGCTGCGGCACCGCCTGCCTCCCCGGCCAGGCCTGCGCGGGCGGGACGTGCCAGTGCCCCGCCGGCACCGTCGTCTGCGCCGGCGCCTGCGTGAACACCCAGAGCAACGCCGCCCACTGCGGCGCCTGCGGCGTGGCCTGCCCCACCGGCGCCTCCTGCCAGTCCGGCACCTGCACCAACCCCTGCCCCACCGGCTTCCTCAAGTGCGGCACCCAGTGCGTGAACCCCAGGACTGACGCGCAGAACTGCGGCACCTGCGGCACGGCCTGCGGCCCCAACGCCAGCTGCACCAACTCCGCCTGCGTCTGCGCCGCCGGCTACACCCGCTGCGGCAACACCTGCGTCCGGCTCCCCACGGACCCCACCCACTGCGGCTCCTGCACCACCGTCTGCGCCGCGGGCCAGGTCTGCAGCCTGGGCGCCTGCCGCAACCAGTGCCAGGCCCCGCTCACCAACTGCAGCGGCAGCTGCACGCTCACCCAGTTCGACGCGCGCAACTGCGGCGCCTGCGGCAACGACTGCGGCACCGGCGGTACCTGCGTCAACAGCGTCTGCCAGTGCGCCGCCGGCTACACCCGCTGCGGCAACACCTGCGTCCGGCTCTCCACCGACGTCGCCCACTGCGGCTCGTGCACGACCGTCTGCAGCACAGGCCAGGTCTGCGAGAGCGGCACCTGCAAGGCCGGCTGCACCGCGCCGCTGTCCAGCTGCTCAGGCGCCTGCGTGAACCTCGCCTCGGACACGTCGAACTGCGGCTCCTGCGCGCACACCTGCGCCACCGGCGAGTCCTGCGTCGGCGGCGCCTGCGTCTGCCCGCCCGGCAGCCTCACCTGCAACGGCCGCTGCATCAGCGTCCAGAGCGACCGGAACAACTGCGGCGCCTGCGGGACGGTCTGCGCCGGTACGGAGCTCTGCGCGGGCGGCGCCTGCTCCTGCGCCGCCGGCTGGAGCCGCTGCAACGGCATCTGCCGCAACACCACCAGCGACCGGAACAACTGCGGCACCTGCGGCACCGTCTGCCCCGGCAATATTCTTCAGTCCACCTGCCTCAACGGCTCCTGCGTCTGCCAGCCCGGCCTCAGCTTCTGCAACGGCCTGTGCCGCAGCCTCCAGTTCGACCGCAACAACTGCGGCACTTGCGGCACCGTCTGCGCCTCCAATCAGGTCTGCAACCTCGGCACCTGCGCCTTGCCCTGAGCGTTCGGTTCGGCTTGAGCGCAGCGGTCCCGGCGTAGGGTGAGCGCGAGGTCGGGCTGAGGCGCCTGCGCGGGCTTCAAGCGCAAGGCGGATGGGCGTGGCGTGGGGCGGGATGAGGCGCTTGCGCCGGTACAGGCGCAGTCATCCTTGAGGGAGCCGGGGCAGGCGGGATTGTCCCGGGCGGGGCCGGGGGGCGCCCCCCGGCCCAACGTACGCCTGCGCTCGCACGGACTCCGCTTCATTGACGGTTGCCGCACTCCCCGAGGTGGGTTGCACCCGCTTCGGCAACTCTTGCGAGCTGTCCCTCTCCAAACCGACCGCTGCGAACCCGACTTGAGCCTGAAACAGGGATGAATCGTGAACTGCGATGAGTTGTCGACATTAGCGTCGATAACTTATCGCAGTTCGAACGAACCCCGGATTCCAGAGGAGAAACTGACATCATTCCGGCCTATCAGCCACACAAAATCAGTGAATTGTTACTTTCGTGGCCCATGGGGGACAGCTCGAAAGACCCGACGAAGCCGCTGCGACCACCTCGGGGAGCGCGGCAATCGTCGAAGAAGCGGAGCCCGTGCGGGCGCAGGCGTGCGTTGGGCCGGGGGGCGCCCCCCGGCCCCGCCCGGGACAATCCCGCCTGCCCCGGCTCCCTCAGGGATGACTGCGCTGGGTCCGGCTCAACGCCTCAGCCCGCCCCACGCCACGCCAAACCCGGCCCCCCAGGCCAATAGCCTGTCCCCCTTCCGGGGACACGGAGCACCGCGGCACGACGATTCACCTCGCATCGCCCATATTTCGCGCTATCACCCCGCGCAAAGTGCTCGCTGCCCTGATCGACCTCGTCTTCCCCCCTGCCTGCGTGGCCTGCGCGAGCGCCCTCAACGCCACCGCCTATTTCTGCGACCGCTGCAGCGAGGACGTGGAGCGCCTGCCGGCGCCGCGCTGCATGACCTGTGCGGAGCCCGGCGACTTCCCGGGCAACGCGTGCGACCGCTGCCGGAGAAGCCCGCCGTCCTTTGACCGCGCCTTCGCGCCGTTCGTCCACGTGGGAGCGATGGCCAGGGCGGTGCACCAGCTCAAGTACGAGGACCACCCGGAGCTCTCCCGGCCGTTGGCGTCGCTGCTGGGTGACGAGGCGAAGGAGTTCCTCCACAGCGCGCCGGGCGTCGTCTGCGCCATCCCGCTGCACACCGCGCGGCTGCACGAGCGCCGCTTCGACCAGGCGGCGCTGCTGGCCCGCGAGCTCGCGCGGGAGACCGGCCGGGAGCTGCGCCCTCACCTGCTGCGGCGCACGCGTGAGACGGAGCGACAGGTCGGCCTCAGCGAAGAGGACCGGCAGGCGAACGTGACGGGCGCCTTCCTCGCGCAGGAGCCGGTGCCGCCGGCGCTGCTGCTGATCGACGACGTCCTCACCACCGGCGCCACCGCGCGCGCGGCGGCCGAAGTGCTCAAGCGCGCAGGGGCGAAGCGCGTCGAAGTGCTGACGCTGGCCCGGGCCTACTCCGGGTAGCTCACTCCCCGGCGCGCTTGAGCCAGGCGGCCACCTTGGCCGCTTCGGGTGCCCGGCCCCGCCGTTCGAAGGCGGCCTGGGCCCAGCGGGCCTCCGAGAGCGCTCGCTCGGCGTCGCGGGGCCGCTTCATCCAGAGGATCCGTGCGAGCGCAAAGCGGACCTCGGCTTGAACGGTGACGCGCTCCGGGTCCTGCTCGGCGAGCGCGCGCGCCTCGACCAGCGCTCGCGCCGCCTCATCGCGGCGGCCCAGGGCCTCCAGCGCCTCTGCCAGCGCAATCAGCGGGCTGAGCAGCCGAGTGCTGGAGTCCTGCCTCGTCCTCCACACCGCGACGGCCGCCTCGAAGTGCTCCAGCGCCTCGCGCGGGTGACCCTCGGCCAGCGCAAGGCGGCCCAGCCCTTCCCGGGCGAAGCCCATGTCGGGATCCGGCCCGCCCTCCGCCTGGCTCCAGATGGCGAGCGCCGCCTTGAAGTGGTCCCTCGCTTCAGCGAAACGCTGCGCCCGCTGCAGCGCCTCTCCGAGGGTGTGGTGAGCGAACGCGACGGAGATGTGCTTGGGGCTGAGGAGCTTGAGCTGAACGGCCAGGGCGTGTCGCGCGTGGGCGATGGCGTCTGCGTGCTGGCCCAGCGCGCTCAAGGTGGCGCTGACGTGCTGCTCGACGATCGCCCCCGCGGGGCTCTCGCCCTGAACCTGCTGGTAGGTCTCCAGGGCGGCCCGCTCATGCTCCAGCGCCTCGGCGAGCTTCTCGCGGCCGCGCAGGATGATCGCCAGCATGTCGCGCGCGGTCGCCACCGCCACGCTCCCCCGTCCGTAGGCGCCTTCAGTGATGGCCAACACGCGGCGCTGGACCGCCTCCGCCTGTGCGTGCCGGCCCAGGTCCAGCAGCGGCATGACCTGGTTCTGCAGCGCAACCGCCGTGCTCGGGTGCTCTGGCCCTGCCACCTTCGACCAGGTGGCGGCGCTGCGCTCGCAATAGTCGATCGCCTCCAGGTTGCGGTGCACCACGCCCGAGGCGCCGCAGAGGTTGTTGAGCGCCGCCGCGACGCGCGGGTGGACCTCGCCGAGCTCCCGGCGCGCCAGCTCCAGCGCGCGACGGTGATGCGCCAGCGGGTCCTCGCCCTTGAAGCCCTCATGCAGCGCGACGGTGGACAACATCACCTCCAGCTCCAGCTCCAGCCGCCGCGGCGTGCCCAGCGACTCCAGGCTGGCCCGCGCCACGCGCGCCCAGCGGGCCGCTTCGGGGAAGAGCCCCCGGTGCGCCTGAGCGACCGCCAGCTGGGCCGACGCCAGAAACATCGGCTCACGCTGGCCGCCCGCCTCCGCCGCCAGCCGAGCCGCGAAGTAGGCCGCCTCTGCGGCCGTCGAGTCCTGGCTGTCCATGAGCATCTTGCCCAGGAGCAGATTGGACTCCGCCTCCAGCCCGCGCAGCTTCAACCCCTCGACCTTCGCGAGCACCTCCCGCGCCTCAGGCTGCGCCTTCGCCGTCCGCCCAGCCGCATGCAGCGCGCGCACCTGGGCGAGCCGCTGCTGGAGCGTCTCCAGGGCCGCGCGCCGTTCGGGCTCCGCGGGGAGCGCCTCCTGGTCCTTCAACGCGTCCAGGTCTGCGCAGAGGGCCAGTGCGGGCAGCTCGGACGCAGCGCGCGGCGCCTTCACCACCACCTGGGCATCCGCGTCCGCCAGCACCTCGACCAGCGCCGCGAGCTCCTTCCGCCGCCGCTCCAGGCAGACCATTCGCGCGGCCATCACCGCCTCGGGCTGGTCTCCTCGCAACCGCGTGGCCTCGCAGGCCTCGGTGTGCTGGGCGACCCAATCCTGCGCGTAGCGGCTGAGCACCGCCGCGGTCCGGCTGAGCGCGTCCGCGGCGTACGGCTTCTGCGTGCCGAGGAAGCTGACCCCCAGCTTGCGCTGGACCTGCTCATCCCAGACGCCGTCCAGCTTCCGCGCTGCGCCCTGGCACAGCGACTGACGCGCCCCGGACCACCGCGCGTAGACGCCGCCGGCGACCGCCATCGCCACGAACGCCGCGAGCGCGAGCGCGCGTCGGCGGGCCGCCACGAAGTCCTCGGCGAGCGCCCGCACCAGCGCGTCCATGTCCGGGAACCGGTCCTTCGGGTCCACGGCAAGGGTTCGCAGGACAATGCCCCGGATGCGGGCGGGCACCCGGATGCGCGCCGGCGCGGGCGGAACCGTCCAGCCCGGGTCCCCCGTCCGGAGCCGGGCGTCGAAGGGCCGCTCACCGTAGAGCGCCTCGTACAAGGACACGCCAAAGGCGAACTGGTCCGACGGCGCCCCCGCCAGCTGCCCGGCTCGCTGTTCAGGTGAGAGATAGGGCGGCGTCCCCAGCAGCTGCCCGGCATCCTCCGAAGGCGCTGCGGCTGCCTCCTCCCCGCCCACCGGCTTGGCGAGCCCGAAGTCCATCACCCGGACGCCCGTCTCTGCGTCCACCAGCACGTTGTCCGGCTTGAAGTCGCGGTGGACCAGCCCCTTCCGGTGCGCCGCCGCCAGCCCGCGACCCGCGGCCACGAAGACGTCCACCACGTCTCGCCAGCGGCGCGGCGCGTCCTTCAGCCACTCCCGGAGCGTGCGGCCTTTGACCAGCTCCATGGCCATGAAGACGTTGCCCTCGAACACGCCCGCGTCGTGCACGGCGACGACGTTCGGATGCGAGAGCCGCGCGAGCGACTGCGCCTCCCGCACCAGCCAGGAGCTGCCGCTGCTCCCGGTGAGCGCGTCCGCCCGCCGGAGCACGAACTTCAAGGCGACGAGGCGGTCGAGCTCCGGGTCTCTGGCCGAATAGACGACGCCCATCCCGCCCGCGCCGAGCTTCTCGAGGACGGTGTAGCGCCCCACCTGCGTCCCCTTCGCGAGATGAAGGAGCGGGTCCTGCTCCACCTCAGACCCGAGCGTGTCCAGCTCTCCCGTGAGGTCCGACGCATTCAGCGAGGTGCTCAGCGCCGCGCAGCGCTCGCAGCCTTCGAGGTGCGCGGTGACCTCGGGGTCCACGCGGCCCCCGGTCGACACCTCTCGAAGCCTGGGCACCTCAGGACAAGCCATCGTGCCGTTCCCGGCGGGTTACTCCGCGGCGGGGGGCGCCGCGTTGTGCCGGGTGGCCTCCACGCGGCTCTTCATAAAGTCGGTCTGGGCGTCCTGGGTCTGACTGGGGACGGTGACCACGAAGCGCGAACCCTTGCCGGCGTCGCTGGTGACCTGGGCGGTCCCACCCAGCCGCTTCACCAGACCGGCGCAGACGGAGAGCCCCAGGCCCATGCCTTTGCCGGCGGCCTTGGTGCTGAAGAAGGGCTCGAAGATGCGCGGCAGGACGTCGGGCGGGATGCCGGCCCCGTTGTCCTCCACCACCAGCTCGAACGTCCCGTTGCCGGAGCTGGTGCTGACCACCACCCGGGGCTCCTTCCGGCCGAGGACCGCGTCCGCCGCGTTGGAGAGCAGCGTGACGGCAATCTGCGTCAGGTAGCCCGGGGTCACCCGCAGCTCCCCGGCGTGACCGAAGCTCACGTCCACCAGCGCCTTCTGCATCCGGTCATGCGCGATGGTCAGCGCCCGCTCCACTTCGATGCGCGGGTCCACCCAGACCGGCTTACGGCCGGGGTCCGCGGCGAGGAGGTTCAAGTCCCGGATAATCTTCCGCACCCGGTCCGTGCCCTGCCCGATGTCGGACTGAATCTCCTGCACCTCGCGCAGCACCTCCCCGTTGCTGCGGGGGCGCTTCTTCGCCCCGGCCAGCTCGCGGCAGCACTCGGTCAGCTGCTCCACGCCGGCGAGGACGAACGCCAGGGGGTTGTTCAGCTCATGGGCGACGCCGGATGCCACGGTGCCAAGCGTTGCGAGCTTCTCGGACTCGTAGAGCTGGCGCTGCGCCTCCAGCAGCTCGTCGTGGGCCTGCGCAATGGCCTCCTTCTGGGCGACAATCTCCAGCCGCGCGTCTCGCAGGCGCAGGAGCGAACGCACGCGGGCCAGCAGCTCCCGGTGGCCACAGGACTTCTGAAGGTAGTCGTCCGCGCCCTCCTCGAGGCCGACGGCGCGGCCCTCGGGGTCCTGGTTGGACGTCATCAGGATGAACGGGACATCGGCCAGCGTGGGCTGGGACCGGACGCGCCGGCACAGCTCATAGCCGTCGAAGCCGGGCATGGTGACGTCGGAGAGGATGAGGTCCGGCGGACGCTTGAGCGCGGAAGCCAGGCCGGACTCGCCGTCCACCGCCACCTCCACCTCATAGAGCCCGCCCAGCAGGGTGCGCAGGTGGAGCCGCAGGGTCTGCGAATCGTCGACCAGAAGGATGCGCTCGCGTGGGGGCGCCGCACCTTCCTCGGCCTTCTTCGGTCCGGTCATCCGCACATCCTGGCGTGGCCCCCCGACGGAGCTCCTTGAGTGGTCTGCACGACACATGCCCCAAGCCAAGACAGGTCAATGACCCGGGGCCCCCTGGGTCGAATCCACCCGAAGAGGTGACGGATGACCCAACCTTCCCCCAAAAGAGGGCCCTCGGGCCATGGCCTTTGCGGGATGTGGGAAGTCGGAGGCTGTGGCGCACGTTGCACGCACTCGCAAAGCCGCTCCCCTCTTGCGGGGGACTGGCCGCCTGCTACGAAGGCCCCTCGATGAGCCACCGTTCCTGGATGTCCGCGCTCGGTCTCCTGCTGGCCCTCCCCGCCCTCGCCCTGGCCGCGCCGGAGGACCCCACCGTCACCCGGGCCGCGGAGCACGCGCGCCAGGCCGTGGCGCTCGCAAGCTCACCGCGAGGCGCGGCGCACCTCTACCGCCTGCGCACATTCCTGCCAGAGCTGGAGGACCTCGCGCTGCTCACCTCGACGTACGGCTCTGTGCTGGGCAAGCGGAATGTCGACCCGCTGACCCGCACTGAGGCCCGCCTCGCCGCCGCGGAGCTGGAGCGCGCCCGCGGCCGCCTGCCCCGCGCGGCGGAGATTCTGGCCCCGCTGGGCTTCCTCTCCCGCTTCCTGGTGATGGGGAGCTTCGACAACGAGGGGAAGTCGGGCTGCGACACCGACTTCGGGCCAGAGGCCGCGCCGATGAACCTGGCCGCGCTGTACCCCGCTCAGGGCCGCGAGGTGGGGTGGCGAAAGCTCACCGTGCAGCCGCTGGATGGCTACATCGACCTCTCCACCGCCGTGAGCCCGCGCAAGGAGGCGGTCGTCTACGCGGTGACGTACCTGGAGGCGAGCGACGAGGCGAAGGTGGAGCTGGGCGTGGGGACCTCCGGCGCCTTCAAGCTCTGGGTGAACGGCCACCTGGCCACCTCCGCGCAGCGCTACAACCTCCCGCGGCCGGACCAGTCCCGCGTGGCCGTCCGCCTGCGCAAGGGCATGAACCGCGTGATGCTGAAGGTCTGCCAGGAGAGCGGCCCGCTGGGCTTCTACCTGCGGCAGGAGCGCGTCAGCGGCGGGTCCGTTACGCCTGCGCTCCCCGACGTGCTGCCGGCGCACGAGAAGGGCCCCTCGCCCCAGGCGGAGAAGCTGCCCACGCTCACCACCGCGATGGCGGCGGAGCTCAAGAAGAAGCCGACGGACCCGGTGCTGCGCGCGGAGTACGCCTCCATCCTCCAGGGCCAGCGCGCGTTCGACGAGCGGGAACGGACGGACGCGGTGGAGGCGGCGAAGGCGGCGGACGCGGCGCCGGCGGACGCGACCTTGCAACTGTTGGCGGCGCGGCTGTCCGACGATGACCACAACCAGCGGCGCAAGTACCTCGAAGCCGCGCTCAAGGCGGACCCGCAGTCCCCCACCGCGCGGCTGATGCTGGCGCAGCACGAATCCTCGCGCGGCCACCCCGAGCGCGCGCTGGAGCTGCTGGAGCCGATGGTGAAGCAGCACCCCACCTTCGCGGCCGCGCGGCTGGAGCTGGCCCGGACGCAGGAGGCGATGGGCGAGTGGCCAGCCTCGGTGGCCACAGTGGAGGAGACCTTCCGCGAGCTCTCCCGCGTCCCGCCGGTGATGCGCGAAGCGGCGTCGGTGGCGCGGCGGCTGGACCGCATCCAGCAGGCGCTGGACCGGCTGCGGCTGGCGCTCTCGCAGCGCTACGACGACGGCAACAGCCGGCGGGCGCTCTCCGCGATTCTGGCGGACTTGGGAAAGGTGGACGAGGCCGCCAGCGAGCAGGAGCTGCTGCTCAAGCTGGACCCTTTTGACAACGGCACGCGCCTGCGCCTGGCGGAGCTGTACGCCGCCAATGACCGGCTGGACGCGGCGCAGCGGCTGTTCGCGCAGGCCAAGGAGCTCGCCCCGGACGACGCGGAGGTTCACGAGCGCGAGGGCCGCGCGCTGTTGCAGGCGGGGCGCCGGGCGGACGCGCTGGCCGCGTTCGAGCGCTCGCTGCAGCTGCGGCCGCAGAACCCGGCGCTGAAGGAAGCGCTGCGTTCGCTCAAGGGAGACAACGGCTCGCACGGCGCGGAGTACGCGCTGGAGGTGCGCTCGCTGGCGAAGGAGGCGGACGCGTACGCTGGCGAGGACGCGGTGTACCTGGTCGACTACGGCTACGTCCGGGTGCAGGCGTCCGGCCTGGCCTCCCGCTTCAACCAGATGGGCGTGAAGGTCTTCAGCCAGCGCGGCGTGGAGGCGTTCCGCACACTGCCCATCACCTACTCGCCCAACCGCCAGGAGGTGCGCGTCCTCAAGGCGCGCGTCACCAAGCCGGACGGCTCCGTCGTCGACAGCTACGGCGAGAGCGAGCGCAACATCAATGAGCCCTGGACCGGCATGTATTACGACGCGCGCGCCAAGGTCCTCTCCTTCCCCGCGCTGGCCCCGGGAGACCTCCTGGAAGTCCAGTACCGGGTGGAGGACACCGCACAGGAGAACCTGCTCTCCGACTACTGGGGCGACGTCGAGCACCTCCAGACCACCGCCCCGAAGCTGCGCTACCAGTTCCTGGTCGACATGCCAGAGAAGCGGACGCTGTACTGGAACAAGGCGGAGCTGCCGCCGGGCGTGAAGGTCTCCACCACTCCGCTGCCGGACGCGCGGACGCTCTACCGCTACACGCTGGGCCCGGTGCCCAAGCTGGTGCCGGAGCCGATGATGCCCGGCTGGTCCGAGATTTCCGCCACGCTCCACGTCTCCACCTACAAAAACTGGGACGACGTCGGCCGCTACTACTGGGGCCTGGTCCGGGACCAGCTCACACCCACCGAAGAGCTGCGCAAGACGGTGGAGAAGACGCTGCAGGGCGTGGACCGCAAGGATGACCTGGCCGTCGTGCGCGCGCTCTACTCCTTCGTGGTGACCAACACGCGTTACGTCGCGCTGGAGTTTGGCATCCACGGCTACAAGCCGTACCGGGTGGACCGGGTGTTGGCGCGCCGCTTTGGCGACTGCAAGGACAAGGCGTCGCTCATCCACGCGATGCTGAAAATCGCCGGGGTGGACAGCCGGCTGGTGCTCTTACGGATGCGGCAGCTGGGCACGCTGGCCCCGGAGCCAGCGTCGCTCGCGGCGTTCAACCACGCCATCGTCTACGTGCCCAAGTTCCAGCTGTTCCTCGACGGCACCGCGGAGTTCCACGGCGTCAAGGAGTTGCCCAGCGCGGACCGCTTCGCCAACGTCCTCATCGTGGAACCGGAGGGAAAGAGCACCTTCCTCACCACGCCGGAGGCGAGCGCCGAGGAGAACCTCACCACGCTCTCGCTGGACGTGACGCTCAAGCCGGACGGCAGCGCGGTGGCCAAGGGCGAAAGCCTGGTCACCGGGCAGAACGCGCCCGACTACCGGCGCGCGTACCAGACCGTCGCCACCCGGCGCGCGACGTTTGAGCAAGGCTGGGCGCAGACCTTCCCCGGCCTGACCGTGAGCCAGGTCAGCCTCAACGACACCACCCGGCTGGACCAGGACGTGAAGCTCACCTACCAGCTCAACATCCCGCGCTTCGCCGAGGCGCTCCCCGGTGGGCTGCGCTTCCACCCGTTCGGCAGCGGGCGCGCATACACGCAGACCTTCGCCCCGCTGACGGAGCGGAAGTTTGACCTCGTGATGCAGACGCCGTGGGTGAACACCTTCTCGTTCCGCTTCCAGCTGCCCACCGGCTACAGCGTCCGGGAGCTGCCCGCGGAGGTGAAGGAGGAGTCCCCGTTCGGCACGCTGACGATGACGCACCGGGTGGACGGCGGGAAGCTGCTCTGCGACGGGAAGCTCACGTTGAAAGTCGCGCGCGTGAAGGCCGCGGAGTACCCCGCGTTCCGCGACTTCCTCTCTCGAGTGGACCAGGCGTTCGGCCGGAAAATCCTCATCACCGGGACCGCAGGTCAGACCGCTGCGCGCGAGTAGATTCAACTCGAGGGGTAGCCCGGCCCTGGCCGGCCATTTCGTCGGAGGAACCGCTGTTCTCTCTATGCGTCGCGCCCCCGCTCGCCTCGAGGGGGAAACCGGCCCTGGCCGGCCATTTCGTCGGAGGAACAGCTGTTCTCAGTCAGGCGCCTCCCCCGCTCGCCTCGAGCGTTGCGCCGTCAGGCGCATAGTCGAGAGGTGAGCCTCACGGCTTTCAGCCTTGCGAGTTGCCTGGGTCACAGCGACCTGTTTCCCGAAAGGACTTTCACCTCCTGACCATGCCCATGTTGGGCACACCGACTATGCGCCTGACGGCGCAACGCTCGACGCGAACGGGGGCAACCCCCCGATGTTCCGGGGCCCTGGTGAGCTGTTCTCCAGGAGCGTTGCGCCGTCAGGCGCATAGTCGAGAGGTGGCGCAAACCCACGCACCGCACTTAGCCGGTCTGTTTCGAGCGGAGCGGAGCGGCCCATGAGCCGATCTTCGGGAGCACTGCCGACGTCTCGACTATGCGCCTGACGGCGCAACGCTCGACGCGAACGGGGGCAACCCCGCATTGCTGCGGGGCCCTGGTGTGCAGTTCGCTAGGAGGTGCGCAGCCTCCGCGGTGCGCGGGTCCGCCGGGTGGCCCACCTGCCCGGGCGCGCGTTCCTTCTGGCGCACAACCAGCCGCACTACCCCTTCAGTCTGCGCTGGACGAAGCGGGCGAACGCGGCGGCCTGGTCCCCGGCCTTGAACGCGTCGCTCGGCACGCAGTAGGCCAGCCCCTCGCGCAGCGAGATGACCGGCCGGCCCGCGGTGTCCACACGGCAGGACGCGATGCGCGCCCAGTCCAGCGCGGTGGCGCCGGTGGGCGCTTCCAGGACGAGCCCGGCCTCGGTGGACGTGAGGCGGACCTGCGTGCGCGGGGCAGGCCGCATGGACCCATTGACCGTCAGCCCCTCCTCCCGCGGCGCCAGCGCGACGACGAAGCCGCTCAGCACGCGGGCCACCGGCAGCCAGCTGAGCATCACGCACAGCCCGGCGGAGAGCGGCCAGCCCAGCCTCACGCTGGCGGCTGCGCAGAGCGGCACTCCCAGCAGCGTCAGGCCCCAGCGCGCGGCCAACCTCCGGCGCTCGAACCGATGCAGCAGCTGCGCGAGCGCCCAGTTGGCGCGCAGGCTCAACGGGTCCAGCTCACACTCGAAGCTCAGGTTCCAGCCGCCGCCGGGTTCGGCCATCTGCTCTCGGGTTTTATCAGCTCACCTGAGACGCCGCGAAGCCAAGCCGCCGGCCCAGCGCTCCGTCCCGGCTGGGGCGCCAGATGAACGCGTCCAGCACGTAGTGCGTGGCCTGCGGCACGGCGAGCAGCGGGACCACCAGCGCCAAGAGCTGCGGCGAGAGCACCTCCCCGGCCCCGAACAGCTGCGGGTGGTCTCCCCACACCAGGCGGTCCCACGCCCACTCCTCCACCAGCGCCACCGCCACCAGCCCCGCAAGGAAGGCCCCCACTCCGCGCGTCACCACCCAGGCCGCCAGCCCATACCCCTCGTGGCCTTCGGAGGCTCGAGCCCGGCCGTACTGCCACAGCAGCGCGAAGTACGGCACGCCGTGGAGGACGACGTTGGTGGCGGTGAAGGTGAAGTCGGTCCGGGAGAGGACGATGCCGAAGAGCCAGACCGCGACGGTGGCGGCGAGCAACACGCACGGCCCCACCCGCAGCGGACCTCCGCGCTGGAGCTGCCGGGCTCCCCACGCGGCCAGCACCACCGCCTCCAACCCCAGCGCCACGGCGCCGGCCCACGGCGGCAGGCCGGGCAGGAAGTCGCCCTCGACGAACCACCAGAACGGCCGCGGCAGGTGCGCGTGCCACCAGACCACAGGGCCCAGCGTCGCCGCGTAGATGGCGGCCGCGTCCAGCCGCGCGTCCAGCACGCCCAGGCCCTCGCGTCGCCCGTAGAGCGCCATCCAGCCGTACTGCTGGCGGATGAAGTGCAACAGCGCGGCGTAGGCGAACAGCCGCCAGAACCAGAGGGGGGACCCATGGTACGCGGCCACGCCCACGGCGTAGACGGCCAGCGGCAGCCCGACGTAGAGGGCCGCCCTGCGGGAGAGCTCCGCGCGGTCCAGGTAGACGCGGAAGACGGTGGCCCAGACGTGCGCCACGTCCACGCCCACCACCAACAGGAGGAAGGCCCAGGGCGGCGTGTCGCCTGAGATTCCGAGCAGCGCGGCGGCTGCGCAGAGCGCGAGCGAGGCGAGAGCGGACCCGCCGAAAAGAGCAATGTCGGCGCGCGGGCCGAAGAGCCACACCTGGGAGGGACGGGCCATCTGTACCCTCCGCCGCTTAGCAAAACGGCCGCGTGCGCGCGTCACCCACGTGTGGGCCGGGTCCGTCCCGCCCCGTCGCGTCGGGTTTCACCCGACGGGATACTGGAGCGGTTCCAGTGTTCGCCGGTGGCTTCAGGGGGGCGCCCGGCTGGCACGCGCGGTGAAAACCGCTGAAGTCGCCGGTCACGGAAGGCTCCTCACATGAAACCCGTCGTCACTCCCCCACTCGCCCCGTTCGGCAACCTCACCGCAGAGCTGGCCCAGGAAGCGCGCCGTCACCTCGCCTTCAGCTGCTACTGCACCGCCTGTGAGAACGGCGCCCAGAAACAGTGGGCGTTCGCCACGCCAACGCCGGCCCCCACAACCAGCAAGTAGCAGCGGCTCAGAGCCAGGCCGTCACCGGCCGCCCGAGCCCCGCCAGCGCGCGCTCTGCTGCCTGCACTCCGAACGCGTTCGCCTCCTCGAAGAGCGCCATGCCGCCCAGGTCCGTATGGGCCGGGTGGATGACGCCTGCCACGCTGTGTTGCGCGGCCTGGCGGGAGGCGCCGAAGAGGAAACCGGGGCGAGGGCGAATCATCGCGTGGCCCCAGCGGCAGACGTCCACCCGGGTGATGAGCGACTTGAAG
Source organism: Myxococcaceae bacterium (assembly GCA_044230055.1). Classification (GTDB taxonomy): domain Bacteria; phylum Myxococcota; class Myxococcia; order Myxococcales; family Myxococcaceae; genus JBGART01. The sequence goes on along the minus strand of JBGART010000034.1, from coordinate 26,694 downwards.
CCCGGGTGCGCCACCGCCAGATCCGCCAGCACCGCGTCGTGCCACTGCGCGAGCGTGGACTCCAGCAACTGCGCGCGCTCGGCGCGGACGTCCGGCCCCACCAGCGGGTAGTACCAGGTGAGGACCGTGGGCCCGCCCGCGGCTTGCCGCAGCGTCTGGTGGGTGGACACCACGTAGCCCAGGCTCTGGCTCTCGTAGAGGACGTTGTCCCAGGCAAGCGGGAACCCGCGCGAGGCCGGCGGCGCGGAGAGGTGGATGTTCGCCACCACCCACGGGCCGTAGTGGAAGTCGTCCACGAACGCCGGGCGGGGGCCGGCGCCGGCGAGCAGGCGCGCGGCGATGAACGTTGGCACCGCGAGGACAACCTGGCGGGCGCGGAAGCGCAGCGGCTCCCGCGTGCGGACGTCCAGCGCCTGCACGTCGCACCCGCCAGGGTCGGGCGTCAGCGCGGTAACCAGCACGGAGGGCGCGAGGCGCGCGGGCCCGGCGGCGCGCAGCAGCGCCTTCACCAGCGCGCCGTTGCCCTCAGGCCAGCTGAGGTAGCCCTCTGCGCGGCGGCCGCTCCCGTCGTGCCGCGCCGCGAAGTACCAGATGCCGGCGTACGCGGAGGTGTGCTCGGCGGTGGTGCCGAAGTCGTCCCGGCAGGCGTAGTCCACGAACCAGCGCAGCCGCGGGGACCGGTAGCCCTGCGCGGAAAGCCACTGCGCCATGCTCACGGCGTCCAGCGCGGTGAGCTGCGCGTCGTCGCTGCCCAGGGCCAGGGGGACGTTGAACGCCTTTCGCCCCTTGCCGTCGCGCAGGGCCGCGAAGCCGTCCATCTGCTTCGTGAAGCGCGCCAGCTCGGCCAGGTCCTCCGGGCTCGCGCCCGCGCGCAGGTAGAGCCCCTCGTACCAGCTGCCCCGGTAGAACACGCGCTCCTCGGGCTCGTGGACGAGCACCTCCTCCGCGAGCTCCGGGTGGCCCTCCGCGTCCACGCCCTTGAGCACGCCCATCTCCCCGAGGAGCCGCGGCACCGGCCCCTGGGCCTCGAATGGCGCGGGCAGGTAGTGCGCGCCCCAGGGGAACGCGCTGACCGGTGACTTCCCGCTGCGCGAGGTACCGCCCGCTTCGTCGCACAGCTCGCAGACCAGGAAGTCGCGCACGCCCGCGGAGGCCAGCCGCCACGCCGCGGAGAGCCCCGCCACGCCCCCGCCAATGATGAGCACGTCCACCGGCCGCGGCGCGACGTTCGCCACGGGCAGCGGCGGCCCGCGCAGCAGGTGTCCCGCTGTGAGGTGCGAATCCACGAACTCCCCGGCGAAGAGCGGCGGCTTCGGGCCGGGAGGGCGGCGGCACGCGGCGGTGGCCGCGGTGGCGGTGAGGGCGCTGCGCAGGAGGTCGCGGCGACTCAGCATCTGCGCACCGCCGGGCCGGAGTGTTCGGGCTGCGGGCTGCGGGGAAGGGTGTCTCGGGCTGCGGGCTTCGGGGAACGGTGTCTCGGGAAGGGGTAGGGAGCACGCGTTCGCGTTCGCCTTCGTTCACGGGTACGGGCCCGGGCAGGGGTTCGGGTTCGGGACACCGCGCACGACTCGTCCGGTCGCCGACCTGAACGGGTTGCCCCTCGTTGCCCTTTAGCCCGTGACCAACTGCCCGAACCCGCGCCCGAACCCGAACCCGTGAACGAAGGCGAACGCGAACGCGAACGCGTGCTCCCTAGCCCTTCCCGAGACACCGTTCCCCGAAGCCCGCGGCCCGAGACACCCTTCCCCGGAAGCCCGCAGCCCGCCCCCTGCCTCTCGACTGCGCGCCGCCATCCGACGTCCAAGATTTGTGAGCAATCGTGAGACGCTCGACGCGAACGGGGGCACCCCCGCGATGTGGCAGACCGCAATGAGCTGTTCTCCAGGAGGGCATGCTCGACGCAAACGGGGGCGGCGGACGGGAGAGACTCGCAAACCATCAGTTCCAGCGCTTCCACTCTTCATCGTAGTAGTGGACCAGCACCTGGTTGTTCAGCCGGTTCACCTCCGCCGGGACCTTGTCCATGTCCCGCGGGAACTGGGTGAGCGTGGGCAGCACCTCCTGGCTCAGGAAGCGCAGCCCGTCTGGCAGCGGCCGCACGGGGAAGTGCGGCCCGTTGGCGGCGAGGATGAAGCCCCACTCGCCGAAGCTGGGGACCAGCGCGTGGTACGGCTCCGTCCAGAAACCGGAGGCGGTGAGCGTGGCGTCCACGCACCAGAAGGAGCGCCGGGCGAACAGCGGCGAGGTGCTCTGGATGACAGCCACGCCTCCGTCGGCCAGGCGCGCCTTGAGCAGGCCGTAGAAGCGCGTGGTGTACAGCTTCCCCAGCGAGAAGCTGTTGGGGTCCGGGAAGTCCACGATGACCGCGTCGAACTTCACCGCGGACTCGGCGAGGAACTGCATGGCGTCCGTGTTGATGACCCGCATCTTCGGGCTGCGCAGCGAGGCGCCGTTCAGCTCCGACAGCTCGCCATACGCGTCCGCCAGCGCGGTCATCGCGGGGTCCAGGTCCACCAACGTGACGGTCTCCACCTCCGGGTAGCGCAGCACCTCGCGCGCGGCCAGCCCGTCGCCGCCGCCCAGAATCAGGACGTGGCGCAGCGCCTTCGCGCGGGTGAGCGCCGGGTGCACCAGCGCCTCGTGGTAGCGGTACTCGTCCACGCTGGCGAACTGGAGGGACCCGTTGAGGAACAGCGCGAAGCCGCGCGCGCCGCGGGTGACCACAATGCGCTGGTACGGCGACGTCTTCGAATAGACGACCTCGTCCGCGTAGACCTGCGCCTCGTGCAGCGCGGTGAGGCGGTCCCCATAGGCGAAGGCCACCAGCAGCGCACACGAGAGGGCGACGGCCTGCAGCCGCAGCGCGGTCACCTTCTCCAGCACCGGCTGCAACAGCCAGGTGCTCCACAGGCCCACCAGCGCGTTGATGAGCCCAAACAGCAGCGAGGTGCGGACGAGCCCCAGCTTGGGGACCAGCAGCAGCGGGAAGAGCAGCGACGCGAAGAGCGCGCCCAGATAGTCGAACGTCAGGACCTGGGAGATGAGGTCCTTGAACTTCAGCTGGTCCTTCAGAATGCGCAGCAGGAGGGGAATCTCCAGCCCCACCAGCGCGCCCACCACCAGCACGCTCCCGTAGAGAGCCACCCGGAAGACGCCGGTGAGCGTGAAGGTGAGGAAGAGCAGCGGCGCGCACGCCCCTCCCACCAGCGCCACCATCAGCTCAATCTCCACGAACCGCCGCGCGACGTGGTTCTCCACGAAGCGGGACAGGTAAGAGCCCACGCCCATGGCGAACAGGTAGACGCCGATGACGGTGGAGAACTGGGTGACCGAGTCCCCCAGCAGATAGGAGGCCAGCGTTCCGGCGATGAGCTCATACACCAGCCCGCAGGTGGCGATGACCAGCACCGTGATGAGCAGGAGCGTGCGGTTCACCCGTGCACGGACGCCGCGATAATGACCGCCAGGCCGATGATGAAGGACCCGATGACAATTCCCAGCGCGGTGTTCTGGTCTGTCTCCAGCTCTTTATAGACATCAAAGGGCAAGATGAACCGGATGACATAGAAGCCGGCGACGAACACCGCGAGCCCCACCAGCGAGAACACCAGCGACGTCACCACCGCCTTGAGCAACGTGTCGGACACCATCACTTCCCTCCCCGGTAACCGCTGTGCCACAGGAGCAGCCCGCCAGGACCGTGGCGGGCGCCCTTCGGGACCACCTCGCGCTCCTCCTGCGTGAAGGGCTCGTAGCCCAGCAACATCACGCCGGAGTACAGCAAGAGCACCAGCCCGCCCACGTACTTCATCGCATTACCCCTGTCTCACCACGAGGTTGCTGTTCTCCCAGCGCCGCTTCTCGAACGCGCTGGAGCGCAGGAACAAGATGAGCGGCCACACCGCCAGGGCCAGCCACGCCAGCCACAGCCAAAGGCCGCGCGGCAGGTCACTCACCAGCTCCACGTCCACCTGATACACCTGCCCCGGCCGCTGCGCGCCCTCGAAGAAGGGCGTCAGCCGCAGCGTGTACCGGCCCTTGGAGAGCGCGGAGAGGAACTCCTCGTCGCGGGAGCGGCCCTCCGCCCAGGCGCCGTCGCCGTCCACCCCGTGGTACTCGGAGAGCTCCGTGTAGAACGTCCGGACCTCGCCGGTCTCCTCGTTGAACAAGTCGCCTTGGAGCCCCAGCCACTCGTTGTTGAGCCCGGCCGTCGCCACCCGCAGCTGGAGGTTGCCGCGCTGGTGGATGTCAATCCCCTCCGCCAGCTGCATGGCCTCCTGCGAGCCAGAGGGAACGGAGGTAGGAAACCGGAACGCGCGGTTGAGCACGTGCTCCTTGGCGGCCAGCACATTGGCGACGATGTAGAGCACCAGCGCCGCGACCATGTACACGCCCGCCCAGGGCAGCGCCGCCGACAGCTTCGCGCGCGCCGGGTTGGGCTGCGCGGGCGCCACGCCCTGAGGCAGCCCCACCCGCGCCTTCGGGAAGGCCTCGCGCACCTTTTCCGGCGCCAGGTACTCGCCCAGCGTGTACGTCACCTCGTTGCCGGTGCGCTCCTCGTTCACCGAGCGCGGCGGCGCCACGTACTCCTTCGCGGTCGCCGTCTCCCCGACGGAGACCTCCCAGTAGCACTCGCCCAGCACGAAGTCGGTCTGCGCGGTGACCGATTGAAAGGACCGGTAGAGCGCCCCGCGGCACTGCACGCCCGCGCCGGCGACCGTGACGTCCCCCGCCGGCAGCGGCGTGAGGAAGGTCCAGTGGCCGTCGGACTCCATCAGCCAGGCGAAGCCCCGCACGCGGTGGAAGAGCAGGTACTCGCGCCAGTCGTAGGTGAGCCCGTCCACCCGGCAGCTGCGGCCCAGGAACGCAATGCACACCCACTCGGTGCCGGAGAGCCGGCCCTTGCTGCCCAGCGCGATGGCCGGCTCCAGCGCGGGCTTGTCCAGCAGCTGCAGGAAGGCGAGCGTCCCCCCGGAGACCTCGTGCAGCGCCGCGCAGTAGGGGCACGCCACCCGGCGGGAGCGGTCCGGCGCGGCGAGCGCGAGCGGCCCGTTGCATTGCGAGCAGCGCGCCTGGGCCAGGCTGACCGCCCTCACCCGCGGGCGCAGCGCGTCCGGGGAGATGCCCAGCTCTGCGAGGGTGACCACGTGCCCGACGTAGAGCTCCGGCGTGTCGATGCCGTCGCCGAAGTCCAGCGTGGCGAAGACGCCGCCCTCACCAGTGGCGTCCGCGTAGGTCGCGCTGGCGGCAGGGTCCACGTCGGTGGGCAATTCGCCGGCCGCGGAGACCACGCGCGCGCTGCCCACCTCCTCCACGACGAAGGGCTTGCCCGCCACCTGCACCCGGACGCCCGGCCCCATCGCCGCCAGCGCCTGTCCGCCCGTCCCGGCGGGGAACATCCAGTTCAGCGCCCCCTCGGACTCGGAGAGCCAGGCGGACCGGCCGTCGTCCAGCTGGACGAACCACTCGTCCCAGGGCCCGGCGCCGTGGTCCCGCTGCAGGTGGCCCACCAGGCGAAAACCCACGCCCCGGTACTTTCCGTCAAGGTTGAGGGCCAGCGGCGAGTCGGTGTCGACAATGCGCGCGACCTTGCCGTGCGCCTCCAGCGTGGCGTCCTTGCGCGCCACAACCGTCTGACAATGCTCGCAGACCCGCACGGCGGCCGCGCCGGCGCTGAAGACGACGGGCGCTCCGCACGCCGGGCATTTCCCCTCGGTCACGTGTTCAAAGGCCCCCTGCTTGCCTGACGCGGGCCGGCATAGCACGGCTTCGTCCGGGCAGCCCTTTGCCATTACACTGCGCGGCCTTTGACCGTGACCGACTCCAAGCACCCCCAGGGCGACCCCCTCAACCTCAAGGGCAAGCTGCTGCTGGACCGCTACGCCATCTTGCGAAAGCTGGCCACCGGCGGGATGAGCTTCGTCTACCTGGCCCAGGATGAGCGGCTGCAGCGCCCCGTCTGCGTGAAGCTCTTCTCCCTCTCTACCCGCGACGCGGGCGAGATGAAGACCAGCTACGAACACTTCGTCCAGGAGGCCTTCGCCCTCTCGCAGCTCCAGCACCCCAACACGCTGCGCATCTACGACTTCGGCTACCTCGAGTGGGACCCCTTCAGCCCGTTCTACGTCTGCGAATACCTGGGCGGCGGCACCCTCTCCTCGTTCATCCGTGAGAGGGGCCCGCTCACGGTGGCGCAGGCGCTGCCCATCCTGGAGCCCATCGTCTACGCGCTCTCCGAAGCGCACGCGCGCAACATCATCCACCGCGACATCAAGCCCTCGAACATCCTCTTCGGGGATGACGCCACCCGCCGCGTGGTGAAGCTGGCGGACTTCGGCATCGCCAAGGCGCTGCAGACCGAGGACGACGAGCGCTCCATCCCCAACCGCGCGCACGAGACAAACGCCCGCGGCCGCGGCCTGGCGCTCTTCTCCCCGGGCTGGGCCGCGCCAGAGCAGATTCGAAGCAAGCAGGTGGGGCCGTACACAGACGTCTTCGCGCTGGGCCTGCTGGTGGCGTACATGCTCTCCGGCCGGCGGGTCTTCTCCGAGGACAGCTACGCGAAGAACCTGACCGACCGGTTGAACGGCGACGCCTACGTGCTCGAAGCCTTGAGCGAGCAGGGCCTGCCGCCGGGGATGCGCGACGTGCTGATGCGCGCCTGCCGGGTGAAGCCCTCCGAGCGCTTCCCCACCGCCGAGGCGCTCCTGCGCGCGGTGCGCGGCGTGGGCGCGCCGCGGGAGAGCGAAGAGCCGCAGACGGACCCCTCGGCGCTCATCACCCAGGATGAAGACGAGGTGCCTCCGCTGGTGCTCACCACGCTCGCGGCAGACGAGGTGTTGGCTGCAGGACGGCGCATCCGCCTGTTGCCCACCACCGGCGCGTTGGAGGTCGGCGGCAGCGAGGAGGCCGCGGTGCCCTCCCCTGCCCGGCTCCGCCTGACGTTCCTGCCCGGCCGCGACCGCGCCCTGCACCTGCACGTGAAGGGGCTCAACTGCTTCCTCGGCCGCGACGGCGCACGGCCCACCAGCGGCGCGGACTTGAGCTCGGACACCTATCTGGAGCTGCGCTCGCCTGGACGGGAGCCGCTGGATGCAGTCCGCTGTCACTTTGGCGTTCCGGGGCCGGCAGACGTGCGTTTCTACACGCTTGGCGGCGCAAGGCTTGGCGTGCCCGCGGAGCTGGCTGCTCACTCGGTCCTGCTCGACTTCGGGCCCGGCAGGGAAGCGGCGCTGGTCTATTCGATCTCCCAGAGACGTTCTGATAGGTGATTCGGATGGTCCAGCCCCCCCTCTTCAACGCGTCCCGCAGACCGGTCCGCGAAGACACCGACATCGCCATCGCGCTGCCGACGTCCTTCGAGTCCAACGTCAACCGCTCGCGCTCCTACTCCTTCGTGCTGGACGCCGAAGGGCAGGTCGTGGAGCTCGGCTCCGGCCGCTTCGCCAAGGCGTATCTGGGTGAAGAGAAGTGGCTGGAGTCCAAGACCGCCTTCTCCCGTCCCGTCGCCATCAAGGTCCTCCAGCGCGGCGTGAGCGAAGAGGACGCGATGCGCTTCCAGATGGAGAAGGAGCTGCTGGAGCGCGTGCAGGGCCACCCCAACGTCATCCACCTCTACGCCTCCGGCGAGGGGGACAACCCGGACTTCATCCCCCGCTCCATCCGCGACAAGGTGGAGAACGACTTCATGATTCTGGAGCTCATGGAGATGTCGCTCGAGGAGCGGCTCAAGGGCTCCCGCAACAACGGGCAGCGGGATGACCTGCTGGCCTACCCCTTCCGCGAGCGCCTCTTCCGGGTGCTGGAGTACATGGTGCCGGTGGCCGCGGCCATCGAGTACGCGCACATCGTCCGGAACGTCTGCCACCGCGACATCAAGCCCGCCAACGTCCTGCTCCGCCTCCCCGACAGCCGGCTGGCCAGCTCCGTGATGGACGTGCGCCTGGCGGACTTCAACGTCGGCAAGGTCCGCGAAGAGAACCAGGACCTGTCGATGACGCGGCTGCAGAACGTCCCCGGCACGCTGTTCTTCCAGTCGCCGGAGCAGGAGACCAACACGCTGGAGCTGCTGGTCAACGTGGACCAGGGCTCCGCCGAGGTCGACTACTTCGAAGACTTCTACATGCCCATCTCGAAGAATGACTCGTTCCAAATCTTCAACCGGAACGAGCGCTACCCGGTCATCGGCGCGGACCGCGTGAAGAAGAAGGTCCTGCTGGGCGTGCCGTTCCGTCAGCGCGGCGAGCGCAACGTCCGGGCGAAAATCATCAAGAGCGTGGACCGGCCGGCAGACATCTACTCGCTGGGCGCGATGTTTTATTACCTGGCCTCCGGCGCCTACGCGAACCCCAAGTCCCTCTACGAGAGCTTCCACAAGTTCATCGAGTACGAGGGCGAGGACGAACAGAACACCGTCGAGGCGTACATCGACCACGAATACGAGGTCATCAACAACCTCCGGGCGCCGAAGAAGGACGCGGACAAGCCCGTCGTGGCACCCGCGGACCGCTTCTTCACGTACAAGCAGTACCTCGACGGCAACGGCGAGCTCATCGACCCGCGCGTCATCCGCATCGTCGCCAAGGCGATGATTCGCAACAAGCCGGACAGCTACTGCCAGGCCTGGGAGATAGATACCGCCGGCATCAGCGACTTCGTCACCGACCTGCTCCAGCTCTACGCGGAGTTCGGCATCGACGCGTCTGTCCGCGCCGCGTTGGGGAACATCACCCACACCGCGCGCCCCAGCCTGCTCACCCGGACGATGGACCGGCTGCTCGGGCGCAGGCCCCGCCGGGTGACCAAGGCCCGGCGCAAGCCGAACGAACCGCCGCCGCCCCCTCCCGCGGCGACCTAGAGCACAGGCGGCACGAGGAGGCCGGGCCTCCCCACTCGCCTCTCGCACCGCCGTCAGGCGCGCAGTCGAGAAGTGGCGCAAACCCACGCACGCGCCAAGCCCAACGTTCGCTTCGAGCGGCGCGAAGCGGCTCTGCACCCAGCCTCGGATGCCGTGCCGCCTCTCGACTACCGCGCGGTGCGGGCTTCGGGGAGCGGTGTCTCGGGCTGCGGGCTTCGGGGAGCGGTGTCTCGGGTGCGGGCTTCGGGGAGCGGCGTCTCGGGTAGGGGTAGGGAGCACGCGTTCGCGTTCGCGTTCGCCTTCGTTCACGGGTACGGGCAGGGGTTCGGGTTCGGGCCCGGGTTCGAGCAGTCGGTCGGCGACCGGGCGAGCCGTGCGCGGTGTCCCGAACCCGAACCCCTGCCCATACCCGGGCCCGTGAACGAACGCGAACGCGAACGCGAACGCGTGCTCCCTACCCCTACCCGAGACACCGTTCCCCGAAGCCCGCACCCGAGACACCATTCCCCGCAGCCCGCACCCGAACACTCCGGCCCGGCGCAGACCCTTGCACGCCACACGCCTGCGCCGAGCCCCTGGCCTAAGCCAGGTCGAACGCCCTCCGCACCTCCGGGTGCGCGGCCAGGAGCGTCATCGCCTTCCCAAGCAGCGCCTTCCCCGGCTCCATCCGGTGCCACGTCGACGCGCCGGACGGATGCGGCAACGGGATGACGTCCACCTCCTGGCCTTCAAACGTCGCGCGGTGCGCCCGCCCAATCACCTCCACCAGCTTCCCCTCATGGCCGAGCACCTGGGCGATGGCCAAGGTCCCCACCGGGATGACCAGCGCCGGCCGCAGCAGCTCCACCTCGCGCTGGATGAACGGACGGCAGGCGGCAATCTCCGTGGGGTCCGGCTTGCGGTCCCCTCCGCCCTTCGCCTTGCCTGGAAAGCAGCGCGCCACCGCCGCCATGTAGATGCGCTCCCGGAAGCGGGCTTCGTCCACGCCCACCGCCTCCTCGAACCAGCGGAACAGCGTCCTGCCCGCCGTCCAGGCGAACGGCCGGCCGAACCCGCCCTCGCGCGGCCCTGGGGCCTGGCCCAGCAGATAGACGCGGCTCAACACGGGCGGCCCGTGCACCACCGGCCCGAACATCTTCGGGCACGCCTTGCACACCTCCAGCTTGCGGTGCAGCGCCTGCAGCGCTCTCGTTGGCTCCACGCACCTCACATAGCAAAGACACCGCGGCCGCCGCCTCCCCGTGGGAAAGCGACGGCCGCGAAAAACCCGAACGCCGGCTACTGGCAGGTGTACGCGCTGTACGTCGCGTCCGGCCGGCAGCGGAGGGCGCCGCCGCAGCGGTCCGCCACGAAGAGCGGGTCGCACGCGGTTCCAGCCGTGGCGTGGACCGGGCGGGTGCTGACCAGGAGCTTGAAGGGCCCGGTACCCGCGCCGAACGCGGTGTCCCTCCAGGAGTCGACGAACACGTAGTAGGTGCCCGCCGCGAGGTCCTGCATCAGGCCGCTCGACTTCACCCGCGAGGGGTAGCTGATGTCGTCATTGCAGGCGACCACCGTGGGCGCGCCGCCGCAGTTGGAGGCCACGTAGAGGACCGTGTCCACCCGGGTCTCCGGGAAGTCGGTGGTGAAGGTCACGTCCGACGCCGAGGCGAGCGTGAACTTGTACACGCTCTCGCTGCCGCCGGAGGACTTGCTGCCCGCGCACGGCCCGTTCCAGCGGTCCGGCCCGAAGCCCAACGTCCCGGTCACCGCCGTGCCCAGCGTGAGCGTGGTCGCCGCTGCGCACACCGTCCCGGTGGACGCCGTGTGGGTCTCGCAGGTGCCGGTGCACATGGACGCGCCGGAACCGCACGCGTCGTTGAAGGCCCTCACGTCGCACGTTTCGGCCGCGGCACGCGTGGGGAACGGCGACAGCGGGACGACCAGGGCGTTCGAGTCCAGCCCTGTCGCGTCGCGCACGGAGACCTGCAGCGCGGTGCTGGTGTTCATCACCGTGCCCGAGAGCAGCCGGTAGCCCTGGAACGCCGTGGTGCCCTCCGAGAGGCTGAAGGTCAGCTGGTCCGTGCGGACGCCGGCGTCGGCCAGCAACACCAGCCCGCCGTCAGCCTGGACGTACTGGACCGAGACCGCGGTGATGTCTCCCTCGGTGTCCGTGGCGGTGACGGACACCCGGGCAGAGGCGCCGGCGTCCGCGTAGAAGCCCAGCGCCGCGGTGAGGGCGGGCGCGGTGCCTGCGGTGCACGTCCCCGCCACCGAACCCGAAGCGGTGGGCTTGCAGAAGGCCTGGGCGGGGCAGGTGTTGAGGAAGCCCGTCGTGTCGCAGCCATCCCCCGCGTTCAGCGCCGTCGCCGCCGCGCGCGTCTGCGTCACCCTCGGGCTGCGGTTCCCCAGGAGGTCCCTCAGCGCCACCCGGACGCCTGTCGGGAGCGAGGGGAGCTGGGCGAGGTTCACCCGGGCCACGCCCCGGAACGTGGACGCGCCCTGCACCGGCTGGTCAAAGCTCAGCGGGAACTCGGTGGTCCCCAGCACGCTCATCGGGTTGCCACCCACGTCGAGGAACTCAGCGTTGAACCCGATGACGTCCTGGTCAGGGTCCAACCCGGAGATGACCACGCCGCCGCTGGTCGCGCTGTAGCTGACGAAGTTCACCGTGGTGATGCTGGGCGCCGTCGCGAGCGCGCAGGTCTTGCTCCCCCCGTTGCAGTAGAGGCCGGTGTCGCAGCGGGACAGGACGACCGCCGGGTCGCAGGCGGCGCCCATGCCCACCACCGGGCGGACCACCACGTCGAGCCGGTAGACGCCTGCGTCCGCGTCAACCGACGCGTTGCTGAACGAGTCCACGACGACATTCAGCGTGGCGCCCGCGTTCGCCTGGGTGAGGATGGTGGAGTTGAAGTTCCCTGAAGCTGGGTCGACGTCGTCGTTGCAGGCGTTCACCGGCGCAGGCCCTGCCGCGCACACGTCCATCGCGTAGAGGACGGTGTCCACCACCGTCGCCGCGTTGTCGGTGGTGAACATGACGTCCGCCTTCACCGGCACCGAGAAGCGGTGGACCGCTTCAGGACCCGGGGCAGCGCCCTGCGCCGTCACGCAGCCAGTGGGCGCGTCAATCTGGCTCAACCGGCCCTCGACGTTCCCCGTGTAGCTCAGCCGCAGGCCGTTCTGCACCCCGGCGGAGTTGAGGTTCACCACTGCAGACGCGGCGCAGGACCCGGTGCCTGAGTCCGGCGTGCCTGAGTCCGGCGTACCTGAATCCGGCGTACCTGAATCCGGCGTGCCTGAATCCGGCGTGCCTGAATCCGGCGTGCCCGAATCCGGCGTGCCGGAGTCCACAACGGGCGCCGCCTTGCACGTGTTGACCGCAGTGTCGCAGACCGGCGTGGCGCCCGAGCAATGCGTGTTGTCGGTGCACTGGACGCAGGCCGTTCCCTGACAGACCGGCGTGGAGCCGCTGCAGGCCGGGCTACAGCCGGACGTGCCTTTGCACTGACCGGTCGCCGAATCGCAGGTCTGCCCCGCGCCGCAGGTGACGCCGGCACATTTGTTCGGCGGGTCGCCGCAACCGGTGAACAGCCACAGCACACTGCACACGACAACTGGTTTGAACCACGTTGACATGGGGACCCCCCACTTCTCGAAAAGAAGCGCCCTGATGCGGATGGTGAAGCGACGACCGCGAGCTCAGTACTGCGTGACCACCACGTCGTCGGCTTTCACGAACCCCTGCCGGTGGTTGTAGCTGATGGTGTAGTAGAGCGTTTGCCCCTTCACGAGCGTGTGGCCCGAACCCGCCAGCGTCGTCGTGTACGTCACCGCGTGGTAGTACGTGCTGGAGTGCGGGCCGAAGGCCACGTACGACTGCCCCGCCGGCATCGTGTAGATGGTGGCGAGCGCCTGGACGGGGACGTTGGAGGGATACGCCGCGGCTTCCGGGTACGCGCGGCCGTAGACCGGGATGGTGCTCAAGCCCGGCTTCGCCGTGATGACCATGCCGGAGCTGGGGACCGCGGTGCGCGCGCTGGGCGGGTCATAGAACCAGGCCACCACGCCGCCGTAGTAGATGCTCTGCCAATCGCCCTGGCGACCAGCGGAGACGAACTGCTGCCCGGAGACCGCCTTGGTGCTCCAGTTGCTGATGAGCAGCGGGTCCACCGTGGACATGTACTGGTTCACCACGTAGGTCGCCGCGCTGTCGGCGGCCGTGCGCAGGTAGACGAAGTTCGCGGGGCGGAGCGGGAGCGCGGCGCAGGTGGTGCTCACGCAGCCGTTCATCGCGGGCTGGTTCGTCGCGAAGTTGGGCTTGATGGTGATGATGGGGCTGTTGGGAGACGCGGACGGCGGCGGCGCGCCCACCAAGTCCATGAAGTGGTTCCAGTCGAAGAACGGACCTGGATCCCAGTGCATGCCCGCCTGCCGCGCGCCCGTCACGCCCGGGACGTCGTCGTGGCCGATGATGAAGCCGCGGCTGAGCGGGATGTTGTGGCGCTTGGCGAGGTAGCGCGTCAGCCGGGCCGTCGCGCGGTACATCGTCTCGTTGAACCAGGTGGGCTCGCTGGCAACGCCTTCCAGCTCAATGCCCACGCAGTGCATGTTCGTCCACCAGTTCCCCGCGTGCCAGGCGACGTGCGACGAAGGAGTCATGTTCGCCACCAACCCGTCCGAGCTGCGGATGAGGTAGTGCGGCGCGACGTACGTAGAGGGGTTCTGGAACGCGTTGAGCGAAGCCTGGTAGCTGAGCTCCGTGTCGTGGATGAGGATGTATTTAATGTCCTGACCGTCGAACGGGCGGTTGGCGATGTCGTAGCTGCCGTAGTCGCTCAGGTTGCCGTTGATGGGCGTATACGCGGCGGGCACGATGCTGCAGCTCAGGCCCAGCGGACACTCGACGGACACGGGCGGGATGCGCTGCGGCGGGAAGCCGTCCGGCAGCCACCCGATGGACGCCACCGAACGGGGCTCCAGCGTGACGGACTCCCCACTGGAAATGACCAGCGCCGCGCCGCTGCGCAGCGTCTCGTAGACCTGGTCGGCGAAGTCCTTGGCGACCATCACCTCTTCAGAGCCGCTGTAGCGCGCCACCGCGTTGTACCAGCGCTCATCCGCTGAGCGGCCGTCCGGCGGCAGCTCCCGCTCAAGCTGCGCGAGCAGGGCCGCGCCGCCGCGAATGTTCTGGAGCGTGTCCACCTTGAGGAGCTCCGGGCTGATCCCGAGCAGGTCCGACGCCCGCTTCAGCGTGAGGCGCCGGGCGTCCGCTTCGGACACAGCAGGCAAGTCCTCGCCGGTGCCCTTCATGTCCCGCGCGGAGACGACCGACTCAACCAGGTGCATCACGCCGTAGCCGCCAGACCGGCTGCGCATCCCGGCGTGCGACTCCCACCGCGTCTCGTTGTAGGAGACCGAGAGCAGGACATCCACCGGGACGCCGAACTCCGCCGCCGCCGCCTCGAAGGAGGCCTGCAACCCGCTGGAGGAGGACGAGGTAGGTGCGGTGGCTTCCGGCGCCGCCTCAGGCGTCTCTGTCGCAACATTGTTTCGGCCGCAGGCAGACAAAAACAGACCTGCGAGCAGCCAATATCCGGAGTGACGCATGGCGGCCCCTTGTCTCGAATTGAGCGCTGAGTGGAGGGCAAGCACTCTACCGGTCAAATAAAACGAATCAATGTAATTGTTTCATATCAAAAGTCGACAATGGAGCCGGGGTAGGCGCGCAGAGCCACTCTCCTGCGCGCAGCGCCCGGAGGATTGTGCGCCTGGGCTGTGGGATGGACGCGCCCTCGCCGCGTTTCGTTGTCGAAGCAGGGGGGGGTCCACTACCGTCAGGGCCCTCGTGTCTCGCAAACAAGCCACAATCGAGAACACGGCGATCAGTCGGCCGCGAGAGCCCGACCTGGTGCCCGGGTATCGGCTGGAGAAGCTTGTTGGCAAGGGCGGGATGGGCGAGGTCCACAAGGCCATCCAGCTCTCGCTGGGCCGCACGGTGGCGGTGAAGCTGCTCTCGCCGGAGCTGGCGAAGGACCCGCTCTTCGTCACCCGCTTCGAGAAGGAGGCCGCGGCGCTCGCGGCGCTCTCGCACCCGCACATCGTCACCATCCTCGAGAAGGGCAAGACAGACTCCACCTACTTCCTGGTGATGGAGTTCGTCGACGGCCCATCGCTGCGGGAAGTGATGCGCTCGCCGCTGCTCGACACCACCAGCGCGCTCAAGATGGCGCTCGAGATTTGCCGGGCCATCGACTACGCGCACCACCGCGGCATCATCCACCGCGACCTGAAGCCGGAGAACATCCTCTTCGACGAGCAGGCCGGCGGCATTGCCAAGGTCTCCGACTTCGGGCTCGCGGCGTTCGCAGACAACGACCAGGTGCCGGCCAAGTTCAACGTGACCGAGACCCATGTATCGATGGGCACGCTCTCGTACATGGCGCCGGAGCAGCGGGTGGACGCCAAGAACGCGGACCACCGCGCGGACATCTACTCGCTGGGCGTCATCCTCTACGAGCTGGTGGTGGGGGAAGTCCCGGTCGGCAACTACGACCCGCCCTCCAGCCGCAAGCCGGGCGTGGACCGCCGGCTGGACGCCATCGTCGCCCGCTGCCTCAAGCCCCTCCCCAACGACCGCTACGGGAAGACCTCTGAGCTCATCGCCGACTTGGAGCCCCTCGTCCCGCTGAGCTTCTCCCAGCTGCCGCACAAGCTGAGCAGGCTGGAGCTCATCAAGCTGCGCCTCAAGCGCGCGCTCACCCGCGCCGGGAGGGTGGCGGCGCTGGTGTTGGTGCTGGCCGCGGCGGCCATCGTCGGACTCTCGCTCTGGCGAGGGCGCGGCGGGGCCCCCACCCGCGGGCTGCCGGGAGAATCCATCGCCTCGGCCACGCAGGGCGGCGGCGTGCTGACCGTCTCCGGCCGCTCCGACGAGAGCCCCACGGAGACCAGCGTCGCGCTCTTCGGCGACGGGCCGGACAAGCTCTCCCTCGTGGCCAAGGGCCGCCCGCTGTCGGCTGACCCCGCGGTGAAGGGCGTGGTGTTCGCGCGCACCGGGGATGAGCCGGCGCCCGCGCACGCGTACCTCGACGTGGCGACGGACGGGGACGCGCTCCGCTTTGAAGCGGACACCGTGGCGCAGCGCCCCAGCGCCGGACTGCTCTCCGGGCTCAAGGGCGTGCTCAACGGAGCCGCGGCGCCGGAGGCGAGGACCGCGCTCGTCCTCCTCGGCGAGCCGGGGCGCTATGCCGCGCTGGTGGCCGGCGGAGCGGGAGGCCCTGCCTCGCTCGAGTGGGCGCTGGGGGACAAGAAGCGCGGCACCACGCTGGGCGGCAGCGCCGGACGCGAGGGCGCGGTCACCCATCTGGAGCTGTCCATCGACAAGGACGGAGAGCTACGGGCCTTCGCCGGGAGCGGGAAGGACCGTCGCCCCATTGGCGAGCCGGTCAGCCTCGGGAAAGGCTGGCGCAGTCATTTTCAACGCGCGCCGCGCCCGGCGCTGGGGTGCCTTGATGGAGGCTGCCAGTTCAGCCGGGTGGTCGTGGTGGTGAACCGGGAGCCGCCGCCTGCGCCTGTCGCTCCGCCGCCCGCGCCGCAGCCGGTGAAGGCGGCGGCGGTTCCTCACAAGGGGACGACCACCGTCAAGGCGGCGGCGCCGGTGCGGAAGGTGGCTGCTCCGGTGAAGAAGACCGGGAGGAGCAGCTCTCCCCCGAAGAAGAAGCGGCGCTGAGGCGCGGGCTGCGCGGACGGGTACGGGCTAGACGGGTACGGGCTACGGGCTACGGGCACGGGTTCGGGCTACGCGTTCGCGTTCGCCTTCGTTCACGGGCCCGGGTACGGGTTCGGGAACGGTGACGGGTTCGGGAACGGTGACGGGCGGGAGGAGAACGGGCGCGCGGGGCGGCGGCAGCACCGAGAGCAACGCTTGCACTGGTGCCTGTCCCTGCCCGACCAACCCGAACCCGAACCCGAACCCCTACCCGGGCCCGTGAACGAAGGCGAACGCGAACGCGAACGCGTAGCCCGAACCCGTACCCGTCTCGCCCGAACCCCGTCCCCCGTACCCGTCTCGCCCGAACCCGTACCCGTACCCGTCTCGCCCGAACCCCGAACCCCGTACCGCCCGAACCCGTACGCCGTACCGCCCGAACCCGATCTGTACGTGAGTCAGCGCCCCTGCTTCTTCGGGGGTAGCTGCCCCCGGCGGCATGGGCTAAGGCACATCCCCCGATGCGACTCCACGCGCTCGCCGCCGCCGCGCTGCTCCTCGCTTCCTGTGCCCATACCCCCCCGTCCCTGACCGCGGTGCTGGACGCGGCCGCCGAGCGTGCGGGCGAGCCCACCGCCGAAGCGAGGACGCTCGCGCTCGCCGGCTTCCACGCCTACCTCGTCGAAGGCGACGCCCGAAAAGCGCTCACCCGCTTCGACGCGGCCGTCGCGAAGGATTCGAGCGACCCCTACGCCCTCTACGGCCAGCTCGCGCTCGCCCGCCGCACCCTGTCGCTCTCCCGCGCGCTCACCATCGCCCTGGACCTCTGCGAGCACGCCCCAACCCACCCCCTGGCAACCAGCGCCGCGAGGCTGGTGCTGGACCTCTCCGGCACCGCCATCCCGCTGGACGACGTCATCCTCGCCCGCGCCCCGAAGGCGCTGGAGGCCGGCGCGCTGGGCGACACCGCGCAGCTGCTGCGCAGCGCCCTGGCCACCATCCAGGGCCAGCGCTCCGACATGGCGGCCCAGGCGGCGACGTTGGCTGCAATGGGCGTCCCCACGCAGTTCACCGTCCTCGGCCCCTTCTCGCCCTACCAGGTGCTGGCCTTCGACGAGCTGCTCGGCCCGGAGAAGGATGGCTCGCTGGCGGGGCCGTTCACCGGCCCCTTCGGCCCGCTCGCCGCGCGGACGTTGAGCTTCCCGGACGGCCGGCTGAACCTCTCCGCAGAGTCCGGCGAGGGCGACCTCTACCTGCTCGCGGTGGACCTGGACGTGGCGGAGGGCGGCGTGCACGTCCTGCGCAGCGTCACCAGCGCGCCGCACAAGCTCTACCTCGACGGGCAGAAGGTCCTGGAGAAGCGCAGCTTCGAGCGCGTGGGGTCCACCGTTCAGGCGAAGGGCGTGCTGCTCAAGCCGGGCAAGCACCGCCTCCTGGTGAAGCTCGCCAAGGACGACCGCGCGGGCAGCATCTCCGTCGCGGCCATGCGCGCGGACGGCAAACCCGCGCGGCTGACGTCCACTCCCGCCACCGGCCCGGCCCCGACCTGGACGGGGGCGGGGGCCGAAGTCCAGCCAGAGCCTGGCGTCTACGCGGACGTCGCGCAGCTGGCGCAGGCGCTGGAGAAGGAAGCGGGCCAGGCGCTGGCGCAGTACGTCGCCATCCGCGACGGCATGGGGCGGGACCGGGACGGCACCAAGCAGCTGATGCAGCAGCTGTCCTCCGCGCTCACCACGCCGCCGGTCACCTCGCTGCGCGCGGAGCTCTACCAGGGCGACCGCACCGTCCCCGCCAAGGTCGCCAAGGGCCGCGCCACCCGCGACGTGGAGGCCACGCTGGAGAAGGACCCGGGCGACGTGGAGGCCATGCTCATCGCCGCGGGGCTGGCGCTGGACGACGGCCGGCTGCCGGAAGCCTCCGAGTGGCTCAAGCGCGCCCGCGCCACCGTCACGCCGCCGCCGTTCACCGTCTCCCTGCTGCAGGCGCGGGTAGAGCTGGCGCTGGGCATTGACGCGCAGGCGGAACAGAGCGCGCTCGAGGCGCTGAAGACCCAACCGGGGCTCTGCGACGCGGAGGGGCTGCGCTACGACCTCGCCCGCCGGCGGGACGCGGTGGAGCTCTCCAACCAGCTGGTGCAGGCGCTCCAGCGCTGCCCCGGCGCGACGCAGCGCGCGGCGGAACACGCCAAGGCGCGCGGCCAGAGCGCCGTCGCCGCGGACCTGTACGCGAAGATTCTGGCGCGGGACTCCGGGAACGTGTCGGCCGCCAACTCGCTCGCGCAGGTGCTGGTGTCGCTGCGGAAGTTCCCGGACGCCGTCGCCGTGCTGCAGAAGCAGCTCGCGTCCTGGCCACGCAACGCCGCGCTGCTCAAGCGGCTGGCGGACGTGCAGGAGATGATGGGCAAGAAGGACCTGGCCGTGAAGACGCGTGAGCAGGCGCTGCTGGTGGACGGCGGGGACCTGCCGCTGCGCAGGTCGGTGGAGCGCGCGCGGACCGGCAAGGAGCTGCTGGCGGACTACGCCATCGACGGCAAGGCAGCCATCGCGGCGTACGAGCAGACGCACGGCGACGAGGAGGCGACCGGCGCGTACGTGCTGGACGCGGCGGCCATCGAGGCCTTCCCCGACGGCTCCATGCTGGACCGCATCCACATCATCCAGAAGGCGCTGGACCAGTCCGGCATCTCGGAGCTGGCGGAGGTCTCCATTCCGCAGGGCGCGCAGGTGCTGTCCTTGCGCACCCTCAAGGCGGACGGCACGGTGCTGGAGCCGGAGAGCTTCGAAGGCAAGGAGGCCATCAGCCTCCCCGGCGTCCAGGTGGGCGACTACATCGAGTACGAGTACCTGCAGGCCCACCCGCCGCGCGGCCTGGCCCAGCCCGGCTTCACCGCGTCCGCGTTCTACTTCCAGATTGCCCGGCTCCCGAACTCCTGGTCCACGTATACGGTCATCGCCCCCAAGGGCGCCGGCATGGCCGTGGACGCGCACAACATGGTGGCGCCGGCTCTGCGCACGGAGAAGGACAAGGAGATTTTCTTCCACGAGGAGCGCCGGGTACCGCCGTACATCCCGGAGCCCGACAGCCCTCCCTCTGGGAACGAGTACCTGCCCTTCGTCTCCGTGGGCGCGGGCGCCACCGGCAACGACGGCGTGCTGGCGGCGTATGGCGACGCGTACCTGGACCGGGGCCAGCTCACCTTCGAGGTGGAGCAGTTCGCGCGCGAGGCCGCCGGCGACAAGAAGGGCCTGGACGCGGTGCAGGCGGTCTACGCGGCGGTGATGCAGAAGCTCTCCGGACGGGATGCGGGGCTCTCGCAGTCCGCCGCGTCCAGCCTGGCGCAGGACCGCGGGAGCCGGCTGTGGGCGTTGAAGGCCTCGCTCGAAGCGCTCGGCATCCCCACCCGCCTGGCCGCCGTTCGCACCTTCGCGGCGGACCCCGCGCCCTACCGGTTCCCGAACGAAGCGCTGCTGCCCTACGTCTGCCTGCGCACCGTGGTGGGAGACACCGTCGTCTGGATGGACCCGCTCATCCGCTTCGCGCCGTTCGGCGAGCTGCCGGAGCAGGCCACCGGCGAGCGCGACGCGTGGCTCCTCCCGGAGCCGGGCCGGCCGCTGGAGCAGGTGAAGACGCCCAAGCGCAGCGTGCTGACCGGCGGGAAGACCGTGAAGCTGAAGCTCAAGCTGTCAGTGGACGGCAAGCTCTCCGGCAGCGGCGAAGAGGTGTACTCGGGGCTGGAGGCGGCGCAGCTGATTGAGGCGCTGGAGGCGCTCTCTCCGGACCAGCGCAGCCAGGCGCTGCAGAGCGCGCTCGCCCGCTACTTCGGCGGCGCGGACCTCTCCAACCTCAAGCTCGACTTCAAGCGCGAGGTCGGCGGCACGCTGGCGGTCCGCTACGACTTCTCCGCGGCGCGTTACGCGCGGGTGGAAGCGGACGGGAAGCTCATCCTCGGCGCGCTCACCTTCCCGGCATACCTCGGCCGGCGCTACGTGCAGGTCAGCTCCCGGCGCACGCCGCTCTTCATTGACGCCACCGAGCAGAGCTCAACCCAGGTCACCCTGGAGCTGCCGCCCGGCTACAAGCTCAACTCCCCCGCCGCCGAGGTGAAGGCGCAGGGGCCGTTTGGCGCGTTCCTGCGCCACGAAAGGCAGCAGGGCAACACGGTGTTCGTCGACGAGAGCTATAGGCTGGACATGGCGCGCATCACGCCCAAGCAGTACGCCGCGTTCGCGCAGTTCGCCGGCGAGGTGGACCTGCTGCAGGCCAGAGACCTCCTGGTGGAGAAGTAGCCGCTACTCGTCGTCGTCCGCGGCGTGGATGACCGGCGCGCCGGGGCGGTATGGGTTCGCAGCGCGCTCGAGCGTGGGCCCGGCCACCTTGAAGAAGAGGGTGGCGCCAGCCGCGAGGAGGACGGCGTACAGGACGGGGCGCCACGGCTTGGCGCGCCACGCCCAGAAGCGGGAGAGCCGCTGGGCGAAGCGCGGCGCGGCGGCGTGATCCCACCAGGCGCGGTCGCGGAGGTCGTAGGCTGCGTCGTGGTTGCCCAGCTTCTCCTGCGCCTTCGCCAGCAGCACCTTGCCCTCCACCGTCCCCGGGCGCGCCGCGCAGAAGCGGTCCAGCGCCTCGCGGGCGCCCTGCCAGTCGCCGCGGACAAGCCGCCAGCGCCCGCGCGCGAGGTCAATCTCGCCCATCCGGAAGTGCGGGTCCTCCTCCTGCGCGCTGGTGAGCAGAAGCTCGCCCTGGTCAATGTGCTTGGCACCCAGGCACGCCACGCCCATCAGAAAGAGCGTGCCCGCGTCGTGGTCCCCGGCCTCCAGGTTCGGACGCAGGAGCTCCACTGCCGCGGCGAAGCGCCGTTGCTCCACGTAGAGCTCCGCCAATTCGAAGCGCGACTTCCGGTCAAAGCGGTTCATCTCGATGAGGCGCTTGAGCCGGTGGGTGCGCGACCAGCGGAGGACGACGCGGATGGGGTCCGGCAGCGCCCGCACGGTGAAACGGTCCACCACGAACCAGCCCACCAGGACGAGCGACGCCGCCAGCAGCGGGTTGCCCGTGAGCGCGCTCAACAGCCAGAACTGCATCCAGCTCGACATCGATGAGGGGGATGCTACTCCGGGCAAACCGGAGCGCGCGTAAACCTTCGTAACCACGGCGGCTCTCGGCCGGTTGCACTTCGGAAGGCGCCACGGGGTTCACCCGCCGACGTCCGCTTTGCATCCGCGACCTGCAATCTCGTATTCGGTAGCCCCCCAAACGCTGTCCCGAGGTTGTCCGCGTGTGGCGCCTGCTCCTCCTGTCGCTGTGCCTCGCCGGCGCTGCCGAGGCCGGCACGCGCCGCTTCGCCATCGTCCTTGGAAACAACGCCGGCTCCTCCGACCGGCCTCCCCTGCGCTTCGCCGAGAGTGACGCGGGCAAGATGGCCCGGGTGCTGGCGGAGCTGGGGGACGTGGCGCCGGACGACGTGTTCCTCCTTCAGGGCCAGCGCACCGGCGAGCTCGAGCGCGCCTTCATCCGCGTCCGTCAGCGCGCCGTCGCGGCCCGCGCAGCGCCGGACACCCGGGTGGTGGTGCTGTTCTATTACTCCGGCCACGCGGACGGAGAGGCGCTGGAGCTGGGCACCGAGCGCGTCCTCTATACCCGCCTGCGGTCGCTGCTCAGCGGCACCGGCGCGGACCTCAAAGTCGTGGTGATTGACGCGTGCAAGAGCGGCGCGGCGCTGGCGCAGCGGGGCGGCAAGCCCGCGCCCGCCTTCGTCATCCAGCTGCGCGATGAGCTGACCGCGACGGGCGAGGCCTTCATCACGTCGAGCGCCGCGGACGAAGCCGCGCTGGAGTCCGAGGAGCTCAAGGGCGGGCTGTTCACCCACAGCTTCGTCTCCGGCCTGCGCGGCGCGGCGGACGTCTCCGGCGACAAGCAGGTCACCCTCGCCGAGGTCTACCGCCACGCCCACGACCGCACCCTCGCGGCCACCGCGCTTCTGGGCACCGGGCAGCACGCGCTCTACGACTACCGGCTGTCGGGCCAGGGCGAGTTCGTCCTCGCCTCGCTCCAGCGCAGCTCCTCGGTGCTGGAGCTGCCCACCGGCGCGGACCGCGCCCTCATCACGGACCTCGCGCGGGACCAGATTGTCGCCGAGGTCCAGACCGGCTCCGGCCGGGAGATTGCGCTCCCGTCCGGCCGCTACGGCGTGAACCTGCTGCGCGGCGGCGACGCGTACGGCGGCCGCTACACGCTGAACGCCGGGACGCGGCAGCTGGTCCGCTGGGAGGACCTCACGAAGTTGGGTCCCCTCCCCCGGCTGGCCATGCGCGGCGGGCAGGAGAAGCGCGCCGCGCCGCCCGAGGTGAAGGACGCGCCCGAGCCCCGTCCGGCGCCGGACTCGACGGGCGGGCTGTGGCTCGCCGCGAGCTTCGGGGCGGGCAAGACCGTCGCCGAGGAGCTCGCCCTCGCGTCTCAGCTGCGGATGTCGGCGGAGACGGGCATCGGGGTGACCTTCGCGCTCATCGGGATGACCGGGGCGTCCTCAGTCCACGGGCTGGTGGAGAACGGCTTCCAGGCCCGTGTGGGGTACCGGTTTCTGTACCAGTTCGGCGCGCTCGCGCTGACGCTGGGCGGCGAGGCGGGGCCGGCATATCTGGCTCAGAGCCAGACCGGGGGCGAGGCCATCTCGTCCTTCGCGGTCTACGCAGCCATTCGGCTCGGCGCTCGCTTGCACCTCTATAAGCCCCTCTGGCTCACGCTGGAGGGCGAGCTGCCGATGGCCATCCTCAAGCTCGACGACCGGCTCCAGGCCCGGGCGCTCCCTGCCGCCACCGCAGGTCTGGCCCTGACGTTCTGAATCCGCGTCACGCGGCGCGTCAGGCCAGGCGGTTTTTTGGCGGCTGGGACTCTACTTCTCAGGTTGGAAGAAACTATTGGGCGGGTCCTTCGGATAATCGGGGTGGATTTTCCCCCTTCTTCCGTTGAGGACGATTCATGGCCCCTCCCGACGCCGTCACCAGAACTGGAACTGACACGACCCCCATCAACACCGGTGGGCTGCCACTGGAGACCAGCGTCACGGAGGCGAGGACGCTCGAGGGTGCCGGTGACTTGCGTGCAGGTTTCGGTGCGGAGCTGACGGCGGCGCTGGCGGCCCCCGGCGACAAGTCCCAGGACGGCAAAGAGCTTCAGCTGGAGGCGATTGAGAGCGCCCGCAAGAAGGTCGAAGACTCCAACCTCAGCGCGGACGTGAAGAAGAAGCTCATCAAGCAGCTGGATGAGACGAAGGACTACCTCCTCGGTGAAAAGGAGGGCGTCAAGCTCTCCAATCTGATGATGGAGATCCTGCTGGCGTCGCTGAAGAAGTACAGCATCGAGCCCGGCAGCATCGGCATCGCGCCCCTCAGTGCGGCGAAGGTCGCAGGCCCCGGCAAGGACCGCTACGACGCGATTGCTGGTGGCGGACGGACCGGAGGTGGTGGCGGCGGTGGCGGCGGTGGCGGGCGGGCGGGCCGCAGCGGCGGTGGTGGGTATTTCGGGGTGGCGGATCCCAGCGCGGTTGCCGCGGCATCCGCAGGCATGCCGGCGAGCGGCGAAGAGGTGTTCAAGTACCTCGCCAACAAGTTCATGACGGAGCGAGGCAGCGATCCGCAGAAGGCTGCCTGGCAGGCCGCGGGCATTGTCGGAAACCTGATTCAGGAGTCTGGCCTCAACCCGGGCGCCGTGCAGCCCAACGGCGTGGGACACGGTCTCGCCCAGTGGAGCGTAGGAGACCGGTGGCAGGACCTGCTGAACTTCGCCGGAGGCCGGGACCCGATGGGGTTGGAAACCCAGCTCGACTTCATCTTCCACGAGTTCGACACCACCGAGCAGGCGGCGGGCTCGGACATCGACACTGCCTCCTCTGCAGAGGACGCGGCGTACAAGTTCTGCCAGAGCTACGAGCGCTGCGGCTCAGACACCGCGATGATGAACGTCCGCACCTCGGCCGCAGCGGCCGCGATGAACATGTACGGCGACGCCTGGGTGGCGACGGCCGGCAAGGCTTCGACGGATAGCGGCGGCATGATGAACGACGTGTTGAGCCAGATGATGATTGGCGTGTAAGCCATCACATCAGCTTCGCGCAGATTTCGCTGTGGACGTCGCTGCCGCGCTCGGTGAGCGCGAGGCGAGGGCCCAGCCACTGCGCGAAGCCATTCCGTACCAGCTCCTCAGCGACCTGCCGCCTGGGCTCAGTGGGGACTTCGAATTGCTCACAGGTTGCCTTGAGGGCCACCCCCTCGGCGAGCCGCAGTCCCATCGCCAGCCGCTCCTCAAAGAGCTCCTGCGTCCCCAGCAGCTCCACCGACGCTTCGAGCGTTTGTCCGGACTCGGCAGCCTCCAGGTAGCGCTCCGCGCTCCGATGGTTCGTGTAGCGCCGGGCGGCCGTCGCGCCGGTGCGTAGGAACCCCGTCGCCCCCACGCCGAGCGCGAGGTATTCGCCGCCCGTCCAGTAGAGCGCGTTGTGCCGCGAGTGGTAGCCCGGCCGCGCGCAGTTGGACGTCTCGTAGCGGGCGAGCCCTGCCTGGGCGTAGACCTCGCGCACGGCGCTGCCCATCTCCGCCGTCGCGTCGTCCGAGGGCAAGGTGACTTCGCCGCGCAGCAGCTGCCGGGCGAGCGGGACCTCTTCTGCGAGCGACTCCCGGTCCAGCGTCAGCGCGTAGGCCGACAGGTGCATAGGCTCCAGCGCCACCGCGCGCACCGCGTCCGCGCGCGCCATCTCCAGGGTCTGCCCCTGGACGCCGTAGATGAAGTCCATCGACACGTTGTCGAAGCCGGCCGCCTTGGCGGCCCGCAGCGCGGCCTCCGCGTCGTCCGGGCTGTGCTCGCGGCCCAGCGACTTGAGCATCGCCGGGTGGAACGACTGCACGCCGATGGAGAGGCGGTTCACGCCCACCGCCTTGAACCCGGCGAAGCGCGCGGCGTCTGAGGCGCCCGGGTTCGCTTCGAGCGTCACCTCCGCGCCGTCGGCGATGCCGATGACCCGCGCGATGGCCTCCAGGACTTCGCCGACGAAGCGCGGCCCCCAGAGCGACGGGGTCCCGCCTCCGAAGAAGACCGACTGCGCGGTGCCCCGCGTTCCCCATGCCGTGGCGCGCCGGCGGAGCTCCTCGAGGATGGCCTTGGCGTAGCGCTCCTCCGGCACGACCTTGGCCGCGGTGGACGCGAAGTCGCAGTACGGGCACTTGGAGAGGCAGTACGGGAAGTGTACGTACACGCCCCGCGCCGCGGCGGACAGGCCGGTAAGCGGATCCACGGGGGCGGACGGGGGCATCCGGTCCTCATACCCCGGTTCGCCCTCCCGGCGCTTGCGGCGGAGACGAAGCAAGCCGCCGTGCGAAGGCAGCCATCCCTGGGGAGACGGGGGGTTCACGTGTGCTTTGCGCAGGCGGGGATGGGCTCCGCGGTGCCAAGTCTCGCGGGCTCGGTGGAGGCGGCAGACATCCTCGCGCCGTGGGAGCCCGACTGCTCAAACCAGACGCAACCGTTTGTCGACAAACTCCTTCAAAACAGCCATGAAACCGCGTCTACGAAGAACTTTGTCGACAAACGGTTGCATCTGAAACCCGGGCTCCCGCTGCGCGAGGGCGAGCACCGCCTCCACCGAGCCCACGAGACTTGGCACCGCGGAACCCATCCCCGCCTGCGCAAAGCACACGTGAACCCCCCGTCTCCCCAGGGATGCTGTTCTCTGCCTCCGGACGGAGCGCGCACGGAACGGGTCATGAATGAAGCAGCCTCCGCGCCTTCGAGCCTTGGCGCAGGCGTGGTCAGGAACGGGCTGGTGGCGGGCGTGGGTTTGCGCCACGCGCACGACTCCGCGCCTTCGGCGCTGTGCTCCTAGAGAACAGCTCACCAGGGCAGCGGGGTTGCCCCCGTTCGCGTCGAGCGTTGCGCCGTCAGGCGCATAGTCGAGACGTCGGCGTCGGCAGTGCTCCCAAAGCTTGGCTCATAGGCCGCACCGTTTCGCTCGAAACACACCGGCTAAGTGCCGTGCGTGGGCTTGCGCCACCTCTCGACTATGCGCCTGACGGCGCAACGCTCGAGGCGAGCGGGGGTGGCGCCTGACGGCGCGGGAACAGCTGTTCCTCCGACGAAATGGCCGGCCAGGGCCGGTCTCCTCCTCGAG
>JBGART010000093.1:0-21810 GCA_044230055.1 Myxococcaceae bacterium | reverse complement strand
AAGGCACCATTGCGTTGACGGTCTTAGCTGCTCTCGCGCGGCCGCCGAATAGCTCCAAAGCCCAGGACCAGACAACTAACTGGGCCGTTCTTTGAATGAAATGGCAGGCCGAAGGCCTGTCCTCTCCTCGAGGCGAGCGGTGGGGGGATGGCCGCAAGTGTCTAACGCCGGATCAGGTAGCCCAGCACGAGGTGATAGAGCTCCTCGCGGTACTCGGGGTCTTGCAGGTCCTTCGGGTGCTGCGCCAGCGTGTCGACGACGACGCAGTCCACCGCACGAACTGCGATGTGCGCGGCGCGCTTGAGGTCCTTCGGGCGCAGCTTGCTGCTGTGCGCCTCCAGCAGCGCGGTGGACATCACCGCAATCTCCTCCCGCACGCGGCGCACCAGCTGCACCATTCCCAGCTCGGAGGTCATCGCCTCCAGCGCGGCGAAGACGGTCGGGTCCTGCAGGTAGATGTCGATGACCGCGTCAATCAGCGCGCGCACCGCCGTCTCGAGCGGCGCGTTCTTCACCGCCTCCAGCCGCGCCGCCACCGCGTCCCGCGTGCGCCGCACGTGCTCTTCGAGGAGGGCGGCCGCCAGCGACTGCTTGTTCGGGAAGTACTGGTAGAGCGACCCCACGCTCACCCCGGCCACCTGGGCGATGCGGTTGGTATTCGCGGCGCTCAGGCCGCCCTCGCGCAACAGGCGCGTCGTCGCGTCTAGGATGGCGGTGACGGTGGCGCGGGAGCGCTCCTGCCGCGGGTTCTTCCTCGGGTCGACTTTGGAGGCTCGCTTCTTCACGGTGACTGCCTCTGTACCCCAGGGGGAGGCCCTCGCTCAAAGTCGAAGGCGCACACCCACGCCCAGCAGCAGGTATTGCGCCCGCAAGCCCTCGGGCGCGCCGAGGAGCCGCGCGGTCAGCTCCAGGAACGGCTCCCACCTCGGGCTGAACGCGACGAAGGTGCCGACGGTCCCGCCCACGCCCAGCACCGGCGTGCCGCTGAAGAAGAGGTCGCCATCGACCGCCGCGTACGGGCGCAGGTGCGGCACCCATTCAGGAGCGACCAGCGCGGCCCGCAAGCTGGTCCCCCAGACGCTGCCCGCATGCAGCTGGAGGCTCAGGCTCCACCAGGGGCCGCCCAGCCCTGCGCCCAGTTCGCCGCCCAGCCCCCCTCGCAGGTCAATCACCGCGCGGGCGTCGAAGCGCCAGGACAGGCGGTCCGCCCCGGTTGCCGCGGCGGGCAGCTCCACGCGCTCCTGCGCGTTCACCCGCACCTGAATTCGCTGCTGCAGTGGCGGCCCGCCCTCCACCGGCCGCGCCTCGAGGACGTGGGTGCCAATCCGCACCGCGACAGTGAGCGGCGAGGTGCCGAGGGGCCGCCCGTCGAAGAACAGCAGCGCGCCCTCCCGCCCGGCCACCACCAACGTCCCTTCCAGCCGCCCCCGCAGCTCCTCCAGCAGCGTCACCACCGTCGGGTGGACCTTCGCCGGGTCCAGCCGCGCGTCCGGGTTGTGCTGGAGCGCCCGGGCGAAGTCCGCCTCCACGCCCCCAAAGTCGCTCAAGGCGGAGTGGGCCTGGCCGCGCAGGAGGTAAATCTGCGCGAGCAGCGGCCCGTCGCCCTGCGCCGCGTTCGCGGCCCGGGTCAGCGTGCTCACCGCCGCTTCGAAGGCGCCCCCCACCAGCGCTGCCTTGCCTTCCTCCAGCAGCGCCCCGGCGGAGGCGGGCGTCGCGCTCAGCAGCAGGCAGAGCAGCCAGCTCATGGACGCAGCTCGACCTGCACCACCACGGTCTCGCCCGGCGCGGTGATGACCTCGCGCTCGACGGTTTGGTACCCCAGCCGCTCCACCCGAACGCGGTGCCGGCCAGGCGCCGCCTCCAGCGTCAAAGGCGTGGGCCCCTTCGACGCGCCGTCGAGCCACACGGATGCCCAGATGGGCTCGCCGCCGACGGAGGTGACCACCCGCACCTTGCCCGGGCCCGCGTCGCGCGCCGGCGGCGGCGGAGAGGTGCGCAGGGACGGTGTTCGCGGCTTCGCCCGTTCGCGAGCGGGTGCGGGCTGCGTGGCGCGCGAGGTCAGGGCAGGAGCGGCCTGACGGCTCACGGGCGTGGCGCCAGGCTCTCGCATCGCCTCGGCGCTTCCGGGCACGGGGGCTGCGACGGGCGGTCCTGGCGCCTCCGCCGCGGCGGGAGACTCGAGAACCACTCCCGCGCTCCGGGCCGCGCGCGAGAGCTGCCACGCAGCGCCCACCGCGAGGGCCAGGCCTGCCACGGCCGCAACCCCCAGAAGCCTCCTGCCCCGCCGGCGCGCCGCGGGTGGAGCCACGCCCGTCCGCTCCGCGGCCTCAATCGCTTCGAGCAGCTCCATCGCGGAGCGGAAGCGCGCGTCCCGGTCCGGCGCCAGCCCCCGCTCGAGGACGGCAGCCATTGCGCCCCTCGGCGCGGCGCGCGGTCCTGCGGGCCTGGCGTGAAGGGCAGTGGCGAGCTCGGTGGAGCGCTCGGTGAACGGGGGCGGGCGCTCGCCCGACTGGAGCTCATGCCAGACGAGCGTGAGGGCGAAGAGGTCCGCGCGTGCGTCGACGGGCTCGCCGCGCTGCTGCTCGGGCGCCATGTACGAAGGCGTGCCCATCCGCCCGGCCAGCAGCGGGTCCAGGGCGGTGCCGCTGAAAATGCCGAAGTCGAGCAGAGTCACATGGCCGTCGACGCCGATGAAGATGTTGCTCGGCTTGATGTCGCGGTGAATCACGCCCTTGTCGTGGATGAACTGCAGCCCCCGGCACAGCTGCCGCAGGATGCTGAGCACCTCGCCGGGAGGCAGCGGCAGCGCGGCGTGGCGCAGGTATTCGGCCAGCGACATGCCTTCGAGGTGCTTCATCACCAGGAACGGTCGTCCCTGGTGGTTGCCGACGGCGTAGAGGGGGACGACGTTGGGGTGGTCCAGCTGCGCGGTGACTCGCGCCTCGCGGTCGAACTGGAGCAGGAAGGCCGGGTCTTCGCAGAGCGCATCGGCGAGCAGCTTCACCGCGACCTTCCGATCCAACGTGAGGTCGGTGGCGAGCACCACGCTGCCCATCCCGCCTTCACCCAGCGGCTCTTCGACGCGCCACTTGCCCTCCAAAAGGGTCCCCGGCTCCACCACCACCGAAGGACCCGCTCGCAGCGGCGACACTTCCGTAAGGGTGCGCCCCGGCAAGCAGGCTGCGCAGCGGGACGCTTCGCCTTTCGTCTCTCGCCCGCACGCGGCACACTCTCGCATCGGCCCGCATCTTAGGGGATTCGCCGCGCCCGACTCACCTCCATGCCCCAGCGTCCGACAGACCGGCTTGACCCCCAGGCGCTCCTGCAGCCGGGCGGAGCCAGGGCTGCGCACAGCGCGACACACCTTTCGGTCGAGGTGACCGCCGGCCCTGACCAGGGAAAGTCCGCGCGCCTCGAGGGGTCCGCCACCGTCGGCACGCACCCCGAGGCCGCCTTTACCCTCTCGGACTCATCGGTCTCCCGCTACCACGTCGAGTTGCTGTTGCACCCCTTCGGAGTGCGGGTCCGCGACCTGGGCTCCACCAACGGCACCTTCCTCAACGACGCGAGGGTGCACGACATCGTGGTCCCGGACGCCACGCTCCGCCTGGGACGCACGCTGCTGAAGGTCGTCCCCTCGACCGCGCTCAGCGAGGAGGCGCTTCGGCCTCCGGCCCGGTTTGGTGAGGCCATTGCCCGCAGCGAACGGATGCGCGCCCTGTTCGACACGCTGGCGCGCGTCGCCGCCACCGACGCGTACGTGCTGCTCGGCGGAGAGACCGGCAGCGGCAAGGGCGCGCTCGCCCGCGCGCTGCACGACGTTTCGGACCGCTCCGCCGGGCCCTTCCGGGTCCTGGACTGCGCGGCCGTCGCGCCGTCCCTCGTCGAGAGCGAGCTCTTCGGTCACGCGAAGGGGGCGTTCACCGGCGCGCATCAGGCCAGCCCGGGCGCGTTCGTCTCCGCGCACGGCGGGACGCTCTTCCTTGACGAGGTGGCGGAGCTGCCCCTCGAGGTCCAGCCCAAGCTGCTGCGCGCGCTGGAGACCGGGGTGGTCCACCCGCTGGGAGACTCGCGCGAGCGCGAGGTGGACGTGCGCATCATCGCCGCCACCCACCGGGACCTGCCCGCCGCCGTGGCGTCCGGCGCCTTCCGCAAGGACCTCTACTACCGGCTCGCGGTGCTGGTCGCCGACGTCCCGCCGCTGCGAGAGCGCCTGGAGGACCTGCCCCTGCTGGCGCACCACTTCGTGACGCTGGCCGGGAGACCGGACTTCCATCTGTCGAGCGCGCTCCTGGAGCGTCTGGCCGCGCACCCGTGGCCCGGAAACGTCCGCGAGCTGCGCAACGTGATTGAGCGCTCCATCTGCGGATTGGACGCGCTGCCTCCGGAGGTGTCACCGCCTGAAGCCGCGGCGGTGGTCCCCTTCAAGCAGGCCAAGGCGCAGCTGGTGGACGACTTCACCCGCGAATACTTCGCCGCCCTCCTCGAGCGCTGCCAGGGCAACCTCACCGAGGTGGCCAGCCTGGCCGGCATCGCCCGGACGCACCTCTACGACGTGCTCAGCCGCCACGGGCTGCGCGCGGATGAGCCCGGGACGCCTCCATGAGCGGCGGCGCCCGCTTCGGCAAATATGTGCTGGTCAAGCGGCTGGGGCACGCCGGGCGTTCGGAGGTCTTCCTCGCCCGGCTCGCCGCCGAGCGCACTGCGGGGCCGCTGCTGGCGCTCAAGCGGCTGCTCCCGGTGGGCGAGGACCTGGAGCAGGCGCAGATGTTCCTCGAAGAGGCGCGCGTGGTCTCCCAGCTGCGGCACCCGGGGCTCGTGCAAATCCACGAGGTGGGCCGGGTGGAGGGGCTGCTCTACATCGCGATGGAGTACGTCCACGGCGTAACGCTGGAAGCGCTGGCGGATTCGCTGCGCGGCGCCGGCGCGCGGTTTCCCTGGGAGGCCGCGGTGCGCATCGGCGTCCTGCTCTGCGAGGTGCTCGAGTACGCGCACGGCGCGCTGGACCTCCGTGGCCGGCCGCTTCACCTCGTTCACCGCGACGTGAACCCCAGCAACGTGATGGTCGCCTTCGGCGGCTGGATGAAGCTGCTGGACTTCGGCGTAGCGCGCACCGCCGGGCGCCAGGTTGAGACACAGCCGGGCATCGTGAAGGCGAAGCTCTTGTACGCGGCGCCGGAGCAATACCGCTTTGAACCGGTCACGCCCGCCACTGACCTCTACGGCGTGGCCCTGACGCTCTTCGTCCTCCTCGCGGGCGTGCATCCCTTCGAGCAGGGCGGGACGCGGGAGAGCCTGCAAGCCATCCTCGAAGCGCCGCCGCCCTCGCTGGAGCGCTTCCGGAAGGACCTCCCGCGCAACCTGTCACGGACGCTGACGCGCGCGCTGGCGAAGGCGCCGAAGGAGCGTCAGCCGTCGTTGCGGGCGCTGCGGCATGAGCTGGAGGCGACCTTGTCGAAGAGCCCGTTCGGCACGCCGGAGCTCGCCGACTGGATGGAGTCGCGCTACCCGCGTACCTCGCAGCTTCCGGTTGAGCGCCCGGCGGCGCCGTCCGCGGAGACCGAGCCCACCCTCTCACCGCTGAAGACGGACCTGCCTTCGACCCGGCGGCTGAAGGGCAAGACGCCGACGGGCTGACCTCCGGAGGACGCTCAAGCACGCCAGCAGCGCCCACGCTTGAGCGCCGCCCCCCGCTGCGCTGCAGCCCAGGTCATAGAGGCTTCGCTGCCGCCGCGCCGTGGTGCCGGAGAGCGAGAGGGGCAGGGCGAGGAAGTCGACGTGGTGGGCCCGGACTTCAGCCGCCTGCTCCGAGGGGCGGGACGCGTAGACGGTCTGCGCGCCCGCGGCCATCGACACGGTGGTGAGCGGCTGCGTGCACTGCGCATCCGCGTAGAACAGCGCGGAGCCTGCAGGCTGCGACTCGAGCGCCACTTCGAAGTCATACGGCGCGTCCCGCGCCTCCAGCCGGGAGTCCACCAGCGTGAGAGCGAGCACGGCGCACCCGTCGGAGGTGGGCGCTCCCGCTGCGAGCTCCAGGCGCAGCGTGCTGGCGTGCGGGCTCTCCCCGGCGCGGATGTCGTCCAGGTCCAGCACGCCCTGGAAGCGCCGGTCCGTCGACCACGGCTCGCCCACTGAAAAGTGGTCAAGCGCGATGCCCGTCCAGTCGACCTCCGTGTGCTCGGCCAGAAGCGTTCCATCCACCCACAGCTCGCGCCGGCCCGAGGCGGTCCCCGCGCCGACGGCGGCCCACTCCAACAGGTGCCACTGCCCCACGCGCATTCCGCTGCGGGGAAGGGCGGCGCGGTAGGTGCCGTCGCGGTTGGGACCCTGGAACACGAATGAGGTCCCGTCGCCGGCGAGGTAGACGTCGACGATGGCGTTCACCGGGCTGTTGGTGAGCAGCTGCGAGAGCCCGACGTTCCCCAGCCCGTTGGTGGACACCACGCGCACCCACTCGCGGAGGAACAGCGCGGGCACCGGCGCGATGCGCAGGTTGAGCGCGGCGGTGGTGCCCGCGCCAGCCGAGCCGTCGTTGTCCTCCAACCTCAGGCCGCGGCCGCCCCGGTGGGCCGCCTCCGCGTCGGTGCGAAAGGCGCTCCCGGCGGGCGGCGGCGTGACGAAGGTCCACCGGTTCCCGACGGTGGGCGACTCGAAGTCGTCCGACACCAGCGGAGGGTTCGCGCCCAGCACCAGCAGACACGCCAGGCCCATCAGCACCATTCGCGCAGCCTAACCGGCCTGGTGTCAGGCCGCCCTGACACGCACGCTCGCCTGGCTCCAGAAGCAGTCCTCAGGGTTCTCTTAACCCGCCGCAGCGCCTGGTGTTCTCCGCCGACGCGCTGGCCATGTGTTTGCAATCGGGCTCCCCGCCAAGGAGGCATCATGAACGTTGTTTCAACTGCGGGTCATCGTCGAGTGCTCGTCGTCGCAGTTCCCCTCGTGCTGAGTCTGGCGTGCGCGGCTCCATCTGGGGAAGAGGTCGCCTCCGAGTCTGCCGAGGAGCTGGTGGCTCCCAGTGACGGCGCCACCGTGAAGCTGAAGAACGCGTGCTCCGGGCTGATGCTGGACGTGAGCAGCGCGAGCAAGCTCGACGGGGCCGGGGTCCTGCAGTGGAGCGACACCGGCGGGCTCAATCAGCGGTGGAAGCTCAAGGCCGCGGGCGACGCGTTCTCGCTGTTGGCCGTACACAGCGGCAAAGCGCTGGACGCGCAGGCCGGGCTCACCTCCAGTGGAACCGCCGTTCTCCAGTGGGCCCTGTGGGGTGGCGCGAACCAGCAATGGCGCATCACCGCCAACGGGAACGGGACGCATAGCCTCTCTCCGGCGCATGCCCAGCGCATGGTGCTGGCGGTCTCCAACAGCAGCCGCTTCCCCGGGACGCGCGTGCAGCTCTCTGAGCCCACGGGCGGCTGCGCAGAGCAGTGGACGCTGCTGCGCGGTTCGGCCGAGCAGCCCGCTCCGACTCCGGCTCCGGCTCCCGCCCCTGCGGCGCCGTCGATGCCGGTCGGAGACCTGCCCGGCTGGCAGCAGATATTCGCGGAGGACTTCAGCGCGGACGCGGCCCTCGGCGCTTTCCCCGGCACCGCGTACAAGAGCCGCTTCACGGTCTACCCGGACGGCTGGTTAGACACGTCGAAGCAGGTCACGTACATGCCCTCGAAGACCGTCTCTGTCGCCAACGGCATGCTGGACATCTTCGCGCACACCGAGGGAACCACCCGGATGTGCGCGGTCATCGTCCCCACCATCCCCTCGTACGGTCAGCTCTATGGCCGCTACTCGGTTCGCTTCCGCGCGGACGCCATCCCCGGCTACGGCGGCGTGTGGTTGCTCTGGCCGGACGACAACATCTGGCCGGCGCACGGCGAGATTGACTACCCGGAAGGCGGCTTCGAAGGCTCCATGCACGCGTACGCGCACTACGCGAGCCCCAACTACGGCCAGGATGCGTTCAACACCGGCACCTCGTTCAACGACTGGCACGTGGTGACCACCGAGTGGTCTCCGGGCAAGGTGACGTTCCTGCTCGACGGCAAAACGGTGGGGACCTCCACCACGCTCGTCCCCTCCTCGAAGATGCACTACCTCTTCCAGTGCGGCTCCCCCGGCGGTCTCCCGCCGGCCACCGCGGCGGGGCACATCCAGGTCGACTGGATTGTGATGTATGCGCGCGCGGAGTGACGCTCCGTGAACACGCCGGGTACGGGCAGACCTGTGGGAGCGTGGCGTCATCTCCCGGAATCCGGCCCTCTTCCACGTGGTCCTGAAGGTGCAGCTGAAAACGTCCCTTCGACCTCATGGCTCCCTCGGGCGGCGAACCACGCATCCTGACCGTGACGGACTCCTTCGCGGACCAGCGCGCCATCACCGACGCGCTGGCTCCGCATTTCAAGGTGCTCCCGGTCACCAGCGCCGCCGCCGGCCTCACCCTGCTGCACCGCGAAGAGGTGGACGTGGTGCTGGCGGAGCTTGTCCTCCCCGGGCAGAGCGGCGCGGACTTCCTGCGCGAAGCCGGCGCCCAGCGTGAGGTGGGCCGCGTGCTGCTGGCGGACTACAGCGCCTACGCAGAGCGCGCCCGGCTGAACAAGGACTCCTACTTCCTGGCCATCAAACCCATTCACCCCGCTGGGCTGCTGCGCGCGGTGAACCAGGCGCTCACGTTCGTGAAGATGCGCCGCACCTCGGTGGCAGCCAGTCAGAAGGCGCGACTGTGAGCGAACCCATGAACGCTGAAGACTCCCTCAAAGACATTTCGCGGGCGCGGACGGAGCAGGTGCTCGCCGGGCTGCAGGATGACGGGTACCGCAGCACGTCCCGCATGTTCGCGTGGCTGATGGGCGGGCAGTGGGTCTTCGCGGTGGGTTTGGCGCTGGTCTGGTCCCCGCACGCCTGGGCCGGCAACATCTCCAGCACCCACGTGCACGTCTGGACGGCGCTGCTCCTGGGCGGCGTCCTGAGCGCGCTGCCCATCGCCCTCGCGCTCACGCGGCCGACGGCAACGCTCACCCGGCAGGTGATGGCCGTGGCGCAGATGCTCTGGTCCGCGCTGCTCATTCACCTGAGCGGCGGGCGTATTGAGACGCACTTCCATGTTTTCGGTTCGCTGGCGTTTCTCTCCTTCTACCGGGACTGGAAGGTCCTCCCCACCGCCACCGTCGCCGTCGCCGCGGACCACCTGCTGCGCGGGATGCTCTGGCCGCAGAGCGTCTACGGCTCGGCGAACCCGGAGTGGTGGCGCGTGCTGGAGCACGCTTTCTGGGTGCTGTTCGAGGACGGGTTTCTCTTGCTCGCCTGTCTGCGCGCCGCCCGCGACCTGCGCCGCTTCGCCGAGCGTCAAGCGGAAGTGGAGATGCCTCCTAGGTGGAGCGAGAGCGCGCGATGGAGCTGGAGCTGGCGATGGAGCAGCTCAAGGCGCGCGCGGGGTAGTGGTCGCACCTCCCCCGCTCGCCTCGAGCGTAGCGCCGTGAGGCGCGTAGTCGAGAGGTGGTGCGAACCCACGCACGTCGCAAGCGCCGACTCGTCAGTGTTCACCCG
This sequence comes from Myxococcaceae bacterium, assembly GCA_044230055.1. Classification (GTDB taxonomy): domain Bacteria; phylum Myxococcota; class Myxococcia; order Myxococcales; family Myxococcaceae; genus JBGART01. Next base: position 12,276 of record JBGART010000093.1, on the reverse strand, counting down.
TGAGCACCCCGCGTTGCATCCGCGCCGCCCCGTTCCCACGTTCAGTCCAGGGGTCGGTGCTGAAAGGGGGCGGGGACATGAAGTTCGTGCTGCTGGGCGCTGCTGTGTATTTCCTGTCGCTGACCGCGGCGGTCGAGTACCTCCTGCGGCCGAGCGTACCGGCGGCGTCACCCGGGCGTGTGGCCGCCCCGTCGCTGCTCCAGGCGCGGCATCCCGGCGCGCTCCAGCGCCCGGTGGCCAGGCCGCGAGCGATGGAGCCCGGGCTGCGCTGACAGATTTTGATATGGCCTGAAGTCATGGCCATTCGGGCGTGCACCGCAAAGACGTGGCGCGCAGATACGGGGCGCGTCTGTCGGTGCGGAGGCAGCTTTGGTCAAGTGACGCGGGTTCTGCGCTTCGGCCGTCTGGGCGTGTGGTGTCGAGCCGCATATGTTGCCTGCCTGAGCCCAAACATCCCTGAGGAGACGGGGGACGCGGGATAGGGAGGCTGCCGGGGGCGCCCCCGGCAGCAATGATCGCTTCGCCAAGACGCGCGCTGCTGCCCACTCCAGCACGCCCCGGGGTGTTTTGCCCAGGCTTGATGGATTGGCTGAGCTGTCCCCGCCGGCGCCCAGAGCTCACTGCCAGTGCGATTTGCGGTGTCTCACGGGCGGATTGTCATCAAGGTGGGGAGGATTTGTTAGATGTATATAACAAATCCTCCCCACTTCCCGTCGACACCTTCCTGTCCCTGCTTCGCCGCGCACTGTCAGTAATATTTCGGCCAGCTCGGGGACAGCTCCAGCCAATCCATCAAGCTTGGGCAAAACACCTCGGGGCGTGCAGGAGTGGGCAGCGAAGCAGCGCGCGTCTTGGCCGAAGCGATCATTGCTGCCGGGGGCGCCCCCGGCAGCCGCCCCTTCCTATCCCGCGTCCCCCGTCTCCTCAGGGATGTTTGGGCTCCGAGCAGGCAACATGCACGGCTCGACACCACACGCCCGGACGGCTGAAGCGCAGAACCCGCGTCACTTGACCAAAGCTGCCTCCGTACCGACAGACGCGCCCCGCTGACCGGCGCGGTGAGCCGGCGCTGGGCAGGCAAGGCGCTCGGCCCGTTGCTCAATTCGGACGCGGCGCCAGGGTTGACGGTCTGCGGCACGGTGAGGACGCCCTGCAACGTGCTGGTCGACTACACCAGCGCCTCAGCGGCGAAGGCGCACCTGGCGGAGGCGCTCCGTCGGAGGGTGCATGGAGTGGTGGGCTCCTCCGGGTTGACGGTAGGCGCCGTATGTATCCGGGACGCTGCTCGCGATTGGACCGGCTGCTGGAGCTTCCGAAAACCCTCGAGGTGTCAACACGCTCCGGCGTTGCGCTGAAGCTGTAAGGGCGTCCGGAGGCGCAGCCGGGGGCAACGCGGACCTCGCGCGCAGGCTGGCGGAACTGCGTGCGGGCGATGCGCGGAGTGCGCGGCGGGCTGCGCTAACGCATCGCGACAGCTGGCCAGTGAAGGCGTCGGCGAACGCACGCGGAGGACATTCTCGCGGGGGGGTCGACACTTCTGCCGCTTCTTCGCGACAATTCATTTGGGAGCGGGAGGAGTGAGGAGTCACATGGCGCAGGCCGCGATCGCGCCCGCCACCGCAGTTCCCGTTGTCACTGGTCACGCCGCCGACCCCGCGGCTTCCGTGGACCGTCGACTTCACCGTCGCAGACCCGCCTCGTACATCGCCTGGTTGGCCGTGGGCGGGGTGGGGACCTACGTCGACCGGATTCACGAGAACCTGGGCGTGGTCGCCTACGAGAACCCGGACTGGGTGGGCGACGCGCTGCCCGTCTCGCCCGTGTATCTCGTCGCGACCGTCGGGTTCTTCCTGCTCTACACGCTGGTCGTCGGCCACCGCGGCCGCGCACAGGGGCTGTTTGGCGGACGCCCGCTGGCGCCGCTGGACCTCATCTTTGCCCACGCGTCGTGGATTGCTGCGTACTGCGTCTCCGGCTATCTCGGCGCCCCAGAGCGCGCCCACGGCATCTGGCCGTTCGTCTGCGCCGCGGTGCTCCTGGTCTGGGCGCTCCCTGACCTCTGGGCCGCCCGTCGCACCTGGCTCCCCCTCTACGCCGTCCTCCTCGGCTGCTTTGGCACCGGCTTCGAGTGGGCCGCGACCCACAACGGCGGCTTCGCCTACCCCGTCTGCCCCGCCACCGCCTGCCTGGGCACCAGCGTCCCCGCCCTCTGGCTCTTCGTCCTCTACATCCACGCCGCCCTCTACGTACACCGCATGCTCGGAGGCCGCCACGTCCTCAGCAAGTGGTCCAGGAAGACCGTCGAGGAGTCCGGAGCCCGCGTCGTCTGAAGCACCCGGAGGGACCGGCCCGCACCTACTCCGCGCGAAGCGACACGATGGGGTCCACGCGTGACGCGCGGAGCGCCGGCCACAGGAGCGCGGCGAGGCTGGTCGCGCCAATCAGCACCAGCACCGCGGCGTACGTGAGCGGGTCCTGAGCCGACACGCCGAACACCATCGACTCCACGGTCCGAGCGAGCACCCGCGCCCCGAGCAACCCCAGCCCCACGCCGAGCGCCACCCTCAACAACCCGCGCCACAGCACCAGCCGCACGACGTCGCTCGCCTGGGCGCCAACGGCGAGCCGGACGCCAAACTCGCGGGTGCGCTGCGCCACGCCGTACGCGGTGATGCCGAACGTGCCCACCAACGCGAGGACGAGCGCGACCGCGGCAAAGGCCAGCAGCAGCGCTGACCGGAACCGATGCGGGACCAGCGCCTCATCCACCAGCTCCTCGAGTGGGGCGATGCGGCCCACGGCCAACTCCGGGGCGTTGGCATGGAGCTCCTCCCGCAGCTGCGCGGCCACGCTCGCGGGGTTCTGGCGCGAGCGCACGATGAAGAACCCCCAGCCCAGCGGCTGCTGCAGATACGGGAAGTAGAGCGCCGGGCCGGGCGTGGCCTCCAGGCCCGAGAACCGCACATCGCCCACCACCCCGACGATGGTCATCGCGTCGGTGCCGCCGCTGACGAACAGCCGCCTGCCCACCGGGTCCACGCCTGGGAAGTAGCGCCGAGCCAGCGCCTGGTTCACCAGCACCACCGCCGGCGCCTTCGCGTCATCCGCCGAGGTGAAGCCGCGCCCCTCAAGGACGGGGATGCCCAGCACGCCCAGCGCGTCCCCGCCAATCATCACCAGGTTCGCATGCGGCTCCTGCCCCTTCGGCGCGCGGGCGCCCTCGAGCTCAAAGATGCCGATGACCTCTTGGACCTTGGGCGGCAGGCTGGTGAGGTACCCCGCACCCGACACGCCCGGAAGCGCGGCGAGCCGCGCATTGAGCTGCTCCGCGAACGGGGCGCGCGCGGCCTCGGGGGCCAGCGTCCCGCTCGACAGCGAGAGCTGCACGCTCACCACCCGGTCCGGCTGCACGCCGAGGGGAACCGAGGCCACCGCCAGCAGCGTGCGCGTGAGCAACCCCGCACCCGCCAGCAGCACCACCGCGAGCGCCAGCTCCGCGACCAGCAAAGCGCCCAGCGCCCGCTGTCGCCCGGGACGCGCGGCGCCCTCCTTCAACACCTGCTCCGGGTGAACGACCGAGGCGCGCAGCGCCGGCCAAAGCCCAAAGGCCACGCCCAAACCCATGGCCAGCAGCGCGCAGAACGCCAGCGCCCGGCCATCGACTTTCACCTCGGACGCCCGCGGCAGCGAGTCGCGCGCGAGCGAGAGGAAGACATCCGTTCCCCACAGCGCGAGCAACGCTCCCAGCGCGCCGCCCACGAGTGCGAGCACGAAGCTCTCGGTGAGCAGCTGACGCACCAGCCGCGCGCGCCCGGCCCCGAGCGCGATGCGGATGGCCATCTCCCGCCCGCGCCCGCTCGCCCGCGCCAGCTGGAGGGAAGCGACGTTCGCCGCGGCGATGAGCAGGACGAAGCCGACCGCGCCGGCCAAAAGCCAGAGCACGCTGCCCACGTCGCCCACCACCACGCTGTGCAGCGGCTGGACGGTGGCGGTGACGTTCGCGCTCTGCTCCGGGTTGCGCTGGCCGAGGTGCTTGAATGTCGCCGCCACGTCCGCCTGCGCGCTGGCGAGCGTGGCGCCAGGAGCGAGCCGGGCCAGCACGCTCCACGCGCGGAACCGGCGCGAGCGGTCATCCTCGGGCAGGTTGCTCAGGAAGCCCTCGAGGTTCACCCAGAAGCGCGCGTCCTTGCGCGGGGCTTCGAAGGCCGCCGGCATCACGCCGACGATGGTGTAGAGGTGGGCGTTCAGCCGGACGGTCTGCCCGAGCGCGTTGGGGTCCGCGCCGAAGCGCTGCCGCCACAGCCCTTCGGAGAGGACGACCAGCGGCGCCTCCGCCGCGCGGTCGGTGAACGTCCGGCCCAGCAGCGGCGGCACGCCCATCACGGAGAAGAAGTTGGGCGACACGATGGCGCCACGCTCCTGCTCCGCCGCGCCCACCGGACCGAAGTCGAACAGGTTCGGCGCCCAGGCGGCGATGGGGGTCAGCTGGCGCAGCGCCGAGGGCAGCTCGCGGACCTCCTCGAGGAGCAGCTTGGTGGTCGCCGTCGGCTCATCGGCCCGGTGGGGCTGGAGCGCGACGAGTGCCTGCGGCGCGGCATACGGCAGCGGGCGGATGAGGACGGCGTGCACCACGGAGAAGAGCGCCGTGCTGCCGCCCACGCCCAGCGCGAGCACCGTCAGCGCAGCGACGGTCATCCCACCCTGCGCCAACAGCGTGCGAACGGCGAGGCGAAGGTCCTGATGCAGGGAGCCCATGGCGCACGTCAAAGCCATCGCCGTGCCACAGAGAACGCCTGGGCAGCAGGCGTGCGGAGGGGGTGGACCTCTCCGGATTCGGTACACGGCTGCCCGCTTCCGGGATAGTTCCCGAGAGGAGACGCTCGCGCGACGAATAGACCAGGCGCCTTCCCGGGGCGCTCGCAGGCGTGGAGAGCGCCTGCGTTTGCGATGGTGGTCGTACGCATGTCCGACATGCCTGTTTTGGCCGGCTTTTTCCGACGTTCCGGAAGGTCCTCTAGAGTTCGAAGCGCACTTATGGCCCCGGAGTCGGATGACGTCGCGCAGCTCTACCGCCGCTACGGGCCTGCCGTGCACCGCCGGGCGCTCTCGTTGCTACGGGACCCGCAGGAGGCGCTGGACGTCACGCAGGAGACCTTCCTCGCATTCCTGAAGCAGCGGGAGGGCCTGCGGGGCGAAGCGGCGCCCTTCACGGTCCTCTACCAGATTGCCACCTACCGGGCGGTGGACCGCCTGCGCCGCACCTCGCGTTGGAGCGGGACGCTCCAGGTCCCGGACGTCTCCGAGGACGAGACCACCGCCTCCGGTCACGCGGTGGGAGACGCGGACGAGAGCGGCGCGAGGCGGGTGGAGGCAGCGAAGGACCTGGCGCTGCTGACGCGCGGCGAGAAGCCGGACGTCCTGACCGCGGCGCTGCTCTACTTCGTGGAGGGCTACACGACGGAAGAGGTCGCCCAGACGATGGAGCTGTCGCGCAAGACCGTCGGCAAGATGCTCGCGCAGTTCTCCGAGCGGGCGCGCAAGCGCAAGTCGCGGCTGGACCTCGAGGGGGGCGAGCCATGACCGCGCCGCGCAAGCTCAAGGACGCGCCTCTGGAGCGCTATCTGGCCGACGCGCTCCCCGCGCGGGCGCGCGCGCGGATGGAGGCGCTGCTCGCGGCGTCGGCGAAGGACCGCCAGCGACTGGAAGAGCTGCGAGCCGACTCCGCCGCGTTCCTCTCAAAGCACCCGCTGACGCTCGCCGTTCCCCACCCGCGCAAGAGAAGGCCGCGTCGAGCCCACCGGAGCGGCCGATGAGCGCCAGGCAACTGCGGGACGCAGTGCTGGAGCGGTACCTCGCAGACGCGCTCCCCGCGGCGGAACGGGAGCGCGTGGAGCAGGTGCTCGCGACGTCACCCGCGGACACGCAACGCCTGGAGCAGCTGCGAGCCGACTCCGCCGCGTTCCTCACCCAGCATCCGCCCGGCCGTTTCGCGGCGCAGGTGAGCGCGAAGCGGAAGTCGCGAACCTGGTGGGGCCTGTGGCTGATTCCTGCGCTGGCGACGGCCGCGTCCCTCGCCCTCTACGCGGGCGGGACGTTGGAGTCGCCGTGGACTGCGAAGGGCGGCGTCGCCCTCGCCGTGCACGTGCGCAAAGGCGATGGCAGCGTGAAGCACTCCCCCGGAGAGCCGCTGGCCCCGGGCGCCACGCTGCGCTTCGAAGTCACCGCGCCCAAGCCCGGCTACGTCGCTGTGCTCTCGCGGGATGCGGCAGGGAAGGTGACCGTCTACCACCCGTACGGTGGCGCTCAGGCCGCCCCATATGACCCGAAGCGCCGCGTGCTGGAGAGCACCGTGGAGCTGGACAACCAACCCGGCCGCGAGCACCTGTATGCGTTGTATTCAGCCGAACCGTTTCCGCTGGACTGGGCGGTGAGCGCGCTGAATAGCGGCGAGCCAATCAAACGCGAGGGAGTGGAGCAGGCCGACGTGGTCATTGACGTGCGTTGATAACGTAAACGCCGACAAATACCCTGAGCTGGCGAAGAAATTTGGCGACGGCAAAACGCAATTTGTACGCACGACTGATATTCGAAAGCCGCGGCGATGAAGTGGTCCAGTCAATGGGGGCCACGTCACAAGGGCTGGCGTCCGCCGTGAGGCGGCGGCTCGTCAGAGCCAGGCCTGGGCTCGAAGATGCTCCCGCGCTCGGTCTACCAATGCCGGAGTCATCTTCGCCGCCTTCCTCGAGTTCCAACGCTGAATAACTTCGAGGATTGCGTCACTGGACCGGTCCCCTTCCGTCTCGCGCGTCGCGGTCCAGTGCACCGTGGAAAGGACCTCCATGCCGAACGGCGTGGAATACCCGTCAATGAGTCGTTCCACGCGCCGAAGCATTTCATCAAGCTCCGGGTTCTCGTGAACAAGCTTCTCTGCCTCGGCAAAAGCGTCCCTACGTACTCTGATGGGGGTTTGCGGCTTGTTCAGACCGTCGCCGTAACCCTCGATGAAGTGACCCTCGATGTGGTCGAGCACGTGGCGCAGTTGGTCAGCATACGGTCCGTAGTGCCAAGCGCGGTATTCGAGCTTCAGCGGATGCCCAGCCTCCTGAAGGAAGTAGGCGAGTTTCTGGATCTCGAGGAGCGTGATCTCACAGAAGTCGAGACCTTGGTCGATGTACCGCTGCATCAGCGTGACAAGTGCCGCTCTCGACAAGGTCCAATTGGGCCGCTTCGTCTTGTTGGGCATCGAAGCCGGTTCCGGGGCTCCCTTCGGCTCGTAGGCGTGTACCGCGACCCCGGGTACAGCCGAGAAGGCCTCTTCGATCAGTCGACTCACATCGGTCCAGTTGAGTCCGCCATTGCCACAGCCGAGTGGTGGCAAGGCGATAGAATTGATCTTCAGCGTCTTTACTTGCTCAACGAGATCGACGAGCCCGGCGGTGATGAACTCCAACCTCGACTTCCCTCGCCAATGCTCCTTGGTCGGGAAATTGATGATGAAATGAGGCTGCATCATCCCGAGGTCGTGAATGAGCATCTTGCCAATCACGACCTTGCCCGCTTTGCACGCCGCCTCGTACTCGCGGTAGTTGGAAGGGAAGGCACGCTTGAACTGCAACGCGATACCCTTGCCCATCACCCCCACGGTATTCACCGTATTCACGAGGGCGTCGACCTTGGCTTCCAGCAAGTTTCCGTTGACTCGTTTCAACTCACTCCCCCTGAACTGTCCTCATGTTCAGTAGTACCAGTCCGGTCTGACTACCACAGCCGGTCGGTGGCTTGCCTTCTGGACGAGCAATTTGACGCGCTCGGCGACCTTCGAGGTCCTGACCCCGATCTCCAAGACACCCGTCCATGGGAACCAGTCGTGGACAAGGAACTCCGCTTGGCGCTGGTGCTTCACAACGGGCTCGTTCCAGTAGGTCAGTGGCATCACCGACCAGTTCACCTTGTTGAAGTCCCGAACGTTGTCGAAGTACTCCGCCAACGCGACATCAGCGTGGCCATCAGTGAAGGCCCACGGACGCTTGGAGGCCAGGACGGCATCGAAGTCCGAAACGAGGTGGACGATCTCCTCCCCGCCGCCCGAGTAGTTCTCGTGGCCCTTGCTGACAACGAAGAGCATCACCGAGCGGGGGCAGAAGTTGAACGGCACGTAGTCGCCCAACATCCCGCGCTCGGCGACTGGTACCGGTCGACTGAGCCTTCGAGCCTTGATGTGGGACAGGCCGATGTTCGTTGACGAAAACCCCCGCTTCGCGCGCCGGGCATCCGACCATAGGCAGTCGCACTGGATGATGCTCGCGAGATTGTCGGCGTGGGTGATGTGGTAGATCGCCCGGTTGACCGCCACGTCCCCTCCGGCCATGCAGCAGAGCACAAGCCCTGCGGACGACGGGAGCACTTTTAGCGGCCGCGCACGTCGAGAGGAACAGCTCTCATTTGGGCTCATCCTCCGTGCCGAGACCCAGAAGCCGGGCTTAGGCCGCCATTGCGGTCGACTTTCGGCCGGTGAGCTCCGTGTCCCGTGGCTCGTCGTGGGCTTTCGTTGCTCAACTTGAAGCGGTCCGGCGTGGAGCAGGCCGACGTAGTGATTGACGTGCGTTGATAACGTGGCTCGTGTCGTGCCACACACACGTCATGTCACTCCCGCACGATACCCCGGTCGACCTGCCACGGGTTGAGCTCCCCGCGAGCCCAGCACGCAGGAAACCAAAGCAAGAGCTCGAGTGGGAGGAGCAGGCCGCCGCCCTGAAAGCGGATGGCTACAACGCGGCGGTGGTCGCTCGGAAGATGATTGAGGTGCATGGCATGCCAGAGGTGGCGGCCGAGTCGCTCGTGAGCCAGCTCTTCGGGAGGAATGTGAACGCGCGAGCGGGTGACACGGCGAGCGCAGTGGTGTCCGGCCTGCTGCTGGCCGGTGTGGGCCTTGGGGGCGCGCTCGTGTTCTTCCTCATCGTTGGCACTGCCTTCTTGAAGCTGACCTTTGTGGTGTATCTCGCGCTCCTGGGACTCGCGGGCAAGGGCGCTACCCAGGCCTTCATCGCCCTCGTCAACGCGGACACCAAGGAGCCGTTGCAGAAGTGACCTGAGGACGCTCATGGACGAATCGACCTTCTGGAGTCTGGTGGAGGCCGCCAAGGCGGAGAGCACCCCCGCGCTCTCCAATCAGCCGGAGCTGCTGCAGCAGAAGCTTGAGGCGCTGCCGCCGAGGGAGATCGTCGCGTTTGCTCGAATCTTCGCGACGCTTCTGAACGAGGCATACCGCTGGGACCTTTGGGCGGCGGCGTACATCATCGAAGGCGGCTGCGGCGACGACGGCTTTTCAGACTTTCGAGCCGGGCTGACCGGGCTGGGCCGCGAGGCCTATGCCAGCGCGATTCGAGATCCCAGTGCGCTCGTTCGCCAGCCAGCGCAGGGCGTCGACTTCTCCCAAGAGAACATGCTCTACGCAGCGGACATGGCCTACGAGGCTGTGACCGGAAAGAAGATGCCGGACCTGGGAGTGGTCCACCCGAATGAACCCGTCGGCGAACCGTTCGACGAAGACACCGTTGCCGACAAATACCCAGAGCTGGCGAAGAAATTTGGCGGCGGCTGAACGCAATTCGTACGCAGGACTGATATTCGAAGGTCATGGCGATACCCGCTGGAGTCGAGGAGATCCGCACCGAAGCTGAGCTGATCGACCGGGTAGGGGTGCCGATAGAGCGGACCGCGAAGAAGGTGCGCAACGCTCTTCACCCACTGGATTGTCAGTGGCTCGCGGCCTCGCCGTTCTGCCTCATCTCCACCTCCGGCGCTGACGGCAGCTGCGACGTTTCGCCCAAGGGAGATCCTCCCGGTTTCACCCTCGTCCTCGACGACCGGACGATCGTGGTCCCCGACCGTCCCGGGAATCGGCGAGTGGACGGCTTCCGCAACATCCTCACCAATCCTCACGTCGGCCTGCTCTTCCTTGTCCCAGGCCGGGGCGACACGCTGCGCATCAACGGCCGCGCGCGGCTAATCCGTGACGCGCCCTTCTTCGACCGACTGGTCGTCCAGAACCATCGCCCGACCCTGGCGCTGCTCGTGGAAGTGGACGAGGTCTTCTTCCACTGCTCGAAGTCGTTCCTCCGTTCAGAGCTGTGGAAGCCGGAGACATGGAAGCCTGAGGCGGTACCGCCGCGCGCGCAGATCTCCAAGAGCCTGGAGTGGACGGACGCGACGGTGCAGCAGGTAGAGGCGTACTACGGGCCCGACTACGCGAAGAAGCTCTACGGCTGACGCTCAATCGTGACGGCGTCCCCGACGGAGACTCTGCCCGGCTGAACGACCGAGGCGTAGACGCCGGCGCAAGAACCTCGTTCGCCTGCGATGGCGCGCAGCACCGCGGGGTTGCCCGTGCCTGTTCGAGGGTCGAGGTTGACGATCACGCAGCGCGAGTCCCGCCGGTCCACACGCAGCTTCATTCCCCCGATGCTGAGCACGTGGCCCACCCATCCGTCTTCGGGGAAGGCGCCGCTCCCGAAGGCCTCGACGACGAAGTTTGGCCGGAACCGCTGCTCATCCAAGGTCAGCCCGGTCAGCTCACCGAGCCCGGAGAGTGTCTGACGGGTGATGAGCGACAGCGGGAAGGTGTCGAAGATGCCGCGGTTCTGCTTGATGACCCGCACGCCCGCGCCCAGCTCTGCGGCCAGCGCAGGGTCAGTTACCTCCAGCTTCTGGCCTGAAGGCGTCCCGACGAGCGTGCGCGACTCATCCGGCCGCTCGGGGTCGGCGAACGAGGGCCGGTAGCTCCGGAGGTCCGAGCGCTGCCGGAGCGTCAGCCACGGGAACCCGCTCTGCTCCTGCCCGGCGCGCACAAACGCCCAGCGGCGATCTCCGGCCACCCCGTGCCAGGAGACCTCCGCGGCCTCCAGCGACTCCTCTGCCATCGACTTCACCGGATATCGCCAGAGCGACACCACCCGGCCAATTGCCTCTGCCGCACGTTCAGAGTTTTCGGCCGCCATCAGGTTTGGGATCTCCAGCCCAGTCCTAGACAAGCGCCGCACACGGCGTTCGCAAGCTCAGGTCGCCTTCCAGCACCCGTGCACTCCGGACAATCCACATCCAGCGCCCCCCTCGCGGGGAGGAGCGCCTTGAGCTCCGGATAGGTGGCGCTGCCTGTCGCAAGCGCGACGGTTCGCCATGTGGACTCAATCTCGTGGGTCCACTCTGTCGGTGCGCACCAATCCTGGTCGCTGTGCACTGAGATCAGCTCGCCGCTCGGTCTGATGGCAATGCAAGCTCCGAGATCGGCGTAGAGCGGCAGCGCCTGGAGATGGATGGCGAGGCGCCGTTGGGTTTCGAGTCTTGGATCAGCGCTCGCCACAAACTCGGCCAGCCTCTGCGCGATCATCGCGGGCAGATGCTCAGGAAAAGTCATGCTGGAACTCCCTCGAATTGGCAGGCTTACCGTCACCGACGCGGGATGTCGATGCCCGCCGCGTTCACTGATGGCAGTTGGTGCCCTTGCTGTTCACGCCGGGCGACTTCAGGACCCTGCCGTCCGCGTAGGTGTTTCCGGACCAGATGAGCGGCGTGTCGCTGTTGTGATCAAACGGTCCGTAAGCCGCGGTGCCATCCCAGACATTGTTGGTGACTTGCAGCGTCGTCCAGAAGCCCCACGCGTAGACGGCGTACCCCCCGCCGGAGAACCAGTTGTTGTTCATGATCAAGCCCTGCATCGGCGTGGACGTATCCGTGCAGACAATCTCGAACGTGGCGTTGACGTCCTCCGAAGGGCTGCCCGGGGCGGCGGTCGTCATGTCGATGTTGTTGCAGTCGAGCGTGATGTTGCCCGGGCCATACGTGGCCCACCCTGCTACTCCTCCGGCAGAGCGGTTGCCCGCGACGTGGTAGTGGTGCAGGTAGTTGCCGTAGAGGTACGCGTTCGAATCCACGCGCACCCCGGCCACGAAGTTGTGCAGGTCGGAGTAGAGCAGCTTGAAGTCGTGGGCCTGAACCAGCTCCGGAATCGCCGCGTTGAAGACACCGGTATCCGGCCCGATGTTGCAGTGGTCAATCACCGCGTTCTTCTTCCCGGCCGCGATGACAATGTTTCCGTGAACGCGGCTGTTGCGCAGGGTGACGTTGTTGGCTGCGATGGTGTTGCCGGGCGAAGCGTTTGAGGGATTCGAGCCAAGGATCGCTCGGGCTGGTTGATGGGTTTGCGTCTTGCACGTAGTTGCGGTGGCCATCATCGAGCCAGTTCCTGGCGTGTCACGCTGGTTGAGGTAGGTCGCGGCG
>JBGART010000092.1:0-22394 GCA_044230055.1 Myxococcaceae bacterium | reverse complement strand
CCCTCCCTGGCCCCGGAGATGTTGTTTGGCTGCACTGCCCTGCGGCCTGGTTGTCGTGTACCCACTCGGGCAGTGCAGCTTCCCAACCCCTTGAACCTCCGTGCTGCGAGTTAGTCAGGAGCGTTGCGCCGTCAGGCGCACAGTCGAGAGGTGGCGCAAGCCCACGCACGGCACTTAGCCGGTCTGTTTCGAGAGGAGCGGAGCGGCCCAGGAGCCAAGCTTCGCGAGCACTGCCGACGTCTCGACTATGCGCCTGACGGCGCAACGCTCGACGCGAACGGGAGGCGATGCAGTGGTCGACACAGCTCGCGCGAAGCATGGGCGCGGGCTCAGCGCAGCTCGGGGTCAAACGGGGCGCCGAGCGCAGCGGGGGCGGGGCTCTTCCGGCCCTGCGTCGCGAGCAGGAGCAGCGTCAACGCGTAGGGCAGTGCGAGCAGGAAGCCTTGCGGGATGACGTCCAGGACCTGGGGCAGCGACGAGGCGAGCCCGATGCGCAGGGCGTTGCCCGCGGAGAAGAAGAGCGCCGCGGCGAATGCGCCCAGCGGCGTCCACCGGCCGAACACCATCGCGGCCACGGCCATGAAGCCCAGGCCTGCCGGCATGTGGTGCTCGAAGCGGTCCAGCGTGGAGGTGGAGAGCGTGGCGCCGCCCAGGCCCGCCAGCAGCCCGCAGCCCAGCACGCAGGCGTAGCGCAGCCCCCGGACGCGCACGCCCAGGGTGGCCGCCGCCGCCGGCTTCTCGCCCACCGCGCGGACCCGAAGGCCCCACGGCGTGCGGGCCAGCAGCGCCCAGAATGCGAAGGGCAGCACCAGCGCCAGATAGCTGAGCGCGGAGTGGCCGAACAGGGCGCGCAGGAGGGGGATGTTTGCCACCGCGTCCACCCGCCACCGGGGCAGCTGCTGGATGGAGGGCGTGCCGGTGGGGGCGAAGAAGGACTCCAGCAGGAAGGTCCCAGCGGCCAGCGCGAGGAGGTTCAGCGCCATCCCGGAGACCACCTGGTCCGCCCGCCAGCGGATGGACAGGTAGCCGTGCACCGCCGCCAGGGCCGCGCCGGCCCCCATCCCGACGACGACCGCCAGGGGCGTGGGCAGCACCAGCGCGCTCACCGCCGCCGCGAAGGCGCCGGCCTTCATCATGCCCTCCACGCCCAGCGCCACCACGCCCGCGCGCTCCGACAGGACGGCGCCCAGGGCGGCGAAGACCAGCGCCGGCGCGTAGTCCAGGGTGGAGAAGAGCAGGGCGTCCAGGAGCTCAAGCACGCGGGGCCTCCGCTCTGACGGACAGCGGCGTGCGGCGGCGCAGCAACGTGGCCCACAGCCAGCGGGCGGCCACGAAGAGCAGCGCCATGCCCTGGATGAGCTCCGGGAAGCTCTTGTGCACGCCCAGGAGCTGCATCCGGGTGCCGCCCGCACGCAGGGCGCCGAAGAAGAGCGCGCTCACCGCCACGCCCGCGGGGTGGCCCTGGCCGATGAGCGCGATGGCGATGCCGTCAAACCCGTAGGGCGCGCCGAGGGTGCCGGGGAACTTGTACTCGGTGCCCAGCACCAGCAGCGCGCCGGCCAGGCCCGCCAGCGCCCCCGCGCCGGCCATCGCGCCGTAGATGCGCCGCCGGGCCGGGATGCCGAAGTTGAGCGCCGCCTCCGGGGCCAGGCCCACCGCGCGGGTTTCAAAGCCGGACACCGACCGCGCCTGCCAGAGGTAGACGGCCAGCGCCGCCAGCAAGGAGAGCGCGAAGCCCAGGTGCAGCCGGGAGCCGTCGCCCAGCAGGCGCGGCAGCTGCGCGGTGAGCAGGATGTCCTCGGTGCCCGGCCGGGAGACGCCGCCCACCGAGCGCGCCTTCAGCGGGCCCACCACCAGCCAGCCCTCCACCAGGCTGGAGGCCACCCAGTTGAGCATGATGGTGGAGATGACCTCGTGGACGCCGCGCTGGACCTTGAGCACCGCGGGAAGCAGCGCCCACGCCGCGCCGCCCGCGGCGGCCGCCAGCAGGCACGCCAGCGGGTGGAGCCCGGCGGGCAGCCCCACGCCCACGCCCACCGTGGCGGCGAGGATGGCGCCCACCGTCATCTGGCCCTGCGCGCCGATGTTGAAGAGGCCGGCGGAGAAGGCGACGGCCACCGAGAGGCCGGTCAAGAGCAGGAGCCCGGCCTTGGTGGCGGACTCGCCCCAGGGCCGGGTGAGCGCGCCGGCGCTGCCGGTCTCCAGATAGCGGGGGAGGTCTCCCAGCCCGCCGAGGAACATCTCGCCGAAGGCCTGCGCGGCGACGGTGAAGCTGCCGCGGGTGGCGGCGATGGCGAAGTAGCAGAGGACCAGCGACAGGGCGACGGAGAGGAGCGAGGGCGCGGCCGCGGTGAGGAGCCGCCGGAAGGGGGAGGGCGGGCTCAACGGGGCTTGAAGTCCGACAGGAGCAGCGCCCAGTCGCCCGCCATGGTCAGGATGGGCGCGTGGGGGTTGCTGGCGCCCAGCGGGATGGAGACGCCGACGCTGATGCTGGTGCCGTTGGAGAGCGGGACGCCCACGCCCAGCCGGAGGTCGTTGAAGTTTGTGTCGCCGAAGGCAGGGCCGGAGAGCGCGCGGCGGCCCTCGAGCCCGAGGTCGAAGCGCAGGGACTGCACGCCACCCGCGGAGGCCCACTCGAGGCCCAGGCCGTAGTCGACGGACGCGGTGGGGGAGGTGGGCGTGGCGTGCAGCTGCTGGTAGGCCGCGCCCAGGCGCAGGCGGAGCATCGCCGCGTTGGTGGGGCCGCCCAGGCGGACGCCGTAGCCCAGCGCCCCGAGCAGCAGGGAGCCGCGCAGGGCCGGGTCTCCGGAGAAGGTGGGGTCTCCGAAGTCCCCGCGCAGGTCCAGGCCGAGGTACTGGCGGTCCGCTTCGAAGCGGAGGTCGTTCAGCGATTCGAGGAGGGCCTGCCGGCTCTCGGCCAGCAGCGAGGTGCCGACCGCTGCTCCGCAGGCGGCTTCCACCCGCTCACTGCGCTGGTAGAGGGCTTTGGCGCAGGCGACGACGTCCGGCGCGGTGTCGATGACCTGGAGGACCTGGTTCCAGAGCGCGTTCGAGGACTGGGCGAAGGCTTCGTAGCGCTTCGTCGCGGCGGCGAGCGCGGCGGAGCCATTGAGGGCGCCGAAGGCGTTCAGGCGCAGGCGGACGCCCACGTACTCGAAGGCGCTGGCGCCTCCGCCTGCGGGCGAGGTGGAGATGGGCAGGGCCACCGTGAGGTCCGCCGTGCGCGAGGCCCAGGCCAGCTTCTTCGTGTCCGTCATGGGCAGCGTGAGCGGGTTGATGGAGAGGATGGTCACCACCTTGGGCCCGGTCTGCGTCCCGGAGAAGCCCAGCGTCCCGGCCGCCAGGCCCGCCGGCGCAAGCGAGGGCACCGGCGTGGTCTGCCCCGCGGCGATGGGCGAGGCGTTGCCCTGGGGCAGCGGTTCGATGGCCTCCAGCGGGACGGCGTCGGGGGCGGCGGGTGTGCTCAGCGCCGCCTGGAGGTTGCCCTTGAGGTACGCGCAGCTGTTGGAGGCCGGGTCCGGGACGGCGGCGCCAAGGGCCAGGAGCGCCTCGGCGCACTTGCGGTCCCGTTCGTTGGCGGGCGCCGCGGTTGAGAGCGCGAGGGCGCAGCTCAGGGCGAGACGAGCACGAAGAGCCACTGGTCCTCCCCCTTGATGGGCGGCGTGGAGACCACCTTCTGGCCTTGCTTCACCTCGAGCTCGCCTTTGCCACCTTGAGGCGGCGGGTAGATGTCGATTTGAAGCGCCGTCGCGTCGAGCGGGACCTTCCCGGAGTCGATGAGCTCCGCGCCCCCCGCCGCCACCGGGACCAGCTTGGCTTGCGGGTACTTCGGGCTCGGCCCCAGCCACGTGCGCCCCACCAGCGAGGCCTGCTTGTTCGTCTTCGCCGCGGCGAAGCGAATCTCGAACGGCTTGCCCAGCTTCAGGTCTCCCTGGAACTTGCCCATGCGGCCAGACAAGCAACGCGGTCCGGGGGTGTCCAGAGGTTTACGCGGTGACGCCCAGCATGAGGCGGCCCACGGCGCGCTCGTCGAGCTCGCCTCGACTGACTTCGCCTGTCACCCGGCCCTCGAACAGGACGTAAATGCGGTCGCACAGCTCCCGCAGCTCATCGAGGTCCAGCGAGATGACGACCGCGCCGGCGCCCTTCGCGCACGCCTCGCGCAGGCGCCGGTGGACGGAGGCCACGGCCGCGATGTCCAGCCCGCGCGTGGGCTGCACCGCGACGATGAGCTTCGGCTCGCCGGCCAGCTCCCGCCCGACGACCAGCTTCTGCTGGTTCCCGCCCGAGAGCGCGGCGGCGCGCAGCTCCGGGCTTCGCGGGCGGACGTCCATCTCCTCGAGGAGCGATTCGGTGCGTGCTCTGCGCCCCTTCCGGTCTATCCACCCGCCGCGCGCGAAGGGCGGCGCGCGGTGGCGCCCGAGGGACGCGTTCTCCTCCACGGACATGGGGCCCACCATGGCGCGCAGGAGGCGGTCCTCCGGGATGTGCACCACGCCCTTCGCCCGGCGCTGCGCCACGTCCAGCGGCGCCAGCGGCGCGCCTTCGTAGGTGAGGGTGCCCGTCGAGGGTGGCCGCAGCCCGACCAGGAGCTCCGCCAGCTCGCGCTGACCGTTGCCGTCCACGCCGGCAATCCCCACCAGCTCGCCGGGGCGGACCTCGAGGGTGACCTCGCGCAGGCTGGGCCGGCCCTCTGCGCTCACGGCTTGAAGTGACAAGAGCGCGGCGCCGGCGCTGGCGCGTGCGGGCTGAGGGCTTGCGGCCCGGGACGCGTCCCCCACCATCCAGGCGGAGAGCTCCTCCGCGGTGGTCTTGTTCGCCTCCACCTCGGCGACCTTCCGGCCGCGCCGCATGACGACGATGCGGTCCGCGGCGGAGAGGACCTCCTTGAGCTTGTGGCTGATGAAGACGACGGCGGTACCCTCGGCCGCCAGCTGGCGGGTGACCGCGAAGAGCTCGTCGCTCTCCTGCGGCGTCAGCACGGCGGTGGGCTCGTCGAGGATGAGCACGCGCGCGCCGCGGTGGAGGGCCTTCACAATCTCCAGCTTCTGCTGCGCGCCGAGGGTCATCGCGTCCACGCGCGCGTCAGGGTCCAGGGTGAAGCCCAGCCGGCGGGCGGTGCGCAAGACGCCTTCGCGCGCGGCCTTCCGGTCGAAGAGCAGCCCACGCCGGGGCTCATGGCCGAGCACCACGTTTTCGCTCGCGCTCAGCGTGGGCACGAGCATGAAGTGCTGGTGGACCATCCCGATGCCCGCGGCGATGGCGTCCCGCGGGCTCTTCAGCCGGCGCCGCGCGCCATCTATCCAGACCTCTCCGGCGTCCGGCTGGTAGAGGCCGTAGAGGACGTTCATCAGGCTGGACTTGCCGGCGCCGTTCTCTCCCACCAGCGCCACGCGCTCTCCGGGCTTCACCTCCAGCGACACGTCCTCCAGGGCAGCCACCGCGCCGAACGACTTGGAGATGTGCCGCAGGGAGATCAGGGCGCGGCCTTGAACGCCGCCAGCGCTTCGAGCTCTCCAGGGACGCGCAGCTCCCCGGACACAATCTTCGCGCGCAGGGCCTCCACTTTCTCCACCGCCGCGGCCTTCCCGGCGAAGTCGACGCGGACCGGCGCGTACGTCACGCCGCCCTCCTTGAGCCCCAGCGCCACGTCGCCGCCCTGGAAGCTGCCGTGGGCCAGGTCGCGCACCGCCTGGTACACGACGAGGTCCACGCGCTTGACCATCGACGTCAGCACGGCGTCCGGCGCGAGGTGCGACTGGTCTGAGTCCGTCCCAATCACGAACGCCGCCTTCCCACTGGCGCGCGCCTCCTTCACCGCCTGGATGACGCCCAGCCCGTCGGAGCCCGCGGCCTGGAAGACCACGTCGGCCCCCTTTGCGAGCAGGTCCTGGCCCACCTGCTTTCCGGCGGCCACGTTGTTGAAGGACCCGGTGTACGCGGACAGACACGGAGAACGTCCGCCCGCGCGGGGACAGGCTTTGGGGTTGGTGGTGAGCACGCCGGCGGAGTAGCCGGCTTCGAAGCGCTTGATGAGGGGGATTTCCATCCCGCCCACGAAGGCCACCTTCTGGCTGCTCGTCGCCAGCCCGGCCAGCGCGCCCACCAGGAAGCTGCCTTCCTCCTCGCGGAAGACGACGGTGCGCACGTTGGGGAGGGTGAAGGGCTTGCCCTGGCCGTCGAGCAGCGGGCTGTCGATGAGCAGGAACTGCGACTTGGGGTTCTGCCGCGCGGCCGCCTCCACCGCGTTCTCCAGCATGTAGCCCACCCCGATGATGAGCGACGCGCCCTGGTCCACCAAGGTCTGGAGGTTGGGCTCGTAGTCCTCCTGCGCCTTGCTCTGGAGGACCAGCGGGACGATGGGGAAGCCTGGGCCCACGTGCGACTTCAGGTCGGCGGAGAGCGACTCGGCGACCTCGGCCTCCGAGGCAGGCTGGTAGGTGCCGCCGGAGAGCTTCTTGCGCGCGGCCCAGAGCTCCAGCCCGCGCAGCGCCGAGTCGTTGAACGAGTGGTCTCCGCGGCCGCCCACATCCGTCACCAGGCCGACCTTCAGGGCCGCAGGCGGCGCGTCCTTCGAGGCCGGGCCGGCGGCCGGCTCCTCCTTCCGCTTACAGCCGGGGAGCAGCGCCAGCAGGAGGAGCGTGGTCGCAGCGGCCCGCGCGAGAGACAGGTGTGAGGTCATGGGCGGCGGATCTACCAGGTTTTCTGCTATCCCTTTTCGCCCGTGAGACCCTACGAGCTCATCAAGGCCAAGCGCGACGGACAGACCCTCTCGGCCCCCGACATCGCCGACCTCCTCGCTGGCTACACGAAGGGCCGCGTGCCCGACTACCAGATGGCCGCCATGTGCATGGCCATCTTCTACAAGGGGCTCTCCGCCGAAGAGCTGGGCGCGTGGACGCGCGCGATGCTGGAGTCCGGCGAGGTGCTGGACCTCTCCGACACGCCGGGCGTCAAGGTGGACAAGCACTCGACGGGCGGGGTGGGGGACAAGGTGTCGCTCTGCCTGGCGCCGCTGGCGGCGGCGTGCGGGGTGCCGGTGCCGATGATCTCCGGCCGGGGCCTGGGACATACCGGCGGGACGCTCGACAAGCTGGAGTCCATCCCGGGCTTTCGCGTGAACCTCACCATCGCCGAGTACCGCGCGATGGTCCGCGAGGTGGGCGCGTGCCTCATCGGCCAGACCGACACGCTCGCGCCCGCCGACCGCAAGCTCTACGCGCTGCGGGACGTCACGGCCACGGTGGACTGCATCCCGCTCATCGCCAGCTCCATCATGAGCAAGAAGCTGGCGGAGGGGATTGACGCGCTGGTGCTGGACGTGAAGGTCGGCAGCGGCGCGTTTATGAAGCGGCTGCCGGATGCGCGCGTGCTGGCGCGGACGATGATCGACATCGGCTCGCAGATGGGGCGCAAGGTGACCGCGCTGCTCACCGACATGGACCAGCCGCTGGGCCGGACCGTGGGCAACGCGCTGGAGGTGATTGAAGCCACCGACGTCCTCCACGGCCGCGGCCCGGCGGACCTCACGGAGGTCACGGTCGCGCTCACCGCGGAGATGCTGGTGCTGGGCGGGAAGGCGCCGGATGAGGCCTCGGCGCGGGCGCTGGTGGAGGGGGCGGTCCGTTCGGGGGCGGGCTTCCGGAAGTGGCTGGAGATTGTCGCGCGCCAGGGCGGTGACCCGGAGGCGGTGAAGGATGTGTCGCGCCTGCCCACAGCCCGCGCCACGCACGACGTGCCGTCGCCTGCGCAGGGGTTCGTGACGAACATCGACTCCGAGGCGGTGGGGCTGGCGGCGATGGCCCTGGGCGCGGGCCGCGAGCGCGTGGACAGCGCCATCGACCCGGCCGTCGGGTTCACGCTGTTGAAGAAGGTGGGGGATGAGGTGAGCCGCGGCGAACCGCTGGTGCGGATTCACCACAACGGCGGCGCGGCGGTGGAAGGTGTCGCGGCGCGGGTCGTGGGCGCGTACCGGATTGGCCCGGCGAGAGCGCCTGCGCGCCCGCTGATTGTCGAACGGCTGGGGTAGGCCACGTCGTTGAGCGGTTGTGCGGTCGGGCGGACCCCCGTTCGCGTCGAGCGTTGCGCCGTCAGGCGCATAGTCGAGACGTCGGCAGGGCGCTCAAGGCTTGGCGCAGACACGCTTCGTCGTGCGCGAGACAGAGCGGTGCATCGCGTGCGTGAGGTCGCGTCACTTCTTTCGAGGCGAGCCTGAGGGCGTGTCGTCCGAGGCTTGGTGCTCGAAGCGGTGTGCGTGCAGTGATGGAGGCAGGCGGGACAGGGGGGGACACAGGTCTTGTCTGGAGCTGTCCGCGCGCCAGCGCGGAAACGAATGCGCTGCCGGCTTGGAGGCAGCTGTCCCAGAGGGTGGTCAAGGCAGGCGGGATTGTCCTGGGCGGCTGCCGGCGGGCGCCCGCCGGCAGCACGACCGCAGCCGCCCGCCCGGGCTCCGCTTCCCCACCCGCTCCAGCACTCCCGAGGTGAGTCCGGGCAGCCTCCGTGATCCCTAGGGAGCTGTCCCCGAGATGCGCCGGCGCCCATAAACAAATTGCGCATGAGAAGTGCGACGGGTTGTCGTTAATAGCAACGAGAACCCGTCGCGCTTCTCGCATGCGTCGCGAGGTGGGGAGCTGAGCCGGCGGTTCCCGAGGTCGGAAAGCGCGATTCGGCCCACGACAGCGCCGGAACGGCCTGCAGTCAGGCGCGTGCCTGAACTGCGATGAGTTGTCGACAATAGCGTCGATAACTCATCGCAGAAGGAGAGAAGACGATTCGCGAGAGGCACCTCGGCCGCTCTCGCCTCAGCCGGGGACAGCTCGGGGCTGAAACGAAGGCGGGCCTGCACCTCGGGGAGTGCGGCGTGGGTGAGGAAGCGGCAGCGGGCCTGGCCGCGGCGGTCGTGCTGCCGGCGGGCGCCCGCCGGCAGCCGCCCAGGACAATCCCGCCTGCCTTGACCACCCTCTGGGATAGCTGCCTCCGCGCTTGCAGCGCATCCGTCTCCGCGCTGGCACGCGGACAGCTCAGCCCAGACCTGCGTCCCCCTGTCCCGCGCCGGCATCGAGGCCCGTCCCGGGTGCCCTACGGCTTCGCCGGCTGCGCGGCCTTGGGCTCGCTCATCGACTTGGCCTTGGGCTTCTTCTTGGCCTTCGCGGCGGGCGTGCCGGCATCAGGCGCGGCGGCGTCCACGGCGGCAGCGGGCGCGTGGGCGGGGGTGCCTCCATCAGTGGCGAACGCTGCCATCGGCGTTGCGAGCGCGAGCAGGGAGAGAAGTGCGAGCTTTCGAGTCATGGGCGTCATCCTTGGGCTTTGAGGGCGCGGACTGTTCCGCGCAGGCGGCACGGAGGGTGCGGGTGCGGCCGCATTTAACGACCGGCCCTCCCGCGAGCGAGCAACCGAATGGTGGGCAGGCGGAGCGCCGCGCGTATGATGTGCGCAATGCCTGTATACGAGCAGTTGCAGGAGACGCTGAAGGCGATTCACGCGCGGGCGGGTGACGCGCGGCCGCAGGTGGGGGTCATCCTGGGCAGCGGCCTGGGGTCCTTCGCCGATGGGCTGGAGGACCGGAAGGTGGTGCCCTACGGGGAGCTGCCGCACTTCCCCAAGTCCTCAGTCCCGGGCCATGAAGGCCGGCTGGTGCTCGGGGGCGTGGGCGGCGTGAGCGCGGTGGTGATGCAGGGCCGCGTCCATGCGTACGAGGGCTACACGCCGGCGCAGGTGAGCTTCCCGGCCCGCGTGCTGTGCGGCCTGGGCATCCGGACGCTGGTGGTCACCAACGCGGCGGGCGGGGTGAACCTGTCCTTCAAGCCGGGCGACCTGATGGCCATCACGGACCACTTGAACCTCTCCGGCTCCAACCCGCTCACCGGCCCCAACGATGAGCGGCTCGGCCCGCGCTTCCCGGACATGAGCACCGCGTACACGCCGAAGCTCCGGCAGCTGCTGCTGGCGACCGCGGAGAAGGCCCAGGTGAAGCTGCACAGCGGGGTCTACGCCATCATCTCCGGGCCCTCTTATGAGACGCCGGCGGAGATCCGCATGCTGCGCACGCTGGGGGCGGACGCGGTGGGGATGAGCACCGTGCCGGAGGTGATTGTCGCCGCGCACATGGGCGTGAAGGTCGCCGGGGTGAGCTGCATCACCAACCTCGCGGCCGGCATCGGCACCGCGCCGCTGTCGCACGACGAGGTGGCCCACACGGCCAACCAGGTGCGCGAGGTCTTCTCCCGCTTGCTCACCCAGTTCCTCCCGGCCGCCGCAGCTCTGAGCGATGGGTGAGCGTGTTGGCTGAGGCGCCCGTTGCGCGTCGGGCGCTGACGCTGGTCGACGTCACCGCCATCGCCATCAATGGGATTGTGGGCTCCGGCATCTTCCGGTTGGCCGGGCCGCTGGTGCTGGCCGCGGGCGGGGCCAGCGTGCTGGGCGTCCTGGCCTGCGGCGCGCTCTGCCTGTTGCTGAGCCTGTGCTTCGCTGAGCTCGGCGGGATGTTTGAGGAGAACGGCGGCCCGTTCCTCTACGCGCGGGAGGCGTTCGGCGCCGTCATCGGCTTCCTGGTGGGGTGGCTGGGGCTGTTCAACACAGTGCTCGGCTACGCCGCGGTGGCCGCCGGGTTCGGCGACGAGCTCGCCGCGGTGTTCCCCGCCTTGAGCGCGCCCCTGATTGACGGGTGGCCGCTGGCCTTCAAGACCCTCGTGAGCCTGCTCATCATCCTGGCGCCCGCGGCGGTCAACGTGGTGGGCGTGAAAGCCGGCGCCCGAACGATGGACGTGCTGACCGCGGCGAAGCTGGTCCCCTTGCTGCTGCTCGCGGGCGTTGGGCTCGCCTTCGTCCGGGTGGACGCCCTGATGGACCCTGGCGCGGGAGGGCCGCTGGTGTCGCGGGTGGCGAGCGCCGCCTTCATGTCCGTCTTCCTCTTCTCTGGCTTCGAGTTCGCCACCGTCCCCGCGGGCGAGGTGAAGGACGCCAAGCGGGCAGTGGGCGTGGCGCTGGTGGTGAGCCTGGTCGTCTGCGCGCTGCTCTACGCGGTGCTGCTCTGGGTCACCGCGTCGGTGGTGGGGCGGGCGCAGCTGCAGGGCTCGCCGCTGGCGGAGGCGGGGGTGACGTTGCTGGGGCCGGGGGCCGCGCGGCTCCTGCAGGCCGGCGCCATCGTCTCCATGGCGGGCTTCTGCGCGGGCAGCGCCCTGGTGGCGCCGCGCTACTTCAGCGCCATGGCCGTCGCGGGGCACGTCCCGTCCGCCCTCGCGCGAAGCAACCGCTTCGGCACCCCGGGCGCGGCCATCCTCTGCAGCGCGCTGGTGGCCTGCGCCCTGGTGCTGTGGCTGGGCTTCCGGTCTCTGGTGGACCTGACCAACGTGACCATGCTGGCCCAGTACATTGCCTGCGCGGTGGCGGTGCTGGTCCTGAGGTCGCGCCGGCCGGACGCGCCGCGGCGCTTCCGCCTGCCGTTGGGGCCCGTCATCCCCCTCGCCGCGCTGGGGGTTTGCGGCCTCCTGTTGGCGAGCGCAGAGAGCCTTGATGGGGAGCTGCGCGTCACCCGGGTGGTCCTGGTGGTGGGGTACGGGGTCTGGGGGTTGACGTCTCTGGCCCGGCGGTATGCCCCCGGCTGAGGGAAGTGCTATGGAGCCCGGCCCATGGCGACCGACAAAGCACTGCAGCGCTTCACCGAGAAGAAGAGCGAGTACCTCAACGACCTCAAGGAGCTGGTGCGGATTCCCAGCGTCTCCTTCGAAGGGTTTGACCCCAAGCACGTGCGCGCGAGCGCCGAAGCCACCGCCACGCTCCTGCGCAAGCGCGGCTTCGACAACGTGCAGCTGCTGGAGATTGAAGGCGCGCACCCCTACGTCTACGGCGAGGTGCTCAAGGCGCCGGGCAAGCCCACCCTGTTGCTCTACGCGCACCACGACGTCCAGCCGCCGGGGGACGCGGAGGCCTGGAAGAGCGCCCCGTTTGAACCGGTGGAGCGCGACGGCCGCCTCTACGGCCGCGGCGCCGCGGACGACAAGGCGGGCGTGGTGGTCCACACCTCCGCGGTGGACGCGTGGCTCAAGGGCGTGGGGTCCCTCCCGCTCAACGTGAAGGTCATCATTGAAGGCGAAGAGGAGTGCGGCTCCAGCCACCTGGGCGAGTTCCTGCAGAAGAACGCCAAGCTGGTGAAGGCAGACGCCATCGTCCTCACCGACACGGGCAACTTCGAGACGGGCCTGCCCTCCATCACCACCGCGCTGCGCGGCATCGTCGTGGTGGACGTGGAGGTCCGCGCGCTCAAGCAGTCCCTCCACTCCGGCATGTGGGGCGGCCCGGTGCCGGACCCCGTGATGGGGCTGTGCCGGATGCTGGCCACGCTGACGAACCCGGACGGCTCCATCGCCATCCCGGGGATTGCGGAGAAGGTGAAGCCGCTGACCGCGGATGAGAAGCGCAGCATCCAGGCGCTGCCGGGCGACGACGCCCACTTCCGCAACCAGGCCGGCCTGCTGGACGGCGTGCAGCTGCTCGGCAACGGCCGCCACCCGTGGGAGACGAACTGGCGCCAGCCGTCCATCGCCATCAACGCCATCCAGGCCAGCAGCCGGAAGGACGCGCGCAACATCATCTGCGAGTCCGCCTGGGCCCGCGTGGGCATCCGCGTCGTCCCGGACCTGAACCCCAACGAGGTGCAGAAGCAGCTGCTGGACGCCCTCAAGAAGGCCACGCCCTGGGGGCTGGAGGTCCAGTTCAAGGCGGACCACGTGGCGAGCTGGTGGTACACGGACTCCAGCCACCCGGCGTTCAAGGCCGCCTTCCGCGCGCTGGAGAAGGGCTACGGCAAGCCCGGCATCGCCATCGGCTGTGGCGGCTCCATCCCCTTCGTCGAACCGTTCGCTCGAGAGCTGGGCGGCGTGCCCGCGCTCCTCATCGGCGTGGAAGACCCGTACACCAACGCCCACTCCGAGAACGAGAGCCTCCACCTGGGCGACTGGGAGAAGGCCGTGAAGAGCGCCATCTTCCTGTACGAGGAGCTGGCCAAAGAACTCGCGCGGTAGCCGCGGTAGGGTAGCGTTCGTCCCCGCGTCCATGACCGTCCTTCCCTGGGATGACCTGTTCGCCGCCGCGGCCGCTGCTCGCGGCCGGGCGCATGCGCCGTACTCGAAGTTCACCGTCGGCGCCGCGGTGCTGGTGGAGGGCGGCGAGGTGTTTGCCGGCTGCAATGTGGAGAACTCGTCGTATGGGCTGGCGCTCTGCGCGGAGCGCAACGCCATCGGTCAGGCGGTGGCGAAGCTGGGCAAGCAGAAGGTGCTCGCCTGCGCCATCGTGGCGCCGTCGTCGGAGCCCTGTCCTCCGTGCGGGATGTGCCGGCAGGTGTTGGCTGAGTTCGCGGAGGGCTCGGCCGAGGTCCGCAGCCGGACGCCGGCCGGTGTCGAGGCGCGCTACACGCTGGCGGAGCTGTTGCCCCACGCTTTCACGGGCCGCTTCCTCTAAATCCTGAAGCCTGCGGCGGCTACGGCGGCCAGGCGCGGGTTGGAGCCATCCGGGAAGCCTGCGGTGGCGCCGAAGTCGAACTCGAAGAAGCCGCTGGTGTAGCCCACGCCCGCGTGCCCGGCGATTCGCGGCAGGGCGGGGCCGCCGGCGTCCCGTTCCGCGGCGCCCACGCCCAGGTCTCCGGAGACGCCCAGGCGCAGGCGGAAGTGGTCCGTCAGGGCCAGCTCGGTGCCCAGCCTCGCTCGCAGGACGTTGGGCGCGGTGGAGACCAGGGGGATGGTGGTGGACGGGGAGCGGGCCTCCAGGCCGGAGAGCGCCGCTGCGCCGAAGAGCTCCAGCTGGAGGGTGGTGGAGACCGCCTTGCTCCAGCGGTAGTCGACCCCGGCCGCGCCCTGGTGGACCACGGGGATGGACGCGTCGAAGGCTTCGCGGAGCCCTCCGCCCTGGAGCTCTCCCCGGGGACCCTGGGCGCTGGTCAGTTGGAAGAGCGCGCCCACCGTCCAGCGCTCGTCGGCGGAGCGGAAGGCGGCCGACGCGCGGACCAAGGCGCCCCAGGAGGAGGCTTCGGCAATCCACTCCGGGGTCTGGACGGCGACGGTGCCCCGGGTGAGCCCGGCGGCGAGGGCGATGCCCAGCTGGGGATCCGGCGCCCACATCGCGGCCACGGAGAGGTCATAGGTGCGGTACGGCGTGGCCGACGCGGGAGAGGGCCGGCCCGCCAGGCGCTGTCGCGGTTCCAGGTTCCAGCCCGGCGCGCTGGCAATGCCCACCGCCCACTGCTTCCCCAGCGGCACCGCCAGCGCGAAGCTGACCGCCGGCCCGAGTGAGGCAAAGTCGTACTGCGCCTGCACGGAGAGCTCCGCCCCCAGCGTCTCCTCGTAGGCGACGAGTGCGGGGTTGTAGTGCAGGCTCGCCGCGCCGTGGCTGGCCGCCACGCCGGCGCCGCCCATGCCGGCGGTGCGGGCGGAGGACTGCGCGGACAGCACCTCCGCGCGGCTGACCCCGGCGCAGGTGAGCGCGGCGCAGAAGGTGGCGAGAACCAGGGGCGAAGCCGTTCGCATCGCGGTGCGCAGCATATGAAAGCTTAGGCGGCGGACGAGACTTTCCATGCTAAACGCACCTCACCTTGGATTTGCTCATCAGCCACGCCACGGTCGTGACGATGAACGCGTCGCGGGAGGTGCTCACGGAGGCGGACATCCTCGTCCGCGACGGCCGGATCGCCAAGGTGGGTTCACAGCTTAAGGGCAAGAAGGCCTCCCGCCGCACGCTGGATGCCACCGGGCTGGTGGTCATCCCCGGGCTCATCCACGGCCACCTGCACGCCTGTCAGACGCTCTTCCGCAACCGGGCCGACGGGCTGGAGCTGCTGGACTGGCTGCGCGAGCGCATCTGGCCCTTCGAAGCGGCCCACGACGAACACTCCATGCGCGCGTCCGCGGACCTCACCTTCGCGGAGCTCATCAAGTCTGGCGCCACCGCCGCGCTGGACATGGGCAGCGTGCGCCACACCGACGCCATCTTCGAAGCGGCCCAGGACGCCGGGTTCCGGCTCACCGGCGGCAAGGCGATGATGGACTCCGGGCAGGGGCTGCCGGCGGGGCTGCGCGAGACGACCTCGGACTCGCTGGTGGAGAGCATCCGGCTCTGTAAGCAGTGGAACGGCGCCGCGGGCGGCCGGCTCCGTTACGCCTTCGCGCCCCGGTTCGTGCTGTCCTGCAGCGAGGAGCTCCTGCGGCAGGTGGCGCAGCTGGCCCCGGAGCTCTCCGCACGCATCCACACCCACGCCAGCGAGAACTCCAGCGAGTGCGACGCGGTCCGCCAGCGGACTGGGGCGGACAACGTGGACTACCTGCACCGTGTGGGCATCAGCGGCCCGCACGTGACGCTGGCGCACTGCGTGTGGCTCACCGCGCATGAACACCGGCTGTTGCGCGAGACGGGGACCTGCGTCTGCCACTGCCCCAGCTCCAATCTGAAGTTGGCCTCGGGCATCGCCAAGGTTCCGGAGCTGATGGATGAGGGCGTTCATGTCTGCCTCGGGGCGGATGGGGCGCCCTGCAACAACAACCTGGACCTGTTCCTGGAGATGCGGCTTGCCGCGCTGTTGCACAAGCCCCGCTGCGGCCCGCTGGTCATGCCGCCGGAGCGCGTCCTGGCGATGGCGACGGTCGAAGGAGCGCGGGCGCTGGGGCTGCAGGATGAGGTGGGCTCCATCGAAGAGGGCAAGCGCGCGGACCTGACCCTGGTGGACCTCCGCGGCGCCCACGCGCAGCCGGCCGGTGACGACGTCATCGCGCAGCTGGTCCACTCGGGGACCGCCGCGGATGTGCGCCACGTCCTCATTGACGGCAAGCTGGTGATGCGGGACCGGGAGCTCCTGACGCTCGACGAGTCGCGGGTGACGGCCTCGGCCAGCCAGTACGCTCAGGCCATCGCTCAGCGCGTGGGGTAGCTCCACGTCGGTGTGATCACCCCCCGCGCACCGCTCTCAGGGATGCCCCCGTTCGCGTCGAGCGTTGCGCCGTCAGGCGCATCGTCGAGACGTCGGCAGTGCGCTGGAGGCTTGGCAGAGGCGCGGTCCGCACTGCTCAACATGGTGGGATGGGCATCTGGCGCCGGAGTGTTCGGGGTGCGGGCTTCGGGGAATGGTGGCTCGGGGGGCGGGCTTCGGGGAACGGTGGCTCGGGGTGCGGGCTTCGGGGAACGGTGGCTCGGGGTGCGGGCTTCGGGGAACGGTGGCTCGGGGTGCGGGCTTCGGGGAACGGGTCTCGGGTAGGGGTAGGGAGCACGCGTTCGCGTTCGCGTTCGCCTTCGTTCACGGGCCCGGGTTCGGGTTCGGGCAGTCGGTCACGGGCTAGGGGCAACCCCTTCAGGTCGGCGACCGGACGAGCCGTGCGCGGTGTCCCGAACCCGAACCCCTGCCCGGGCCCGTACCCGTGACCGAACGCGAACGCGAACGCGAACGCGTGCTCCCTACCCCTACCCGAGACCCCATTCCCCGAAGCCCGCCCCCCGAACACTCCGGTTCGGCGCATTCCCATGGACGCCACGCGCCCCATCCCGCCATTTCGAGCACTGCGGAGCGCGCCTGCACCGAGCCCCAGCGCACTGCCGACGGCCGGGCGGACCGGGGTTCCTCGCTCCCCGGAGATCATCGGCCACCTGGCTTGTGAGCGCTCGGGGCCGCGGCCTATGGTGCGCAGCGCTCCGGCGTGAGGAAGGTGGACGTGTCGCGGTCCCCGGTTCAAGCGTGGTGGTGCGCCGCCCTGGCGGTGGCGCTGCTCCTCGGGGGCTGTAACGGCTGCGGGAACCCGACAGGCCCTGGCGCCCCGGACGGCGGCGCGGTGGAAGACGCAGGTGGTGAGCCGGAGCTCGACGGCGGAAGGCCGCCGCCGGACGCGGGACCGCCGGTGGGCAAGCCGGACGGCGGCCCGGTCATCCCTCCGCCGCCGTTCATCGCGGGCGAGGCCTGTCCCCCGGATGCCTTCTCCGCCGAGCCGGACGCCGGCGTGCGCTTCGACCTCTGCATTGCCCTGCAAACGCAGTCAGGCCTCGCCACGCACAACGGCGCGCCGCTCAAGGCGCCCTTCGCGCTGCGGTGGGTGGCCAGCTCCGGTTACGAGAGCGAGTACGCCGGCTCTGCGGACGCGATGGGCCGCTACGACGTCCGGGTCCTGCGCAGCCGCTACGAGCAGGTGCTGTACCAGCCGACGGAGATTTTCCCCACCCATCAGGGCGAAGCGGACCTCGGCGTGGTGGACCTGACGGCGGACCGGATGAAGGACCTCCCGGTGAAGAGCGCCCAGGTGTCCGGGACGGCGCTGTTCGGCGGGTTGCCGTGGAAGAGCCTGGCGCAGCCGCTGGACACGACAATCATCGCCGGCGGTTTGCCCTCGCAGGCCTCCGCCGTGCAGAGCGACGCGGGGACCTACGCGGTCAGGCTGATGCAGGGCGTGTTCGAGCTGGCGGTGGCGGTGCCGCGCGAGTCGCTGGGGGACACATCGCTTCGCGGCTATCCGGTGGCCGGTCTCTCCACGCTCTCGGCGGACACGGTGGTGGACATCGCCCTGATGCCCAGGGAGCTCTCCGGCACGCTGACCCTCGACGGCAAGCCATTCCCCGACCGCGTCAAGGGCGCCCACGACTACTCGCTGGGCTACACGGTGGCGACGGTCCCCACGCCGGTGGTGACGACGTACCACGAGGGCGGTGTCGCCCAGTTCAAGGCGCTGCTGCCGGAGAACCGCTACGACGTGACGCTGGAGTTCGAGGACCGCGCGGACGCGGTGTACCCCTCGTCGGTGACGAACCTGCGGGTCGCCTCCGGCCTCAACCTCGCAACCACCTCCCAGCTGAACATCGCGCTCGATACCTGGACGTTGGAGGGTGCGGTGGCGGTGGATGGCGTGGCGGTGCCGGTCTCTGCGAACACGAAGCTGAACTTCTACGCGTACGCGTACCAGGGCGCGTTCAACGGCGACTGGTTCGTCAGCTACTACGAAATCCCCAACACCACGGCGACGTTCGAGTTCCGCGCCTTCCCCGCCACCTACTACCTGGCGCTCTACCTGGAGAGCGCGCTTCACCCGGAGCTCGCCGAGGGCTGGTACGTGGTGGACCGTGAGCTGACGGTGGACAAGGACCTCACGGTCCCCATCGACATCCAGACCACCATGCTGGAGGGGACGCTGCACATCGACGGCGTGCCGGCCAATGCGTCCGTGTTCTCCGGGACGCTGACCTTCGTGCCCACCGCGCAGAGCCTGCAGCAGGGCACCTACCGCTACCGGGTGCGGACCTCCGACGGGAGCTTCCGGATGCGGCTGCCGCGGGCGCGCTACGAGGTCTATTTCGAAATCAACCCGCAGGCCTATCCGGAGCACGCCAGCGGGCGGCAGCGGGTTCAGGTGGGGCTGGACGGGATGGGGGACACGACGTCGCTGGCGGTCCGGTATGTGACCCGCCGGGTGGTGGGGCCGCTGCGCGTGGGCGGGGCCGCGCTGCCGGATTCGCGGGGCGTCCTGCCAGAGGCGCGGCTGGAGCTCAGTCGCGACATTGACCACGTGGTGTTCCGCAAAGCCCTGGAAGGAGGGCGCGGTGACTACAGCCTGCGCATCCCGGCGGGGGACTACGTGCCTACCTTCGTGCTGGAGAAGGACGCCCTGCCCAAGACGGCCTGGGGGGCTGCGCCGGTCGGGGGCCCGCGGCTCGGCGTGCGGTAGCTCCAACGGAAGCAATCGCGTCCCGGGCTGTTCGTTCCCTTTCACCATGTAGGTAGATCCACGGATTGCGCCGCGCGTGGAAGGACGAGTTAAGGGTGCGGCAGGAGCGCACCCGGTATAGTGCCCGCGGCGGCCACCGACAGGCGGGAGAGAGACGACCGATATGTGGAACCGGTTCAAGAGGGCGATGCGCAGCTTCGTGGGTTTCTTCGTCAGCTCTATCGAGGACCCGGAGCTCATCCTCGAGCAGAACATCCGGGACCTGAACGACCAGGTCCCCAAGATGAACGAGTCCATCGCCATGGTTCGGGCGAACCTGACCCTGCTGGAGAAGGAGAACGCCAAGTACAAGCAGGAGGTGGGCGAGCTCACCGCCAAGGTGAAGGCCGGCATCCAGGCAGGACGGGATGACCTCGCCGCGCAGTACGCCACGCGCCTGCAGATGGAGCGCTCCGCGCTCTCCCGGAACGAAGCGCAGCTCGCCACCGCCAAGGCCGCCTACGAGAAGGCGCTGACGGTGAAGAAGATGTTCATGCGCGAGAAGGACAAGAAGACGCAGGAGGCGATGAACGCCATCCGCGACGCGCGCCGGGCGAAGTGGCAGGCGAAGGTCGCGGACGCGATGGAGTCCTTCGAGGTGGCCGGGATTGACGCCACCCACGACGAGATGCTCCGCAAGGTGGAGGAGCAGACCGCGGTGAACGAGGCGCGCATGCAGATGGCGCTTGAGTCCGTGGACCATCAGGCTGTGAAGATTGAAGAGGACGCCGAGCGCATCCAGGCCGACGAGCTGGTGAAGCAGTTCAAGATGGAGATGGGTCTCTCCAGCCCGGCGCCGGTCTCTGACGTCGGCGGCGGCACGGAGAAGACGCTCGGCAAGAAGGTGGACGTGAAGTAGCTCGCCGTACGACCCTCTCGGTCTCTATGGCGTTGAAGCGGAGCGGGTGGGTCTTCCTGGGGGCGCTGGTGGTGGCCGCGGCGGTCTACGTCGCGGCCTCGCGCCTGGGGTACCTGGACTGGTTGCAGGCGCGCATCATTGCCCGCGTCGTCCGGGGCGCGGTCCGGCTCTCCCCTGGAGATTTCCCGGCAGGCGTCTCCGCGCCGGTGGGGGACATCGCCGCGGTGCCGCTGCGGCCCACCGTCATCGGCTTCACGCCGCGCGGCTCTTCGTCGGCGCTGCTGGTGGCGGCAGGCGGCGCCACCCCGGCGGACGCGGACCTCCCCGGGCCGGTCTTCCCAGGCACCTTCAAGAACAGCTACGCCATCCCGGTCCGCGCGGTGGTGTTCAGCCGCGAGGAGGACCTCCGGCGTGCGCTGGCGCTGGGCGCCGAAGCGGGCGGGGTGGACATGGCCGCCATCTCTGTGGACCGGCTGGCGCTGTGGTCCCACGGGTTGCGGGACGCTTCGCCGCGCACGTTGTTGCTTCTAGGTCGCAGCCGCGGGCAGGAGGCGCTGGCGGTGAGTGGCGTCGCGTCGCTGGCGGACCTGCGCGGCAAGCGGCTGGGCGTGTACCCCGGCAGCGCGTGCCACTACTTCGCGCTCTGGCTGCTCTCCCGCGCGAAGCTGTCCACCGGCGACGTGCGCTGGGTGGACTTGAGCTCCACGCTGGAGGCGGGCAGCGCGCTGCGCGAGGGCCGGGTGGACGCGGTGGTGGGCCTGCGAGGCGACGTGGAGCCGGCGGCGCATGACCGGGGCGGTCGGTTGCTTGCGTCGACTGCGGACGCGCCGCACCTCATCGCCACGGTGCTGGTGGCGCGCGGCGAGTACGCGGCCCGCTACCCGGACGCGGTGCGCAGAATCCTCCGGGCGCTGCTGGACGCGGGCGCCGCGGTGGTGCGCGATGGCAACGACGGCGCGCGGCTGTTGGGTGGCATCGCCCCGTATTTGGGAGACCCGGCGGACGCCATCCAGTCTGCCCCGCCGGCCGTCCTCAAGGACAACCTGGCGTTCTTCGGCCTGGCCGGCGAGGCGCCGGTCACGTACGACGAGCTGTTCGGCAGCGCGGTGTCCCTCTACGCGAAGGTCGGCCAGACGACGCCTGCCGCGCCGGCCGAAGACACGCGGGACCTGGGCGCGCTGAAGTACGTTGCAGAGGCGCGTGGGCCGTGAAGCGGCGCGAAGCGAGGACGGGGTGGCGAGCTCTCCCAACTACCTGAAGGCGGCGTTCCTGCACCCGGGCAATCTGGTGGGCGTGCTCGTTGGAGGCGTGGCGGCGGCGCTGACCGGGGAGCCGACGGTGCTGGTGGCCGCGCTGGGCCTGGAGGGCCTGTTCCTGGGGATGGTCTCCTCGGCGCCGGCGTTCCAGCGGGCGGTGCGGGCGAAGGCGGCCGGCCGGTCGATGGACCTCGCGCAAGAGGTGGAGGGGTTGCTGGATGAGCTCGCGGCGTCGCAGCGCGAGCACTACTTCGTCCTCAAGGAGCTCAAAGACCGCATCCTGGCCAACTACGAGAAGCTCCCGGGTGGCCGGGTCCTGGTGGCGTCTTCGGAGCAGCGGGTGGACGCGCTGCTCACCGCGTTCCTGCGCCTGCTGGGCACTCTGAACGGGTACCGGAAGTACTTGAACGCTACGGACCGCAAGGCGCTGGAGAAGGAGCTCACCACCCTGCGCGAGGACGCGGATGCGGAGCAGAACCCCCGGCTGCGGGAGGTCAAGCAGAAGCGGGTGGAGATTCTGCACAAGCGCGTGCAGCGCTTTCAGCAGGCGGAGGAGAGCCGCGAGGTGGTCAGCCACCAGCTGGCCGGCATCGAGGACCTGCTCCGGCTCACGCACGAGCAGTCCATCGCCATCCGGGACCCGGAGTCCGTGGGAAAGCAGCTGGACGCGCTCACCGCCGAGGTTGCCGCCACGGAGGAGACCGTGCGTGAGCTGGAGTCGTTCATGGAGATCTCAGAAGACTTCGGGCGAGGCTCCGCGCCCGTGCGCGTGCGCTAGGTGCCGAGGGCAGTGAGAGCGTTCTTCCGACGAAAAAACACAGCGCGCCCATGTCCCTCGCCCGGCGCGGTCTTCGGTTGAGTCGTCGGCTCCTTGACGGCGCTTGGAACGGCTGTGGTGCCGATGCGGAGGCAGTCTGGGCAGGGAGACACAGGTCTTGCGCTGAGCTGTCCGTGTGCCGACGCGAAGACGGGTTCGCTGCCGGCGCGAGGGCAGGTATCCCTGAGGGTGGTCAAGGCAGGCGGGACAGTCCTGGGCGGCTGCCGGCGGGCGCCCGCCGGCAGCACGACCGCTGCGGCCAGGCCTGTTGCTGCTTTCTGACCGACACGGTGCTCCCCGAGGTGAGTCGAGTGCGGCTTCGTGAGTTTCCGGAGCTGCCCCCTCAGCGGCCGCCAGGCAGCGCCGACACACATGAGAAGTGCGTCGTTCTTGTCGTTAATAGCAAAAAAAATAGCAACAAAACCCACCACGCCTCTCTCCTCGCGGCGTGACGCGGGCGCAATCCAAAGCCGGGCTGGGCCGAGGAACACTGGCCTCGCAGCGCCGGCACATCCAGATCCGGGTGCACCCCTGAACTGCGATAAGTTGTCGACAATAGCGTCGATAACTCATCGCAGAACGGCAGTGCATGCCACGCAACGTGCGCCGCAGCCGTTCTCGCCTCAGCCGGGGACAGCTCGGGGCTTAAACGAAGGCGCAGACCTGCACCTCGGGGAGCGCCGTGCCGGTCAGGAAGCAGCAGCAGGCCTGGCCGCAGCGGTCGTGGGGGGGGGGGGGGGGGG
>JBGART010000091.1:0-22259 GCA_044230055.1 Myxococcaceae bacterium | reverse complement strand
TATGCGCCTGACGGCGCAACGCTCGACGCGAACGGGGGGGGGGAACCCCGCGATGTTGCGGGGCCCTGATGAGCTGTTCTCCAGGAGCGTTGCGCCGCCAGGCGCATAGTCGAGAGGTGGCGCAAACCCACGCACGGCACTTTGCCGGTTTGTTTCGAGCAGACCGAAGTGGGCATATGAGCCAAGCCCCTATTGTCGACATATTGTTTACAACTTACGACAGAACAGGCGCACACCCGGCCGGCGCTGCCCCGGTCGCCCCCCGGCAATCGCCGGAATCGGGTCGACATCGCGCGACGCGCCAGAGAAGTGTGACGGGTTCTCGTTGCCATTAACGACAACCCGTCGCACTTCTCATGTTTGAGTTGTTTCGTTCGCTTTGGGGTCCATCGGGGACAGCGCCGGAGGGCCACGAAGCACCTCCGACTCACCTCGGGGAGCGCTGGAGCGGGTGGGAAGCAGAGCCCGAGCGGGCCGCTGCGGTCGCGTTGCTGGCGGGCGCCCGCCGGCAGCCGGCCAAGACTGTCCCGCCTGCCTTGACCACCCTCTGGGACAGCGCCTCCGAGGCAGCAGCGCATCCGGGTCCGCGCCGACGCACAGACGGCTCAGGCCGGGACCTGTTGTCCCCCTACCCAGACCGCCTCGCTGATGGGCCTCGATGTTTCGTCCGCTTCGCCCGCCGGCGGAGCGGTTTGTTACCGAATCCGCCGGGGGTTGTTACCGAACCCGGCCGCGCAGTCCTGTTACCGAACGGTGCCACGGTTCTTGCTTGACGCTCCAGTTGGTTATCAATAACTTGATTTAACGGTGTTAACAGATTCACGTGTATTGCTCGTAAATCACGAGAGCAGCCGCATCTGGACGTTGGGGGGAACCACGGTCGGAGTGAGCGGGCCCTCCCGGGTGCTCGCCTCCATCGCCCTCCGGCTCGCGGTGCAGACCCATGAGGAAGGCGCCGCCTCTCCCGCGGAGACGTTCTCCCTCCGGAGGTCCGCCACCTCGCCCATCACCCTCTCCTCCCGCGGCTCCTGGGACGTGCTGCGCGGAGGGGTTATCCGCTTCTCCAGCGAGCACCGCGGCGAGGCGCGCCGGGAGCTGGAGCGGCAGATAGAGGAGTACGCCAGCCTCTTCAGCCCGCTCATCTTCGTGCATGCCGGGTGCGTTGCGTTCGAAGGCCAGGCCGTGCTGTTGCCCGGGGCCCGTCAGGCGGGGAAGAGCACCCTCACCCGCGCCCTGCTGAGCCTGGGCGCTCAGTACGGCTCCGACGGGTTCGCGCTGCTTCAGTCCAACGGCCGGGTGCGGGCGCACCCGCGGGCGCTCGCCTTGCCGTGGCGCGGCGGCACGATCCGGCGGGTCCGGGCATCGCGGCTGCGCGCGAAGCCCTTCGAGGGCGACCTGCCGGTGCGGCTGGTCTTGGATCTCGCCTTCGTCCCCGGCGCCCGGAAGCTGAGCCTGCGCCGGCGGTGGGGCTCCAGCGCGGCCCTCACGCTCCTGCAGCACACGCCCGCCTTCCGGATGCGCCCCACGGAGACGATGGCGGCGCTCTCCGCGGCGCTCCGCAGCGCCGTCGTCTTCAAGGGGACCCGCGGCGAGGCGGACCCCAGCGCTCGCTCCATCACCCGCCTGCTGCACGCGTTCCGCGACTGACGAAAAGCGCCTGTTTCCAGGCGACGGCTGCCGCTTTCCTAACGGCGATTTGTGGCGTGCTGCGTAAGACGCGCGACAGCGACGGACCGCGGGGCGGGTCGCTTGACCTCGCGCACACGGCGACAGTACGAAGTCGCCCGCCCTTGCCTCACCCCCTGGAGAACAATGAAGACAGCCTCAAGCCGTAGGGTGCTCACCCTGCTGTTGGCCGCCGGCTTTGCCGCGTCCGCCACCGCCCGCGAGCGCCCCGACTACGACGCCTTCCTCGAGAGCAGCGCCGCCCCGGTGCCCTCCACGCGCTCGAGCCTGCGGGCGCTGCAGCTGGCGAACGAAGGCCGCGTGAGTCACCTGGAGCGCCGCTACGGCGTCCCCACCTTCTTCTGGGCGCCGCAGGCCACCGCCTCCGCGCCGTCGCTGCGCTCGCTCGGCGTGACGCCGGAGCAGGCCGCGCGCCGCTACCTGTTCGACTACGCGGCGCTCTACCGCTTCGCGCCCGCGGAGCTGGCCGAAGCGCACACCGAGCGGATCCACGACCTCGGCGACGGCGTCATCATCGTCGAGTTCTCCCGCGTGGTGCAGGGCGTGCCCGTCTACCGCGACGCGCTGCGGGTGGCGATGAACCAGCGGCTGGAGGCGGTGGCGCTCAGCGGCTACCTGCCGCCGGTCCCTGTCTCCCAGAAGGGGTCGATGGACTTCGAGGTCTCCCCGCAGAGCGCGATTGGCGCCGCCTTCCTGGACCTCACCGGCGCCCGCTTGAGCGCGAACCCGCTGGGGATGACCGGCCCGCAGGAGCGCGGCTGGCAGTGGTACGGCGCGCAGGGCTTCGTCGCCTCCGACGGCAGCGTGCTCTCCCGGCCCGCGCGGTCCCGGCGCGTCCTCTATGCGCTGCCGGACGGGCTGGAGCCCGCCTACCACGTGGAGCTGGAGGTCAGCGCGGCGGGCAGCAACACCGGCGAGCTCTACGCCTACGTCCTCTCCGCGCGCGATGGCCGCGTCCTCTCCCGCCACACGCTGACCGCGAACGACGCGTTCTCCTACCGCGTCTGGGCGGACGCCACCTCCAAGCTCCCGCACGACGGGCCGCAGGGCACGGCCGGGACGCCCCACCCCACCGGCACGCTCAACGCGTTCATCCCGCCCTATGTGCCGATGAGCCTGGTCAACCTGGAGAGCTTCCCTTTCTCGAAGAACGACCCCTGGCTCCTGCCCACCGCCACGGTGACCAAGGGCAACAACGTCAACGCGTTCGCCGACATCGACAAGGTGAACCACCAGAGCGCGGGAGACCTGCAGCCCTCCACCACCGCGGCCAAGGTGTTCGACCGCACATTCAACCCCACGCTTGGGCCCCAGGCCACGCAGGTGCAGACGCTCGCGGCGACGACGCAGCTCTTCTACGACGTCAACTTCCTCCACGACTGGTACTACGACGACGGCTTCGACGAGACCGCGCTCAACGCCCAGACCAACAACTTCGGGCGCGGCGGCATGGGCAACGACGCCATCCTCGCCGAGGCGCAGGACTACCTCGACACCAACAACGCCAACATGAGCACCCCGGCGGACGGCTCTCCCCCGGTGATGCAGATGTTCCTCTTCACCGGCTACGCCGAGCGCGGCATCAAGGTCACCGCCCCCGCTGCCGTCGCCAAGGACTACCTGGCCGGCATCGCGGACTTCGGCAAGACCGTCTTCAACGACACCGGCAACCTCACGCTGGCGGTGGACGGCACCGCGCCGGTGAACGACGGCTGTGAAGCCATCGCCCCGGTCACGGGCTTCGTCCTCGTCGAGCGCGGGACCTGCGCCTTCACGGTGAAGGCCACCAACGCGATGGCCGCGGGCGCGAAGGGCATCATCATCTTCAACAACGCCGCAGGCGACGTCCCGCCGGGGATGACCGGCACGGCGGCGACGGTGACCATCCCCGTCCTCTCCCTGACGCAGGCGGACGGCACCGCGCTGAAGACCGCGCTCTCGGCCACGCCCGCGCCGGTGGTCACCCTCACCATGACCCGCAAGGCGGTGGTGGACCTCGACGGCACGCTGGACAACGCCATCGTGGCGCACGAGTGGGGTCACTACATCTCCAACCGGCTGGTGGGGAACGCGGCCGGCCTCGTCGGCATCCAGGCCCGCGGCATGGGCGAGGGCTTCGGCGACACCCACGCCATGCTGCTGGTGGTCCGCGAGGAGGACGCCATGCTCCCCGCAAACTCCAACTTCGGCGGCACCTACGGCCTGTCCGGCTACACCTCGGTCGGCGGGTCCACCAACGGCTACTACTACGGCATCCGTCGCGCGCCCTACTCGACGGACATGACCAAGAACGCGCTGACGTTCAAGCACATCTCCAATGGCATCCCGCTCCCCACCACCATGCCGGTGGCCTTCGGCGCGGACGGCGCGAGCAACGCGGAGGTGCACAACACCGGCGAGGTCTGGGCCTCCATGCTCTGGGAGTGCTACGCGTCGCTGCTGCGCTCCCGCCCGCGGCTCACCTTCAAGGAGGCCCAGTCGCGGATGAAGAAGTACATGGTGGGCATGTACAAGCTGGCGCCGATGGCGCCGACGATTCTGGAGATGCGCGACGCGCTCCTCGCGGCGGTGACCGCCAAGGACCCGGTGGACGCCCAGCTCTTCATGCAAGCCTTCGCCAAGCGTGGCGCCGGCAGCCTGGCCATCGGCCCGGACCGCTCCGCCACGGACAACATCCCGGTCACGGAGAGCTTCTCCACCGGCTCCGACCTGTCGATGGCGAAGGCTGAGCTGCTCGAGGACGCCACCAACTGTGACAAGGACGGGGTGGTGGACAACAACGAAACCGGCACCCTGAAAATCACCCTCAAGAACACCGGCTGGGGCAACCTGAGCAAGACCACCGGCTCTGTGGCCGCCACCACGCCGGGCGTGACGTTCGCCAACGGCGGGGCCATCACCTTCCCCGCCAGCCCGGCCGGCGCCAGCACCACCGGCTCCATCCAGCTGAGCCTTGCGGGCCTCACCCAGGCGACGAAGCTCACCTTCATCGTCACGTTCGGAGACCCTGACCTGGTCACCCCGGGCATGCGCACCGGCGCCGCCGCCTTCCTGGTGAACGCGGACGCCACGCCGATGGCGGCGACCACCGACGACGTGGAGGCCCCCGCCTCCGCCTGGACGCCCGGCGGCACGGCGACGACGTCGATGTTCCCGTGGCGGCGCGAGCTCGCGTCTCCGGGCCAGAACGTCTGGTTCGGACCGGAGGGTGACGTGGCGGGGGATACCTCCCTCACCTCCCCACCCCTCAAGGTCTCCTCGAGCAAGGCCTTCAGCTTTACCTTCAAGCACCGGTTCGACCTCGAGGCTGTCGCCTCCGGGCCCAACGCCGGCAACTACGACGGCGCGGTGCTGGAGCTCTCCTCGGACAACGGCGCCACCTGGACGGACATCGGCGACAAGGCCATGCCGTCCTACGGCGGCGTGCTGGCCCCGGGCGACAACCCCCTCGCGGGCAAGGCGGCCTATGTCGGTCAGAGCCCCGGCTTCCCGGCGTTCAGCGCGGTGACGGTCAGCCTCGGCAACGACTACGCGGGCAAGACGGTGCAGGTGCGCTTCCGTCTGGCCACCGACAGCGGCGGGAAGGTGAAGGGCTGGGAGCTGGACGACTTCGCGTTCACCGGCATCGACAACCTGCCCTTCCCCAAAATCACCTCGGATCCCCAGAAGTGCACCAACAAGGTCCCGGTCGCCAACGCGGGCGCGGACCAGGTGGTGCTGCCGGGCGCGGTGGTGACGCTCGACGGTTCGAAGAGCAGCGACCCGGACGGGGATACGCTCACCTACGCCTGGTCCCAGACCGAGGGCGAGATGGTGGTGCTGACCAACGGCACCTTCACTGCTCCGAACGCCACGGTGGAGACGCTGCTGCGCTTCCAGCTGGTGGTGAGCGATGGCAAGGCGATGAGCCTGCCTGCCACCACCCTGGTCACCGTGCGGCCTCCGCCTCCGGTGGACACCAACCGCCCTCCCGTGGCCAACGCCGGCAGCGACCGCGCGGTCATCACCGGGGCCAGCGTTACCCTCTCCGGCTCCGGGACCGACCCCGACAATGACCCCATCACCTTCGCCTGGACCCAGACTGGCGGGCCGACGGTCACGCTGGATGATGCGACGGCGGCTTCGCCCACGTTCACGGCTCCGGAGGTGACCAGCACCACGTTGCTGACGTTCTCGCTCACGGCGAACGATGGGAAGCTCACCAGCGCTCCGGCCACGGTTCGGATCAGCGTTAGCTCCATCAGCGGCGGTGGCGGTGGCGGTGGGGAACCTCCCGCGACCACGCCCAAGGGCTGCGGCTGCGGGCAGGTGGGGGGGCTTTCGCTTGCTCCGTTTGCGCTGCTCGGGTTGTTGGTTGGGATGGCCCGGCGGAAGCGGCGGTAGCGGTTTTCCGGGATGGTGGACGGGGAGTTTTTTCGCCCCGTCTGCCCGGTCCGTCGCTGCAATAGTCGGGTTGCGGGGCTCGGGGTTGCGGGGCTCGGCTTGCGGGTAGGGTTCTCGGTTTTCGTGGCCGCGTTCGCGTTCGCGTTCGCGTTCGGGTAGGGGCCCGGGAAAGGGTGCGGGCAGGGACCGAATCGGTCCGATCGCCACGACGGACGCTGCCGCAGCTCGCGTCCGCTACGCCCTGCCCCTGCCCCTGCCCCTGCCCCGGCCCGAACGCGAACGCGAACGCGAACGCGGCCACGAAAACCGAGGACCCTACCCGAGAAGCCAACACCGAACCCGGAACCCCGAACCCCCAACCCCGGAACCCGAACCCCGGAACCCGGAACCCGGAACCCCGGAACCCGGAACCCCGGAACCCGGAACCCGAAACCACTCGAGCCGGCGCTAGAACGAAATATCCACCGCCTCGCTCTGCCCCTCGCTGTTGGTGAACACCACGCTGTTCGCCCGGACCGTCCAGAGCGTGTAGTAGCCGGACCGGACGTCCCCATTGGCATCCAGCTCCAGGTCCTTCGCGCTGGCGCCCTGGTAGTCCACCTCCTGCCCGGCATTGAACGCCGCCAGCGCAGACGCCCAATCATTCGGCAGCAGCGTCACCGAAGTCCCCTGCCCGTTGGCGCTGCGCAGAATCTGATTACCAATCGCCTGCACATCCCACGTCGGCCCGCGAGTCGTCGCAGCGGGGTTCGCTCGGCCGGCGCGCTCGACGGCCAGCGCCAGCAAATACACCGCGTCGTACGCGTTGGCGACGTAGCTCCCGGCGCGGCCCTCTGACACCACATCGCATCCGGGCAGCTCCGGCGGACAACGGCACTCGTCGGGCTCACGCGTGCAGAACGCGCGGTTGAACGTGTCAAACCCGGGGCTCTGAGGGTCATTGCTGGGCACCGTGCCGTTCACCTGCCCGCGCTCCAGCGAGGAGAGCGTGCGTTGGTCCAAGCCCGCCAGCAGCGGGTTGCTGGCGAGCGCGCTGGTCAGGAGCAGAGGAACCCCCGGGAAGCGCGCGGCCCACTCGCTCAAGGCAATCTGCCCGTCCTCGCCGTAGGCGATGAGCAGCAGAAAGTCCGGCTGCGTGCCGGAGAGCCGGTTGAACGCCGCCAGAATCTCCGCCCGCTTCGCGCCCGAGTAGGTGACGACCTCCAGCGAGTGGTCCGCGCCGAACAGGGTGAACGTCCGGCGAAAGGTCTCCGCCATCCGCTGGCCGAGCGTGTCGTCGATGGCGATGACGAAGCCCTTGCGATAGCCCAACCTCTCCGCCTTGCGCGCCAGCGCTTCCCCTTCGAAGTTGGCGGACATCACCGTGCGGAAGAACAGGCCGCTGGCGTCCAGCGACTCGCTGAAGTCCGGAGAGGCGGAGGCGGGAGAGAGGATGGGAATCTTGTTCCCGTAGACGAGGTCCGCGTTGGCCAGGTCCGAGAGCAGCTTTCGCGTCACCGAGTCCAGCAGGCTGCCGACAATGCCGACGGTGTTCTGCTTGTAGCGGGCGTAATAGAACTCCGCCTCCACCAGCCCGGCCTTCACCTCGCTGTGGTCATCCGCTCGCACCAGTTGCAGCGGCTTGCCCAGCACCCCTCCGCCCGCATTGATGTCGTCAAGGGCCAACGTGAAGCCCTTCTCCACGGACGGGCCCAGGTGGCTCAAGGCGCCGGTCCTCGAGGTGCAGGTGAGGATACTCACCGCATTGGGGTCAAAGCCCGGCTGAACGGGCGCACCGCAGGCAAACAGCAGGGCCGCGCTGGCGAGCAGGGGTAGACGGAGGGACACGGGCTACCTCTCCACGGACAGCGACAGGAGGACGGTGCGGCCCAGCCCCGGGATGTCTATCCCCGAGAAGCCGGGCTCCACCGTGGCTTGGTTGAGCAGGTTCTTCGCGGTGAGCGTCACGCTCAGCCCGCCGCCCTCGCCCCACTCCAGCAGGCGGCTGGAGACGGACGCGTCCAGCAGCAGGTACGCCGGCAGGCGGTAGGCCTTGAAGTCGTAGCCCGCACCGGACTCGCTGGGCACCCGCTGCTGGCGGTTGGAGAGCGACGCCCAGCGCTCCCCCACCAGCGTGCCGGAGAGCGAAGCGGTGGTGCGCAGCCGCTCCAGCCGGTACACGGCGCCGGCGCTGGCCAGCACCTCGGGGAACAGGTAGCTGAATTCGCCCAGCTGCTGGCAGAGGCTCTCGTCGTCCAGCAGGCAGCGCTGCATGAACGACCGCTGCCACGAGAGGTTCAGGTACCCGGTGAAGGCGCCCACGCCCACCTGGACGCTGCCCTCCACGCCCGCTGAGGCGACGTCCGAAGAGTTCTTCGCGCGGGTGAAGTTGGCCGCCTGCACGTACTCCACCTTGTTGCGGAGGTCCGTGTAGAAACCGTTCACCAGCACGTTCACGGTGCGGAAGAGGTTGCCGCCCAACGCCAGCTCGTAGGAGCGCGCGGTCTCTGACTTGAGCTGTTCGTTCCCGACGATGCCGGAGATGACGTACGGCGTGCCGTAGAGCAGCTCCGCGGCGGGAGCCTTAAACGAGCTGCCGTACATCGCCTTGGCGTAGAGCGAGTGGTCCGCGGTCTTCACGAAGGAGTAGACCAGGCCCAGGCGCGGGTTCAGGCCGGGGCAGGCGGAGAGGTCGCACTCGTTGCCGTAGACGCTGTGGCGTTCGAAGCCCAGGCCGGCCAGCGCGCTCAAGGACTCCAGCGGGGACCACATCACCTGCGCGAAGCCGCCTCCCTCGAGGAACTGCTTGCGCGGCAGCTGGTAGGAGGGCAGCGCCAGCTCCTGCCCGGTGTCCTCGTCCGTCCGCACGCTGTAGATGTTGGGCAGGCGGTGCTCATCCACCGTGAGGTTGGCGGCCACCCGCAAGGAGAGCGTCTCCGCCAGCTGGAAGTAGCTCTCGACGCTGGCGTCGTACCCCAGGAAGCCGCCGTCCTTGCGGACCCAGAAGCTGTTGTCGCGGGCGATTTGCAGATGGTTGT
Source organism: Myxococcaceae bacterium (assembly GCA_044230055.1). Lineage (GTDB taxonomy): Bacteria > Myxococcota > Myxococcia > Myxococcales > Myxococcaceae > JBGART01. The sequence continues at coordinate 13,173 of JBGART010000091.1, read as the reverse complement.
CCCCGTTGGTCCCGCCGCCGGAGAGCGAGAGCGCGGCGGTCAGCTGCATCCATTCGGTGACCTGGTTCTTGTAGCTGGCGGCCAGCTGCCAGTTCCCCATCGACACGCGGTTCTCGTGCGTGAGGACGCTCCAGTCGGTGAACTCGCCGGCGCGGTTGAAGAGGCCGAAGTTGCCGTCCAGCCGGAAGGTGCCGAACGAGGGGTGGGTGGCCTGCGCGTAGCCGAACACGCTGTAGGCGCGGTCCTGGTCGTCCGAGGAGGCCAGCTGGGAGAGGGTGCCGGAATAACGCGGCCCGGACTGGGCGAAGTGGGGCGAGCTCTCCGGCAGGAGCAGGCCGGAGCGGTCCGAGTAGGCGGCCTTGGCCGCGAGCAGGACATCGATTTGGGTGTTGCCGACGGTGAACGGGCGCGCGCCGGTGACGTCCACGCCGCCCAGCAGGCGCGGGCCGGAGGGGTTGGCGTCGCAGGCGGCGGCGTTCTCGCAGGGGCGCTGCATGAAGCCGCCCTCGGCGCCCAGGCTCAGGCTGCGGGACCGGTCCACCGCCTTGGTGATGATGTTGACGACGCCGAGGAACGCGTTGGCGCCGTAGAGCGCGGAGGCCGGACCGCGGATGACTTCAATCCGGGAGATGGCGCTGATGGGGATGAGCTCCGGGCCCAGCCAGTTGGAGTTGTCGCTCCGGTAGGAGACGGGCCGGCCGTCAATCATGACTTTGATGTTGCGGCTCCAGGCCCGGAGGCCGGCGTCAATGCCGCGCATGGAGACGTTCGGATGAAGCAGGTCATCCCGGACGTAGAGCCCCGGCACCTGCCGGAGCGCGTCGGCCACCGTGCGGAAGGCGAACGCGCGAAGCTGCGACTCGGTGATGACGGAGACCACCGAGGGCGCGTCCTCCACCCGCTGTTCCTTCTTGACCGCGCTGATGATGACGACGTTGAGAATCTCCTCCAGGCTCATCGCACTGAGCGCCTGCAGGTCGCTCTCGGCAACCTCGCGGGCCGCCGAAAACGCGGGGGTAGACAGGCCCACCCCCGCGCAGAAGAGGGCGAGCAGGACGCCATGCGTTCGCACCACGGTCGACGCTCCTCGAAGGAGGCGGGATGGGACCGGCTACTGGCGGACCAGCTGGTCGTAGAGCAGGAGGCTGTCCTGACGGGGCGGGCTCAGGGAGATGCTGCTCTTGGCGGCGAGGTAGGAGAAGCGCTGGATGAGCGGGATGCTGGGCACGTCGGTGGCCCACAGCTGCTGAATCTGCTGATAGCGCGCGGTGCGCTGGCTGTAGTCCACCTCGGCGAGCGCGGAGGAGAGCAGCGTGTCCATCTGCGAGTTCACGTAGAAGATGCCCTGGCCGGTGCCGGCGTTGGCACTCACGAACGGCGAGAGGTAGTTGTCCGGGTCGATGAAGTCCGGGAACCAGGCGCGCAGCGCCGCGGCGTACTGCCCGGCCCGCGTCTCGCTGCGGAAGGTGGTCCAGTTCGCGTTGTCCTTCAGCGTGACGGTGACCATGCCGGTCTCTTCGATGGCCGTCTTGAGTGCCTGGGCCATGGTGATTTCCGCCTCGCCGTAGCGGGTGGAGCAGAACCAGAGGTCGAAGGCGAGCTTGCTGGAGGTGCTGTAGCCCGCGTTTGTGAGGAGGGTCTTCGCACGGTCCAGGTTGCGCTCGCCGTACTCGTCCTTGAAGACGTCGGTGTGGCTCCACATGCCCGCGGGGACCGGGCTGAAGAGGGCGCGCGCGTGGCCGCCCATCGCGTTGCGGACGATGGCCGAACGGTCGACGGCGGCGGCGATGGCCTGGCGGACGCCCTGCACGTTGAACGGCGCGGCGTTGGTGCGCAGGTTCATCATCCGGACGAAGCTCACCTCGTGCAGCTTGAACGCGGAGTCAGCGCCGATGGTGGCGTACATGGCCGGGTCAAGCTCGCGCCAGGCGACGTCCACGTCGCCGCTCTGCAGCGCGGCAAGCAGGCCCGCCGAGTCCGGCAGCTTCTTGATGGTGATGTCCTTCGTCTTCGGCGCGGTGCCCAGGTACTCCGGGTTCGCGGTCAGCTTGATTTCGGTGATGCCCAGCGTGGCGTCGGAGGTGATGGCGTTGACGCGGTAGGGCCCGTTGCCAAGCAACTGGGTGACGTCGAGCTTGGTCTCATCGACGTGCGTGTCGCCCCAGGTAGGGCTGGCGGACGCAGTGGTGAACGGCGAGGAGACGCCCTTGGTGGCGGGGTACATCCCGCTGTTGACGGGCAGCAGCGCAGGGACGGCGAGCAGCGCGCGGAAGAAGGCCACCGGCTGGGTGAGCGTGTAGCGGACCGTGTTGGCCTCCACCGCCTCCACGTTGGCCAGCGAGCCCGCGACAATCTGCCAGGGGGTCCCGGCCAGCGTCTTCAGGCGGGAGAAGGCGGCGACGAAGGACTGCGCGTCCACCGCGGTGCCGTCGGCGAACTTGGAGCCGGTCTTGATTTTGACCGTGTACGTCTTGCCGTCGGAGGAGATGACCGGCTCGCCCTCCGCGAGCACCGGCGTCAGGACGCTCTCCCCCAGCTTGAAGTCGAGCAGCGGCGCGGTGGTGTTCTTGATGATCTCCAGCGTGAGCACGTCACCCGCGAGCGCGGGGTCTAAGTCGGTGAGGGCGGCGGTGGTGCCGATGACGATGGGGGTTTCGGGCGTGGACGGGCCCGGGTCGATTGCCTTCGGACCGCAGGCGGCGAGGAAGGCCGCGGAAGCGACTGCGCCAAACCAACGACGGGAACGGTGAATTGCAAACACGATGTTGTCTCCTGGTGAAGTGACAACTAGCTCACGGCCCAATCGCGCTCCGCAAGATGCGATAGCTGAGGGCCAGATCTGACATTCGCTCCGCGTGTTGGGCGCTTACGCACACACCGGCCGCGACGTTGCTGGGCATTTGCAGCGGTGAAATGTCGACAATTCAGAAGTGAAACGCCCCACGGGACTGTGGTGCGGGAGGCAACAGATTTCACGGACCGGGCGGGTCTCTGTGGCCCCGCAAGCAACACGCCCTCGTTCCCTCAGAGAGGAGCGGGTTGCGCACACCGGTTGCAGTGGCCCCGCGCCGGCTTCGGAGGAGGAACGCATGTCGAACGCGGGGATGAACCGTCGCGCGCTGCTGTCTGCAGGCGCGGCGCTGGGAGTGGGCAGCCTCGTCGCGCCGAGGTGGGCGCGGGCGCAGAGCACGACGTGGGGCGCGCTGCCGGGGACGCTGCCCGCGTGGATGCCGGCCGCGGGGGCCGGGCGGCCGTACCCCGGCTTCAAGGTGCTGGAGATTTTCTTCCACGGCGGGCTCTCGCAGTGGGAGACCTTCGACCGGCCGGCCGGGACCGCCGAGGCCGGCTTCTCCCGGATGGACACGGAGCTGGCCGCACGGCGCGTCTGTTCCACCGACGGCGCCACCCCCACCCTTCCGTTCACCGGCGACGTGGAGTTCGGCCGGATTACCCAGCCCCTCTTCGACACCACCATCCCGGGCACCACCGAGAAGGTGGTGGACCGGATGCGGCTGGTGGTCCACCGGCATGACCTGCTGCCGCACGAAGCGGCGGTGCCCTTCGCCATGAGCGGCCTGCGGCTGGGCAACCCGCGCCTGGCGGGGATGGGCGCGCCCGTGCAACGGCGAATCAACGCCACCAGCCCCTCCGCGCTGCCGGGCGCCTACGTCTTCCTCGGGCGCTACCACAGCCCGGACAGCTTCCCCGCCGCCGGCGCGGTCGGGGGGCATGGGATGGCGAGCCAGCCCCTGGTGCTCCAGGTGGGCGAGGGGCTCTCCTCCACCATCGGGCTCTTCCAGCGCACCGGCCGGCGGGACCCCGACGCGCTGGCGGACGTCTACCGCGGCCAGTACGAGGGCTGGCTCTCCCGCACCTCCGCGCCGCGGCTGCGCTCCCGCGGCTACGACGACTTCGCCTCGGTCTTTGCCCGCTTCCGCCAGGCGCCCACCCTCCATGGCCACCTGAGCACCTACGCGAGCCCCGCCACCGCGGCCGTCTGCAACCTGACGGCGAGCAGCCGGGTCCATCCCACCGCGCAGGCGCTGCGGCTCGCCGCGCACGTGCTCAAGCCCGGCACCGGCGCCGCCCCGGCGATGTACGCGGGGGTGGTGGACGGTGGCGTCCTCGGTGAGCCCGGCCTCTTTGCCTATGACGGCCACGAAGGGCCTTACCTGGGAGAGGGCCTGGCGGTGAACTTCCGCCCGGTGCTGGACCTGCTGTGCCAGCAGATGCCGCGGGGACGATTGACCTGTCCGACACGCTGGTGCTTCTCACCACCGAGTTCGGCCGCACGCTCGTCGGCGCCTCCACCGGGCGAGACCACCTGCCGGAGGGCTACGCGAGCGTCCTGCTGGGCGGGCCGCTGCGGGGGCGCTCCGTCCTCGGCCGCATCTCCGGACGAACCGCTCCGGGCGAGCCGCCTCCGGGTCAGGCGTGGACCACCGGCACGGACGTCGGCTACGTCTCTCCCACGGAGCTGCGCGCCGCCCTCCTCTACGCGGCTGACATCCACCCCACCGCGGACGGCGCGTTCGTCGACGGCGACTTCGTCGACTCACCGCACTGGTGGGGCGCGGCCTCACTCACCCATCGCTTCGAACGCATCCTCGGCTTCTGACCGCCTCCCTTCAAAGGGCCACCCGCCATGCGGCTTCACCTGCTCCTCCTGCAGAGCCTGCTGGATGAAGAGTTCGTCCCGCACCACTGGTCCGTCAAACGCGTCATCAAGCGCCTGCTGTCGTCGTCGCTCTTCGCCGCGAAGAACTACAGCGACAGCGCGGACGAGGCGTACCGCTTGCCGATGGCGGGCTCGCCGTGGACCCAGCAGGACCTGCGCGGCCACCACCTGTCCGAGGCCGCCGTCGACCCGAGCGTCCCGGCCAACCGGCCCCTCTACAGCAACTCGCCGGGGGACCACGTCACTCGGTTTGCTCCCGACACGCTGCTGCAGTCGGCCTCCAGGGCGCTGCTTCAGCCCAGCCGGCCGTTCTTCCCGAGCACCACCCTGGAGGGACCTTACAACGCCCTGGGCGTCCGGCTGGACAGCACGCGCCCCGGCTCCACCAGCTTCAGCCTCCAGGGCCTGCTGGTGTGGGAAGACCTGCTCGGCTCCTGCAACGCCACCGGCGGCGACGACTACGTGCACCGGCTGACGGAGGCCGCCGCGGCGCAGGGGCGCACCCGCAAGGACGCGGTGCTGGCGCTCAAGGACCGGCTCCTGTCAGACCCCGCGATTGGGAGCGCCGCGGAAGAGGCGGAGCTGACGGCGCTGCTGGGCGCCCTGAGCGCGCCGGCCACCGCGGACCTCGAGCCCGCGCTGCGCCAGGCGTGCGCCGCGATGCTGACTTCGCCGCAGTTCACCCTGGCGGGGATGCAGCCCCAGCCCGCCACCACGACTGGGTTCCGCTACCTCCCGAAGACCGAGCCGCAGAGCTACGCCCAGGAGTGCGCGAAGCACAGCGGGACCCGCGGCTACGACAACGTGCGCTGGGTGTTCGTTGGCTGCGCCACGGAGCCGCTCACCGGAAGCCAGTGGGGCGTCACCCGCTTCGAGCTGCCCGAGGTCTGCCCCTACGACAGCTGCAGGGTGCGCCTCTTGCCGGACCCGGAAGAGCTGGTGGTCAATCCGGAGTGGGCGTTCCGGACGCCGCCGCCGGTGGATGTCCGCGCGGGCGGCCACTCGCTGCCGCCGGAGCAGGGCGTCTTCCTCTGGTGGGGCGACGGCGCAGAGGTGAAGCTCGCCGAAGGCGTGCAGGTGCTCCCGGCGACGGACAAGGAGGCGTCAGAGCTCATCCCGGAGAAAGTTCCCGGGTATGACAGCGCGCTTGCGGGCAAGGCCGGCCAGCGCATGGAGCTGACGTTCGAAGCGACGGACCTCGCCACGGGGGCGCGCGGCAGCACGCGTGTGGACGTCGTCGTCACGTCCCCGTGAGCGCGGCCACCGTCCAGGGTCGGGCCCACGGCCCCGCTCCCGGAGCCCTGGACGGGGCCGCGTGGTATGGGAGCGCCCAGCGAGGCCTCCCGGTGTTCGTGCCCCCTGAGCTCTTCGATGGCTACCGCCTGGTGCGTCCGCTGGCGCGCGGGGCGATGGGCGAGGTCTTCCTCGCGCACGACACGGTGCTGGACCGGCCGGTGGCCATCAAGTTCATCGCCTCGGTAGAGCCGGACGCCACCGCGCGCCGCCGCTTCCTCACCGAGGCGCGCGCCATCGCCCGGCTCTCCCACCCGAACATCGTCACCGTCCACCGGGTGGGCGAGGTGGGAGGCTGTCCGTTCCTCGTCTCCGAGCTGGTCCCCGGCAAGAGCCTGGACCGTCAGCGGGAGCCGCTGCCCTGGCCGCGCGCGCTGGCGCTGGGACTGCAACTCGCGCAGGCGCTGGCGGCGGCCCACCGGGCCGGCGTGCTCCACCGGGATGTGAAACCCGCCAACGTCCTGCTCACCGAGCGCGGCGACGCCAAGCTCTCCGACTTCGGGCTGGCCAAGCTGCTGGATGAGCCGGAGCCCGCGCCGGCGACCGCGCCCGCTGAGCCGGCCGCGCCGCGGGCGGGAACGGTGAGCGCGGAGGCGCTGCTGGCCAAGCTGGGCGCCACCCTTTCTTACTCGCCTGGAGGCGGCGCGAAGGACGGCGCCCTCACCCACCCGGGGACGCTTCTGGGCACTCCGCTCTACCTCGCGCCGGAGCTGTGGCGCGGCGCGCCCGCCACCGTGCAGACGGACCTCTTCGCGCTCGGCGCGCTCCTGTATGGCCTGTGCACCGGCGCGCCGCCGCACGCCCGCGGCTCGCTGGAGGAGATTCGAGAGGCCTGCTGGCGCGGTGAACAGCCGCCGCTGGCCACCCGGCTGCCGCCACAAGGACGCCGCTTCGGCGAGGTGGTGGACCGCTGCCTGGCAGCCAAGCCGCAGGACCGCTTCCCCACTGCGGACGCGCTGGCCTTTGCGCTGCTGGAGGTCTCCTCCGCGCGGCCGCGGCGCGCGCCGGAGGGCAACCCCTACCGCGGGCTGGCCGCGTTCGACGCTGGCCACCGCGACGTCTTCTTCGGCCGCGCCGCGCAGGCGCAGGCGGTGCTGGAGCTGTTGCGCGGCCAGGCCGGCGTGGTGGTGGCGGGGGACTCCGGGACCGGCAAGTCGTCGCTCTGCCTGGCGGAGGTCCTGCCCGCCATCGAAGAAGGCGCGCTGGGCGAGGGCCGCGCGTGGCGCACGGTCAGCCTCACCCCGGGCCCGCGCCCGCTGCGCGCGTTGACCTCCGCGCTGGCCCGCGGGCTGGACCTGCCGGAGGGCGCGGTGGCCGACGTGCTGCGCGCAGAGCCGGAGGGGCTGGCCCGGCTGCTCCACGCGCGGCACGCGGGCGCGGCGGGGGTGGTGGTCTTCGTGGACCAACTGGAGGAGCTGCTCACCCTGGCCGACGGCGAGGAGCAGGCGCTGACTGCGCGGGCGCTGGCGCAGCTCCCGGCGCTGCGGGGCGGCGTGCGCGTGCTCACCACCCTGCGCGGAGACTTCGTCACCCGCGCCAGCGCGCTGCCAGAGCTGGGCGAAGCCCTGCCGCGCTGGCTGTTCCTCCTGCGCCCGCTGAGCCGGCAGGAGCTGCGCGAGGGCGTGGAGGGACCGGCCCGGGAGAAGGGCTACGCCTTCGAGTCGCAGGCGATGGTGGACGCGCTGGTGGACGTGGCCACCGCCTCACCGGGCGCGCTGCCGCTGATGCAGTTCGCCCTGGCCGCGCTCTGGGACCTGCGGGACGAGGGCGCGCGCCGCATCAGCGCGCAGGCGCTGGCCGCCATCGGCGGGGTGGGCGGCGCGCTGGCCCGCCACGCAGACGCGGTGGTGGACGCGTTGCCTGCGCCTGGACGCCAGGCTGTGCGGGAGCTCTTCCTCGCGCTCTGCGCCCAGGGGCGGACGCGCAGCCTTCGAACGGAGGCGCAGCTTCAGGCCACCGGAGGCGAGCGGCGGGAAGCCCTCCTCGCGCTGGTGCGCGCACGCCTGCTGGTCTGCCGCGAAGACGAAGCGGGCGCGCCCACCTACGAAGTCTCCCACGAGGTGCTGCTGGAGAGCTGGGGCCGGCTGCGAGAGTGGGAGCTCTCCGACCAGGGCGCCACCGCCGCGAAGGAGCGGCTTGCCCACGCGTCCGCGGAGTGGGAGCGGCTGGGGCAGAGCGACGGCGCACTCTGGGGCGAACGGCAGCTGAGCGAGGTGCTGGCGCTCCCGGGCTTCACGCCCGCCCAGCTGGGAGAGGCCGACGCGGCGTTCCTCTCCCGGTCGCGCCGGTTGGCGCGGCGTCTGCGCTGGGCGCGACGGGCCGCGGCGGTGGCCCTCCCGGCGCTCGTGCTGACTGTGTACGGCGGCGTGCGGTGGCAGGCCGGGCGCGAGCAGACCTCCCAGGTGAACGCCCTGCTGGCGGACGCGCAGCGGCGTGCGAACGCCCAGGCGGAACGCGCGCAAGGCGCACAAGCGCTGCGGACCCAGGCCTTCGCCCGCTTCGACGCGCAGGACATCCCGGGCGGCGAAGCGCTCTGGGCGAAGGCGGTGGCTGCGGCGCGCGAAGTCGACGGCGCGGGGGCAGAGCTGTCGGCGGTGCTGGACCGCGCGCTGGCGAGGGACCCCTCGCGCCAGGATGTGCGGGAGCGGCTGGCGGCGCTGCTCTTCGAGCGTGCGGCGCAGGCGGAGCAGAGCCACCGGCTGGAGGCTCGGGATGAGCGCCTCTCCCGGCTCGAAGGGCTGGACGATACCGGGGCCTGGAGGCAGCGGTGGACCGCCCCCGCCACGCTGCGGCTCGCCTCGTCTCCTCCGGGCGCGACGGTGACGGCGCAGCGCTACGCACCCACCGCCGACGGCCACCTGGCGCTGCAGGAAGCGCAGCCGCTGGGCAAGACGCCGCTGACCGCCAGCCTCCCGCCCGGCTCCTACCGGCTCCAGCTGCACGTCGAGGGCCGGACGCCGGTGCGCTACCCGGTGCAGTTGCTTCGCGGGGAGGCGTTGGCCGCGGAGGTGCCGGTCCCACAGGCTGTCCCCGACGGCTACGTGTTCATCCCCTCCGGCAGGTTCACCTTCGGCAGCCGGGAGGACGAGGAGCTGCGCCGCACGCTCCAGGTCGCCCAGCCGGAGCACGCGGTGTCGACGGGCGCGTACCTCATCTCGCGCACGGAGGTGACCTTCGGAGACTGGCTCGCGTTCCTCGACGCGCTGTCGCCAGCCGAGCGGCTCCTGCGCGCGCCGCGCGTGTCGGAGACGCACGGCTCGCTCTCGCTCGCGCAGGAGCGCGGGCGCTGGCGGTTCACCTTCGCGCCCACCAGCGCGCGCTACACCGCGCTGGACGGAGAGAGCCTCCGCTACGCCGACCGGACCGAGCGCGCGGAGCAGGACTGGCGCCGGTTCCCGGTCTCCGGCATCACCTGGCAGGACGCGCAGGAATATCTATCCTGGCTCTCCTCCACCGGCCGGCTGCGCGGCGCGCGGCTGTGCACAGAGCACGAGTGGGAGCGCGCGGCGCGCGGCGCGGACGGGCGCGTCTATCCCACGGGTAACGTCCTGGGCCCCGCGGACGCCAACCACGACGCCACCTACGGCCGGAAGCCCGGTGGCTTCGGGCCAGACGAGGTGGGCTCGCACCCCTCGGGAGACAGCCCCTTCGGCGTGGCGGACCTCGCCGGCAATGTATGGGAGTGGACCCAGTCGGTCAGCGCGCCGGGCGAGGTCAGCTTCCGTGGCGGGGGTTGGTACGAGGGGCGGGTCACCAGCCGCAGCCACAACCGCGAGCTGGGAGAAGCGTCGATGCGCGATTTGGTGATTGGACTTCGGGTCTGTGCGACGCCGGACCCCTCGACAGTGTACACACGCAGTCCCTGAAGGAGCTTCACGCCATGGCCACCCGCACCTCATTCGCCCTCGCGGCGCTGCCGCTGTTCGCATGGGCCTGCGGCCCGGCCGCGGACGTCCCGGACCTCTCGCTGTCGCAGGTGCACCAGGAGCAGCGCGAACACCAGGGCACGCGGCTCCTGGGCGGCGAGGCGGAGAACACCTTCGTCGTGCTCCCCGCCCCGTTCACCGCCCCCGCGCTGCGCGCGTACGACGGGAGCGGCCGGCCCCTGGAGACCGTGCGGATCACCTACGGGCACATCAAGGCGAAGTCGGGCGGCGCGACGCTTTGGGGCAGGGACCTCGCCGGGGCGACGTTCGCCGGGCAGGACACGCTGACCGGAGCGCTCCTCCGCTTCAAAATCAACAGCGTCACGCCGGTGGCCGGCACGCTGGACCGCTACGGCTACGAGGTCTACGTCTCCGGCCGCGGCGCCGGCGACCGGCCGCTGTGCTCCGGCGGCGAGCTCGCCACCCCCGTGCCGGGCGCCTGGACCGCGGCAGGCGACTTCAGGGGCGCCAGCGGCGAGTTCAGCTTCGCCTGCCCGGACGGCGTGGTGCTCAAGTGCATTGACTGGGGGTATCCGCTCTGGGAGCCCGCGATGGCCGACTACCACCAGGCCTGCACCCGGATGGCGCGGGCGGATTACTGCGGCACGGGGGAGTCTCACACCGTCGACGGCACGCCCATTGACCACTACGACCTGCCGGGCGTGGAGGGCGTGAGCGGCTTCGTGCCCCCCTCCTCCACGGCGACGGGGATGGTGCTGGAGGCCGCCTGGGCCGCCAAGGGTCCGGTGGTCTGCCTCTCCAAGCTGCGCTGGTCCACGCTCCCGCTGGGCGGACACTGCCCCGGGACGCTGCCAGACCCCCGCACGGTGGACATCAAGAAGGACCCGCGCGCCCTGTTCTGCGAGGACTACGGCAAAGGCGACGTCCTCTCCATGCTGAGGGACCTGGAAGCCGCGGGCGCGTTCACCTTCAACGACTCGGCCTTCATGGACGCGGGCCTCTACCGCTGGGTGCACGGGAGCACCAACGAGTCGCTCACCAGCTCCGAAGGCCTGTACGCGCCGGTGCGGGCGGATGGCACCTCCCCGGCGCCGGGCTACACCCACGCCGTGTTCGAAGGCGCGGTCTTCAACCCCACCCTGCCCTCCAGCGCGCGCCCCGCCGGCGTACTGGAGCTCACCCGGTACTTCAGCCCCAGCCGCAACGACTACCTGACCACCACCGCCAAGCCGGATGACCTCTACGGGACGAGCACCGACTACGTGCAGCAGCGCGTGGAGGGTTTCATCTACCCGCCTTCGCCCAGCCTCCCCACGCCGACCGCGCGCCCCCTGCGGCTGTACTACAGCTTCGCGCACGGCGACTTCGTCACCACGACGTCGGTGCTGCCGTGGCCGATGTTCTGGCTCATGCGCGACGAGGGCTACCTGCCGCGCTAGAGCGCCCTGGCGGGGTCTGGAGCGCGTTGCAGCGACGGCAGCCGGGTGAACACCCAGCGCAGCGCCCGGACCCAGCGGCTCCAGCGCGCCGGGCGCCGCACGGTGCCCGTCAGCTCCCGCTCGGCCGCATCGAGCGAGTCCTCGAGACACGCGTCGTGCAGAGGTCCGAAGACCAGCGGCCAGGAGAGGCGTCCGAGCCCCCGCGCCTCAATCTCCACCAGGTGCCGGAGCCGAACACCTTCCGGCACCTCGTCGACGACATAGCGGTGGGTCCCAAACACTCCGCGAGGGCGGCTGAACCCAAACACCACCTCCCGCCCCGGCTGGTAGCTCTGGACCGAATAGCGGACCGGGCCATGCCCTCCGACCGCCCCCGCTGTCAGCGGCCGGTCAAAGGCCATCCTCGGCCAACGGTCTCTGGGCCAGAGCCGGTCGTCGCTGCTGGACAGTGAATCCAGCAGCGCCTCCACCTGCGCCTTGCGCACCTGGAACACCCGCTCATGAATATTGCGCACTTGCATCGCCCCACGCCTTTCATGTTTTAGAGATATCTCTCTATAATCGCGCCACCCATGGGAAGGCCAGCCAAGTACCCCGCGGACACCCTCCTGGATGTGGCGCTCGAGCTGCTGGATGAGGGGGGCGCCCGGGCGGTGAGCGCTGCGGAGGTGGCGCGCCGGCTCGGAGCGCCCAGCGGTTCGCTCTATCACCGCTTTCCGACGAGGGATTCTCTGCTCGTCGCCCTCTGGCTGCGAACGGTGGGCCGGTTCCAGTCCGCCTGGGTGGAGCAGCTGGAGCTCGCTACCAGCGACGCGCAGGCCGTCGCCGCGGCGCTCTGGGTGGTCGCCTGGTGCCGCGATCATCTGGTGGAGGCCCGCGCGCTCCTGCTCCACCGGCGCGAGGACCTCCTGGATGGCGCGCCGTCCCCAGAGGTCCAGCGGGAGCTGGCCCGACAATCACTGGAGGTCCAGTTGGCGCTGCAGCGCTTTGCCCGCCGCCGGAAGGAGCGGAGCCGCGAGGCGCGTGAACGGCACCTCTTCGCCCTCGTCCAGCTCCCCTACGCCGCGGCGAGGCCCGCGCTGGCCGCCGGGCGCGCGCCGCCACGCAGCGTGGACCGGCTCGTCTCTGCCGCGGCGAAGGCCGTGCTCAACCTGGTGCGGTAGTGCTTCCGCTGCTGCACTTTGACCACCGCCATCGCGTCCTCGTTCGCGGAGCAGGTGGAGTCACTTCCGCCTCGGGCGAGCGCGAGGAGTTCTGATGGGGGGAGATGCGGTTGCCCCGAACGAAGCCGGTGCGATTGCCCGCGGGGAACGCCGCCAGCGACCGCCGTGCCGGTGCGGAGCAATTGAGCGGGGTGCAGGTCTTTAGACTGAGCTGTCCGTGCGTCGGCGCGGAGACGGATGCGCTGCTCGCGCCGGGGCAGCAATCCCTGAGGGTGGTCAAGGCAGGCGGGATAGTCCTGGGCGGCTGCCGGCGGGCGCCCGCCGGCAGTGCGACCGCTGCGGCAAGGCCTGCTGCTGCTTCCTCACCCAGGCTGCGCTCCCCGAGGTGCAGGCCCCGCCTTCGTTTGAGCCCCGAGCTGTCCCCGGCCGGGGCGAGAACGACTGAGGCGCCGGCGCGGGCCGCCTCACTCAACAGCGGTGTGGAGCGACAGCAAAACTGCCCCCCTCTTCCGACGCAGGGCCTCCACCCGCTGTACGCCTGGAGAATCGTCGGTTCAGTGCGCCGTTGCGAGGCGTCCTAAGTGCGACGGGTGTGGCGGGCCAGGGCCGCCGCCCGTCCCGGCGCGATGAGGTCTCAAAGTGGTCGACCGGTCGACCACGCATTGAGTTCAACCGGAGGAACCGGCCAAACCTCCAGCAATCGCTAGCAGATG
>JBGART010000033.1:0-109241 GCA_044230055.1 Myxococcaceae bacterium | reverse complement strand
AACAGCAAGCTCAACACGACGGACTTCGCCGCGAGCAAAGGCATCCATCGGGTACTGCTCTCTCGCTGGAAGGTCCGTCTCGCCAAAGAAAGGGCGATTTTGAGGAAGCAGAGGCCGACTTAATCGTGCACGGGCACATTACCCCCGTTTCGAGCGGGTTTGTCGACAAACGGTTGCATCTGGCCTGTGCGAAACGGGTTCGCTTCACCTCCACCGCGGCGCGAATCCGGGCCAGCTCCGAGAAGGCTGGGCGCACACCACGCCGTCCCCCTGCTCCCCAGGGATATGCAGCCTCCACGCGGCGCCTTCAGGGGTACCGGCACGGCACCACGTCCCGCGGACGGGTCGCGCGCCTTCCTCCGGCGAAGCACCTCTCCGCGAGGGAGCGGATGCAGAACGAGTTGGCGAAACAAATTTGCGTCGACGCGCATGCCGCGCCGGTGCGGCCACACCTACGCTTTAGAGGGTGAAGCGGCGCTTTGCCCTCCATGAGGCAGTGCCACGTCTCGACTACGCGTCGCTGCGCTCGACGCGAACGGGGAGTCTCGAACGGGAGCCAACAAGAAGCACGACCTCAGCCACCGCGCCGGCGCCGCAGGAGCGACCCCAGGCACAGCAGCGCGAGCAGCACAGCCGAGCCTTCCTGCGCGCCGCACCCGCAGCCCACGCCGAGTCGGACCGCCAGGTCCTCCCCGCCATCCTGCGACGCAGGTCCACCATCGGGGCCCGCCACGCCGCCATCGTCATCCACTCCGCCGTCCATCCCACCGCCCGCGTCCATCCCACCGCCCGCGTCCGTCCCACTGTCAGCCCCACCATCCACGCCGCTGTCCGCGCCGCCGCCGTCGGGCGGCCCGCAGACGCCGGAGAGACAAAGGCTGGTGCGACACTCCGCAGTGGAGAAGCACACGCCGCCGGGCTCCACCTCCGCCCAGACCTTGGTGCGGGCGCGCATCGTCCCCACCGTGGAGTCGTACTCCTGCCACCCGATAAGCATCCGGCCGGGAGTGCCGGGGGTGAGCGTGAATTGCTCGGGGTCCCCCGCGCCGGAGACGAGGGCTTCGGGCGAATCCAGCCCACCATCGGGCCACATCCGGCGCCACCAGAGGTCCGTGCCGGCGTCGGTCACCTGCGCGTACGCGACGCGGTAGGCCCGGCCGTCGAACGCCGCGGCGATGGGCATGTACATCGGCGGATCATTCGTGGCGTACGTCGCCAGCACCCGGGGCGCCTCCAGCTGCGTGCCGTCCGCCGCCAGCCGCAGCGCGTACAGCGTCGTGGTGGGGTAGCCGTGATGGTACGCGATGAGGAAGCCCACGCCGTCTGAGGCCGCCTTCACGTCGTAGACCCAGTAGCCGGTGTTGATGGAGCGCTGTCCTGACAGGGTGAGCGAGGGCGACAGGCTTGCCCAGTAGACCCCGGTGCCCTCGGTGTTCCAGGCCACCAGCTGACCGGTGGCGGACGTCGCGACGGCGACTTCGAAGGGAGTACCCGACGGGCTCGAGAGCGCCGTCGCGGGGAGCTCCGGAACCCCGCCGTCGTTCGGGATGCGCACCGCCCACATCTGGTTGACCTGACCAATGGGCCGCCCAATCCAGACGACCACGATTCCCAGCGGCCCCATCGCCCAGCCCATGGCCTCCTGGAAGTCCTCCTGCCCAGGCGACACATTCAGAGGTCCCTGTAGCAGCGTGCCGTCCGGAGCGAGGGCCCGCCACTGGATGGGCGGATACGTCACCGCGGGGGAACCCTGCCACGCCAACACATGCACGCGGCGTCCGTCGAAGCCCAGGCTTGGGGGGCGCGGATACCCGCCAGAGGTCACCGCGGTGGGCGGCCCCAGCGGCACGCCTTCAGGCGACAGCGGCCGGACAAGCATCACCGGCGCGTCGTCCCCTCGCTGCTGCCACGCCCCCAAGAAGCCCGTGTCGGTCCACACCGTCTGGAGGCCGAACTCCGAGCGCGGCGCGGGCCCGGCGAGCGGCTGCCAGGTCGCCGGGGAGAGCGCATAGCCTGCGTCAGCCAGTCGGTCCGCCGTGGCGGTGTAGACCCTGCTGGGAACGGGCTGCCAGGGCTCGTAGCTGATGAGCGCCCGCCCATTCCACGCCATGCGGGACAGCTCCAGCCCGTTAACCGCGTCCAGCAGCAGCCGCCGCGGCGCCGCTTCAAACTGGAGGTCCGTGGTCCGCAGCGCGCCCAGGTAAATGGAGTCGTCGTTCTCCACCCAGGCCATCAGGTAGCGCGCCCCATCGAACGCCAACATCGGGTAGGTGAGCCCGGCCGCAACGTTCCGGACGACGACCGGCGTGGCATCGATGGGAACGCCGGCCGCGTCCAGACGCTGGGCCACGATGTCCGCCGAGGGGACGACCCAGGCGACGACGTACTGCGTCCCATCCCAGAGCACGCTGGGGTCCTGCTGGTAGTAGTACCCCGGCGCGTCGCCCAGCTGGCGGGCCGCCGCGGTGGGAACGCCCAGGCCATCCAGCGCCCGCGAGTACACGCGCGGCGTGGCGAAGCTGCGGTCCAGCCAGACCGCGAGCGCGGTGGAGCTCCCCGCTGCCACGCGCACGTTGGTCAGCGGCGGGCTGCCGGTCGCCACCTGGGTTGAGCTGCCGAGGGGCAGACCGGTGGCGTCCACCCGGCGCGTCCGCACCTGCGTCTCCTGGGACCAGAACACAAGGAACTCACCGGACGGCAGCGCGGTGACGGAGGTCTGCTCGAGGAAGTTGCCGGTCGCCACCATCCGCGGCGGGGACACCGCGCCGGTGGCCAAATCCAGCACGGCGCTGCCGACGCCCGCGCGGTCCTGCGACCAGACGATGAGGCAGCGCGCAGCGTTGCACGCCAGCTCCGGGTCCCAGTCCTGCCTCGGGTTGGGCGACACGCGCAAGCCCGAGGGGTCCAACAACGTCCCGTCGCTGCCCACCCGCACGGCATAGATGTCGTCACAGATGCCGGCCCGACTGTCCTGAAACACCGCGACAAAGCCGCCGTCGTGGGGCGCCAACGCGGTGAAGCCGTGGCCACCGGTGAACGACGCGGGCGGCGGCGCGGCGGGACCCAGCCAGGCGGGCGCGCTGAACCAGGCGGCGGACGCGCCCGCCGCCAGCAGCAACACCCCGCACGCGAGGACGCGTCGCATTCACGACGAATGTTAGAGGAAACGCGCCGCGCCGCCCGGTGGGAGGACGGACGGCGAAAACGCACCTCAGTCCACGCGCCGCAGCACCACCTGCCAGGGCGCGGCGGTGCACTTCTCGCCCCAGGTCAGCCACATCGCAAACTCGTTGCGGGCCATCTCCGGGGCTTCGGCCATGCACGTGGGGTCGTCGTTGAAGACGCCGTTGGGGTGGGGGCCGTTCTCCTGCACCCAGACCCCGGGGCTGACGGAGAGGTCCATCGAGAGGAGCTTCAACGCCCCGCTCACCGGCAGCACCAGCAGCGCCGCCGGGCCGCGCACGTCGAGGTCAAACCCGTCGTGCACGCCGGCGGGGACGGAGACCAGCGCCCAGTCGCAGGCGCTCATTTGACACATCAGCGTCTTCACCTGCGGCGTCCCGCCGATGGCGAGCATCGCCGCCACCACCACCGTGGAGCCGCTGGCCGCCACGCGCACGTCCACCGGGACCGCGGTCGCGCCGAGGGAGAGGTCCGCGTCCGCGTCCGCCAGGGCCTGCCAGCTGCCGGAGGCGATGGAGCGGTAGACGTGAAGTCGCGCGCCGGTCATGGGCTCGAACGCGGCGACGTAGCGCGCGCCGGACGCCAGCACGCCGCCGGCGACGAGCTGCGGGTTGTTCGGGAAGTTGGCGGCGCCGGGGTCAATCACCTCCGCCATTCCGCCGGTGACAGCATCCGGAAACCCCCACGCCGTCACCTGCCCGGTGGTGTCCAGCCGCGTGGCGCGCAGGCCGTTGTTGGAGACCAGCGCGTAGAGGAGCGTGCCGTCGGAGAAGAGCGGGCCGGGCGCGGCGTAGCGGGTGCTGCCGGCCGCGGCGCGGGTCAGCTGCTGCCAGAGGTTGGTCCCGCTGTCGTAGACGCTGAGCACCCCGTCCACCGCGGTGGCCCAGCCGACGCCGCTGGGCTTGGCGAGCTGCGCGAAGAGCCGCGAGTTGGCGGTGTGCATCCGGCGCCCGGGCAGCGTGCGGCTGGGGAGCGGGAGCGTGCTCTGCTCGGGCAGCGTCCCCGAGCCCTGGGTGGAGCTGATGAAGTTGAAGTTCCACTGGTTGTCGGGCGAATCCTTCCGACCCACGACGAGGGCCCGGTCCTCTATTCCCATCGCGGTCGTGAAGCGCAGCAGGCCTACCCCGGGGGTGGGCGAGAGCGTGGCAGAGCCGGCGCCCGCGGACTTGAAGGTGGAGCTGTAGTGCGTGGAGTAGGCGACGAAGTCCGCCGTCGCCAACGCCATCTTGTTGCGGCGGCTGCTCAGGTCCTCCAGGCCGTCCAGCGTCACGCGGTAGGTGACGCCGCTGGTGAGCGGCGAGAGGAACTCAAGGGAGAGCTCGTTCCGCAGGGAGTCGTAGGTCCGCAGGACGTTGAGGTCCACGCCGAGCGCCAGGTCCGTGAAGCGCACCGTCGCCGTGTTGATGGAAGAAGTGAGGAGCGTCTCGTTGGCCGACATGCGCAGCGGCCCGAAGCGGCTGACCTCCGTGCCGCCATAGAACGCCGGCAACGGCGGCGTCGAGTCCACCACGGTCACCACCGTCTCCGACTCGCGCACCTCGCAGGCGGCGCTCTGGGTGAAGCCGCAGCCCTTGGGCCTGCTTGCCTTGAAGGAGAACCGGCGCTGCTGGTCCGGCCCGGAGAAGAGCGGCGGGAAGATGTCCGCGCGCTGCTGGTCCGCGCTGTTGATGGAGAGCGGGCTGCCGAAGGTCCCTCGCTCTTCCCAGAGGAAGCCGAAGGCGTCGGTGGAGGCGGTGAGCAGCGAGCCATTGAGGAAGACCACCGTCCCCGCGTCCACCAGCTGCGGCGAGCCGGCGTCCACCGCGAAGTTGTTGCCGGCAACGGTGACGAAGAGGTCCACGCTCACCGGCGCGCTCGCCAGCCCGAACGCGTTCACCACCCGCACCGTGACGCGGGCCGGGCCCACCGCGGTGCCGGACACGCTGATGGTCGGGTTGGTCAGCGACGAGAGCAGCAGGCCGCCGTAGTCCACGCTCCATTCGTAGCGCAGGCCCAGCCCCAGTGAATCCACGCTGCCCGCCGCGGAGAGCGTGGCGGCGGGCGGCAGGGTCAGCGGCCCGGGCGGCGTCAGGTGCGCCATCGGCCGGTCGGAGACGAACAGCTGTCCGGTGGCCGGCGCGCTCACCCGGCCCAGCGGGTCCGTCACCACCAGCGACACAGTGGCGGACTGGCCCGCCGGCGGCAGACCGGAGGTGGCCAGCGCGGAGTACTGCGACGTCGTGCTGAGGGTGAGCGCGGTGCCCGCATCGCTGGCGATGGACCACGCGTAGCGCAGCGGCTGCACGCCGACGGAGAGCTCCCCTGAGAAGCGCGCGCTGCCGGCGTCTGGCGTCACGCTGGTGATGGCCGGCGCGAGCACCGCCGCGGGCGGGCCGGGGTCCACGCCGCCGTCGTTGAGCACGCCCACGTCCACCACCTGGCCCGCGTCCGCCGGCAGCAGCGCGCCCGCGTCCGGCGTCACGGAGTCGCCCGGCGCCAGCGCCACGTCGGCCAGCACGTTGCTGCCGGCCTGGATGTAGATGTTGCGGGTGAGGCTGCTCTGGTAGCCCGCGCGCACCACGGTCAGGTCGTAGAGCCCGACGTCCAGCGCGTCAAAATGGAACGTCCCGTCCGCTTGCGCTTGACCTCCAGACACCACGCGCCCGCCGACGTAGAGCGACACCTGCGCGGAGGCGGCGTCCTGCGGCGGGGGTTCCAGCACCACGCGGCCCTGCAGCGTCCCCTTGGCCAGCGGAGCGGTGGAGACCGCAAGCACCAGCTGCTGCGTGCGCAGCTCCTCGCCAGAGCGAAGGACGACGTCCGCCGAGGCGACCTCGAAGCCGGGGCGAAACACCGCGAGGGTGAGCGGGCCTTCGGGGAGCTCCGCGAGCACGAAGCTGCCGTCGTCCGCGGTGGTGGTGGCGTACGGGCCTTCGGGGACGAAGACGGTGGAGCCGCCGTGTCCGCTGGCCACCGCGCGGCGGTCTTCGCGCACCGCCTTGCCGTTCACGCTGGCGTTCCGGCCGAGCACCACCTGACCGAGGTTCAAGTCCCGGCCCGCGCGCAGCCCCAGCGCCGCGAGGTCCACGTTCTTCTGCCGGTCCATCTTGCCGTCGCCGTTGGTGTCCAGCCGGAAGACCAGCGTGCCCTTGGTGGCGCTCACGCGGTCCAGCTGAAAGAAGCCCTCTTCGTTGGCGACGGTGCGCAGCGAGGAGTTGGAGAGCTCCACGGTGGCGCCCACCGCGGGCGCCAGCTGCGTCTTGCCCGGGATGGCGTAGACGAGCGTGCCGGAGAGCGAAGCCGGGCCGGGCGGCGGCGGCAGCTCCAGGTCCACGACGCAGCCGGCGAGCAGCAGGCCCCACGCGACGACGCTGGCGCGATTCAAAGGTCCCTCTCCCTTCAAACCCCGTGACGGGCGAAGGGTACCCGCGCGGGCAAGGCGCTGCGAGGCCGTGGGCGGATGGGCTGCGATGTCGGTGAAGACGGGGCGTACCCGCGCCCACCTCAATTCTTCGCTAGCCTTCTGACCCGTGCTCCTCTCCTGCCTGCTGTCCGTCGCGCTCGGCGCAGTGGCCGGCGTCCCCTCTCTGGCGGTGTCCGACTTCACGTCCAGCGGCGCCACGTCCGAATTGGCCTCGGCCGTGGGCGGCGTCGCGGGCAATGAGCTTGCGCGGCTGGGCGTGTTCCGCGTGCAGACGGCGGACGCCACGCGCGTGCTGCTGGGCGTGGAGCGGCAGCGGCAGCTTCTAGGCTGCGGCGAGGGCTGCCAGAACGTGGACCTCTCCGCGCTGCTGGGCTTCGACTTCCTGGTGATGGGGAAGGTGAGCAAGGCGCTGGGCCTGCCGGGCGCCGGGGCGACGTTCACGCTGGAGCTGAGCTTGCTGGAAGTGAAAAGCGGTCAGCGGCTGAGCTCCGAATTGGTGAGCGCGCGGTCGGAGTCCGCGCTGGTAGCCAGCGTGGGGCCGGCCGCGGTGAAGCTGGTGGGGCGGCTGCTGCAGGGCCGGCAAGGCAGCTTCATCCTGAGCTCGTCGGAGGCAGGCGCGGCGGTGAAGGTGGACGGGTCCATCGTGGGCACCACGCCGCTGGAGGGCCGCAGGCCGCTGGCGGCCGGGCCGCACCTGCTCTCGGTGGAGAAGGCCGGCTACGTGACGTGGGAGAAGGAGGTGCGCATCGCCCCGGACGCGGTGAGCGAAGAGTCCGCGCGGCTGGTGCCCAGCCCGGACACCATCGAACGCTACGAAGCGAGCGCACGCCGGATGCGGCTGGGCGCCTGGCTCACCACCGCGGTGGCCGTGGCCGGCGCCGGGACGTTCGCCGCCTTCCAGGTGCGCGTGGGCCAACTCTACGGAGACCCCTCGCGCGAGGGCACCTTCCAGTACCACCGCGCGCAGCTGGAGCTGGCCGACCCGAACGGAGAGGCGGTGGACCACCGCGCCGCGGCCGGCGCACTCGCCGGGCAGATTCAGTCCTCGCAGCTCATCTCCTACGTCGGCGCGGGCGTGGCCGGCGCCGCCACCGTGGGCGCGCTCTATTTCTGGATCGCCGGGGAATCTCCGGACCGCTACGCGCGCTTCAAAGAGGTGCGGGTTGCCGGCGGCCCCACGCCGGGCGGCGGCGCGGCGGCCTTCGTGGCGGGGAGGTTCTGATGACGCTTCGCGTCTGCGCCCGGGCAGACATGGGCTGCGGGGTGTGTCAACCCACGAGTTGGTCACCGCGCGGGATTTTCCGCGCGGGCGCAAGCGCAGCAGCGTTGAAGTCCGGCTAGGAAAACGCCTCTATGTTCCTGCATTCCATCGGTCACTTTCACCCCGAGAACGTCCTCACCAACGCCTTCCTGCAAGAGCTTGGGCTGGAGACGACCGACGAGTGGATTGTGGACCGGGTGGGCATTCGCACGCGCCACACCGTGCTGCCGCTGGACTACATCCGGCAGACCCAGAACAAAGATGTCCGCGCCGCGCAGGAAGCAGCGCTCTACTCCAACGCAGAGACCGGCAAGCGCGCCGCGCTGATGGCGCTGCAGCGGGCCGGCCTCAAGACCTCCGACATCGGGATGGTCATCTCTGGCGGCTGCTCGCCCGACGAGTGCATCCCCGCCGAGGCCTGCCGGGTGGCGGCGGCGCTGAACATCGACGCGCCGGCGCTGGACATCAACAGCGCCTGCTCCAGTTTCGCCGCCCAGGCCTACTTCCTCGAAGGCCATCGTCCAGAACGGCTGCCGGACTACGTGCTGGTGGTGAACCCGGAGAACACCACCCGCGTGGTGGACTACTCGGACCGCGCCAGCTGCGTGCTCTGGGGGGACGGCACCAGCGCGGCCATCTACTCGCCCCGCATCCCCGGACCCTGGAAGGTGACCCACACCGTGCTGCGCGGAGACCCGTCCGGCGCGGACAAGGTCCGGGTGCCCCGGGCCGGCCACTTCAACCAGCAGGGCCAGGCGGTGCAGGCCTTCGCCATCAAGCGCTCGGTGGAGACGCTGCAGGCGCTGCGCGGCCGCTATCTGGAGCTGGGCCCCGGCCGCCGGGTGCAGGACCTCACCTTCATTGGCCACCAGGCAAACCTACGGATGCTGGAGTCCGTCCAGCGCCGGGCGGAGGTTCCCGCAGAGCGGCACTTCTTCAACGTGGACCGACGCGGCAACACCGGCGCGGCGGGGGCGCCCGGCGTGCTCTCGGAGCACTGGGGGAACCCCGCCCTCGGCTCGGCCCTGGCGATGGTGGTGGTGGGCTCCGGGTTGACGTGGGCCGGGCTCCTGCTCGAAAAGCAGGGACTGTGAGCGATGAGGACGTGCAGCACCGCGTGACCGAGCTGGAGCTCCGGGTGATGGAGCAGCAGGCCGCGCTGCAGGAGCTCTCCGACGTCGTCTACGCCCAGAGCCGCTCTCTGGAGACGCTCACCTCCCGGCTGGAGCTGCTCGCGAAGAAGCTGCAGGCAGAGCCGGGACTGGTGGACGCCGCCGACAAGGAGCGGCCCCCGCATTACTGACCCACCCTCACCCACTGTTGCGTCGGGGCGGACGCTGGGCGTATAGGGTGCGCGCCCCGTTGCTGCACACTTCTTCCCGGGAGTTGTGTCGATGTCGACGGTGAAGGTCCGCGTGAGCGAGCTGGTCGACGCGAGCATGCGTCAGCTCGAGGAGAGCGCTCGTCGCAGCGACCTCGTCCATGGCGAGCTCTCCACCCGACTGCGCACGCTGCCCCCGGAGCTGAAGGACCGCTTCGTCAGCTACCGCGAGGAGACCGGCGCCACCGTGCTGGTGCTCACCGCGCTGCTGGATGACTACGCGGAGTACGTGGCGGACAGCGCACACAAGGCGGACGCGGACGACGACGGCTTCCTTTCTCCCGAGGATGTACGGGCGCTGCCGAGGGACCTGCAGGACACCTTCCGCGCCTGCCTCTGGAACGCGCCCGAGGGCGAAGGCGACGGCGCGCTGGACGCCAGCCCGCGCGACGTGACGCCCGCCGGCCGGCGCGAAGCCCAGGGCGCGGACGCGGTCGCCTACGAAGACGCCGCGCGCCGGGCGGTGCGGGCGCTCATCGTGCGCGACAGCTCTCCTTCCTGCGCACGCACAGTCCTGCGCCAACTGCACGAGCAGGAGGGCGCGTACTCTGAGGCCCGGCTCGACCTTGCACTCCGCCAGGGGCTCGACAGCGGGACGCTGGAGCTGATGCCGGACGAGCCCTCCAACGACGGCAAGGCGTGGGTGTTCCGCGTCGTCTTCGGAGCCGAGAGCGAGCTCGCCGGCGCGGCGTTCCTGGTCGAGGTGGACCGGACGAGCGGCCGCGCGGCGACGCCCGGCGCCGCGGCCTGACGGGACGTTTGACTGCCGCGCGGAAGGGCGTTGCCCATCCGCTCCCGCGCCGTCGCCTGTGCTTCCCGCCGTCGCGGGGTTCTGCTGTTCACCAGGCCACGCGGGCGCGGCGCGCGCATTGCTCCAGCTGCCCCTCTTCAACGGGGGGAAGTCATGAACACGGTCAAGAAATGTCTCGTGCTGGGAGCGGCCACGCTCGCGTTTGCCTCTGCGCTTGTCATCGGGTCGGACCGGTCGCTGCGGGCGTCGTTGATGGAGCGCCTGCACGGCGTCAACGCTGCGGCGCGGTGAGCACGTTTGCTCGCCTTGAGGAGGAAACCGGCCCTGGCCGGCCATTTCGCCGGAGGAACAACTGTTTTCTCTATGCGTCGCGCCCCCGCTCGCCTCGAGCGTTGCGCCGTCAGGCGCATAGTCGAGAGGTGGCGCAAACCCACGCACGGCACTTTGCCGGTTTGTTTCGAGCAGAGCGCAGCAGCCCATGAGCCAAGCTTCGGAAGCACTGCCGACGTCTCGACTAAGCGCCTGACGGCGCAACGCTCGACGCGAACGGGGGGGCCGTGGCCCGAAAGCGTGCGTGCTCCGTCATTGCAGACATCAAGTGAAAAACGAATTTGTCAACATTGCGTTCTTCACGCAGTTCGGGGGCGAGCAAGCCGGCGCACCTGCGGCCACACACCCGCGGGCAGCGGGTTTCGCCAGCGCCGGACCCTACCCGCGACGTAAGCTTCAGGGCATGAAGTCGTCTGGGCCGCACGGGGTGAACCGATGACGCCGACCGCGCAGGTCGTCGTCGTGAGCAGGTCAGCGGCCGCGCGGCGTCTGCTCTGCCTGCTCCTGCGACGCGAGGGCTTCTCCTGCGCGGAGGCGGCGGACGGCGACGCGGCCTTCGAGCTGCTCGAGGATGACGGCCCGGCGGCGCTCCTGATGGACCTGCGCGCCCCGGAGGAGGAGGACGTGGTGTTCATCGGCCTGCTCCGCCGCCGCCGGCCGGACCTGGGGACGCTGGTCCTCCACGCCGGCGGCGCCCGGGTGAACTACGGCGAGACCGAGCACGTGCTGAGCTCCGACGCGGAGGGCTGCGACCTCGGCCCCGCGTTCCCCGCCCTCAAGGACCTCACCCGCGCGGTGGCCTGGCTGCTCGCGGAGGACCAGATGGCGCGCCTGCGCCCGGCGACCGCCCGGGCCTGACGGCGCAACGCTCGACGCGAACGGGGGACTCCAAGGGGGAGCTCCACGGCACTTCCTACGGGACGCAGACCTTCGACTTGTCGCACTTCGCGCCGATGTTCAGCAGGTCCAGGACATTCGTGCAGTCCGCGATGTCGATGGCCTTCCAGCACGTGTCCAGCTGCGTGCTGTTGATTTTCCCCTCGCAGGACGCCGCCGGCCAGACGCCTTCCCAATACGAGCGCTGCTGCACGTCGCACTGGTCGCGGGTGTCGTAGGTCTTCCCGGACGCAATCTCCCCGCACGTCTGGTAGCGGCCGCACGCGCGAGCGACGGTGGCGTCGCGGGCGACGGTGCGGGTGGGGGGCCCGCAGGAGACCAGGGCGAGGGCGGCGAAGCACAGGGTCAGGTGCGTTTTCATGGCGGGCGCGAAGTGTAGCCGGTCGCCATGAAGCTGACGAACGCGCGGCGCGGAACTACCGTGCGCACATGCTCGAGCTTCCCCCGATGGATGTGCCCCAGCCGCCCCGGGAGCTGGTCCGTGCGTTGGCCGCGGGCGAGTGCGCGCTGTACGCGGGAGCGGGCCTCTCCGCCCGGGCGGGGCTGCCCGTCTGGAAGGGCTTCGTGAAGTCGCTGCTGGAGTGGTCCACCCGGAGATTGGCGCTGCCGGAGTCCCTGGTGCGCTCCCTCACCGAGTCGTTGCCCACGGACCCCAAGCTGGTGGCGGACACGCTCATCAGCCGCTTCCGCACCGAGGACGAGCAGCTCAACGCGCCCAACGTGCCCAAGCGCGGGAGAGAGCCGCCCATCTCCGAAGTGGTGGAGTACGTGCGCGGGATGTTCGTGCGGCCGGGCGTGATGCCCACGCCGCTGCACCAGAAGCTGTGCGCCCTCCCCTTCCGCGCGGCGCTGACCACCAACTACGACGAGCTGCTGGAGAAGACCTACTCCGGCAAGGGCCCCACGTACACGCATCAGGACAGCGAGGACCTCCTCGTCGCCCTGCGCCGCAGCGACTTCTTCCTGCTCAAGCTCTACGGCACGCTCTCCCGGCCCAGCTCCGTGCTCATCGCGCCCATGCAGTACGAGCGCGCCCTGGAGAGCAACCGCCTCTTCGCGCGCTTCATGGAGAGCCTCTTTTACTCGCGCAGCCTGCTCTTCCTGGGCGCCAGCCTGGACGGCATTGACGACTACCTCTCCAGCCTGAAGCTCACCGGCCAGGCCAGCCGCGCGCACTACGCGCTGGTGCAGGTCTACGACGTGCGGTGGGAGGCGAAGGCGGAGGCCCTGCGGCGGCGCTTCGGCATCCAGGTGTTGCCCTTCACCTCCACGCCCGGCTTCCCGGAGCTGGAGACCTTCGTGGACACCCTCACCCGCGCGGTGGACAGCCAGCGCGCGCTCACGCCGCCTCCGCCCGCGGCGGACAAGGAGCGCGGGTCGCTCATCAAACGCATCCAGCTGGTGAACATCGGCCCGTTCGACAACTTCGAGGTGGACCTCGACCCGCACTGGAACGTGCTGCTGGGCGACAACGGGGTGGGCAAGTCCTCCATCCTGCGCGGCGTGGCGGCGGCGCTGGCCGGGCTGGAGGCGCGCCCGTATGCCGCGCGGCTGGTGCGCAGCGGGCAGTCGCGAGGGACGGTGGCGCTGGAGACCGCGCGCGGCCGCTACGTGGTGGAGCTGTTCCGGGGCGAGGGCGAGGCGGAGATGAAGGTGAACGGCGCTTCGCCGCTGTCCACCGAGAGCTGGCTGGCGGTGGGCTTCCCCGCCTTGCGCGCGTTGACCTGGAGCCGCGCGGACGTGCGCGAGCGCTTTGGCCTGGAGCGCGGAAACCCCACGGACCTGCTGCCGCTCATCCGCAACGAGCCGGACCCGCGCTTCGACAAGCTGAAGGCTTGGATTCTGGAGCTGGACCACCTGGGCCAGCGCGCGCGGGCGGACGGCCAGTCGGACACACGGTACCTCCGACAAATCGAGATGCTCTTCGAAGTCATCACTGCGCTCACGCCCGGGCTGCGGCTGGAATACCAGGGCGTGGACCCGGTCACCCGCGAGGTGCGGGTGCGCACCGACGACGGCGTGGTGCCCATCGAGTGCATCAGCCAGGGCACGTCGTCCCTCTTCGGTTGGATTGGCGTGATGCTGCAGCGGATGTTCGACGTGCACCCCGAGTCAGACACGCCCTGGAACGAACCGGCGCTGGTGTTGATTGATGAGGTGGACGCCCACATGCACCCCGCCTGGCAGCAGCTGCTGGGCCCGCGCATCCGGGAGCTCTTCCCCAGGCTTCAGCTCATCGCCACCTCGCACTCGCCGCTCATCGTCACCTCGCTGCGCAAGGAGGAGGTGCTGGTCCTGCACCGGGTGAAACAACAGCTGCGCGCCGAGCGCCCCAGCGTGGACATGAAGGGCTACCGCGCCGACCAGGTCCTCACAAGCCACCTCTTCGGCTTGGACTCCACGCTCGCACCGGAGACACAGCAGGCGCTGCGCACCTACACGGAGCTCTCCGCCAAGGAGGAGCCCACAGACGCAGAGCAGCGGACGCTCGCCAGCCTGGCCAAGACGCTGCAGGTCAGACTGCCCTCGCCGCTGGAGCGCGAGGACGCGCGCAGGGCCTATCAGTTGATCCGCGAGTCCCTGGACGGGAAGCTGCGAGAGGTCCCGGCAGAGCAGAAGCAGCGAATCCTCGATGAAGTGAAAGCGCAGCTGCAGGAGTCGGTCACCGGCTCCCATCGCCCGTCATGAGAGCCATCGCGCGCCACGAGCCGAACTTCCTCTGCGTCGTCGAGCGCGGCGACGAGCAGGAGCTCCGCCTGGAGTACGGCCTGTCCGAGGCGGAGGTGCGGCAGCGGCTCACCGCGCGGCTCTTCAACGTGGTCTCCGTGGAGGCATACGACTTCGCCGAGTGGAAGAAGCTGGCGAAGTCGAACACCGAGAACGCGTGCGCGGCGCTGGCCAAGGGCAAGCCGTACAACTTCAACGCCGAGGTCTGGCGGAAGGTGAAGCAATTCATCTTCGCGCTGGCCAACGACATGTGCGGCTACTGCGAAGGCGCCGTGCTGCTGGTGAGCGCGGGCGAGGTGGAGCACTACCGGCCCAAGGCGCGGGTGGACGGCGAGAAGGACCACAAGGGCTACTACTGGCTCGCCTACGAGTTCAGCAACTACGTGCCGGCGTGCGGCAACTGCAACGGCGCGCGCGGGAAGGCGAACCACTTCCCCATCGCGGGCAGCCGCGCCTGCGCGATGACGGACAACCTGGAGCAGGAGAAGCCGCTGCTGCTCCACCCGTTCGAACACAACCCGGCGGACCACCTGCGCTTCGTCGTGGGAGGGCCGCAGCTGGCGGTGGGGACGGTGCAGGGCGTGACGCCGCAGGGCAAAGAGTCGGTCGACATCTACCGGCTCAACCGCGGTCCGTTGCTGGTAGAGCGCCAGCGCGTCATCAATGACCTGCGCACGAACTTATCGCGCATCTTTGTAGACAAGGATGCGCGCACCCGGCTGGTAGCCGAGCTCAAGGACGGGCAGCGGCCCTACGCCTCCACCGCGCTGGCAACGTATCGCGCGTGGCTCACCGAGATGGAGCAGGAGCTGGCCCGCGAGCGGGAGGCCACCCTGATGCCCAAGCCCGCGGCGACGGTCGCGCCCACCGCGCCGTCGCCGACTTAGACCGCCTTACTGCACGGTGACGCTGTTGAGCGTGACGGTCTTCGCCGCGGTCAGCGAGACATTGCAGACCACGCCCGTCACGGAGTCGCACCCGGTCCAGTTGGCAGCGGTCACCACGGGCCCCACGGTGAAGGCCTCGGGGGTCAGCTTGACGGCTGAGTTGGTGTCGAGGTCAAAAACCCGGCCGGGCGAGCGGGCCGCCCCGCTGCTCCGCCACACGCCGTCTGTGTTGTAGGAGACCTGCACGTAGGCGCCGTTGTAATTGATTGTGAGCGCCTTGGTGGACAGCGTCGCAGTCACCGTCGTGTCTGCATTCACCTGAAACAGGCATGAGTTGGCCTGGCCAGTGCCGCAGGGAGAGAACGCGGCCTTGTGCACAACCGCATTTGAGTCAATGTAGTTGAACGCGCTCAGCCGGGCGTACGAACCGCACGGGACGTCCACGTACCCGCTGGAGGTGGAGCCGCTGCCGGGGCTAATCCCGCTCGTCAATCCATCCTTGAAGTAAATTCCCGGCGTCGCACTGTTGACGGTCAGCCGCTTCGTCCCGCTGCAGAGCTGCCACGCGGGGCACCGCAGAGCCTCGGTGCTGTAGCGGTTCATCGCCACGCGGAACGTCGAATGAACCGGGGCGTTCCACCAGGTCGTATAGGTGCTGCTCGAAGGGCCGAAGACCTTCGAAGACGTCGTCACCTCAGGCAGGCTCCAATCGCTCTTCCAGCTGCAGTCCGCGAAGCTGGGGGGCGCGGCGACATCGAGGAGAATCCCGGAGGTGAACGTCCCGTTCGAGGAGACGTCCTCCAGGGTGTAACCGGACTCGCCGGCGATGAGATAGCCCTGGTCCGTCGCGTTGGGATAGCACTTGAGGTACGAGTTCAGGCCGCATCCGCGGACGGCCGGCGCTGAGCGGTTGTATGGGGTGACCCGGACCCCGTTCCGGTTGGTGGCCGTCTTGACCGAAACCGCGGCGAGGTAATCCAGACGCTTGGATTGACCATCCGGACGCGTGTCTCTGGGGTTCAGGTTCCAGGCGTTGTCCAGCGCGTAGTAGCTGGTCGACGCGGTGAACCGCTCCGAGATGGAGCCCAGCCCCTTGATGAGGGCGAAGTGGTTGGTCCAGGTGTTCCCACCCCAGGCGACGGAGGAGGCGAGAAAGGTGCGCGGGGAGGCCGTGCCGCTCTTGATGGCGTAGCCGGTCACGCCCTCGCCCAGGGTGCCCTTGCCGCAGAACCACTTGGAGACGCTGTCCGCGGGGTCCTTGAACTTCAGGCAGATGTACCGGATGTCCTTCTCGTAGGTCCGCAGCGTGGCGGTGGAGCCCACGGGCGTCGGGGAGAGGAAGAGCGGACGGTACGTCTTGTTCGAGCAGGCCAGACCCTGACCCGCGAGCACGCGGTAGCGGATGGTGCCGGTGTCCAGACCGTCCGACTCCGTGATGTCGACGTAGGCCTCCTGGCCGTTGGCGTCGAGCACCTTCTCGAACTGGTCCTTCACGGTGAGGAACTTGGGGAGCTTGAGCGTCGCGGCGACGCCGCCGGTCAGCGTCGTCGGAATGCTCGTGTAATCGCACTGGGTGTCGACATCGGTGGGGCGCAGGCTGCTGAAGTCCGTCACCGTGGACGCGACATCGGTGGCGGTCGAGCCCAGGCTGAGCGGGCTCAACGCGCCGGCCAGGGTGCCGTTCATCGCGTTCATCGCGTTCATGGCATTCATCGCGTTCATCGCGTTCATCGCGTTCATGGCATTCATCGCGTTCATCGCGTTCATGGCATTCATCGCGTTCATCGCATTCATCGCGTTCATCGCGTTCATGGCATTCATCGCGTTCATCGCGTTCATGGCATTCATCGCGTTCATCGCGTTCTCAGCGTTGGTCGCCTGCTGCTCGGCGGTCCCAATGGGCTCATCGGCCTCTAACGTCGTGGCCTGACAGGCGGAGAGGCAGAGCGCGAGCAGCCCGGCGGCTGTGCGAGGGTAGGCGACAGTCTTGAAGTGCTTCATGTGCATGGGCGGGAGTTTCTGCAGCCTCTATGCCCTCCTCCTGTGCGCGGGTTTTCGCCGCGTTACGCGCTGTCCGACAGGGGGTCACGCGCAGTGAGGGTGCACAGGATGTGAAGCCGTTGTGCAAACCGGCGTGGGGCAACTTCACGTGCCGCGCCGCGAAAATGATGGCAGTGCGCATCTTCAAAGCCCCCGAACCCCAGGCCGTTGACAGCACCCTTCGCCTCTCCCCTGCCGCTCGCCTCGGCGTGCGCGTGCTGGTGCCGGTGCTCCGCACGGGCGTAGCGGTCGAGAGCGCCTTCACCCGCCAGGGCGTGCGCGGCGCATGGAAGAACAGCCTCTACCAGGACCTCTCCCGGGTGGACTCCTTCGACCTCTCGCCGGCGGGCGAGGTCATCAACCTGAAGCTCCTCGAGCAGCTGCTGAAGCTGCGCTCGATGCGCGCCAACAACGGTCCGTACACCGGCCTCGGCAACAAGAGCCCGGGCGTGACCAAGTTCGGCGGGAAGCTTCGATCCACCGGCCTCGACGAACTGCCTCAGCTGGCGTCGCTCGCCGTGGTGGGCCAGAGACCTCCCCTGGCCGCGGACCTCAAGACCATCCAGGGGATGGTCGAGCGGGGCGAGATTTCGGAGAAGCTCTTCCGGGCATGGGCGAAGAGCACCCAGGTGCTGCCGTCCGGGCTGATCGACGCCAACAGCCCCGTGCGCAAGTCCGACGCCAGCTCCATCACCAACTGGGAAGAGCGGATGGTCCACGACGTGATGTTCGCCGCGTACCAGAACGACCCGGACCTGGCGGCGTCCATCGCCATCACCGCGGTGAGCCGGATGCTCGGCGGCCGCAAAGGAAAGATCGCCGCCAACCGTGTGGGCCATATGCTCGGCTCCAAGCTGACAGTGAACCAGGCGGACGCGCTCTACGTCGCCCGCATCCAGAACGCGACCCCGGACGACGCCATCCGGATGTTCGAAGAAGGCCGCCTGCGCCCCGCGGCCTAGCCGTCCCTACGGGCTCGCCTCGACGAAGAAGCACTGTTTGTGTCGCGGCTCCCGATTGAAGACGTCCGCCAGCCACTCGAGCCGCGCGCGAGCGTTGCCGCGCTGGACCACGTAGCGCACGCCATGGTCGTCCTGGCGTAGGAGCACGAACCTCGACGAAGGCGGATCCGCCGGAGGAGGCAGCGGAGGCGCCCCTTCCAGGTCGACGAAGTACGCCTGCTTGTGGCCGCGCGCCTCCAGCAGGGCGGCGTAGCAGCGAGCAGAGGGTTCCCGGGTGAAGCTCGGAAGGTCGAAGCGGTTGCCTGCGTCGTCGAGGCGCCAGACTCGCCAACCGCCATGGCCTTCTCGGCGCTCCTGCTCATCCACGAGGGCCGGCAAACGCACCGAGAGCTCGACCTCGAAGGGAAGGTGCGCCAGCACGTGCTCCAGCTCCGCGGTCTCCTCCGCGGAGATCCGGATCGCTCCGTCGGCGCCGTCCTGCGAGAACGCGAACTGAAGGCCGCAGGCTGCGCGAAACCACCACCAGTCCCTTGGGCAGAGGCGGTCGAGCTCCTTCAGCTCCAAGCGAACCTGCGCCACCTCCCGCAGGCTCTCGAGGGGCGGAATCGATAGAGGCTGCAACGGCGACAGCTCGTTCATGTAGGGCCGCATGAGCTGATCTTGGCGGCCGCAGGCCGCTGAGTCGACCGCAGTGGCACAGCGCCGTTACTCACGCTGCTGGGTACAAGAAGCGCGTGACCCTATCTCCGCTCCAGCACCCGCACGTCGCCCGCGCTGCCGACTGAGATCACAGACGTGCAAGTGGTGTTGCGCGGCGTGCCATCGTCGGCCTCCCGACTGCGAACGATCAACCGGTCCTCGTCGAGCCGCCAGCCATCGATGAAGCTCGCGGTCTCCGCAAGCCGCCTCAATGACCACTTTCCGTGGCTGTCGCGCGACAGCCACGAGACAGCGCCGAATCCACTCATGTGCTCGAGTGATTCAATGACAAACCATCCGCCAGGTCCTTGAACGACGTGTCGCGGGTGCATGAATGAGTGCCGACTCGTAAAAACAGTCTCCCCTTCGACGAGCACGGTAAGCATCGAACCCCACTCCCCCCCGGAGACCAGGCTCACTCGCGCCCCCGGACCGATATTGATGTCGACAAGGTCGTCAGGCAGGGCACTCAGCGAGCCCGCCATGTCCTCGTCGACATCGATGCACTTCGCCTCCGGCGGACCTCGTCCATCCACCTCCGCCAATACACGGAGCGCCTGGAAGCGAATCCTGTGCGACCAATGGTGCGAAAGCTGCTCGAGCTGTGGACGCAGCTCTGAAGCCCTCTTGCCCATCGCGCGGGGAAGTGCGCGCAAGATGACCGCCGCATTCAGGCGCTGAGCGTTCAGCACCAGCAGCTCCCGCACGCAGGAGAGGCTTCTGCGAGACATATTTGGAGACAGGCCGGAATCCTTCGGAAGATTCTTGCACGCCTGCGGGTACGGCAGGTAGTTCGGGTCATCACCCTTCACTCCCGCCACGACGAGCACCGCGAGCAGACCCGTCGTCAGGAGCATCGTCATCCTCCGCTTCTGTGGAGCTGGCGGACGCTACCAGGTGCAGATTCGCGGGTAGTACCGCTCGTCGGGGACAATCTTCGAATAAATCGTGGCCGCGTATCCGACCGCGCCGTACTTCGGGTCGAAGTGATTCACCGCAGGGCCGAGGTCGAGCAGGAAGTTCTCCCCCGTCCCCCAGACATCCATGGTGAAGACCCAGCGTTTTCCCATTGAGCCACCGAGGTCCATCATGGCCGGGACGTAGTGCATGCCCCAGTAGTCGACCGTGGAATAGAACGCCTGGGTGCAGGCATTCTTGTCTCCGTTCTTCCCAATCCAATACCAATCGCCGCGGTTCACCGGCGATTTCTCGACGACATCTATGTTGGGATATCGCCGGGTGCGGGGGAAGCCGTTGGACCAGTGGGTGCCCTGGTTGCACTGCGGCTTGGTCCCGAAGCAGGAGTAGGTCTCCCACTGGCCGTGATACACGAGTCTGTAATCATCCCAGCCTGGAAACCCCACGCCGGGGACGCACGTCGAGTCCGCGAGCAGCCAGTAGTGCCAGAGAATCGGCCCCTGGATGATCTCCTTCGCGACGAGGACGGGGTTGGGGTCCTTCCTTGGGTTCAACGTGAGCAGCTTCACGCTGTCCGGGTAGTTCTTCGCGAAGGCCTGGGCCGCCACGAAGACATCCACCACCCGCTCAATCATGAACTGCTCGGAGGGGCCCACGGTGTCGCGGCTGGCGACCAGGAAGTCGCCCTCGACGGTGACGTACTTGGAGTTGGCCTTCGCTTGCAGGGAGACGGTTGAACCGGAGATGACGTTGATGCGGAAGCGCTCCCAGGCACCACACGTGTCGCGGTTTGCGACCAGCGGGTCTCTGCCGGTGTTCTCCGCTGAGATGTATTTGTTATCCGCGTACGACAGCAGACAGACGTAGGTCCCGTCGGCGGGGATGGGAGATTCGACGCGGAACACCTCCCAGGTGCCTACGCCCTCGCGCCGCGCGGCGAGTCGCCTGCTCGCGGGCGAGCCCTCGATGTCGGGACGAATCCATCTGCCGAGCGCCTGTGACTTGAGGGTGATGAGCATCCCCGGCTGGTTGTACGGACCGCGGTAGGGAGGACCTGCGTCGGGAAGGCCCGCATCCGGCCGTCCCGCGTCCACCGTGCCCGCGTCGCGCGGGCCCGCGTCCACGGGCTCCGGGTCGACCGAGGCGTCCGTGGGCTCAATGGCGCCGTCCGGTTGCTCAGTGGAGGCATCCTGCGAGCCTGGGTCATCCGGGTCCGGCGCCACACCCTGACATCCGACGACAAGCGCGACGCACAACCCCAGAGCAATGCGCGACGGTGTGTCCATTGCGCGACGGTACCATCGCCTCAGGGAGCCCCTGGGAGGCGCCGGGGTGACTGAGCCTTCCGAGGGACACGACGCCGTAATTCGCGAGACGCGAAACCCGCTGAAACCCGCCACCACCGGCCGCCGCGCTCGCTAAACCCTTGAGAGGTCTGGCGCAGCCGCCCGGCTCGCGTAGACTGCCTCGCCTTTCCTCTTCACCAGGCCGACCTCATGAACCACCGCTCCTCCCTTCGCTCTCCCCTCTTCCTTGCGCTGCTGCTGGCGGCGGGCTGCGGCATCACCCGGGACCAGTTCCTCAACGCCACCGAGGACGCCCGGGCCTGCAAGGAGAAGCGGGAGTGCATGGTGATGGACGTGAACCCCTGCGTCTGCGCCTTCGTGGTGAACGAGAGCGAATACCCGCGCCTGGCAGACATGTCGCAAAACCTCTGGTGTGGGGCCCGCGTGCACTGCAGCCCCATCCGCTCGGTGGACTGCCTCCTCGAGAAGTGCACGGTCACCGCCTACGGCCCGCTGCCCGGGAGCGAAAACCTGGGCGGCGACGGCGGCAGCCTCTAGCGCGTGGGCTCCGCACTGCTGCTCATCGTGCTGCTCGCCACCCCGTTCGGAATCCCCGCGGACGTGGGCGACGCGACTCAGGTCATCACCGTCGTGGGCGCCTCTCGCACGGCGACCTCGGGCACGCTCACTGCGTGGCAGCGCGCCAAGGACGGGACGTGGAAGGTGGCGCACGGCCCCTTCCCCGCCTGGCTGGGCGAGGAGGGGATAGGCGAAGCGAGCGAGTCCCACGCGCGCACGCCGGAGGGCACGTACACGCTGACGGAGGCCTTCGGCCGCAAGCCGAACCCGGGGACGCGGCTCCCATACTTCGTGACGGACGCCAAGGACTGGTGGGTCTCCGACGTGCGCTCGCCGAAGTACAACACCCATCAGCGCTGCGCGAAGGACGCCTGCGACTTCAGCACCGCCAAGTCAGAGCACCTGGTCTCCGCCGCGCCCTACGACTACGCGGTGGTGGTGGACGTGAACCGCTCGCCCGCAGTGCCGGGAGGTGGCAGCGCGTTCTTCCTTCACCTCACCGAGAACAAGCCCACCGCCGGCTGCGTGGGCATTGACCGCGCGGCGCTGGTGGCGGTCATGAAGTGGCTGGACCCCAAGGCGCACCCGCGCTTTGTCGTCGGCGTGAACTAGCGCTCGGCCCAGACCGAATTGATTCCATCTGCAACCCCGTTCGCGTCGAGCGTAGCGCCGCGCCGCGGCGCGTAGTCGAGACGGCGGCACTGCCGATGTAGGGCACAGCGCGACTGTCCGCGCGATCCGAGAGCGCGAAGAGAGCGTGCGTGGGCCCTGCCACGTCTCGACTACGCGCCGCTGCGCGGCGCTACGCTCGACGCGAACGGAGAGACGACGCTGTGCTCAATGTGCCGCGAGCGGAGCTCTAGACCGCGCCGAAGTCATCCGCCACGGCGAACGGACCCACGCCGATGCCAATACCGCCGCCCACGGTGCCTCGGCCGGTCTTCGGCATGGTGTTGCGCCACTTCCCATCCACCAGCACGGAGCGGATGGAGGAGCTCCACGGCGCGATTTTGCCGGCGGCACCCTCGTAGCTGGACTTGAAGTCGCGGTCCAACTGCGCCGCGTAGACGTCCAGAATCTCCGCGCTGCTGCCGCGCCGGAGGTTGAAGGTGGGGTTCTTCACTTGCCACGTCCGGCCTGGCGTGGGGTCAAAGGGCGCCTTGCCGCCGCCGCCCTTGATGAGCTGGCCGCTGAAGCCGGGCAGGAACGTCTTCGTGAAGGCCTGCTTGAGCGCCTCCGCCACCGACTTGCCGGTGAGCTTCACGTAATAAATCTGCTTCGGAATCTCGGTGGCGGGCCGGAGCACCTTGTCCTCGCCAATCCCCACGGTGAGGCTCGCCGGCATCGGGACGGCGTCTTCGAAGCGGGAGAAGCGATAGCCGGCGGGCGTCTTCGACACGGCGATGACGTCGTACGTGTCGCCCTTGGAGGTGTGCCAGTTGGCCCCGTCGGAGACCGACAGGTTCAGGTTCATCACCACCAGGTCCTTGTCGCCGAACCGGACCACCTTGTCCGCCGCCCACGTCGTGCGGAGGAACGCATCGTTCCGCTCCTCGCCTGGGCGAATCATCCCCGCCTGCTTCATGAAGGCGTTCGCCCCGGCGGAGATGCTCGCGGGGGTGATGGCGCTGGCCTTGACCGAGAGACTGTCGTTAATGAGCCGCAGGTACGTGTCGGGGCTGCCGGCGGCGGCCCTGGCTTCAGGCGGCGCAACGGGTGCGGGCTGAACTGGGAGCATGAGGAGTTGTCGCCCAAACCCCCGGCGTTGTTGTCAAGCAGAATTGATACATCAAATGGGCGCCAGGCCTCTCACAGCCTCGTAAACAGAGACGTGTTTCAAACCGGCCGCAGCCTCGCCAGCACGCCGTGTTTGGCGCCCAGCGTGATGGCGAAGCCCAGGGACGGGTCCCACACGAAGCGCCAGAGCACCGCCGTCCACGAGCGGTGCGAGACCAACCCTTCGAAGTGCGGCAGCGCCAGCGCGCGCAGCCGGGGCAGCTGCCAGCCCGGGACGTTGGGGAAGTCGTGGTGCTCGTTGTGGTAGCCGACGTTGAACGTCACCCAGTTGAGCGGCCCGTAGTACGAGTACGTCTCCTGGCCGGGCGCGAAGAGGTAGTGCTCGTGGAGGAAGTGCGCCGCCACCGGGTGCAGCCCGTGGGCGAAGAGCGTGGAGAGCGCCAGGTAGGCCAGCGCCATCGGGCCCAGCAGCTTCCAGAGGACGGCATTCACGACGAGCATCAGGAGGATGTTCAGCCGCTCGAGCCGGTTGGGCGGCTTGGCGAAGGTGGCCCCGCGCGCGACGTACACCACCGCGTAGAACACCCACCACAGGAGCTTCCGCGGCGCCGAGTTGCCGATGTGGCGGACCTCCAACCGGTGCGGCAAGTCCGTGTCGGCCTCCAGCACGCCCAGCTGCGCGTGGTGCGCGGCGTGGTAGCGGCGGAACGTCATCGCCCCCGGCACCACCATCGGCAGGTTGGCGAACAGCACGAGCGCGATGTTCTGCCCAGGCGTGCGCAGCGCCAGGTTGCGCGAGGTCTCATAGATGGACATCGCCAACCAGTGGTTGAAGAGGGCGCCCACCGCCACCGCCGCGACGGCCGCGGCCGCCAGCCCGGCGAGCAGCGGGCACGCGGCGGTGAAGCGCTGCACCGCAAGGGCGCAGGTCAGCTGCGCGACGACGACGGCGAGCGTCACCCAGGCGGTGCGCGCGTCATGGCCGAAGAGCGCGCGCAGCTGCGGGTGGTCTCTCAGAATCTCCATCCGGCGGCGCCGGTGCGGCTCGCCGGTGCGGACCTCGGTGAAGGGATGCGGACGAAGCGCGTTCATGGTTGGCGGAAACTAAAGGCCCACCGTCACGCGCGGAATTCGCGTCTTGTTGCGCTGGCAACTCCGCGCCGTTGCTCACAGAACCCGGGCGCGCGCGGAAGGCCATTCAGGTTCGGGCCGGCGCCGCGCGGTGAAGCCGGCAGGTCTGCTACTCACGAAGACGCATGCGTCAGAACGACCCCGAGCTGCAGCCCCGCCGCGTCCCCCGCCAACCCCGCTCCCGCGACACGCTGGACGCCATCTTCGAAGCGATGATGGATGTCCTGGCCAAGGCGGACAAAGACGACCCCTCGGTCCAGACCATCGCGGACCGGGCCGGGGTGAGCGTCGGGTCGCTCTACCAGTACTTCCCCAGCAAACAGGCCCTGGCCAGCGCGCTGCTGCGCTTCCACCTGCAGCAGCGGATGGACTCACTGGAGCGGGACTTCGCGGAGGTGCGCGGGATGAGCGCCGAGGCCGCGGCGGAACGGCTGGTGGAGAAGCTCATCGGCGCCAAGACGGTCCGCGTCCGGATTGAGCACGCGATGGTCCGCTACTTCTGCCGCGTGGGAGACCTCTACACGCTCACCGAATTCGACGGGCAGATGAACGCGATGGTGGAGCGCCTCCTCACGGAGCTGGGCCCGCAGATTCGCCCGGTGAATATTGAGATTGCCGCGTTCCTCATCAGCAACACCCTGCGCACCGCCGCGCTGCTGACCATCGTCCAGAAGCCGGAGCGCCTGACCGACCCCGCCTTCAAGTCGGAGCTGACGCAGATGGTGGTGAGCTACCTCAAGCCCGCGGTATGACGCGCGGCACCGCATGCCTTTCCTCGAACGCCGCTCTGAAGAGTTCCTCCTGCGCACCCTCGCCCGCCCGGAGGACATCGACGAGCTCGGCCACGTGTCGAACATCGTCTACGTCCGCTGGGTCCAGGACGTGGCCGTGGCGCACTCCGCGAGCGTCGGCTTCACCCACGAGAAGTACCGCCACATCGGCGGCATCTTCGTCGCCCGGCGGCACGAGGTGGACTACCTCTCCAGCGCGCTGCAGGGAGACGGGATTGAGCTGCGCACGTGGATTGCCGGCTGGTCCGCCGTCACCTCCGTCCGGAAGACGGTCATCCGGCGGGTGAGCGACGGCAAGGAGCTGGCGCAGGCGTCCACCACGTGGGCCTTCGTCTCCACGACAACCGGCCGGCCTCAGCGCATTCCGCAGCAGGTGATTGACGCGTTCTTTCCGTCGGAGGCGGTGGCGCTGCCGTGAAGCGGATGGGGCCGCGAACTCCCCCCGCTCGCCTCGAGGAGGAGACCGGCCCTGGCCGGCCATTTCGTCGGAGGAACAGCTCTTCTCAGTCGGGCGCCTCCCCCGCTCGCCTCGAGGGGGGAAACCGGCCCTGGCCGGCCATTTCGCCGGAGGAACAGCTGTTCTCAGTCAGGTGCCTCCCCCGCTCGCCTCGAGCGTTGCGCCGTCAGGCGCATAGTCGAGAGGTGGCGCAAACCCACGCACGGCACATTGCCGGCTTGTTTCGAGCAGACCGAAGCGGCCCATGAGCCAAGCTCCGGAAGCACTGCCGACGTCTCGACTATGCGCCCGCCAAAGCTCACAGCGTTCGACGACGTGGCGCTGGCTGCGGGAGGGCTCGGGGTCATCGCCGCGTTCGCGCTCGTCTTCGCGGGTCAGCCGCGGTTCGCGGAGATGTTTCACGAGCTCGGCGGCACGCTGCCCGCCGTCACCCGGTTGTGCTTGCAGCCCTGGTTCCCACCGCTCGTCGCCTGCGTGCCGCTGGGCATCGCCGCGCTCGGCCTGCGGCTGCGCCGGGGGAGCCTCCTGCGCATGGTGCTGGTGCTGGTGCTCTCCCTCTCCTGGCCCGCCGCCTGGCTGGGGGCGATGTACCTGCCCCTCTTCACCCTGAGCTCCGCCATCGAGTAGCGCGGCCGGTCAGCGCACGTAGATGTTGCTGTAGCCCCAGTACGTGGGGCTGGCGACGCCGGGACCGGAGGGGGTGCAGGAGGTGCCGGTGGCGAGGCCGGCGGGCTCCAGGCTGGACTTGCGCCGGAGGATGACCTCGGCGGTGCGCGGGCCGGTGCCGTTGAGCCCGTGCCAGAAGTTCTCCGGGAGGTTGTCCGCTCGGTGCGTGAGGCCGTCGAACGCGTCGCCCTTGCTTCCGCCCATCCCGGCCTGGAGCCGGACGACATCCACCGCCTTGTCGAACGGGAGGAGGTTTACCGCGAAGTCGCCGAGCGCCGCGCCGTCCCCCCAGATGGACCAGACCGACGCGCTCCCCTTGAACAGGTGGTAGCTGCGCACCTGCGTCCAGGGAACCACGTCCTTCAGCAGCACCTGGTAGCGGGCGCCAGGCGAGCCGCAGCCGTTGACGTTGGCCCAGACGCGCAGCACCAGCCCGCCGCGGGAATCCACGCTGCGGGAGGAGGTCACCCCGTCCTTCTGCTCGGAGGCAATCATCTCCGGCGTCACCAGCATCCAGCCGCCCGAGTCGCCCGCCATGTCGCAGTACGCAGAGAACGCGACGGGGCCCAGCTCATACATGCCGTCCTCGCTCGTGGGCCGCTCGGCCTTCAGCTCGCGACAGGAGCGCGGCAGCACGCAGCTGCCCTCCCGGCAGATTCGGCCCGCGGCGCAGGTGCCGGAGGCCACGCATCCAGACGTGGACGCGTCCGGCGTCTGCCCCGCGTCGGCCGCAGGCCCCGCATCCATTCCAAGCCCTGCGTCGAACACAGGAGCGCTGGGTGCGGGACATGCCGCGCACAGCCCGGCGACGAGGAGGAGAGACCGCGCCATGACAGAGAGGGTTAACACAAAGCCAGAGGTCAACGCCTGCCTGTGGCGGTGCTACATGCGGGCCATGGACGCGGTCATCCTGCAGCACGAGGAGCACGAGGGGCCGGGCCTGTTCGGGCCGGCGCTGGACGCGCAAGGGTTCCGCCGCGTCCTCCGGTACCGCAGCGCGCGCTATGAGGACGTGGACGCCGCGCTGCTCGTCGTGCTCGGCGGGCCGATGAGCGTTCTGGACCACGCGCTGCACCCGTTCCTCAACGAGGAGCGCGCGGTGCTGGCCGAGCGCCTGGCGCGTGGCCGCCCGTGCCTGGGCCTCTGCCTGGGCGCGCAGCTGATGGCCGCGGCGGCAGGCGTGGAGGTCTTCCCCGGCAAGAACGGCTTCGAGGCGGGCGTGACGCCGGTCCGCTGGACGCGCGAGGCGCAGGTGGACCCGGTCATCGCCGGCGTCCGCCCGAAGACGCCGGTGGCGCACTGGCACCGCGACACGTTCCAGCCCATCCCCGGCGCCACGCTGCTCGCCTCCACGGACCGCTACACGCAGCAGGCCTTCCGCCTGGGCGA
Source organism: Myxococcaceae bacterium (assembly GCA_044230055.1). Taxonomy (GTDB): domain Bacteria; phylum Myxococcota; class Myxococcia; order Myxococcales; family Myxococcaceae; genus JBGART01. The sequence continues at coordinate 81,766 of JBGART010000033.1, read as the reverse complement.
CTCGTATGGCTTCCAGTTCCACCTGGAGCTCACGGCGGAGGAGCTGGACCGCTGGCTCGCTTCCGAGCGCGCGACGCTTGAGGAACAAGGTCAAAACCCGGAGGCGCTGAGGGCCACGCTGCCCAAGCTCAAGGCCGCGGAGCCGGAGCTCAAGGCGCTGGTGACGCGCCTGGCGGAGCACTTCGCCGCCGCCGCGCGCAGGACGTCGGCTTGACAGCCCGCCGGGCCCCCGCCTATGACTGACCGGCCGGCCAGTCACAAATCCGGCGCCTGCCTTAATGCCCGCTGACTCCGCGAAGACCCGCAGCCGCATCCTGGACGCCGCCGAGCGCCAGTTCAGCCAGAAGGGCTTCGCCGCGGCGTCGATGAGCGAGATTGCGCGCGTGTCGAAGGTCTCCAAGGCGCTGCTGCACCACCACTTCGGCTCGAAGGACGGGCTGTGGAGCGCAGTGAAGGAGCGCCGCTTCGGCGAGTTCTGGGAGGCCCAGTCCAAGCTCTTCAAGGTGCTCGCCCCCGGCGCGCCGATGGCGGAGCAGTCGGTCAAGACGTACTTCCAGTTCCTCCAGCAGAACCCCAGCTTCGTGCGCCTGATGACGTGGCACTTCCTGGAGCACGAACAGCTGGACGACCTTGCGGACGCGGTGGGCGGTCCGGAAGCGGCGGCGGGCGTGGAGATGATGCGCGCCTGCCAGGCGACCGGAGAGGTCCGGTCGGACGTCGACCCGCGCCACGCCACCATCCTGTTCTTCTGCCTCGTCGTGCACTGGCACCAAGCCAAGCACCTCTACCTGCGCTGGATGGGCCAGCCGAAGGACCAGAGCCCCGCCGCCGCGGACAAGGCCTACCTCAAGGACCTGCTCAAGGTGTTCCTGCGCGGCATCTCGCCGGAGCGGTAGGTCGTTTTTTTTGCACACCAGACTGACCGGCCGGCCAGTCAAATAACCAGGAGCGACGTGGATGAAGCTGCGACAACTGACGGTGCTGACGGGGCTGTGGATGGGCGTGGCGGCGCATGCGGGGGCCGAGGGCGGCGCGCCGTTCTTCTCGGTGAAGGCCCCGGGCGGGGCGCGGATAAGCCGCGAGCAGCTGGCCGGGCGCGCGTGGCTGCTCTGGTACGAGGGGCCGAAGACGGCGGAGCTGAACGACGACGCCAAGGCGCGCCTGACGCAGGTGATGCAGGGGTTGCCGGAGGCCCAGCGGCCGCAGCTGGTGGCCGTGGGTGACGTGTCCGGCTACGACTTCTGGCCGGCGCGCGGCTTCGCCGAGCGGCAGCTGAAGACGTACGAGGAGAAGTACCGGCACCCCATCTACGGCGACTGGAGCGGGGCGATGCGTGAGGCGTTCGGCTTCCGCAAGGACGAGAGCAACCTGCTCTTCGTGGACGCCTCCGGCGCGGTGCTCTTCCGGGCGCGCGGCAAGGTGGCGCCGGCGGACGTCGCGCGGGTGGAAGCGCTGCTGCGAGGTGAGCGATGAGCGCGCCCCGCCCGCTGGCGCTCATCACCGGCGCCTCCTCCGGAATCGGCGAGCAGCTTGCCCGTCAGCTCGCGCTCCGCGGGCACGACTTGCTGCTGGTGGCCCGGCGGCAGGAGCGGCTGCAGGCCCTCTGCCGGGAGCTGGCGCAGGCGCACGGGGTGGAGGCGACGGCCTGGCCCGAGGACCTCACGGACCCCGCCGCGCCCCAGCGGCTGGAGGCAAAGGTGTTGCGAACGGAACGGGCGCTCGCGGTGCTGGTGAACAACGCCGGCACCGGCGTGGCCGGGCCCTTCGCAGCCAGCGACGGCGCCGAGGAGGCCCGGATGGTGACGCTCAATGTCCTCGCGCTGCACCAGCTGACGCGAAGGCTCCTCCCGTTCCTGCTGGCGAATGGCTCGGCCCACATCCTCAATGTGGCCTCCACCGCCGGGCTGCAGCCGGTGCCAATGATGGCGACCTACGCGGCCACCAAAGCCTTCGTGCTGTCCTTCTCCCAGGCCCTGGACGAGGAGCTCGCCGGCAGCGGGGTGACGGTCACCGCGCTCTGCCCCGGGCCCACGCAGACCGAGTTCATCGCCGCGGCCAAGGCGGAGGGGACGCGCTTGTTCCACCCTTCGAAGCTGGCCAGCGCCGAGGCGGTGGCGAAGGCGGGGCTGGAGGGGATGGACGCGCGCCGGCCGGTGGTCATCCCGGGCGCGCGGAACTGCTTCGTCAGCCGCCGGGCGCTGGTGCGCATCAGCGGGAAGCTGATGTCACCGGCCTGAGGGGCGGATGAACTCGCTCAGCCACTCTTGCCCGGGCGCGAGGTCCTCCACCTTCGGGAGGCTGAAGTCCACCCCGCCGTGCCAGAGCGCCGCCTTCGCGGCGTTCGTTCCGGGCCGCTGGTCTTTCAGGAACTCGTCGCGGTCGATGATGGCCCAGGGCGCGCTGCCGGAGCGGATGGCCGCCTCAGGGTCCTGCTCGCCCTTCGGGTGGAAGGCCACCAGCAGCTGCCGCTCTCCCTTGTGCTCGGAGAGGCGAAGGCTGACCTCGCCCTCTTTGGGCTGGCCGTGGCGAAGCATCGTTGCCGGGAACCTTACGGCGTGAGGCATTTGCAGTCCTCGAAGCCGCTGCCTTCAGGCGAGCACAGCGGGGTGGTGGATTCTCGGCAACAGCACACCGCAAGTTACCTGGCAGGTCACAGCCAGTCGAGGCTCGCACCGCCGGTGGAGTCCGCCTGCGCCGGGCGAGTTGGCGCGGTGGGCCACAGCTGCTCATGCATGTTTGGGAGGACCGGGAAGGTCAGCTCGTGCGCCAGCCGGCCCTCGCTCTTGAGGGTGACGTTGGTGGCGCCTTCGGTCAGGGCTCGGAAGGCCGGCTCCGGGACGCGGTGGGTGTACGAGAACTGCGGGCCCGGTTGGGAGGAACGGCTGTCGAAGCAGACCGTCACCACGTTGTCTCCCGGGGCGTTCAAGAGGGTCACCACGCCCGGTCTGTGCCCGTCGAGCAGGGCGCCCGCTACTCTCACCAGCCGCATTGAACTGCCTCCCCGGGGAAAATCCGGCAGATCCGTTCTCGGGCTGTCGTCGCGAAAAGTTACCTGGCGGAGGCAACGCGGTGCGCCAGAGCGGGCGGGGTCCCCCCCTCGGAGCTAACTCCCCCGCTCGCCTGCGACAATGGGAAGCCCACCCCAGTTGGGCGCTTCAAGCCCACCCCTGATAGACACCCCGCCGGTGAACACCTCCCCCCACCCTCACGACCGCTTCGACGCCTGGATGCGCGGCCGGCCGGTGGTGCTCGCCCCGATGGAGGACGTGAGCGACCCGGTCTTCCGCCGCCTGTGCCGCAGCGTCGGCGCGCACCTGTGCGTCACCGAGTTCGTCAACGTGGACGCCCTCACCGCCGGCTGCCTGAAGACGCGACGGAAGCTCTCGCTGGCGCCGGAGGACCAGCCCACCGGCATCCAGATTTACGGGAGTGACCCGGCCACCCTGATGGAGGCGGCGCAGCTGGCAGAGGCAGCCGCCCCGGCCTTCATCGACATCAACTGCGGCTGCTGGATTCCGCGCATCGCCAAGCGCGGCGCGGGCGCGGGCTGGCTCCGGGACCCGGACAAGATGGTGGAGATGGCCGCGCAGGTGGTCCGCGCGGTCCGCCTGCCGGTGACCGTGAAGACGCGGATTGGCCTGGGCAGCGAAGCGCAGATGCCCATCGTGGAGCTGGCCCGGCGGCTGGCGGACGTCGGCGTGAAGGCGCTGGCGCTGCACTGCCGGACCGCCGCCCAACGCCACGATGGCGAGGCGGACTGGCGCTGGGCCGAGCGCGCGCAGGCCGCCGTGCGCATCCCCGTGCTGGTCAACGGCGACATCCGGTCCGCGGAGGACGCGGTGCGCGCGCTGCGCGTTACGGGTTGCGCGGGCGTGATGGTGGGCCGCGGCGCCATGCTCTACCCCTGGCTCTTCCGCGAAGCGCGCGCCCTGCTGGACGGCGCCGCCCCGCTCCCGCCCGCGACGCTGGAGGAGCGCGTGGCCTTCTGCCGCGTGCAGTTGGTGGCCAACGTCGCCGCGCGCGGCGAGTCCAACGGCGTGCAGTGCATCCGCCGCCACCTGGTGGGCTACTTCGGCGCGCTGCCCGGCGGCGAAGCCCTGCGCCAGGCGCTCAACCGGACCGGGTCTCTCGAGTCATGTCTACGGTTGCTGGACGTGTTCGCGGAAGGGTCCGCTCAGGGCTTGAGCTCTTCGCTGATGCGCAGCGGCCTCTCCCCGCTCACGTCCACCTGACGGATGACCGTCCGGAAGCCGGGGCGGGTGAGGCGCAGCTCATGCCGGCCCGCCTCCAGGCGCAGCGTGGTGGGCGTCAGGCCCTTGCGCAGGCCGTCCACGTCCACCCACGCCCAGGAGAGCTCGCCCTTGAGCGTGGTGGTGACGCGCAGCTCGCCCATCCGAGCGCCCTTGCGCTTGCGGGGCGGCGCGGTCAGCTCCGGGAGCTCCACCGGCTGCGGCGTTTCCACCGCGGGCTTCTGAGGGGTGAGCGGAACGGGCGCCGGGACGGTGGGCTTGCTGGGGCTCTCCAGCAGCGGCACCGGCTGCGGCGCGGTCGGCCGCAGCAGCAAGGCGAGGGTCCCGCTCACGGCCACCACCGCCACCGCGGCGCCCGCGAAAGGCGCCCAGCGCGGGATGCGGCGCAGCGCGGGGTGGCCCGGCCGCAGCGAGGTGGGGGCGAGGGCTTCCCTCAGCGCCGCGTCCGAGCCCGGCCCGGCAGACAGGGGCGTGAACGAGGGCGTGTCGATGTGGCCGCCGCTCACCGCGGTCTCCAGCGCGGTGAGCAGCTCCGCGGCGGTCTGGTAGCGGTCCTGCGGCCACTTGGCCAGGCAGCGCGCCAGCACGGCGTCCAGCCCTTTCGGCAGACCGGGCACCACGCTGGAGGCGCTTGGCACCGGCGCGTCCACGTGCATCCGCATCACCGAGTAGTCGCTGTCCGCTTCGTACACCGGCGCGCCGGTGAGCACCTCGTACAGCACCGTCCCCAGCGCGTAGAGGTCCGCCCGGGAGTCGATGTTGTCGGCGGCCACCACCTGCTCCGGCGACATGTAGCGCGGCGTGCCCACGGCGACGCCGGTGCGCGTGTTGGCGCCGCCCGCATCCCGCGCCACCCCGAGGTCCAAAAGCGTCGCCCGCCCGTCCGCGCCGAGGATGATGTTGCCCGGCTTGATGTCGCGGTGGATGACGCCGCGGGAGTGGATGAAGCCCAGCCCCGCGCACAGCTGGCGGGCCAGGGCCAGCGCCTCCTCGGGGGAGAGCCGGGGGCTGACGGCGAGGTGCTCGGCCAGCGTCCTGCCCTCCAGGTACTTCATCACAATGAAGGGCAGCCCCTGCCGGCGGCCCACCGCGTAGATGGGGACCAGGTTGGGGTGCTCCAGCCGGGCCATCATGCGGGCCTCGCGCTCGAAGCGGGCCACCAGCGACGGCTGGTGGGCCAGCGCCGGGGAGAGCATCTTGATGGCCACCTTCCGGTCCAGCTCCACGTCTGTCGCCAGGTGGACGGTGCCCATGCCCCCTTCGCCCAGCTTCTTCTCCAGGCGCCACTTGCCCTCCAGCACCTCAGCGGCAGTGAGGGCGATGGGGTGGCAGGTGGCGCACGGCTCGCCGGAGGCGCGCAGCGGGTTGCCGCAGACGGGACAGGGGGCCCCGCTGCTCTGGGAGTCGACGAGCGGAATGGCGGGACTATACCGACCCGACGCTGCAGGCCACCAACTTGCGGGGGTCAAGGACGCCCCCAAGCGCCCCCGGGCGGCCAGGCGACCTCACGGCTTGAAGACGTTGTCCTCCTCGCCGGTCACCACCACCAGCCCGCTCTGGTCGAAGCGGGAGAGGATTTGCTTGTAGCTGCGCGGGGCGGCGACGTTCAGCAGGTCCTTCACCAGCGAGATGGAGTTGATGGGCAGCGCGTCCCAGCGCGGCGGCATGGAGTTGGTGATGATCTCCATGTACTTCGTCCCCGTTGGGTCATCCGGGTTGAGCGCGCGGCGCGTCTGCGCAAGCGACCCGTCGACATACGCGAACGTGTCACAGCCGTTCATGTAGAAGATTTGATACATGCCGGCCTTGAAGCGGCCCATCGTCGCCAGCTTCCGGACGTTCTGCCCGAGCCCCGCGTGGCCGTTGTAGATGATGACGTCCGCGTCCGTGGAGAGCTCGTTGTACTGACGCTCGAACTCGGGACCGCCCTCGCGGACATTGTCGACAAGGAACGAGGTAATGCTCGCCGTGCGGCCGTCCGGGAGCGCGCTGTCCACCGTGATGCGCGGCACGGCGATGCCGGGGTCCGTCGGGAAGGTGGCCGGCGTGGTGGTGGTGCCCGGGAGGTCTGACTTCATCCGCTTGACGAACTGGTTGTAGGACCAGATACCGCGGTCCGCCGAGGTCGTGGCGCCGTCCTCCACCTTGCCGAAGATGACCAGCACCTTGAGCGCGCGGTCGCTCCAGATGCGGTCGAACTCGGGGTAGCGGTTGACCGAGTTCTCCGGGCTCACCGTGGCGGTCGCGGTCGCCTTCACCACGTCCTCCGGCGCCAGCGCGCAGCCGGACCGCGCGGGCCGGTAGTAATACCAGTAGATGCCCACCGAGTTGTCGTGCGCGGAGGCGTCCACGCAGGTGGTGGCGTAGCGGGTGAAGAACGCAGACAGGCCCGTGGAGTCCATCCGGCGCGGCAGGGTCAGCACATAGGTCTTGGGCAGCGTCCCGCCCTTGCCCCAGGAGACCGGGAGGCGCGCGTGGTAGCGCACCAGCGTCAGGCCACCCGCGGCCTCGGTCCGCACGTTGCTCAGCGCCAGCCTGTCCAGCCGCCCCACGCCCGTGTCCGCGTTCAGGTGGCCGATGGTGTAGAGCAGCTGGTCCTTGATGCGCGCCTCGTTGCCAAAGGCGCTGGGGCCGAGCAGCTCCCCGTCGAACTCGAAGTCCAGCAGCGTCCCGCGCGCGCTGGTATACGCGCCCTCGCTCTCGCCCGACGGCCCGGGCTCCACATCCAGCTCGGGTCCACAGCCCGCCGCCAACACGAGCCATCCAGCACACGCAAGAGAGAGGGTCTTCATGCCCCCTTCAGACCCGGGGGCCCGAAGGCGAGTGCAAGAAAGGAGGGTGGCAAGCGGCGTCACCGCTCTGGCGCACCCGCACCGCCCCTTTCTGAGGGGACGTGAACAGAAACCGCCGGCCTCCACCGGCCGACAATCTGCGTCGACGGGCCCTGACCTTCCCTCTCCCGGAGCTTCCTATGACCTCTGTTTCATTGCAGCGCATTCAAGACACCGCGGACCTCGCCAAGAAGGAGTTCCAGCGCGCCGCGGGGGCGGATGGGCGCGCCACGCGCACCGACATCCGGCGCCTCACCGGGGCGAGCCCCGAGCTGGCTGCGTTTCTGATGGGCCGCGTTGAGGAAGGCGCCCAACCCGGCGGCGCGCTGCCGGTGAAGACCTTCAACCACTGGATGGACGTCTTCGTGGCTGACCTGAACCAAGGCGACCGCAACGGCAACGGGCGTGTGACCGGGAGCGAGGTTCGCTACGTCGAAGGAAAGGCGCCACGCGAGCTGTGGGCGCTCGCGGGAGAGTAACCGCCTTCCCGCGGTCGCAACCTACCGGGTTCTGCGCGCGGGCATGTCGGAGATGACCCTGCCCTGCGGGGCGCAACTCCCTTCAATCGTTGCGCCGCGGCTTGGCTGACCTCTCGCAATGGAGCCGGGTCGCCCATGGCTCCCTCCGATTTCGAAGCCTTCTTCCACCTCTCCCACGACCTGATGTGCGTGGTGGGCACCGACGGCTACTTCAAGGAAGTGAACGCCGCCTGGGAAACGGCGCTCGGGCACAGCCGGGAGGAGCTGCTGACCACCCCCTGGGTGAGCTTCGTCCACCCGGACGACGCCGGAGGGAGTGTGGCCGCGTATCAGAAGCGGAACACGGGCGGCGTCGTCAACTTCATCAACCGTTACCGCTGCAAGGACGGCAGCTCCCGTTGGCTCTCCTGGAGCTGCTCGGACTTCACCGAGGCCGGCGTGGCCTTCTGCGTGGCGCGGGACATCACCGCCCAGAAGCGAGCGGAGGAGACGCTGGCGGCCTCCAACTCGCTGCTGGTGGCCACGCTGGAGTCGACGGCGGATGGCCTGCTGGTGGTGGACCTGGCCGGGAAAATCATCCAGTTCAACCAGCGCTTCGCGCAGCTGTGGCAGCTGCCGGAGGAGATTCTGGCGTCGCGCGACGATGAGCGCGCCATCGCCTTTGTCCTGTCGCAGCTGGTGGAGCCGGAGCGCTTCGTTGGCAAGGTGGCGGAGCTCTACCAGCACCCGGAGGCCACCAGTCATGACCGGCTGATGTTCAAGGACGGCCGCGTCTTCGAGCGCTACTCGCAGCCCCAGAGGATTGAGGGGCGCGCCATCGGCCGGGTGTGGAGCTTCCGCGACGTCACCGACGCCTACCGCAGCCAGCAGCGCCTGGAGGTGAGCAAGGAGCGCCTGCGCGTGCTGCTGGGCTGCAGCACGGGCATCGTCTTCGAGCACGACGCGCACGGGCGCATCCTCACCGGCTGGACGAACGACGCGACGCTGGCGCCCAAGCCCTTGGATGAGCTGATTGGCCGCATGCCGGCGGAGGCGCTGGGCGACGTGGCGGGCCGGCCGTGGGAGGAGGCGGTTCGGCGGGTGCACGCCAGCGGGCAGAGCGAGAGCTTCGAGTACTCCATCGACAACTCCGGCGAGCCCCGCTGGTTCAGCGCGGACGCCGCGCGGCTGCCCTCCGCCACCAGCGATGACTCCTCGGTCGCGGTCCTGGTGCGGGAGACCACCGAGCGCCGCCGGATGGAGGCGCAGCTGCTGGTCGCGGACCGGATGGCGTCCGTCGGGACGCTGGCCGCGGGCGTGGCGCATGAAATCAACAACCCGCTCGCCTACGTCAGCGCCAACTTGAGCTACCTCTCGGAGCAGCTCTCCGACCTGTCGAAGAACCCCAGCCCGGAGCTGCTCTCGGACCTGGAGGAGACGGTGAAGGAGGCGCGCCACGGCGCCGAGCGCGTGAAGGTGATTGTCCGCGACCTGAAGACGTTCTCCCGCGCGGAGAGCAACGAGCCCGAGCCGGTCAACGTCCGCAAGGTGTTGGAGAGCTCCATCAACATGGCATGGAACGAAATCCGCCACCGCGCGCGGCTGGTGAAGGACTTCGAAGAGGTCCCCGCGGTGGAGGCCAACGCCGGCCGCCTGGGGCAGGTGTTCTTGAATCTCCTGGTGAACGCCGCGCAGGCCATCCCGGAAGGCCAGCTGGACCGCAACGTCATCCGCGTCACCACCGGGATGGACCCCTCCGGCCGCGTGCTGGTGGAGGTGAAGGACTCCGGCGTGGGCATCTCTCCGGACGCCCTCCCGCGCCTGTTCTCTCCGTTCTACACGACGAAGGCCGCGGGCGTGGGCACCGGCCTGGGGCTCTCCATCTGCCACAACATCGTGAAGTCCTACGGCGGAGAGCTCCGCGTGCAGAGCGTGCTCGGCAAGGGCAGCACGTTCTCCCTCCTGCTGCCGCCCTCGCAGGACGCGGCGGAGAAGACCGCAGCGCCCACCGCGCGGCTGGAGGCGGGCACCCAGGCGAAGATTCTGGTGCTGGACGACGAGGCGCTCATTCTCAGCGTGGTGCGCCGCCTGCTGTCGGACCACCACGAGGTGGTGGGGCTCACCAGTCCGAAGCAGGCGCTCAAGCGCATCGCCGAGGGCGAGCGCTTTGACGTCATCTTCTGCGACGTGATGATGCCGGAGCTCAACGCGCAGGAGTTCCACGCCGAGCTGACGTTGCTGGCGCCGGACCTCGTGCGCCGGCTGGTGTTCCTCACCGGCGGCGCCTTCACCCCTCGCGCCCGCAGCTTCCTCGAGCAGGTGCCCAACAGCCGCATCGAGAAGCCGTTTGAGCCCGAGGTACTCTTCAAAACCGTGCGCGCCATCCTGAGCGAGTCCGGGCGGGGCACCGGCAAGCTGCGTTCGTAAGGTTGACCGTCCGCTCCAGCGCAGGTACTCCGTAGGCTCTTCTCGACGACGGGGGCGACATGCTGCGTGGATGGCTTGTGGTGGCAGTGCTTGCAGTCACCGGCTGTGGAGTGGGCGTTGAAACTCCGGCGGAGGGCGAGGCGACGGAGCAGACCGCGTCGGAGCTCGTCCCCTACTGCAAGGTTTATCGGACGCGTGAGGCCTGCAAGCAGGCCTACCGGAGCTGTTACTGGGACCGGTACTGCAAGCCGAACCTCGAGTAGGGCGTCACTCCTTCGGAGGGTATTTCTGAAGGAGCCGCTGGAGGCTGCGGCGGTGAAGCTTGAGGCGGCGCGCCGCCTCGGAGAGGTTGCCGCCGCAGTCCGCCAGCACGCGGTTGATGTGCTCCCACTTCACGCGCTCCAGCGACGGCGGGTGCAGCTCCACCTGGCCGGCCTCCAGCGGCGGCGCGTCGGCCCGGGCGAAGGCGGCCAGAATCTCGTCGGCGTTGGCGGGCTTCTGCAGGAAGGACACAGCGCCCAGCCGCATGGCGTCCACCGTGGTGGCAATGCTCCCGTAGCCGGTGAGCACCAGGACCCGAGTTTCGGGGTCCAGCGCCTTGAGGTCTCTTAAGAGCTCCAGGCCGCTCGGGCCCGGCATCCGCAGGTCCACCACCGCCATCTCGGGGGACTCGCGGCGGGCGATGGCCATGGCCTCGTCGTAGCCACCCGCCTGCCAGGTTTCGTACCCGCGCTCCTCGAGCGCGCGCGCCAGGCGCGTGCGGAGCACCTCGTCGTCGTCCACCACCAGGAGTGACGGGCGGTCGTTCACGGCGTCCCCGCCGGGACAGGCAAGGTCAGCACCACCGTCGTCCCCCTCGCCGGTGAGGAGTCGATGGCCATCCCGCCGCCCAGGCGCTGGAAGAGCGTGCGGGTGAGGAAGAGGCCCAGGCCCATCCCGCGGCCCGGCTCTTTGGTGGTGAAGAAGGGCTCGCCCGCGCGCGCCAGCACCGAGGGGGACATCCCCACGCCCCGGTCGCTCACCTCGATGCGCAGGTCCCCGTTCTGCACGGCCGCGCGCAGCTCCACCGGGCCCGCGCCCTCCGTCGCCTGCTGCGCGTTCTTCACCACGGCGCGCAGGGCCTGGGCGATGGCGCGGCGGGGCACGGAGACCACCTTCGCTGCAGTCCCGTCCTGCACCGCGAGCGTCACCCCGCGCTTGTCGCTCACGCCGTCCATGACGTCGGTCAGCAGCTCCGCGAAGGTGACCGCCGCGAAGGGCTCGCCCGCGGTCTCTCCCGCGTCCGCCGCCATCTGGCGGAGAATCTCGCGGCAGCGGTCGACTTCGCGGCGGATGAGCTGCACGTCCTCGGCGGCGGAGGCGCTCCCCGACGGTCGCTCCAGATCCTTGGCCACGACGGCGATGGTGGTGAGCGGGGAGGAGAGCTCGTGCGCGGCGCCCGCCGCGAGCGTGGCCAGCGAGGCCAGCCTCTCCGAGCGCGCCGCGATGGCCGCCAGCTGCGCCTCGCGCAGGCGCAGGCTGCGGTTGATGCGGGAGAGGAAGTACACGATGAACGCCGCGGACAACCCCATCGCCACCCACATGCCGCGCAGGTGGAGGTCCATCCCCGGGTCTGCAGCCGCGTGATGGTGGTGCGCCGCCATCGCCGCCGGTGGGGCTCGCCCGAGGAAGAAGAGCGAACCGAAGCTGAGCACCGAGAGCGCGGAGAGCGCCCAGGTCCACGCGGTGCGCAGGACGACTGCCGCCAGCGCGATGGGGACGAGGTACAGGAAGCTGAACGGGTTGAGCGGCCCGCCCGTCAGGTAGAGCAACGCGGTGAAGAGCAGCACGTCCGCCGCCATCGCCAGCGCCACGGTCCGCTCGCGGACCACGGAGGCCCGGCCCACCCACGCCATCGCCGCGAGGTTGAACAGTGCTTCGAGCGCGACCACTGCCAGCAGGGACTGCAGCGGCAGCTGGCCCTCCATCGGGAGGTACGCCGCGCCGATGAGCGCCAGCTGCAGCGCGATGGCGCCCCAGCGCAGGCGGATGAGCCAGGTGTAGTGGATGCGGGGTGCCTCGGCGTCCAGGCCGAGGTTCTGCGGGGCGACGCTGTTCATCATCCGGGGACGGGAGTGTAGCGCGCCCGGGGGCGGCCGCTTGATGCGGCAGATTGCCGCAGCGGGGCGGGAGGCTATCGGCCCAGCACTGTGCTGCAGGCGTCCGGAGGGGCGGCGTCGAAGGCGGAGGTGCTGGGAGGCCGCGGAACCCCGGCGTCGCTCCCACGGTCGCACGGGACGGCCCAGGTGACGCCCCACTCCCCCGTGGTTCCGTAAGCGTTCTGCTTCCCGCACCCGCTTGCCAGCCAGAGGGGGTTGCGCTGTTCGATGTGGAGGGAGGCGGGGTCGCAGGCGAAGTCGGACGCCGCGCGCGTGCGCACCAGGGCCCGTGGATCTCCGCACCCCAGCCACAGCACTCCGCACACGCTCGCCAGCTTGGACAGTCGCACGGGCGCTTCAACGCACGGCGTGGCGCGGTCGGTCTGAGCGATTCGACGGCTCGGGCGCGGGCCTTCTCGTGCCCAACCGGACGCGGCCTCCGCTCGGATGCAGCTATCCCTCCTCCGCGCAGGCAACGGGCCCATTTCCGCGCAGGCCGAACAGACGGCACAGCCCAGATCCCTCGTCCCCCTGCCCAAGCTGCCTTCGCGCCTGAAGCACGCCCGTCTCCGCGCGTGCTCGCGCAGAAATCAAGCTGCCATCGTCCAGGCCTCCGCAAGGGGACCGCGACATCGCACAGCGGTTTTGAACCAAGCCTCGAACACCACGCCACCTCTCGACTCAGCGCCGGACGGCGCTACGCTCGAGCCGAGCGGGGACGGAAGGGGGAGCAGAACCGTGTGCACCTACAGCGTGGTCCTGGCGATCCTCCTCACGTCCCTGGAGACGGCGGGGCCCACACCGCTCGCCCGGAAGCTGAACATCTCCGAGCTCGACGACATCGTCCGGCCTGAATCCAGACCCACGACGGCTGAGCTCGGCCGTCGGACCCGGCCCACGCGCGAGGAGCTCCCCGGCAACCTCACAGTTGAAACGCGCTGTGGCCGCAACTGGTGTGTCGACGGCCTCATCAGCAACAACACCGTGCTGATCGCCCCTGAGCTCCAGCCTGATGAAGCCAAAGCACTGCGAGACCCAGGCGCCTGGCTCGAACGGGTCATCCGCGTCGCCTGGCAGGACGACGCCCACGTCTCAGCCTACGTGGCGGTGAGCGAATTTTCGGGCGGCGCACACGCCAACAACCAGCTCAGCTGCCGAAGCTTCGCCAGGAAGCCCGGCCGGGCGCTGAGCTTGAAACAGGTGTTCCAGCCCCGCTTCGCAGAGCTCCTGCTCTCCGGAACGCCGCGGCTCTTCGACGACACCGTCTCGCTCGAGGAGCTGGGTGAGCCCCTCGACGCCGCCGGGTTCCAGGTCGACCCACAGGGCTTCCGGTTCGGACGCGCGGGCCGGCTCAAGGGCACCCGCCCGGAGGTCATCCTCTGCGCGCAAGGACCCTACCCCAGTGACTCCGGGACGATTCTCGAGCTCAGCGTCGAAGCGCTGCCCGTGGGCTACCTCCTGCGGTGAGCCGCGACTTCGTCGGATAAACGGCGCTACCGCACCTGAACCGTCATCGGCGCGGTGACCGTGCCATTCAACGTCAGCCACAGCGTCTGCTGCGCAGGGTCCACGGAGGCGAAGTAGTCCACCCCGGCGGTGACAGGCTGCCCGTTCAGGACGACCGAAGAGACGGTCGCCGCAGTGAACCCGCGGAACCGGAACACCGGCGCAGCCACCGCGGCGCCCTTGGGGTCCAGCGTGGCCGTCGCACGCCCGGCAGCGCAGGCGACCTCCCACGTCGCGAACACCGGACTGTAGCCGGCAGGAGAGAACGCCACGTCATCCGTCCGGGCCGGGCCGATGGGCCCTGCGGCGACCACCGTCCCCTCGCTCGCCGAGAGCGTGGAGGCCGTGAGCCGCTCCACCGCGGTGACCTGCACCTGCGTGGCCTGCGTCGTCCGCTGGCCGATGACGCCGAACACCGAGTAGCTCACCTTGGGATAGCCGGGGAACGACCTGCCGAACGCGGAGGCGGTGGCCTGCCCGACGGCGCCGAAGCTGGTTCCCCAAGCGAGGCGATGTGAGTTCGTCGTGGCGGGCAGCTCGTACTGATTGAGCTGATACGGCCAGAGGTAACTCTTCGGCATGCTCTGCCCGGAGTCGATGCAGCCTGCGCCGCGCGTGCTGCTGGTCTTCCCCCAGCAGTCTGACTTGAGCGCCCCGCCGCCGTAGTCGCCGCCGGCCAGCTGCTTCTCGTACGTCTGCGTCTGCACCGCGCCCATCTCCGCGTCAGCCGCGTTGGACCACATGCGCACGTAGGGGACGAGGTTCGTCTGCGTGTAGTCCCACGCCGAGCCTACCGTTAGCGGCCCTGCGCCCGTGGTGACGAACTTGTACGCGTCGCCCCACGCAATGCCCGCGATGTCTCCAACAGTCCCCTCGAACGCGAAGTCCCCATAGGGCGAACGACTGTCCGCGGTGACCGTGTTCTGCCCGGCCGGCGTGGCGTCGTAGGTGATGGCGTAGATGGGGTTCGACCTGCCGGTTGCGAAGAACCACTGCACCGTCACATCCACCGGCCCGCCGGGGTTCACCCTCAGCTTGAACTCGTGGAGGGCGTGGTGCGCACCGGCGAACACCGTGCGGAAGGTGCCCGTCTTGTTCATCGACGTGTCCGCGGTGCCGCCGTAGTGATTCACCACGTAGCCCCAGCCATTCCATTTGTTGATGCCCGTCCCACGGCTCACCCGGTCCGCGCCTCCCGCCTTCCACGTGAGCTCGCGCAGGTAACCGCCGCGCGTGCCGCCCGGGTCCGCCGCGTCGTTGCGCACCAGCGCGGCGCTGCGGGCCAGACACTCCCCGTCGCTCCAGCTGTAGCGGTCCACCTTGTACCCGCCGAGGTCCGCGTTCGCCGCCACAGCGATGGCCTGGCACCCCGCCTTCCCGCGCGTGAATCCGGCGGGCGTCCCCCCGTCGCCCGTCGGCGGCACGCCCGCGTCCGGGGGCCGCCCGCCATCCGGAGAGACACCCCCATCGGGAGAAAGCCCCGCGTCCGCCAGCGGCGGACCGCCATCCGTCCCGGTCAACCCACCGGCGTCGGTCTCCACGCCGCCATCCGGCGGCACCTGGCTCTCCGTGCACCCAGCGAACAGCGCGGCGGTTAACGCCCCCAAGATGGCTCTGGTCATCATCCCCACGTCATACCTCGCCACGCGGGCGGGAAGCCCCCGGCGCCCCCGCCGGCAGGGTCCGCTCTCGGACGATTGGCCGCAGGCGTGAGAAGGTGCGCCCATGTCACGCCGAGTCGTGTTCGCCACCTACGCCGCCCAGCCCGCGCTGACCGAAGACGACGCCCTGGCTGCCGCCGCCCTCGAGCGGCGCGGAGTCCAGGTGGAGGCCGCCCCCTGGGACGCGCCGCGCGCCTGGGAGCAGGACGCCGTCGTCCTGCGCTCTTGCTGGGACTACCACCGCCGCCCCGCCGAGTTCGACGCGTGGCTCCGCCGCCTCACCCGCGTCTTCAACCCCTTCCCACTGGTCCGCTGGAACCTGAACAAGTCCTACCTGGCGGACCTGGAAGCGCTCGGCGTGCCTACCCTGCCCACCGTCTTCCTCGAACGAGGCGCCCCAAAGCCGCTCGGCGAGCTGCTCGCCGCGCAGCGCTGGGAGGAGGCGGTGGTCAAACCCGTCCTGTCCGCGGGCGCGCATGAGACCTGGCGCGCGAACGCAACGGCGCCGGATGAGCCGCGCTTCCAGGCGCTGCTGGCGCAGGAGGCGCTCATGGTCCAGCCCTTCGCGCCAGAGATAGTCACGGGCGGCGAATGGTCCCTGCTCTTCTTCGGCGGCGCGCTCTCCCACGCCGTGCTGAAAACGCCCGCCCCGGGCGACTTCCGCGTCCAGCACCACCTCGGCGGCGCGGTGCAGGCGCGAGAGGCCCCGCCCGAGGTGGTGGACGCCTCCACCCACGCGCTCTCGGTGGCGCCGGGCCGGCCGCTCTACGCGCGCGTCGACGGCGTGCTGACCCCGGCCGGGTACCGCCTGATGGAGCTGGAGCTCATCGAGCCCGTCCTCTACCTCTCGTTCCACCCGGGCGCGGCGGACGCGTTCGCCGAGGCGCTCGCCAGCGCGCTCTGACGGAGCGTTCCGCGCGCGTCTTTGGCATGCTGCGCGCCATGCACGTCGCCATCACCGGTGCCTCGGCTGGAATTGGCGAAGCGCTCGCGCGCGAGTACGCAGCAGCAGGCGCGGACGTCACGCTCATCGCCCGGCGCGAGCCGCTGCTCCGGGCCCTCGCGGCCAGCCTGCCCACCCGGAGCCACGTCGTGGTGCAGGACCTGTCGGATCCCGCACGCTGCGCCGCCTGGCTGCCGGGCGCGGAGGCCGCGTTGGGTCCGGTGGACGTGCTCATCAACAACGCCGGCGTGATGCGGGTGGAGGACACCGTCGAGGCGGACCCGGTCGCCAGCGCGCAGCTGGTGAACCTCATGCTCGTCACGCCGCTGCAGCTCACCCGCTCGGTGCTCCCGGGAATGCTGCAGCGCAAGCGCGGCACCGTCATCGACATCGCCTCCGTCGCCGCCCTGGTGCCCACCCTGCGAGCCACCTGGTACTCCGCCATCAAGGCCGGCCACGCCGCGGCGGCGGAGCTTTTGCGCGTGGAGCTGCGCGACTCCGGGGTGCACGTCCTCACCGTGTACCCTGGCCCGGTCCACTCCGCGCTGGGCCACGCGGCCTTCGCGCGCTACCAACCCACGCTGGCCACGCGGCTGCTCCCCTGGGGCAACGCCACAGAGCTCGCCCGCCGAGTCCGCCGCGCCGCCGAGCACCGCCGAGCCCGTCTCGTCTACCCGCGCTTCTACGCCCTCACCCGCTACTTCCCACTCACCTCCCGCTGGCTCACCAACGCCACCGCGCCGAGGCTCCTCCCTACGGGTGCTGCGCAGCCGCCCATGGCAGAGGCCAAGCCCTGACGCTCGCCCTCCTCACGTTCGCCGGCTTCGCCGTCCCCATCGTCGCGCTGCAGCTGCTGGACGCCGCCGCGCGCAGAGGGCCGCGCTGATGTACATGGGGCACCTCGCCCTCGCGCTGGTCGGCAAGCGCTCACTCCCCACCGTCCCCCTCGCGGCGCTGGCCGTGGCGACGGTGTGGCTGGACGCGGTGGACGTCGCCTTCACGCTCGCGGGCGCTCCGGCGCAGGTGGGGCTGTGGAGCCATACGCTGCCGGCGGTGGCGGTGTGGAGTGTGGCGGCGTTCGCGGTGGGCGCCCTCTGGCGCGGCGCGGCCGTTGGCGCCTGGCTGGCGGCGCTCACCGGCTCTCACGCGCTGGTGGACTACGTCACCTCGCGGTTGGCCCTCTGGCCCGGCGGCCCACGCGTGGGCTTCCACCTCTACCGGTTCCGGCTGGCGGACCTGCTCCTCGAAGGGGCGCTGGTCACTGCATGCTGGCTCGTCTACCGCGGAGGGCTCCCCGCTGCGCAGCGGGGACGCTGGCCTGCGTGGGCGATGCTCGGGTTGCTCTTGACGTTCCAGGCCGGCTTCGCGCTCACCGGTATCGGCGCGTGAAGTCGAGCCCCCCGTTCGCGTCGAGCGTTGCGCCGTCAGGCGCATAGTCGAGACGTCGGCCGTCGGCCGTCGGCAGGGTGTCCGGGGCTTGGCGCAAGCGCCGCTAGGCTGTGCGGCTGCGGGCTGCGGGCTGCGGGCTGCGGGCTGCGGGCTGCGGGGTTCGCTTGGGCTCACCTGGACGGCGCACGGCGCACGGCGCACGGGCACGGGCACGGGCCCGCGTTCGCGTTCGCGTTCGTTCACGGGTACGGGCCCGGGTTCGGGTTCGGAGACGGGAAGGGGTTCGGGTTCGGAGACGAGCGCGGAGTGGGTCCCCGGCCGATGGGCGAGGCTGGCACCGCTCTAGAACCTGCGCCCGGGCGAGCCGGAACTCGGTGTTCCGTCTCCGAACCCCTTCCCGAACCCGAACCCGAACCCGAACCCGAACCCGAACCCGAACCCGAACCCGAACCCGAACCCGAACCCGAACCCGGGCCCGTGAACGAACGCGAACGCGAACGCGGGCCCGTGCCCGTGCCCGTGCGCCGTGCGCCGTGCGCCGTCCAGGTGAGCCCAAGCGAACCCCGAGACACCATTCCCCGAGCCCCGCAGCCCGAGCCCCGCAGCCCGAGCCCCGCAGCCCGAGCCCCGCAGCCCGAGCCCCGCAGCCCGAGCCCCGCAGCCCGAGCCCCGCAGCCCGCAGCCCGAACACTCCGACCCCGGGGGGGGGCACCGCTTCACTTCACGGCCACCGGTGCCTTCCCGGTCTCCAGCCCGGAGCCATTGCGCAGGGTGAGGTAAAGCCCCGTCAACATCAACCGAACGAACGCGAACGCGGGAACGATACCGATGCAGCAGGCGAGCAGCCCGGCAAACACCACCAGCCCGCCCAGGAGCGTCACGCCGAAGAGATTCAACCGGTGGCCGTGCGTCAGCGTGTAGCAATTCCGCAAGGACGTCATGACGTCCACACCCTCGTTGTAGACGAGCTCGTGGGTGCCGAAGGTGAGCGGGAGGAACAGGTAGTAGGCCGGGACCACGAGCAGCAGGATGCCCAGGCCGACGGGCATCGCCAGCCGCTCAGGCTCGGCGCGGATAACCTCCAGGCTGGTGGCGCCGAAGACCAGCGCCAGCGCGCCAATGAGGCCGGCGGCGACAACCATGAAGGCCAGCGCCATCGCCATCATGAGCAGCTTCTGGAGCAGGTAGCGGCCCACCTTCGACAGCTGCGAGAAGAGGCGGCCGAGGTCCACGCTGCGGCCGGCCAGCGCGTCCAACGTCAGCCGGACAAACCCCAGCTCGAAGACGCTGGTGACGAGGAACGAGATGACCTGCGCAACCACCAGGCCGCCGACGAGCGCGGGCCAGTGCTTCAGCAGGTCCTCCCTGCCCGTCAGGCCCCCATTCAGGCCGCCGGACGCGCCGCCCACCGCGAGCAGGATGAAGACGCCCACGCTGAGCATCAGCCACTCGCGGCTGAAGGCCGCCCAGCAGGTGGACCAGAGCTCCGTCACCGACCACGCGTCGCGCGAGAGCGGGAAAGCGTCCGCGCCGGTGGTGGCCCGGCAGCGCTCGCACTGCGGGCGGGTGCCGCCCGCGCTGCACGCGTCGCACATGAAGTTGCCGCAGCGCTCGCAGGTGCCGCTGGCCGGCTGCGCCGGGTGGACCGCGCACACCGCGCCGCGCCCTGAGGTTGCATCCATCATCGATTGGGTCTCCGCTCGAACAACAGCTCGCGCAACACCAGCGCCTCTACCACCAGCCGCGCGGGCTCCACGGCGCCATTCTGCAACGCCGCCCCGTCCTGCTCCGGCAGCTGCTCGAAGCTGCCCTTGGCCACCACCGCCTTGCGGGCCAGGGCGAGCACCTGCGCCTCCTTTGCCGGCGTCTCCTGCCACGCCAGCACCGCGCCGGCGATGACCGCCCGCGGGTCCGCGCTCCTCGGCGCCTGCCCGGAGAGGAAGGACGCCTTCGCGCGCTGCGCCTGTGCCCACTCGTGCGGGCCGAAGTCCAGGCCGCTGATGTCCTGCAGCCCGCCGCCGCGCAGCGCGGGCAGAGGGCCCACCACCAGCCGCTCCGTCGCCGCCCACACCGCGTCCGCATAGGGCTGCGCGTCCACCGCGAGGTAGCGCTGGTGCAGCGGCACCAGCAGCGCGCCGGCCGCCCGCTCCTCCGGGTTCTGCGCCCGCCAGCGCTCCCGCAGGCCTGAGGCCTCCTGCGCGAACCCCAGCCGCGCCAGGAGGCGGCAGGCCACCTCTACCCGCAGCTCCGGCGGGGGGTGCGTATCCAGCCGCCCGCTCTGAGGAAGGGTGGCCACCAGCTTCACCTCCAGCGGATCCTCCTTGTGCGAGAAGAGGTGGACCATCGTGGCCACGTAGGCCGGGCCGCACATCAGGACGCCGAACGCGTCCGCGAAGACCTCTTCGAACCAGACCGCCAGCGTCCGCTCCGGCGCCAGCTCCAGCTGCCCCTGCGGCGTGATGCGCGCGGGCCGGGCGGCTTGAAGCTCCGGCGCCAGCTGCAGGTCCCTGCGCAGCGCGTCTTCCAACCCTTCGACGGAGATGAGGAAGTCGTGCCCAATCTCGTGCCCCACCGCCGGCCACCAGACGATGCGGTCAGGCATCTCCGGCGGGAGGAAGAGCGGCGCGACGGAGGTAGGGGCAAAGCCGGTCCAGAGCGCGAGCTCGAACATGGACAGCTGCGCGGCCGGCGTAGCGGTGCGCAGGGGCCACCCCTCCGCGCGGGCGTGGGTGATGATGGGGTCGTAGCAGGCGTCCGCCAGCGCATCCACGTCTGCCAGCAGGGGGCCGAGTACCGGGTCTCTGCGCTGGCGGACCAGCTCGCTCAGCTCATCGGAGACAGCAGCCAGCACATTCGAAGCGGCCAGCAGCGGCTTGGGGATGGGGCCCACCGAGGACGCCAGCTGCACACGCAGCTCCGCCACCTGCGCGGGGACGTAACGCTCCAGCACCTCGGAGAAGCGCCGGTTCAGGGGTTCACGGCGCACCTCGTCCGCCAGCGCGAGGGAGCGGGCCTGCAGCGCCGCCAGCGACGCGGAGAGCCGGGCGCGCGCATCCGCACCGACGTTCGCCAGGACGCGCGCCTGCTGCGACGCAGGCTTGGGCGTGGGCAGCTTCTGCGCCACCGGCGCCGGCTTCACCTCCGCGCGCGGGCGCTGCTCCTGCGCCTGCTTCCAGCGCTTGTAGAGCGCGGAGACCGCCCAGAAAACCAGGAAGACCCAGACGCTGCCGCGCTTGAACAGAAACTCGAGCCACTCCTCGAGGTTCACTTCCGCCCTCCGCGGCGGTGGGGGCGCAGCGCGCGGGGCGGACCCAGCACCTCCGCCAGGACGAAGCGCTGCCGAAACGCGTCCGCGTCGAAGAGGAAGTCCAGGTTCGGTCCCCTGGACGAGGCGGGCGTGGCCGGCTCGCTCGGCGCGGGGCGCTCAGGCTTCGGCGCCACCTCAGGTCACCTCGCCGCCGCCGCCGCCCTCACGCTTGCCGCCCATGCTCCCGGCGATGCCCTGCCGCATCTCCGTGTCGGCCACCACGTTGCGCATGTTGTAGTAGTCGAGCACGCCGAGGTGCCCGCTGCGGAAGGCCTCGGCGATGGCCATTGGAATCTGCGACTCGGCCTCCACCAGCTTGGCGCGGTTGTCCTGAATCTTTGCCTTCATCTCCTGCTCGCTGGCCACCGCGAGCGCGCGCCGGGACTCCGCGCGGGCCTGGGCCACCTGCTTGTCGGCCTCCGCCTGCTCCGCCTGGAGCTTGGCGCCGATGTTCGCGCCGACGTCCACGTCCGCGATGTCCACCGAGAGAATCTCGAACGCGGTGCCGGCATCCAGGCCCTTCTTGAGGACCGTCTTGGAAATCATGTCCGGGTTCTCCAGCACCTGCTTGTAGTCGTTGGCGGAGCCGATGGTGGAGACCACGCCCTCGCCCACGCGGGCCAGCACCGTCTGCTCACCGGCGCCGCCCACCAGCCGTTCGATGTTCGCGCGCACCGTCACGCGGGCGATGGCGAAGAGCTGGATGCCGTCCTTGGCCACCGCGGAGACGCGCGGCGTTTCAATGACCTTGGGGTTGACGCTCATCGCCACCGCCTCCAGCACGTTGCGGCCGGCGAGGTCGATGGCGGCGGCGCGGGAGAAGTCCAGGCTCATCCCGGCCTTCTCCGCGGAGATGAGCGCGTTCACCACCGCCTCCACCCGCCCGCCGGCGAGGTAGTGCGCCTCCAGCGAGTTGATGGCCACCTGCAGGCCCGCCTTCACCGCGCTGATGCGCGCGTTGACAATCTGATCCGGAGGCACGCGCCGCAGCCGCATGGCGATGAGCGTCAGCATGCTCACGCTGGCGCCGGAGGCCTTGGCGGCAATCCAGAGCCGCACCGGCACCATGTAGAAGAGAACGATGACCGCGATGACGGCCAGGCCGCCGAGCAACACCACTGCCGCACCACCCATCGCACCGCCCATGTTCACGCTCCTCCGAATTCCTTGACCGGCTCCACCACCACGCGCACGCCTTCAACACGGACGACCTGGACGCGGATGCCGGCCTCGACGAAGGCGCCGTCGCTGACCACGTCCACCAGCCGCCCTGCAATCTCCACCGAGCCCGCCGGCCGCAGCGGGGTCCGCGTCTCACCCAGCGCCCCCACCAGCGCCAGGAGCCCCGGGTCCGCGGCCCGCACTGTCTGCACCTCGTGCAGGACCATCTCCTTCGCCGCCCGCGTCCGCGGCACGTACCAGACCAGCGCCCCGCCCGCCGTAGCCCCCACCGCCAGCGCCCCCACCGCCTCCAGCGGGCCCAGCTTCCACCACGCCACGCCCACCGCCGCGGCCGTGCACACCACGCCGAGAATGCCCGCCGCCCCGAAGCCCGGGATGACGAACACCTCCAACGCCAGGAGCAACAGCCCCAGCACCAGCAGCACCACCACCAGCATGGCCAGCATCGGGCGCCCCTTTGCCTCGCGAGCTACAACACAGCGCGACGCTCACCTGTGAACGCCATTGCAATCCGATGGGGCGATTTACCCGACCTCGGGGCGAACCACCACATGCCCGCTCTCTGCGCGGACCACGCGGATGGGCGTACCCGCGCTGATGAAACCCAGCTCCGCGCGGGCCTCGGCGCGGTGGTTGATGACCTCCACCCGTCCGCCGGGCCGCAGGTCGGTCAGCGCCACGCCCACCTGGCCCACCAGCGCCGGCAGGCCAATGCCGCGCTCCGGCGGCGCCGCGGTGGCGGTGACCGCCTCCTCCAACACCAGCGACTTGCCGAAGCGGGTGTGCGGCACGTAGCGCCAGGCGACGGCGAAGCCGGCCACCGCCAAAAGGCTCGCGCCCAGCACCACCGTCAGCGCCGCGGGCAGCGCCCCTTCCGCCCAGGCCACGCCCAGGGGCAGGCGCTGCAGGTCCACCAGCGCCAACGACAGGCCCGCCACCAGCAGCGCGCCGCCGGTCACCCCGAACACCGTGTGCCCCGGCGCCAGCGCTTCGATGAGCAAGAGGAGCAACCCCAGGCCGATGAGCAGCAGCTCCTCCCAGCCGGCCAGGTGCACCACGTACTGCCCGAAGAAGAAGAGGCCCAGCGCGGTGAGGCCGGCCACCAGCGCCACGCCGTGCGAGGGATGCAGCAGCTCGAAGAGCACGCCCAAAAGCCCCAGCGCAATGAGCACCAGCGACACGCCGGGCAGCGCGAGCAGGCGCGCGAACGACTCCGCGAAGGAGGGCGAGGGCCGCTCCAGCGCGGGCACGTCCCGCCCCAGCTTCTGCCAGAGCTCCGCGGGCGTGGCCGCCTGCAGCTCCGCCACGCCCCACGCCAGCGCCTCTTGCGAGGAGAGCGTCAGCAGCCGGCCGCGGGGGTTCAGGTTCGGGATGTCCACGTCGGTGTCCACCATCGCCTCGGCCACCTCCGGCGGGCGCCCCTGCGCGGTCGCGGTGGCGGCCATCTCCTTGCGCATGAACGAGGTGACCTTGGCGTCGACCGGGGACACGCCGCCGGTCAGCCCCACCGCCACCGGCGTGGCGGCGCCCATCGTGGCGTCCGGCGTGACGGCGATGACGTCGCACGCCAGGGAGATGAGCGCGCCAGCGGAGATGGCCCGCGGCTTCACCCAGCAGACGCTGGTCACCTTCGAAGCCAGCAGCGCGTCCCGGATGGCGAGCGCCGAGTCCAACCGGCCTCCCAGCGTGTCCACCTCCAGCAGAAGCGTCTCATCGTCCCGCATCACCGCCAGCACCCGCTGCAGGAACGCCGCAAGGCCCGCGTCCACTTCGCCCTTCACCTCCACCGCCACCACCCGGCCCACGCCGGGGACGTGCGGGAGGGACTTCACCTTGGGCACCGGGCTGGCCGCCAGCAGCGCCGCGGCGGTCAACGCGAGGAGCGCGGCGCTCATGCCTTCGACCGTCCCATGGACTTGAGCAGCTCATCGCGCACGCGGATGAGCGTCTTGCCGAGGAGGTTCAGCCCCGGCCAGCGCGAAGGGTCCTGCGCCAGCGGGTCATCTGCCGAAAGGCCAATGCCCCACACGCGGTCCGTGGGGCTGGCCTCCACCAGCTCCGTCCCCTGCGTGGCCAGCAGCGCGTCCAACAGCTCCGGGTTCTGCAGGAACTTGGCGACGGACGCCTCATGGACAATGCGTTCGCGCTCGCGGACCCACCGCCCCTCGTCAAACGGCGTCACGCGACGGCCGAGGTCCTTGTGCTCGCGCGGGGTGGCGGCGTCGAGAATCTTCCGGGCTGTCTGCACATCGCCGAAGAGCTTGGCCTTCGCCCACATCATGTACTGCTCTGCGCAGGAGAACTGCTCCCCCGCGAGCGTGAACGGCGAGGGGTGCCACTGGGAGAAGGGAGAGTCTTTTCGCCAGAAGAAGGTGAAGCGCATGGGGGTGTTCTACGCCACCCGCCCCTTCTTGCGCGCGCCGGTGAGCACCGTGTCAAACCCCGTCCGCGCGCGCTGCAGCGCCTTGGGGTCCGACAGGAGCTTGTTCATCATCTGGTAGGCGAAAGCGATGGCCAGCACGTCGAACGCGAACTGCTCCACGTCCAGGTCCGCGCGGAAGTGGCCCTCGTCGACTGCCAGCCGCGCCGCCTTGGCCAGCGTGGCGCGCCACTCCTTCTGGGAGGCGATGAGCAAGTCGCGCACCGCGCCGGGCCGGTCGTCGAACTCGGTGGCCAGGGCGATGAAGAAGCAGCCGCCGGTGCTGGTGGAGCCGTCCCCGCGCACCCAGTCGAAGTAGTTCTCCACCATCGCCTTCACCCGCGGCTCGCCGCGCGCCCGGCTGAGCGCGGGCAGCACCACCCGCTGGGTGAAGCGGTCAATGGCCTCCTGGAGCACCGCCAGCTGCAGCGTCTCCTTGGACTTGAAGTGGGCGAACAGCCCGCTCTTCGAGAGCTTCAGGTCCTCCGCCAGCGTCCCCAGCGAGAGGGCCTCCAGCCCCAGCTGCGTCGAGAGGACCAGCGCGCGGCCGACAATCTCCTTCCGGGTCTGTTCGCCTTTGCTGCCCATCGGGTGCCTATTAATAGCACGACCGGTCAGTTCGGCGCCACCCGACCTGGAGCTAACCCAGCGCGCGGGGCCGCAGGTCCCCCACGGTCTCCACCCGGTTGCGTCCTGCGGCCTTGGCCGCGTAGCAGGCGGCGTCGGCGCGGCGCAGCAGGGGTTCAAGCGAGTCCATCCCCGTTGCCTCGCCGGCGGTGACCGACACCACGCCCACCGACACAGTGAAGTGCACGGTCGCTTCGCGGGTGTGGACCACCTGCTTGGACACCGCGTCGCGCAGGCGCTCCATCACGGCGGCGGCGGCGGGCGGCGCGGTCTCCGGGAGGAGAATCACGAACTCCTCGCCGCCGTAGCGGGCGAGGACGTCCGAACGCCGCAGCGACGTGCGGCAGACCTCCACCAGCGTGCGCAGCACCTGGTCGCCCACCAGGTGGCCGTGGGTGTCGTTGATGTCCTTGAAGTGGTCCGCGTCCACCATCGCCAGCGACATCGGCCGGCCGTAGCGGCGGGCGCGGTGGAACTCCTGCTCGGCCAGCTCGAAGAAGTGGCGGCGGTTGATGGCGTCGGTCAGCGGGTCCCGGGTGGCCATCTCGCGCAGCTGCGCCTCGGCGCGCTCGCGCTCCACCACCTCCCGGTGCAGCTCTGCGTTGCGCGCCTTGAGCTCCAGCGTGCGCTGCTCCACCCGGTTCTCCAGCTCCTCGCGGTAGCGTCGAAGCTCCCCCTGCCGCTCCACACTCTCCGCCGCCTCCAGCACCATGGACACGAAGTCCGCCAGCGTGCCCATCAGCAGCTCTTCCCACAGCTGCCAGGTGCGGGTGGCCCCCAGGTGCTCCGCGCTGACGACGCCATGCAGCTCACCGCGGAAGAAGAACGGCGCGGCGATGAGCGCCTGGATGCCCTCGGGCGCCAGATAGGCCTCGGTCAGCTCCCGCGTGCGAAGGTCCGTGCGCGCGTCGCAGGCGACGATGCCGCGCTCCTCCTGCAACGCCTGGAAGAAGGCGGGGTGCGTGGAGGCCTCCAGCCAGCGGCCACTGCTGTGCTCCCGCGCCGGGGCGGAGAAGAGGCTCACGCAGGAGAGCCCGCGCCGCAGCTCGTCGAAGCGCCAGACCGTGGCCCGCTTCACTTCCAGCAACTCCGCCGCCACCTCGGTCACCTGCCGCACCGCCGCGTCCACGTCGCCGCCGGTGAGCGCGTCCGAGCGCATCAACCCCGCAATCCGCTTCCGCTGGGCGGTGAGACGCTCCTCGACGTGTCGCCACGCCGCTCGGTCTTCGGTGGTCATTGCTTGGGCGTTCGCCTTACTAGGCGTGAACTGCCCTGACAAGAAAAGCCCGGAATCAGGGTTTAAATCAGCGAACGAGACCGGCCCTGCGGGACAAGTCCCCGTTTCTGCGCAAGCCGGCCGTGGCGGGGATGTCAGCGCCGCTGACACAACCCGTCGCCCTCGATTGCGACAATTCCTGACAGTTCCCTGATGTTTCGGAGACAGTGATGAGCGCCGCCAGCCCGATTGTCGCAAAAACATCCCGCGTCGCGGTGCCACGGGAGGTGGAGCAGCTCCTCACCGGCAGCGGCGCCGGGCAACTGACCCATCTGCTGTCGGAGCGCACGGGAAAGACCAAGCCGTTCGACTGGCGCGAACTCCCCCAGCGGCTGGACCGGATGGGGACGCAGTTCCGCCGCACCCAGGACGGGGATGCGCTCCGCGCGTCGGTGGATGCGCTGGAGAGTCACCTGGGGATGTCAGAGCTCAGCGACGAGTACCGGCTTGGGGCCCACGTCTACTCCGCTGCCTATGCGGAGCTCCTTCTCGCCCGCGAGGCGATTTCGGACGGCACGTTCGACGCGCAGCGCGTGGCGACCCGTCTCCTGGAGGCCGCTGCGGGCATCAAGGGGTGGCAAGGGGACCGCTGGCAGCCTTCACCCTCAAGGTTCCCTTCAGCTCCCTGACTGCGGCACGGTGAGCCCGCGCGCCTGGGCGAGCGCCAGAGGCGTCTCTCCCGCCGCGTTGCGCACCTCCCAGCTGGCGCCCGCCTCGGTGAGGACGGGGAACAGCCAGGGGAAACTGCGGGACGCGGCCAGGTGCAGCGCGGTGTTGCCATCCGCATCCGGCGCGTGAACATCCGCGCCGAGTGCGAGCAACGACCGCAGGCCCACTTCGTTCGACGCGACGTGCAGCGGCCGCTCGCCGGTGCTGGAGGCGTGTTCGACAGAGAGGCCCGCGGCGATGATGCGGGAGATGGCGTCCGGGATGCCGTCGAAGCTCGCCTGGTGCAGCACGGTCCAACCCTGTGAGTCCGGCTGCGCGAGCGTCCCCTTCGCCCGCAGCGAGGCGATGGCGCGCGGGCTCCCGAAGCACGCCGCGTGGTGCGCCTCCGTCCAGCCGCTGTCATCCGGCGCGTCGTCCTCGCGCGGCAGGTACGACGGCGCGAGGGCGCAGAGCACAGAGGTCCGCTCGCCCATCACCGCCAGCGCGAAGGGAGAGCGCCCCTCGTTGTCCCCGGCGTGGAAGCTCGCGCCGGCCTTGAGCAGCGCGGCCACCAGCTCCGGCGTCGCGTGTTCGCCCAGGAGGTGAAGCGCGGTGCGGCCCTGAACGTCGCGGGCCTCGACGGACGCGCCCCGCCCGAGCAGCTCCTTCACCGCGTCAGCGTTGCCCGCCAGCGCCGCGGCGTGCAGCGGCGTCCGCCCGTTTCCATCCCGCGCCTCCAGCGGCACGCCGCCCACAATCAGCGCATTGATGAGCGAAGCGTCCGCCGCCGCGGCGAGGTGCAGCAGCGAACGGCCCTCGTCACAGAGAAAGCGCGGCGAGCGCACCGCGAGCGCGCGCAGCGCCGGCACAGAGCCCCGCTCCACCGCCGCCTCAAGCGACGTGAGCGACACCTTGGCGCCGTGGGTGAGTAGCGCATCCGCCGCCAGCGGCTCGTACGCCGCCAGGGCCGCGTCGAAGGGCGTGAGCCCGTGCACGTCCCGCGCGTCCAGCTCCGCGCCGAGCTCCGCCAGAACGGCCACCACCTCCGGGCAGCCGCTGGAGGCCGCGAGGTGCAGCGCCGTCCGTCCCTCGGTGTCGCGCGCGTTCACCGCCAGCCCGCGGCCGGTGAGCATCTTGAGCAGATGCGCGCCATCGTGCGAGGAGGCCAGGTGCACCGCGGTCTGGCCCTCGGAAGTGCGCGCGTCCAGGTCGCCACCGGCGGTGAGCAAGCGCTCCAGCGCCTGCGCGCGCCCGCCGCGGAGAGCGTGGTGCACCGCCGTGAGCCCCATCCCATCCCGCGCGTTCGGCTCTGCACCGCGGGCGAGCATCGCGTCCAGGACCTCCTGCACGCCCCCCAGCGCCGCCAGACCGAAGGGCGTCATCCCCCCGCGCACGGGTGTGCGGCAGGAGGCGCCCCGCTCCAGCAGCGCGAACGCCGCCGCGTTGTCGCCCGCATCGAGCGCGTCGAACAGCTGCTCGGGGGTGGCCGTGGGCTCTGCCATGCCCCGAACGTTATTCGAGCGGGGCGGCCCGGTTGTACTGAGCACGTGGGTGCACGGGTGCGATGTAGGCCCGCCGTCGTCTCAGGGGGTTCCGTCGCGCCGGAGCAACTCCATGTCCGTGGCACTGCCCGGGACGGGCTCAAAGCCCAAGCGCCGGTAGAGGCCGTGCGCATCCCGGGTGCGCAGGAAGACCTTCCGGGCGTGACGGGCGCAGGGGTGGTCCAGCGCCAGCCGCACCAGCGCCTTGCCCAGGCCGCGGCCCCGCCAATCAGGCGCGACGATGACGTCGTAGAGGCCCGCCCACTTGAGGCCGTCGCCCAGGAGGCGCGCCATCCCGATGAGGCGGCCGGACCCGTCCTCCGCCGCGACCCAGGCCGTGGAGGTGCGGATGGAGCGCGCCAGCGCGTCGCGCGAGTAGCCCTCGCACCAGTAGGTGCCCTCCAGCAACGCGGCGCCCTCCTCCGCGCGGGGATGCGCGGGACCGCAGAGCAGGCGCGCGCCCTCCGGGGCGGCCAGGAACGGCGGCAGCGGCGTATCCGGGTTGGCCTGCGCGACGAGGTCCACCGCGCGCGGGTCCCCCGGCGCGCCGCGCTCCCAGAAGCGCTGAAGCAGCACCGCCCGCTCCTGCGAGCTTCGGTTCTGCGCCAGCTTCGCCTTCCCGTCCATCCGCGTGAGCGCCACCCGCACGATGAGCAGCCCCTTCACCGCGCCCCGGTAGAGCGCGTGGTCCGCCGCGATGGGCACGTAGCCGCCCTCCGGCTGGAGCTTGTCCATCAGGGCTTGCAGCACGCGCGCCTTCGCCTCCGGCGCGTCCACCTCCTCCAGCACCCCGTGCACCTGAACGCTCTGGTACAGCGTCGTCGCCGGGCACGCGCGCTCCGGGTCCAGGAAGTAACTGGGCACCTGGGCCACCTCCTCCTCGGCGGCGACCACCACCTCGCGGCCGATGAGCTCCAGCTTTTCGCCGGCCGGCGCGCCGTGGAAGGCCACCGCCCCGTCCACCACCACGCCGTTCACCGTCCGCAGCACCGGCCGGCCTTCCTCCGAGCTCCCGGCGAGCCGCACCACGGTCGCGCGGCGCAGGAGCCCAACCGCGTCTGCTTCGGCCATCCGGAAAATCTCGCGTCTCATGGCGCGGAAGCGTGGGCTTGACCCTGGTCTGTCCACCAGTACCAGATTCGATGAATGAACTGGACCAGTTGGCTGGTCCTGCAGGAAGGGCCAATCTTCGCCAAACGGCTGGACCAGGAAGGCAGGGCGTCGTGCGCACATGGGAGCTGGCGGTGCCGCTGGACGCGGGTTCGAAGGTGCCGGTGTTCCTCCAAATCTCCCGGGCGCTGGCGGACGATGTACGCCGCGGCCGCCTGGCCCCGGGCGCGCCGCTGCCAGGGAGCCGGACGCTGGCGCAGACGCTCCGGGTGCACCGCAACACGGTGCTCGCGGCGTACCGGGAGCTGGCGGCGGAGGGGTGGATCTCCACCACGCACGCCCGTGGCACCTTCGTCTCCTCCGCGCTGCCGGAGCTCCCCGCCCGGCCGTTCGCGGCGCCCAGGACCGCCACCCCGCTGCTGCTGGGCTACGACCTGGCGCCATCGGAGCCCGCGCGGCCGGCGGTGGTGGAGGTCCCTCGCGGGATGCTGTCGTTGGGCGGCGGCATGCCGGACGTTCGCCTCTTCCCGCGCGCGGCGCTCGCCCGGGCGTACCGCCGGGCGCTCAAGGTGCGGACGCGCACGCTGCTGGAGTACGCAGACCCACGCGGCCACGAAGGCCTGCGCGCGGCGCTGGCGCAGATGCTCTCCTCCTTGCGCGGCCTGGCCGCCACCCCGGAGAACGTCCTCGTCACGCGCGGCAGCCAGATGGGGCTGGACCTCATCTCTCGCGCCCTGGTGCGGCCGGGAGACGTCGTGGCCGTGGAGGCGCTGGGCTACCGCCTGGCCTGGCAGGCGCTGCGGGCCGCGGGCGCGACCCTGGTCCCGGTCCCGGTGGACGGCGAGGGCCTGGACGTGGACGCGCTGGCCCGCCTCTGCCAGCGCCAGCGCGTGCGCGCCCTCTACGTCACGCCGCACCATCAGTACCCCACCACCGTGGGCCTCTCCGTGGGACGGCGGCTGCGCCTGCTGCAGCTGGCGCGCGACCACCGCTTCGCCCTCATCGAGGACGACTACGACCACGAGTTCCACTACGAGGGCCGCCCGGTGCTGCCGCTGGCCAGCGCGGACCGCGACGGGGTGGTCATCTACGTCGGCACCCTCTCCAAGCTCCTCGCCCCCGGCCTGCGCCTGGGCTTCACCGTCGCGCCGCGCCCGCTCATCGACCGGCTCCTCCTGCTGCGGCAGGGCGTGGACCGGCAGGGGGACGCCGCGCTGGAGGCGGCGCTGGCGGAGCTCTTCGAGGACGGAGAGGTGCAGCGGCACGCGCGGCGGGCGCGGAAGACCTACGCCCGGCGGCGCGAGGTGCTGGTGGACGCCCTGCGCAAGTCCGTGGGAGAGCGGCTGCAGTTCGACGTCCCGGCCGGCGGGATGGCCCTCTGGGCGAAGGCGCACGGGAAGCTGGACGTGGACGCCTGGGCGGAGCGCGCGCGGGCGCAGGGCGTGGTGCTCTACCCCGGCCGGCACTTCGCGTTCGACGGCCGGCCGCGGCCGTATGTCCGCCTGGGCTTCGCCGCGCTGGACGAACGCGAGCTCCGGGAGGCGGTCCGGCGCATCGCTCAGGTTCTGTGAATCTGAGCCCCCTCAACTGTACGGGGCACCCGCCGATAATCGCGCATGGCCATCTGTCCTCCCGGGCTCTCCAGGAACCTGTTCATCGCCCGTGAGTTCGTGACCGGAGCGAAGAGCGGCGTCGTCCAGACGCTGCGGCTGGGGTCGCCCCAGTCCATGGTCATCGCGCCCACCTTCGTCGCCAACGCGGCGGAGCTTCCGTTCGACCGGTTCACCGTGGCGCTCGACGCGTTGCCCGTGGTGGGCCCGGCCCTCCAGTCCGCGCCGGCCATCCTCCACATGGCGTCCCAGTCGATTCAGGCCGCCGCGGAGCTCAACGGGCTGGTGGGCGGGCTGACCTACGCCGCGAACGCGCGCGCCGCGGCGGAGCGGGTGTTCGAGCAGGGCCTGCAGACCACGCACGCGGAGACGACGCGCGGCCCGCTCCGCGCAGGCGAGAGCCTCAAGGCCCAGGCGGCCGCGTACCTCGACGAAAGGTATGCGGAGCAGGCGTCGGGCGCCCGCGCGCCCAGGAGTGAACGGAAGGCCTTCTACGCACGGACCGCGGAGCTGAACCCGACTCTGGCCGAGGGCGCAATGCCCGAGGGCGAGGTCATCCGCTTCCCCGAGGTCACCACCACGCTGCGCGGACGAAACCTCCTCAAGGCGCTGCGTTCCGCCGCGGATGACCAGTGGGACGCCGCGCCTGCCGAGGAGACCGCAAGCGCCGCCAGCCGCGTGGCCGACATGGTCAGCCTCCCCAGCCCCACCGGCAACGGCTCCCTCACCGTCGCCGAGCCTGCACGTCCGGCGCAGCGGCAACGAATGGCAGGCCTCGAGAGCGCGGGCGGCTTCGAGTCAATGCCCGTCCGCGAGAGCGTGGGCGGCTTCGAGTCCAGGCCCGCCCTCGAGAGCATGGGCGGCGGCCAGGAAGGGTTGGAGTTCATGCCTTTGGGCAGCTTCACCTTCGGCGAGCCGGAACCCACGCCAGTGAAGGTCGCGTCGGCCGAGGCCGTCAGCTCCAAGCCCGTGGTCGGCAGCATGGTCGACAACTACATGAAGGGCTTCCGGCCGCCGCGAAGGAAATAGGTGTCCGTTCGAATCAGGGCAGGTTCCGTCCTGATTGCTTTCTAGCGTCTCCGGCTCCTTCACCCGGAGCCGGACATGCCCTCAGACACCGTCATCGAGCTGCGCCAGTACACGTTGCACGAGGGGCAGCGGGACGCGTTCATCCACCTCTTCGAGAGCGCGCTGCTGGAGCCACAGGAGGCTGCGGGGATACGCGTGCTCGGCCAGTTCCGCGACGTGGACCGCGCGGACCGCGTGGTCTGGCTGCGAAGCTTCCCGGACATGGAGACGCGGGAGCGCGTGCTCACCGCGTTCTACAGCGGACCTGTGTGGAAGGCCCGCCGCGACGAGACCAACGCCACGCTGGTGGACTCGGACAACGTCCTGCTGCTGCGGCCCGCCAGGCCGGAAGCGGCCGACGGGCTGCGCGCGCCCGGGAGCGGCGACCGCACGCGCCTGGCCGTCGCGAACGCGTACTCGCTGACCTCGCCGCCGGACGACGCGCTCCTCCACAGCCTGGAGGCCGCGGTCGCCGCGTGCGGCATCCCGGTGCTCGCGTGGCTCA
Source organism: Myxococcaceae bacterium (assembly GCA_044230055.1). Lineage (GTDB taxonomy): Bacteria > Myxococcota > Myxococcia > Myxococcales > Myxococcaceae > JBGART01. Next base: position 48,870 of record JBGART010000033.1, on the reverse strand, counting down.
AGACGGAGCCCTCCCCCAACACCTACCCGCGGCTGCCAGTGCGCGAGGGCGAGCACACCCTGGCGTGGCTCTCCGGGTTCCTCCCGCGCGCCGAACAAGAGGAGCGCTGGGCGCGACTGCACGCTTCGCCGCAGTGGGCAGAGGGCGTGGCGCGGCGGCTTCGGCGACCCGCGGAGGTGCTCCGCCTGCTCCCAAGCTCCGCATCCCGGTTGCATGCTTGAGAACGCAGTCGAAGGGGCCGCACGGCCGCGTCCGCCCCTCACTACCAACCGTCTGCGCCAGCTTCCACGGCGCCCTCGCGTCGAAGCGCTGGAGGAGCGCGTGGCATAGGGCTCTGCCGATATCTCGACGCCCCTACTGCAGGGAGACAGACCGCCGTCCGAGCCCTTGGGGAAGGGCGGGGCGCGGTCTTGGCGCGGAGGCAGTTTTGGTCAAGTGACGCGGGTTCTGGGCAGAGCCATCCGAGCGCACGCGCACAGATGGGGCGCGCTGCCAGCGCGGAAGCCAATCATCCCTGAGGAGACGGGGCAGGCGAGATAGGCCCAGGCGGCTGCCGGGGGCGCCCCCGGCAGCAACGAACGTCTTGGGCATGAACGCGCGCCGCTTCACGGCCCCTTGCTGCGTTCCCCAAGGTGGGTTGGCGGGCAGGATGTATTGGCTGGAGCTGTCCCCGAGATTGCCGAAATGATACAGCCAGTATGACTGGGTTTCAGAGGCGAAGGGCGTTCAACTAAAGTGGGGAGTATTTGTTATATACATCTAACAAATACTCCCCACTTTGTTTACGTTCGTCCGCGCGGCTGTGGAAACCAGACTGATTGTGGACCCGGTCAACCAGCGGGGACAGCTCCAGCCAATGGGAGCGCCGCTGCAGACCACCTCGGGGTGCGCAGCAAGGGGCCGTGAAGCCGCGCGCGTTCACGCCCAAGACGTTCGTTGCTGCCGGGGGCGCCCCCGGCAGCCGCCTGGGCCTATCTCGCCTGCCCCGTCTCCTCAGGGATGATTGGCCTCCGCGCTGGCAGCGCGCCCCATCCGTGCGCGTGCGCTCGGACGGCTCCGCCCAGAACCCGCGTCACTTGACCAAAACTGCCTCCGCGCCAAAACCGCGCCCCGCCCTTCCCCAAGGGCTCGGACGGCGGTCTGTCTCCCTGCAGTAGGGGCGTCGAGATATCGGCAGAGCCCTCGCGACCGCATCGCAGCAAGCGCACCCTTGCGGGTGACGCGGCCTGTGGGCCGACTGGACTCCGCGGAGAGTCCGGCGCTATCACGCGTGCCCTTCCTCACGAGGGGATACGCATGTCCGCCGCACAACGACTCGCCTTCGGGCTCCTGCTGGCCGCCTCGGCTTGCGGCACGCAGCGCAGCGTCGACCGCCTGTACAGCGTGGAGGCCGACGTCTCCGGACTCGAGGGCTCGCTGGAGCTGGTGCTCAACGAGACGGAGTCGCTCACGGTGGCGGGCAACGGAACGCACGCCTTCGCCACGCAGCTTGCCGACAAGTCGGCCTGGAGCGTTTCACTCCACTCCTCGCCCGAGGCGCAGGACTGCACGGTCACGCCGGTGGATGGCACGGTGCAGGGCGCGGCGCCGTCGGTCACCGTCCGCTGCGTCACCCGCCTCTACCCGGTGGGCGGCGCGCTGCCGGCGCTGGACGAGCCCGGGCTGGTGCTGCACGAAGAGGTGCACGGCCTGCGCGTAGCGCCTGACCCGCTGGCCCCGCGCTACACCTTCAAGGAACCGCTTCGTCACGGAGACCGCTACGAGGTGAAGGTGGCGGAGAATCCGCCGGGCCGGCGCTGCAGCCTCGAGGGCGCGACGGGCGTGGCGAAGGCCGCCGTGACCGACGCGAACGTGCGCTGCGAGCTGCTCACCTTCCCGCTCTCCGGCGCCGTCTCCGGCGCGCTCACCACGGGCCTGGTGCTGGAGGAGACCACCTCGAAGCAGGAGGTGACCGTCGCGGCGGGCGCCCAGCGCTACGCCCTCCCCGCTCCGCTGCCCTATGGCGCCAGCTACCAGGTGCGGGTGAAGACTTCGCCGCCCGGCCTGCGCTGCGCCGTCGAGCGGGGCGTGGACCTCGTCAAGCGCGAGGTGACGGACGCCGACGTCCGCTGCACGCTGGACCACCTGCTCATCACCGAAATCTCCAGCACCTGGTTCCGCGACTTCCCGGCGTGGATTGAGGTGCACAACCCCACCGCGCAGCCGCTCTCCCTCCAGGGCCTGGCGCTGCGGACGGACGGGCGCTCCTCCAACACCGGCACCTGGTCCTACGACCAGCGCTTCCCGCTGCCCGCGCGCACCGTGCCGCCTGGCGGGTACCTCGTCATCGCGGGCCGCACCTCCGCTACGAGCTACGACAACCCGACCACCGCATACGTCCGGCTCGGAACCGACGTCGTGCCGTGGTGGGGCGCCGACGGCGCGGTGGAGCTCCTGGACGTGAACGCGAAGCGCACGGTCGACTACGTCCGCTTTGGTACCGGCGGGAACCCGCCGACCACCGAGGGTTGGACGGGCGCGGGGACGGTGAGCCCGCCCTTCGGCTCCGAAGCCGAGTACGGCAAGAGCCTGGTGCGCAAGGCCGTCACCGCGGACTCGGACGCGGCCAGTGACTGGCGGGCCTCCGGCTTCGCCACGCCGGGCGCAGCGAACGACGTGCTGGACGACACGGACAGCGACGGCGACGGCTTGCCGGACTCCGCGGAGAAGCCCGGCGGCACCTACAACGGCCTGCCGCTCTACGACTGGGGCGCGCGGGTGGGGCCGAAGGACATCTTCATCGAAGTCGACTGGATGAACCCCAGCGGCTACGACGGCAAGCCCGACGAAGGCATCCTCCCGCGGCGCGAAGCGCTGGAGAAGGTGGCGCTGGCGTTCCTCGCCCACAACATCGCGCTCCACTTCGACGTGGGGGACCTCTTCGACAAAGCGCCCGGCATCGACCCGGCGGACCACGACCTGGGCGGCGGCGCAGAGCTCCCCTTCGCCTGCAACATCAGCCTCACCCCCGTCACCGGGGCCAGCGCCAAGAACCTGCACGAGCTGAAGGCCGCGAGCTTCGACTTCCGGCGCCGGCCCTCCTTCCACTACACGGTGTTCGCCAACTCCAGGGAAGTGGCCTGCGGCGACAGCGGCTCCTCAGGGGTGGCGGAGGTTGGCGGGAATGACCTGGTGGTCACCCTGGGCCGTTGGGGGTTGAATTCCTCCACGCCGGAGCAGACGCGGTTGCTCATCAACTACCAGGCGGCGGTCTTCATGCACGAGTTCGGGCACAACCTGGGGCTGCGCCACGGCGGCGACGTCGACGTGAACCACAAGCCCAACTACGTGAGCGTGATGAACTACCTCTACACGCTGGCCGGGCTGCCGGTGCTGGGGACCACCGAGGGCGACCGCTACTACTACTACTACCGCGGCACCTGCGACCCGCGGGTGACGATGAAGCAGCTGCAGCGCGGGCCGCTGGGCGCGGTGAACGAGTTTCAAATCGACTACTCCGACGGCAGCGGCGCACCGCTCAACGAGCTGCAGGTGGACGAAACGCTGGGCCTGGGCCGCGGCCCGCACGGCTGGGTGGACTTCAACTGGAACAACCTCAAAGACACCGCCACGTCGGCGAACTTGAACGCCAGCTACGACGCGCCGAACGTCTGCGGCCGCACGGGCGCGACCAACGAAGTGCACCCGGACTACAACGACTGGGCGAACATCAAGCTCCCCTTCGTGCGCGGCCGCTGGGGCCAGACCTTCAGCGCGCCCTCAGTCGCAGAGGCCAAACGGCGTGCGGTGATTGACGTCCTGGGCGATGTGCAAGAGGTCGCCGAAGAGACGCTCCCGCCCGCCCACCTGCGCGAGGAGCTGCGACAGCTCACGGGCGCGCGGTGAGCGCAGAGGCCGCCCTCGCCGCGGAACCTCCTCGAACAGAGGCGCGCCCGGCCGCCGCGTGGACCACGCTGGCGCTGGCGGTGGTCACCTTGGGAGGCTGGCTCATCCGCGCCTCGCCGCTCTTTCGCGCCAGCGGCCCCCTCGGCGTCCCCATCGACTACGACGAGGGCGTGTACTTCTCCGCCTCCGCCCTGCTCTTCCAGGGCGTGCTGCCGTACCGCGACTTCGTCTTCGTCCACCCGCCCGGCCTGCTCTACGCGCTGGGGTTGACCTCCGCCTGGGTGGGCCGCGTGGACGCCGCGTCCGCGCTGAGCGCCGCGCGGTTCATTGCCACGGTGGTCGGCGCCGCCAACGTGTTCCTCGTGGGCCGGCTCGCGCAGCGGTGGGCGGGCCCGCTCGCTGCGCTGGTGGCGGCCGCGCTCTACGCTGGCTACCCGGAGCCCGCCGGCCTGGAGCGCGGACCGTTCCTGGAGCCGGTGCTCAACCTCGCCTGCCTGGCCATGGCGTACGCGTGGCTCTCGCCGCGGCCGCGGCGCAGCGCGCTCTTCGCGGGTGTCCTGTGCGGCGTGGCGATGGCCGTGAAGGTGTGGGGCGGAATCTGGTTGCTGGCGGCGCTGCTGACCGTTCCCGCGCAGGAGCGGCCGTGGCGCTTCTTCCTCGCCGCGTCGGCGACGTGGCTCGCCCTGGTGCTTCCACTGGCGTTGCTCGCCCCGGGGAGCTTCTTGACGGAGGTCCTCGCCTTCCACGCGTGGCGTCCGCCGGATGGGAACATCGCCCGGCTTGACCGCCTCCCTCTCATCTTCGGTGCTGGGCATGGGGTGAGCGCCGCATTAGCGCTGCTGGGCCTTGTGTTGGGCGCGCTCACCCGGGCCGACCGCGGCGTGCGAGAGCTGCGCTTCTTCGCCGCGGTCTACGCGCTCACAGTGCTGGCCTTCCTGGCGTCCTCCTCCTACTGGAGCCAGTACAACGCGCACCTCGCCGCGTCCGAGGCAGTGCTCGCCGGCTTCGGCTTCAGCGCGCTCTGGCGCCGCGTCGGGCCTCGGGCGCCATGGCTTCAGCGTGCGCCCCTCGCGGCGCTGGCCGCGCTCGCGCTGGCCTTCCCCTCGGTCCGGCGCGCGGCGCGCATCGGGGGCGCACGCGCGCCGAACCAGTCTGCCCTGTCGGAGGCGCTGCGCCGCCTGGCCCCGGAGCCGGCGTGCGTCTTCGCCTTCGCGCCCTCATGGACGCTCCTCGGCGGGCGCCTGCCTCCGCACGCGCCGGGCGTCCCGGTGGTGGTGGACTCCTACGCGACCATGCTGCTCGGCGCGGTCAAAGGCGGAGCCCGCTTCGCGGACGCGAGCGCGGCGTTCCAGAGCCCGGCGTCTCAGGTGCAGGTCCGCGCAGTGCTGGAGTCCTGCCGCTTTGTCGTCTTCGGCGGGCGCGGCGCGGCGCAACTCTCCGCCGAGAGCAAGGCCTGGTTCGACGCGCAGTTCGTCAAGCGCTACCCGCCAGAGGGCGAACCCGGCATCGACCTCTTTGAGCGCAGATAGCCGTCATCAGGCGGAAACGCGCTGGAAAGTCGGTTGCTAGCAACAGCTCGTCGCAAGCACGGACAACTCCTCATGGGCGTTCTCTCCGCGATTCGTGCTGCCGCCAACCTCGGGGCTGCCTCCCCGAGCGATTCGGCTTTGAGCCTCAGGGCTTCTCTGTTTTCAGGAGTTGCCGAGAGACTGCTGCACCCTTCAGGCGACACGTGGCGTCCCCTGCAGCTCCTCGCCGACGTAGACCGACGTGACCCTGCGTTTTTCACCTTCCGCGCCCAGCCCATCGGCGCGCAGGCCGGAGGGGCGCCGCTCCGTGTGGCCCGCTGCTACCTCCACGAGGCGCTTCAGGAGAACGCCGCGCGCGGCCCAGCGGGAGGCGCCTACTACTTCGTGCCGGGCTCGGGAGCGCGAAAGGGCGACGTCTTCCTCTTCTTCCGGACGGGCGAAGCGGAGACCTGGGCGGGCCTCGCGCTGGAAGGCGCGCAGCTGCGACAGTTGCTTGCGCTCGCGGAGACGGTGAAACCCCTTCAGAAGACCCTTGAACCGGGCGAGCTCTTCCGGACGCCCGGCACGGTACCGCTCTTGGGGAGGAACCCTTTGCTCCAGGACACGACGCTGTTCGAGGAGCTGACCGGCGCCTTCCGGACGCCAGACGCTGGTGCTTCCGCGCTCGACGAGGAGGCGCGCGCTCTCGCCGCCGCTGTGCTGGCGGGCCAACGCCAAAGGGGCCCATCGGCCGGCAAGTTGGGTGACGAGCTCGTGGGGACGTTTGAGCTCTCGGCCCCCAGCGACGGCCTCACGTCCTGGGTGGATTCCCACTGGGACGACGATGGATCGTTCGGCCTTACGCAATACCTCGGCAGAGATTGTTCCCTGCCTCCCGAAATCTTTACGCCCCGTCACGGAAACCCAGTCCCGATGTCGTACGCCCGCGAAATGCCCTTGAGGAACTTACGAATCGAGGGCATCGACGACGGGCTCTCCACCCAGGTCCTCGGCCACGACCTCCGTTGGCTTGGGGCGCGCGCTGAGCGGAGCATGTCGTGGACCGACGAGGGTGCGCTCCACTCCGTCACCACGACCGACCTTGTTAGGCCGCTGGTGGAGGGAAAGACTGCACCTGGACCGCTGGACATCGGGCGTCCGGTACGACGGGTCAATCGCGCGGCGCTTGAGCCCATTGGCGCGCCGAACGGCGCCTCGCCTCAGGCGATCAGGTTCACCCACAGCCAGCGCTACTACGGCCCGGAAGCCGATCGGCTGGTCGGGACCCCCGCGCGCGAAGTCCACCCCTGGGGCACAGTCAGCAGCAGCCACGAGGACATCTTGATGCGCTTGCCCTCAGTTGAGGACTACTACGTGCCGTAGCAGGCAACTCTCCACCAGCGCTTCGACCGCAGCCTCACGCGTGGCCTTTGCCCAGGTTGGATCTCGAGCGTAGAGGCTGCGCGCGTAGGCATACGGTACGTAGCCCTCTGGCAGCTGGCGACGCAGCACCTCCCCGGTGGTGAAGAACAGCAGGGCGTGCCAGAGCGTGGCCGGCGCATCCTCCCCGCGCGCCCGGAATGCATCCTCCAGCTGCCGCATGAGGCCCCCGACGAGAACGTGGGAGGCCTCGTGGAAGACGGCCTCCAGTGCGGCCGGACCTTGGTTCCCGTCGTGTCGACTGGAGACGGTGACGAGCGGCGGCGCCACCAGCGTGTATGCGCCTGACGGCGCAACGCTCGACGCGAACGGGGGTTACGGCGGCGGCGCCCAGTAGCGCGTCGAGCAGCGCCAGCGGCCCTTCTTGCTGCAGTCGCACGTGGTCGTGCTGCCGCAGCTGCCGTAGGAGCACTGTTGACCCGCGACGCGGCACTTGCTCCCTGGCGGCGGCGCATCATCCGGGCATGGGTTCGCCACACGCGCTTCGCATACCCACCGCATGCCTTGCTGCTGCAGGACAGTCGGCGCGGCGCCGCCGCAGTACTGGCGATGCAGGCAGCGACAGCGCTCCTTGCCGTAGAGGCAGGACGCGGGCTCCGTGCCCCCTGACAGCCCGCAGAGCTCGCCAACCGGCACCTCCTCGCGCGTCGCCGGGCACTCCACGCGCTCCGGAAAGGCCTGCGCGCAGTCCGGCGCGAACTGCGAGTGATGACAGCTGTCTGGAATCACCAGCTCGCGACGCCGAGGTGTGCCTCCGTCCTGCGCCGCGGTCGACCACGCGTGCGCGACAACAGCTGTGACCAGCAGCGCCAGTCTCCGCATGGTGCACCCCCGGGAGGCATCTTCCCGCGGCCGGGCGGTTCGCGCGCCTTTTCCGTCGGCTCCGGTTCACCCGAAGCGGGCTCGGCCTTCACGCAAGCAGCTCTTCCAGCCATTCGATGAACACGCGCACCCGACGGGAGAGCTGGCGGCGGTGCGGGTAGAGGATGTTCACCGGCATCGGGCGGGCGCGCAGCTTGGGGAGGATCTCGACAATTCTCCGTGCCTTGAGGTCCGCGTCGAGGAGCATGTTCGGCACCTGGATGATGCCGAGCCCGGCCAGGCAGGCGGCGAGGTACGACTCGGCGTTGTTCACGGTGACGAGGCTGCGCATGGGCAGCTCCTTCCACTCGCCGTCTTCCTCGTACTCCCAGCCTCCCGCCTTCTGCCCGAGCACGCTGGCCCAGTCGACGAGGAGGTGCTTGGACAGGTCCTTCAGGCCGCGAGGCGTGCCGTGGCGCGCGAGGTACGCCGGGCTCGCGCAGTTGATGAGCTGCAGCTCGCCAATTCGCCGCGCGATGAGGCCGGAGTCGCCAGCGGAACCCACGCGCACCACGCAGTCGTAGCCCTCGCGCACCAGGTCGACGGCGCGGTCGGTTGACCCGAGCTCGAGCTCGACAGCCGGGTGCCGCGCAAGAAACTTCGGGAGCGCGGGGATGACCCGCAGCCGCGCCATGCGACTTGGCATGTCGACGCGGATGCGGCCGGACAGCGCTTCGGGCGCCTGCTGAAAGAGCGTCTCCACTTCCTCCGCGTCGGAGAGCAGGTCGCGGCAGCGCTCGTAGAAGACGGTGCCATCCTGCGTGAGGTGCACGCGGCGGGTGGTGCGGTGGAGCAGGCGCACGCCCAGCCGCTCCTCCAGCCGGGAGACCGCGAGCGACACGGTGGCCTTGGGAAGGCCGAGGCTCCTCGCGGCGTCGGTGAAGCTCTGCATCTCGGCCACCCGCGCGAAGGCGGTCATCTGTTCGAGGCGATCCACGATTGTTTTCTCTCTTCGAACAGTCTGTCGCAATCGGTGCCAATTGTTCAACACGACTTGCGGGCGTATCTCTCTGTGCGTGGCTCCAACCCAGGAGAGACAGATGGACACGAAGATCGCAGTCATCACGGGCGGCAGCCGGGGACTCGGGCGGGCGGCGGCGCTGGCGCTCGCCAAGCGGGGCGCGGGCAGCATCATCACGTACCAGGCGAACAGCGCCGCGGCGGCAGAGACGGTCCGCGAGGTGGAGCGCGCCGGAGCGAAGGCGGTGGCGCTGCCGCTCGACATCCGCAAGCCGCAGTCATTCTCCGACTTCGCGGGAGCGGTGAAGCAGGCCCTGCAGACCACCTGGAAGCGGGAGCGCTTCGACGGGCTGGTGAACAACGCCGGCACCGGCCTGCATCGCCTGATCGCAGAGACGAGCGAGGCCGACTTCGACGAGATGGTCTCGGTTCACCTCAAGGGCCCCTTCTTCCTCACCCAGAAGTTGCTGCCGCTGCTCGCGGATGGCGGCCGCATCGTGAACCTCTCAACGGGTCTCACCCGCTTCTCCATGCCGGGCTACGCGGCCTACGCGTCGATGAAGGGCGGAGTGGAGGTGCTGACGCGCTACCTGGCCAGAGAGCTGGGTGGGCGCGGCATCTCGGTGAACACGCTGGCGCCGGGCGCCATCGCGACCGACTTCTCAGGCGGCGCGGTGCGAGACAACCCTCAGGTGAACCAGGCGGTCAGCAGCATGACTGCGCTCGGCCGGGTGGGGCAGGCCGAAGACATCGGCCCTGTGGTCGCGAGCCTGCTGATGGACGACACCCGGTGGGTGAACGGCCAGCGCATCGAGGCCTCGGGCGGCATGAACCTGTGAGCTCGGTGCGGCTTCAGCGAAAGAACGCGGCGTTGCGTTCGGCGTCGCGCTCAAAGCGCTCTGGCAGCTCGCTCTCGTGGAAGATGGCGTTCGCTGGGCAGACCGGCTGGCAGACGTAGCAGTCGATACAGATGCCGGGGTCGATGAACAGCTGGACATTCTGGAGCGCAGCCGGGTCCTCGACACGGCGGCGCTCAATCTCCTCCGGGCTCAGGGGACCGTGAATGCAGCTTCGCCCTGCTCTGGGCGAAGCGGAGGGTGCGTGGGTTTGCGCCGCCCTCCGAGTCGCCGCGGAGACGGGAGCGCGGGCAGAAGGAGCCCGTCTCCGCGGCGAGAGTCGGGAAAGGCGCTGTGGCGTGCGCGGGTTTGCGCTACCTCTCTATTGCGCGTCGCTGCGCTCCTAGAGAACGGCTCATTGGGGTCTGCCGCATCGCCGGGTCGCCCCCCGCTCGCGTCGAGCGTTGCGCCGTCAGGCGCATAGTCGAGACGTCGGCAGTGCCCCCCGAAGCTTGGCCAATGGGCCGCTCCGCTCCGCTCGAAACAGACCGGTTAAGTGCCGTGCGTGGGTTTGCGCCACCTCTCGACTATGCGCCTGACGGCGCAACGCTCGAGGCGAGCGGGGGACCCGCCTGGCTGAGAAGAACTGTTCCTCCGACGAAATGGCCGGCCAGGACCGGTTTCTCCCTGGATGCGAGCCGGGGGGGGAGGCGCCTGACTGAGAAGAGCTGTTCCTCCGACGAGATGGCCGGCCAGGGCCGCTCACTGCGCGGCGCGGATCTCCACGTCGCCGCTGCCGGTATCAATCTTCACCAGGCGGGAGGAGGGAGCGCCACCCACGACGCCGGTGAGCCGGTCCTCACGGAGGCGGCCGGTGACGCTGATGGGCAGCTCCGTCTGGATGTCTCCGGAGGTGCTGGCGACGGAGAGCTTGAAGGAGGGCCGGCCGCCGAGGTTGACGCGGACATTTCCGGAGCCGGTGTCGATGCTCCAGCGCGCGAGCTTCCCCAGCTCCGAGTCGATGTCCACCTCGCCGCTCGACGTATGCACGGAGAGGTCTCCCCGGGCGCCGCGCAGCTCCACGTCGCCCGAGGAGGTCTCCACTTCGGCGCGGGCGCCGCCGTGTTGCCGCAGCCTCACCTCGCCGCTGGAGGTGTTGACCGAGACGGGGCCGTGCAGGTCGGTCAGCGTGACGTCGCCGGAGGAGGTGCTGACGCGGACGTTGCCCCGCGCGTGGGAGACGGTGACATCGCCGGACGAGGTGGTGAGCGCGGTGCCGCCTTCAAGTCCACGCAGCTCCACGTCGCCCGAGGACGCGTCGACGTCCACCCGCACCGCGGCAGGCACCGTCACCTCGTAGCGCAGGGAGAGGTCTTCGCTCAGGAAGCCGCTGTTCCGCGCGGTCTCCTCGATGCGCAGAACGTTCCCTTCCAGCTTGACGGGCGGGTGCGTCTCCAGCCAGCGCGTGAGCTCCCTCGCTCGCGTTCCGGAGCCCGCCCTCGCGATGGCGAAAATCCGCACCTGCGCCCCGCGGCCCTTCCCGGGCGACACCACCAGGTCATCGCTGGACAGCCGCGCCTCGAGCGCGTCGATGGGCCCGTCGAACCGGCGGTCAACGATGTGCTCCGCCTGAGCGCGGTAGCCAAAGTGAACACAGCCCACGCCCGTCAGGGCGACACAGAGAATCAGAACGCGACGCATCAGCCTCTCCCCTATCGATTGCGCGCCCGCCTTAACACAAACATTCCGGCGTTCTCGAGCAGGCCCCCTCTGCGCTGCCGGAGGGCGACAAGGCCCGCTGCCACCGCCAGACAGATGAGCACCCACTCGTGAGGCTCCGGCGTCGCCGCGAACCCCAACATCCCTCCAGGCCCGGGCAGCCGCTCATTCCCGGACTCGGCCTCGCGGTCGTATCGGTCCTCCTTGCTCTCGGCCTCCTGCAGCGCCTTCCGTTGGTTGTCATCGACAAGGACAATCATCGACGAGTAGCTGCTGACCAACGGATACCGCACCGCCAGGCCGTGGAGCTCATCCAGCGCCGCGACATCGCCCTGCTTGAACTGCCGGCTGAGCGCGAGGATGAGCTGCCGCACCGCGAGCCGCGTGAACGGGGTGACCGGCGTCTCCGCCTGCAGGGTCTTCTGGAGCGTCCAGAGGCTCTCGCCGTCGACGCCCACGACCGCGCCGCCCTGCCGGCGGGCCGCGTGCCGCAGCAGCGCATCCCGGAGGCTTCGGGCCACTCCGCCGCCGGACCGGCTGAGGAGCTCCAACGTCTCATCGTCGTACCCCGCCGCGAGCTGCCCTCCCAGATGCACCACCCAGAGCGCGCCCGACAGGCCGGTGGGCGCGAACGCGTCATCGCCGGCATCGAAGCTGTCGTCGTCGGTCAACACCAGCACCGCGTTGTAGAACGTCCCCTCTCGCAGCCCAGCGAACTGCTGGAGCATCTGCTTGAGGCTCCCTCCGCCGTACACCGCGAGCGGCCGGTCTCCCGCAGTCGCCACATCCTGCACCCGCGAGGGCGGCTCGCCTCGCGTCGCCGCGCTGGTGAGGTACAGGTCCACGTCGTTGTCGCGCTCCAGCTGCGCGAGGGAAGCCAGCGCCTCTCGCAGCTCCTTCTTCACGCGCGTCATGCTGAAGGAGCGGTCCACCACCACCGCCAGCCGCTGGCCCGTCGGCAGGGCCAGCCGTCCCACCTCCAGCGGCTCACGGCGCAGCAGGAAGCCGCCAGGCAGGATGGCCTCCTGCGCGACGTACGCGGCGCTCCGAGCAGGCAACGCCAACCCCACCCACTCCTCCTGCTCCCCGCGGTGCACGCGTCCGTCGAAGAGCCGCTCGGTGGAGTCATCCCAGAACACGTTCCGCCGCTCGGAGAGGTGCGGCGTGGGCCAGCGGCCGTTTTCGACGGTGGTGGCGTAGGTGAGCCAGAGGTGAAGCGCCGGCGCAGCGCCTTCCTCACGCGGCTTGGGCGGGATGGGAAAGGCCCGAAGCCGGTACTGGCTGGGACCCACCTGTTCAATCAGCGCTGGGTCCACTCGGCGCTGCACCTGGGCGCGATACACGGCCTGCGCGGCGCCGCGCGGGGACACGGTGAAGGCGAAGCGCTTCGCGCGGTCCTCGGTGTCGCCCAGCCACAGCCCGGTGATGACAGCGCTCTCCGGAAGGCTGAAGTGGAGGAGGATTTCCTGCTGCTCGAAGGTTTGATTCACGTACGTGTCGTGCACCTCGATGTCGGCCGTCGCGCCGCTCTCGGTGACGCGGAGCTCCTGCTTCACCAGCTTGACCCGCCGGGAGTCCTGGTTCAGCAGCCCGGCTTCGCGCTGGTCGCGGTCCCACGTGGCGGCCAGGGCCTGGAGAATTCCCGCGCGCTCCCGCTTCTGAATCGGCGTGTCGAAGAACTCCGCGTACTGCTTTGCGGCGAGGTCTGAGTCTGCCGGCATCGACTCCCCGTCATAGAGCAGCGGGCGGAGCAGCGCGTTGTGCGCACGCTGCACGGTCGCGGCCGCGTCCTTGGAGAACCCCAGCACCTGCTTGTAGAGGTCCGCGGTGCCGTCGGCATTCGCGCGGGAGCCGAAGAAGCGGTAGGCCCCGAGGTAGGCCTGGAGCAGGCCTTCGCGAATGGCCTCCTGCTCCGAGAGCAGCTTCGCCCGCTCCGCGTCGCTCTTCGGGGGTTGCGCGAGCAGCTCGAAGGCCTTGCGCTGCGGCTGCTGGTTCAGCGCGACGAAGGCGACGGCCAGGACCCCGGCGGTACCGACCGCGACGAGGCGGGCGCTCATCACGCTCAACCGCGCAGCTGCAGCCCCGTAAAGCGAACGGAAGGAGCGACCATAGAGCCAGACCAGCGCCACGGGCACGGCCAGAAACAGAAACGCGGAGAACATGAAGAGCGTCCCGGCCGCGAGCCAGAGGAGGTAGCGCAGCGAGAACAGGTGTTCGAAGAAGGGGCGCACCCACTCGAACCCGAAAAACCACTTCCCGAAGGCCACGGCGAGGACCGGCACATAGAAGGCGAGGACGACCGCCAGGTACGCGCTGGCCGCGAGGGCGATGGTGTGGCCGGACAGCTGAACCAGCGGAGCCCACCGGCGCCGGCTGATGCCGAGGCCGAGGTGGTAGGCGAAGAACCCGCCCGCCAGGGCGAAGCAGGCGAGAACCAGCGCGAGCCCCGGCGTGAGCTCACGGACGAGGAAGGTGCGCGCCGCGAGCAGGAGGCACAAGGGGACTTCGAGGCCGTAGAAGAGCCCGATGAGCTTCACCGGCTGATGGATGAGGCGCACCGCCCAGGCGGAGCAGAGCACCGGCACCGCCATCAGGCCGAGCACCGCAAGCGTAAAGTCCCACGGGACGAGCCCGCGCGAGGTGTCCTTCAGGAGGTCCGCCAGGACGTGGGGGACGACGCCGAAGAAGAGGAGGCTGAGGGCCAACGCGTTCCAGAGCCAGAACACCAGAGACGCGGCGACCTTCGCCTTGCGCGTGGCCTTCGGAGGAGGTTCGTTCATCATGGCTTCGTTTCCTTTGCGGCCCGCAGCGACGCGCCGACGGCCTGGTGCAGCGCAAGCAACACGGGTGTCGTGTCGCGAAGAGAAGTCCGGCGGTCGAAGAGCACGTAGACGAGCGCCCAGCGCCGCTCCCCGCCCGAGAGCTCCGCCAACGTCCGCGTCAGGAGCGCGTCGGTGGTCCGGTGGGCGGACTGGAACCAGTAGGCGCCCGTGGCGGCGCGGTGGTCGATGTCGACAAGCTTGAGCGGCAGGCCCGGCGCGAGCGCCTCCTGGCGGACCTCGTCAATCCGGTGGCCGGCGCCCGCCAGGCAGACCTCCGGCGCGTGGTGCGCGCGGAAGGAGTCCGCCACCAGGACCATCAGCGCGCCCTCCAGCTCGCCGGCGTGAAAGCGCCACTTGCTCACCCGGCGCGCGTCGTGGCGGCCGAACAGCTCCTCTTCCTTGGGCGTCATCGGCAGCGGGCTGACAGTCCAGCCTTCTGGGAGTTGAATCGCCGTGGGCTGAGGCGGCGGGTGCTCCCTGGCGGCGCGCGGTCGGGCAAGCCCCAGCGCTCCCAGCGACATCGCCAGCAGCACTGCGCCCGCTCGAAACGGCCGTGCGAGCCGGACGGGCGCGTCGACCGCGGGCGGCAGGTGCCGAACGAACAGCAGCGCGAGCGCCGAGGACGCGACGAAGCCGAAGACCCCGAGCGGCAGGTGCACCAGCGCCGCGGCCTTCGGCTGTGCGAGCCCGAAGCCGATGAGCACCAGCAGCAGCACGCGCGCGAAGTTCGCGAGCATCAGCGCGCCCAGGAAGCCCGCGCCCGCCAGCAGCCAGCGCAGACCCAGCGCCCGCCGCTCCAGCCCGGTGAGCGCGAGGAAGAAGATGCCACCCACCCAGAGGCTCTTCACGCCACTGCACGGCAGGTCGACGCTCGCCACCCCGTTCTCGAAGATGAGGATGGCCTCGGCGGACTGCGCGGCGAACCCGAGAGCGCGAAGCACCACCTCCACGCCTCGCGCGGTCGCCACGCGCGCGGGGAAGCCGAGGAAGGCGTCCAGGTGCGGGCCGAACGGGAGCAGGGAGAGGGCGAGCAGCACCCCCACCAGGCCCCGCCGCCAGAGCGCCCCCGGCAGGTAGAGCCCGATGAGCCCGTAGGTGCCCAGCGCGAAGAAGGCGCTCGCGACGATGTTCGAGTCCAAGGGCTTGAGCACCAGTCCCACCGCGCTGGGCGCCAGCAACGCCGCGGCGGGCAGGTGCGCCCTCGGCTCCGAGAAGAGCAGCGCGCGCAGACTGAAGCGCCCCCACCCGCGCGCCAGCAAGAGAACCGCGGCGCAGCCCAGCAGGATGCCCTGCGTCCGGGAGTCAGGGGCCGTGAACGTCCGGGTTAACCACCCCACCGTGGGCGCGCAGAGCCAGAGCCAGGCGCCGGCGAGGAGCGCGTTCCCGAGGGGAACGCCGAGCCCGATCGGTTGGCAGGGGAGCGAGGTTGAGGTTGCCGTCACCACGCGAAGACGGTCTCACTCTGCCTTGCAGCGCAGATGGCTCCCCCGTGGAGGGGCGGTGGAGAGTTCGTGCAGATTCAGTGCAGACCGGTGTGCGCCTTCTCCGCCTGTTCTGCGCCTCGCGCCCGGGTGCCAGACTCCCCTCCGCACGATGGCCCCTCCGGACGCACCGGACCTCGACGTCCGCGCGCTGCTGCGAAGCGCTCACGCCCCACGCGTGGGCCTGCCCGGACAGCGCGTCTTCGCCCGCGCCTTCGTCCCGGCATTCCTGCTCTTCACCCTCCTGCCCTGGTACTCCCCCGCGCCTTCCGCGACGGCGCTCGCGGCCCGGACGTCCTTCGTCCTGCTGCTCTCGATGGTCCTCATCTGGTGCGCGGAACAGCTCTACCCGGTACGCCGCGAGTGGAACGCCCGCGGCGGCAGCGGCTGGCGCGCGCTCCTGCGCGACTTCATCTACCTCTTCGGCGTGACGCAGCTGACCGCGTTGCTGGTCCGCGCGGTGGAGCCGCACCTGTCCTGGCTCTGCCGCGAAGCGGGGCTGCGGCCACTGTGGCCAACGGGCGCGCCGCTGACCCTCAAGGTCGCGCTGGCGTTCCTGCTCATGGAGCTGAGTTCCTACTGGATTCACCGCGCCGCGCACCGCTTCACGCCACTCTGGCAATTTCACAGCACGCACCACGTCATCGCGGAGCTCAATGGGCTCAAGTCCGTGCGGACGCACCCTGTCGACAATCTTGTGTTTTACATGTGTCGAACCGCGCCGCTCCTGCTGCTCGGCGCGGGGACCGAGGAACTGGTCGCCGCCACGTATTTCGGGGGCGTCCTCGGCATCCTGTCCCACGCCAACATCCAGGTCCGTCACCCGTGGCTTGGCTGGGTGCTCAATCTCCCCGATTGCCACGTGCTCCATCACTCGGCGGAGGTCGAGGAGAGCCAGTCCAACTTCGGCTGCCACACGGTGCTCTGGGACCGCGTCTTCCGAACGTATCGGGCGCCGCGCGAAGGTCCGCTCACGCTTGGCGTGCACCCGCTGGGCGCGCGCACGCTCTGGCAGGAGCTGGCGTGGCCGCTGTATCGCTCGGTCAGCGCGCCGCCCCGCTCGTAGCAGTTGTCTGGAGCAGCCAGGCTCGTTCGGAAGAAGCGCTGCATCCCCGTTCGGCTCAATGTGGAAACCGGCCATTTCGTCGGAGGAACAGCTGTTCTCGCGCCGTCAGCCGCCACCCCGCTCGCCTCGAGGAGGAGACCGGCACTGGCCGGCCATTTCGTCGGAGGAACAGCTCTTCTCAGTCGGGCGCCTCCCCCGCTCGCCTCGAGCGTTGCGCCGTCAGGCGCATAGTCGAGAGGTGGCGCAAACCCACGCACTGCACTTTGCCGGCTTGTTTCGAGCGGAGCGAAGCGGCCCATGAGCCAAGCTTCGGATGCACTGCCGACGTCTCGACTATGCGCCTGACGGCGCAACGCTCGACGCGAACGGGGGCGGCAACCTACTCGGCGCTCTACCCTCGCGCCCGGCGCTTGCTCGCGCTCGCGGCGACGGCCTTCGCCTTGGCCTTGAGGAGCTTCGCCTTCGCCGCCTTGCGCGCGCCGCGGGCCTCCACGGGGTCATGCCGGGCAGCGAGCTTCGCCTTGCCTTCCACGGTACGCCTGGCCGGCTCCGCCGACTCACGGCGGCTGGGGTTCTCCACGGCCTGGTGCACCTGCGCGGCGAGGCGGGCGAGGTCCGCGGAGGAGAGCCGGCGGTCCTCTCTCAGCGCCACGCGCTCTCGCAGCAGCACGGCTCCAGCCCGCGAGCGCACCTGCAGCTCCGCGCCGGTTCCGGCGGCCTTCACCTCCACCACGACTGCGGCTTCGCCTTCCACGCAGCGCTGCGACAGGCACAGCGACTCCGACAGCTGCCCTGCTGCCTCGGGCATCCCGGTGACGCGGATGGCCTCGTCGGCGGCGAGCGCGGGGAGGGCCCACAGCATCGCACCTGCAATCATCAGAGCGGGTCTCATACGGACCAACGCCCAATGCACTTCTTCCGCCACCGGAATTCGCACGTATTCCCAACAGGTTGAGCCTGATTTTACAGGCGCTCGGCGAGGGCTTTGCTCCCCAGGCTGAGGGGTGCGCACCGCACCGTCAGTTCGACTTCGGCCAGGGCTGCAGGCTGCCGGTGACGATGTGGTCCTGCAGCGCCGGGTTGAAGCGCGGCAACCCGGCGGCCGGCGCACTGGCGGGGAACACCTCCGGGACGCTGGGTGCCACGGCCAGGACTTCGCGCAACCACGTCGCCACGTGCAGCGGCGTGCAGGGCTCTCCCAGGGAGTGGAGAACAGCCTCCAGGTCTCCCTGCATCTGCGCCGCGGTGTCGTAGCGCTCCTCCGGCTTGCACGCGAGCGCCCGGCCGATGACCGCCTCCAGCCGCTCCGGCAGGTCCGCGCGCAGGGAAGAGACCGGCGGGTACTCGCCCTTCACGATGGCGCCCACGGTGGCGATTTCGCTGTTGCGGTGGAACGGGTGCCGGGAGGTGAGGCACGTGTAGAGGATGATGCCGGTGGCGAAGAGGTCGCTCTTCACGGTGGCCTCGGCGCCTGACAGCTGCTCGGGCGCCATGAAGGAGAGCTTCCCCTTCAGCTGCCGGGTGGGTGTGGCGGCCCCGGCGCCCACCGCCTTGGCGATGCCGAAGTCGCTCACCTTGGCCACGCCGCAGGAGGAGAGCAGCACGTTCCCGGGGGAGACGTCGCGGTGGATGATGGGCGCCTTCGTTCCGTCCGGTCCCGCCACGCCGTGCGCGGCGGACAGCCCCGCACAGACGTCCGCGAAGATGCGCAGCGCCACCGGCACGGGGATGAGCGTCTGCTGCTTCTTCTGGACGCCCAGCGCCCGCGCCAGGTCCATCCCCTCCACGTACTCCATCAGGATGACGTAGGCGTTCTGGTGCCGCTCGACGTCGAAAATCTGAACGACGTTGGGGTGGTTGATGCGCGCCGCCAGCCGGGCCTCGTACAGCAGCATGGCGACGACGTCCGGGTCCGCCGCCAGGTGCGGCAACACGCGCTTGAGCACCACCCGCTTCTCGAAGCCCCCCGCGCCCCGCTGCCGCGCGAGGAACACCTCGCCCATCCCGCCGCAGCCCAGCCGCGCCTCCAGCTCATACCGCTCCGAGCTGACCGCGTCCGGGCTGCCCAGCTCCAGCGTCAGGGGCGGCGGCTCCGGGTGCCGCGCAAGGTAATCCGCCAGCACGCCCGGCGCGTCCTCCAGCGGCAAGAGCGGCAACAAGGGCCCCAGCTCTGCCGGCCGCTTCACCGGCAGCGCCAGCCCGCAGCCGCGGCAGGTGGCCTTGAGCGCGTCGTGCCGCAGGGCGCTGGCGGGCAATTCGCGCAGCGCGGTCTGCTGGCAGGCCGGACACTCCGCCGGCAGCTGCAGGGACACCACCCGGCTGCGGCCAAACCCGCCCGGCGCGGCGGCCAACGACGCGGCCAGCGGCAGCGGCACCCGCGCGAGGTAGACGCTGGCGTCGGCGAGCTCCAGCGCGGGGCGCAGCCGGTGCACCGCCCCGGTGTCCAGCAGCTGCACGCCGGCCGGGATGACCAACACCTCACCGTCCACCCCGTCCACCGCCCGCCGCAGCTGCCCGCTGTGAGCGGGGTGCCCGCTCAGCCAGAGGGCGGTGAGGTTCACCCGCACGTCCTTGTTGATGCGGAAGGGCGCGTGGCTCTCTCCCGGGCCGTCGATGAGGGTGGCCGCCAGCGGGGGCGGCGCCGGCGGCGGCCGGTGCGCGGCGTAGAGAAAGAAGGCCTCCGGCAGGTCGTCGAATTCGCTGTCCGCCACGCAGCGGGAGCACTTGAGCGCCGGCGGCCGCAGCTGCCGAATCTCCCGGTACTGGCGGCGCAGGTCGATGAGCAGCTCGTCGCACTGGCCGCAGCGCGGGCACAGGTAGGGCGCGTAGAGGCTGATGAGCTCTCCCCGCCCGCCAAAGCGCGCCACCGAGTTGAACTGCGTGGTGGTGGCCGGGCGGCAGTGCGTGAAGCCCAGATACGTCCCGCCAAAGCCTTCGACGAAGTCAATCCACGCGCGCACGCCGTAGGAGTTGAACTGCCGCACGCCGCGCAGGTCGACGATGACCACGCCCCCCAGCCCGGCCAGCAGCGCATCGACGTTGAGGGTCTCATCCACGCGGCCCGTCAGCCGGAGCCGCGTGCCCCCCTCCACCGGCGACTTCTGGATTTCCAGCACGCGCCGCTCCATCGCCAAAGACGCTTCAGCCCCGGGCCGAGAGGAAGGCGAAGTAGTCGTCCTCCATCACGTCCAGCAGCGTCTCCTTGCCGCAGGTGCCGCACGGCGGGGGGACCGGGCGCACGCCGGCGGAGATTTTCTCCGCGTCCGCCAACAGCTCCGTCGTCCTCCCGCAGGACTCGCAGAGGACGGGCACGAAGAGGGACCGCACCCGCGCGCGCCCCAGAAAATTGGCGATGAGGTTGCACTGCGACACGAAGCTGACCGGGAGGTTCTCCAGGTAGAGCGCCTTCTCCGGCGGCACGCCCGTGATGAAGGAAATCCACCGGCGCACGCCGGACGAGTTGATGCGGGTCACCCCGCGCAGGTCCACCGTCGTCTCCGGCGGCAGCTGCGTGACAAGGGGCGTGAGCTCCGCCCCTTCGGTGAGGGGGCCTTCGAGGACCAGGCGTGCAGCCGCACTATCGAGCCTGCAGTCCATGGGCGTCCTCGGCCACGAAGATGTTGAACGACTTGCGCCGCCCCGCGTGCTGCCGGAAGGAGCGGGTTATCTCCACCAGCCCCACCACCTCGGTGGCGCGGCCAGGGCTGATGTTGAGGATGAAGCTGTTGAAGACGTTGAACAGGTAGAACAGCCCAAGCCCGGCTCCGCCTGCCTTGGAGTCGATCTGGTTCGCGCCCTTCCCCAGACACTTGACGAGATAGTCGATTGCACAGCCCGGTTCCAGGCTCCCGAACGGGTCCCTCGCGGAGATGCAGAGCCGGTGGCCGTCGCTCGCCAGCCGAAGCGTGACGGGTTCGTCAGGAGCAAGCTCAATGGGGATGTGCCGCGGGTAGTGCGCGTAGCGCCGCCGGCCGTGCTCGTCAGTGGGCGCGTTGTAGACCGCGTTCGAGAGGAGCTCATCCACCGCGGAGCCCACCTGCTCGGCGATGCGCGGATGACAGCCGGCTTCGCGAGCGAAGGCCTCCGCCTGCTCAATGACGTCTGCCTTCACCGCAGACCGGCTCACCTTGACGCTGAACTCGCTGGCCGCGCCGCCCAGGTACTGCTCAATGCCGAAGATGTCCCGCCCGAGAATCTTCTCCACGGTGACCGAGAGCTCGGTGGGGTCCACCCGCTCCTCCTCGCTCACCGCGAGGAAGTTGGTCAGCCGGAGCTGTTCGAAGAGCGCCCGCACATGCTGGCTGTCTCCGGCCCGGGCCAGCACCAGGAGGTGGGGCTCTCCCTGCGCGCGCCAGCGCTGCTGGACCGCGAGCAGAGGCGACACGCCCGTGCGGTCCGCCGTCAGCGGGTCATGGTCAACGATGAGGATGTCCGGTCGCTCTTCGCGCAGCCACTCGTTGGCCTCGTGCGGCGTGCGGACGAACGACGCGTCATGTCCGGAGGAGCGCAACAGCTCCAGGACCGGCGCAGCCAGCCGGTCACTGGAGGAGACGAAGAGGATTCGCTTCATGGCCCGCTACTTGGGCGCAGGCTCAGGGGCGGGCGCCACCGGCGCGGGCTGCGCCGCCAACCGCTCCCTCAGGGCGAAGGCGTCCGCAGTGCCCCGCTTCTCCACCAGCGACTGGACGTAATAGACCAGCGCCCAGAGGTTTCGCTCAGACTCCTCCTCGCGCTCCTTGTCGTCCGCTTTCGAGGAGAGCGCGCCCTTCCACATCGGCATCGCCGCGCCACCCACGCCGGCGCCGATGGTGACGTAGAGGTCCTCGCGCTGCCGGGCGTCGGTGTAGACCGCCTTGTCCACGATGGTGCCCACCGGGTAGGCCGTCTTCGCGCGGTGGAACAGGAAGTCCGGCGGCAGCTGCTTGTAGACGGCCGCTTCGCCATCCAGCTCCAGCGGCTCTCCCTTGGGGTTCACCGCGCGGGCGAACTCGGTGGCCTTCAGCGCCGTCCGGTACATCTCCGGGCTGAAGTCGGAGATGGCGTTGCCGTTCGCCTTCACCGACAGCGCGGAGATGGTCTCCCGCGTCTCATAGGCGGCGTGGCAGCCGCTGCAGCCGGCGCCGCCCACCTGCACGTGGTAGATGAGCTTGCCCTGCTCGATGGCCTCCGCCTGCTTCCCGGTCCACGGGTCCGGCGAGATGGCAATCTGCGGGGTGGGCTCTTCCTCCTGCCAGCGGGTCTTCTCCGCCTCCGGGTACTTGAAGGTCTTGATGTACTGGATGATGAGCTTGCGCTCGACCTCCGGGATGTCCCAGGAGAGCATCGGCGTGCCGTGCAGGCCGCGGCGGATGATGCGGTCCAGGACGTCATCGGTGGGCAGCGTGCCGGCCGGGCCGCCGGCGAACTTGAACAGGCCCTGGCGGAAGTCGCGCGGGGGCGGCCGCATGGAGTAGCTGGCCGGGCCGTGCCCGTCGCCGTCCTTCCCGTGGCAGCCGTAGCAATACAGCATGAACGCCTCGTACCCGGCGTTCAGCGTGTGAGGGTCCACCTTCTTGCCACCCGCCAATTCAAACGGCGCGGTGAACCTCGGCTTCTCGCAGCCGGCGGCCGCCAGCCCCAACGCCGCGGCCAGACCGACAAACACCACCCTGCGAAGCGACGCCTGCATGAAACCTCTCCTCAGAACACGAAGATGGACACGAACATCAGCGCCCAGATGATTCCAACGAAGTGCCAATACAGCGTCCACAGGCGAACCGGCAGGAACTTCGTCGCGGAGAACTCGCCTTTGAAGGCGCGCACCGCGAGGCTGACCAGCGCCCCGAAGCCCACCACCACGTGCAGCGCGTGGAAACCGCACAGGCCGAACACCACCGAGGTGTAGACGCCGCCCTCGCCGGGGCTCAAGCCCAGCCGCGTCCACATCAACCACTGCAGGGCGATGAACGCCGCCGCCAACGCCGCGGCGAACGACAGCGACACGCCCAGAAACCGAAGCCGCGCCCGCCGCACGCTCCACACCGCCCGCTGCAACACCACGCTGGAGAGGGCGATGAGCGCCGTATTGATGGCCGGCAGGGCCGGGTCCGCGCCCTTCACGCCCGGCGGCGGCCAGATGGGCGAGTGCGCCCGCACGAAGCTGTAGGCGAAGAACAGCGCGGCGAACATCATCGCCCACGACGCCAGGAAGATGACCATCCCCACGTAGGCGGTGGACTCCTGCCGAGCGTTCGGTGGCCGGTATGGAAGCAGGCTCCCCACCAGCGCGCCACCCGTCTGCAGCGAAGCGGGCTCCATTGCCCTAGTGCCCGCTCCCGACCTTGGCCGCTGCCAGCGGAGCCGCCGGCTGTCCCGGCACCTCCTCCGCCTGGCCCACCCAGTCGCGCCCGAGCGCCTTCTTCACCGTCGGGTCGCCGTACTCATGCGGGCCGCGGAACACCGGGGGCGGGGTGGCGAAGTTGTACCAGATGGGCGGCGAGTCGCAGTGCGTCCACTCCAGCGTGCTCACCTGCCACGGGTTCTTCTCCGCCTTCTTCCCGGCGAACACGCTCTTGAAGAAGTTGATGATGAAGAAGAACTGCGACGCGCCCAGCAGGAACGCCGCGTAGCTGGTGTAGCGGTTCAGCTCCAGCAGGTGGCGCAGGTACGTGTACTGGTAGGGGTCATACAGGCGGCGCTGCTGGCCTGCGTACCCGGCGATGAGCTGGCCGCAGAACAGCAGGGTGATGAACACCACCGAGCCCCAGAAGTGCGCCTTGCCCAGCATCGTGTCCATCTGCCGGCCGAACATCTTCGGGAACCAGAAGTAGAGCGCCGCGAAGGAGCCGAGGAAGGCCGCCGCCGCCATCGTGAGGTGGAAGTGGCCGACGACGAACATCGTGTCGTGCAGGTAGAGGTCCGTCATGATGGTGCCGAGGTACAGGCCGGTCAGACCGCCGAGCCCAAACACGAACACCGTCCCCAGCGAGAAGAGCATGGGGACCTCCAGCCGGATGGAGCCCTTCCAGAGGGTGTGCAGCCAGTTGAGGAAGAGAATCTCCGCCGGAACGGAGATGAAGAGCGTGAAAATCATGAACCCGCGGCCCAGCAGCGGGTTCATCCCCGTCACGAACATGTGGTGGCCGTAGACCACCGCGGAGAGGACGGAGACGGCGATCATCGCCCACACGGAGCCGCGGTACCAATACGCCGGCTTGCGCGCGAAGAACGGGATGAGGTCGCCCAGGAAGCCCCAGATGGGGAGGATGAGGATGTAGACCTCCGGGTGCCCGAAAATCCAGAAGAGGTGCTGGAAGAGGATGGGGTCTCCGCCCTTCTGGATGCCGGAGGCGCCGGCGATGAAGAAGTGCGTGCCGAACTGGCGGTCAAAGATGAGCAGCAGGCCCGCGGACCCGAGCACCGGGACGAAGAGCACGTTCAGGATGGCCGTCAGCCACAGGCCCCACACCGTCAGCGGCAGGCGGAACCAGGTCATCCCCGGCGCGCGCAGGCGGATGACGGTGGTGACGTAGTTCACGCCGCCCATGATGGTGGCCACGCCGGTGACGAAGAGCGCGCCAACCACCAGCGTCTGGCCCAGGCCGGGCGTCCCCACGTTGGTCGAGAGCGGCGCGTACGTCGTCCAGCCCGCGCCCGCGCTGCCCAGCTCCACGAAGAAGGAGGCAGCGACGAGGATGAGGGAGATGAGGAAGGTCCAGAAGCTGTACATGTTCAGCTTCGGGAACGCCATGTCCTGCGCCCCAATCATCAGCGGCAGGCAGAAGTTGCCGAAGCAGCCAATCATGATGGGCGTGATGGCGAAGAAGATCATGATCAGCCCGTGCATCGTGAACAGCGTCTGGTAGGACGCCGGGGTGATCACCCCGCCGGAGCGGGTGAGGAACATGCCCAACACCGGGACCTTCTCGCCCGGGAACGCCCACTGCCACCGAATCATCATCGCCAGCAGGCCGCCGAAGAGCAGGAACAGCAGACCCGCCCAGAGGAACTGCTTCGCGATGACCTTGTGGTCAATCGAGAAGAGGTACTTGGAGACGAACGTCGTCGGCTCCGGGTGGACGCCGGGCGGCAGGTTGCCGTGGCTGGGAGAGTGGGCGTGGGCGGTTTCCATGGCGTTTGAAAATCCTGTCGAGCGCGCTTAGTGCTTGGGGGGCTCAGCGGCAGCGGGGGGATGCGCGGGAGGCGGCGGCGGAGGACGGGCGGCGACTTCAGCCTTCTCCTCGGCCTTCTCCTTCCACTCCCAACCCCAGTGCGCGTCCTTGTCGGCCGGGTCGAAAGACCGCTCGCCGTTGATGGACGCCTCCGCCAGCCAGCGCTTGTAGTCCTCAGGCGCCAGCACGGAGATGACGCCCCGCATCTTGTAGTGGTGCGTACCGCAGTGCTGCGTGCAGGCGATGTCGAACTCGCCGCGGGCGTCATCCTTGGAACGGAACCAGAAGCGGTTCACCTGCCCGGGCACCGCGTCCATCTTCACGCGGAAGTTCGGCATCCAGAACGAGTGGATGACGTCCGTGGAGGTCAACTGCAGCGTGATGGGCGTGCCGGCCGGAATCTTCACGTCGTTCCAGGTCACCACGTCGTCCGGCGTGTTGAACTTGCCGTCCGTCCCGGCGTAGCGCACGTCCCAGGCCCACTGGTGCGCGTTGACCTCCAGCCGCACCGTGTTGGGGTTCTTCTGCGGAATCTCGAAGTTCCAGAAGGCTTCCGACAGGCCAATCATCGTCTGGACGAAGAGGTTCCCGTCGACGACGAAGAAGATGAACGCGGAGAGCGAGAGCGCCACCACGGTGGAGCGCTTGGAGTCGCCGTGGTCGTAGTCCGCCGAGTGCTTCCGGTTGTGCTTGACCGCCGCCCACACCATCCAGATGCACATGATGACAAACAGGATGATGTTGAACAGGTGCGTCCAGTTCATCAGCGAGTCGATGCGGTGACCATCGAAGGAC
Organism: Myxococcaceae bacterium; assembly: GCA_044230055.1. GTDB lineage: Bacteria > Myxococcota > Myxococcia > Myxococcales > Myxococcaceae > JBGART01. The sequence goes on along the minus strand of JBGART010000033.1, from coordinate 23,347 downwards.
ACGTCTCGCGGCAGGCCGATGCCAGACTCGGGCTCCACCACGGCAAACGCCGGAGCGGAGAGCGCAAGCACGCCGGCGAAGAAGCACTGGAAGACGCTGCGGAGGCTGTTTCGGTTCATGGAGAGGACTCGAGGTCGGCGTCCAGCTGCAGCCGGCGCAACACCCGCCAGCCGACCAGCGCCACGACGAAGGGAAAGAGAATCATCGCGCCCATCGCATACACGGTGAACAGGCCACCCTCGTCACGCCCAACGCAGGCGGGACAGGCGAGCGCGACGCTCGGCGCGAGGACGGCCAGGGCCGCGACGGCGGCGCGCGCGCGCTTCAACGGATGAGCCTCCACCCGGCTTCGGTGATGAGGACGACCGCGTAGAGCGCGGGGAAGAAGAAGGGCAGCGCCACCGTAAGCTTGAGCGCCTTCATCTCGTGGTTCAGGTGCATGTAGAACCAGCCCACCAGCGCGGCCTTGCTGAGGGCCATGCCGACGAGCAGAAAGCCCACCGTCGTCCGGTTGATGCCCAGCTCCGGCGCGGCGACCCCGACCTCGAGGAGCGTCAGCACCGCGAGGACGACGAAGATGACCCAGTAGACCTTGCGGCTGGCCCTGGCGTGTCCGTGTTCAGCCATGGTGCGAGGCAACCCCTTCTAGAGCAGGTAGATGAACGTGAAGACGAGAATCCACACCAGGTCCACGAAGTGCCAGAAGAGGCCGAGGATCTCGATGTCGTTGGCGTCCGTCTTCCCCGCCGCCGTCCGCGCCAACGTGATGGTGATGTAGATGACCCCGGTCAGCACGTGCAGGCCGTGAAAGCCGGTCGTGATGTAGAAGGTGCTGGCGTAGCCGCTCTGGCCGAAGACCAGGCCTTCGCGCACCAGGCCGTGGCCGTGGAAGACGCCGAAGTACTCCTGCATCTGGCCGCCGAGGAAGAGCGCGCCGCCGATGGCCGTGAGGGCCAGCATGAGCAGGGCTTGCTTGCGGTCCCCCTCCTTCGCCGCCGCCACCGCCAGCACCATCGTCACGCTGGAGCAGATGAGGAGGAAGGTGAGCGCGGCGGTGAAGGGGATGCCGAGCGTGGGCTCACCGGGGTGAATCCACGGGTTGGTGGTGGGGTCCGAGCTCCCCCGCAGGATGCCGTAGGCGAGCAGCAGCCCACCGAAGGAAAACGCGTCGGAGAGAAGGAAGATCCACATCCCCAGCTTCCCTGCCGAAGCGCTCCCAAAATGCGCGTCCGGGGGAAGGTCGTGGGCTGCGTGGTCTCCGTGGCCAGCCGTGGCGATCGCGGTGCTCATTCGTTCGTTCTGGTCCCAGAATTGACCTAATGAAAACCGCGGGGTCTGTAGCATGCGACCTGGGGGTCAACAAGAAGATTGAACGCGCGACAGGGGCACGAATCCCCACGGCGCGCGGGCCAAGCAAAGTGTCCAGCGGCAACCAAGCGCGAGCGCCTGTGGAGGCTTGTCCTGCCGGTCCGTTGTTGAGCGGACCCAGCGGGGGCTATTGGGGTGCGCATGGGCTCGATTCTGGTGGTGGAAGATGACCCGGACATCCGGGAGCTGCTGGTGGACATCCTCCAGTGCGAAGGCTTCGAAGCCCAGAGCGCGAGGCACGGGAAGGACGCGCTGGAACAGCTGGAGGCGGGCTTCCTGCCGGACCTCATCCTGTTGGATCTGATGATGCCGGTGATGGACGGCTGGACGCTTCAGACCCTCCTGGCCAAGTCCGAACGGTGGGGCACCATCCCCATCATCATCCTCTCCGCGTCCCTGCCGCAGCGCGAAGCCGCCTCGCTCCGCAACTTCCTCCCCAAGCCGGTGGAGCTGGACCGGCTCAGCAAGGTCATCCGCGCCCAGATGCCCAGCGGGCGCGCGCCGCCGGTTTAGCCGGAGCCCTTCTGCAGCACCCGGGCGAAGAGCTCATCCCGGGTGACCAGGCCCTTCTCCACCAGGAACTCGGAGAGGACCCGCGCCAGGTTGCTCTCGCTGGCGATGAGCTGCTCCAGCCGCTCCACCCGCGACGTCACACCGGCGAACTCCGGGTTGGACGCGAGCAGCCCCTGGACCTGGTTCTCCAGCGGGCGTACCTGCTGCTCCAGCCGCGCCACCCGCACCAGCAACGCATTCAGCGCAGCGGTGGACCCGGCCGGGGAGTCGTCCGTGAACGGCCGCGTTGCGGCAGCGGCGGCGGCCGCCGCGGCGGAGGCGGGCGAAGGCGCGTTCGACGGCCGGGCGGAAGACGTGATGAAAGACGCCGGGCGGTGCTCCTCGGGCGCGGACTCCGCTTCGCCCCAGTAGTGCTTGCGGATGCCGCGCGCGATGTTGTCCGCCGTGGCCGCCGCCGGCTCCACCTGGTGCCCGGTCAGCTTGGCCACCGCCTGGAGCTCTGACGCCTTCATCGGGTCCGAGGTCGCCAACACCAGCTTCTTCTTCTTGAGGTCCCCGCCGATGGGGATGACCCCGTAGCGCTCACAGATTTGGACGCCCACCGCCTTCACGAACTCGTCCGGGATGGCGTCCACCGCGGGGTTGGAGAGCGGGATGCCCATCAGGTGGGCATACGCCTTCATCAGGAGCTCTTCCGGGATGAAGCCCAGCTCCACCAGCACGTGGCCCAGGTCCCCGCCCCACTTCTTCTGCTCTGCCTGCGCCTGCGCGAGCTGGTCCGCGGTGATGGCTTCGTGGCGGAGCAGCAGCTCCTCGAGCTTGACCTTCACCTTCGCCTTCGGATTTTGCCGAGGCTCCATAAGTCGGTGTTTTAGCCCGTACCGCCAACCCTGTCTCGCTCGCTACTTGTCGGCCTTCGCGCGGGGCTGCTGCGTGAGGGCGGCGGAGTTGATGCAGTAGCGCAGCCCGGTGGGCGCGGGGCCATCTTCGAAGACGTGCCCCAGGTGCCCGCCGCAGCGGCTGCAGGTCACCTCGGTGCGGCTCATCCCGTGGCTGACGTCCTGCTCGCTGGCGACCGCGGCGGGGGCGGACGGCGCGCTGAAGCTGGGCCAACCGGTGCCGGAGTCGAACTTGGTGCGCGAGTCGAACAGCGCCTGGCCACAGCCCGCGCAGAGGTACACCGCGTCCTCATGGGCGTTCCAGTAGGCGCCGGTGAACGCCCGCTCGGTGCCCTTCTGCCGCAGCACCCGGAACTGCTCCGGCGTCAAAGCCTGCTTCCACTCTGCCTCGGTCTTCACGACGCGTCCTTTCTCGTCCGCCAGCGCCCGCGGCGCGGGGGCCTGCGCGGCCCGGTGCTCACAGCCCCAGAGCACACACCCCATCAACAGAAACCCCAATGCCCGGTTCATTTGAGACCTCCCTGCCAGAGCTTCCATGTCAGACACTACGTCCGCACCTCACGGGCGGTTACCCCCCCACTCTCACTCCCGCAATGCAACCTGCTACCCTCAACCCCGCCAACCCCACAGGAGCCACCCAAGCATGCGGTCCATCCCACCCCTCTTTCTCTTCGCTTCCCTCGCCATCCTGAGCGGATGCGCCAAGAAGGCGGTCGTGCCAGACGCCCCCGTCACCACCTCCGCCCCGGTCTCCGCCGCCCCGGCGCCCGTCGCCGCAGCCACCCCGGTCAAGGAGAGCTCGACCTCGGATGAGCTGGCCGCCCTGCTGCGCCAGACGGTGCTCCAGTTCAGCTTCGACGACGCCAGCCTCACCTCGCAGAGCCAGGAGAAGCTGCGCACCCTCGCGGACGGCCTCCGCCGCCGCCCGGGCGCGTCCGTCCGCATCGCCGGTCACTGCGATGAGCGCGGAACCGTGGAGTACAACCTCGCGCTCGGCCAGCGCCGCGCCACCGCCGCCCGGCACTACCTGGTTCAGCTGGGAGTCCCCGAGGCCACGGTCGACACGGTGAGCTTCGGCGCCGAGCGTCCGGTCGCGGACGGGCACGATGAGGACGCCTGGGCGAAGAACCGCCGCGCCGAGGCAGAGCCTCTGCAGCGCTAGAGCTAATCCTTCCGGTTCACCAGCAGCGCCACGTCGCGAAGGATGTCATCCACGGCATCCTTCTCGCTGGAGTCGTAGTACCCGCGGACCTGCATCCGCCCATCCACCACCACGAAGTGCCCGCCGTGGCCGTAGGACATCAAGTCGTCCGCGGGCCCTTCCTTGGACATGTGGACCTTCAGCCCCTCGGCGATGAGCTTCTGCAGCGTGTCCCGCCCCCCGGTGAGGAACGACCAGATGCGCGGGCTGGCCTTCTGCGCCTTGGCGTACTGCATGAGGACCTCGGGCGTGTCGTGCTCGGGGTCCACGGTGAACGACACCAGGTGAATCGTCTCTCCCAGCTGCCGGCCGCGGTGCTGCAGCTCCGCCATCTTCCGGGTGAAGACCGGGCAGATGGTGGGGCAGCGGGTGAAGATGAAGTTCGCCACCCAGACCTTCCCCTCCAGCCGTTCGCTGTCGAAGACCTGCCCGGTGGCGTCGGTGAGCGCGAAGGCCGGCACCTTGCCGAGGACGGGACGCGGGGGCGGAAGCTCGCGCGAGGCGAGCACCGCGCGGACGCTGGACACCCCGGCGATGGCCAGCACGAGGGCGAACCAGAACAGCGGGCTGCCCACAATCCGGGTGAGCTTGGATTCGACCTGCGGAGCTGCGGGGACGGAGGGCGCCTGTTCCATGGACGGCGCTCTATCGGGGGCGGAGGCGGCGGTCAATCCACCCGGGCAATCCGCACCGTCTTGAGGTTCATGAACTCGCGGATGCCAAGCTCGCCTAACTCCCGGCCGTAGCCAGACTGCTTCACGCCCCCGAAGGGCAACCGAGGGTCCGACGCCACCAGCTGATTGACGAACACCCCACCCACCTCCAGCCCGTCGATGCAGGCGCGCTGCTCGGCCGCGTCCCTTGTCCACACGCTGCTGCCCAGGCCGAAGGGGCTCTCGTTGGCCAGCGCGATGGCCTCCTCCACACCCTTCACCCGGAAGAGCGCAGCCACTGGACCGAACGTCTCCTCCCTCGCCACCGCGGCGGTGTGCGGCACGTCCGCCAGCAGCGTGGGCAGGTAGTAGAAGCCCTCGCCCTCCCGCCGCGTGCCGCCCACCACCAGCCGCGCGCCCGCGGCGAGCGACCGCTGCACCTGGCTGTCCAGCTCCTCCACCGCCTGCCGCGACACCAGCGGCCCCACCTGCGTCTTCGGGTGAGTCGGCGGGCCGACGACCAGCGCGGCCAGACCCCGGGCCATCGCCTGCTCGAAGCGCTGCGCCACCGGCTCCGCGACGATGAAGCGCTTGGCGGCGACGCAGGACTGCCCGTTGTTGAGGACGCGCGCCTGCACCGCGACTTCGGCGGCGCGCTCCACGTCCGCGCTGGGCAGGACGATGAACGCGTCGCTCCCGCCCAACTCCAGCACCGTCTTCTTGCACGCCCGCCCCGCGGCAGACGCCACCGCGCTGCCCGCCGCGTTGCTCCCGGTGAGCGTCACCGCCGCCACCCGCGCGTCCTCGATGAGCGGCCCCACCTGAGACGAGTCGATGAGCACCGTCTGGAAGCAGCCCTCCTCGAAGCCGGCGCGGGCGAAGAGCGCCTGCAGCGCCAGCGCGCACTGCGGGACGTTCGACGCGTGTTTGAGCAGCCCCACGTTGCCCGCCATCAGAGCGGGCGCCGCGAAGCGCACCACCTGCCAGAAGGGGAAGTTCCACGGCATCACCGCCAGCACCACGCCCAGCGGCTGGCTGCGCAGGAAGGCGGTGTCGGGCGCCGCGTCCAGCGGGACATCCGCCAGGAAGCGCGCGGCATGCTGCGCGTAGTAGCGACAGGTGGCGGCGCACTTGGTCACCTCCGCCACGCCACCGGCCAGCGGCTTGCCCATCTCCCGCGCCATCAGCTCCGCGTAGGCGTCGCGCTCAGCCTCCAGCAGCTCCGCCGCGCGCACCATCCGCTGAGCGCGCTCCTCGAAGGACGTGCGGCGGTGCCGCTGGAAAGCCCGCACCGCGGCGGCCAGGGCGCGCTCCACCTCCTCGCGCGAGTGGGGCGAAAACGCCTTCACGGTCTTCCCCGTCGAGGGGTCCACGGTCGCAATGGCCATACGGCAGGCATAGGGACGGACGCGCCGCGCGGCAAGCGCCGTGCGCAGAGGACGAAGTAAGCTGACGCGGATGAGACGCTGGACCGCAGGCGCACTGGCCCTCCTGCTTGGCGCCGGCTGCAAGCCGGTCATCCAGAGCCCGGGCGCCTACCCTGCGCGGGACGTGTGTCAGCTCGAGCGCGAAGCCACGGACATCGTCCTGGCGGACGTCTTGTCGTGGGGCGAACCGCAGACCCGGCGACTCGCCGGGCGCCGGTACCAGGTGACGCCGGTGAAGCTCCGCGTCCGCACGGCGTTCAAGGGCGGGCACTTCGGCGAACAGACGGCGTGGTTCCTGGGCGCGGTGGCAGCGGACGGGAAGAGCGCCTACGGCCCGCTGCGCCCGGAAGGCCAGCCGGCCACCGCCATCGCCTTCCTCGCCGACGTGGACCCGGACCTGGTGCTGGTGGGCGGCGGCTACCTCTGGCGCGCCGCGCCGGGCGTGCTGAAGAACACCGCCAAGTTCGCCGAGGGCTTGCAGGAGATTGTCCTGCGCCGGGAGCTGGAGGCGGCCTTCCGGGCGTCCCTCACCTGCGAGCGCGCCGCAGGCCCCGGGCTGCTCGGGCACTGACGCACCCGGCGAAAAGCCAGAGCGCCGGCAGCGTTGCGCCCGCCGCGCCGCAGCCGCAGCCGACGAGGTAGCGCGCGTCGCCTGGGGCTGTCCCCGCGTCCGGCGTTGCTCCCGCGTCCGCGCTTCCGGCGTCCGTCGGGAGCGGCGTCACGGTGAGATTCCCGGAGCCACTCAGAAGGTCCACGTGCGTGGCGGTGACAGAAGCGACGCCGGAACCGGAAGCGCGAAACCATACCGTGGCCTGCGCCTGCCCCAGCGCGAACGGCACCGTGGAGGTCGCCGTCGAGCACGTCGCCTCCGAGTAGAACGCCCCGCCCACGCCGGACGCGCTCACGTTCGCCACCAGCGCATAGGGCGCCCCCGCGCTCTGCCCGGAGACGTGCTGCAGGTCCAGCACCACCGCCCCGCACCCGGCCTCCGGGACGGTGGCGCTCTGCACGACGAAGCGCGAAGCGGAGGGCGTGGTGTCCAACCGGACGTCATCGAAGTCCGTGGACCCGGTGAACGAAGCATTGTTCGCGTAGTACTCCCCAAGCTCGAACCCGTCCGGCGACTGCGTCAGCCGGGAGACAGTGCGGTTGAAGAACGGGGCGCCGTCCACCCAGGCGCGGGAGGCGCCGGTGGCCGTGCCCAGCCCCACCACTTCCACTTCGATGAGGTGCCACTGGGCCCAGTCAATGACGACGGACGAGGAGTCGTAGAAGTAGGTGCTGCTGCTGTCGTAGCCGGCCATGAACAGCTGGCCAGACGGCAGAATCCCACCCAGCTGGCCCTGATGGCTCCCCGGGGAGGCGCCCGCGTTCACTCTCATTTGAAAGAGGAAGACCTCCCCGCCGCCCCCGCTGGCCCTGCGCGTCCAGAACCGGATGTAGAGGGCGGAGCTGGAGGTGGTGAAGTCGCGGACCAGCGTGTTCTGCCCGTCCGGCACGGTGCGCGAATCGGTGTCCACGTGGCGCCACCCGAAGGCGCCGCGGTGCGCAGCCGCCGCAGAGGCGGTCATGCTGTTGATGACCACGTCCTGCCGGTAGGCAGTCCACTTGCCCGGCGGATTGTCCGTGGTGAGCCGGGTCCCTGACTCCGCGTCATCCGCGAAGAGCGGAGCGGCGTCGGCCACGGTGGCGGCCAGCAACAGGGCACAGAGCGCGCTGGGAGCAGGAGGGCGAATGCGCAAAGCATACGGCGGAGCGCGTCACGCCATCCCGGCGGGCCGGTCGGTGGGTGTGTGCTTCACGCGCGCCGTGCGGTCGGACACTGCGCTGGGTGCGGGCGAAAGACCCGCTCGCCCGGAGCGTTGAGCGGTCAACCGGGTTGAGTGTCCGGGCGGAGGGTCCGGGCTGCGGGGGGATGGTTGTCTCGGGCCTCGGGGCTGCGGGCTGCGGGCTGCGGGCTGCGGGCTGCGGGCTGCGGGCTGCGGGCTGCGGGCTGCGGGCTGCGGGCTACGGGCTGCGGGCTACGGGCTACGGGCTGCGGGCTACGGGCTACGGGCTGCGGGCTGCGGGCTGCGGGCTGCGGGCTGCGGGCTGCGGGCTGCGGGCTGCGGGCTGCGGGCTGCGGGGAATGGTGTCTCGGGGTTCGCTTGGGCTCACCTGGACGGCGCACGGCGCCCGGGCACGGGCACGGGCCACGCGTTCGCGTTCGCGTTCGCGTTCGTTCACGGGCCCGGGTTCGGGTTCGGAGACGGGAAGGGGGTTCGGGTTGGGGTACGGGCGCGGAGGGTGAGCGGCTCATGGGCGAGGCTGGCAACCGCTCGAACCTGCGTTCGGACGAGCCGGAACTCGGTGTTCCGTCTCCGAGCTCCCCTTCCCGTCTGGAACCCGGGCCCGTACCCGTGAACGAACGCGAACGCGAACGCGAACGCGTGGCCCGTGCCCGTGCCCGGGCGCCGTGCGCCGTCCAGGTGAGCCCAAGCGAACCCCGAGACACCATTCCCCGCAGCCCGCAGCCCGCAGCCCGCAGCCCGCAGCCCGCAGCCCGCAGCCCGCAGCCCGCAGCCCGCAGCCCACAGCCTGCAGCCCGCAGCCCGCAGCCCGCGGTTGACCGCTCAACGCTCCAGGCGAGACCCGCTCGCCTCAAGCGCTCGGCGAACGCAGTCGTCAGACCCAGCGGATGAGGTAGGTGCAGCCCGTGGCGTCCCGCGACTCCACTTCCACCTCCACCCGGCTGGCGCCTGCGTCCTGGATGACGCCCTGGATGATGGCGGCGTGCATCCACGGGTTGAGCTCCCCCTCGCTCAACCAGAAGCGCGCGCAGTGGTCGCTCTCGTGGGTGACGCGGGACTGGTAGAAGTTCCCGCCCATCCGGAACATCCGGGTCAGCCGGTCCAGCGCCTTCTCCGGCCCCAGAATCCGCATCATGCCGGTCAGCGCCGTGCCCACGCCGGTCTCGCTGAAGCCGGCCACGAAGAGCCGGCCCAACGCGCGATGGCCGTCGTCCTCGGAGAGCTCCGGCCACAGCTCTGCCACCGTCAGCTGCAGGCAGTGGTTGAAGACGTTCGCGCTGTACTCGGGCTCCAGGCGGGAGAGATCCAACCCCGCGGCCCGCAGCTTCCCCGCGAGCGAAGGCGTCACGCGCTCTCTCAACGCGCGCTCGAAGAGGCCTTCGACCAGGTGCTTGTAGACGACGCTGGTGGCGAGGTGCACGAGGGCGCGAAGCCTACGTGGCGGATCTCCTTTTGTGTTGAGCTGGATTGCTGAACGCGTGTACAGTTATGCCGTTCCAGCCAAACCGAGGGGAGAGACATGTCAGAGGCCGAGTGGGTCCTGTCGCAGGCGCAGGCGTTCATTCGTTTGTTCGATGAGCTTCAGGGCGTCCGCTTTCCGGATCTGGACGCAAACGTGCTCCGTGCGGCCACAGAGGAGCTGGTGGCGCGCCAGTCCATCGTGGAGAGCGCGGAGTCGACGCTGCAGCTGGAGCGGGCGGAGCTCCTCCGGGAGAGCGAAGCGGTGCTCAAGAAGACGCAGCGGGCCCAGGCCTACCTGCGGGTCTACGCCGAGAGCGACCCCGCGCTGGCTGCCAAGGTGGAGGCCCTGTGCGCAACGCTGCCCAGCGCGGCCCTGTCCGCAGAGCCGCCACAGGCTCCGCGACGGCGAGGACGGCCGAGAAAGAACGCGACCCCGGAGCTGCTCTTCGCGCAGGCCACGGAGGACGACTCAGCTGCGGCGGCTCACCAGGGGTGAGGGACGGAGGCTTCGGCCAGCTCGGCGCGCAGCAACAGGGTTCCCTCTGAGGCCGCGGGAGACTCCAGCCGCCACTCGTACTTGAGCGGGTTCTGCGCCTTGCCGTTGTCCCAGAACTCGAAGTGCAGGTGCGGTCCGGTAACCCGCCCGCTGGCGCCCGAGAGGCCAATGCGCTGACCCGCGCGGACGTAGGTGCCTCGCAACACGCGCACCCGGGACAGGTGCCGGTACACGGTGACGACGTTGTTGCCGTGGTCCAGCTTGATGCTCAACCCACCGCGGCCCCACCAGCGGGTGTAGACGACCATCCCGTCCGCGGCGGCCAGCACCGGCGTGCCCAGCGGCGCCCGGAGGTCCACGCCCTTGTGGCGGCGGCGCTGCTCATCCCACTCGTCGACCGGGTCCCAGCGGCTGCCGTAGCTGCTGGTCACCACCGTGCTGGCGATGGGCCAGACGTAGCGGAAGCGCGACTGGGCCAGCACCATTGGCCGCTCCACTTCGTCCTCGGCAGGCGGGGCGAAGGGATTGTCAGCGTTCGAACAGAGGGTGGGCTCGTTGTCCGGGAGGTACTCCTCGGCCAGCACCCAATCCAACCGCGTGGCCAGGCGCAGCGCCCGGGGGCCCATCAGCTCCATCGGGAGGAAGGCGATGATGGCGCCCATCATCATCACCAGCGACTTCGCGCTGGTGGCGATGCGTGAACGCCCGCGCTTCATGGCCCGCTTCAGCGGCGCAAACCGCGTCCGCCCGGGCAGACGCCACGGTGCGCTTGAGACGCTGTTCGACTGTTTCGGCTGCAGAGGGGTCTCCGTGGAGTCCTGCTGACCCAGGTTTTCCCAAACTGGGTGGGGAACTGGCAAGAGGCGTGGGCAACCTTCTTTCAGTGTGTGGGGGGTCGCACAGTCGAGGTCTTGACTTAACGACGCTTTGTGGGCTTGGCGGCCTTGGGCAGGTTTTTCCCTGAGTGAATTGTGACCCTTGGGCTGCCGGAGGGCGGTGGAGGACGTTTGGCTTCCTCTTTGGCGCGCGCGGCCCGCCGGGCCCGGAGGACATCGCGCAGGCCGGGGGTGGAGAGGTCCACCCGGGCCGTCTGCAGCCGGTAGTGGAGATCCGCCCGCAGCTCCCCATTGGCGAGGGCTTCAGCCGGGGAGGATGAGAGGCCGAGGATGATTTTCGGCCGCTCCTCCTGGGTCCGCAGGCAGTGGACGATGCGCATCTGCGCATCCGGAGGGAGCTGGGCGGCGTCGGGGATGAAGAGCACTCCGCGCGGGCGCTCCAGGGCGGCAGGCAGGTCCTCCGGGGAGGAGAGCTCCACCACGTCGCCCTCGCCGGGGAAGTGCTTCGCCGCCTCCTCGGCCCAGGCCCTTCGGTCCGCTTCGCCGCCTCCGGAGAGAAGCAACGAGCTGCGGTTGGTGACGAGCTCCGCCTCGGTGTAACCCTGAGCCATGCGCTCCCCCCTTCCAGCCAGAAACGCGGAGGAGGCTAGCCAATCCTGGAGGGGGCGTCGCGCTTTTCAGGGCTGAATGACGGGCCGGAAGGCCAGGAGAATCTCCCCGATGATGAGCAGCACGATGGTGGCCTCCAGCGTGAGGGAGCGGTCCGTGTCGAGCTCGCCCTTGAGCAGCTGGTAGACGTTGGCCAGCATCTGCTGCTTGCGCGTCACGGAGGCTTGCCAGGCGGGGATGCGCAGCCGCCGGACCGCGGCCTCGTAGACCTTGGCCAGGTAGAAGTCGCCGATAATCTTCAGCGAGTTCTCCACCCGCTCGATGAACTCGGACATCTCCAACAGCGTGGCCAGCACGCGGCGCGAGACGAGCTTGTAGGGGCTGCGCACAAAGGAGAGCAGGCCGCGCTTCTTCCGCTGGACCTCGTCGTAGATGGTGAGGACGTTCTTATCCAGGACGTCGTCGTAGTAGCGGAGCTCCAGCAGCTGCGCGTTGCAGATTTCCAGCACGTCCGGGATGTCCAGGCTCCCCGAAGGCTCGTACACGAAGGCGCTGTTCCAATCGACCACCGCCAGGTCATCCTCCCGGTAGCTGAAGCGGTGCTGGGTGACCTCCTTGCGCTCGCGCTCCGACAGCGGGGACCCGGTGGTCTCCCCCAGGAGCAGCCGGGCGATGTCCAGCCCCTCGAAGACCTCGTTCGCGCTGGGCGTGCTCTCGAACCGCTCCACGAAGACCACCGTGTAGCTCTCGCTCTGCTCCCAGAGGTGCGGGTCCTCCAGGGCGCCGGCCACGTTCTGGCGCACGCCTTCGATGAGCTGCAGCGCCAGGGCGTCCAGCGCCGCGCTGTCGTAGAGCTCGTCCGCCAGCGCCACCAGCTCCTGCTCGCGCGTGCCGGGGGGCACCGGGACCCGAAGAATGATGGAGGCGGCGCCATGGTCAAAAATGCGGGCCAGCACCGACACGTTCACCGTCCCGCCGCGCAAGGGCAGGGAGCGCTCTCCCAGCTCCACCGTCAGCGGTGGGTTGGGGAGGTGCAGGTACTGCGAGTTCTCGCGCGCCAGGGTGAGGCGGCGAGCGTCCGCGGAGAGCAGGGAGCTGGCCTTCTCCAGGGAGATTTCATCCGCGATGTCGTAGATGCGGTAGCAGAGGACGCTGGCCTTCTGCACGCTGAGCGGGGACATGGTCTGTCCGACTCTAGGCGTGGGGGTCCGCCCGGCCGCCGCAAAATCGGCGCGGCTTACGGTTCCAGACAGCGCACGCTAGGGTGCGCGCCGCCATGCTCCTCCTCTCCCGTAGGCTCGCAGCGGCCACCCTCGTGCTCGCCCTGGGCGCATGTCAGTGCGCCGAAGTGAACGACCGCTGCGACTGGCCCCAGTGGGCGCAGGACCCGGCGCACCGCGGCGTGGCGTGCCGCGCCGGACAGCCGCTGGACCGCGCGCTGGCGCGCATCGAATTCGACCCGTTCTCCGTCCAGGAGCAGGCGGACAACGCGGACTACGAGAACGACATCGCCGGGGCGCTCCTCGTCCACTACCCCACCCCGCTCATCGCGGGCGACGACGTCTATTTGATGGTCAAGGCGGGCGCCTATCTGCCCTGTGAGCCACCCGGCTCCGGGATGACCGCGGACGGCGGGAGCTTCTGCGGGATGGCCGCGCGCGACACCCAGGTCTGGACGGAGCGCCGCTACGCCTGGGAGGGCGGCGCGCTGGTAGAGAAGTGGACCGTGGAGAGCGACTGGAAACCGGTGCCGGTGGGCCTCTCCGCCTGGGAGCCCGCCTTCCAGCCCGCGCTCGGCGGAGACTTCCTGTACCTGCCCGCGGCCAACGGCGACGTCCTCAAGGTGGACCGCCGGAGCGGCGCGGTGGTCAAGCGGATAGCGCCGCTGGCGGACGTTGCGGGCCACAGCTTCGTGGCGGGCGGCCTGGCGGTGGACGCGACCGGCAACCTCTTCTACACGGCGCTCACGCTGCAGGATGACTTCCGCGATGACCCGGAAGGCTGGCTGGTGAAAGTGAGCCCCGCCGACGTCGCCACCCGGGTCCGCTTCGCGGAGCTGGTGCCGGACGCGCCGGCGGCGGACAGCCTGTGCTCCGGCGTCTTCAGCGCGCCGGACTTTCTGCGCCCCTATCCGCCCGCGCCGGACGCCGGCATCCAGGCGCAGCCGCCCCAGGTCCGCTGCCAGACGCAGCGCCCCGCGCTCAACGCCGTCCCGGCCATCGGCGACGACGGCACGGTCTTCGTGGTGAGCCGCGCCCACCGCAACGCGCGCTACGGCTACCTCGTCGCCGCGACTTCGGACCTGCAACCGCGCTGGGCGGCGTCCTTCCGCGGGCTGCTCAACGACGGCTGCGGCGTGCTCAACCCGGCCATCGCCCTGCCCAACCCGGACGGCGGCGCGTCCCGCTCCTCCGCTTGCCGCGTGGGGGCGCTCACCGGCGTAGACCCGGCCACCAACGAGCCGCCCGCCGCGCAAGTGAACGACAGCTCGTCCTCTTCGCCCGTGGTGCTGCCGGACGGCGCGGTGCTGTACGGCGCGGTGACCGGCTACAACGCCGCCCGGGGCCACCTCCTGAAGTTCGACGGACAGGGCCGCTTCGCCGGCAGCTACGACTTCGGCTGGGACGTGACGCCTGCGGTCTACAAGCACGGCGGGACGTACTCCATTGTCATCAAAGACAACCACTATTTCGAATACGACGGCAGCGCGCCGCGGTTTTTCATCACCCAGCTGAACAAGGACCTTCATCCGGAGTGGCAGTTCCAGAACGCGGAGATGCAGAGCTGTCAGCGCACCGACGGCGGCCTGCAGTGCACCACGGACCACCCGGATGGATTCGAGTGGTGCATCAACGCGCCGGCGGTGGATCCGGAGGGGACTGTGTTCACCAACGCGGAAGACGGATTTCTGTATGCAATTGGCCAAGGAGGGACCCAGAAGGGCCGCTTCTTCCTCAAGCTCGCGGTCGGCGCCGCGTACACGCCGATTGCGCTGGACCGCCAGGGCAGAATCTACGCGCTCAACGGCGGCGAGCTCACCGTCGTTGGAAAGTGATTCATGTCTGAGACCTTTTCACTCTGGAACCTGGCGTATGAAACAAAGACCCAGGCGCTGACGTTCTTCGCCACCGCCGTCAACGTTCCCCGCATCAACGAGGGGACGCTGGAGATGGTGAAGGCGATGCTGAAGGACCTGGGCCTGGGGAACGCCGCCGTGCGCGACTTCTCCGTCGGACCGCACTGTGGATGCTCCTGGCTCACCTCTGACGACGAGGGCCATCTCAGTTGGAAGGACGTCTGGCTGGACACCGTCTCCCTCCGCGTGCGGCTCGCCAAGGCGGTGCGCCTCCCGGAAGCGAAGGCGACGCCGGTGGGCACCTACGCGTACGACGAGACGAGCACGTCCCATCGCTTTGCCCCGCAGAGCTTCGTCCTGGCCTGCGCCAGCCAGGAGGCCTCTCTCCGAGCGCCGGCGCACAAGGCGCTGCGCGCGGCGGCCCCGCGGCGGGCCACCTTCGAGGCCACGAAGGGCCCGCTTCTGCTGACGCTGCCCACCGCCCCGGCGACGCTCAAGAAGGACCTCGCGGCGATGGCGGAGCTCAAGGCCGTGGCCGAGCGAGCGGGGCTCGCCACCCATTGGCGGGACGCCGAGCTGAACTATCAAGGCGGGGGAACTCCCTTCGTCCGGATGGCGCCGAAGCTGGCCGGGCGCCTGCGAAAGACGCGCGCGTTTGAAGTCGCCCAAGCCTACGGCCGCGTCCTGAGCGGCGACTCCGATGGAGACCCGCTGCGGCTGTGGGTCCTCGAGGTCGACTACCCGGCGTTCCGGGCGGTGGGTGACGCGCTCATCGTCGCGGGGTCCAAGCACACGCAGACGGTTGCGCTGCTGCGGTCCGCGCGCGGCGAGTACGCGGGCGCCATGGCCGCCGCGGCCAATCTGCTGGAGGAACCCACCCGAGCGCTGCGCAGCGGGAGCATCCTCGTCGCGCCTCCGGTGGGCTCCTGCTGGCTGATTCCGAAGTACCTGCTGGTTCCCCCGAAGACGGTGGGGCTCCCCGCCGCGCCGAACGCCGTCTTCGCCATCGGCGCGCGCTGGGGCGAGGCGCTGCTCGACGATCGGAAGCTCAAAGCGGCAGTCCTGGCGCGGGCACGGCCGACGTACGCCACCGAGGGCCTCACCTTCATCGCCGCGGAGGCGGACGTGACCTCCAGCGTGGTGAAGGTCATCGCCGCGTACGAGCCGGCGTCCGCCCTCGGCCAGCGCGCCCGCGCGGCGATTGTCGGGCTCTGCCAGGACGAACCCTCCTTGCCGGTGGACCTGGACGCGGCGCTGAAGGACGCCCTCAAGACAGCGAAGGGCCCGGCAAAGGAGTGGGTCACCTCTGCTCGGCAGCTGGCGCTGTCTCAGTTTGAGCCGCGCGGGTGATGCGCGAATCTCGCTCGAATCTCACTCCGGAATGCGGAGAGAATCGCTCCCGTGTCGCCTTTCCTCCTTGCGCTCTTCAGCCTGACCCTCGCCGCACCGGCGGAGACGGGCGCGCTCCCGCCGCCGCGCGAGGCGTTCGGGCGGCCCCGTCGCAAGCTCCTCACCGCGGACGAGATTGCCCAGCGCATCCAGGCGGGCGGCGCTCGCTACGTGGAGCACCCGCTGAGCGCGCTGACCGACGTCCCGGAGGCCCGCATCGCGGAGACGCTCTGGCCCAAGCGGGAGGAGCAGCTGGCGTTTCCGACGGTCCTCTCCGGCGCTGTCGCGGTCAGCTCGATGGCGGTGGATGCGCGGGCGATGGAGAAAATCCAGCAGGCGGAGGCGCCGCTGGCGGAGGGCAAGTACGACGCGGCGACCGCGCTCTACCGCGAAGCGCTGACCCTCTGTCCGCGCTGCTACGTGGCGCTCCTCCAGCTGGGCGAAGTCTCCCGGCTCACCCACCGCCTGCCGGACGCGCTGCGGTACTACGAGGACGCGCTGCGGCTGAACCCGCTCGACTACCGGCCGCTCTACTACAAAGGCCTGGCCCTGCTGGAAGGCGAGCAGCCGAAGGCGGCGCTGGAGGCGTGGACGGCGGCGCTCGCGCTCCACCCGCGCAACGCGGTGCTGCTGGAGCTGCTCCGCCGGCAGGCGCAGCGGCTGCGCATCGTGGTGGTGGGGGACACCGTCCTCCCGCGGGCGTTCGCGCGACGCAAAGGGGAGGTGGTGGAGCTCTACGCAGACACGGAGCGGGGCCGCTACTGGCTGGCCTATGCCCGCTGCAAGGCGCTCTGGCTGGGCGACGCGGAGCACCGGAAGGAGATGACCGGCTCCGAGCGCCACCGCTTCAGCTCCGCGGAGGAGCTGGAGTGCCTCACCGCCCTCACGGAGAGCTACGCCGCGGCGAGCAAGGCGGACGACGTCTTTCGCGATGACCCGAACGTCGAACGCATTGCCCGCATCCTGAGCGAGAAGCGCGGCCAGGAGCTCATCCTGTTTGAGCTCGCCGCGCGCATCAGCCCCCACGCCACGCTGCCGCTCGCGCGCGGGGACCGCGCCGCCATCGAGCGCTTCATCAGCCGCTTCGTCCTGCCGCACGACTGACGCGGCGCTCGAACAACGGCCGTTCCGCCTCGAGGTTGTGTGGGGCACGGCACACGGCTGTTCGGGTGCGGGAACGGACAACGCTTCTCGAGAACAGCTCATCAGGGTCTGCCACATCGCGGGGTTGCCCCGTTCGCGTCGAGCGCCTCACGATCGCTCACAAGGCTTCGCCGTCGGATGGCGGCGCGTAGTCGAGAGGCGGCAGGGTGCGGGCGGCGGACTTCCCGGGGAATGGTGTCTCGGGCTGCGGGCCTCGGGGAACGGTGTCTCGGGGAGGGGTAGGGAGCACGCGTTCGCGTTCGCGTTCGCCTTCGTTCACGGGCCCGGGCCCGGGTTCGGGTTCGGGCCCGGGCAGTCGGTCACGGGATCAGGCTCGACGAGAGGCAACCCCTTCAGGTCGGCGACCGGACGAGCCGTGCGCGGTGTCCCGAACCCGAACCCCTGCCCGGGCCCGTACCCGTGAACGAAGGCGAACGCGAACG
This sequence comes from Myxococcaceae bacterium, assembly GCA_044230055.1. Lineage (GTDB taxonomy): Bacteria > Myxococcota > Myxococcia > Myxococcales > Myxococcaceae > JBGART01. The sequence continues at coordinate 6,043 of JBGART010000033.1, read as the reverse complement.
CGAACGCGTGCTCCTTACCCCTCCCCGAGACACCATTCCCCGAAGCCCGCAGCCCGAGACACCATTCCCCGAAGCCCGCAGCCCGAGACACCATTCCCCGAAGCCCGCAGCCCGAACACTCCGGCCCGGCGCAGACCTATGGACGCCACGCGCCCTATCCGCCATTTCCTCCGACGAAATGGCCGACGAGGGCCTGCTTCCCCGTCGAGGCGAACGGTCGGCGAAACACCACAGCTGACGCGCCGCCGTGTCGCGTGCCCCGCGCCCTTTGACGGAGAGCACGCCGCAGCGTTGAATCCGCCACCCATGCGCCCCGCCCTCGCCTTCGCGTTGCTCCTCGGCTGCGGCGCGGCGCAGCCTGTGACGGAGCGCGCGGAGGCAAAACAAGCGCTGAGCGCCCCCTGCGGCACCCTCTCCGCGCCGGGGGACCACCTGCGCACGCTCACGTCCGGTGGGCGCAGCCGCGCCTTCACGGTGCACGTGCCGCCGGGCTACCGCTCCCAGCCCACGCCGCTCCTCTTCGACTTCCACGGCGCGACGATGACCCGCGACGACGAGCGCCGGCTCACCGGCATCCTCACCTCGGCAGACGAACGAACGTTTCTGGCCGTCCATGCGCAAGGCGTCAACAACGGCTGGAACGCCGGGCTGTGCTGCGGAAACATGTTTGACGTGGACGACGTGGGCTTCGTGCGCGACCTGGTGGCCACGCTGTCGCAGGACTACTGCGTGGACGCCAAGCGCATCTACGCGACGGGGTTCAGCAACGGAGGCTTCCTCTCGCACCGGTTGGCCTGCGAGCTCTCGGGGACCTTCGCGGCCATCGCTCCGGTGGGCGGGGTGATGGGCATCTCCCCGTGCACCCCTACCCGCCCGGTGTCCGTCTTCCAGTTCCACGGCGTGACGGACGCCAGCATCCCGTACAACGGCAACGCCACGCTGCCTTCAGTGATGAAGACGATGACGGACTGGGCGGCGCGCAATGGCTGCTCGGCCACGTCGGTTGAGGGGTACCGCCAGGGGGGCGCGCATTGCGAGAGCTGGCCCGGCTGCCGAGCAGGGAGCGAGGTCAGCCTCTGCACCCTCGACGCCCTGGGCCATCGCTGGCCTGCGGGGACGCAAGGCGCTGCGGGCGGTAGCGCGGAGAGCTACGAGCTGGACGCCACCTGGCTGATGCTCGACTTCTTCTTCCGGCACCCCATGCCGTAGAGACGCCGCGCTTCGTTGGTAGTAAGCCCCACGCCCCATGCACGACCCCGCCCTTGCGAAGGAAGCGCTGGCCGAGCTGCCGCCCGACATCGCCGACAGCCCGCTCTTCAACGCAGACCTCGCGCCGGTGCCGAAGGGCCGCCGCAACTGGACGACGTACAACTTCGCGGCGCTGTGGATTTCCATGGCCCACTGCATCCCCACCTACGCGTACGCGGGCGGGCTGGTGGCGCTGGGGATGAACTGGTGGCAGGCGCTCATCACCATCGCGCTGGGCAACCTCATCGTCCTCATCCCCATCCTGCTCAACGCCCACCCGGGGACGCGCTACGGCATCCCGTTCCCCGTGCTCGCCCGGTCCTCCTTCGGGACCTACGGCGCCAACGTGCCGGCCATGCTGCGAGCGGTGGTGGCCTGCGGCTGGTTCGGCATCCAGACCTTCATCGGCGGCGAGGCGGTGAAGACCTTCGTCATCGCCCTGTGGCCCGGCTTCGCGGAGCTCGGAGGCGGCGGCAGCTTCGCCGGCCTGAGCGCGCCGTCCGCCATCACCTTCGCCGTCTTCTGGGCGCTGAACATCCTGGTCATCTTCCGCGGGATGAACGCCATCCGCATCTTCGAGAACTGGGCCGCGCCCATCGTGCTGGTGATGGCGGCGTGGCTGCTGGTCTGGGCGGTGGTGCGTGCAGGCGGCTTCGGCCCGATGTTCGACCAGCCGGACAAGTTCGAGACCTTCGGCGACTTCTGGACCGTCTTCATGCCCTCGCTCACCGGCATGGTCAGCTTCTGGGCCACGCTCTCGCTCAACATCCCGGACTTCACGCGCTTCGGGAGAGGCCAGAAGGAACAGATGCTGGGCCAGACACTGGGCCTGCCCACCACGATGGTCGTCTTCTCGGCGATGGGCGTGGTCATCACCTCCGCGTCGATGGCCATCCTCAAGGGCGTCCCCGCAGCCCAGCTCTGGATGCCGGACGTGCTGCTGGGTCACCTCACCGCATCCACGCCGCCGCCGGGGATGCTGCAGCCGCTCATCGCCAGCGGCACCGCGCGCGTGCTGGTAGCCATTTTGGCGCTGCTGGGCATCGGCATCGCCACTGTGTCGGTCAACATTGCCGCGAACGTGGTGAGCCCGGCGAACGACTTCGCGAACCTCGCCCCGCGGCTCATCTCCTTCAAGCTGGGCGGCCTCATCACCGGCGTGGTGGGCATCCTGATGTGCCCCTGGCTGCTGATGAAGTCCGCCGGCGACTACATCTTCGTCTGGCTGGGCGGGTACGGCGCGCTGCTGGGGCCCATCGCCGGCGTGATGATTGCCGACTATTGGCTCATCCGCCGCAAGGAGCTGGACGTCCCGGACCTCTACCGGGTGAACGGCCGCTATGGCACCTTCAACCCGGTGGCGATGATTGCGCTGGGGGCCGGCATCCTCCCCAACGTGGTGGGCTTCCTCAACAAGGCGGGCCTCAAGAGCGCCGAGGAGCTGGCGAAGCACCCCAGCCTGTTCGACCACCTGTTCCCGTACGCCTGGTTCATCGGCTTCGCCGTGGCGTTCGCCGTGTACCTGGTGGGGATGCGCACCCAGCCGCGGACCGCGCTCGCGCCGAAGGTCGGCTGAGCTTTTCAGCTCGCGGTGCGCGCCCACTGCGAGCGCGGCTCATCCCAGACATCGGGCGCAATGCAACCCGTTCTCATACATGTCTGAATACAACTCGCGAGTATCTAAGCGGCGCGCAGCTGCGGGCGCTCTTCCCGGGGGAGACCTACCAGCTCCGCAGCGTCATCCCAGGAGAGGTCAAAGCTCCGGATGAGGGACCTGGCGGCGCTTCGTTTCAAGCCGACGGCGACGACCGGGTCCGGGGAGGTGCTCGCCAACTTCAGGGCCCGGCGGGCGTCATCGGGCAGCTGGGTGTTGTGGATAAGCAGGGGCAGCAGGGTCAACATCGTTCGCTCTCGCTTTCGTTGTGGGCGCTCGGATGCCCGGGGGCCGGACGCGTTGCGGACCTACAACTGACGCGTATGGCGGATTTACAAAACCCGGGTATGGGTCGGTCCGACAATCCCTTCATGATGAAGGACCCCCAGCACTCAGGCAGCCGGGCGTTGAGCGACCGCAGGCGCGCCGGCACCGTGTCACTCGCCCAGTTCGGGGTGGAGCGGCGCGCCGGGGCGGACCGCCGGAACAGCCCGCGCGTGCAGCTGGAGATTGGCTGCGAGTGCGAGGCCGACGGCAGCTGGTTCTACCGGATGAGCTACGACCTCTCGCTCACCGGCCTCTCCCTGGCGCGCGGGCTCCCCTTCCCCGCCGGCACCTCCGCGAAGCTGCGGCTGCTGCTGCCGGATGGCCGTGAGCCCATGGACCTCACCGCGGAAGTCGTCGGTCGCTTCGACGGCAACGGCGGCATGCGCCTGCGCTTCCTGGACCTCGCGGGCGACCAGACCTTTCGCCTCGCCCGCGCCCTGCTGATGCTGGCCGAAGTCTCCCGCGCCAGCTGACGCGTCAGCGCGGCCGCTGCGCCACCAGCAAGGCCTCGACGTTGCCGGCCGGGCCCGCGATGGGCGAGTCCACCGTGCCCCGCACCTGGAGCCCCTCGGCGGACACGAACGCGACCATGCCTTCGATGGCCGCCGTGCGCGCCGCGGCGTCCTTCACCACGCCGCCTTTGCCCACGTTCTCCCGCCCGACTTCGAACTGCGGCTTCACCAGCGCCACCAGCACGCCGCCCGCGCGCAGCTTGGGCAGCACCGCGGGCAGCACGTGCCGCAGGGAGATGAAGCTGACGTCGATGACCACCACGTCCACCAGCTCCGGGAGGTCCTCGTCGGTGAGGTGCCGCGCGTTGACCCGTTCGCGCGAGAGCACGCGCGGGTCTTTGCGCAGCTTCTCGTGCAGCTGCCCGTAGCCCACGTCAATCGCGTGGACCCGCGCGGCGCCTTCCTGGAGGAGGCAGTCGGTGAAGCCGCCCGTGCTGGCGCCGATGTCCGCGCAGACCTTGTCGCGCAGGTCCAGGCGGAAGCGGTCTACCGCGCCCTTCAGCTTGAGCCCGCCCCGGGAGACGTACGGCAGCTGCTCTCCCTTGAGCCGCAGCTCCGCCTCCACGTCCACCAGCGTCCCCGGCTTGTCGACGCGCTTGTCCCCCACCACCACCTGCCCGGCCAGGATGAGCGCCGCGGCCTTGGTGCGGGACTCCGCGAGGCCGCGCTGCGTGAGCAGGACGTCCAGCCGTTCCTTGCGTCTCATGCTCACGTCCCGCACGTGGGTGAGAAGTGGAGCGGCTCTTCGCGCGCGGCGTCGTACTCCTCGGACGTCAGCGCGCCCTCCTCCGCCATCTTCGCCAGCAACTCGGAGAGGCGCTGCTCCCAGACCTCGGTGAGGCCGCGCAGGTGGTAGCTGTGGTAGCGCAGCGGGCTGGGCAGGAGCGTGGCGAGGAAGGCCGCCTCCTTCGCGGTCAGCTGCCGCGCGTCCTTGGCGAAGTAGTGCTGCGCCGCCGTCCCCACGCCAAAGATGCCGGGTCCCCACTCCACCGCGTTGAGATACACCTCCAGCAGGCGCTCCTTCGGCACGGACGCCTCCAGCGCCAGCGTCACCACTGCCTCGCGTACCTTCCGCGCCAGCGTGTGGTCTTTGGAGACGAAGAGGTTCTTCGCCAGCTGCTGGGTGAGCGTGGACGCGCCGCGCACCCTGCGCTCCAGCAAGGCGTCCACGATGGAGGCGCGCAGCTCCGCGAAGGCGAAGCCGGGATGTGAGTAGAAGCTGGCATCTTCGCTGGTGAGCACCGCGAGCGGGACGTGGCGCGGCAGCTCCTCCAGCGGGACGTAGCGCGGGTTCTTCGGGCCCACGGTGACCGGGAAGCTGCGCCCGTCCGCTGACACCGCGGCGTAGCGGACTTCTCCGGCCAGCGTCTTCAGCCCGCGCGACTGCTTGCGCGCGGCGTCCAGCTCCAGCTTGACCTCCAGCGTCCAGCTGTCCGGGTCTTTGAGCGGGCCTTCGAAGCGGGCGCGCGCGGCGACTTCGCCTGCGTACTGCGGCGCGTCCGGCGGCGGGCGGAGCTCTCCCGGGAGCGCGGCGACCAGCGCGCCGTAGCGTAGGCCCGGGGCGTGGAGGCTGAACGAAGCGGGCATGTCGCCCTGGAGGGTGACGGCGCCGATCAGGTCGGCGCGGACTTCGCGGGCGTCTCCCAGCGTGAGGGAGCCCTTGCGGAGCGTCAGCGCGTTGCCACTCAAGCCGAGGTCGAGGGCGATGCCTCCGGCGAGCCCCTCCAGCGGCGCTCGCGCGACGCGGGGCTCGGTCAGGGCGCCTTGCTGGAGGGAGAGGTCCAGCTGCGCCGTGGCGTCGGCGCCCGCGCGGGTGAGCGTGAAGCTCCCGCTCAGCTCTCCGGATGCGTCCAGGCCCTTGGGTACGCGCGGTCCCGCCCAGCGCTCGCTGCGCAGTGTCACCGCGTCCAGGTGTCCGCGGACGGTCTGGCCTTCGAGGAGGAGCTCCAGCGTCCCGCCATCCGGGAGCGTCAGGCGCGCCCGGCCCGCGCTGAGTCGTCCGTCAAAGGGACCGAGCGTGGGCGCGAGCCAGGTCGTCCGACCCTGTTCCAGCTGCAGGTCTTCGAAGGAGAGGCTTGGGCGCGCGGTGGTTGTGTCAGTTGGCTCATTCGAGGGCTTCGTCTGTCGCGCTCGCAGGTGTTTCACGGTGGGCCCGTCGAGCTTCACCCGTGCGTCTCGCAGGTGCACGGCCGCCGGGTGGATGCGCCCCTGCAGCAGCGCGCCCAGCGCGGGCCAGACGGTCACCTCCGCGATGGTGACGTCGCCTTCGAGCCCCAGGCGCAGAGGGCCGAGGGACAGGCGG
>JBGART010000126.1:0-2775 GCA_044230055.1 Myxococcaceae bacterium | reverse complement strand
AGGCGGGCCCGGTGACTCCCGGGCCCGCCTTCCGCGCAGCTGGGAGATCAGCTATCTCGCCGGGCCATGACTGCAGAGATTGACCCCATCCTGGCGGCGGGGAGCAAGGCCGCCGCCTACGACGCCAGCAAGGGGTTCCTGGGCAAGTGGAATGAGTCCGCCTCCGTTGAACAGGCCGCTGCGCTCATCAACATCATCGTGCAAGGGCCCACCTGGCCGCGCCTGGCGGCGCTCGACGCGCTGCGGTCCGTCTTTCAGTGGAAGGTCGAAGGCCACACGGAGAACGTGGTCCTCGCCGGCCAGTCGTACGGCTGGCACGGCGCGGTCCTGCACCTGCTGGAGGAGCGCGAGGAAGCGCTCCGCCGGGCGTTGCAGGAGGAGTCTTCGAACGAGGACATCCAGGAACACCTGGGCGACTTCTTGAACAAGGTAGAGCTGTTCAGGTGAGCGGGATGTTCTCCGCCGTCCTGGTGCTCTCCGTGCTGGCGGCGCCGGAGCCGCGGGTGAGCGCGGTCATCGCAGAGCTGCTCCGGCGCGACTGTCCGAAGCTGTTCGACCAGCCGACGCCCGGGTTCCAGGCGGACGCGCCGCGCGAGAGCTGGCCGCCGTTCTGCGCGCAGCTCGCAGAGCATGGGCGGTTGCTCTCTGCGGCCCAAGTTGGGACCGATTCGGGCTTCGGGCTCTACCGGCTCACCTTCGAGCGGGCGGAGCGCACCCTCGGCCTGGCGTTTGATAAGGCCGGCCGCATCAGCGGGTTGTTTAGTCGGCCCTGGGTGGCGGAGACGCGGACCCGCCTGCGCTGGCCGCTGAACAAGCCAACGTTGGTGTTCTGGGGCGGAGACTCGCCGCAGACCAACGCGCACGTGAGGGTGCCCCGCCAGCAGCGCGCGGTCGACCTGGATGTCGTGGGCGAAAACGGCGCCACCAAGCGCGACGCGGGGACGCGGAACGAGGACTTCTTCACCTACGGCGCGGAGGTGCTGGCCGCAGCCGACGGCAAGGTGCGCGCCGCCGTCGACGGCGTCCCCGACAACGAGCCGGGACGTCAGGACGACACGCTGGTTCCGGGGAATGTCGTCAGCATCGAGCATGGACCGGGCGAGTTCGCCCACTATTGCCACCTGCAGCGCGGCTCCGTCCGGGTGAAGGCGGGCGACGGCGTGAAGGCGGGTCAGGTCCTCGGCCTCGCCGGCAACAGCGGGAACTCCAGCGAGCCGCACCTGCACTTCCACGTGCAGAGCTCTCCGCTCATGGCAGAGGGCGTTGGGCTTCAGCCCGTCTTCCATGACGTCTGCCTGCAGGTCGGCGCCGACCGCAAACCCGCCGGCCCCTACCGGCCGCGCAAGGGCGACGTCGTGGTGCCGTGCGCCGCCGGGAAGGCAACACCCGCGCCGTGAGCGATGCGCCGGCGACGCCGGCGGCGTGCTACGAGATGTTTGTGCGCTGGCTTATCCCTCTCGCCCTGGTCGCCGTCTCCTGCACCCACCTCCCACCGGGCACCGCGCGCCTGGGCGAGCACGACCAGCTCACGGTGGTGGATACGCTCCCGCCACTCATCACCGCGCTCTCAGGCGCCGGCGGCGGGGATGTCGTGACCGCGGAGCGGACGCTCCTGGCCTACGAGGCGGCCAACGCGCAGCTGCTCGACGGCGCTTCGGTCAAGCGGCCGGCGTCGGACCCGCGGCTCACGAAGTTGGCCGTGAGCCAGGACGCGCTGCTCACGCTCTTGCGCCAGTTCGAAGCGAATGCGGGAGCGGAGCTGAGGGTCGCCGCTCAGAAAGTGCAGACGCAGCGCGCGTGGCTGCCGCGGCTGACCCTCGCCTTCGCGGTGCTGCGGGACGACGCGGCCCTCGCGCATGGGACGCTCAACGGAGAGCCGCTGGTCGTCCTCAATGCGCGCTCACCCGCGTGGATGGAGTCCTTCTCCCGGCAAGCCGGATTCGCGCAGGTGCTCTTCCAGGCGCTCCACCGCGAACGCCTCCCGGACTCTGCCTCTCTCGGTGAGCTGGCGACGACTGTCTGGCGCGACGGCGCGGGCAGACTCGCCACCCGCGTCCTCGTCCCGGAGGCGCAGGAGCAACAAGTCCTGGCCGTCACCCCTGAACAGCTCACCCGCCTGCGCGAACGCGAAGCGCTCATCTCCAAGGAGCTGCTCTCCGCCCTCGACAGCGCCAGCAACAGCGAGGTGGACCGCTTCTTCGACCCGGCGGTGAAAGACCCCGTCCTCCCCCGCGGCGCCGGCCCCTTCATCGCTGACCGCATCTATCAGCGGCTGGCCGCCCAGCTTGGATCCACGAGTAAACCGCTGGAGCTCTCCCCCACCGAGTTCCTCGCCCGCGCCAGGCCCATCCTCCTCGAGCTCAGCGCCCCGCGCTGAGGGCCTCTGCTCCCGCGGAACCAGGCTGCTCGCCCGGATACCCGGCGGCAGAAGCGGGTTCACCCGTTCCTCCGTTCCGGTGGAAGCCCACCTACGGCCCAGGCCTCATCGCGTTCATGACGGACGCTTCGTCGCGGGAGCGCGCCCATCAAGTGCCCTCCCCGGACATCGGCGGCATCGGGCCGGGCCGCCCTTCACGGGGTACTGCGGAGCAAGTAGCCGTTTCCTCCTTTCCCCCGCGCCGGTTAGCTGAGGTAGCTACAGGTTGTCCGGAAATTCGGGGCGGTTTCGGCGCTGACTCGCAGTGCTGCGAGCGTAAATCCCGCAGCGAGATCGATCGCTTACGCCCGGGGATCGACAACCCCGTCGACCTGTGGCACCAGCGGCGGTGGTGACGA
>JBGART010000032.1:0-111651 GCA_044230055.1 Myxococcaceae bacterium | reverse complement strand
CCGGTCATCTCGCACGGCCGCACGTTCGGCTGTATGCAGCTGCTCAACAAGAAGGGCAGCCCCGTCTTCAGCGAGCACGAGCTGGGCCTGCTCCACTACGTCGCCCATCAGGCCGCGCTCTACCTGAACGCGCGCAGCTAGGGAGCGACGCGCCTAGGGCGCGGCATCCGAGGACTCAGTCGTGCAGCCATGCCTGCGCATCGCAGCGAGCGCCTCCGGGCAGGATGGGCCATGATCTTCGTCCTTCTCTTGCTGCCGGTCGCCGCTCTGCTCAGTCTGCTGGTGAGCGAGCGGAAGTGGCAGGCACGGAGCCGGATCGACGCCTGGAGGCAAGCATGCGCGCAGCTCGACGTGGAGGAGAGCGATGCGCGCGGGAGCCAAGCATTCGCCGGGCGCCACGACGGCATCTGCGTAAGCCTCGTCGCTGCAAGGAGAGGCGTCACCGTCATCCGCTGCGAGATAGGCGGTCCCACGGCATTCGGCGGAGTGACCCTGGAAGCCGCCGCCCGACAATCGAAGATCGAAGTCTTCGGAGCGAAGCCAGCCAAGAAGGTCTGGACCGGCGACGCGGAGTTCGACGCCGCGGTGCACGTGACCGGGCACGAAGGCCCGGCGCTGGCCATGCTCAGCGCGGACGCGCGCACGCAGGTGCGGCTGCTGATGGCAGAGAACAGCCACATCTCGGGCGGGACGGTCTGGATGGAGGTGGAGAACCCCACCGCGCTGCAGCTGATCCCCGCGATGAAGCGCTGCATCCACACAACAAAAGCCTTGAGCGCGCTGACGACAGTCGAGAGGCGGCTGTGCGAGAACCTCTTGACGGAGCCAGAGGCCACCGTGCGCGTCCGCCTGTTGAGCGTGCTCGGGGCGGAGCACCGCACCTCGCCCGCGGCCATTCAGGTGGCAGAGCAGCTGCTGGGCGATGCTGAGCCCGCCGTCCGGCTGGAGGCCGCGCAGCTGGCGCCCGAGGATGCGGCCAGGGCCTGCCTGGACGCGCTCGTCCGCGCGGAAGACATCTCGCCGCGCCATCGAGCGAAGGCGCTGGAGCTGCTGGGCGGCCGACACGGGTCTGCGGACCTGAGTGAGCTGACCTCCCTGGGATTGGATTCTCCGGAGATACACCTCCAGCTGGCCGCCGCGCGGCTGGCGGGCGCCCGGCTCGACCACGGACAGCAGCGGCGACTGCAGGAGCTCACGCGCGGGCTCGACCCGGAGTTGCGCGAGAGCGCCGCGCAGGCGCTGGGCGCTCTGGGCAACCCCTCCGCGGAGGACGCGCTCCTCGCGCTGCTCAGCGATGACGCGTCCGTCCAGCTCGCCGCGATGAAGGCGCTAGGAAAACTGGGGACGCTCCGGGCCGTGGAGGCGCTCCTCCCGCTCACGCAGACCGGATCGCGAGGCGGCGTCCGCGACGCAGCGAGAGACGCACTGCGGACCATCCAGGAGCGCCACGGCGGCGGGGACCGCGGCGGAGTGTCTCTGCTGCCGGAAGACCGCGCCGGAGAGCTCAGCCTGGCGAAGGGCGAGCCCACCCGCGAAGGCGAGAGCTGAGGCTCCGCAGGGACCCTGGACAGAGAAGCCGCCCCACGTTCGCGGGAAGCCAGCCTTGTACCAGGGAGCGCGGTCGGCAGTCAGCTATCTCTACCGCAGCGCTCCCGGACGGACGCAGCACATCCCAGAGGGAGACGGGGGACGGCGTGGCGTGCGCCCTGCCCCGTCAGAGCTGGCCCGACCTCGCGCCGCGGTGGAGGGGGTGGTCGCCCGCGAGTGCAGCAGCCAGACGCCAGACGCAACCGTTCGTCGAGCAACTCGCTCGAAACCGCCAAGAAACCGCGTCCGCAGCCCAGTTGGTCGACGAACGGTTGCATCTGCGCCACACAACCGTGCGCTGCGGCCAGCCTGGCGCCACCTCCACCGCGGTGCGAGGTCGGGCCAGCTCCGACGAGGCAGTGCGCACGCCACGCCGCCCCCCGTCTCCCTCAGAGCCCACTGCACTGCGCCCCGCCAGGCGGCGCTCCCCGAACGCCTCCGCCGATGCAGCGCTACGTATTGCAGACCGCGACCCGGAGGCCGCCCAGTCCGGGCCCGGAGCTGTTGATGGAGGAGACCTCGCCGCTGCTGGAGTAGCTGATGCTGGCGGACTGGGTGGTCGTGGGTCCGGTGTAGCTCCGGCTCCACGAGGAGACTCTCCCGCTTGACGTGTAACTGAACGACTCGCTCACACCCTCGGTGGGCCCGGTGTAGCTCCGGCTCCACGACGACATCCTCCCGCTCGACGTGTAGCTGAACGACTCGCTCACGCCTTGCGTGGGCCCGGTGTAGCTCCGGCTCCACGACGACATCCTCCCGCTCGACGTGTAACTGAACGACTCGCTCACGCCTTGCGTGGGCCCGGTGTAGCTCCGACTCCACGAGGAGAGCCTCCCACTCGACGTGTAGCTGAACGACTCGCTCACGCCCTGGGTGGGACCGGAGTAGCTCAAGGACCAGCGGGAGAGCAGCCCGCCCGAGGTGTAGTCAAAGGACTTCGTGAAGCCCTCCCCCGCGCCGGAGGGCGAGTAGCTGACGCGGGAGACGCGCCCTGCGCTGTTGCGGGAGACGTTGAAGCTCCCGGCGCCGGGAGGCAGCACCGCCTCATCCTCGAGGCAGCGCGCGTGCGAGGTGCGGACGTCGCCGCGGTCCACCACCCACGACACGCTGATGGGGATGCACACGCCGTTGAGCGACTCGCGCCCCAGTGGAACCGCGGCGGGGAGCAAGAGCGCGTCCGACAGGGCCGCGCAGGGCAGGTTGGCCATCGGTGGCTGCGTGGTGCGAGGCGCGCAAACGCCTGCGCTGCACGCGTCCGCCGAGCCGCACGAACCGCATGCCGCGCCCTTCAGTCCGCAGACCGCGTCCGCCGTCCCCGCCTGGCACACGCCGGCAGAGTCACAGCAGCCCGCGCAGTTCGCCCCCGAGCACATCACCGGCCCCGGAGGCGTCGTGCCGCCATCCGCCTGCGGCGCACCCCCACCCGGCGGCGGCGCACCCCCGTCCGGCAGCAGCACGACAGGACCGCAGCCAACCAGGGACAGCAATACCAGGCACTTGAAGTTCACCGAACGCTCCGCTGTGGGTCTTCTCCACAGGGATTGGGCGAACGCCCCGCTTCCGTCACCCGTTCTTCAGCAGCTCCCGCAGGAGGACCGTGGCGTAACTCCCTCGAGGCAGCTCGAAGGCCAGCCAGAGGTCATCGCCTTCAGCAGCCACCTCCACGCCGTGAAGCGGCAACCGGTACGGCCTCCGCGTCCCCTCCGTCTCCCCGCCTCCGCGCGAGAAGTCCGCCAGCGTCACGTCCGCGCCGGCCAGCACGCGCGCCTCCGCCGCGGCCACCTCGCCCTGCGCCTGCTCCATCCGCGGCCCGAACACCGGCCCGGCCGGGCTCACCTCGAACTGCTCCACCCGGGGCTGGTCCGCCGCAGGGTCAGCGCAGACGAACACCCCACCCGTGGTCAGCTTCTTCATCACGTCGCCCGCCAGCGCGCGGGCGAACGTCCCGTGCGCCAGCCGCTCCGCCAGCGCGCGATTGAAGAGCAGCGACTGCGCGGCCGAGAGGAAGAGCCGCCGTTCAAAGCGGGACACCGCGCCTGGCAGCCGCTCCCCGCGCAACAGAGCGAACCCCTTGTCCGCGTTGTCCCCGCCGCGGCCAAAGCGCTGCGTCCCGAAGAAGTTCGCAAAGCCGCGCGCGCGCACCGCCTCCAGACACGCCCGCGCCGCGCCGGCGTCCTTCACGTCCCGGAGCCGGATGCGAAAACGGTTCCCCTTGAGGTGACCCGTCTTCAGCTTGTTGCGGTGGCGCTTGGCCCAGTGGACCGTCACGCCGGGCATGGCGAAGGCAGAGAGCCCCGCCTCCGCCTTCGCCGGAAAACAGAACAGCTGCCGGGTGACGGCCTGCCGGTCCTTCTGGCCCGCGTAGGAGACGTCGCGCTCCTTGAGGCCCACCGCCGCGGCGAGCGCGCGCGCCACCTCCTGCGTGCCGTGGCCCACCTTCTCCACCCAGAGGAAGAGGTGCTCTCCTTCGCCGGAGGGAAGGTACGCGGGGAGCTCCTCCACCTCGAAGTCCGCGGGGACCGCCTTCAGCTGGCCGCCGCACCCGGGGAGCTCCGCGGTCACGAAGGGCAGCGGGGCCGCGTCCGCATCGAACGCGGGGACCTGAACGTCATCGTCGGAGATAAAACCCTCAGTCGGACTCGATGGTGGCGAGCAGCTCTTTCACCCGCCGCGCAAGGTCCTCATCCGCGCGGGACTCGAGCAGCTCGCCGGCCTGGAAGAGCAGGAAGAACATCACGTCGGAGAGCGCCTGCTTGAGCGACGCGAGCGGCTCCGAGCCCAGCTGCGGCTTGCTGGCGTCGAAGTTCTTGAGCAGCTGGTCCTCCGGCAGGGCCCCGGAGCTGCCGAACTGCAGCCCCGCCAGCACCGGCGAGGAGGAGAGCGCCTGACCCACGAGCGCGGCGTTGGCGGCGGCGATGAACTCCTTCTCCATCCGCTGCTTGCCCATCTCGTCGCGGATCTCCCGGAAGATGAAGTTGAAGACGCGGATCATGGCCGCAGCGTCCTTGCCACGGCCGCCGCCCGCCGGCGCCGCGCGCGCCACCTCCGCCTTCTTCTTCTCTCCCAGCCCCACGTAGCCGCCCTCGAGCAGGCGGTAGATAATCTTCGTGACGTCGAACTCGGAGAGCTTCGCAGCCTGACCCAGGCCCAGCACGGTGCGCTCGCCGTCCACCAGCGCCAGCACCTTGTCCTCGCCCGCCTCCAGCTTCCCGTCGGAGGGCCGCTTCTTCTGCACGAACATCCCGCCGTGGGGGATTTTCTTGCGGAAGTGCGCCATCTCATCCACCTGGCGCACCGAGTCCATCAGCAGGCTTTGGGTGGACAGCTGGATGCTGCTCTGCCCCGCCTTCTCATCCACCTCCTGGTCCACCAGCACAAACGCGCCCTGCCGGAGGGTGACCACGGTGTGGAAGATGTCGGACACCTGCTGGGTGACGCAGCGGAAGACCTCGTGCGCCTGCAGCACGCCCTTCTCCACCAGCGCGCGCCCCACCTTCGAGGGCGGGTGGTCCTTGAGCGCCTCCTCGACGGCGTTGCGGGAGACGTAGCCCAGGCGAATCATCACCTCGCCCAGCCGGTCCGCCGGGTTCTCGGAGCTGGCGCCGCGGACGTCGCCGTCGTTGAAGTGGATGGAGCGCTCGCCATCCGCCGCGTGCAGCCGCAGGACGCCGTTGAAGCGGCTCTGCCCAAGGAAGGCGATGAAGTCTGAGACCGCGAAGGCCGCCGCGTCGCCCGCCAGCACCACCTTCGGCTTCTCCCCGGGGCCGCCCGCCGGAGGGCTGCGGATGAGGCACAGCCAGTCCGGGTGCGTGGGGACCAGCGCATACGTCCCCTGATGCGCGGCGAGCGCGCGCCGCCCATCCGAGCTCTCGGCGCTGACGGTGCCCTTTGGATCCACGGTGAACCGCGCGGCCATGACCCCTCTTGGTGCTGCGCTTACTACTCGGCCGCCCAGGCGCCCTTGTTCCCCTGCCACTCCAGCTCGTCGTCGGTCGTGTGGGTCAACAGCTCCTGCGTGAGCGGGAGGTTGAGCTTGCGCCCATTGAAGAAGAGCGAGGGCGTGGAGTCCACTCCCGCCGCCTTCCCCTGCTCCTTCGAAGAGGTCAGCTCCTCGGTGTACTTCCCGGAGGCGACCGCCTTCTTGAAGTCCGCCACCGACAGGCCGTTCGCGGTCAGCGCCTGCGCAATGGCCTCCGGGCTCATGCCCATGGACCGCTCGAAGAGCGCGTCGTGCACCGCCCAGAACTTCCCGTTGTCCCGGGCGAACAGCGCCGCCTGCGCGGTCTGCTGCGAGTGCGGGAAGGAAAGCGGAAACGGACGCCAGCACAGCCGGACCTTCCCGTTCTGCTTGACGAAGCCCTCGAGCACCGGCAGCGCCGCCAGGCAGTGCGGGCACTCGAAGTCGGAGAACTCCACCAGGGTGACCTTTGCGTCCTTCGGCCCCTGGCACATCCGCTCATCGGCCTTGAAGCCGGCGCGGCTCTGGCCGAACGCCTGGTAGTACTTCGAGAGGGAGAGGATGACCTCGGACGCCGAAGCGCCGGCCGCCGCTTCCCCCGCCGCCAGCACCGCCATCCGCCGGGCGTGCTTGCACCCGGTGTGCTGCCGCAGACAGGCGCCCAGCGTGTGGGGGCAGCCGCAGTAGCAGAACTCATCCGTGAAGACGGTGGCCAGCTCCGCTTTCGAGGACTCCGGGAGGGCGGAGAAGTCCATGCCCGGGATTCCGGAGAGCACGGCGGTGGCCTTCGGCGCGTTGGCCGCGGGCGCCGGGGGGCTGCCGCCGGTGGCCGGCTCCGAGGGCGCGGGCTTGCTCGCCTTGGGCGCTTCGCCCGTGCCGTTGCTGCAGGTGGCGCCTGTGGAGAGGAGCGCAGCCAGGAGGACGGCGGAGACTGACCAGCTCGATGAGGTCAAGAGCATCGTCTTTCAAAAAAGCCAGGCTAGAGGCCGGGCTTCATAGCCATCGATTTGGGGCTTGTAAAGGAACGCCGGCCCCGGAGAGTGTGGCCCTTCGCAGATGCAAAAGCTCCTTCTCCTGCACACGGGCGGAACGCTCGGCATGGCCGGCGGCAGACCCTCCGCGCTGCGCCCCGGCGCGTTCTTCCGCACGCTCAAGGCGCGGGTGCCAGAGCTCTTCACGCTGGCGAAGCTTGAGCTCCAGCTCTTCTCCAACCTCGACAGCAGCGAGATACAGCCGGAGCAATGGAGCGCGCTCGCGCGGCACCTGCACGAGGGGCTCAAGTCCTTCGACGGCGCGGTGGTGACGCACGGCACGGACACCCTCGCCTACACCGCCAGCGCGCTCTCCTTCCTGCTGCCCGGCCTGGACAAGGCCGTCGTCCTCACCGGCTCTCAGCGGCCGCTGGGCGAAGTCCGCAGCGACGCGCGGCTCAACCTGATTGACGCGGTGACCTCCGCGCTGCGCGGGCCGAAAGAGGTCACCCTCTGCTTTGACTCGCACCTCTACCGCGGCAACCGCGCCTGCAAGGTGAAGGTGGCCGAGTACGACGCGTTCGAGAGCCCCAACTTTCCGCCGCTGGGCGTGCTGGGCGTGGACGCCACCTTCGCCAAGGGCCTCACCCCGCGCGGCCCGCGCCGCCTGCGCGAAAAGCTGGACCCGCGCGTCTTCCTGCTCAAGCTCTTCCCCGGGATGGACCCCAAGCTCCCGCTCTCCATCCTCTCCAGCGTGGAGGGCCTGGTTGTGGAGGCCTACGGCGCCGGAAACTTCCCGCTCGCGCAGGCGCACCGGCGCTCGCTGCTGCCGCTGTTCAAAGAAGCCCGCGCGCAGGGCAAGCCGGTGGTGGTGGTGAGCCAGGCGTTGCGCAACGGCGTGGACCTCACGCTCTACGAGTCCGGCGCCGCGGCCGCCGCCGAGGGCGCCATCTCCGGCGGCGACATGACGCCCACCGCCGCGGTGGTGAAGCTGATGCACGCGCTCGCCAACGAATCCCGGCTCGAAGGGGTGCGCCGCTACCTCACGCGCTCCGTCGCCGGAGAGCGGTCGTGACGCCGGAGCCGAAGGACCTCTGGGCGCCCGCCGGCCGCAAGGCCGCGCTCTCGCTCTTCGGCGCGGCGCTGGCGCTGTACGCGGTCTGCATCCCCAACGGCTTCACCAACTGGGACGATGACCGCTACGTGGTGGGCAACCCCTTCGCCGCGATGGGCGCCGCCGGCCTGGGGCGCGCCCTCGTCTCGACGTTCGACCACGCGTACTACCCGCTGACGCAGGCGCTCCAGGCGCTGCTGCGGCTCGCCTTCGGGACCTTCGCGCCCGCGCACCACGCCGTCTCCGTGCTGCTCTTCGCCGCCGCCGCCGCGCTGGTGCCTTCCGCGCTCGGCGCCTTCGGCGTGCGCCGGGGCGTGGCCTTCTGGGCGGCGCTGTTCTGGCTGTGCCACCCGTACCGGGTGGAGTCCGTGGCGTGGGCGGCGAACCTCAAGGATGTCACCTCTCTGCTGGCGGTGCTGGCCACCTTCGCGTTGCTGGCGCGCGGGAAGGTGCTCTTCGCCGCGCTGGCCTTCACCGCGGCGCTGCTGTGCAAGACGATGGTCTTCCCGGTGGCGCTGCTCATCCCCTTCGCGCTGCCGGGGACTCCCAGGAGACGGGCCCTCACGGCGGCGCCCTTCCTGGTGCTGGCGGTGGCCGCGGCGGCGATGGCGGCGCGGCTGCACTTCACCGGGCCGCCGCCCGAGGACCAGCGGTACCTGGGCGGAAGTCTGCTGGGCACCCTCCCCTCCGCGCTCTATCTGCCGTGGTGGTACCTGGGCAGAGTCCTGGTGCCCAGGCTCCAGGCGACCTGGGCCTTCGAACCGGTGACGCCAACCGACGGCCGGTTCCTCCTCGCGGTGGCGCTCTCCCTCGCCTGCGCCGCGGGCCTGGTGCTGGCGGCGCGCCGCAAGCAGCTCAGAGGGCCCGGCCTTGTCGCGCTCGGCTGGTTTCTCCCGTTCGCGCCGGTCGTCGGCCTGGCGCCGCTCGCGTTCCCGGTGGCGGTCCGCTACACGTTGCTGCCGTCGCTGGCGCTCGCCTGCGCCGCTGCGGTGCTCGCGCAGCGCGCTCTGGCCGCGCGGACCTCCGGACGGGGGCCCGGCGTGGCCGCGCTCGCCGTGCTTGGTGCGCTGGCGGTGGCCACGCTCTGGCGCCAGCGCGAGTGGCGCAGCGCGCAGAGCCTGTGGGAGGCGGACCGCGCGCGGGCGCCGGACTCGTGGGCCGCGCGGGTGAACCTGGCGGGTGCGTACGGAGGACAGGCCCGCTGGCCGGAGGCCATCACGGAGCTGGAGGAGGCGCGGAGAATCCTGCCCACCCGGCTGCGCACCAGCGCGGACCTGTTCTTCGCGGTCGGCGCGAACCGCGGGATGGCCCCCGCCCAGCTGGACGCGTTGCACGATGAGCTGTTGGCGACGCGCGCCCGGCCGGAGCTGTGGCACCGGGTGGCCGCGCAGGTGCTGAAGGAGGGGTACCCCGACGCCGCGGCGGTGCTGCTGGAGGCGCTGCTCGCGCAGGGGGTCAGCGCCCGGGCGCACGCGCTGCTCGCGAAGGTGGAGATCTCCCGCAAGCGCTACAAGCCGGCCGCGGAGCACGCGCACGCTGCGCTCCTCCTCTCGCCCTCGGACCTGTCCCCCACCCCGGACCTGGTGCTGGCGCTGGTGGAGAACGGCGATGCCCAGGCCGCCCTCGGCGCAGCGGCAGTGCAGATTCCAGACCCCAAGCTCCGCGCCACCGTCAAGGGCCTGCGGGCCTACGCGCTGTTCAAGCTGGGACGGTCTGCCGAAGCCGCGGGGCTGCTCGCAGAGGCCAACCGCGAGCTGGCCGCTCTGGGCGCGCCGCCGCCCTGATTGTCGGGGCTTGCTGTTTCGCGCCTACCTGCTCGCACAGCGGGCGGGACGAGGAAAGGTCAGAGGACCGGCGGGCGTTGGAACCTTGGCGCTCCACCACCGCCCCGGTAGAATCTTCAAGTCATGTCCGAGGAGAAGACGTCCGTCTACTCCATCGTTGTCGGTAAGGACGAGGCGCCTCACAGCGCCTACCTCATCGTCATCAGCGCCAAGAGCGCTGCGGCCATCGGCCGCATGCACAAGCTCGAGAAGGGCGAGATGGTTCTGGGCCGGAGCTCCGACGCGGAGATTCAGGTCGAAGACGACGGCATCTCGCGCAAGCACGCCAAGGTGATGCGGGGCTCCAACGGTCAGTTCCAGCTGGTGGATTTGGGCTCCACCAACGGCACCTACCTGAACGGCACGCGCACCCAAGTCGCCGGGCTGGTGGACGGCGACAAAATTCAAATCGGCAGCAACACCGTCCTCAAGTTCTCGCTCCAGGACCAGCTGGAGGAGCAGTACCAGCTGAGCATCTACGAGTCCGCCACCCGCGACGGGCTCACCCGCCTCTTCAACAAGAAGTACTTCCTGGACTCGCTCAAGAAAGAGTTCGCGTACTGCCTGCGGCACCGCGTCGCCCTGTCCTTGATCCTCTTCGACGTGGACCACTTCAAGAAGATCAACGACACCTTCGGGCACCAGGCCGGGGACTACGTGCTGGCGCGCATCGCCCAGAAAGTCCACGAGGCGGTGCGCAGCGAGGACGTGCTCGCGCGCTACGGCGGTGAAGAGTTCGCGCTGATGCTCCGGGAATCGCCGGAGGAGAAGGCCGCGGTCTGCGCCGAGCGCTGCCGTCGCGCAGTGGACACCGCCACGTTCGCCTACAGCGGCACGCCCATCAAGGTGACCATCAGCCTGGGCATCGCGACGCTGCTGGACTCGGACTACGCGCAGCCCGAGGACCTCATCGCCGCGGCTGACAAATACCTCTACCGCGCGAAGCAGGCGGGGCGGAACCGCGTGGATGGCAAGGCCATCAGCGGCCTCTAGCAGACGAAGGAATCAGGCCCTCCCGGGCGCTGTTGGTGACCGCCGCATGCCGCGTTCGAAGCTCTCAGCGCTGTTGAGACGCCGCGCGCCGAAAGCGCCGAAGCCACCCAAGCCGCCCAAGCCCGCGCGCCGAAAGTGGACCTCCGTCCGACCGCCGACCCTGTGCGAGCACGATGTGGTCTCCGCGAGAATCCACGCCGGGCTGGACGGGGTGCGGATTGGTCAGCTCTCGGACATCCACGTCCGCAGCGGCGTCCGCCCGCGCCGGCTGGAGCTGGCCGTGGAGATGATGAACGCCCTCAAGCCGGACTTCGTGGTCCTCACCGGCGACTACGTCTGCATGTCCGCCCGCCCGCTCCCCATGCTCACGGAGGCGCTGCGCGCGCTGAAGGTCCCCGCCTACGCCACGCTCGGCAACCACGACCACTGGAGCGACGCGGGCAAGGTCCGCCGCGCGCTGGCCAGCGCCCACGTCGACGTGCTCACCAACGAACACCGCCAGGTGCACGTGCGCGGCACCGCGCTCCACCTGGTGGGCGTGGATGATTCGGTCACGCGGCATGATGACCCCAAGGCCGCCTTCGCTGGCGTCCCGCGCGGCGCCACCGCGGTCTGCCTCTCGCACGACCCCAAGAGCGCGGACCACCTGCACCGCTACAACCCGGCGCTGATTCTCTCCGGCCACACCCACGGCGGGCAGGTCTACGTGGAGAGGCTCACCCCGTTCCTCTCCGCGAAGGTTGGCATCAAGTACCTCTCCGGCTTCTTCGACATCGAGGGCACGCTGCTCTACGTGACGCGAGGACTGGGCGCGAGCGTCCCGGTCCGCTTCCGAGCGCCCACGGAGATCGCCCTGCTCACGCTGCGCGCGGGAGCGAGGCCACCCGCACACTGACCGCCCGCGGCCACGCCCCGCACCCGCTCCCGCACCCGCTCCCCTACCCGGGCCCGAACGCGTAAACGAACGCGAACGCGGCAACGAACACCGAGAACCCTACCCGAGACACGTTCCCCGCAGCCCGCAGCCCGAGACACCCTTCCCCGAAGCCCGCAGCCCGCGACACCCTTCCCCGAAGCCCGCAGCCCGAACACTCCGGCCCGGCAGTCGAGAGGGAATCGCTACGCCTCCGGAAGCTTGGCGTCCGGCGGGGCCAGCGAGTCGTAGAACTCCACCCGGTTGCCGCCCGCCGTCATCGCCGCCTCGACGCAGCTGCTCGCGCGGCGGGCGAGGTCCGCGAAGGAGAGGCCGCTGCCGGTCTCCGGCGAGGTGACGCCCACCGACACCGTCGGCCGCAGCTGTTCCCGGCCCAGCGCCAGAGTGGCGCCGGCCACGCGCTCGCGGATGCGCTCGGCCACCACCAGGCCGCCGGCCAGCTCCGTGTGCGGCATCACCACCAGCACCCGGTCCGGTGAGTACTGCACCGCGTAGTCAGTGTCGCGCAGAGACCGCCGGACCGAGAGCGCGAGCGCCGCCATCACCCGCTCCTGCAAGCGCGCGGAGCCGCTCCACGCCGGAGCGTCGACGCCAATCATCGCCACGCAGAGCGCCAGGCCGTGCCGGCGCGCGCGCTTCACCTCCACCACCAGCATGTCCTTGAAGGGCGCGTAGACGTAGAAGCCGGTGACCGGGTCCACCAGCGTGCTCGCGGAGGCCAGGCCGGTGGGGCTGGGACCGGTGACGTGGTGGAGCAGCTGCGGCAGGCGCGCGATGAGGTCTCGGGGCGAGAGGGGCAGCGGCACCACCGCGTCCGCGAACAGCGCCGGGCGCAGGCGCTGCTGCGCGGCGAGGATGACCACTTCGCCACGCGCTGCCCGTGCCGCGGCCGCGACGCGGGCGGGCTGCTTGAGGGTGGGGCCAAGCACCACCAGCTGCTCAAGCTCCAGCGACTCCGGCGCCTGCGCCGCGCTCACCTTGAGGCCAGCCTTCGCGAGCGCGGCCCGCAGCGGGCGCCGCAGCATGGACGAGGGCTCGAAGACGGCGACGCTCACCCGGCGGTTGGCCACGAGGGGCAACTCTAGCCGCCTTGCGCGGACCTACACTTCCGCCCATCCGGCGACGCTGGAAGATCTTTCCTGCCTGCCGCGCGTTGGAAGAGGCCTCCCCCCACTTCCGGAGGTCCTCCATGGTTGGCTTCTTGGGCGCTGCGGCGCTCGTCGTGTCCCTGACTGCTTCTGCGGCGTCGTTTACCCCGCTGCCGCCGGATGTACCCGGCGAGGCGCCCTCCGGGTTGGAAGCGAGGGTCGTCCGATACAACGGCAGCACCAACGGCAGCATGACCGTGGAGGTGAGCAACCCCACGGACAAGCCGCTGGAGTTCGCCGCGGCGGGGCTCTACTTCGTGCCCAGGGGGGACCCGGACAACTCGCCCCAGCGGCTGGGCGCGGTCGGCCCGTACGAGGCGAACCATGGGCGGTATGAACGGCTCACCGTTGCGCCCGGCGCGAAGGTGAAGGCGTCGCTGGATGTGTATTGCATTGACTCCCACCGCGCGAGCCCCACCTCCAACACGCCGTTCAGCATTGCGAGGGACCGGCTGCCGCCCACGCTGCGCAAGGAGATTGATGACGAAGCGAAGGCGGTGACCACGGGGACGGGAGGCCTGAGCGCGCCGGCGTCCAAGGCTGCGGTGCAAAGCACGGTGTGGAAGAACCGCGACAAGAAGTGGATCAAGCTGGATGGCGAGGGGATGCAGGAGGCGGAGAAGTAGGAGGCCCGCTCGGGACCTCGGGCAACGGGTTCGGGGCTCGCGCGACGGGTTCGGGGCTCGGGCTGCGGGTGCGGCCCCTACGGGCACGCGTTCGCGTTCGCGTTCGTTCACGGGTTCGGGTTCGGCCTGCGGGAATGGGGCCGGGTTGCGGGGTTCGGGCTCACTGCGAGCGCACAACCGTCTCCGCGCCCCAAAAGGGTGCCTGCCGTGCAGCCAAACCCGTCGCCGTACCCGACCCCGTGAACGAACGCGAACGCGAACGCGTGCCCGTAGGGGCCGAACCCACAACCCGAAGCCCCAGCCCCGTTTCCGCCGAGCCTACGGATTAAACCCGAGCTGCCGAAGCGACTGCTGCACGCGGTACCGCACATGCGAGTCCGTCTCCCGCGCCATCGCCCGCGTGAGCGCAGCCGCCGCCTCCGGCCCTCCCATCGCCCCGAGCGCCCGAGCAGCCGCAACCCGGACATCAACGGACTCATCGCCCGTCAACCGCGCGCCAACCGCGGCAGCGGCGTTGGCACCTCCCACCACCTCGAGCGCCTCGGTGGCCGCGCGCCGCACGGCGGAGTCGGGGTGCCTCAACAACTCGACCAGCGCAGGCGCCGCGCCACTCTGCCGCTGAGCGCGGACCACCTGCGCAGCAGCGATAACCACCTGCGCATCCGAATCCGCCAACGCCTTGAGCGCGAGCGCCTCTGCCGCGGGCGAGCGCGGAATAGAGATCAACGCCAGCACCGCCGCGGCGCGAACGGGAGGTGCCCGGCCGCCCGCGGCCGCGAGCAGCGGGAGCGCCGCCGCGCCAGCGCACGCCGAGAGCCCTCTCAACGCCGCGCCCTGAAGGACCGGCGACGGCAGCGGACGCGAAGCCAGGGCGGTCAGGCGCTGCCGGCACGAAGCCCCCTGAGCCTCCCCCGCCGCGATGAGCCAGCCCGCACGCACGCCCTCGCTCCCCTGCCCCTCCTGCAGCCTTACCAGCGCCGCCTCCAGCACGCTGCGCCCTTCCCCCCGCGCGACCCCGAAGGCCACGGCCGCTCGCAGCGGGGCATCCTCCACCTCCAGCAGTGGCTCCAGCTCCGGCGTACACAGCGGCGCGTACGGGGCCGCAGCCTTCACCGCCTCCAGCCGGAGCGCAGCGTCCGCCGACCGAAGCTGGGGCCGGAGCCGGTCGAGCGCACTGGACCAGATCGCGAACAAGCGGTTGACCCGAGGCCCATCTCCCTCCCGCGCGGCCCGCATCACCGCCCCGGGCGCGCTCACCTCTGATCGCGCAGCCCACTGAATGAGCGTCTGGGCCAGCACTTCGTCCGTCGCCGGCGGCCGGCTGCGCATCGCCTGCAGAGCAACCGCCGCCTCGTCCTCGCGAGCGAAGGCCGCAAGGTCCCTCAGCGCCAGCAAGCGATCCGGAGCGTCAATGGCATACAGCTCCACCTCCAGCGCGGCGCGCACGGACGGGGTAAAGGACCGGAGCCGGGCCAGCGCCTGCGCGTCGCCCACCAGCGTCTGGAGCGGCACCCCGCGCGCGGAGGCGGCGCGCACGGCAGTCAGGCTCCAGAGCAGCGCCCCCTCCCGAACATGCGCCGCCCAGAGAGCACTCTCCGTCAGCCCTGCCCGGCGAGCCTCCAGCCGGAGGGCGGCACCGCGCACCCGCCAGTCCTCGTCCTTGAGCGCCGAGGCCAGCGCGCCCGCGGGGAACGGCGACACCGCGGCCAGCCGGTCCACCCAGCCTTCGGCCAGCTCCGGCCGCGCGAAGACCTGGGCACAGCCGGCGCTGCAGATCCGCGCGTGTAGGGCGGCGGGCACGTTCCTGCTACAGGCCGCGACGCACCGGACCGCGGGCGACGCCGGGCGGGAGTGGACGGGCGCCGTGGACAGGGCGGCCAGCAGGAGGGCGGCTGCGGGGCACATGGGTGTCCGGCAGAGGCTAGCGCCAAGGCTACGAGGGGTGAACGTGCCTTGCCTTTTGGCGCCTGCTGCGACATACCGCCGCGTCTTTCAACACAGGATTTCACTCAAGAATTGGCGTGAAGGAGGTGACTGCATGCCCGGTATTCGCGTGAAGGAAGGCGAGTCCATCGAAAGCGCGCTCAAGCGCTTCAAGAAGGCCACCGAAAAAGCGGGGATCCTCTCGGAGATTCGCAAGCGTGAGCACTACGAGAAGCCCTCGGTGAAGCGCAAGAAGAAGGCCCTCGCCGCAAAGAAGCGCGCCGTGAAGAAGCTCCGCAAGAACTTCTGATGTCAGTGGTACGGGCGCAGCGACGTCTTCGCTGCGCCCGTCTCCTCTCACCCTCTCCCGCACCAAAAGGTCGTCCATGCCCACCCTCAAGGAACGGATCGACGCCGAGCTCAAGGACGCCATGCGCGCCAAGAACGAGCTCTCCCTCAGCGTCCTGCGGATGCTGAAGAGCGCGGTCAAGTACAAGGAGGTTGAACCGGGGGCGTCTGCGCTGGACGACGCAGGGGTGCTGGCGGTCATCGCCACCCTCATCAAGCAGCGACGTGAGTCCGCCGAGCAGTTCAAGGCCGGCGGCCGCCAGGAGCTGGCGGACAAGGAAGAGAAGGAGATTGCCGTGCTGCAGGGCTACCTGCCGCAGCAGCTCACCGCCGAGCAGCTGCGCAGCGAGGTGACCGCGGCCATCCAGGCTTCCGGCGCGAAGTCGGCCAAGGACATGGGCGCCGTGATGAAGGCGCTGATGCCCAAGGTGCAGGGCAAGGCCGAGGGCAAGGTCATCAGCGAAGAAGTGAAGGCCCAGCTGTCGAAGCTGTAGAGGGCCCCCGCACGGACGGCATGTCAGCCGTCCCCGCGATGATGGGCCGCAGGGTGGTGGAAGCGCGTGCACATCCCTGAGCACAAGATCGAGGAGATCCTCGAACGGGCGGACATCGTCCAGGTGGTGTCGCGCCACGTCGCGCTCAAGAAGGTGGGCCGCAGCTACACCGCGTGCTGCCCGTTCCATCAGGAGAAGAGCGCCTCTTTCAACGTCACCCCGGAGCTGCGGCGCTACAAGTGCTTCGGCTGCCAGGCGGGCGGCGACGCCATCTCCTTCCTGCAGCGGTACCTGGGGAAGACCTTCCTGGACGCGGTGCAGGACCTCGCCCGCGAGGTGGGCGTGGCGCTGGACACGCTGGATGATCCAACCGCCCGCGAGAAGGCGCAGCTGCGGGAGGCGACGGACGCGGCGGCGGAGCACTTCCGCCAGCGGCTGTGGGATCCCCAGGCGGGCAAGCAGGCCCGCGCCTACCTGGCCACGCGCGGGGTGACGGACGAGGTCGCCCGCACCTTCGGCTTCGGCTGGGCGCCGAACGCCTGGACGGACTTGTCAGAGGTGCTGCGGGCGCACGGCGTCCTGGACTGGGCGGTCACCGCCGGGCTGGTGCAGAAGCGGGCGCACGGCGACGGCTACTACGACATGTTCCGCAGCCGGCTCATCATCCCCATCCGTTCGCCGGAGGGGCGGACCATCGCCTTCGGCGGCCGGTACCTGGAGCCGGAGGGCGGCCCGGACGCAGGGCAGCCGGGCAAAACCCTTCAGGGCGGCGGGCCGAAGTACCTCAACTCGCGCGAGTCCCGCCTCTACAGCAAGAGCGACATCCTCTACGGCATGGACCTGGCGCGGGATGAAATCCGCCGCCGCAAGACGGCGGTCCTGGTGGAGGGGTACTTCGACTGCATCGGTATGCACCAGGCAGGCGTGCGGAACACGGTGGCCCTGTGTTCCACCGCGCTGACACCCGGGCACCTCACGGCGCTTTCGCGGGCGGAGGCGAAGGAGCTGGTGCTGCTGCTGGACGGGGACGAAGCGGGGCGCAAGGCGGTGGAGCGGCTTGCGGGGGCGCTGCTGGCGGCCGGCACGGTGACCCGGGTGGCGGTGCTCCCCCAGGGGGAGGACCCGGACACCTTCGCCCAGAAGGCCGGGGCCGAAGGGGTGGCGGCGCTGTTGGCTGGGGCACAGCCCCTCACCACCCACCTGTTCACCACCCTCCTCCCGGAGGGGAGGGAGGCAAGCTTCGAGACCAAGATGGCCGCGGTGGAGCGGCTCAAGCCCGTGACTTCGGCGCTGCCGGTGGGGCTGACCCGCTCCGCCTTCTTCGGGGCGCTGGCCACGCACTCAGGCCTCCCGGCCTCCGAGCTCGAGCTGGTCCTCAAGGGAAAAATCCCCGTAATAAAGCCGGTTCCCAAGGGGGGAACGGCCGGGCGGCCGGAGGGGGCCCCGGCGCCTGATCGGCCGCCGGATGAGCTGGAGTCGATGTTTTTGGCCCTCGCGGTGCGCGAGCCCCGCCTGCTGGCGAACGACCTCTTCCGGGTGGCGGATGAGGTTGCTCACCCGGGATTGCGGTCCGCCCTCTCACACATCGGCGCAGGACGTGCGCATGAAGATGTGTTGTTCGAGGCAAGCGAACCCGTTAAAGCCGCCCTCCAGCGCGCAGGGCAGCAGCTGCCCGAAGCCCCGGGCGCACTGGAACAGACGTTTTCGGCGGTGTGTCGCAAGTTAAAGCTGCGCAGAATTGATGAGCAGTTGTCTTTCATTGCGAAGGTCACGGGACAAACCGCAGGCGCACACGAGCTCACCGAGGACACGCGCAAGTTGATGGGTCAGCGTGTCGAGTTATTGGCGCTCAAGAAAAAGGTATTGAGCGGTGCATGAAGCGTCCCGGCGGGGAACAAAGCGATCGAGAGATCGGGTTTGAAATCGCGTTTGTATCTGCTAGCCGGTTTGCGGTAGACCCGGCGGCTTATCTGGTCGGCAAGCGGCGGTAATCCTTAAGGAGAAGTTCCCGAATGGCCACGCAGAAGTCCTCGCCCAAGCCTGTGGTGAAGAAGAAGAAGGACAAGGACAAGGACGCCAAGAAGAAGAAGGTGGCGGCCGCACCCGCGAAGGCGGGCTCGGAGAAGGCTTCATCGGCGAGCGCGCAGGCCTCGATGGAAGAGGCGCGCGAGAAGCTGAAGAAGGCCGGGCGTGGCGTGACCCAGGCCACCGGGGACGACGTGGATCCCGAGGAGGCAGCGGAGGAGCTCGCCGCGGCCGTCGAGGTGGATCCCGACGCGGTGGAAGACCAGGTCGAGGAAGAAGCGATCGGCGAGCGCAAGGAGGTCAAGGACCTCATTGAGGCTGGCCGCCAGAAGGGCTTCGTCACCTACGAAGAGGTGAACGAAGCGCTGCCGGACATGGTGTCGGCCGATCAGATCGACGACGTCATGAGCATGTTCGGCGACAACGACATCGAGATCGTCGACGCGCAGAAGGCGGCGAAGGCGTCCGAAGCCAAGCCGACGGTGGTCAGCTCCGAGGAGCAGGCCAACGAGAAGGACGACGAGGAAGAGAAGGAAGAGGACGAGCCTGGCGGCAAGTCGAACGACCCGGTCCGGCTCTACCTGCGCAAGATGGGGTCGGTCTCTCTGCTCACCCGCGAGGGCGAAGTCGAGATCGCCAAGCGCATTGAGGAAGGCGAGAAGGAAGTCCTTCGCGCGCTGCTGGCCTGCAAGGTCACCGTCGCGGACATCCTCGACATCGGCAACAAGCTGAAGGCCGGCAAGCTGCGGATCCGCGAGGTGGTGAAGGACGCGCCCGAGGAGCCGCAGAAGGAGGAGGGCGAGGAGGCTGAGGTCGTCGAGGGCACCGACGGCGGGACGGGCGAGCTGCAGCTCAACCAGAGCGAGCTCAACCGCATCGAGCAGATCTGCAAGCAGATCGAAAAGATCCGCAAGTTCGCCAAGGACTGCGAAGCGCTCGAGGAGAACCCGGCGCAGAAGAAGGTGACGGACGTCAAGCGCAAGGAGACCCGGCAGGAGGTCAAGGACATCCGGGTCAAGATGATGGAAGTGCTGGAGGAGATGCGGCTCAACAAGAAGCAGATTGACCGCATCGTGTTGAACCTCCGCGGCCTCATCGAGCGCGTTGAGAAGGCGGAGTCGGAGCTGCGGGACTACGAGCGCGGCTACGGCATCTCCATGCGCGAGCTTCGCCCCTCCCTGCGCGAGGCGCGGGAGAACCCGCTGGGCGCCAAGAAGCTGCAGAAGCGGCTGAACCTGATGCCCGAGCAGTTGGAGGCGCTCGACCGCGACGTGCGGATGGCGGTCCGGAAGATCAAGCGCGTCGAGGAGGAGGCCAACCTCCCGGTCGACATGCTTCGCCGGAACTACGAAGCCATCCAGATTGGCGAGCGCAAGGCCGAGCGCGCGAAGAGCGAGCTGGTGGAGGCGAACCTGCGCCTCGTGGTCTCCATCGCGAAGAAGTACACGAACCGCGGCCTCCAGTTCCTGGACCTCATTCAGGAGGGCAACATCGGCCTGATGAAGGCCGTCGACAAGTTCGAGTACAAGCGCGGCTACAAGTTCTCCACGTACGCCACGTGGTGGATCCGCCAGGCCATCACCCGAGCCATCGCCGATCAGGCGCGCACCATCCGCATCCCGGTGCACATGATCGAAACCATCAACAAGCTCATCCGGACCAGCCGCTACCTGGTCCAGGAGATCGGCCGGGAGCCCACGCCCGAAGAGATCGCCGAGAAGATGGAGCTGCCGCTCGACAAGGTCCGCAAGGTCCTCAAGATTGCCAAGGAGCCCATCTCGTTGGAGACCCCCATCGGCGAGGAAGAAGACTCGCACCTGGGCGACTTCATCGAAGACAAGACGCTGGTCTCGCCCGCCGACGCGGTCATCAACATGAACCTGGCGGAGCAGACGCGGAAGGTTCTGGCCACGCTGACGCCGCGCGAGGAGAAGGTCCTCCGCATGCGCTTCGGCATCGGCGAGAAGAGCGACCACACCCTGGAAGAGGTCGGCCAGGACTTCGAGGTCACCCGCGAGCGCATCCGGCAGATAGAGGCGAAGGCGCTGCGCAAGCTGCGCCACCCCTCGCGTTCGAAGCGGCTGCGGTCCTTCGTAGAGAGCTGAGGTAGAACGCCGGGCGCATGCTGCGCCTGGCCCCCAGCCCCTTCGAGCTCGCCGTGTTCCGGGTGGTCAAGGCCATCCCGCGCGGCAAGGTCCGTTCCTACGGCGAAGTCGCCGCGCTGGCGCGCAAGCCCGGCGCCGCACGCGCGGTCGTCCGCGTGCTGCACCGCGCGGTGGACCTGCCGTGGTGGCGCGTCGTCCGCTCCAACCGAACGCTGGCGCCGCAGGTGGCCGCGGAGCAGCAGCGTCGGCTGATGCGAGAGGGCGTCCGCTTCTCCGGCCTGCGGATTGTGGCGAAGCGCAGCGCGAAGAAGCGAATGCGGTAGAGTGCCGCCGCCTTTCTCAGTGCGAAGGGCCCTTAGCTCAGCGGTCAGAGCTGTCGGCTCATAACCGATTGGTCCCAGGTTCGAATCCTGGAGGGCCCATAGTTTTCCCGAGCGATGTGGGCAAGCAGCCCACCGCATTGCTCAACCTTCGCAAACCCAAAAAACGAAAGCTACCGACGCCTGGTTGCGTTTTTTGCGTTTGATGAAATAGATCTGCGTCATGCGTGCAAAGTTCGTGGAGGTCCTCACGCAGGCAGAGGGTTCCGATCAGCTGACGACCGGAGAAGCGGCCCGTCTGCTCGGCACCTCTCGTCAGCATGTGGTGGACCTCTGCAACGCAGGACACCTTCCCTATCGCGTGGTCGGGAAGCATCGTCGCGTCTCACGCCATGACATTTAGGCGATGCGAACGGGCAGTGTTCGCCTCACCCGCGATCAACGTCGCAGCCTTTGGCTTGCGCACGCTGTCGCGGCACGGGTGGTGGAAGATTCAGACGTAGCTCTGAGCCGAGCCCGCGAGAATCTCGAACGCATGCTCCGCTCATCGGCTCGGGGCTCCGCGAAGGTGTGGCTCCAGCAATGGCAGGTCCTGCTCGATGGGCCGATTGAGGATGTCCTTGAAGCGCTAACGTCCCGCTCGCCAAGGTCGCGAGAGTTACGCCAGAACACGCCCTTTGCTGGGGTGCTTTCCGAGGAGCAACGTCGTGCGGTTCTGGCCGGATTTTCGCGTGCAGTGCACAAGGAGCCCACCACGTGACCCGGGCGCAACTGGCGCATGTGCTCCGTGCGGCAGCGCAGATCTCCGGCGACCCAAACATCCTGGTCATAGGAAGTCCCATTTGCGCCGGGTGCATCCTCGCCGGCACGCGCCAGGTGCGTAGAGAAGCACGACTTGGTCATCTCGAAGCTCGTTGCCATGCGTGAGAAGGACAAGGAGTTCGCCCGCGCGCTGATTGGAGCCGGTCTGGTGGACCTACCCACTTTGTTCGACCGGGTGGGGCAGCTCCGATGCGTGCCAAAGCCAACGCAGCAAGCTGTGCAGAAGTGGCTGGAGGCCGCCGCCTCCCGGGCGACGAAAGAGTGAATCGAACAAAGCCAAGCACCCGACTTGAGTTGTTCTCGCCTTTGCTCCTGACCGGGCCGCTCCAGCGCTGAACCGAGTGTTGCGGTTTGGAGCTGGGCGGCTCCCTCCGCTAAGAACGCTCCGCCTTGCCCATCACCGAGCTGGAAACGAAGCGCCTGCCCTCCTCCGCCCTGCCCCCTGGCAACGGGCCGCTGCGTCTGCTGGTGCTCGGAGAGCGGACCTTCACCACCCACGTCCTCCCGGCGCAGGGCAAGGTCGTGGTGGGCCGCGGAGACGGCGTGGACGTCCGCATCGAGGACCCGTCCATCTCGCGCTCGCACGCTGCACTGCACGTGGGGGAGAGCGTGCGAATTGAAGACCTGGGCAGCGCCAATGGCACCCGCGTGCGGGGCCGGCCGCTGACCTCCGGCGGCGCGCTGGCGCTGGCGCCGGGTGACACGGTGGAGGTGGGCGAAACGCTGCTGGTGCTGCAACGGGAGTCGACGGTCCCGCGCAGGCCCGGAGAGCTCGGCGCGCCGGTGGTGGTCCGGGACCTGGCGATGCAGAAGCTGCACGGGCTGGTGGAGCGCGTGGCCCGAAGCGCCATCCACGTCCTCATCCTCGGCGAGACGGGCGTGGGCAAGGAGGTGCTCGCGGGAGAGCTGCACCGGAGGTCTCCGCGCGCCGCCCGCCCGTTCCTGCGGCTCAACTGCGCCGCCATCAGCGAGTCGCTCCTGGAGTCGGAGCTGTTCGGCTACGAGAAGGGCGCGTTCACCGGCGCCACCAGCTCCAAGCCGGGCCTGCTGGAGACGGCGGAGGGCGGGACCGTCCTCATCGACGAGGTGGGCGAGCTCACCCTGCCGCTTCAGGTGAAGCTCCTGCGGGTGCTCGAAGAGCGCCAGGTCCTCCCCGTCGGCGGACTGCGCGCGCGGCCCATCGACGCGCGCTTCATCTTCGCTACGAATCGGGACCTCGAAGCGGAGGTGGCCAAGGGCCAGTTCCGGCAGGACCTCTTCTTCCGGCTCAACGGCATCAGCCTGGCCATCCCGCCGCTGCGAGAGCGCGCGGCGGAGATAGAGCCGCTGGCGCGCGCCTTCATCGCCGAGGCGGTCCTGCGCGACGGCCGCGCCCAGTCCCCTGAGCTGCCGGAGGCGACGCTGGCGCTCCTGCGCAGCTACGCGTGGCCCGGCAACATCCGGGAGCTCAAGAACGTGATGGAGCGCGCGGTGCTGCTCTGCCAGGGCGACGCGCTGCTGCCCGAGCACCTGCCTGAGGAGAAGATGGGCAAGGGGCCTGTACAGCGGCCTGCCGCCCCGCTCACGCCCGCGGACGGCAGCAGCGGGCTCAAGGCTGAGGTGGAGGCTGCCGAGCGCCGCGCCATCCAGGAGGCGCTGGAAACCTGCGCCGGCAACCAGACGCGCGCGGCGAAGCTGCTCGGCATCTCGCGGCGGACGCTCATCTCGCGGATTCAGGCCTACGGGCTGACCCGGCCGCGCGGCGCGGCCCGGTCCTAGCGCTCGGTCGGGGTTCAGGCTCAATCGCAAAGGGAGATGCGGCGTCGCGAACGCCCGAGCCAAGAGCCGCCTGCGATTCAGGGTCCGCCGGAGGATGGTTGTGCCGCAGCGTCTGCGAGCGCACCGATGCAGCACATCCCTGGGGGAGACGGGGGACGGCTGGGCCGGCGCCCTGCCCCAGCGTGGCTGGCCCGAGCTCGAGGCCGCGGTGGAGGTGACGCCCCCTTGAGCCCCGCAGCCACGCGAGATGCAACCGTTCGTCGAGCAACTCGCTCGAAACCGCCAAGAAGTGCCCGTCACGGAATTAAGTGATCGGTTTCTGATCGACTGGCACGCCAAGACGTGATCTGTCGGCGCTGTGGACAGGGGCGCTCCGGTTGCGCAGAGATACTCGCTGCTGAAGCACTCTCTCGACGAGCGCGGGCGGCGCCTGTTTGCCGGCGCAGAGGCCGCAGCGATGGGCCACGGCGGAGTTGCCATCGTGGCGCGGGCGATGGGGATAGCTAAAGGCACCGTCCAGAAGGGTCGGAATGAAGTCCTCGCGGGGTCACCGCCAGCGGACCTCGTGCGCGTCCGGCGACGCGGAGCGGGCCGGCCTCGCATCGAAGTGAAGAACCCTGAAATCAAAGCCAAGCTGGCAGAGCTCGTAGAGCCTTCGACACGTGGCGATCCAGAGTCGCCACTGCTCTGGATGCTGAAGAGCACTCGCATCATTGCGAGTGAACTCACGGCCGCCGGCTGCCCTGTCAGCGCGCAGAAGGTGTGTGGGCTGCTGCACGCGGAAGGATTCAGCCTGCAGGGAACCTCTCGCGTGAAAGAGGGGGCGAGTCACCCCGACCGCAACGCGCAATTCGAGTACATCGCCGCCAAAACGAAGGACTTCATGGCGCGCGGCGTGCCGGTCGTTTCGGTGGACGCGAAGAAGAAGGAGCTCGTTGGCAACTACGCCAACGCTGGACGTGAGTGGCACCCGAAGGGAATGGCGACCGAAGTACTCACATACAATTTCGCGGATGACGCAGTCGGGAAGGCCATTCCGTACGGCATCTACGACATCGCTAACAACAGCGGTTACGTCAACGTCGGGATGGATCACGACACACCAACCTTCGCAGTGCGATCACTGGCGAAGTGGTGGGATTTGATGGGGTCGGTCGCCTACCCGGGTGCGACCGAGCTCTTCGTGACCGCGGATGGAGGAGGCAGCAATAGCAGTCGTTCTCGCCGGTGGAAGCTGGAGCTCCAGAAACTCGCGGACAAGCTGCGGCTCACCATTCACGTAAGCCACTTCCCGCCGGGCACAAGCAAATGGAACAAGATTGAGCACCGGCTCTTCTCCTTCATCACCATCAACTGGAGGGGCCGACCACTGATTTCGTACGAGACGGTGGTGTGCCTCATCTCGGGAACGAGAACGGCGAAAGGGTTGCGAGTTCACTCAGAACTCGATACCGACAAATACCCGCTCGGACAGAGGGTGAGTGCCGACGCCATGGCGAACCTGGCACTCAAACTCGAAGCCTTTCACGGCGATTGGAACTACACGCTGTCCCCTCGCAGTCCGCAGGAGGTTGCTGACTCCGAGGAAGTGAAGGCGAAGGGTCAGCCACAGCGCACCGAAGAGGACTGGGCAAAGCTCGTCGCGCAGCAATCCAGGGGGCAGGTAGATAGCAAGGAGTTCTGCTTCTCCCGAGGCATCAATCATCGGACGTTTTGCGAGTGGCGCCGGCGCCTCGCCCCCCGTCCCAGCAATGCCGACTGGGACAAGCTCTGCAAAGAACAACTCGCACTCGGTATCAGCGCGACAGAGTTCTGCCGTCGCAAGGGGCTTCCCTACAAGCTGTATATCCGTTGGCTGAAGCGACTCCGTGGCGGCGTTTCAGAGCGCGCGAAAGCGAAGTGGCGAAAGGTCATCGACGAGCTCGAAAACAGCAAGCTCAACACGACGGACTTCGCCGCGAGCAAAGGCAT
The DNA here is from genome assembly GCA_044230055.1 of Myxococcaceae bacterium. Lineage (GTDB taxonomy): Bacteria > Myxococcota > Myxococcia > Myxococcales > Myxococcaceae > JBGART01. The sequence goes on along the minus strand of JBGART010000032.1, from coordinate 86,731 downwards.
CCATCGGGTACTGCTCTCTCGCTGGAAGGTCCGTCTCGCCAAAGAAAGGGCGATTTTGAGGAAGCAGAGGCCGACTTAATCGTGCACGGGCACGAAACCGCCTCCGCGGGTCGGTTGCTCGACGAACGGTTGCATCTGCGCGGCTCAACTGGCTGCTGCGGACGATGGGCACCGACTCCACCGCGGTCCGAGCTCGGGCCAGCTCCGACGGGCCACGGCCCAACGCCAAGTCGCTCCCCGTCTCCCCCAGGGCCCACTGCACAGCAACGCATGCTGACCGCTGCCGAGCGAACATCACGGCGTAGGCGTCAGTTTTGCGCCAGGTGGTCAAATCCCCGCGCCATTTGGAGCAGGCGTGCGCAAGGGCCCGCACAATTTGTCAGCCCTGCCGCGCGGCGCGTCGAAATTCACCTGATTTGACGCTGCGCATCCGCTGGTACGCCGGCTGCTACACGCTGTCGCGAGGTCGACACACAGAGAATCGGGAAGGCAGACCAGATCCTCCCGGTTCGCTGGTGCGTTGATGCAGTCCTTATTGACGTGCGCCGGGGTCAATACGCGACTCCGGCTGCGCGAGGTGCGGCACGGTACCGGGAATGCCGTGCCGCACCGCTTTTTTCTAGCTCCCGCCGTCCGCGCGGAACTTGAGCGCGGTGACCTGGAACTCGCCCACGCTCGCTGCGTTGCTCACGCAGGTCGACTTGCAGGTGGACATGCAGACCCCGAACTGCCGCGTGTCCGTCGCGTTGAACGGGAAGACGTGACTCGCGGTGAGCTGCGACCGTCCCGCGCCGGAGACCCCCAGCAGCGCCGGCCCGAGCACCGGCGTTCCGCCGTCCAGCGGGCGGTGGCAGGGCGCGAGATAGGGGATGGTGCTCGTGCCAGCGAACATCGCGGAGGCGACGGTCCAGACCGCTTCTCCCGCGGAGACGGTCATCGGGCTTGTCCCGCCGAAGAACGAGTACGTGTCGCTGTCCACGATGGTGCTCAGGCTGTTCCCGCCGCTGATGGTGGTCTTGGCGCGGTACTCCACGACGCTGTCTGCGCCTCCTGCACCGGTGGCGCCCGCAGCGCCAGCGGCGCCAGTCACTCCCGTGGGCCCCTGCACGCCTTGCTCTCCGGGCGGGCCTTGCGGACCGGTGGAACCCTGACAACCCATCACCGCGACGAGACCAGCGAAGAGGATTGAGCGCATGGCCAGATCCAAGCACCACGCGCTGCGGTCACCTCGCGGAATCAGCTGTCGTCTCGCGCCTACAACCTGCGCAGAGCTGCGCCCAAACAAAACGCAAACGCCCATCTCAGTAACCAGTTGATTTTGACGCAACCAATCGGACTGACGCATGACTCCCAATGCATGCAACGACTGCAAGGCAGCCCAGCTCCAAAGGGAGAACAGGTCTCACACCATTTCAAGGCCACCAGTCTGTCGCGCGCGACGGCTCGATCAACTTCGACTTGCGGTCCAAGACGGCCCGGCCCTGTACGAGAGCGTGATCGCCATGGCCTCCCCTCGCTCATCTTCGGCATCAAGCCGGACAGACAGATGGACGGCGCGGGTGCGGCAGGACGGGATGAGCGTGCTCCCGCAGCAGCGGTCCGCCGCCCTCGCGCAGCTGGGTCTTGGGCGACTCGCAGATTCCCCTGACCGCGCGCAGCGGACGCGTGGTCGCCGCGTTCAGCGCTAGTCCGAAGGAGGACGCGGTGCAGTCGGCCAAACGCCGGGGTGTGGCAATGCAGCGCCACACCCGTTTCATTTGGCGTACGGTGGGGCGCCAAGCCCCCCATGCTGCTCGCCACCGACGACTTCCGCGGCAATGAGCGCTACGTGGCCGTGCGCAGGCTGGGCGCGGGCGGCATGGGCATCGTCTACCGCGCGTATGACCGGGAGCGCGGCGTCCCCGTCGCGCTCAAGACGCTGCGGACGCTGGACGCGGTGTCGCTCTACCGGTTCAAGCAGGAGTTCCGCGCCCTGGCGGACGTGGTGCACCCGAACCTCGTCACGCTCTATGAGCTGGTCTCCACCGACGGCGACTGGTTCTTCACGATGGAGCTGATCGACGGCGATGGCTTCATCGCCCACGTGCGGCCGGGCACCCAGGTCCTGGACCTGGACCGCGACGGTGACGCGCCCACGATGCCCACCAGCGCCAACCCGCCCTCGCTCCGGGAGCTGCAGGCCGCCGCGCCGCTGAAGCTTGCGCTCCTCCGGCCGGCGCTCCTGCAGCTGGTGGACGGGGTGGGCGCACTGCACGCCGCGGGCAAGCTGCACCGGGACATCAAGCCCACCAATGTGCTGGTGGACCGCGGCGGCCGCGTGAAGCTCCTGGACTTCGGCCTGGTGGCGGAGGCTGAACCCTCTGCCCAGCCCAGCAGCAGCGAGCCGCAGCTGGTGGGCACCGCGGCGTACATGGCCCCGGAGCAGGCGGCGATGGGCGCGCTCTCCGCCGCCAGCGACTGGTACAGCGTGGGGGCCATGCTCTACGAGGCGCTCACCGGCCGCGTGCCGTTCCTGGGCAGCCCGATGCAGATGCTGCTCGACAAGCAGAGTCTGCAGCCGCCCGCGCCGGCGGACCTCTGCCCGGACGTGCCGGCGGACTTGAATGCGCTGTGCGTGGACCTGCTGCGCCGCGCGCCGGAGCGCCGGCCTTCAGAGGAAGAAATCCGCGCCCGACTCCTCGGGACCGCCGCGCCCTATGAACCGGCCACGCCCCTCCCGCTGGGCGCCTCCGAGCTGCCGCGCAGCGGAGTGCGCGCCTCCTTCGTCGGGCGCGAGGCCGCGCTCAAGGAGCTGGCGGCCGCGTTTGACCTCACGCAGCAGGGCCGCGGCTGCGTGATGCTGGTGGAGGGCAGCAGCGGCATCGGCAAGACGGCGCTGGTGCGGCGCTTCCTCAAGGGCCTGCCCTCTTCCGCGGTGGTGCTCTCCGGACGTTGCTACGAGCAGGAGTCGGTGCCCTACAAGGCGTTGGACAGCCTGGTGGACGCGCTGTGCCGCTACCTGCTGGGGCTCTCCAACGCGGAGGTGGAGGCCTGCCTGCCGCGGGACGCGCTGGCGCTCGCGCGCATCTTCCCGGTGCTGCGGCGGGTGCGGGAGATTGCGGACGGGCCGCGCACGTCGGACCAGGCGGACCCGCAGGAGCTGCGCCGCCGCGCCTTCGCCGCCCTGCGCGAGCTCTTCGCCCGGGTGACCGACCGCCACCCCTTGGTGCTCTTCATCGACGACCTGCAGTGGGGAGACGCCGACAGCGCGGCCCTCCTCGCGGAGCTCCTGCGCCCTCCGGACGCGCCGCCGCTGTTGCTCATCACCAGCTTCCGGTCCGAGGACGCGGCCGCGGTGGAGCCTCTTCGCGCGCAGCTGGCGCAGCGCCCCGGAGCGCCGCTGCAGGGCGCGGTGCAGGTGCGGGAGCTCACGCTGCCGCCCCTCTCCGAGGAGGACGCGCGTGCCCTGGCGCGCAGCCAGCTGGAGGACCCCTCGCGCGCGGAGCTGCTGGCGCGCGAGTCCGGCGGCAGCCCGCTGCTGGTGGAGGTGCTGGTGCGCCACGCCCGCGAAGTGGCCGCCGGTCCCGCGCCGGCGCCCTTGACGCTGGAGCGCGCGCTGCAAGAGCGCATCGCCCACCTCAGCGAGGAGGACCGCTGCGCGCTGGAGCTGGTGGCGGTGGCCGGGCGCCCGCTGCCGCTGGCCGCGCTGCAGGGCGCCGCGCCGCCGCAGCTGGATGTTCGCGCCCGGGTGGCCAGCCTGCGCGCGCTGCGCCTTTTACGCGCGACGCCGCTGTTGGACACCGAGGGCTGGGTCGCCTACCACGACCGCATCCGCGAGCTGGTGGTCCGGCGGCTGGAACCTGCCGCGCGCGCCCAGCTTCACCTGCGCCTGGGCGAATCCCTGGAAGCGGGCACCCGGCCGGACCCGGAGGCGCTGGCGCTGCACTTCAAGGAGGCCGGGGACGCCCGGCGCGCGGCGCGCTACGCGAAGGCGGCGGCGGAGCGTGCAGCCGGCGCGCTGGCGTTCGACCGGGCGGCGGCGCTTTATGCGGAGGCGCTCGCGCTGCAGCCGCCGGACGGCGCGGAGCGGGTGAGCCTGGGCATTTCGGTGGCGGACGCGCTGGCCCACGCGGGGCGCGGCGCGGAAGCGGCGGGCGCGTACCTGGCGGTAGTGAGCGCGGCGCAGAGCGCGCCCGGTCCCAAGCTGCGCGCGGCCGAAACCCTGGAGCTGCAGCGGCGCGCCGCCGAGCAGCTGCTGCGCAGCGGCCACATCGACCAGGGGCTGGCCGCGCTGGGGACCGTGCTGTCCGCGGTGGGGATGCACCTGCCCAGCACGCCGATGACGGCGCTCCTCACGTTGGCGCGGCGGCGGCTGCGCCTGTCCCTGCGCGGGCTGGACTTCGTCCGGCGCGACGAGACGCAGGTCTCCGCCGAGGAGCTCACCCGGGTGGACGTCTGCTGGACGGGCGCGGTGGGGCTGGCGATGGTGGACCCCATCCGCGGGGCGTCGTTCCAGACCAAGCACCTGCTCCTCGCGCTGGCCGCCGGCGAGCCGGTGCGCATTGCCCGGGCGCTCGCGGCGGAGGCGGCGTTCGTGGGCACCGCCGGCGCCCGGAACCACGCGCGGGCCGTGGCCCTCGTCCAGCGGGCGCGGGCGCTGGCGGAGGAGACCGGCAACCCCCAGACGCGCGCGCTCACGCGCTTCGTCGAAGGGTTGACCGCCTTCCTGGTGGGCCAGTTCGGCAAGGCGCGGGCGCTGGCGGACGAGGCGGAGCAGATTTTCCGCGACCTCGCCCGCGGCGTAGCGTGGGAGGCGGCCAGCGCGCAGCTCATCTGCCTCTGGTCGCTCTTCTACCTGGGCGACGTGGCGGAGCTCTGCCGCCGGGTGCCGCGGCTCTCCGCCCAGGCGCAGGAGCGCGGAGACCTCTACGCGGTGACCAGCCTGCGCAGCGGCTTGAGCAACGTGAGCCTTCTGGTCGCCGACGAGCCGCACGCCGCCATCGCAGAGGTAGAGCGCTCCATGCGCGAGTGGTCCAACCAGGGCTTCCAGTTCCAGCACTACTGGGCGGCACTGGCGCGGACGATGGTCGACCTCTACCTCGGCGACGGCGCGGCGGCGCAGCAGCGGGTGGAGGCGCTCTGGCCGGACCTCAAGGCGTCGCTCCTGCTGCGGATTCAGAACGTGCGGATTGAAGCGGTGCACCTCAAGGCGCGCTGCGCGCTGGCCGCGGCGCAGGACGCGTCAGGGGCGCGGCGGGCCCAGCTTCTGCGCAGCGCGCGGCGGGACGCGAAGGCGCTGCGGGCGGAGCGGATGCCCTGGGCCACCGCCGTGGCCGCGCTGGTGAGCGCCGGGGCGGCGCAGGTGGAGGGGCAGCAGGCCCTCGCGCTGCAGCTGCTGGCCGAGGGCGTCACGCTGGCGGACGCGGCGCAGTTGCACCTGTTCGCCGCAGCCGGGCGCACAAGGCTGGCCGGAGCGCGCGAGAGCGGGGAGATCTGGATGCGGGCGCAGGGAATTCTGGCGCCGCAGCGGATGAGCCGGATGCTCGTCCCCGGCTTCTAGCGCTCTGCCCACCTCGAGCGTTGCGCCGTCAGGCGCATAGTCGAGAGGCGGCAGTGCTCCCGAAGCTTGGCTCATGGGCCCGCTTCGGTCTGCTCGAAACAACCCGGCAAAGTGCCGTGCGTGGGGTTTGCGCCACCTCTCGACTATGCGCCTGACGGCGCAACGCTCGAGGCGAGCGGGGGAGGCGCCGGACTGAGAAGAGCTGTTCCTCCGACGAAATGGCCGGCCAGGGCCGGTTTTCCCCTCGAGGCGAGCGGGGGAGGCGCCCGACGGAGAAGAGCTGTTCCTCCGACGAAATGGCCGGCCAAAGCCGGTTTCCCCTCGAGGCGAGCGGGGGAGGCGCCTGCCCGGGGATCCGCCTGACGGCGCGAACGCCCTTACGCGCTACTGCGCTTCGACGTTGAAGTACATCCGTTCGCCGTCGCGCACGGAGAAGGCCTGCTGCCACTTCGCCTTGCCCACCATCACCAGCAGGCTGTGGCCGCCCTCGTAGACGGAGAGCTCACGGGCCAGCGGGGCGCGCCCGCGCGGGCGGCCGTCGATGAAGATCTCCGCGCCCTCTGGCGCGCTCACCGTGACGTAGCCGGTGCTGAGCATGACGCGTTCGCGCGTCTTGCCCGCTTCGCCCACCGTCACCGTGCGGCTGGTGTTGATGCCCCGTGACTTGTCCGACAGCTGCACGACGTACCGCCCGCCGGGCAGCGGCACGCTCACCGGGCTGCGCCCGTAGCTCTTCCCGGCGATGGTCACCTCGACGCTCGGCTCCACCACCAGCTCCAGTGAGGACGGGTCGGCCACCACCACGGCCACGGGCTTGGCGACCTCCGCCACCGCGGCGACGGGCGCGGGCGGAGGGATGGGCTCAGGCGGGGGAGCGGGGCGGACAACGGCGGCGATCGGAGGTGCCACCGGCGCAGGCGGCTGCTTCGGGCTCCGGCGGCCCACGACCACCGCCACGACCGAGAGGATGAGCGCCGCGCCCACGATGAGCGTGGAGCGCTTGACGGGCGGCGGTGGGCGCCGCACCTCGCCGGTCCACTTCGGCCGGGACGCGGGAGGCGGAGCCAAGGCGCTCGGCTCGACGATGACGGTGGGTGACGGCCCGGACGCGGCCGACGCACCCGGCGCAGCAGACGCGACAGGCGCGGCCGACGCACCCGGCGCGGCCGACGCACCCGGCGCAGCAGACGCACCCGGCGCCGCCGCAGCCTGGACCGCAGCGCTGCCGAGCGCCGCCGCGTTGGCCCACTGGCGCCGCGCGTGGTCCGCGATGCCCGCGTCAATCTCGCGCCGCCGCGCGGTGCGCGAAGGGTGGGCCTCCGGGAAGTGCTGAAGCAGATACGCCGCGAAGTCCTCGTGAGAGGGCAGGGACTCCATCGCCGCTTCGATGGCCTCGCGGAGCGCCAGCGGCGTGGCATAGCGCTCGGTGGCCTTCTTCGCGGTCGCGCGCTCCAGCACGCGCATCAGCGCCGCGGGCACCTCCGCCTCTGGCAGCGCGGGCAGCGGCGCGGTGAGCACGGCCTGCTCGAAGTCCGCCTCGGCGCCGAACGCAACGCTCCCCGCCAGGCACTCGTGCAGCATCAGCCCCAGCAGGTAGACGTCGGTCTGCGCCAGCAGCGCCTCGCGCCCGGCGATGATCTGCTCCGGCGCGCAGTGCCGCTCGCGCCCGGCCAGCGCGCCACCCTGGTGCTCCCTCGGCGCCACGCTGAGCGCACCGTACCCCGACACTTTGGTGACGCCCTTGAAGGAGACGATCACCGTCTCCGGCCGCAGGTCCCCGTGAAACAGCGGTGAACCATCATCATTGCCGGCGACGTGCGCGAAGTGCACGCCGGTGGCGGCGTCCGCCACCACTCGGGCGGCGTAGCGCGCGGGGAGCACCTTCACGGTCTCCAGAACCCGCCGGAGGGACTCGCCATCCGCGAACTCGGTGACCCGCGCGTGCCCCTCGTCGACCGAGGCGAAGCCGTGGACCTTGAGGATGTTCGGGTGGTCCAGCGTGGCCGCGTGCTCGGTCTCGCGTCGAATCTGCCGGAGCAGCTGCGGGCTCTTCAACACCTCGTCCGGCGCCCAGACGAGGACGACAGGCCGAGCGACTCCGTCCTGCGCGACCTCGAGGCCGAGGAACGCGCGGGAACCTTCACCGGCGAGGACAGGTCCAAGCGGTTGATAACGCACCGGGCGTGGGGGCATCCGGTTCGAACTGTAGAGGCAGTGGGCGGGTCGTCAAAAGGGGAGCGTCAGATAGTACCCAGCCCTCCCTCGCCGGACGAGCAGGAGGACGCTCTTGCTCGAACGGGAAGAGAGCAGGCCTTCGCGAAACGCATCCATGTTCGCCATCTGCTGATTGTTCAGGCGAAGGATGACGTCCCCGGGCTCCAGCCCAATTCGCCCCGCGGGCGAAGCAGGGCGCACCGAGGAGATGACCAGGCCCCCCGCTCCCGCCTTGACCCGGAGGCCCAGCCGGTCCCACGCCAGGCCCTCGGCCATCCGGGCGGGGAACTCCACCGGCGTCACGGTCAGCTGCCGCAGTGCGCCGTCGCGGAAGACGGTGACGGAGAACGGCGCGCGCGCGGTGAACCCCTTCATGCGGGACTCGAAACCCTCCGCGTCATCCACCTGCCCGCCGCCCACCTCCGCGAGGATGTCTCCGCGCTGCAGCCCGGCCCGCTCTGCCGGGCTCCCCGGCTCCACGTTCGCCACCACCGCCCCGTAGCTGCGGTCCCAGCCCAGGCTCCGCGCCAGCTGCGACGAGAGCTCCTGGGTCTCCAGGCCGACCCACGCGGGTCGGACCTTTCCGTACTGCGTGAGCTCGCCGACGATCCGCCGGACCTTGTCGGCCGGGATGGCGAAGCCAATGCCCTGCGCGCTGGCGAAGATGGCGGAGTTGATGCCGATGATCTCCCCGTCGATGTTGAGCAGCGGCCCGCCGGAGTTGCCCGGGTTGATGGACGCGTCGGTCTGCACGAAGTCGTTGAAGACGCGGTTGTCCGCCTTGACACTCCGGCCGGTGGCGGAGACCACGCCCACCGTCACGGTCTTCTTGAGCCCGAATGGGCTGCCGATGGCGATGACCTTCTCGCCGATCATCAGGTCCGCGCTCGTCCCCAGCTTTGCCGCGGGCAGCGGCGCCTTCGCCTGGACCTTGAGCACCGCCAGGTCATTGTCCGCGTCGCTGCCAATCACGTCGGCATCCAGCTGCCGGCCGTCCGCGAGTACCACGTGGATGGCGGAGGCGCCGCGGATGACGTGCTCGTTGGTGACGATGAGCCCCGCGGCGTCGATGATGACCCCCGACCCCAGGCTCTGCACCGTCTGCCGCTGCCGCTCCCGCCCCATCCCGAAAAACTGCTCGAAGACGGGGTCCATCCCTGAGCGGAAGCGCTCCTCCACCACCTGCTCGGTGCCGATGTAGACCACCGCCGGAGACACGCGCTGGACGACCTCCACCACCGCGTCTTTGCGCCGAGACACATCCGCTCGCGCGACACCGGCTCCACCCAAAGCGAACAGCGCCACCCCGGCAGCCAAGGCCCGGCCCATGGTTCTCCTCCGTAAGGTTCACTGGCGAACGCCGGTGTGTTCCACGAATTCCGCGCGGCGTCCAGGTTACGCCCAGGTGAGGACGACCTTGCCCACCGGCTCGTTCGACGCGAGCGCCTGCAGCGCGTCCTGCACCTGCTCCGCGGGCAGCGTCCGGTCCAGCACGGGCCGCAGCTTGCCGCGCGCGAAGAGCGGCAGCAGCTGCCGCTCGAAGGCCTGGGCCACCCGAATCTTCTCTTCGAGCGGCCGGCTGCGCAGCACGGTGCCGGTCAGCCGCACCCGCTTGTGCAACAGGCCCGCGAGGTTCAGCGTCGTCTCCACGCCGCCCAGCATCCCCACCAGCAGCCAGCGCGCCTGGAGTGCCAGCGCCTCCAGCGTCTGCACCGCGTAGCTGGCGCCCACCAGGTCAAACGCCACGTCCACGCCGCGGTCGTCGGTGAGCCTTCGGACCTCGGCCGCGAACGACGGGTCCTTTGGCGCGCAGACCAGCACGTGTGCAGCCCCGAGAGAACGGCAGGCGTCCGCCTTCGCCGCACTGCGGACGGTGCCCAGCGCGGTGGCTCCCAGCGCGGCGCACAGCTGCGCGGCCGCCGTCCCCACGCCGCTGGCCAGCGCATGGATGAGCACCTGCTCTCCGGAGCGCAGGTCTCCCTGGAGGACCAGCGCGTCGAACGCGGTGCAGTAGGCCTCGGGGAGCGCGGCCACCTGCGCGAAGCTCAACCCGGGCGGCGCGGGGATGGCCTCCCGCTCGTGCGTCACCAGCTCCTGCGCGAACGCGCCGCCGCCCACCAGCCCCATCACGCGGTCGCCCACCCGCCAGCGCCGCACCTGCGCGCCCACCGCGGCAATCTCTCCCGCGTACTCCAGCCCCGGGATGTCCTGCGGCGCGTCCGGCGGCGGCGGGTAGAGGCCCATGCACTGGAGGAGGTCCGCGCGGTTCAGACCGAACGCGCGCACCGCCACGCGCACCTCCGTCGGCGCAGGGACGGGGGAAGGGACGTCGACCAGGCGGAGGACCTCGGGCCCGCCGCGGTGGGTGATCCGGATGGCTTTCACGCACGCCCCTGTCGGGTCATTGAACCTTGTTGAGGAAGACGAAGCCGGTCGTGGCCTGTCCGGGCACGCCGGTGGTGGCCACCAGCTCCGGGTCTCCATCCTCGTCCAGGTCTCCCGCGCTCAAGGAGAGCGGCGCGCCCGCAGCCGTCGTCAGGTCGTAGGTGGCGAAGAGGAAGTCCCCGGTGTTTCGCCGCACCGACACCTTGCCCGCCTCCAGCCACGCCACGTCCATCCGGCCGTCGAGATCCAGATCCGCGGCAAGCAGGCACAGCGCGCTGGTGACCGCGGGGTAAGTGGGCCGCGCCGCGAACGCCGAGCCGGTGTTCTCCAGCACCTGCACCTGGCTGGCGCTGGCGGCTACGAGATCCAAATCGCCATCCCGGTCGAAGTCCGCGGCGGCCAGCGCCACCGGCACGAAGGGCAGAGGCAGCGGCGTGCCGTCGGTGAAACCCGGTGGCGTGGACCTGAGCACCTTGAGCTCCGCCGAACCCTGCGTGACGTACAGCACGTCCAGCAACGAGTCCCCGTCCAGGTCGCCCAGCGTTGCCGCGACGATGCCCGCGCGACTCACCGTCTGCACTGGCACCGGAGACGCGCCGCCGCGGAAGACGAGGAAGGCCTCCGCCTGCAGCGGGACCAGCGACGTCGGGCAGCCGAACGCGACGAGATCCGCGCCGGCGACGGCGTCCACCTTCCCCGCGCCCACCCAGCCCGCGGCCAGGCAGCTGCCGCCCGCATCCAGCGGTCCCTGGAGGGCCTCGGGCGCGTAGCGGTTCTCTCCCGGGACATAGCGGTAACGGTCCGCCGTGCCGTCGCTGTCCACCGTGGCCACGTCCAGCTGCCCGTCCCCGTTGAGATCCGCTGCAATGGGCAGGGCCGGAAATTGATCCAGGAACTTGAGCGGCGAGCCGGCGACGAAGCCCATCGCCACCGTGTAGCGCAGCGTGGTGATGCGGGCGTCGGAGGGCTCTGGCACCGCGACGACGAGGTCACCCGCGCCCTTCGGTTCCAGGTCCGCGATGATGGACACCCCGCCGCGCGCCAGCTGCACAGAGGGGCTGGTGCCGTACGGCGTGCTCACGCACCGGCTGCTGTTCACCTTGCAGTCCGTCCCGCAGCGCTTGTACCCGAAGGTGGCGCAGGTCAGCGGACCGAGCGCGCCGTCGCACTCCTCGCCCGGATCAATCCGGCCGTTCCCGCAGAGCTTCACGCAGCCGGAGGTGACGTACTTGCATTGCCCGTCGCAGCTGAGCGCGCCGGTGTCAAAGCCGCGCGTTTGGCAGCTCGCGCCCGCCAGGGCCGCGCCGTCGCACTCCTCGCCGCTGTCGACCTTGCCGTCTCCGCACGCGGGCTCCGGGATGATGTCTTCCTTGCGCCGCTGGATGCCACCGTCCCGGCAGGCGGAGACCGCCAGCAGGGCCGCGAGGGTAGGGAGCAGGGCGGTGCGCAGCATGCCCGCATGCTTTCGCACTCTGCGCCGCGAGACAATGGAGGCGGGTTGGGGCAATTTGAGGGATGTCATGTCCAGCTCCACCGGCCCCGGTTGCCCTGTTTGCCACAAGCCTGTCCTCCCTCGCGCGCAGAACCGCGGCTATCCGTTCTGTTCCCAGCGCTGCCGGCAGGTGGACCTGGGCAAATGGCTGGAAGAGGAGTACCGCGTCCCGGACGCGCCTTCGGACGAGCGCGAAGATGAGCTCCCTGAAGTCGAAGGGGATGTGAACAGCGAGCGGAGCTGACTTGGGCACGGGGTACTGCGACCTTCACTGCCACCTGCTGTACGGCCTCGACGACGGGGCGAAGACGCCGGAGGACACGCTGGAGATGGCCCGGGCGCTGGTGGACCTGGGGTTCAGCGACGTGGCCCCCAGCCCGCACGCCCGCGGCGAATACCCCGGCGCCACGGCCCAGGCGGCCCTCGCGCGGCTGGAGGAGGTGCGGGCGCTCTTCGCGGCCCAGGGCGTCCCGCTGGCGCTGCATCCCAACGCGGAGAACTTCTTCCTCGAGGAGGACTTCCTGCCGAGCGTGGGGACGCCCCGGCTCCGCGGGCTGGGCGCGGGCGCCTGCGTCCTGGTTGAAGCGCCGTACACCTCTCCGCTGCCGGCGCTGTCGGAGATCATCTTTCGGATGAAGCTCAAGGGGATTACCCCGCTCATCGCCCACCCGGAGCGCTGCCTGGAGTTTGAACGGAAGGGCCGCGCCGCCGAGGTCGTCAACGCCGGTGCTTACCTCCAGCTGGACATCGGCGCGCTCATCGGCCGGTACGGGCCGGCGGCGAGGAAGCTGTCCCGGGGCTTCTTGTCCCAGGGGCTTTACGCGGTGGGCGCCACGGACCTGCACGCGCCGGTGGGCGCCCGGGAGTGGGTGGGCCGGTCGCTCGCCGAGCTGCGCAGCCAGGCAGGGGAGGCTGCCCTGGAGGCGCTCATGGGCGCCCAACCCAGGGCCCTGCTCCGAGGCGAGTTGCTTTCCTGAGCCTGCCGTTCGCGGCTATACCGCGTCGGGTGAAGCGAGCTCTCAAACTCTTCCTCAGCCTGGCGGTCACCGCGGTCTGCTTCTGGTGGACCTTCAAGGACGTGAACTGGCGCGGCATGTGGGTGAGCCTCAAAGAGGCGAACTACCTCTGGCTCATCCCGTACCTGGCGCTCCTCTTCGGCGTGCACCTCTGCCGGACGCTGCGCTGGGGGGCCTATCTCTCCGGCCTGGAGAAGGTGCCGTTTCGCGCGCTGAATGAGGCCTCCGGCATCGGCTTCATGATGCTCATCGTCCTGCCCTTCCGGCTGGGTGAGTTCGCCAGGCCCTTCCTCATCGCCCAGCGCAGCGGCATCCGTCGCAGCGCCGCCATGACCAGCGTGGTCATCGAACGCATCGTCGACGGCATCATCATCGCGGTGCTGTTGCGCGCGCTGCTCTTCTTCGTCCCTACCGACAGCCCGGAGGTGAGCCGGGTCAAGCTGGGAGCGAACCTGATGCTGGCCGTGTTCGGGGGCGGGCTGGCGTTCCTGCTCTTCGCGGCCTGGAAGCAGCGCGTGGCGGTCAAGCTTATCCGCACCACGTTCGGCGCCCTCTCGCCCTCGGTGGCCGACAAGGTGGCGGACGTGGTGGACCGCTTTGTGGGTGCCACGCGTGCGCTGCCTTCCCCCGGCCAGCTGGCCTTGTTCGTGCTCTTCACCGCGGGCTACTGGATTCTCAACGGCGCCGGGATGTCGCTCCTGGCGAACGCGTTCAGCTGTACCGGCGCCAGCGCGGCGTGCGTGCCGTTGGCGCTGACCCTGTTTCAGGGCTACGTGGTGCTCGCGGTGCTGGTGGTGGGGCTGATGATCCCCGCCGCGCCCGGGAGCGCGGGGACCTTCCAGCTGGCCGTGGGCGCGGGCATCTCGCTCTTCGTCGCCAAGGAAGTGGGCGAGACCAGCGGCATCGCCTTCGCCAACGTGCTGTGGCTCATCCAGATTGCCCAGCAGATTGTGTTCGGGCTCTTCCTGCTCTGGCGGTCCGGCCGGTCGTTCACGGACCTCGCCGGGAAGTTGAGCAAGGAAGGCGAAGCCGCGGAGGCGCCTGCCCCCAATTCGCTCGGGACTCAAAGCGTGCGGACTGCTCCCCCGTTCACCTCAAGCGTAGCGCCGCGCAGCGGCGCGTAGTTGTGGCCGAAGCGCGTGCGGCTCCCCGTTCGCGTCGAGTTGTGGCCGAAGCGCGTGCGGCTCCCCGTTCGCGTCGAGCGTTGCGCCGTCAGGCGCATAGTCGAGACGTCGGCAGTGCTCCCGGAGCTTGGCTCATGGGCCGCTTCGGTCTGCTCGAAACAACCCGGCAAAGTGCCGTGCGTGGGTTTGCGCCACCTCTCGACTATGCGCCTGACGGCGCAACGCTCGAGGCGAGCGGGGGTGGTGCCTGACGGCGCAACGCTCGAGGCGAGCGGGGGTGGCGCCTGACGGCGCAACGCTTGAGGCGAACGGGGGAGGTTCGCCATCGCTCTCCAGGGGCCAGGCTAGAGCTGCTCGTCCAGCCAGCGCAGCACGGCTTCCTTGATGGAAGTGGCCTTGCCGGGGCGTGCGTCGCCTCGGGGGGCGAGGGACAGGTTGAAGTCAAACTTGAGCGGCCCCTCGGCGGGGAGCTCCGGGCGGCGCGTAACAGTCGTGGCAAGGGCGCGCTTGGAAGCGGCGTTCACGCCTTCTCCTCTTCGCCACCGTACTTTCGGAGGAGGTCGTCCACCGCTTCACGGAGGTACTCGCTCTGCGCGACGCGGGTGCGGCGGGAGAGCTCGCGGAGCCTCGTCACCTGGTCCTCAGCCACCAGCACGTGCGTGGACACCGTCTCGAGCTCCTGGGCGACCTGGCCGCCCGCGGTCTCCGCTGCCACCGGAACCGCAACCTCTGCCATCGCTCCGCCGTCTTCCATGGACTCCTCCCGCTGCCTTGAAACGCTCGCTACAGCCTGAGACAGCCCTGTGGCGCGCATTAGAGGCGGCCGGGCGCGGCTGTCAAAAAAACCGTAGGGTGCGCGCCCCATGAGCGTCCCGACGGTGAAGCTGGATGCAGTGCAGGTGCTGGCCCTCGCGTGCTTCGGCGTGGCGGTGGGTGTGTTCATCAAGCGGCGGCTGCGCTTCCTGGACGCGCTGAACATCCCGGCGCCCATCGTCGGCGGCCTGCTCTACGCGCTCATCGCCCTGGGCCTGCGCGACCGCGTGGTGAACTTCGAGATGGACGAGGTGCTCCGCGGGATTCTGCAGGTGGCCTTCTTCACCACCATCGGCATGACGGCCAGCCTGAAGCTGCTGCGCAAGGGCGGGGCGCAGGTCGCCCTGTTCCTCCTCCTCGCCGTGGTGGGCGCGGTGCTGCAGAACGTGCTGGGGATTGGGTTGGCGCGCGCCCTTGGGCTCTCGCCGCTCATCGGCATTGTCTCCGGCTCGGTGGCGCTCACCGGCGGGCCCTCTACGGCGTTCGCCTTCGGCGGCTATTTCGAGGCGCTGGGCGTGAAGGGCGCGACGACGGTGGGCGTGGCCTCTGCGATGTTCGGCATCACCGCCGGTGGGCTGCTCGGCGGCTTCATCGGCGGACGGCTGCTGCAGCGGCACGGGCTGCGCTCCACCTCGAGGGGCGTGCAGCCGGCACTGGTGCAGGAGGCGGAGGTCTCTGGAGAGATCATCCGGCCCTCTCAGGCGGACTCCAGCGCCGAGGATTCGCCGTTGTTCAACACGCTGGTCGCCATCGCCGTGGCGATGGGGCTGGGCACGCTTATCTCCGCGGGTGTGGAGCGCGCGGGAATCACCCTGCCCAACTACGTCGGCGCAATGCTGGTGGCGTCCCTGCTGCGCAACGTGGATGACGCCACCGGTTGGTTCGGCCTGTCGGAGCGGCACGTGGAAGCGGTGGGCAACGTCTCCCTCTACGTCTTCATCTCCATGGCCATGCTCACCCTGAAGCTGTGGGAGCTGGCGCACCTGGCGCTCCCCATCCTGGGCCTGCTCTCCGTTCAGGTGGTCCTGGTGTGCCTGCTCTGCCTGCTCGTCTTCCGGGTGATGGGGCGCGACTACGAGGCCGCGGTGATGTCCGGCGGCTACTGCGGCTTCATGCTCGGGACCACGGCCAACGCGCTGGCCTGCATGGGGCAGCTCACCGGGAAGCACGGGCCTGCGCCGCGCGCCTACATCGTGGTGCCGCTGGTGGGTGCGTTCCTGATCGACTTCACGAACGCGCTGCTCATCACCGGGATGGTGAACGGGCTGAAATGGCTCGGGCAGTAAACAGCTCCAATGGTGCCCGTAAGAACTGCTGTCCCGTCGGAGAGCCGGCAGACCAAGCCCCTGAGCTTGCAGCACTTGCCGTCCGGTACGGGAATGGCAATAGGCCTGGCGATGCGCCGCCTCGACGGACCCCCAGAGAGCTTTGCCGTGGAGATTGCGCCCGGCGTGTGGCCGCAGGTCGGCGTGGTGCCGGCGGCGGTCTTCGGCGCCATCCGCCGCGGCCTGGAGGACCTGGCCGAGCACCTGGGCAGCCGGGCGCAGATGGACCCGCGCAGCGTCCGCCCGGGGCTCCTGGTAGAGGGCGACTACGTGGCGAGCTACGCGGTGAACTCGGTGACCCGGCGGGTGACGCTCACCGGGCTTGGCCGCCGGATGGACGTCCAGACCTAAGCGAACGGCAGCTCCAGCGTGAACGTGGCCCCCGCGCCCGGCGCGCTGCGGACGCTCAGCGTCCCCTGGTGGGCGTCCACCACCTGCCGCGCCACCCAGAGGCCCAGCCCCAGGCCGCCGAAGTGGCGCGCGCCTCCTGAGCGCTCGAACCGTTCGAAAATTCTCGCCTGGTCCTCCAGCGGGATGCCCACGCCCTCGTCCGTCACGGTCAGCCGCGCGCGCTGCTCTACCACGGTGACGCGAAGCTCCACCGGTTTGCCCGCGCCGTACTTGAGCGCGTTGGCCAAAAGGTTCGACACCACCTGCTCCAGCCGCCAGGGATCCCAGTGGCCTGGCACCGGCGTAGGCGCGTCCACGCGCAGCGGACACCCCGCGCGGCCGGCGGCCTCCGCGGTGCGGTCAACGACGGCCAGCGTCAGGGCGGCGAGGTCGCACGGCTGCGGCTCCAGCTTCAACCGCCCGGCGTGCAGCCGCGACACGTCGAGCAGCTCATCCGCCAGTCGCAGGAGCCGGCTCGTCTGCCGCTGCGCGCGCTCCAGCCGCTGCCGGAGGCTGGGGTCCGACGCGCGCATCAGCAGCTCACGCATCTGGAGGGCCAGCGCGGTGAGCGGCGTCTTGAGCTCGTGGCCCGCCAGGCACATGAACGTGTCCCGAACTTCTCCCGCGCCCAGCAGCTCCCGCTCCAGTCGTTCGCGTTCGGCGGTCTCGCTGAGCAGCGCCTGCGCGCGCTGCTGGAGCGCGGACACCTCGCGCTGCCGCGCGTCGGCAGAGGGCAGCCGGGTCCACCGTTCGGTGGGGACGACGTGGCCGTGCGCGCCGCACACGCGCTCGAAGGCCGCCGCGTCCCCGCTGCTCTGGAAGTGCGCCATCGCGTAGCCGCACAGGAGGTTGAAGGCGTGCAGGCCGGAGAGCTCATTCCAGAGCTCTTCGAGCGCGTGAGCGCCCGCCGGGTTCCCCGCAGCGCAGAGCACATTCACCATCTCGCCGTAGCAGCGCGTCCTCTTGCTCTGGCGGGCGCAGCGCATCAGGAGCGACTCGGCCAGCGCGAGGAAGCGCCCGCGGTCCGGCAGCGAACCCACCATGAACCGGGAGAGCGTGCGCTCAGCGTCCAAGAGGACGAGGTCGCCCAGCGCGGTGGCGCGGGTCACGTCGATGCCGTCGGCGCGCAGGCGTGCGGTCAGCGTGTTGCGGTGCGCCTCGGTGGCGATGACCACCGCAGGAGCCCCGCCGCGAAGTCCGGCGCCGACAAACTCGGCCACCACCTCGATGAGCGAGGGCCCGTCCTCGTAGAACTGCACGCTGTGCGGGTGCGCGGCTGCGTCCCGCGCGATGGCGACAGGCTCCATTCGGCGGGACCCTACCTCCAGGTCCGCCCCGAAGAACGCCGGTCCGCGGATCCATCCGTCTGTCCGGTAGGGACCTCTTAGGGACGCAGCCGGGCCAGCTGCGGAGCGCCCAGTATCTTCTGGGTGATGGCGTCCGGAGCGAGGTTCGCGTCAATCCGCAGGAGGTACGGGAAGTCCAGAGTTCGAAAGACCCGCGCCACGGCCTCCAGCGAAGATTCGGCTTCGAAAGCGTTGGCCTTGTCCCCGCGCTTGGCAATGCGCTCGAGCCCCACGCGAGGCACGACCTCCAGCAGCACCAGGAGATCCGGAGGCGGCGCGAACGCTTCGTTTATCGCCAGCAGCTGGGCGGGATCCATCCCGCGCGCGCCCTGATACGCCACGGTGGAGAAGTAGTAGCGGTCGATGAGGACGACCTTACCGGCGGCCAGGGAGGGGGCCAGCTCGAGCTCCACATGCTCGCGCCGGTCCTTGATGAAGAGCTCCAGCTCCGCGTCTGGCGCCAGCCGGCCGGTGGTAGCGGACTCCCGAAGCCGGCGTCCCCACTGACCGTTGGTCGGCTCCTTGGTGCAGAGCACGTCGTGCCCCCAGGCCTTGAGGGCCGCCATCAGCAGCTGCGCCTGGGTGGTCTTTCCCGCGCCGTCAATCCCCTCCAGCGCGATGAGCAGTCCGTTCACGGCGCGCACGCTCGCCCAGCCCGCGGAGCAGGTCAAGCGAGCACGCTAGGCCGAGCTCCGCGACGCCCAGAGCGTCCACAGCCCTATCGCCACGAAGGCCACGCCCGCCAGACGGCGGAGCATTGTCGGGGAGACGAAGCGGCTGACCGCTTCGCCTGCCAGCACCGCAATGGCGGACGTCGCCACCAGCGCAGCGGCGGAGCCGATGAAGACGGACCACTTGGATGCTGCGCCCGCGGCGAAGCTCAGCGTCGCCAGCTGCGTCTTGTCACCCAGCTCCGCCAGAAAAACGCTCACGAAGGTCGTCACAAGGAGTCGCCTGTCCATGGGTGTTCCCTTAGCCCGGATGCGCGGCAGGCGGGTATTCAGCGGCGACAAGCGCCTGACGGCGGACAGTGCTAGGGTGCCCGGCCTTTCTGAAGGACGGAGTCGCAGGTGCAGCAGCCTTGCCGTGACGCGCTGGTGTTCGACGTGGGGGGTACAAGCCTTCGCGCAGGCGTCTATTCCCTCGAAGCCCGCGCCCTCGTCGCCGAGCTGACCGAGCCCACGCCGAACGCCTGGACCTTTCCCGGGGACAGCTGCGACCAGCTGCGCGAGCGCCTGTTCGCCCAGATGAAGGCAATGGGGCGCGCGCTCCTCGGGGACCGGCCGCCGGCGGTGGTGAGCGCCGCGCTGCCCGGGCCGGTGCGCCCGGACGGCTGGATTCTGGGCTGCCCCACCGTCTTTGGCGACCGAGACGCGGGGCCCTTCGCGCTCCAGGGCGCGCTCGAACAGGTGTTCCCCGGCGCGCGCGTGCTGATCCTCAACGACGTGACCGCCGCCGGCTACCGGTACGTCCACGAGGTGGGCCCGGACTTCTGCATCCTCACCGTGAGCTCCGGGATAGGGCACAAGGTCTTCGTGGAGGGACGGGCCGCCGTGGGGCCACTGGGCAAAGGCGGCGAGGTGGGCCACTGGCGCGCAGACTGGTCGCCGGACGCGGCGACGTGCGACTGCGGCGGCCAGGGGCACCTGGCGACGGTGGCCTCCGGGCGGGGCGTGCTGGCGCGCGCTCAGCGGCAGGTGCGGCTGGGCGGGCCTGAAGTCCGGGCGTCCTGCCTCTGGCCCGCGGTGCGCGAGGACGCGCAGGCGCTGGACAACCCGCGACTGGTGGCAGCGTTCCGCGACGGCGACCCGTGGGTCGTCTCGCTGATCCGTGACGCCGCGGCGCACGTGGCCCGGGCGCTGGCGTTCATCCACGTCGCCGTCGGCACCGAGCGCTTCGTCATCATCGGCGGCTTCGCGATGGCGCTCGGCGAGCGCTACCGGAGGGAGCTGGCCGCCGCTGCCGCCCAGAGCGCGTGGGACCAGGGGTTGGACTGGGACCAGGCCATCACGTTGGCCCGACTTGAGGACGCGGCGGGGCTGACCGGCGCGGGCCGCTATGCGGAGCTGGCGCTGGGAGCGGCGCGATGAAGGCCCGGCCGGTCCTGTCCATCCTGGGGGGGAGCTCGCCGTTCACCGCCGGCTTCGTGCAGGCCGCAGTTGACGCGGGCGCCGCCCTGCCTCCGTACGAGCTGGTGCTCCAGGGACGGTCGGCGGACGCGCTCTGCGTCCTCCAGCGCCACGCGGAGGCCCGGCTCTCGCCCCTCGGCTGGACGGTGCGCAGCACCTCTTCGCGCGACCGCGCGCTGGAGGGCGCGGCTGTCGTGCTGCACCAGGTCCGGTATGGCGGGCTGGAGGGGCGAGGGGAGGGCGAAAGGCTTGCCGCGCGCTTCCAGGTCCACAGCGACGAGACGCTGGGCCTGGCCGCGCTGCAGTGCGCGCTGAGGACCGCGCCGCAGCTGCGGGCGCTGGGGCAGGCGCTGGCGGCGCAGTGCCCGGACGCGTGGGTGCTCAACCTGACAAACCCGTTGAGCCTCACCACCAGCCTGTTGTCGCGCCACGTCCGGCGTTGCCTGGGCCTGTGCGAGCTGCCGCGCGTGACGCTGGAATTCGCCGCGCGCCGGCTGCGGCTTGCGCCGGAGCGGCTCTCCTGGAGCTACTCGGGGCTGAACCACCGCGGCTTCTTGCACGATGTCTCGGTCGACGGCGCGGACGTGCTGCCGTCGCTCGCGGAGGGGGAGGGCGAGCTGAACGGCATTCCGCCCACGCAGCTGCGTGCGCTTGGCGCCCTCCCGCTGAAATATTTCAACCTGCTCTCGGCGCCCGCGAGCGCCGCGGGGCGCGCAGAATTTCTGTCTGGCTTGAGAGATCAAGCCATCGAGGAGCTCAGGGCGCACCCGGCGAAGCCGCCGCCCAGCCTCGGCCAGCGATACATGGAATGGTATCCGCTGTCGGTGGTGCCTTTTCTCGCGGCGCTCGCGGCGAACGATGGCCGGACCGAGGTGGTCAACCTCCCGGAGCCGGACGGGCTGGTGCGGGAGGTACGCGCGCGCGTCTTCGCCGACCGGCTGGAGCCGCTGCGCGCGCCGCCGCCGCCTGCGCCGGCCGCCCGCTGGCTCGAACGCTTTGAAGCGCACGAGCGCGAGTGCATGGCCGTGCTCGCCGCGCCCTCGCTCGAGGGCCTGGAGCGCGTGCTGGCAAAGGACCCGCTGGTGCCCCCGGATGTGGCGGGCGGGGCGGCGCAGCAGCTGTGGAGAGAGCATCAGGAGATGTCGCAATGACCCAACGAACCCGGTTCGCCTTCGCGGACGGCTTGTTTCACACCTCGCACGCGCACGGCGGCGCCGCGCCCATCCAGTCCCGGCGGGTGGCGGAGTCCGCCACCGGCTCTGCCTGCAACTGGATTGACCTGGTCATCGTCCCGCCTGGCGCGGACATTGGCGAGCATGCGCACGGCACCGGTGACGAGGAGACCTACGTCATCATCGAAGGCCGGGGCCACATGCGCGTGGATGGCGAGTCGATGGCCGTGGGACCCGGCGACGTCATCATCAACCGTCCGGGGGGGACGCACGCTCTGATCAATGACGGCCCCGCGGAAATGAAGCTGGTGGTGGTGGACGTTCGCGTCGCCTGAAGCCCCGGCCGTTTGCTCTGGCTTGGCCATTTCTGGCATATGTCGGCAGGTCGCCCACATTTGTGTTTGACGCATCCACCCCGGGGCCATGGAGCTGAGGAGAATGTCGAGGAGCCACAACCCCGACGGGGAGATCCACAGCATCCGATGCCAGGTGGATCGCGGCTACGGGCTGCAGCTCACCGAGGACGTGCTCAGCCCTGAAGGGGGCGCGCTCGGCAAACACCTCCAGAAGCGGCGCTCACTGATCGTGACAACGCCGACAGTCTTCGCGTTCTATGGCGCGGCGGTGGAGCACCTCATCCAGCGGCGGGCGCTGGACGCGACCGTGCTGGTGCTGCCGTGCAGCGAAGAACAGAAGTCGCTCCGGGAGCTGGAGGTCGTCTGCCAGACGGCGATCAAGCGCCAGCTGGACCGCAACGGGTTGCTGGTGGGCCTGGGTGGCGGCGTCTGTACAGACATCGTCTCCGTGGCGGCGTCCATGATCCGTCGGGGCGTGGGCTGCGTACGCGTGCCCACCACGCTCATCGGCCAGATTGACGCCGGCATCGGCCTCAAGGGTGCAGTCAACTTCAACGGCAAGAAGAGCTATCTGGGCTGCTTCTTCCCGCCGGAGGCCGTGTACATCGACCCGGCGTTCTTGAGCACGCTCCCCCGGCCGTACTTCGCGTTCGGCTTCGCGGAGATCATCAAGATGGCGCTGGTGCGGGACCGCGGCTTGTTCGACCTGGTGGAGCGCCACCACGCAGAGCTCACCGCTACCCGCTTCAGCGCGCCGCGCGACGAGGGCCGGCGGATCATCCACCTCGCGGCCAAGCGGATGCTCGAGGAGCTGGGCGCCAACCCGTACGAGAACCTGAGCTACCAGCGGTTGGTGGATTTGGGCCACACCTTCAGCCCCAGCCTGGAGCAGGCCTCCTCCTTCACGCTGCACCACGGCGCGGCGGTGGCCATCGACCTGGCGTTGACCGTCACCCTCGCGGAGGAGCTCGGCGTGCTCGCGAAGGCGGAGCGCGACCGGGTGGTGCGGCTGCTGCGCAACGTAGGGTTGCCCACCTACTGCGACGCGCTGACGCCGGCGCGCTGCCGCGAGAGCCTGGAGGACGTGGTGCTCCACCGCGGCGGCCAGCTCAACTTCGTGCTGCCTGACGCCATCGGGAGCGCCCGGTTCCTGGAGCGGCCGTCCGACCTTCCGGAGGGCCCGTTGGAGGCGGCCATCCAGCGGCTGGACGGCGAGCACCGGGAAGCGAAGGTGGCCGCGTGACCGCCCCTTTCGTCCGGGGGATGCTCTTTGATCTCGACGGGACCCTCGCAGACACGGACCCGCTGCACTTCATCGCCTGGCGCCAGAGCCTGGCGGCGCACGGCGTGGCGCTCGAAGAGCAGGACTACCACCGGCAGATCAGCGGCCGCGGGAACCCGGACATCATCCGTGGATTTCTCCCAGACCTGGGCGCGGCTGAGGTGGACGCGCTCGCCGACGGAAAGGAGATTGCCTACCGGACGCTCGCGGCTCGGCTGACGGAGATCGCCGGGCTGTCCGCCCTGCTGGCGCTCTGCAAGGCGCGCGGTCTGAAGGTGGGCCTGGTCACGAATGCCCCGCGGGAGAACGCGGTTCATGTGCTCGCGGCGCTCGGGGTGACCTCCGCGTTTGAGCAGCTGGTGGTGGCCCAGGAGACCCCGCGCGGCAAGCCGGACCCCGCGCCGTACGCGCTGGGGCTGCAGCGCCTGGGCCTCCGCGCGGAGGAGGCCCTGGCCTTCGAAGACTCCCCGTCGGGGGTGGTGTCCGCGCGCGGCGCGCACATCCGCACGGTGGGGATCTCCCGGGCGCACGCGCCCAACGTCCTGCGGGAGGCCGGCGCGGAGCTGGTCGTGAAGGACTTCTCGGAGCCGCCGCTGGCGTCGCTCCTCGCACAGCTGGGAGTGGCAGCCTGATGTCCAAGAGTCCGAAGCGCGTGCTCATCCTCACCTTCGAGTACGGCCCTCTCAAGAACGGCGGCCTGGCGATGGCGGTGACGGGCCTGTGCCGCGCCTTGAAGAAGTCGGACTACCAGCCGGTGGTCGTCCTCCCGCGCTCCGGCAGCCAGCCGCCGTGGAAGCGGATCAAGCAGCACGTGCTGTCGCATGTGACCGCGGACGTGTACTTCGAAGACGGCGTCGAAATCTGGCTGCTGGACAACGCGGTGCTGAACAACGACTGCATCTACCCGGAGCCCGCGCCGTACGTCGGAATCAAGAAGTTCGACGAGTACGGCGAACGGTTGGCGGAGCTGCTCCCGCGCCTCGAGGTGGACCTCATCCACCTGCAGGATGTGTTCGGCTACAAGTGCCTCTACGCCGCGCGGATGGCAAAGCTCCCCACGGTGATGACGGTGCACCGGCTGCACTACGACGAACCGCCCGCGTCCTTCGCGGAGTGGGTGGCCTTGAGCCTGGTCGACGTGGTGACCACGGTCAGCGCCTCGTACCAGGAAGAGAACGCGGCGGCCTTCGCAGCAGCGAAGCGGTCGCTCGTCATCGAAAACGGCGTGGACACGGAGCTGTTCCGCTATGGGCAGGGCGAGGGCGTCACCGCGGGACGGGCGGCGCGGCGGGCGCGGCTGCTGGAGAGCCTGGGGTTGGCGCCGCGGCCGACCTTCGCTTACGTCGGCCGGATGGACGGAGAGCAGAAGGGGATTGACGTCCTGTCGGACGCGTTTGCGCGCGGGCTGGGCGACGTGAACTTCCTGTTCGTGGGCGAGGGCGAGGTGGAGTGCACGCGGCTGGTGCAGCGGCTGGCCGAGGCGGACCCGCAGCGGGTGCGCTTCGTGAACCAGCACGTGCCGTCGGAGCGCGTGCGCGAGGTGCTGGCGGCGGTGGACTTCGCAGTCATCCCCTCGAGGTATGAGCCGTTCGGGCTGGTTCAGCTGGAGGCGATGGCAATGGGCGCCATCCCGGTCGCCTCGCGCACGGGAGGGCTCAAGGACGTCATCGTGGACCTGCGCGAGCCCGGCGGCTTTGGGCGCCTCTTCACGCCGAGCGACGCGCCCGCTTTGGCGGAGGCCATCCGGCAGATGGCACAGCTGCTGGAGACCGCCCCGGCGCAGGTGGACGCGCTGCGAGAGGCCGGCGCCGGGCAGGCCCAGCGGCGGACCAACCGTCGCATGGCCGAGCGGTACGAGGCGCTCTACACCTCCATCCTCGGCAACAGAGCGGAGACGACGTGACCGGCTTCACCGCAGAGAACGCGCGCTTCTATCAGGACAACGGCTACCTCGTGCTGCCGGAGGTCTTCAGCCGGTCCGAGGTGCAGCAGATGCGCGGCGCGGCGGATGAGCTGCTGGAGCTCATCATCAACTCATCGCTGGCGAACAAGCGGCAGAGCCGGCGGCTCAACATCACGCAGCGCCCGGGTGGCCCGCAGATCATCCGGCGAATCCAGCCGGTCACCGACCTCTCGCTGGTGTTCTCGCAGATCGGCCAGGACCCGCGCCTGACGGTCCCGGTGGAGGGCGTGCTGGGCGGGCCTGCGGGCCTGATGGAGGAGAAGATCACCTACAAGCAGCCGCTGCCGGCCCCGGTGGCGGGCCTGGAGTGCGAAAACATCGACGACCGGTTCGTCGTGCACACCGACTGGGCCTATTACCGGGACCAGGGCTACCCGCCGAGCCTGGTCTCGTCCGCCATCGCGCTGGACGACTGCACACCGGAGTCCGGGCCGCTGCGCGTCTGGCCGGGCAGCCACCGGGAGCACCGGGAGCACTCCCGCACGGACTACGGCCGCCAGGTTCGTCCAGGGCTCCTGGACCTCGACGCCGGGCACGACGTGCTCATCCCCGCGGGCTCCATCGTCATGTGGCACTCGATGATCGCCCACAGCTCGCGCGCCAACGTCTCCGGACTGCCGCGCCGGCTGATGATCTACAGCCACTTCCTGAAGCAGCCGGGACTGTACGTCGACGCCCGAAACGGCCCCGCGCGCCTCCAGGAGGCGCCCTGGGAGTGGAACTACCAGCGCATGAAGGAGCGGGGAGAGTTCAAGGACCTCTTCAAGGCCCCGCGCCCTGGCGAGAAGGGATGAGCGCCTCCGGCTCGGAGACCGCGTCGCGCTCGCTCCTCGCCACGGTGCTGGGCCTGGCCGTGCCCATCTCGGCGCAGCACGTGCTCTCCTCCAGCTTCCAGCTGGTGGACGTTGTGATGGTGAGCGAGCTGGGCGAGGTGGCAGTGGGCGCCGCCTCCCTCTCCAGCCGGGTCTTCATGGTGCTGGCCCTGGTGCTGGGCGCGCTGGGCAGCGGCATCTCCATCTTCTGCGTCCAGGCCTGGGCGCAGAAGGACGCGGCGACCGTCCGGGGCGCGGTGGGCGCGGGGCTGTGGATCTCCGCCGCCGTCATCCTGCCCGTCACCCTCATTGCGGTCGCCTTCCCGCGCGCCGTGATGCAGCTGCTGTCGCCGGATCCCCTCCTGGTCGAGGCCGGGGCCAGCGTGCTTCGGCTCACCGCGCTCACGTACCCGCTCGCGGCCATCACGTTCGTCGCCGCGGCCGGCTCACGCGCGGTGGGTGGCGTGAAGCTCCCCCTGGTGGCGAGCTTCGCCGGCATCGCGCTGAACACCGCGCTCAACTACGGCCTCATCTTCGGACGCCTGGGGATGCCGCGCTGGGGCCTGGAGGGCGCGGCCATCGCGACCAGCCTCTCCAAGGCAGTGGAGTGCGCCATCCTGGTGGGCGGGCTGCACCTGTTACGCAGCGTCGCCGCGCCGGGCCTGGGGCTCCTGCGCCAGGCCAGCGGCATGCTGCGCCGCGTGCTGCACACCGCGTGGCCGCTGGTGGTGAACGAGTTCGTCTGGGCCTTCGGCCTCTTCACCTACTTCCTCGTCTACGCGCGCATGGGGACCTCGTCCCTGGCGACGATGGGGCAGCTGGCGCCTATCGAATACATCTGCATCGACGTCTTCGTCGGTGTGGGCACCGCCACCGCCATCGTGGTGGGCAGCGAGCTGGGGTTGGGGCGCCTGGATGTGGCGCGCAGCCACGCCCGCCGGCTGCTGCTGCTGGGACCGTTGTCGGCCGTTGTCTTCGGCGCGGGCGTGTACCTGCTCGACCAGCGCGTGCTGGCGGTCTTCGGCGCCACGGCGTCTGACGAAGCCCGCATCGTCCTCTACGTCATCGCCGGCGCGCTCGGCCTTCGGGTGTTCAACCTCATCGCCGCGGTGGGCGTGCTGCGAAGCGGCGGCGACACGCGCTTCCTCCTGGTCAGCACGGTGGGGAGCATGTGGCTGGTCGGCATTCCCCTCGCCGCGCTGGCGGGCCTCTACTTCAAGCTGCCGGTGTACGTCGTGTACTCGGCGGCGCTGGCGGATGAGGTCGTCAAGGCCGTGCTCTTCGGCCGCCGCATCGCCTCCGGGAAGTGGCTGCGCTCGCTCGTGGGAGGCCCGCCGGCGGCAGCGGCGGACTCAGAGGCTCAGGCGAGGATGCCGGTCAGCGCGTCGTCCGGCGCGTAGCCGCTCGCCTTCGGGTCTCCCCCGGTGAGCTGCGCCAGGGTGGCGAAGATGGAGTTGATGAAGACGGGCCGCGCCTGCTGCGAGTCCGTCCGTCCGCTGCGGAAGTCCACC
The DNA here is from genome assembly GCA_044230055.1 of Myxococcaceae bacterium. Classification (GTDB taxonomy): domain Bacteria; phylum Myxococcota; class Myxococcia; order Myxococcales; family Myxococcaceae; genus JBGART01. The sequence goes on along the minus strand of JBGART010000032.1, from coordinate 59,862 downwards.
CGGGCGCCTACCAAAGACTCTGAAGTCTGCCCCAGCGTCACGCCGCCGCGGATGCCTCGGCCTAAGAGCATCCAGCTGTTCTCCGGCCAGTGGTCCTTCCCCTGCACCGCGTTGAGCTTGGGGTAGCGGCCGAGCTCGCTGCCAATGACAACCGTGGTCTGGTCAATCAACCGGCCATGCGCGTTGCGCGTCTGAACGAGGAGGTCCAGAAAAGTGGCGAGGTCCGCGTAGGCAGGTGGGATGCGCTTTCGCTGGAGGTTCAGGTTGTCGGTGTGCGAGTCGAACCAGAGCATGTCCAGCGTGACGGTGATGAAGCGCGCCGCGTTGGTCCTGAGCGCGTGCAGGGCGAGGTGGAGCCGGTTGCCCAGCTGGGGATCCTTGAACGGGGAGGTGCGGGGCGCCGTGGTGAGCAGCTGCTCCAGGACCGCGGCGGAGCGCAGGTCCGCGGTGTGGCGGGCCAGCGCTTCAGGATCCTCCGCGAGCCGCGCCTCCAGCTCCGCCTGCTGATGCGCCTCCACCGCTGCGCGCCACGCCGGCCGCGGGTGGAGCTTCCCGAGGTTGCGCAGCGTGGGCGAGTACACGTCTGCCGCGGGTGACTGCGCCATCGGCCACTGGCAGAGCGCGAGGTGCGGCAGCGGCGCCGTCCCCAGCAGCTCCCGGCCGAGGGCCAGCCCCAGAGGCCGCCGGTCCTGCCAGTGAAAGTCGATGCGGTTCATGGCCGTCTCGTGGCTCACGGTGTCCATCCGGACGCCGTGCACGAGGGCCAGCCGCTCATCGTGGCGGGCGAGCGGGCCCATCAGCGGCCCGAAGAGCCGGCGTTTGCCCTGAATGCGCTCGGCCGCGGTGTAACCGGTGTCAATCTTCCCGCGTACCCGGGACACGTCCTTGGGATCCACCGTAAGGACGCTGTCCACGCCGCCTGCGAGGACGATGAGGACCTGGTAGCGCGGGGCGAGCGCGGTGCCTTTCGCCAGCGCGGCGGCCGACACCGCGGCGGTCCCCAGCAGGACGTCGCGCCGGCGCATCAGGTGCCTCCCGGGGAGAAGAGGAGGCGCGCCCCGGCAAGCTGGCTGCTGCACAGCGCGACGTAGGACTCCGCTCCCGGAGCGACCGGGTCCAGCGTGGCCCAGAGCGCGGTGAGGCGCTCCAGCTCGCGCGCGGTCGGCGCCTGTCGGTGGAGGCTCTGGAAGAGCCGGGCGGCCAGCGACGGCCGGTTCGCGCGGTCCGCCAGCCCTTGAGTCAGGGCGCCGGCCTCCAGCACCTCGCGGCAGGCCTCCTCGGCAATCTGGTTCATCACCGCCCTGTACGAGGGGCGGATCTGCGTCGGGTCTCCGGCGAACACCACGCCGTCGTCGGATTGATCCAGGAGTGTGGCGGCGGTGGACCTGCGCGCGAAGCCGGGCCGCTGCGTCACCCGCGCGACCCAGCGGTCCACGACGTGGAGCCACTCGTCGAAAGTGACGTTGGTGGTCCGGCTGGGAGCCGGCGCAGCGCCGCCGAGCCAGGCCTCCACTGCCACGCGCAGCTGCGCCCGCTCGGCCCGCGCTTCGGCGGTTGGAGGCATCTTCCGGTCTTCCTCGGGCGGCGGCATCTGCCCGGTCCGAAGCATGTGCGCCACGCGCGCCCAGTCGGCGGCGCGCTCCTGCTGCAGCGGCAGCGCGGGGAGATCCGGCGGCTGCTCCGCGCCGTGGCAGCTGCGGCACTGCGAATCAATGAGGCGGTGGATGACAGCCGGGTCCGGGCTCGCCGCGAGGCCAAGGCTCAGCGCCACCGTCGCGAGGGCCGTCATGGCGCCTGCAGCCCGGAGAGCGGAGGGACGAAGCGGTCGCTCAAGAGCGCTGCGTGCAGCAGCCACTTCACGCCTCGGCCCTGCTGCTTGAACTCACGGGCCCAGCGGTCCAGCAAGGCGCGCTCGCCCGCGTCAAACGAGGAGGGTGCGCGGTGGACGAGCGAAGCGACCAGCTGGGTGACAGCGCAGGTGTCGAACTCCGGCTGCTGGGTCACCAACCGGCCCAGGTCGGCAAAGCCTTCGCCCTCTCCGCGCAGGTCCTCCGCGCCGTGGATGTACAGCCGGCCCTTCATCGAGGTGCCCGAGGGCGAAGCGCCGTAGAGCGGCGTCTTGAGACCGGCGAGGAAGGCGGCGCCGTGGTCCAGTGGCTTGTGACAGCCCTGGCAAGCAGGCGCGCGGCTCATCTGGGTGTCGCCCAGGTCGCGGAAGGCGCGCAGGTCGCTCGAGTCCGGGGCCGCGGTGAGTAGCGCGTGGCTGGTGACCTCGACAGAGCTGAAGGTGTTGCACAAAAAGTTCTTGAGCAGCTCCTTCATGGCCACGCGGTGCGTGGGGTACGCCGTTTCGTTCAGCGGCGTGCTGACAAAGAGCCCGGCCCGCTCGTACACGCCGGTGCGCGTCACCCACGCCCCGGGGGCATCCAGGTCCACCGCATCCAGCTCTCGCGCCAGGCGCTGCGCAAGGGTGGGCGTGTAGCCGGTGCGCTCAAGCTCGCCCAGCCACTCGCGCCGTCGATACAGGAACCGGACCGCGCCGGTCTGCCACGTCTCGGTGGTGGTGAGCAGCGCGTCGTAGCCCGCGCCGCGGGAGAGGAGCTCCACCGCGGTCTGCATCACCTCCTGATACAGGCCGTCGTTCAGGGCGCGCTCCACCGCCTGTGCTTCAGCTTGGGGTGGGAGGCAAGCAAGGAGAAACGGTCCGCAGCCGCAGCTGGCGCGCGCGGGCTGGCGCAAGCGCGGCTCCGGGCGCCCGGCGCAGTAGCCCATGTCGTCGAAAGACACCTCGGGGCGGTAGCTCTTGCGGCAGACGGAGACCTCGGTCGCGCTCCACCAGGGGCGCACTTGCACGCGCTCGGCCGGTGGGCATCCCTCCTGTCCCTCGGCCTCCGGCAGGTAGTAGGCGGACGTGCTGCTGGAACGCTGAAGGCGCAGGAACATGCGGTCTACGCGCGGCGGCCCATAGGGAATCAGCAGGGGATCCAGCACGCGTGCGAGCGCGCGTCCGGTCAACCACTTCTGGACGTGCGCCTCGTAGACGTCGCGCGGGGGCTCGCCGCGCTGGAGGGCAGCGCCCGCGCTCGACAGCTCATCCTCGCTCACCAGGTCCTGGCGAAGCAGCAGGGACAGGCGGGTGAGCGCCGGTCGCAGTGGCTCCTCGGGCTGCGCCGCGACGGCGGTGGAGCTGAGGGCGAAGAGGAGCAGCGAAGGAACAATCATTCGAGGTGAACGCGAGGGCGGGGAGGTTTATCCAATGCTCGGCGCTGATGTCCAATCGCTCCACCGGCCGCTGGCTTGACTTCGAACGCTCAGGTCTGTTGGGGTGCGCCGCGGATCGTCGAGCCTTTGCGCGTACAACAGCCCTGTCAGTGCGAATTGTCGCGTGAGCTCGAATCCCTCGGACCACCCTTCGAAGGATGGGAGTTGCAGTGACATCAGCCAGGGCCCTGGGGCTCAAAGTCTCGCTTGTTTTTATCTCCACCTTCGTCGCGCTGGGGATCTGTGAAGCGGTGGTGCGTGCGGTGCGCGCCGGATCGCTCTACGCCCGTCCCTGGGTGGATGAGCGCAACACGTTGTATCGCTACGACGCCCGGCTGGGCTGGTTCCCGAAAGAGGGGCAGGGCGGCGTCCATCACGGCTTCATTGACGTCCCTGTCCAGCACAACGCGCGCGGCTTCAGGGACATCGAACACGGCGCAAAGCAGAAGCCGCGGCTGGCGGTCATCGGCGACTCGTTCGTCTGGGGCTTTGACTGCGAGGCGGACCAGCGGTTCACGGAGCGGCTCAAGCCGCTGGTGCCGGACTGGGAGGTCGTCAACCTCGGCGTCAGCGGCTACGGGACGGATCAGCAGCTGGTGCTGCTGAAGGACGTGTTCGACGACTACGTGCCGGACGTGGTGCTCCTGGTCTTCACCACGCAAAACGATATCGACGACAACACGGCGGACGTCCGGTACGTCGGCTATTACAAACCCTATTTTGTGATGAAGGATGGCGCGCTGGACCTGCGCGGCGTGCCGGTCCCCAAGTCCATCAATTACTACCACCCGCAATACCCAACCCTGTTCTCCAGTCAGCTGGTCGGGCTTGGAGAGGACTTGTATCGGCGATACCTCCAGCCGGTCACGAAGGTGCCGGACGTGACTCCGGAGCTGCTGGACGCGATGAAGGCGTACGTCGAATCCAAGGGTGCGCGGTTGGCCGTCGCGTTCACGGACCTGGAGCTGTACCCGGAGAACGGGAACCCGGGCTTCGAGTACTACACGCGGGCCCAGCTCATTGACCTGCACCGGAAGTTGGTCGCCCACCTGGACAAGGCCGGGGTGCCCAACTTCACCTTCACCGGCGTCGCGAAGTATCCCGGCTCCGGGTTTCATTGGACGGGCCCGGGGAATCAGACCGCGGCGGAGCAGGTGGCCGCGTTTCTGGAGGCGAAGAACGTGCTGGCGCGCCCGGGCTCGCCGGCTGTTGGTCCCTGAGCATGGTCGTTCGCAAGCCGTCTGCAGCCATCTGGGATTGGAAGGGCGCCGTTCGCGAGGCGGAGGCTGCCCGTCGCAAGCGCGCGCTGTGGCGGCGGACTGCGCTGCGGACGGTGGCGATGGCCGTGGGCGCCGGCGTGCTCGCGTGGCGAGGTCATCCGGGCTGGGCGCTCCTTCCGCTGACCCTCGCGCTCTTCTCGCTGGGCCTGACGGCGTTCTCGCCGCGCGCGGGAGCGGGGGTTGACCGCGCCAGCGAGTGGCTGGCGCTCGCGCTGTCCCGCGCGGTGAGCGGGGTGCTGGTCACGGCGGTGCACGTACTGGTGTTTGTGCCCGCGGGGGTGCTCTTCAGCAGGGGCAAGCGGGACCGGCTGGAGCGCTCGCTGGACCGCGCTGCGGGGAGCTACTGGCGCAAGGCCGAGCCGGCCGGAGATCCGGAGAGGATGTATTGAGCCGGATTCTCGGGATCAGCTGCTACTACCACGACGCCGCGGCCTGCCTGGTCGAGGACGGGGTCATTGTCGCGGCCGCGCAGGAGGAGCGCTTCACGCGCAAGAAGTTCGACGCGGGGTTCCCGGCGCAGGCCATCCGCTACTGCATGGCGGAGGCGGGCGCTGGCCAGGTCGACGCGGTGGCCTTCTACGACAAGCCGCTGCTCAAGTTTCACCGGATTCTGGAGACGCAGCTGGGCGTGGCGCCGCGCGGGCTGAAGATGCTCCATCGGTCCCTGCCGCTCTGGCTGCGCGAGCGGCTGTGGATTCAGCCGGACATCGAGGGGCAGCTGGACGCGCTCGGCGTGGAGCTGAAGGGGAAGTTGTATTTCCTGGAGCACCACGAGTCGCACGCCGCCAGCGCGTTCTTCCCTTCGCCGTTTGCAGACGCCGCCATCCTGACGCTGGACGGCGTGGGGGAGTGGACGACGACCGCGCTCGCGGTGGGGGAGGGCAACCGGATTGAGCGCCGCTGGGAGCTCCGTTTCCCGCACTCGCTGGGGCTGCTGTACTCCGCGTTCACCTACTACGCCGGCTTTCGCGTGAACTCTGGCGAGTACAAGTTGATGGGGTTGGCGCCGTATGGCACGCCCCGCTACGCGGACCGGATCCGCGATCAGCTGATTGATCTCAAGGCGGACGGCTCCTTCCGGTTGAACACGGACTACTTCGGCTACCTCGATGACGAGGTGATGGTGACGGAGAGGTTCTGCGACCTCTTCGGAGGGCCTCCGCGGAAGCCAGAGGCGCCGCTGACCGCTCGAGACATGGATGTGGCCAGCTCCATCCAGCAGGTCACCGAGGAGGTGGTGCTCAGGATGGCGCGGCATGCGCGTGAGCTCACCGGGAAGCGTTCGCTCTGCATGTCGGGCGGCGTGGCGCTCAACTGCGTCGCCAACGGCAAGCTCCTGCGCGAGGACGTGTTCGAGAAGCTCTGGGTTCAGCCCGCGGCGGGAGACTCCGGTTCTGCCCTGGGCGCCGCGCTGTTCGTGCACCATCAGATTCACGGCGCGCCGCGGGTGCCGGCTGCGGACCGCGACGGGATGAGGGGGGCGTTGCTCGGCCCTTCGTTCGACGCGGAGCAGATCCGCGAGTACCTGGACGCGCGCGGCTATCGCTACCGGGAAGTGACCGAGGACCGCTGGGCAGACGAGGTGGCGCAGCTCATCGCCGGAGAGAAGGTGGTGGCGCTGTTTCAGGGGCGGATGGAATTCGGCCCGCGCGCGCTCGGCAACCGTTCCATCGTGGGAGACCCGCGGTCGCCGCGGCTTCAGTCGGTGATGAACCTCAAGACGAAGTTCCGCGAGAGCTTCCGGCCGTTCGCGCCCGCATGTCTCGAGGAGCGGGCCAGTGAGCTGTTCGAGCTCAACGCGGCTTCACCTTATATGTTGCTCGTCGCTCCGGTGCGCGAGGAGCTGCGGACGCCGGCGACGGAGGACGCCCGCGAGCTTGACGTGACCGCGCGGGTCAACCAGGTGCGCTCCACGCTGCCGGCCATCACGCACGTGGACTACACCGCGCGCGTCCAGACGGTGAGCCGCTCGGAGAACCCGCGGTTTCATTCTCTGCTGAAGGCCTTCGAGTCGCTCACCGGCTGTCCCGCGTTGATCAACACCAGCTTCAACGTTCGCGGAGAACCCATCGTCTGCACGCCCGAGGACGCGTGCCGATGCTTCCTGCACAGCGGGATTGACCACCTGGTCCTCGGACCCTTCATCCTCGACAAGCCCTGCCAGCCGCCGCTGCGCCCCGAGGATGAGCTCAGGAGAGAGCTCGATTGAAAGCCTTCGGACGGTTTCGTTTCCTCGGCAGGTTGCTCCGCGAGTTTGTCGGCTTCGCCAAGGCCCACAAGCGCTACTGGCTTCTGCCGCTGCTGCTCATCCTCCTTCTCCTCGGCGCGGCGATGGCGGTCTCCGCCGCTGCGTCTCCCTTCATCTACACGCTGTTCTGAAGAGAGCCTCCCCCATGAGAGCCCTGCTCTTGTCCATGGTCTTGTCGATGCTTGCCGCCTGCCACGGCCATCGTGGCAGCAGCACGCCGGCCGCGAAGCCGGTGGTGCAATCCGCTGTTTCGCTGGGGCCGGCCTACACGGAGCTCAAGGCGGGCGAGGCGCCACAGCTGGAGCTGGTGCTTCAGTACGACCGGCCGCTGGAGGGAGACCCCGGCACGCGGGTGGACCTGCACTGGGGCCGCCTGGTGCCGAGGACGTGGAAGGAGATCACCAACACGCCGATGACGTTCGCGCGCGCTGACGGCAGCCGCGGGGTGTTCACGGTGCGCGTCGCCGGGTTGCCGCCGTCCACGTATGAGTTCGTCGCGCACGTGCTGGACACGGACCTCTGGGTGCACGTCAGCGAGCAGCAGCCGAACGGGCGGTTTGAGCTTCAAATCGACCCGGCGGCGGATGCCAGGGTGGAGGTCATTCGGCGGGCGCGGAGCTTCGTGCCGCCCGCCGGCGCCCCGGCGAGCGGTGACATGGTGCGCCTGGACGCGGGCTGCTTTCAGATGGGCTACGTCGCGGGCGATGTAGACGAACGGCCTGTCCACCGCGTGTGCCTCTCGTCGTTTTCAATCGACCGGGATGAGGTGACCCAGGGCGCGTATCAAGCGTGTGTCGCCGCGGGCGCCTGCCGCAAGCTGGAGGCGGCGCGCGATGAGGCTCCCGTGGACAGCCCCCAACTTCCCGTCGTGCAGGTGACGTGGACCGACGCGGAGGCGTATTGCCGGGCGCAGAAGAAGCGGCTCCCCACGGAGGCGGAGTGGGAGTACGCGGTGCGCGGCGCCGACGGGCGGCTCTACGCCTGGGGGAACGAGCCCAGCTGCCAGGCCGCAAACTTCGCCGGGTTTCCTGCGCTCACCGCGTGCGAAGGCAAGCACTGGTGCTCCGCGGACCGGAGCTGCGAACGCATCAACCCGGGTCACCGCCAACCCGTGGGCGAGCGGAAGCTCGACGTGACGCCCACCGGCATCCGCGGGATGTCTGGCAACGTCGCGGAGTGGACCTCGGATTGGTACGACGAGGGCTACTACGCGCGGTCGCCGGAGAAGGATCCCAAGGGGCCTGCGGAGGGAGAGAAGCACGTCGTGCGAGGCGGGTCGTGGAAGTACAACTTTTTCGTCGCCCGGGCCACCTTCCGCAGTGGCTTCCGCCTTCCGACCGCCGAGGACTTCTTTGGCTTCCGCTGCGTGAGGAGCGAGTAGCGGGTCGGACCTCGCGCTGCTCAGGGGAGAAAGGAGCCTGTCCCCATTTTTGCCAGGAGCCACGCGATGGCTGGCACCGTGAGGAAGGAGAGAGGGATTCCCACGCCGAGGAGCAGGGTGGCCAGCGGTGGATCCTGCTTCGCGTCGGTGGCGAGGATGGCTCCAGTGACCATCGGGGCCATCGCTGCCTGGAGCACGGCCACTTCGAGGAGCAGGCCCCTCACGCCCAGGCCATAGAGGATGGCGAAGGTGAGCGCGGGTGCGAGCGCGAGCTTGTAGACGAGCCCGGCGACCAGTGGCGCGGCGCGGCCGCTCATCGCTCGCAGCTCCAGCTGGAAGCCCACAGAGATGAGGGCCAGCGGCGTCATGAGGTCCGCCAGCCGGTCCAGTACGGCGGAGAGCAGAGCGGGGTAGGCGAAGGGGCGAGAGAGCAGGGCGACCACAAGCGCGATGAACGGCGGAAAGAGCGCCACGCGGCGGAGCAGCGCCGCCTTCGTGATGGCCCCGCCGCGCGCTGCCGTCGCGAAGGCGACGCCGACGGTGGACACGGCCAGGAAAGAGCCGAGCTGGTCGACCACCACCGCGATGGGGAGCGCCTGCGGACCCAACAACCCCTCCACCATCGGGAGCCCGAGGTAGGCCGTGTTGCAGAAGCCCGCGGTGAGGATGAGCGCGCCTGCCCGACCGGGCTCCAAGCCTCTTCGGCGCCAGGCGCTGAAGAGGATCCAGGCGACGGCGAAGACCGCCCACATCATCCCGGCCGCGAGCAGGAGCTGGGGCTGGAACGTGAGCGTGTGGAGCGCCCGGAGGATGACCGCCGGGAGCAAGACGTGAAGGATGAGGGTGTTGAGGACCTCGCTGGCGTTGGCGGGGAGCGCGCGCAGGCGCCTGAGCAGCACTCCCACGCCGAAGCAGAGGGCCAGCAGCGGCAGCGTCTTCAACATTCCGCTGACGCCTCTACCCGCGGTGCATCAGCGGGCCGTCGCAAAGGCCTTGAGTCGGCCGAGCCGGAGCTCGCACAGCGCGACGACGTCCTCCAGCGCGGCGATGGCCTCGGTGACCTTCGAGTCGTCTCCATCGTGGAGGATCTCTTTGCAGGCCTCGATGGCGTCAACCACACGCTCGTCGCGGCACTCCCAACCCATGAAGCTGAGCCGCTGATCGACCTGCTTCAGACTCCGGAGATCGTCCCGCTCTTCGCTCATTCACCCCTCCTGGTTGTCCACAACACCGGTCAGTGGGCAGGCTGTCGACAACTCGCCTACCCGTACGCACCCGCTGCAGATTCACCAACGTTCCTCGACGAGATTCATCGGATTCGTGTGTTCGAAGTACGACGGAACCGGTTGTGGGAACAAGAGGGAGCAAGCTGTCGATTGCTTGTGGATTCGAGAACTGAGGTACGTGTCCGCACACTCTTCCGCTACTGTCCGCCGACTCCAAAGTGATGACCTCTCCAGCGCGCCCGCGGCCTTTCATGTTCGACGGCATCGGGGAGCTCCCGGGTCTGATGGCCGCGATGGAGTGGGGCAAGACGCTGCTGGGGCCGGAGCAAGACTGGCCGCAGAGCCTGCGCTCCGCGCTGAGCATCTGCGTCGGGTCTCGCTTCCCCATCGCCATCTACTGGGGGCCGCAGCTCGCGCTGCTCTACAACGACGCGTGGAGCCCCATCCTCGGCGCGAAGCATCCCTGGGCGCTCGGGCGCGCCGCGAAGGATGTATGGCCGGAGATCTGGGACGCCATCGAGCCGCTCTTCCAGCAGGTGATGACCAAGGGGGAGTCCACCTATTCGGAAGACAGCCTCCTCTTGATGCACCGCCACGGCTACACGGAGGAGTGCTACTTCAACTTCACGTTCACCCCCATCCGCGATGAGCGCGGTCACGTGGGCGGCGTCTTCAACGCCGTCATCGAGACGACCTACCGGGTCATCAGCGAGCGTCGCAGCGGCGTGCTTCGCGAGCTCAGCGAGCGCGTGGTCGCCGCGCGCTCCGCCGACGAGGTCTGTCAGCTCGCCGCGGCGAGCCTGGCCCGGGCGCAGCACGACGTGCCGTTCTGCGCGCTCTACCTCGTTGAAGACGCGTCGCGCGCGCGGCTGGCGGGGTGCGCGGGCCTCACTGCCGGGAGCAGCGCCGCGCCGGAACACCTCCCCTTCAACGGACCTGCGGTCTGGCCGTTCGACGTGGCGCGCGCCACCGGGAAGATTCTGACGGTCAAGGACCTGCACGAACGAAACCTTCCCGGAGGGGCCTGGCCGGAGCCGCCGCGCGAAGCGCTCATCGTGCCCATCGTCACCGGCGGCGGCGGGCCTCCGGCGGGGTTTCTCGTCCTCGGCGCCAGCCCGCGCCGCGCCGTCGACGATGAATACAAACAATTCGCTGAGCGGGTGGCGTCCCATGTCGCCATGGCGTTGTCCTCGGCCACGGCCTACGAGCAGGAGCGCAAGCGGGCGGAGGCGCTGACGGAGCTGGACAAGGCCAAGACGCTCTTCTTCAGCAATGTCAGCCACGAGTTCCGAACGCCGCTGACCCTGATGCTGGGGCCCACGGAGGACCTGCTCTCTGGGACGCACGGAGCGCTGGCGGAGGGCCAGCGGCCTCAGCTGGAATTGTTGCATCGCAACGCCGTCCGGCTTCAGAAGCTGGTCAACAACCTCCTCGACTTCTCCCGCATCGAGGCGGGCCGATTTCAGGCGGTGTATGCGCCGGTGGAGCTTGCCGAGCTCACGAGGGATCTCGCCAGCGTCTTCCGCTCCGCGGTCGAGCGCGCGGGGCTGACGCTGACCGTCGACTGTCCACCCCTCGCGGAGCCGGTCTACGTCGACCGGGATCTCTGGGAGAAGGTGGTCCTCAACCTCTTGTCCAACGCGCTGAAGTTCACGTTCGAGGGTGGCATCGAGGTCTCGCTGCGCTCCGTGGAAGACAGCGTCGTCCTGCGGGTGAAGGACACGGGCGTGGGCGTGCCTGCCGCGGAGGTGCCCCGGCTCTTCGAGCGCTTCCACCGCGTGGAAGGAACTCGCGCCAGGACCCACGAAGGTTCCGGCATTGGCCTGGCGCTCGTGCAGGAGCTCACGAAGATGCACGGCGGCGAAATCCGCGCCGAGAGCCAGCTGGGCGTCGGTACCACCTTCACCGTCACCCTTCCGAAGGGGGCCGCGCACCTGCCGGAGGAACGTCTTGGCGTCGCGGGTGACGCTGCGCGGGTGAAGGGGGCGGAGGCGTTCGTGGAGGAGGCGCTCCGCTGGTCGCCGCAGCGCGCGGACGCGGTGGCTCAGCCGTCAGGCGCGGCGAGGGAGCGGGTCCTCCTGGCGGACGACAACACCGACATGCGCGAGTACGTCCAGCGGTTGCTGGAGCCACACTGGGCGGTGGAGGCCGTGGCGGATGGCGAGGCTGCGCTCCTCTCAGCGCGCGCCCATCCGCCGGATGTGATTCTCACCGACGTGATGATGCCGAAGCTGGACGGCTTCGGCCTTCTGCGGGCGCTGCGCTCGGACGCGCTCACGCGGGGAATCCCGGTGGTGTTGCTCTCGGCCAGAGCAGGGGAGGAGTCGACGCTCGAAGGGCTGGAGGCGGGGGCGGACGACTATCTGGTGAAGCCCTTCTCGGCGAGAGAGCTCTGCGCGCGTGTCCGCACCCAGCTCGAGATCGCCCGGCTGCGCAGGGGCGCGGAGGCGGAGCGGGATCAGCTCCGGACGTTGCTCAAGGGCGTCCCGGCCACCATCAACTTTCTCCGGGGCCCGGAGCTGATCTTCGACTTCGTTCATCCCCGCGCGATGGAAGCACTGGGCCGCCGAGACCTGCTGGGCAGGGCGCTGCTGGAGGCCCTCCCCGAGCACCGGGACCTGCCCTACGTGCAGCTGCTGAAGGATGTCTTCCGCACGGGCGCGCCCATCACCGGCAACGAGGTGCTGGTGAAGTTCGACCGCAAGGGCACGGGCGCCGTGGAGGACACGTACTGGAACTTCGCCTACCTGCCGGTGCGCTCGCTCGGCGGGCACATCGACGGGGTGATGACCTTCGACGTCGAGGTGACCGACCAGGTCCTCTCACGGCACAAGCTGGAGGAGGAGCACCAGAAGGCGGAGGCGGCGGTCCGGGTGCGGGACGACTTCCTCTCCGTCGCCTCGCATGAGCTGCGCACGCCCCTCACGACCTTGAGCCTTCAGACCGACAGCGTCCTGCGGGTGCTGCGCTCCAAGGGGGCGGTGGACCTGCCGCAGATCCTGGCGCGGGTGGAGACCGTGCGGCGCTCTGCGGATCGGCTGGAGCAGCTGGTGGAGGGGCTGCTGGATGTCTCGAGGATCGCCGCCGGCCGCATGGAGCTCCAGCTGGAGGAGGTGGATCTCGCGGTGCTCGGTCGGGAGATCTGCGAGCGGTTCGAGGACGAGGCGAGGCGGTCGGGCTCGAGCATCCACTTCAGCGCCGACCCGCCGCTGGTGGGCCGCTGGGACTCCTCACGGCTGGACCAGGTGCTCACCAACCTCCTGTCCAACGCCCTCAAATACGGCCAGGGTCACGCCATCCACGTCACGCTCGAAGCCACTCCTGAGACAGCGCGCCTGCGCGTAAGAGATCAGGGCATTGGCATCGCAGCGGAGCATCAGGAGCGCATCTTCATGCGCTTCGAGCGTGCCGTGTCGGACCGCCACTTCGGTGGGCTCGGGCTGGGGCTCTGGATTACCCGCCAGCTCGTCGAGGCCATGGGAGGGAAGGTCACAGTTGAAAGCCAGCTCGCTCAGGGCGCCACGTTCACTGTGGAGCTGCCGCGCCGCACCTGAGCGAGCCGGAAGTTGCTCTACAGGTTCTGCTTTGACGCGCGGCCGATGCAGAAGTGGAGCCGGACGGGATCCGTGATGGTGCGGTACACGCCGTACGGATCTCTCAGCACCAGGCCGGTGGGGTCCCCGCCCGCGTCGAACTGCACGTGGTCAATCATGTAGATGTGCTGCCCGCGCCGGTACGTGCTCTCGTTCGCGTCAGTGGAGGGGTTGTCCAGCTGAATCGCCGTGGCGTTGCTGATGCCGGAGCGCGCGCCGGTGGTGAGCGGGTAGCCCAGGTTCAGCTCCGCGTTGATGGAGAGGAGCAGCATGGTCACGCTGCCCTTCAAGGTGTTCTTGGTGGAGCCATTGGGCTGGCCGTTGTTGAACCAGTTCAACACGGTGGTGGAGGACAGCCCGTCGTTAATCTCCCAGGCCTCGTTGGTGTACGGCAGGGTCGACAGCGTGGTGCCGTTGCCGCCGCTGATGGACGGGTAGCTCCCCTGGTCCCGCCGCGCGATGGCGAAGGCCTTCTCAATGATGGGCACCCAGAGCGCGCCCTCCTGACCGGTCTTGGCGTACTTCGGCGTCCCAGCGGAGTCCGCCCAGAGATCCGAATCTACCCGGATGTAGTCCGGCTGGCCGTTGCGCACGAACCGCACCGCGTAGGTCCCGTCGCCCAGCGGCGCCACGGACTTCCGGATGTATTCGGGGTCCGCCGCGGCGAACGCCGTCAGCCGCGCCATGAAGTAGCAGTCGCCCACCGAGCCCTGGAAGATGTCGTCCTTCGACGGGCCCGCGCTGGCGAAGAGCGGGTGGTCCGAGAAGTCCTGGAGGCTGAGGCCCGAGTGGGTGTCGTACTTGGTCGGGTCCGGGAGATCCTCGCCGACAGGGTTCAGGCCGACGGCGACGACCGGGCCGCCCTGGTACACCACGCTGCGGAACTGGGAGATCTCATGGACGTAGCCCAGGCTCTGCTCGTTCGACGACGCGTCGGTGAGCGTGTCACTGGTGTCCATCCAGTAGTTGTCCCACTGCGGGCCGCCGGTGATGGTGTCCGCGCCGTTGCCGACGGTCACGATGAGGTCCTGACCTTCGTCGCCGAAGAGCGTGTCGTTGCCGCTTCCGCCGTTCAGCGTGTCGCGCCCCTCGCCGCCGTGCAGCTCGTCGTTCCCGCCGTGGCCGAAGATCACGTCGTTGCCGGTGCCGCCGAAGAGGTCATCTGACCCGCCAGAACCCCAGAGGGTGTCGTTCCCGTCGTTGCCATACAGCGTGTCCTGACCGTAGCCGCCGACCAAGAAGTCGTTGCCGCTGCCGCCGCGCAGCGTGTCGTTGCCGTCTCCGCCGTTCGCGGTGACCTTGATGTTGGTGTAGTTGGAGAACGAGTCATCCCCGCCATCGCCGATGAAGACGATGCCCGTCACGCCGCGGCGGCTGTACGTGGAGACGCCGCTGTTGAGCTGGACGCGGACGTTGCCTGCGGCGTCCAAGGTCACCAGCGAGGTGTCGTTGGCGTTTGTTCCATCGATGGTGATGACGCCGGTGGAGCTGTTGAAAGAGATGCCCAGCACGCGAAAGACGGGGACATTGTGCGAAGCCGCCGCCACGTCCGAGAGCGAAGCGCCGCGAGGAATCTCCGCGATCAACGGCGCCCGCGGGATGGCGGGGACCAGCGGCGGCTCGATGACCTCCGTGCTCTCCTCGGGCTCGATGAGCTGAGTCAGGACAGGCGATGAGACAAAGAGAGCAGATTCGGTTGAGAGCAGGGGCGCCTCTGCCTGCGAGGGCGCCGCGCCGCAACCTACAATGCCGCCAATCAGGAACGCTGCGAGTGCATGTGATGCCGCCATGGGTGTCTCCTTTGCGGCAAGGAACGACACCCGTTGCGATTATTCCCCGGCGCGGCCGGGCCTCACCTGCAGCAGTGCGCGGCCCAGAGCCCGGTAGCGGGGTGGTTGTCTTGAAACCGCATCCCGCCTGGGAGGCCGGCGCAACCCGCCGCAATGGGCTTCGTCGTCTGTGACGAATACATGAAGAAGGCGACCTTCCCGGCGGTGTTGGAGAGGTTGGAGCCGAGGTCCGAAGTCCAGCCCCAGCAGCAGCTGGCGTAGTCCGCCTCCGCGTACGCGGAGAGCTCCGCCACGCTGCACAGCCGCATGCCGAGCGTCTTGCATTTGGTGGCGGCGGCGTAGCGCGTGAAGTCGTAGTTGTCGCCGCCGTTTCCGTCGCCCACGCAGAAGGCGTGGTTCTCGGAGGTGCCTACGGCGCCATCCCACGGAGCGCGCGCGCGCAGGAGGGGCACCACCCTCACGTAGTCCAGATAGAGGTCCGTGACGCCGGTGACGAAGTCAGTGACGGCGATGAATTGGTCCGTGTCACCCGGTTGCCAGGCGCAGCTGAGCTCGACTGTCCTGAAGACGGTGCCTGTCAGGAAAAGATCCGGCTGGATGGTCACCGCCGGGCCGACCTCCACGGTCGCGGTGCCCCGGGTAGCGCCGCAGCGGAGCGTGGCCATCGGCGTGCTCAGCGCGTTGTTCGTCACCGCGAGGCTGAAGGAGACGACGGACAGCCCGTTGGAGATGGGTCCCACCTCAGGTGCGCCCACGCGCCACACGAGTCCGCCGGTCCCAGCGCTCGCCGGGGCGAAGCGCACCTGCCCCTGCGACGCGCCCGTCTGGGCGCGCACCATCGCCAGGCCACCATCCGACGGACCTTCCGCTTCGATGATGCGGTTGGCTTCGCCCTTGGCGGCGACCTGGTTCGGGTCAAGCGCCAGCGGACTGGCGGTGCTGCCGGTGCCGATGAGGCCCCCGTCGGTGGCGATGACCGGGGCGGGGGCGGAGGCGCCGATGGGCCCCTGCGGTCCTTCCGGTCCTTGCGGGCCAGCCGGACCCGGTGAGCTTGTGCACGCGAACAGGGCAGAGAGGGCGAGGGCGGCGACGACGCTGCGCACGGTGGGGGCCTCCTTCTGAGGGCGTGGGAACCTACCCCAACCTCAGAGAGGGATCGCCCTCGATTCGTCTACTGCCGCAGCTCCGCGGTCACCAGGTCGATCTCCGCCTGGCTCAGCGTCCCGAAGCGCACCGGGGGCATCTTCAGCTTTGAGGTGTCGGGCAGTGAGAGCCGGTTGATGGCCACGTCCTTCTCCACCCGGCTCATGGCCGCCAACGTCGCCGCGTTGAAGCGCGCCCGGCTGATGGTCTGGTCCAGCGCGGAGTTGTGGCAGCGCTGGCACATCTGCACCAGGATCTGCGCCCCGGTGGCGCCGGCGCGAGGGTGAAGGCTGGTGGCCGGCAGCGCCACGTCGTCGAAGATGTGCCGGATGTCCGGCAGTGCGGCGCGGGGCATGGTGCCGGCCATGACCGCCCGGTACGCAGCGGCGGCCGTCGTGAGCTTCGCCGGATCCGCGATGCGGACCTTGTAGTAGGGCACGGGGATCTGCGTGCCGTTGAGTACGTTGTTGTAGAGGTTCGTCCAGGCTGCGGGGACCTGGTTGGGCTGGTTGTTGATCGCGTTCTCAATCTGCCCGGTTGGGAACTGGTTGGGTTGATTGCCGAAGCCCTCATCCCGGACCAGGTTCTCCAGCCGCTGCGGGTCTGACCCGTTGATCAGATTGCCCGGGATGCCTGCGTACACCTCGTTGTTGGCGTGCGCGGTCCCGTAGTCGGCGATCAACGCCTGGCCGCCGTTGCGGTTGTTCCGGAACCAGTGGGTCCAGGGATCCTGCAGCTCCTGCATGCGGAGGATTTTGTTCGCGTTCGGTCCCTGCGCTTGATGGCAATGATTGCAATCCATGATGGTGTTTCGCAGGTCGGTGTCTTGATACAGGCTCACCTCCGTCCAGTTGGACTCCACCGCGGGCGTGAGGAGGTCACCCAGGTTGCACTCGGTGGCGTTGCACGCCTGCTTGAACCGCACCAGGAAGAAGCTGAGCTGACCGGTGGCCACGTCGCGAGAGACGAGCTCTGCGAACTGTTCACCGCGCACGAAGCCCATCATCACCAGATTCGGGTTGCGGGCGTTGGTGCGCGGGGTGGCGATGATCGCTCGCGGGTTGATGGCGTTGGTCTCCTTCATCACCAGCGAGCTCGAGTTGCCGGTGAGGACGTACGTCGGGTTGCCGTTCTGGCCGTTGCCGTTCACGCCGGGCTGGAAGGCGATGCCGAGCGCGCGCTGCAGCTCGACGAGGCTGGTAATGGTGGGACGCGGCGTGGTGCACAGCCGCCGGGTGACCGCGTCCTGGCCGTTGCGCGCGCAGACGGCGTCGAAGGAGGCGGTCCCACTCGGCATGCCGAGGAACACCTGCTCCTCGAGCGGGAGGGGCGTGGTCGGAAGAGGCGGCGGTGGCGGCGGGGGAGGAGGCGGCGGCGGGGGCGGTTCAGTCCCGGCGTCGACAACGGGTTCAGGGAGGGGCGTCGTCGTCCCGGCGTCCACGACGGGCACGGGCGTCGGCGTCACCGGGACGACGGGCGTCTCCACCGGCGGCGGCGTGGGCGTTTGCGGAGTCTGGACAGCAGGGGGCGTGTCGGACTCGGTCCTGGGCGACCGCACCCAGTCGCTCTCCCCCGAGCAACCAACGACCGTGAGCAGCAGCAGTGATGGAACCCGTCGTCGAAACACGAAACACCTCGCGGCACCGAGTGCTGAGGCTGTCCCCTTCGCGGGGACGCCTGAGCAAGCCGCGGACCACGGCACTCGCGATGAGGAGCGCCAGCGAATCCGCGCTGTTGTTGCCGCGAACGGTTCAGAAGCGATCACGTGCGTATTCAGCTGGAGCCCGTCGCGCTGAACACTCCAGGGGGCAGGGTGCCACGCTCGCTCGCACCGCTTCAGGCCGGAGGGCTCCCATCGGTCCGGGCACCGACGCCTGTTTGGGGACGGTGAACGCCCCGGGCGCGACTGTGGACATGGCGTGGCCGGCGCCGAGCAACACCGGCCACGAGGCGGAAGCGGGGAAGACTGTCCGGTTTCATTGGACGGGCAGCACGCCTCGCAACGTGATGCAGGTGGCGCTGTTCGAAGGCAATCCCACGCCGCCCGGGCCATTCGCGGATGGGCTCTGGCCCACGGCTATTCGCAGCGGCCGCAAGTCGGCAGCGCAGACGTTCGACTGGAACCGACGGCTTCAGCAGCGCTGACTCCGGAATTCTCCTCTACGTCAACCGCGCCACCGCCTACAGCCCGAACCCGGCCTGCCCCTGAGCGACGTTGCTGGTCAGCCGCGTGAGCATCGCCGCCAGCTGCTCCGGGGGAAACGGCTTCTCAAGCCGGCCGTTGGTGGTGGCCTGAAGGAACTCGCGGGCCCGTTGCGTGTAAGCGCCGCCCGTCATGAAGATGACTTTGGAGGCCAGCTCCGGGAGCTCGGTCGTGAGCGCGTGGTGAAAGTCCATCCCGGTGAGGTCCGGCATCATCACGTCGCAGACGATGGCGTCGAAGCGCTCGCCCCTCCTCAGCCGCTCCAGCGCCGTGCGCGCGGAGCTCTCCTCCGCGAACTCGAAGGCGTGCTGCAAGGCCAGCCGGAGCGAGGTCAGGAACTGAGGGTGGTCGTCGATGAGGAGGATGCGTGACCGCCGTGGGGGCGCGGGCGGAGGCGGCTCCGGGCGTTCGACCTTCGCCGGGGACGTGGCGGCCGCCGGCAGGGACACCCGGAAACGCGTCTCCCCCGGGCGAGAGCTCACCAGCTGCAGCGAGCCGCCCATGGACACGATGATCCTCCGAGAGACCAGCAACCCCAGCCCGGTCCCCAGCCCGCGCGGCTTTGTCGTGAAGAAGGGCTCGAAGAGCCGGCTTCGGTTCTGCTCCGGGATGCCTCCTCCCGTGTCCACGACGTCGATCCGCGCGCCGCCGTCCTCCGCGGTCGAGAGCTCGAGGCGCACCTCGTTGTCTCCCGCGTTGCCCGGCTCAATCGACTGCGCCGCGTTGAGGAGCAGGTTCAGGAACACCTGCCCGACGCGCGCCTCCGAGCCCGTCACGGCGGGCGCAGCCTTGTAGCTCTTGAACAGTCGCGCACGGTGACGGAGCTCGGCCATCGCGATATCCGCAACCCAGTCGAGGGGCGCCCGCAGGTCGAACGGCGCGTTGTGCTCATCCGGGCCGCGGGTGAAGAGCGCCAGATCGCGAGCGATCTGCCGGATCCGCTCCGCGCCTTCGAGGGCCTGGCCCAGCTGCTCCGACCATTGTCGAAGCGCCTCGTCGCCCCCTCTGTTCGCGCGGGCCGCGAGCTCCCCACGCACCGTCGACAGGTTTGTCATCAACCACGCCAGCGGGTTGTTGATTTCATGCCCGATACCGCCCGCAAGCAGGCCGATGGCCGCCAGGCGCTCAGACTCCGCGAGCTGAGCGTCGAACCGCTTCCGCTCGGTGATGTCCTGCACCAGGAAGACCACCGTCCCGGGACGCCGGCCCACCACGCCCTCGCAGGAGAACCAGCGCGGGCCCGCGAGCACCTCCAGCGGATACTCCCACCGCTGCGGGCGTCCCTCCGCCAGCGTGAGCCGGATGAGCTCCATGAACGGAGCGCCGGCTTCCGGACCCAGCACCTCCATGATGGTCGCGCCGATGAGCTCCTTGCGCGGCCTCGCCAGGAGCGCTTCGTCGTGCGTCCAGACGTCGAGGTAATGGCCCGAGGCGTCGAACTCCATCACGATGCCGCGCACCGAGGACTCGAGCAGCCGCAGACGATCTTCCAGAGTAGGCGCTTCGGTCGTCACGAGGCGGGCACCGTAGCATGTGGACGCGCCGCGTTGAGCCAGTCGAGCGCGGGCTCGCTTGGCGGCGCTCACGGACGCAGCACATCCCTGGGGAACAGGGGGACGGCGTGGCGTACGCCGTGCTCCATCGGAGCTGGCCCGGCTCGTACCGCGGTGGAGTCGGCGCTCGCCCGCGCGCAGCAGCCAGATGCAACCGTTCGTCGACAAACCGCCTCGAAACCGCGGAAAGACGGGCTCCGCGCGCGACTTGGTCGACGAACGGTTGCATCTGGGCAGCACAACCGGGCGCTGCGCCAGCTGAGCGCCACCTCCACCGCGGCCCGAAGCCGGGCCAGGCACGATGGGGCAGGGCGCACACCAAGCCGCCCCCCGTCCTCCCCAAGGCCCATGGCACTGAGACCCATTCAGGCCGGTTGCCTCGCACGCCACCGAGCCGCGTGGAGTACTAGAAACAGGCCATGGACGAGATCACCTTCGCGCCACTGCGCCCCGAGCATCTCGTGTTGATGCATCGCTGGTTCTCTCGGCCGCACATGACCTGGTGGACGCGAGGAGAGACGTACACGCCGCAGATGCTGGAGGAGAAGTACCGGGGCCTCTTCCAGGGAGAGCCGGGGGCGGAGGGCTTCCTCATCCGTGTGGCGGGCCAGGACGCGGGCTACATCCAGTGGTACGCGGTCGCGGAATCCTTTCCTGAAGGAGTCACCACCGACGAGAACCCGCTCTTCACCGCGCATCCCCGCGAAGCACTCGCGGGCGTCGATCTCTTTCTCGGCGAAGCCGGGCTCGTCGGGACAGGCCTGGGCCCTCGTGTCCTGGAGTCGTTCCTGACCGCGCACGTGTTCCCGCGCTTTCGCGCAGCCGTCGTCGACCCGATGAGCGACAACGCGCGCGCCCTCCGGGCCTTCGAGAAGGCGGGCTTCGTCAGGACGGGCTGGAGCGAGGACAGCGCCTACGTCCTCATGCTCCGCGCTCAGGGCACATAGAGCCCGACCTGGACGAACGCGCCGTACGCGCCGCTGCCGTATTCGCTCCTCAACCCCCGGCTCGGCGTGCTGAACGCCGAAGGATCTGGCCCCTTCCCGACGGGGACATAGGCGCCCGCGCGGACCAGCACGGCCTGGGCAAGGGAGTACTCCACCGAGGCAAACGCCAGGGCGCTCGGGTCGGTCACGTTGCAGAGCACCGACAGCTGCGCCGACAGCAGGTCATTCGCCTGAACCGACGCCGCCGCCGCGAGCACGTGCATCCCCGCGCCGAACACTTCTCCGCGCAGCGCGCGCTCGGACGAGAGGATGGCCGCGTACCTCGCTGGGTCCCGTGAGCCGAAGCCATTGAACGAGTACTCGGTGGTCAGGATGACCTTCTCGTGCGGCTTGAAGTCCGCGCCCAGCACCCCGCGGAAGAAATGGTCCCCGATGGTCAGCGTGCCGGTGTCCATCCCCAGCAGCTCCAGCGTGTACGCGCCCTCCGCGTGCACCGCGACGGCGCCCACGTCGCCCGTGAGGTCAAACCCCGCCACCAAGTCCCGCACGTACTTTCCGAAGGACACAGAGCCGTCCCACTCGTACAGGTTGGTCTGGAAGCGCACCACGCCGCCGTTGTCCTCCGGACGCGGCTGAGGCAGGTAGAGCACGTCGAGCTGGGTCGTCTCCCCCAGCGCCACGGCCAGCCGGGCCGCGTCGAACCCGCGTCGGACCTCACGGTCGACGGCGGTGGGCGGAAACGGGCTCAGCACATCGGTCGGGTTGAAGAAGCGGCCGGCGCCCCAGGAGAGCACCTGCCGCCCAATCGTCAGGTCCGCGAAGGGCAGGGCGAGCTTGATGGCGAGGCGGTCCAGGTTGTGACCGAGCCGGACGTTGGGTCCCTGGCTCAAGGTCCCCTCCAGCGGCACCAGCCTTCGCTGCGGCCCCGCGCCGGTTCCGCCCACCGTACCTGTCAACGCTGAACCGCTCGCGAACACCGGGTCGGACGCGATGAGCAGGTCCACCTGCCACGCGACCTCAAGCTCGAACCGGTCCTCGAAACGGAACCGCGACGCGACGCGCGCCAGGTGCGCGTCGATGGCCCCGGCCTCCGGCGTGGAGAGCCCCAGCGCCCGTGCGCCTTGCACCGTCCCCGGCTGCAGCAGCACGCCGGAGAGGAAGTTCTTGTAGAAGCCGCTCGCCTCCAGCACCGCGCCGCCGTCATCCCGCGCCACCTCGCGGGCCTGGGCGGCCGTCGCCGCAATCAGCGCGAGCGCAACGGCGCGCCTCACGACGGCGCCGCTTCGCTCTTGACGATCTCCCCGTCGACGAGGCGGACCACCCGGTCCGCGCGGCTGAGCACCATCGGGTCATGGGTGGAGAAGATGAAGGTGATGCCGTGCTCCTTGTTGAGCTCCCGCATCAGGTCCATCAGCGCCGCGCCGGTGGCCTGGTCCAGGTTGGCGGTGGGCTCATCCGCCAGCACCACCGCAGGCTGCGAGACGATGGCGCGCGCGACGGCCACGCGCTGCTGCTGCCCGCCGCTCATCTTGAGCGGCCGTGAATCCAGAAACGCCGACAGGCCAATCCGCTCGAACACCGCCTTCACCTTCTCCCGCCGCTCCGGAGCGCCCATGCCCTTGAGCTCCAGCACGTAGGCGGCGTTCTCCGCCGCGGTCAGCACCGGGACCAGGTTGTAGGCCTGGAAGATGAAGCCGATGAGATCCCTGCGCAGATCCGCCAGCGCGGCGCGCGAGAGCCCGGACAGCTGCCGCCCGGCCACCCGCACCTCCCCGGACGAGGCTGTATCAATCCCGCCAATGATATTGAGCAGCGTGGTCTTCCCGGAGCCGGACGGACCCGCGAGGGCCATGAACTCGCCCTTCTCGACCTTCAGCGACACACCGCGCAGCGCCTGCGCCGGGGGCATGCCCTTCTCTTGATACAGCCGTGAAACATTGTCGACTTCGACGACGGCCATGACCGTCTCCTTTCAGGTGCGCCGCAGCGCCTCAGCGGGCGGCAGACGGGTGATGCGGGAGGCGGGATAGAGGCCGACGACCAGCGCCATGAGGTAGACGAAGGTCGCGGCCTTCAGGATGTCGGCGGGGCTGAAGCGGGTCTTGATGAGCGTGGAGAGGGTGGCCCCGCCCATCTGGAAGGACTCTCCCGCCGTGCCCAGCCGCATGCCCGTCCGCGAGAAGTGCCAGGTGACCAGCCCACCCAGCACCGCGCCCAGCAGGACGCTCAGCGTGGCAATCCAGAACGACTCCGCGAGGACGACCTTCACCACGCGCGAGGGCCGGCTGCCCAGCGCCATCAAAACGCCGAACTCACGCGTTCTCTCCAGCACCGACATCAACATCGTGTTCAGCACGCCCAAACCGACCAGCAGGTAGACGAAGAACGCCATCGCGAAGACCACGTTGTCCGTCAGCGCCTCCATTCGCCGCAGCACGGGGAGCAGCTCCGCCCAGGTCAACACCTCGAAGCCATCGCCCAGCGCGCCTCGAAGCTGCGCGGCCACCGCGTCCGCCTGAGAGGCCTCCGCGAGTTGCACCACCAGCTGGTGCGAAGCGCCCTCCAACCCCACCAGCCCGCGTGCCGCGGCCTGTGTGACGAACACCTGCCGCTGCCCAATCGCCGGCGCGATGGAGTGAAACACGCCGCGCACGCGAAAGAGGTCCGCGCCCATCTCATGGTCGGCGCGCTGGACCATCAGCCGGACCTTCGAGCCCGGCTTGAGCGCCAGCCGTTCGGCCAGATGCTCGCCAATCAGCACGCCGCGGTCATCGTCGGGGGCGGGGAGGGCGCCGGCCTTGAGCTGCCGCAGGTGCGCGGAGAGCAGCCGTTCCTCCTCCCACTCCACGCCCAGCACCTGCACCGGTTCGTTGCCGCGCGCGCTGGTGGCCAGGCCGCGGGCCAGCACGCGCAGCCCCAGCTCCGCGCCCGGGGGGAGTTTCACCTTGTCGCGCCACTGCGCGCTGTCCGGCAGCGCGGTCCCCACGTCGCGCTTCTGCCGGTAGCCCTTGGCGAACACCTCCACGTGGCCCATGCCGCCGTCGTCGAGCTGGTTCTTCGCGTTGCCCATCACGCCGCCCACCATCCCCGAGTAGAAGATGACGAGCAGCAGGCCCACGCCGATGGCGCTCATGCTGATGAAGGTGCGGCGGCGGTTGCGCCAGATGTTCCGCCAGCCCAGGGCTATCGCGCCGCTCACGTGTGCCTCAACGCTTCAACGGGTTTGAGCCGGGCGGCGCGGAGCGCCGGGAGAAGGGCGCCTACGATGGCGGTGAAAAAGGTGGTGATGGCCGCGCCCTTGAGCGACCCGGGGAACAGGCCCAGCGTGAGGTGATCCGGCAGACGCACGCCCATCATGTCCCCGCCGAACTGCGAGCCGAGGTTCACCGTGCCGATGCCGTAGAGCACCGCGGCGGCCAGGCCCACGCCGACCGCGAAGGCCAGCACGCCCTGCCAGAGCGCCTCGAACAGCACCATCCCCAACAGCCGGCGCGGGCGCGTGCCGAGCGACGCAAGCACGCCGAGCTCCCGCGTACGCTCAAACACAGACATCGCCATCGCGTTGAACACGCCCAGGCCGACGATGAGGAAGATGATGAAGTCCATCATCCCCTGGCTCTTCCGCTTGCTCTCCATCGACGCCTTTATCTGCGGGAGCATCTCGCTCCACGACAGGGCTTCGAGGGTCTTCAAGTCCAGCGCCCCGCGCAGCGCGCTCACCTGAGCCGAAACGTCCTCCTGCTCCGTCGGCAGCCGGACGACGACCTGGTGCACGCCTTCGCCGAGCGCGAAGAAGTCCTGGGCTTCAGCCAGCGGCATGGCCACCGCGCTGGCGTCCATCTCGGCGCTGCTGGAGGTGAAGGTCCCAGCGACGGTGTAGCGGTCATTGGCGACGGACCCGTCCGCGCCCTGGCTCACCAGGACCAGCTCGTCACCCGGGCCGATCTCGAGATCCGTCGCCAGCTCGCGGCCGATGAGGACCTCGCCTGTCGCGCCCAGGTCTTTGCCCTTGTCCAGGCGATAGAGCGTCGTCGACTGCGGTTGCACGCCCAGCACCATCACAGGCGCGGACCGGTCCTTCGCCCCGGCGAGCCCCGCGCCCATCACGCGCCGCTCCGCCTTCGCGCCGGGGAGCGCGTCGTGCAGGGCGGCTTCCACCTGGACGGGGTTGGCGACCAGCGTCCCGATGGCGGGCGCCTCCTGATAGCCCAGGCCGTGGACCTGGAGGTGGCCCACCAGGCCGGTGGTGATGTCGCGGACGATCATCTCGTTCGCGATCTCCCGGTAGCTGTACAGGCCGACGATGCCGGCCACGCCCACGCTCAGCGCTGTCATCGTGATGAGTGACCGCCGTGCGTTGCGCCAGATGTTTCGCCACGCCATCGCCGCCAGCATGGTCACTCCTTCCCTTGCTGGAGCCGGCGCAGGCTGAACGTGTCGTCGGGTACGTCCACGTCCAGCTCAATCGACTCATACGCCATCGACGTGGAGCGGCCCTTCTCCGCCGGCGCCACCGACAGCTTCATCGGGAAGCTGCGCCAGCCCACCTTCTTCAAGTCGGAGTACGCCATGCGCCGGGCCAGCGCCCCGTCCTCGTCGTAGAAGCGCTGCTCCAGCGGGATGCACGTCTCCCGGTCGAGCAGCAGCTCCACCTTGCCCCAGACGACTTTCGCCGCCGGCTTCGGTACCAGCGTCACGAACCACGCCCTGCGGCCCTCGTGCTCCACAGTTTTCTCCACCTTCGCCGTGAAGTCGGTGGCGATGGAGCTGCCCCGCACGAGGTCGTCGTTGGTGAAGTCAGAGCCCATCCAGCTGTCGCCCATCATCCCGGTGGGCAGCTTCATCACGCGCCCCGCCTGGGGCAGGTAGTTCCACAGCTGCTTCTCGCGCTTGAGGGTCATCATTCCCGTCTCGCGCGGCCCGCCCTCGAGCACCCGCACCAGCGCGTACTCGCGGCCCTTGCTCCACAGCTTCAGCTTCACGGCGCGCTCGTAGGAAGGCGTCTTGATGGTCATCGTCACCACCGCGACCGACGACCGGCCCTCGAGCACGCGCTCCGTGCGCTGCAGCAGCGGCACGACGTCCGGGGTCTCCGCCTGGCTTGGACAGGCGGGGAGGTCCGTTGGGGCGGCGTCGGACGCGGTGAGGAGCAGCGCGAGCAGCAGGGAGGTCATGACTCAACCTTTGGCAGGGGAGGTGATGCGCTGGGCGAGGTCGATGACCAGGTCCGTGAACGACTCGAGCTCGGCCTCGGAGGGCACGCGGTCGCCAGGGAAGAGGCCCTTGTAGGCGGCTGTCTTCACCGCTTCGATCATCGCCGTCAGCGTGCCCAATGGCAGGTCGCTGCGCAGCGCGCCGACGCGGACGCCGTGCTCCAGGAAGCCCACCATCTTCTGTCGGCCTGGCGCGAACGCCGGCATCACGCGCGCCGCGAGCGCCGGGTCATTCACCATCGCCGTGGAGAGCCGCATCAGGCAGGTGTATTCGGCGTGCTTGGATTCAATCTCCGTCAGCCGCTCATGGCTGACCCGCCGCAGCTCCGCCCAGAACTCCGCGGGCGTGGTGGGCGTGCGCAGCTCGCCGACGATCTGCATCGGCCGGCCGATCTCCAGGAAGAGCGTGGCCGCCAGGTCCGCCTTGTCGTCGAAGTAGTAGTAGAACGACCCCTTCGAGAAGCCGGCCTCGTCGAGGATGGTGTTGATCGACGCCAGCTCGTAGCCGCGCTCGCCGAACTCCCGCTTCGCCGCCTCCAGCAGCTTTCGCTTTCGCGCGGGATCCACATTCTCGAAGCGGGGTCGTGGCATTTGGACCAGCTGGTTGGACCGAAGGTATAGACCAGCTGGTCTAATTTGTAAAACACAGCGATTACAGTGTGTTGAGGCTGCTTCGTGGCCTACGCGGGCACCTGCTCCACCAGCGCGATGTTTCGCCAGGCGCCGCTGTGGAACCGCCACCAGAGCACGCCCGCGAGCGCGGCCAGATAGAGGACCACCCACGACACGGCGACGATGTCCCCGTAGCCCAGGACGCGGACCGTGTACCAGGCGCCCGGCATGAAGAACGCCCAGCCCAGGCCAATCCGCGCCCACATGGTGAAGGCCGTGTCGCCCGCCGCGCGGAGACACTCCGACATCGCGGCCGCCGTGGCGTCGAAGAGCTGCCACGCCGAAGAGAGCCGCAGGATCCGCGCGCCGATGACGAGCAACCCCGCCGCCTTCGCCTGCTCGTTCGCGAACGGGAGCAGGAGGATCCCGGGGATGGCCAGGTAGATCAACGAGACAAACCCCTGCCACGCGGCGGCGGCGCCCCAGGTGATCTTGAGCACGCGCGGCACGTCGTCCTTGCGCCCGGCGCCGATGCACTGCCCCACCAGGATGGCGCCCGCGGAGGAGAGCGCGAAGGCCGGCATGAAGGAGACCGAGTTGATCTGCATCACCGCCATGAACGCCGCGAGTGCGGTCGTCCCAAGACCTGCCACCACGACATTGATGAAGAGGTTGAACGCGAAGAACTCGAAGAACCAGTTGAGTCCGCTCGGCAGGCCGAAGCGCAGCATCCGGAGCAGCTCTCCCAGCCGAAGCCCCGGCGGGAGGCGCCGCGAGCCGTTCTCTGGCCGCAGGCCCTCTCTCAGGAACAGCCAGGTGAAGATGCCGAACGCGATCCACGACGAGATGGTGCTGGAGAGCGCCGCGCCCGCCACGCCCATGGCCGGCGCACCGAGGTGCCCGCCGATGAGCGCGTAGTTCCCGACGAGGTCCATCCCCATCGTCAGCACGCTCATCATCATTGGCAGCCGCGTGTTGCCGATGCCGCCGTAGAAGTTCCCCAGTGCTTCGACGCCCATCGCCGCCCCGCCGGAGAGCAGGCGCAGCCAGAGGTACTCGTAGATAAGGTCTCGAACCTCCGGTGTGTACGAGAGCGGCTCCAGGAGCAGCGGGAGCACCGGGATGGCGACCATGCACAACAGCTGGGTGAGCCCTGAGAGGATCAACCCGTACACGCCGAAACGCCGGGCGCCGGCGAGGTCACCCGCGCCGGCCAGCTGCGAGGCGAAGCTGGAGACGATGAACACCACGCCCATCGGCAAGATGAGCACCGCGTACGTGTTGAACGCACCGGTGGTGGTGGCGGCCAGCCCGTTCTCGCCCAGGTCTCTGACCATGACCGCGTCGCCGAGGCCGACCACCACCTGTGTCGAGCGCGAGACGACGATCGGCCAGGCGAGCTTCAGGAGCTCGTAGAGGCTCACGGGGGGCGCAGCGGTCTGGCTGGAGCTCAAGGTAAATCCGGGGAGAGGGAGCGGCGGCGGGACGAACGGGCGCGAGAAAAGCTGACGCGCGAACTTACGCCAGACTCGTCGTTGACCGACCCCAGAGGCCCGCATATCGTGCGCGCAGTGCTGGTGGTTGGATCCTGGTCCAACCTTAATAGGGAACCCGGTGATGAATCCGGGACTGCCCCGCAGCGGTGAACGAGAACGACCTCCGTCACACGCACTGGTCCGATGAGGGCTGGGAAGCGACGGACAGTAGGAAGCCGGCGATAGGCCGGAGCGCTCGTGAGTCCGAAAACCTGCCCGCACGCGGCCCCGGAGAGACAGCCGGGGATCGCTTCGACCTGGAGCCTCGTGGGAGGCGGGAAGGTCCGAGCAGGCGCCTTCCGCGCGTCTGTCCGGCTCTCCTCTCCTTTCCGCGCGCGCTCTTCGGCTCAACGCTGGAACGGAGGGGTCCATGCTCGGCGAAGTGGCAGAGAAGAAGGCGGCAGTGTCCGCAGTGCAGCAGGCGCCGGTGAAGCCGGACGACGCGTACCCGCAGACGTCCATGCGGGTTACGAAGCGGAGCGGCGCGAGAGAGCCGGTCGACGTCAACAAGATTGTCCGCGCGGTGAGCCGGTGCTGCGTGGGCCTGGCCGATGTGGATCCGCTCCGCGTCGCCACCAAGACCATCAGCGGGCTGTACAACGGCGCGACGACGCGCGAGCTGGATCAGCTCTCCATCCAGACCGCCGCCGGCCTCACCGTCGAGGAGCCGCAGTACGCAAAGCTCGCGGCCCGGCTGCTCTCCACCTATGTGGCCAAGGAGGTCCGCAACCAGGAGATTCAGGCGTTCTCCCAGTCCATCGCCGCCGGGCACCGCCTTGGGCTGGTGAACGAGCGCCTCCGGACCTTCGTGAGCGACAACGCGCGCAAGCTGAATGACGCGCTGGTGCCAGAGCGCGACCGGGAGCTGGAATACTTCGGGCTGCGGACGCTCTACGACCGCTACCTGCTCAAGCACCCGGAGTCGCGGCTGGTCATTGAAACGCCGCAGCAGTTCTTCATGCGCATCGCCTGCGCGCTGTCGCAGACCGTCGCGGAGGCGCTGGAGCTCTACCGGCTGCTCTCCACGCTGGAGTACCTGCCCAGCTCTCCCACGCTCTTCAACGCCGGCACGCAGCACGAGCAGCTCTCCAGCTGCTTCCTGCTGGACTCGCCGGAGGACAGGCTGGACGACATCTACCAGCGCTACAGCGACGTCGCGCTGCTCTCCAAGTTCTCCGGCGGCATCGGCCTGGCGTATCACCGCGTCCGGTCCCGCGGGTCGCTCATCCGGAGCACCAACGGGCACTCCAACGGCATCGTCCCCTGGCTGAAGACGCTGGACGCTTCGGTCTCCGCGGTGAACCAGGGCGGCAAGCGCAAGGGCGCGTGCTGCGTCTACCTCGAACCCTGGCATGCGGACATCGAGGAGTTCCTGGAGCTGCGCGACAACACCGGCGACGAGGCCCGCCGCACGCACAACCTGAACGTCGCGAACTGGGTGCCGGACCTCTTCATGCGCCGCGTGGAGGCGGACGCGCGCTGGAGCCTATTTGACCCCAAGGCCGTGCCGGAGCTCGCGGACACCTACGGCGAGGACTTCGAGCGCCGGTACGAGGAGGCAGAGCGCGCCGGA
The DNA here is from genome assembly GCA_044230055.1 of Myxococcaceae bacterium. Taxonomy (GTDB): domain Bacteria; phylum Myxococcota; class Myxococcia; order Myxococcales; family Myxococcaceae; genus JBGART01. The sequence continues at coordinate 30,304 of JBGART010000032.1, read as the reverse complement.
TTGGCGATGAAGACGGTGCAGGCGCGAGAGCTCTACGCGCGGATGATGCGGACGCTGGCGCAGACCGGGAACGGGTGGATGACGTTCAAGGACACGTCCAACCGCGCGTGCAACCAGACCGCGCTGCCGGGGCGGGTGGTGCACCTGTCAAACCTCTGCACGGAGATCATCGAGGTCACGTCGAGGAACGAGACCGCGGTCTGCAACCTGGGCTCCATCAACCTGGCGCGGCACGTGGAGGCAGGGCCGGATGGGCGGCTGGCCTTCGACTTCGCGAAGTTGGCGCGGACAGTGGCGCTGGCGGTGCGCCAGTTGGACCGCGTGATTGACCTCAACTTCTATCCCATCGCTTCCACGCAGAGCTCCAACGAGCGTTGGAGGCCCGTGGGGCTGGGGCTGATGGGCCTGCAGGACGTCTTCTTCCAGCTGCGCCTGGCGTTCGACTCGGAGCCGGCGAAGGCGCTGTCGAAGCGGATCTCCGAAGAGGTCTACTTCCACGCCCTGGCCACGTCGTCGGATCTCGCCGAGGAGCGGGGACGGCACCCGGCCTTCGAAGAGACCCGCGCCGCGCGAGGGGAGCTCCAGTTTGACGCGTGGAACGTCACGCCGGAGGACGCTGAGCGCTGGGCGCTGCTGCGGGCGCGGATCGCCCAAGTCGGGCTGCGCAACTCGCTGCTCTGCGCCATCGCCCCCACCGCGACCATCGCCTCCATCGCCGGCTGCTACGAGTGCATCGAGCCGCAGGTCTCCAACCTCTTCAAGCGGGAGACGCTCTCCGGCGACTTCCTCCAGGTGAACCGCTACCTGGTGGCGGAGCTCAAGCAGCTGGGCCTCTGGGGTGAAGCCATGCGCTCCCGGCTCAAGCTCTCCGAAGGCTCCGTGCAGGGGCTGACCGAGCTGCCCGCGGAGCAGCGGCTCATCTACCGGACCGCGTGGGAGCTGCCCATGCGCTCGCTCATCGACATGGCGGCGGACCGCGGCGCCTTCCTCGACCAGAGCCAGTCGCTCAACCTCTTCACCGAGAACCCGAACATCGGCCAGCTGTCCTCGATGTATTTCTACGCGTGGAAGAAGGGGCTCAAGACGACGTACTACCTGCGCTCCCGCCCAGCCACGCGGATCGCCAAGGCCACGGTGGAGCAGCCCCAGGACGCAGCGGCCGTCTCCTGCTCGCTGGAGAACCCCGGCAGCTGCGAGGCCTGCCAGTGAGCGCGCCGCGCCCCTCGAAGTTGCTGGATCCAGGCCTGTCCCTCACGCTCCGGCCCATGGCGTACCCGCGCTTCTTTGACATGTACCGGGACGCCATCAAGAACACCTGGACGGTGGACGAGGTGGACTTCGCCACCGATGTCACCGACCTCCGGTCCAAGCTCAGCCCCGCGGAGCGGCACCTGGTGCAACGGCTGGTGGCGTTCTTCGCCACCGGAGACTCCATCGTCGCCAACAACCTGGTGCTGAACCTCTACCGGCACCTGAATGCGCCTGAGGCGCGGATGTACCTGTCGCGCCAGTTGTATGAAGAGGCGCTGCACGTCCAGTTCTACTTGACGCTGCTGGACACCTACGTGCCGGACCCGCAGGAGCGTCACCAGGCCTTCGCCGCGGTGGTGAACATCCCCTCCATCCGGAGGAAGTCCGAGTTCTGCGTGAAGTGGCTGGACTCCATCCAGCAGCTCTCCGCGCTCACCACGCGCGCGCAGCGGCGCCAATTCCTGCTCAACCTCATCTGTTTCGCCGCGTGCGTGGAGGGGTTGTTCTTCTTCGGGGCGTTCGCCTACGTCTACTTCCTGCGCTCCCGCGGCCTGCTGCATGGGCTGGCTGCGGGGACCAACTGGGTGTTCCGCGACGAGAGCGCGCACATGGCGTTCGCGTTCGAAGTGGTCAGCACTGTCCGCCGGGAGGAGCCGGAGCTCTTCGACGAGGAGCTCAACCTCGCGGTCGGGGAGATGGTCGAGGAGGCCATCGCCTGCGAGACGCAGTTCGCCGAGGACCTGCTCGGCGGAGGGGTGGTGGGGATGTCTGTCGCGGATGTCCGCCAGTACCTGGAGTACTGCGCCGACGGGCGCCTGGCCATGCTTGGGCTCCCCCGGCGCTACCACCGGAAGAACCCGTTCGACTTCCTGAACCTGCAGGACGTGCAGGAGGTGACCAACTTCTTCGAGCGGCGCGTCTCCGCCTACCAGGTCGGCGTCCAGGGAGAGGTGACGCTCGACGCCGCGTTCTGAAGGGCGCCGCGCGCTCTGAATGCAAAACAAGAATGTGAAACGCAAATAACTGACAGTCGTAGACGTTAAAGATGTCCGAGGCCGTCAATTCTGACGGGTGCAGACGTTTTGTTAACATGCAATTGCGTGCTAACCGGTACGCATGGGCCGGGACTATAGAAGGAGGTAGCACGTGAAGGTTAAGGCGTCCGTCTGGATGGTTGTTGCGTGTGTCTCAGTTGTCGGAGCGGGCTGTGGCGGGCCGATGGAGGAGGATGCGGGAATCGCCGAGCCGGGTGCTCAGGAGAAGCCCGCTGACGGCTTGTCGGAGAGCGCAGCTCAGATCTGTTTCTCGAACCCAATCAACGTGGGCTACACGATCAAGTCTGGAACCAGCATCAAGGGTTCGGGCAGCACAAGCTGCGATTCAGCCCGGGTCACCGTGCAGCGCCTGCGGTGGTGGGGCTGGGAGGACCTCGCCAGTCGGCCGGTAGGCGCCAACGCCGTCACCGCGACCTGGAACTGCAGAGGCACTGGGACTTATACCTACCGCACGTTGGTCAAGCTTGAGGGCTATCCGTTTTATGCGAAGACCTCGAACGAGATCACGGTGAGCTGCTAGCCGTGACCTTCGGCCGGGCGCCGGCAGTCTCCGGCGCCCGGCCCCAAAGGTGCTTGTGCTGCCGAAGCGCCGCACGGATGCGCGAGAGCGCCGCCGCTGACCATCCCGTGCCGGGGCCGTTCGTCTCCGCCCGGGCGAGCGTTGCCTCCATCAGGCGCAGCCCTTCCTCGCGGTCAGCGCCGGTCTCCCAGAGCGCAAGGCCGTACCAGGGTTCGATGTCGCCGGCCTCCATGCCCTCACGCTGGCTCCAGGCACGCTGAAGGTGGGGCAGGGCGTCGCCCGGCCGGTGCAGCGACACCAGCGCCGCGCCGAGCGTGACGGAGGCGAACGTCGTATCCACCCGAAGGTCCAGCGCCCGCGCAAGCCTGAGCGCGGCCTCCGCGAGCGCTCGGGCGCGCTCCGGATTCCCGAGGACAAGCTGGGTGTGCGCCAGCTTGGTGCGAACGCTGACCGAGTCGGCGTGCTCCCCGCGGCCGGACTTCACCATGAGGTTCAGCGCCTCCTCCAGCAGCGCGGCGCCGCGGCGGAGGTCGAGCTTCTGCGCGGTCCACAGACCGAGGTTGGCGGTCAGCCGGGCCACCTTTGGGTTCTCCGGCCCGAGCACCTCCTGGGCCAGCGCCACTGCCTTCGCCATCTCCTCCAGCCCCTCACGCGTGTTGCCCCGAGAGATCTGCACGTTCGCCAGGTTGTTGCGCGCGTCCACCATGGCAACGCTCTGCTCGCCCAAGGACACCTTCACGAGCGCAATGCCGCGGAGGAGATGCTCGAAGGCTTCGTCATGGCGGCGCAGCGACCCCAGCGACGCGGCGATGCTGACGTGGAGCTTGGCCACGTCGGCGTGGTTCTCGCCATAGGTCCGGCGGAGGGTCTCGAGCAGGCCGCGGTCTACCTGCAAGGCTTGCTCGTAGCGCTGCGCGAGGAAGAGCGTGCGCGAATAGCTGGCGCGCAGGGACAGCGCGGTGGCGTCGTTGCTTCCCAGCGCGGTGGCGGCGGCGATGGCCTCCTCGAGCACTCGGATGGCGTGCTCCACCGCGCCCCGGTTCGCGGCCAGCACCGCGCCCGCGCCGGTGACCTCGAGCCGGACGCGGGGGTCCGCGTCGTGCGTGGCGAGGGCGTCTGCCATCTTCAGCGCCCGTTCGGCCTCGTCGAGCGTGCCCAGCCGCTGCGCTCGCTGGCTCAGGAGCAGCCAGCTGCGCGCGCCCACGTCGGGGAGCCGCAGCTCCGCCGCCAGCGTCGCCGCCTCGAACAGCGGGCCCTCCGCGTTCTGCGCGTCTCCCAGCTTGAGCAGCACCCTCCCGTGGGCGAGCAGCAGCTCGGCCTCGTCGGCGGTGCGGCCCAGGAGGTGCGCCCGCTGCCGCAACGCCGGGAACACCTCGAGCGTTTCGCGGTACTGCCCGGTGACCTCCGCGGCCGTCACCCGGGCGCGCTCCGTCTGCAGCGCGAGCAGGCGGGGGGCCAGGGCGCCGGAGCTCATGACGCCTTGTGCAACGCAGGTGCGGGGGAGGGTCAGCAGCTGGGCGGCGCGCGGGGCGTCCATCACCAGGCGGCGATCCGGCGACCCATAGCGGCGGACGAGCGCTTCGAAATCCAGCCGGCGTTGGGTGAGACATTCCCCGAGGCCGCTGTCGGCATCGTTCGCTTCACAGGCTTCGCGCTCAGCGCTCATCCAGGCGCCGACAAACGCGTCGAACGCCTGCGAGACGGCGAGGGCGGGCGCCCGGCCATCCTCGCCCACTGCAGCGTAGAAGGCGCCGTCCAGGCGCTGCTGGACGTCCGCGTTCCACGCCTGCTCAATCTCTGCCGCGCGCGCGCTGCACCGGCGTGCCCGGACCATGCGGGTCCCCACACCCACCATCGCGACAGTCGCGATCGCTGCCGTGGCCGCCAACGCCCGCACCGGATGGCGGGGACGCCACCACGGCCGGGACAGCTCGTTCAGGCAGGCCCGCATCGTGTGGAAGCGGCGGGACGGTTCGCGCGCGAGCCCCCGTTCGATGGCGGCGCGCAGCCGCCGTGGGACGCGGTGGCCCGGCGGCCACCGGATGGGTTCATCGAGGGCTCGTCCGGCAGGGAAGGGCCGTTGGTCGCAGAGGGCTTCGAAGAGCGCGACGCAGAAGCTGTACTGGTCCGCGCGTGGGTCCTCCGCGGTCGCCTGGCTTTGCTCCGGCGCTCGATAGGCGCGCGTTCCCCCCCTGCGCAGCTGGCCATCTGCATGCGGCAGCGCGGCGAGCCCGAAGTCGCTGATCCGGATCCGGCCGTCCTGGCCGAGCAGGATGTTCGACGGCTTGACGTCGCAGTGGACCAGGCCTGCGGCGTGGGCCGCTGCCAGCCCCTCGCCCGCCGCCAGGAACATCCGAAGCACCTCACGCCGGGAGCGCAGCTCTTCACGCAGCCACTGCGAAAGATCGCTGCCTGGGACGTACTCCATCGCGATGAAGAGGTCGTCTCCCTCGAGGGAGACGTCGTAGATCTGCACCACGTTGGGGTGCGAGAGCTTCGCCAACGCCTGGGCCTCAGTCAGCAGCAACTGGCGCGATTCACGGGCGCTCCGGTCCCCGGTTGCCGGGATGACTTTGAGCGCGACCAGACGATCCAGCGTCAGGTCCTGCGCGAGGTAGACGCGGCCCATGCCTCCCGCACCCAACGCGCTGACAATCCGGTAGCGCTCCTCGCGCAGGGGCTGCCCTGGGCTGGGCGGGGTGGACGCCAGCAACGCCTCGTCATCGTCGAGGCTGTGGCCCACCACATCAGAAAGGAGAGAAGTGTCCGACATCGGGGATTCAGCGGTGAGTCGGCCCTCCGTACCGTCGAGGCGGGAGCGCTGGCAAGTCACCGGGCATGACTGACATGTCAAACTGAGCCGACCGTGAATTGTCTGGATTGATTTGTCTGAATGACGCGCCGAGCCAGTCTTCACTCTGCGGCGATCAGATCCGGGGGCGGGTGCTTTACGGATGTTTCAACAGGTTGATTTCGCTCGAATCTGACAGCAACTAGCCGAGCGCCGCAAGGCGCCCGGCAATCCGTCCCTCCATCACGTTGGGGATGTCCTTCCCCAGCCGGAGCGCCTCTTCCCAGGTGCTCCGCGCGGTGGCGGCATCGTTGCGCTGCAGCGCCACCAGCCCGCGCACCTCGAGGATTTCAATCAGCTCCTGCCCCTGGGAGCGCTCGCGGGCCAGCGTGATCAGCGCGGACCACGCGTCGTCGCTGCCCTCGTCGACCAGAAGCCCCATCATGTTGAGCAGCACCTGGTCGTTGGGATCCAGCAGCAGCTCCAGCTTCTTCCCCTCGGTCGCTTGACGCTGATGCTCCTGGATCTCCCGTACCCGTCGCCGGCCCTCGTCGAGGTCGCCGCGCATCCAGAGCAGCCGCGACAGGAGGAGCTCCGGGAAGGGCCGGCGGCCCTCCTGAAACATCCGCGCGTTCACCTCCATCGCTCGGTGCAGATAGGGCTCGGCCTCGTCGTATTCGCCCCGCCAGAACAGGAAGTTGCCGGCGTTGTATTGGCCGTTGAGCGTCAGGCTCAGGTTGCCCAGCCGGTGGGCGATGCCGAGCAGCACCTGCACGTCCTCCATGAAGCGCGGGCGGTTGTTGCAGCCAATCCAGAGGCAGCAGCGGTTGTTGTACATGGAGCCCAGGTGCAGCTCATCCCCCCTCTGCGTGGCGAGCTCCTCCACCCGCGCCAGCCGCGTCTCCGCCTCTTCGGTCAGGCCCAGAAACGTCAGTGAAAAGCCGAGGTGGACATTGGTGGTGACGAGAATTTCATACGCCTCGTCGCCCAGCTGTTCAGCCACCGCGGCGGCTTCGCGCAACAGCTGAACCCCCACCCGGTCCTGGCTGGAGCGGCTGGCCGCGCGGCCCAGCGCCTGGAGCAGCCGGGCGCGGAAGAGGGGTGGGGCGTCCGCTCCCGCCACGCTCTGGGCCTGCTCGGTCAGCACTGCGGAGCGCCGGTACTCGTAGTTCCAGTCGAGCGCCATCGCCTCGTCCAGCAGCACGTCGGCCTGCACCAGCGCGTCGCCCTGCCGGGTGGCGATGGCCAGTGCCTCCGCGAAGTCGGCCAGCGAATCCACCATTCGCGCCACCCGGTAGCGGACGATGCCGCGCCCCCGGAACATCTGGAGCCGCGCGCCGTCGTCCTGCGGATCCACCTGTTCGAAGGCGCGCGTATAGGAGAGGTCCGCCTCGAGGTAGTTGTGGCGCTTGCGCAGGTCCTCCGCCAGCGCGCGGTAGGTGTTGGCGGCGAGCTCCTTCTCTCCCGCTGAGGCCGCGTGCCAGGCCAGGCGCGGCAACCGCAGGGCGTCCGCCAGCGACGCGCGCTGGTAGTGCTCCAGCGCCGCGCGGTGGATGTGGCCCTGCGTCGCCTTGGCCAGCGGCTGGGCTATCACCCCGCGGGCGAGGCCGTGGCGGAAGGCGTACTCGCCGTTCGACCGGGCTACCATCACGCCGCTGCGGACCAGCTGTTCGAGCGACGCCCGGGCGTCGAGCGGGAAGAGCTCCGCGACCTTCGGGTCCAGCCGGCCGATGATGCCCTCCAGCTCCGCGGCGGAGAGCTGCGGCGAGAGCACCGCCAGGAGCTGCGCGTGCGCGCCCAGCTCCGGCCGCAAGGTCGCGACCTCCCGGTGGGTCAACCAGTCCAGCAGGGGGAGGTCCGGCAGCGCGTCCAGCACCTCGGTCACCAGGGACCAACCCGTTCCGTGCGGCCGCACAAGCCCGTCCCGGACCAACCCGCGCACCAGCTCCACCAGCAGCAGCGGGCTTCCTCCGGCGCGGTCCACAATCCGCCCCAGCGCGGATTCAGGGAGCGTGGTGGCCGGGAGCAGCAGCTGCCGGCACAGCGCCAGCGCGCTCTCCCTGTCCAGCGGCGCGACCTCGAGCGCCACCGCCGCGCTGGCGCGCTGGCCGAACCGGGGAAAGCTGTCCTTGAACTCCGGCCGCCCGAGCGCCACCACCAGCAGCGGCACGGGGGAAGTCGACGCCTGCTCGAGCGCTTCGAGCGTGACGGATTCAAACCACTGCACGTCGTCGAGGAGAAGGCAGAGCGGCCCCTCCTGGGCGAGCAGCCGGATGGCCTCGCCGCCGGCGCGGGCGAGGGCGGCGCGCAGCGCACCGGGCGCGGCCATGAGGTTCTTGACCTCGCGGTCGTCCTCCGACAACCAGCCGAAGAGGAGGGCCAGCGCGCCAAAGCCTTCGCGGCCTGCCGCTCCCAGCCGGTCCGACAGGAGCGGGCGCGCGGACGCGGCGTCCAGCCCTTCGGGCAGCCGGAGGAGCTGGCGGAAGACGTCGCGCAGGAGCTCGTCGGGGTCGCGGCCCACGGGTTCCCGCGCGACGAAGCGCAGCACCTTCATCTGGGGAGAGGTCCGGAGCAGCTCCTCCAGCGCCCGGCTCCCGAGGTGGCTCTTGCCGGCGCCCGGCTGGCCGAGCAGCGTTAGGACGCGCGGGCGCTTCGCTTCGAAGGCCAGGCGAGCCTGCGCGTGGATCTCCGCGAGCAGCGGAGCCCGGCCGATCAAGGGCAGGTCCTGCCGCACCGCACCGGTCGTGTGGAGCTCCGTCACCTTGCCGGTCACGCGCCACCGGCCGCCGCGCACGAGCTCACAGGACACGGAGAGCAGCGCCGAGCGCGCGGAGTCGCCGAGGAACAGCCCGGGTCCGTCTTCCGTCCGCGGGTAACGCTCCGCCTGCGTGAAGGCCACGCTGCCGATGAGCGGCGGCTCCCCCGCGGGCCGGGGAGAGACGAGCAGGTTCGCGATGTCGATGACCGCGCTCGCGCAGAAGCCCTTGGCGACCATCGCGGACGCGCACTGCAGCGCCACCCGCCCCAGGTTCTCCCCGCGCTCGGGCGTGAAGGCCACCGCGCACTGGGCGCCCGCGTAGTGCGCCAGATGGCCGCCAAGCCCGTTCACCAGCCGCTGCAGCGCCAGCCGGTCCGCGCCGGACGGAGCGCAGAAGATGACCGGCGCCGCGACCTTGTAACGGTTGGGCGCAGCGGGCGACGGGCTCCGGACGGCCTTCGCCGCGCTGGGCAGGGGCGTCCTCTCGCCGCCAGCGGCGATGCCTTCCAGCTCTCGCAGGAGCAGCGCCGCGCTCTCCGGTCGCTGCAGGGGATCCTTGTGCAGGCAGCGCAGCACCCACTGCTCCAGCGACGCAGGCACCGGGGCAAGCGAAGAGGGCCGCGGGGGACGCAGGTTCAGGTGCGCGTACTCGAGGTCGTGGGAGTTTCCGGTGAAGGGCAGCCGCAGCGTGAGCAATTCGAAGAACAACACGCCCAACGAATAGAGGTCTGCTGCCACGCCCAGCTGGGGATCTCCACGCAGCTGCTCGGGCGCGATGTACTCGGCGGTTCCCACGCGCTCGCGCGGGGAAGCCGTCGCCGGTTCGACGAGCGCGGCGCCGTAGTCAATGACCACCGCCCGGGTGGGCGCGGCGAGCAGAAAGAGGTTCTCGGGCTTGAGGTCGCGGTGCACCACGCCGCGCGAGTGGAGGCCCTCCACCGCGGTCAGCACCGCGCGGGCGACCTCGTAGAAGCCCTCGCGCGCGAAGGGGATGGGGGCCGCCGCCAGCAGCCGGTCAAGGCTCGGGCCATCCACCCGTTCCTGAAGCAGGAAAAATCTCCCATCCGGCAACGCGCCCGCTTCCACCACGGCCGGCGCGAAGGGAGCGCCCACCCGTCGCTGCGCGTCCACCTCCTCGGTGAGCGCCTGGTGGGCCACCTTGAGCGCAAGCCGCTGCGTTCCGCGCACGGCCTCCCACACCGCGGCGAACCCGCCGTTTCCCAGGAGCCCGCCCACGCTGACGCCGGAGAGCACGGGCGGGACCGGCGCCGCTGTCTCCTCTGAAGATGGGCTTGTCGCGCGGCCCAGCCCTCCGTCGCGCGGGCAGGGGACGTCATCGAGCAGACGGCGGTGGCAGTGGGGGCAGCGCGCCATGGGGTCTCTCCCGCGGACGCGATGCTACCGGGTTCGGAGGTTCCATTAGGATTCGTTCGTGACCTTCCGGGCGCTGGGTGTGGGAGCGTGCGTGGGGGCGGTCCTCGCCACCGCCAATGTCTACCTCGGGCTGAAGACCGGCTGGTGGGACGGCGGCGGCATCACCGCGTTGCTCGCTGTGTACGCGGTGCTCGGTCGCTCCAAGCATCCGGCGTTCTCCCAGGCGGAGAACGTGCTTGCCCAGACCCTCGCGTCTTCCGCGGCGGCGATGCCGGCGGCCGTGGGAGTGATTGGCGCGATTCCGGCGCTGGAGCTGCTCGAGGCGCCGCTGAACCCGTGGGCGCTGCTCCCGTGGGGCTGGGTGATGGGGTTGCTCGGGCTGGCGCTCGCGGCCCTGCTGCGCGACCAGATGCTGGTGAAGGAGATGCTGCCGTTCCCCTCGGGCGTGGCCATCGCCGAGGTCGCCGGAACGCTGCATGGCGCTGCGGGGCGCGGGCACGGCCGGCCGCTCCTCATTGGCGCGCTGCTGGGCGGGCTCATCGCCTGGCTGCGCGACGGGCGGTTCGCCCTCATCCCGGCGTCCAGTGTGCTGCCCTTCCGGGTCTGGGGCCGGAGCGCGGAGTCGCTGACGCTGGGAGTGTCGTGGAGCCCCATGCTCTTCGGCCTGGGGGCGATGATGGGCCCGCGCAACGGCGCCGCGCTGGCGGTGGGCGCGGTGCTCGCCTGGGGCGTGGGCGCGCCCTGGCTGCTCGAGGCAGGGTGGGTCCAGCGGGCGGAGTATGGGAGCCTGGTGGGGTGGCTGCTCTGGCCCGGGGCGGCGCTGATGGTGGCCGGCGGGCTGACGTCCATCGCCTTCGAATGGCGCGCGCTGCTCCGGGCGGCGGCGGACCTCCGGAACCTCGAGGGCGGGCGCGGCGCGTGGCGGTGGCTTGCCGGCGCGGCAGCGGGAGGGCTCGTCACCGCGCTGCTCGCGCGCCAGCTGTTTGACCTGCCGCTGCTCGCGGGCGCCGCCCTGGTGGGCGTTTCGGTCCTCGCCGGGGTGGTCTGCGTCCGCGTGACGGGTGAGGCCGCGCTGGCGCCGGTGGGACAGCTCGCTGAAGTCGTGCAGCTGAGCGTGGCTTCGGTGATGCCGGGCCAGGCTGCGACCAACGTGGGCGGCGGCGCGCTGGTCGCAGGGAGCCTGGTGGAGGCGTCGCAGCTCTCTGAGTCGTTCAAGGTCGGTCAGCTGACAGGCGTGGCGCCGCGGCCGCAGCTCGTCGCCGCAGCGGTCGGCGTGTTTGTCGGGGGCGCGGTGACGCTCCCGGTCTACGCGCTGCTCACGAAGGCGCACGCCCTGGGTTCGGCCGCGCTCCCTGCGCCGGGCGCTGTCCCATGGAAGGCGATTGCCCAGCTCGCCAGTGGAGGCGCCCACGCCGTCCCCGCAGGCGCAGGCCAGGCGGCGCTCTGGGCCGCCGCAGCCGGCATCGCCCTCGAGCTTGCGCGGCGGCACCGGCGCCTGGCGCGGCTGCCGTCCCCGCTGATGCTCGGGCTGGCGTTCATCGTCCCCGCGACCACCAGCTTCGCGCTCGCGCTCGGCTCAACGCTGGTGCTCCTGCTCCCGCGGTCAGAGCGCCAGGTGCAGTCCGGCAGCGCCGGAGCGGTGGCGGGGGAGTCGCTGGTGGGCATCGTGGTCGCTTTTTTCAGTGTGGGTGGGGCAGGGCAGGGCTAGGCGCCCACAGTCGCGCGCATGGGCCCCCGTTGGTCGCGGAGCCGCTACATGGTCTGCTTGAACCATGGTTCCTATAGGCGGGTCCTCGGACGCGCCAACAGCAGTGTCCACCACCCGAGCCGATCTCCCTGGCGACAACGATCTCGAGGTGGAGATCGGAACGATGGCGGGCGAGTACCAAGTCATGAAGAAGCTCGCCGCCGGCGGGTGCGCGGCTGTTTACCTGGGGCAGCACCCGGTGACGGGCGCGCGCCGGGCAATCAAGTTCCTCCACCGGGCCATCGCTGCCGTGCCGAGCATGGTGGAGCGCTTCGCACGCGAGGCGCTGGCGGCGAACCTCATCAATCACCCCAACATCGTCCGCGTCTACGACTTCGGCACCATCGCCGACGGGCGCCACTACCTCACGATGGACTACCTCGAGGGCGCGAACCTGAGCGAGCTGCTCCAGGTCCGGGGCCGGTTCCATCCCCAGGAGGTCCTCGCGGTGATCGAGCCCGTGTGCCAGGCCCTGGACGCCGCGCACCGGGTCGGAATCGTTCACCGCGATATCAAAGGCGAGAACATCTTCGTGGTGAACGTGGGGCCGGATCAGCAGGTCAAGCTGCTCGACTTCGGCGTCGCCAAGCTCATGCAGCCGGATCCGAACGCCCCGCATCTCACCGTGGCCGGGATTGCGCTGGGGACGCCGTCCACCATGTCGCCCGAGCAGATCCGCGGGGAGACGCTGGACGGGCGGAGCGACGTGTATGCGCTGGGCGTGCTGCTCTATCAGCTGTTGACCGGCTCCATGCCATTCCGGGCCGCCACGCGCGAGGAGGTCACCCGGTCACACCTCTCCGCAAGCCCTCCGATGCCCAGCCAGAAGGTCCCCGGCGTGGCAGCGCTGGACGCCGTGGTGGCGCGCAGCATGGAGAAGGATCCCGCCCGCCGCTTCGCCACCCCCATGGAGTTCTGTGAGGCGCTGCGCGCGGTGTGCAGCACCGTGGGCGCGGCACCCGTGGCGGCGGAGCAGGAGCTGCTCGGCCTCTACGTCGGCGGCCGCACCGTCAACCTCTCCGAGGAGGAGGCGGAGCAGGCGCTCGAAGACGGGATGCGGGTGCTGGAGCTCTCCAGCGAAGCCCTTCGCGGCGAGGGGTACTCGGTCTGTCTGGAGACCAGCAGCTCGCACCTGGGCTTCAAGACCCTCCCGGAGGACCCGGAGGAACGGCAGCGAAGCAAGCAGGAGGCGATTGCCTTCGCAGTGAGGCTGAGGCGGCAGCTGGTGCAGGAGCTGGGAGAGTCCCCGGTCCGGCTGGTTCTCTGCGTGCACGTCGCGGCGGGCGACGTGGCGGAAACGCCCAGCGGTCTCACCTTGCGCGGCGGGCCGCTGGCGGAGCTCGAGGAGTGGCTGCCCAAAAACAACCGGTTCGTCCTCTGCATGACCACCCGGGCGGCGCAGGCCCTGGGGCATGGCGCGCAGGGCGAAAGCCACGTGCCCATCCCGGAGAGCCCGCTAGCGCCGTGAGGCCTGGACCGCGATCAACGCGAGCGCGAGCATCACCAGCCCCGCGCCCAGCGGCACCAACACCACGCCGAGGCCCGGGTCTCCGGAGAAGATCCACACGCCGCCGAGCACGAAGCCGCACGGCAGCAGCACGCTGCCGGCGGTGAGGCTGACCGAGGCGACGGCAGTGGCCTTGCCCGGTGGCGCAGGGAAGAGCGGCAGGGAGGCCGCCCACGCTACGTTCAGCAGCCCCAGCAGCGTCCCGTGCGCATGGCCCAGCGTGAACATCGTGCGCCGCGCTTCGTAGGCCACGCCCATGTACCAGGGCGTCTTGAAGCCATGGAGCGCTTCGAGCACCAGGCCCAACGCGCCGAAGCCCGCGATGAGCCACCAGCCCAGGCGCAGGTGACGGCGGCGGTAGGCGTCCACGCCTTTGGAGTCGGTCTGGGTTGCCATCACTCAGCCAGGAACATGCCCTTGTCGTCGCGCTGGTTCAGCAGCCGCGTCCACTCCGCCTCCGTCAGCTCATCCACCGCAGATTTCGGACGACCCTCGCGCCACCGCTGCAGCACCTGCTGGCTCGCCCGTTCGAGGTGACCGGGCGTACCGACGTAATCGTACGGGAAGTCGGCGTACCCCGGTAATCCCCGGAGCGACGTCTTCGCGACGTAGCGAACCGCCGCATAGCTGTCGACCATCAGCTGCGCCAGGTAGGGCTCCTGCCACCCCAACCCCGAAGCGCGCTGGCTCTCCTTCCATCCCAGGCTCCACGCGATGAGCGCCCGCTGCCCCGCGTCCCCGGAGAGCGCGTCGCGCGCGGCGACAGAGATTTTCTGCCGGTCCGGCGGGATGACCGGCGCGGCGATGCCGTACCAGGAGGACAGCTTTTCGGCCGTCCAGGTCAGGCTCTTGTCGAGATGGCAGAGGTTGCAGGCGTTGGGCCTGCCCGTCGCCAACGTCTTCTGGACGCTCGGGCTGTCGATGGTGTGGCTGCTGAGCGCCTTGAGCAGGCCATACGTCGTGCGCGGCATGTGGCAGTTGTAGCAATCGCTCCCCGCGGTGCTGGGGGCGTGGCGGGTGTGTTCAGCCAGCTTGGGGCCGGTGAACGCCGGGTGGCATTGAAGGCAAGCTTGAGCGCCGCGCATCTGGGGCGTGAGCTGCTGGTTCGGGTCCCCCTGGTGCATGGAGTGGCAGGACTGGCAGGAGAGGGTGCCGCCGTGGAAGCACTTGGATTCGATGAGCGAGCTGTACTCGCGGCCGGAGACGCGCGGCATGCCGTCGCTCCAGAAGCGCGTGTCGACGAAGCTGGGGTCCTGGCGGATTTGATCTCGGCAGTCCGAGCTGTCGACCTCCGCGGCGCGAATCATCGGCTTGGTGCGCGCCAGGTCATTGCCGGGTTGGTAGGCCAGCCCGTCCCAGCTCCACCCGCGCAGGTTGCAGGCGATGCTGTGGCACTGGCCGCACACCTGCGCCGAAGCGGGCGCGGGGAGCCGCGCGGGGTTGACGATGGTGGGGTCTCCCTCGCCCTTCAGATGGCGGGCGAAGCGGCGCACCGGGTCCAGGTTGGCCACCACGTGCGCGTAGCCCGGGCCGTGACAGGCCTCACAGGCGATGCCCAGCTCGCCCACCCGCGTCGTCGGCGTCAGCTCACGCTGGGCGGCGGAGCGGATGGTGCCTTCGACCGCGCCGTCAGACGTCTTGAGCCGCGGCTGTCCGCCGGTGGCGTGGCATTCGATGCAGCTCGAGTTCCAGACCGACTGGTGCTTCTGGAAGCGCGACGAGATGAGGAAGACATCGCGCCGCTTCACCCAGCGCTGGTCGTCGAGCAGGTACGTGAAGGGGAACTCCACCTGCTGGTTGCCCAGGTCGCCGGGGAGCCAGAACACCTGCATGTGATGGGAGCCGGTGAGCATGCCCACCCGCTGCGGCGGGCCGTCGTCCGTCTTGATGAAGAACTGCTCGTCCGTCCGGCTGAGCTTGTAGACACGCCCTTCGTTCTCCAGCGTGACGTCGCGGAAGTCAGCCTTCACCGTCTCCGGGCCGGCCAGCTGGGTCATGCCCCGGTGGAAGCTCTGGTGCCAGCTGGCGTGCTCACTGGGGTGGCAGGAGCGGCAGTTGTCAGAGGAGACATAGCCGCCCGCGCGGCCCTTCACCGGCAGGCGCCCGCGCAGCTCCGCGGCGTCTGCTCTACGTCGCTGCTGGTCGCGCTCCCAGAGCTGCTGGCCGACGACTCCGCCCAGGACGACGTACAGGCCCACGGCGACCACCCAGGGGCGCAGCGCACGGCTGGGTTTGCGCAGCAGCCAGAGCGCGCTGCCTACCACCGCGAGGAACGAGGCCAGTTCCATGGGCTAGGAGGAGCAGCGTAGGACTCGCGGGAGGTGTGCCGCGAGGCTTCGCGGTAGGTGGTCTGCGGAGTGGTTGCTGGTCTCACCTCGCCCCTCTCCTCACATTGCTTTGGGGCAGGTCTGTCCTTCAAATTCGTAGGATGGCCTGGGTCGTACCTCTGCTGGCAATGGTCCTCACTCAAGCGCCTGTGCCGCCGCAGTACCGTGGGTTCCTTCCTCCGCAGCCGAAGACGTGGACGGCGCAGAAGGCGCGGCTGGGCAAGCAGCTCTTCTTCGACAAGCGCTTGTCGAAGGACTCCAGCGTGAGCTGCGCGTCCTGCCATGACCCGGCGCAAGGGTTCTCCGACGGCCGGCCGCTGGCGCTGGGCATCGGCAACAGTCAGGGGCCGCGAAACACGCCCACCGTGGTGAACCGGGCCTTCGGGACGCTGCAGTTCTGGGATGGGCGGGCGGCGTCGCTCGAGGAGCAGGCGCTGGGGCCCATCGCCAATCCGCTGGAGATGAACCTGCCCGTCGACGAGGCGGTCGCGCGGCTCAAGGGCGAAGCGGCGTATCGCAGCGCGTTCAAGAGCGCCTTTGGCGGACCGCCGACCGCTGAGCGTCTGGCTGAAGCGCTCGCGTCCTATCAGCGCACGATCTACTCGGTGGGCGCGCCTTACGATCGCTTCGACGCGGGCGATGGCGCCGCGATGAGCGAGTCTGCCATTCGCGGTCTGGACCTCTTCGGCGGAAAGGCACACTGCGGCGACTGCCACGCGGGCCCCAACTTCACGGACGAGCTCTTCCACACCCTGGGCACCGCGGCCAAGGGCGAGGCGGGGCGGGCGACCTGGAGCAAGAACGCGGGCGACCAGGGCGCGTTCAAGACGCCCACCCTGCGCGAGCTGACGCGAACGGGGCCGTACATGCACGACGGTTCGCTGAAGACCCTGGCCGACGTCGTCGAGTTCTACGACAAGGGCTGTTCCCCGCACTCCAACCTGGACAAGCGGATCAAGACGCTTGGGCTCACCGTGCAGGAGAAGGCGGACCTGGTCGCCTTCCTCGAAGCGCTGACCGGCAGCGTGGTGGAGTACGCGCAGGCGCCGGCCGGAAAGCAGGGGCGTCCATGAGCCGGTTCTTGATTGCCGCCGTTGCCCTGCTGGCCGCCTCCCCTGCGCCGTCGCCGAAGCGCCGCGCGCCGGCGCCCAGCACGGATCTCCGGGAGTTCATGACCCGCGACCTCAACCCCGCGTTCACCGACGTCAGCTATCTGCTCTACCACGCGCCCAAAGGGGCGGCGGGCTGGCAGGACCGGGTGGTTGCGTCGACAGAGAAGCTTCGAGACCTGGTTGATCAACTCTCCAGCCACGCGGAGGCAGGGACTGATGAAGAGCTCACCAGTTTCAAAGTTCACAGCGTGCAGCTGCGCATCGCCGCCAGAGCCCTCGCCGCCGCCGAGCCGGGTGAGCGCGAAGGTTGGTTCCGCCAGGTCTCCGCGGTCTGCAACTCCTGCCACGATGAAAACAAGCACTAGCCGGCGGCTGTGGCTGGTCGGTGGGCTCCTCTGGAGCGGCGCGGCGTTCGCGGGGGACGTCACGGGGAAGATCCCGCTCGCTGACGAAGCCGAAGCGGAGCGCGTGGTGGTCTACCTGGAGTCAGCGCCCGGGCGCTTCGAGCCCTCGCCCACGCCGGTGAAGCTCTCGCAGAAGGGCGCCCGCTTCAGCCCGGCCGTCCTGCCGCTGCTCAAAGGGACCGCCGTCGACCTCACGAACGATGACCGCATCTCCCACAGCGTCTTCTCCAAGTCGCCGGCCAGCCCGTTCGACCTGGGGCTCTACGCGCGGGGAGAGCAGAAGACGATGACCTTCGACACGACGGGGCCGGTGGAGGTCTTCTGCTCTATCCACCCGAAGATGGCCGGGACACTCCTCGTCCTGCAGAACCCGTTCTTCACCAAGCCCAACGCAGACGGGACCTTCGCGCTCAAGGACGTCCCGGGTGGGAGTTATCAGCTGGCGGTGTTCCGGCTGGGTGAGCCGGTGGTGACCGTCCCGGTGAAGATCCCCGCGAAAGGCGCTGTGAAGGCCTCTCTGGATCCGGCGCTCATGAAGAAGGCGCAAACCCAGGCGCAATGACCTCACAGCCCGGTGGCGGAGCTTGGCGTCGCACGCTGGTGGCCAGGTTCGCGTGGGTCACCGGCGCGGTGATGCTCGCCTTCACGCTCGGGAATCTGCTGATCATCGGTTCGGTGTTTCAGGGCGAGCTCTCGCGCACGCTCACCCAGAACCTCGCCAGCGCTTCGACGCGCTTCGAAGCCACCCTGGAGCGTGAAGGCGCCGTGCTTCACGCCGGGGGCGCGGCCCTCGCCAATCAGCCGCTGCTGAAGGCCGCGATGGCCAGCGCGGTGGTGGACGCGGAGACGCTGGCGGCGGTCGCCCAGGAGCAGCGTGAAGCGCTGCGGGTGGATCTCCTGGTGCTGCTGGATGCGGCCGGCAAGGCGCGGGCGGCCAGCCCGCACCTCGGGGCGGTTGCTGTCGCGCCGTCCACGAAAGGGGCCCAGCTCATCGCGGTGGACCAGACGCTCTTCCTGGCGAGCGTGAGCCCCATCACCGCGGGAGACCGGGTGCTGGGCTCTGCGGTGGTGGGCCGTCGCCTGAACGAACAGCTGCTTGCGCCGCTGCGTGAATCGCTGGAGCTGGAGGTGCTGATTCGCTCTCCCCGCGGCGTGGCGCTGGCGTCCGTGAGCAAGGATGCGGCCGCGCAGCTCTTGACGCTGCGGCTGGCGCCGGGCGAGGTGAAGCGGGTGACAGCCGGGTCGACGACCTGGATGGCCCGCGAGCTGGCGTTGGGGGCCGATGTCTCGGCGCTGCTCCTGCTCAAGACCGAAGCGACGACCAGCCGCTTCAGGCTGATGATGCTGGCGCTCACGGGTCTCGGCATTGTGCTGGCGGCGGTCATCGGAAGCGCGGGCGTCCTGGGCGTCCGTCGCCTCCTCGCGCCGCTCCAGGCGCTCACGCTCGCTGCAGCACGGGTGGTGGAACAGCACGACCTCCAGCAGCTGGACGTCGGTGGGGAAGGGGAGGTCGGTGAGCTGGCCGGCGCGTTCCGGGACATGATCTCCAAGCTGCGGGACGCGCTGGGCCAGCTTCAACGGGCCGGCAAGCAGATTGGCGGCGCGGTGGAGCAGATGCTCGAGAGCTCCGGGCGACAGGAGCGGGGCGCCCATCAACAGTCGGACGTGCTCAACCGGACCTCGAGCACGACCGTCGAGCTGGCGAAATCCGCGGCCCTGGTGGCGACCAACGCCGCCACCGTGGCCAAAATCGCCGCGCGCACGCTGGACGCAGCCAACGCCGGGAGGGTGAACGCTGACGCCCTCTCCGAGTCAGTGAAGCAGGCCATGTCGGACCAGAAAGCCATCGCGGGCGCGACGTCGGCGCTGGGACAGCGCATCGCGAAGGTGAGCCAGATGGCGGCGTTCATCAGCGACGTGTCGGACCGGACGGACCTGCTGGCGCTGAACGCCGGGCTGGAGGGCACCAGGGCGGGCGCCGCCGGCAAGGGCTTCGTGCTGGTCGCTGGGGAGATGCGCAGGTTGGCGGAGAGCGTGAGCCAGTCCACCCGGGAGATCGCCCAGCAGATTTCAGCCATTCAGGAGGCGACCGGCGCGGTGCTCTCGGCCAGCGCGGCTGCCAGCACGGCCAACCGCCGCTGGGTCGATCTCGCCGGGTCCACGTCGCAACAGCTTGACGCCATTGTGGCTCACGCCCGAGAGACCGCCGAAGCCGCGGCGGCCATCTCCAGCACGACCCAGGAGCAACAGCAGGGGGCCCTCCAGCTCGCGGAGACAATGGCGGAGCTGCTGACGCTCACCAACGAGAGCCTGGAGACCACCCGCGAAGTCGGCGCGGCGAACCAGGAGCTCTCCGTCCTGGCGAAGGACCTGAGCCACACCGTCGGGCGTTTCAAGGTCGACTGAGCGGGGCCTTCAGATCGCCTCGGGGTGCGCGGGGGTTTCGTCGTAGCGGCGTTCGCGCCCGTTGATGTAGTGGACCGGAATGGCCACAAGCTGTTCGGGCGAGAGGTCCAGCGCCGGCACGGAGATGGCGTGGAAGGTGCCTCCGAGCGATTCGAGGTTGCCTTTCGCGTAGGTGCGGATGCCGCAGGTGCGGCAGAACGTGAACGTCAGGTGGGACTCCAGGTCCCCCGGCGCCTTCCAGCGGTACTCGGCCACGCCGGCGCCGTCGAGCAGGCGGAAGCGCTCCGCGCCCTTGGCGAAAGCGAACCACGTCCGCGCCTTCGCGCAGTAGGAGCAGTTGCAGCGGTTGGAGCCTTCGTCGAGGTCGAGGTCCGCCTCGAAGCGGATGGCGCCGCAGTGACAGCTTCCTGTGTAGGTCTTTACGGGCATGGCGGTCCTCGGGTGTGTGATTGCGTTTCGCAACCAGTTGCCGTTCTAGACAACCGATTGTAAAACGCAAGCAGTGCCTCATGCCTTCCAGCGACCCGCGCTCCTATTGCCCGATCAACCTGTCACTCGAGATCTTCGGGGACACGTGGACCTTGCTCGTGCTGCGCGACCTGATGTTCTCTGGCAAGCGGCACTTCCGTGAGCTGCTGCAGTCCGACGAAGGCATCTCGTCGAACATCCTCGCGGACCGGCTGGCGCGGCTCGTCGAGCACGGGCTGCTGACGAAGTCGGATGACCCGACGCACAAGCAGAAGGCAATCTACTCCCTCACGGAGAAGGCCATCGCGCTGCTGCCGGTCGTCGTCCAGATCGGCGCGTGGGGTTCGCGCTGGGTGCCGGAGGCCCGTAAGCTCGACGCGGTCTCGCGCAAGTACGTGCGGGAGATTCAGGAGGGTGGTCCCCGCTCTTGGGCCAAGCGGATGGATGCGCTGCGAAAGCAGCACCTGGGCGGCTATTGAGGGCGCGCGTCCGAATTCACGAACATGCTCCGCTTTGTGCGCCTCACGCCGAGGGAGTACCTGGCGCGGATGGCATGCGGGGTGAGGACGGAAGGCATCGACCCTGGGTATCGCGAGCTGGAGGACGGCCTGGGCGGCGCCATGCATGGGCTGGATCGTCGTGCCACGCTCGCCGAAGCGCTCGTCGAGGACGCCGAGGGGCCTGCGCGGCGCGTCGTCTACCAGGCAGTGCTGGCGTTCCAGTGCTACGCGGGAACGTCCTGGAAGGTGCCTCAAGACGCCGCGCCCTACTTGTTCTGCGCGGACGCGGTGGAGCCGCTCCCGACCGCCGAGGCCCTCGCAACGGCGCTGGAGGAGGTCTTCCCGGGCCGGAGCTTCGAGCAGCAGAACGTGCTGTATCTGCACCGGCGCGCGCTTGAAGCGAAGCCGGAGGTGGACCAGGCGTTCGCTTCCGTCGCCGCGTCGAACGCCAAGCTGAAGGCAGTGCTGACCCAGGCGGCGGAGCGCGCCCGGCGTGAGCACGCAGAAGCGCGGCGGCCGTTCGCGGAGCTGATCCGGGAGCTGGACCCCATCACCGACCAGCTCCTCGAGGACCCCACGAGCGCGCCACCCACAGGCTGCGAGGAGCGGCTGCTGAAGTTCCGCGAGACATTGACGAACCAACTTCAACCTCAAGACGAGGCGGGCGCGGACACCGTGCGTGCGCTGCACCCCGTGGGCTACCAGATCTCCGAGGCGCTGGCGTTCTGCTTCAAAGGGAACGGGAAGCGCGCCCGCGCGAAGCTGGAGGCGGACGAGCTGAGCCGCTTCCAGCGGACGGTGACCTTCGCCGAAGCCATCTACTTCGCTCGCCAGCGCGCCATCGACGACCAGGTGCGCGGAGGCGCCAAGGTGCAGCACATGCTGCCCGTACCCAGCACTGTCATTGTCAGCCAGAAGTTCTTCGACACGATGAAGGACACGGACTTCTCAATGCGGGGAGATGTCCCCGGCCAGCCGGCCATTGTCTCCGCGAAGAAGCCGGGCCCTGAGGGCGTGGAGCTGACGTTCCGGAAGGTCACGCGCACCTATCCGTTTCAAGACGTCCGCTGCCGCAACACGAACCGCGTCCTTCGCTACGACTTCCAGGGGAGCAGCGTCAGGCCGGTGTACGAGCAGGACTGCGAGAGGGTGGGGCCGGTGATGGAGCGGATGGTGACGTACCAGGAACCGCCCCTCCTGCTCCCGCCCGAAGAGGCCGGCCGCGTGGCCGTGGGGATGAGGGTGAAGGTCCTCGCCGAACGCCGCGGCAACGAGTCCACCCTGGCTTGGCTCGGTTACCCCGAAGAGGCGAAGAAGCCGCCGATTGTCGTCAATGGGATAGACCTCCGCTGAGCGCCTTTTCAGAGGAAAACCAGCTCCTTGAGTTGAGCTCTGCGCATCGCTCGTCGCCCTGGTGTTGCGGTTTTCAGTGCGACGGACCACCCCTCCGGCTGTCTGGTCCGAGGTTCGCTATAGGGGTGCGACACGATGAAACCTCCGACCACGCAGCTCAGACGTCTCGCCCTCCTCCCGGTGCTTCTGCTGCTGGCGTGCGGCCCATCGGAACCCGACCACGGCGGCACGACTCCTCCAGATGAATCCCCTTACCCGGATGCTGGCGCAGAGCCGTACGTGGACGGCGGGACGGAGCCGTACGTGGACGGCGGGACGGAGCCGTACGTGGACGGCGGGACGGAGCCGTACGTGGACGGCGGCCCGAAGCCGGTCGTAGACGCAGGTACTCCGGACGGCGGCCCGAAGCCGGTCGTAGACGCAGGTACTCCGGACG
Organism: Myxococcaceae bacterium; assembly: GCA_044230055.1. Lineage (GTDB taxonomy): Bacteria > Myxococcota > Myxococcia > Myxococcales > Myxococcaceae > JBGART01. The sequence goes on along the minus strand of JBGART010000032.1, from coordinate 8,295 downwards.
GCGGCCCGAAGCCGGTCGTTGACGCGGGCACTCCGGACGGCGGGCCCAAACCGGTCTTCGACGCAGGCATCTGCCATGTCGCCGACGCCGGGACCGCGCTGGGGCCTCTGGCGGGCATCCCTTCGTCCTGCTCGGCTGCGTTGAAGGCGAAGTGCACGCCAGCCTTCACGTTGGTGATGGAGGACATGGGGCCCAACGGACAGCTGTTCACGAGCGCGGTGCCGAACCCGGCCGCGCTGGTTCAGAACATCTCGCAGGACGTCTGCTGCGTCCTCTATCGAAATCCCAGCGAGCCACCGGCCTCCTCGGCGCTCAAGCTGATCATTCGCGACTCGGAGACGGTCGCCTCGAAGTCGGGAAGCGGGTCGAACATCACGGTGATGATCAGCTCCCGCCACCTTAAGAACATTTCCAATCAGGGCGGCGACGTGGCCAAGGAGGTGTCAGGCATTCTGTATCACGAGCTCACGCACGCGTTTCAGAACGACAACCGTGGGTCTGGCGGTGCGCCGAGCGGAGTCATCGAAGGCATCGCGGATTTCGTCCGCACGCGCGCGGGACATGTCGACATCCAGCGCTGGAAGGCCGGCGGGAACCCGTTCGACGGGTACGTCACCACGTCGTTCTTCCTGATCTGGCTGGACAACCAGTATCCAGATTTCGTGTATCGGTTGAATCAGCAGCTGGCACCGCAGTACGCGCAGCGCTGGTCATCCAAGACCTTCGAGCAGGTGACCTGCCGGCAGGTGATGCCGCTGTGGTTCGAGTATCAAAAGAGGCTCTTCCCCACCGAGTCCGCGGGCAAGGTCTTCAGCTGCGGCCGCCGTGCGCCAGGCCTGCCGTTTGGTCGCGGCGCGTTCCAGATCTCCTGCGACGCGGATTCCTACGTCGTCCTCGGTCAGGACGGAAGGTTGGGCACCTTTCGAGGCGTGGATGGCTATCGCTGCTTCTCCAGCACCGCCGCCGCGACCGACGCCGACAGCCTGACGCTTCAAGCCGACGGCAATCTTGTCCTCACCGGTCCGACGGGCGTGAAGTGGTCAACCAACACCTCTGGAAATCCGGGCGCGTACTGGGTCCAGCGGGATGACACCTCGCTCGCAGTCTACGGCAGCGCGAACCAGCAGCTCTGGTCGAGCAACACGGGCGGGTGTCTCGACATCCAACTCTGCCGGGAGGTTTCGAGCTGGTCCTCGACGAGCGGCAACTGTGGCGTCAACTATGAATGCCCGGGCAAGACGGTCTCCGCCGAATGCACGCCCGGGGCCGGCGGCTTCAGCTGCTCCTGCACCAAGGGTGGGCAGGTGACCGGCACCTTCACCGTCGCAACGTTCTGCGGCGAGGACAGCCCGACGAAGGTGGCCAAGGTTCGAACCGGCTGCGGCTACCCGGAGCTGCTGCTCAAGTAGTCCCTGATGCCGTCTACCTGGCGCGCCGCTCTGAGACAGGGCCGACACCTGGGATCTCGAACATGGGGTGGGGTGGAGCCGGGCGACGGCGGACGAGGGGCCTGACGTCGCCTTTGACAGTCAGGGAGAAGAGCGGCTCCGGCTCCAGCGTTTGACCTTCGGGGAACTGAAACTCGAAACGCTGGCTGATTGCCGCCACCGCCAGCTGCCCTTCGAGCAGCGCAAAGTGAGAGCCGATGCACACGTGCGGCCCTCCACTGAAAGGCAGGTAGGCGAAGCGGGGCAGCGCCTTCTCGCGCTCGGGAGTGAACCGCTCCGGAGAGAAGCGCTCTGGATCCTCGAAGAGCTCCGGGCGCCGATGCATGTTGTACACGCAGAGCAGCACCATCTGCCCCGCTCGGACCGCGTGGCCGGCCAGGTCCAGGTCCCGGCGTGCAGTGCGCAGCAGCATGTAGCCGGCGGGATATAGACGCAGCGTCTCCTTGATGACCTGAAGACTGTAAGGGAGGCGCGGCAGGTCCGCCGCGGTGGGGGAGCGGCCGCCCAGCTCGGTGTCGAGCTCGCGGCAGAGCTTGGCGTGCACGGTCGGGTTCTTGGCGAGAAGACAGAACGTCCACAGCAGCGCGTCGCGAATTGTTTCGTGACCCGCGGCGATAAGACCAATGAAGTGATCTCGCGCCTGCTCATCAGAGACGCCCTGACCCTGGTCGCGCGCCTCGAGGATCCGCGCGAGCAGGTCTTTCCCTCCCGAAATCTCTCGCCGCCGCGCGATCAAGCCGTCGGCGTGCGTTCGCAGCGTTTGGAGCGCCCGCTTGAAGCGTTGATGGCTCGGAAGAGGCCAGCTGAGAGGAATGGGGATCATCCGCTTCATCGCCTGATTAACGAAGTCATTCGCTGCCAGCACCGCCTCGGCGATCTCGTTCGCCGCGTCAGGCGCGTCCACGTTCGAGATTGCGCGGGCGACGATGTCGAGCGAAAGGTGGGTGAGCTCGCTCCGGAGATCCAGGCTCTGCCCCTCCTTCCAGCTGGCGGTCGCGCGCTCGCACGTGTCGACAATCATCCCGGCAAACTCACCCACCGCTCTGGGTTGGAACAGAGGCGCCAACAGCCTTCGTTGCTGTGCGTGGTAGTCCCCCTCCAGCATCAGGAGGTGCTTGCCCATGATGGTTTCGAGCTCTTCCCGACGCGGCGGTCCCAGGCGGAAGTCCGCCGCACGGTCGACGAGCACCTCACGGATGAGCGCGGGGGAGTTGACAGCGATCGTCGTCATGGGCCCCAACTTGAAGGCCGCGATGTCGCCGAGCTCAGCCAGGCTGCGGAGCAGCCCCAGCCTGTCACGCGCGAAGGTAGGGAGGCTTCCGATGAGGGGAGCCCCCTTGAGGAAGGGCGTCTGCCTGGGTGAGCTCGCTTCCATTGTATTGACCTCCGATGAATCCGAGGGGTCGCGAACAAACTCTGCGAGTGGCCAGGGGCGCAAGGAGATCCGCCACCAAAAACGTGACGAGGGCGCGGCTTTACGGATCGGCCCTTACTTTTTCCAGGGTCATTTTTGACTGGGTCCTCAAATAGGCCATGCGCGGCTCGTCAATGTTGAGCACGCTCTGCCTGCGTCGCAGCGCCTCGCGGGGCTGCGCGTCCACGCTGTGCCAGCTCGACGTGCCCTGCGCTGCTGAGGCGCCCATCACGCCGAAGCCACCGTCTTGCGCCAGGTCATCCGCGATGGCCACGACCGCCGCCAGCGGCGGGATGGCCGCGCGCCCGCCCACCGCATGGTGTTCCTTCATCGCCACGGCGATCTCCGTCGGGACCTTCCAGGCGTCTGCGATGAACCCGGTCGCCGCCTGATGCGCACCGTCAATTGCGCTCCACGCTGTGTCCAGATCCGGCCGCTTCTGCTTCGGCGGCACATCGCCAAGGACCATGAGGGCGCCGGCAATGCCGATGTCGTGAAGCAGGCCCGCGAGGAACGCCGCTCCGGGATCGACCGCGGCGATCTCCGCGACCGAGCGAGCGAGATGGGCGACCGCGACGCAGTGCAGTCGCAGCTTCTCCATCACGTCCGAGTAGCCCTGCACGCGAAACACGCGAAGGCTGAGCGATGTCTCAAGCACAATGTCGCGCACCGTCGGTAGGCCAAGGCGAATCACCGCCTGGCGCAGCGACTTGATCGGCATCTTCCCGGCATAGAGCGGCGAGTGCGTCCGCAGCAGCGTCCGGCCCGCCATGATCGGGTCCCGTTCGAGCAGCTCCACCACGTCGTCAATCTCGACATCCGGGCGGCGCGACAGCTCCATGATCTCCAAAGCAATAGAGGGCAGCGCGGGCGGTTTGTAGCCGGGGCGATTGAACATCTGATGCAACGCCTCGAGCAGGCTGGCCTCGGTCCACCCACCATTCTCTTCATCGACCGAATGCAGCAGCGGCTCGAGAGGCGCGTCCATGCACAACGCAGGAGCAGGGCGCGTGCCTCTGAGTGATTTCAATGAAGAGGAACCGAAGCCGGGGGGTCAAGCTGGGCAGAGAAGTCCGGCCTGACCCGGGTACCGCAGGCCCATCAGGTTGCTGGCCCTGCCGTCAGGCGGCGTGACGGCGATCCTCCTACTGCGCTGGGCGTTCTCGACGGCGAAAGGCGAGCCGGGTTTGCTTCCGTTTTGGCAACTTGATCTCGGCGAGATAGTTGTAGCCGACGGAAGCCAGCTGCGTGTTCATCCCCAGAACAGGGAGGATCTCTTGAAGCTCGTCTCCCGCGTCGATTGACTTGGCCTGGGCTTGCCACGCCTTCTTCAGCGTCGAGGGCTTTGCGCCAGATCGCAGAACAGGCTGCCAAGCGCTCTCCTTGCCCGAGTGCCTTTTGCGGCCGCCCTCAAAGTAGCCCGGCCAGTTGCAAAACTCGTCCAGCGTCCGGCCGTTCTCGAAGAGCGTCATGTCGAGCACATCGCTGTCGTGGACGAGAATTGAGACGGCCGCTGCGCTCAACGTCTTTGAGAGGGACTTCGCCAACTCCGTGTGCAGTCCGCTCTGATCTTCGGAGGCTTGATCGTAAATGGAGATCCAGCGCGTCTCGTCATCCGCTGCGATCACGATCTCGCGGTCTGGCTCTTCGCCTTCAGCGCAGGCTCTGTAGCCCTCGTCTGGGAGCAGAGCATTGATGGCCTCTACAACCGCCGTGCGCATCGCGCTCCGGTTTGTATCGCCCGTAAACACTTGAACATTGGTAAGAGACGAACCCATCAAAGCCACCCATCTGCATGCGCGGGATTGCGCTCATCGCGAGAGAGCGGCCATCCACGAGTTGGGGGCTTCCGATATTCAACGGCAGTCGAAGGAAAATCTCCAAACACGTCCCGAGCCGCGTCCTCCGGCCCGTCTGCTACGTCAATGGCTAGGGTCGGACTCGAACCGACTACCTGCGGATTATGAGACCGCCGCTCTAACCAGGTGAGCTACCTAGCCACAGCGCGAGCTTCCGCGCTGTTTTGAGGGCAGTGCCTACAACATCCGCGTGCCTGTCTGCAACGACGATGAGGAAGTCGTCAGCGGTAATAGGCGAAGCGGGGGGCGCGGTGCGCGTTCCAGCGGGCCTCCCGCCATAGGAGGCGGCGGGCGACATGGCGGGGGACGAGGAGCCGGACCCGGCCGTCGTACGGGCGGTGGTCCGGGAGGATGCGGACGGCCGTGGGCCGGTGGTGGTGGCGGGGTCCTGACTCGCAGGCGAGGGCGGCTGCGGGGACGGCGAACGACCCGACGGCGAGGGCGGTGGCGATGAGCTTCGCGAACGGCTTCATGGCTTGGTCCTTCGGTATGTCCCGGAATTGGGGATGGCCGCAGGGACGGCGACGCCGCGGGGCGATTCATTCAGCGCTCAGCGTCTGCCCGACCTGGCTGCGGTCTGCCGGGCTGAGGTGAGGCGCGCACCGCTCCGGCGCACGTCGACCAGCCGGTGCGCGGATCCTCGGTGGAGGGTGATGGCTTTTCGTTGCGAGACCTCCGCCAGGCGGACGGACCGGGCCTCCAGCTTGCCCCTCGCGCCTACGTCGATTCCCCGCCAGGGTTCGGCGCCGAGGCCTTCGAGGACGACAGGTGCCTCGGGTGTGCCGTGCAGGCGCGCGGTGCCGGGGTACCGGCCGCCGACGGTGAGGCGCGCGCTGGGGCCGAAGCGGAGGCGGGCGCCAGCGTCGACGGTCAGGACCGCTTGGGCGTTCGGTGCGCGGGCCTCGACGGAGACGGTTCCGGCGAGGTCATAGGGGGCGTCCTGGGCGGTCAGGCGCACGTCGCGGTCCACGGGGCCCTCCAGGTTGAACGCGGCGCCGGGCGGGTAGGTGTTGCCTTCGCCCAGGGCGCTCGCGGCGCTCACCGGGCCGGAGAGGATGGGCCCGGCGATTCGTTCGAAGTGGTTCCCGGTGAAGCGCTCGAAGCCGTCGTCGCCTCGACGGACGTCGATCGCTGCGCCCCGGGTGCCTCGAACCACGCTGTCGCTCAGCGCGCCCAGGGACTTGTCGTGCGCGTAGGCCAGGGCGGCGCCTCGCTCCGTCCCGGCGTTCTCGAGGATGAGGTGGCGCAGGTCTGGTGGGCGGGCGTGGCGCTGGAATTCGACGCCGCGCCAGGAGCCGGGCAGGGCGTCGTCGCCGAAGCGCTGAAACCGGACCGGCTGCTGCGCGGTCCCGGCGACGATGAGCGTGGCGGGGTCCTGGTCTCCGACGAGGATCCGCGCGTCCTCGTGGAACTGGATGACGACGCCGGACTCGAAGACGACGTGCGCGGTGTGGCCGCCCTCACCCTCGATGAGGAGCGTGCCGCGGTAGCGGTAGGGGACGCCGGGGTTTCGCACCCGCGTGTCGTGGGTCAGCGCACCGGAGAGCTCGATGACCGCGCCGGGCGGGAACTTGTTCGCGGTGCCGACGCCGTTGAGGCTCTCCGTCGAGAGCTTCACCAGGACCTCGGGTCCGCCTGCGCGCGTGAAGTCGCAGCCCTCCAGCTGCGCCAGGCCGTCGCGCGTTGCCTCGCTCTGGGCCAGGGCTGGGCCCTCCAGGCGTTCGAAGGTCACGCTGCGCACCGTCACTCCCGGCGCGTCCACCTGCAGCGCCGGTGCGCCATCCCGCCCCGCGCCCGAGAGCTGCACGTGTTCCAGCACCGAACCGCCCGCCCGGCGCCCGAGCGCGAGGTGTCGCCAGCGGCCTGCCCCGGTGAAGCGAATGGGCGCTTGTCTTGTGCCGCGCGCGACGAGCCGGGACGTTCGGAGGTTGCCGACCTCGATGGACGCGTCCTCGCCTAGCCGCAGCTCCACGCCGGGCTCAAGCTCCACCTGGGCACCTTCCAGCTCCAGCGTTCGGCCCTCTCCCACGGTGTACGGGCTGCAGGCGCGGGTCAGCCGCACGCGCCCGCGCAGCGGCGCTTGGAACCCGCTGTCGCAGTCCAGCGCACGGGCGCGCGCGGCGGTGGCGCGGATGGGCGCAGGGGACTCCTCCGGCCGGTTGCAGGCCAACGCCGCCACGAGGAAGCACAGCGGTGCGTTTGCCCTCAAACCCTGTGACCTCCCCCCGGGAATGAGGTGGTCCCCAGGTGTCAGTCGCGCAAGGGCTGCGAGATTCTTGGGGCGACGGTGAAGCGATGGCATGGTCATCCTGTCCGCCCGCCTCAAGTCTTGTCGCGAGGAGCCATGGTGCTGCCACTTCGAAGGGTTGTGCTCTTCCTGGCGTTCGGGCTCTCGTCTGCGCAGGCGTTCGCTTCCCCGGACGCAGGTGAGCTGTTCTCGGAGCTTTCCCGGTGCAGGGCGTCCTCCTTCTTGGATCTGCCCAGCCAGGAGCTCTGCCCTGACTGCGTTCAGGTTGCTCGCTTCAAAGACGCGGGCCGGGAGTGGCTCCAGGTCGCCGTGTTCGCGGATGTCATGGGGGCGAATGCGATCCACTCCTCTCGGCACTGCATCATCGACCCGGCGACCTGCCGGGCAGTGTGGCTGGAGATCAGCGAGGCGATCGACGAGGCGGAGATGGCCTCGCTGCCAGAGGCACCTCCGCCTTCGGAGGCCGAACAAGCGGCGCTGCTGAAGTCGATGAAGCTCGCTCGCCTGGCACCGCGCGATGGGAGAGACCAGCTCGCGCAGCAGGAGATCCCCTCGCTCTTCCGGCCGCCCGCTGACGGGGTCCCCGCGACGCCCATCGCTGTCGCCTCACCGAGGGTCACCGCCCGCTGCGCGCCGTCCAAGCCTCAGGCGCAGCGCGACTCCTCGCGGGCGCTCCCGGGCTACTCGGCGAGGGATTCGGTGGAGAGCGGCCCCACGTACCGCGTGTTTTACGGCTCTGCGTTCAAGCCCGTCGAACAGGTCAAGGTGGCCGGCAAGGTCCTTCACGTCTTCAGGAAGGGCGCACGCCGCTTCATGGACGCCTTCGCCCTCTATGACCCTGCGAAGGACAGGACCTGCTGGTCGGGCAAGACGCTCGGCCCCTCGCAGGTGGTTGGCGTGTTTCATGGTTACGTGTGGGTGAAGCTGGGGCCGGGAAACGACACGAGCTACGAACTGGTGGCCATCGACCTCGGCACCGGGGACTCGCGGCACGTCGGCTTCGAGCCGGATCACACCTTCCGGGTGGAGAGTGTCGACGCGGAGGGTCTGCACCTGGGGAACGAGGGCCAGCCCGGCCCGGTGCTTCCGTGGGCGCAGGTCCTTCCGGTGCTGAAGGCGAAGTGAGGGTTGCAACATCGCGCGATGTCCCCGTTCGCGTCGAGCGTTGCGCCGTCAGGCGCATAGTCGAGACGTCGGCAGTGCTTCCGCAGCTTGGCTCATGGGCCGCTTCGCTCTGCTCGAAACAAACCGGCAAAGTGCCGTGCGTGGGTTTGCGCCACCTCTCGACTATGCGCCTGACGGCGCAACGCTCGAGGCGAGCGGGGG
>JBGART010000001.1:363300-429919 GCA_044230055.1 Myxococcaceae bacterium | reverse complement strand
CCTCGGCCGCGTAGAGCTTGCCGGTGCCCTTCAGCTCCTGGCGCAGCTCGTCGGTGACGCCCTCGCGCGGGTCCGCGGCGAAGAGGATGTAGCCAAGCACCTTGGCCTTCACGCGGAGGTTCTTCCGCAGCTGGGCCACCGACTGCTCGAGCTCGTCCAGGCCGACGAGGGAGAGGGACGAGCTCAGCAGGGGCGCCACGACGCCGTGAGCGGCGCACAGCGCGTTCATCGTCCCCATGTTGATGTTCGGCGGGCAGTCGATGATGACGTAGTCCCAACGGGCCTTCGCGGCCGCCAGCGCGTCGCGCAGGGCGCTCCATCCGGTCGCCGGGTTCGCGGCGAGCAGCAGGTCCGCCTCCCGGAGTTGAGCCGTGGCCGGGATGAAGTCGAGACTGCCCCGCGTCCCCTTCGGGATGATCAGGTGGTCCTGGCGGATGCGGCGCTCGCGCAGGACGTCGAACGTGCCCTTCGCCGGCGCCGCGTCCTTCCCCAACAACCACGCGGTCGCGCTCCCCTGGGGGTCGATGTCGACCAGGAGGACCCTCCACTTCGGTGAGAGCCCAACGGCCAGATGCACGGCCACAGTCGTCTTCCCGGTTCCCCCTTTGCTGCTCGCGCTTGCAATGACTCTCATACGGCCTCGTGTGCGGTTGGCGAGCTGGATGGCTGGCTGTGCAGCCAGCTCGCCGCGTGGCTGTACAGCTGGGTAGCTGGGTACGCGGCTAGCTGGGTTCCCTCACGTGAGGCTGCACAGCCAGCTCGCCTCTGATGAGAACCTCAACGCGCGGGTGCTCCTTGTCCGGCTCCGGCGAGACACGCCAGTCGACTCGATGCACGTGGTTGTCGTTCAGCCAGGCGATGGCGCGGCGCTCGGACTGCGTCTTCGTCTTGCGCTTGGGCTGGAGCGCGTCAATCAACCCCTTGCCCACGTTGTCCGCGTCGCGGTTGCGTCGGTCGGGAAAGTAGATGAGCAACTCGACCGTGGCGCCAGGGCCGAAGAGGGGACAGCCCGCGAAGATGGCGGCGCGGCGGACCTTCTCCTGGTAGGCGACCGAGTCCTTCGGCGTGTAGTGGCGTACGTGCCCGTTGCGCATGCGGACGAGCCGCGCGCGCTCGAGCGGCTGCGGCTTCCCGAGGACGGTGAAGCGAACGACCATCATGGGCGGCACTCCTTGCGGCGGCGGTGCCACTCGCGCTGCTTCGCTCGGAGCTCCGCCCGCTTCGTCGGGTCGGCCACCAGCTGGTGGTACTTCGCCAGCGCGGCCTCAGCCTCCCGCTGTCGCTTGGCGGGGTCGGCCCGCTTCTTCCGGTTGGCGCGCATCCATCGTTTGCGCCGGCGGGCCCAGCGCTCCTGACTGGCCTTCTCCGCCTGGTACTTCGCGCGGTCAGCAGCCCGAGCCTTCTCGGGTTCGCGCTGGCGCCATCGCTTCATCCAGAGCGCGTTCGCCAGGCGCAGTAAGTCGTCGTTCTGAACCCGGCCGAGTCGCCGGAAGCCGTAGCCATCCGCGCCGAACCACTCCCGGCCCTTCCCGGTGGACTCGGCCAGCTCGCCCAGGATGTCCTCGGTGTCGAAGCTCACGCGCCCTCCAGCCACTCAGGCTTGGATTCCCAGTGGACGCCGTAGGCCCTCGCGCCGCCCGGGACGAAGGATGCGGCGGCCAGCCCCGCGGCCAGCGCGTTGAAGACGCCGGCGGTGCCGTAAGCGGCGTCACGCTTTGCCGGTGGGCTACCCACCATTGCCGCAGGCCGGGCCTTGGTCCGAAACATGAGCGCGTCGCCTTGGGACGCCACCACCTGGCCCGCGTGCGCCGCGACCTCGAGGACGTCAGCCAGCGTCTTCCTCTCGTCCTGGAAGCGCTGCACCCAGAGAGGCACGGCCAGCTGCAGCATGGCGCGCAGGTGCCACTCGTCTGGACTCAGCTCGCGCGGCGGAAGCTCGGGGAGCGGCCGCTTGTCCGCGATGAAGGCCGCCACCACCTCGGGCGCGGAAGGGCAGCAGTGCCCCTCGTGGCGCGCCGGCTTCGCGCAGGCGTAGGCCCTGGTGGCCCCGGGGTACGTGACGGGCTTCGCGCAGGACTTCATGGCGCCTTGGCCTCCACCTCGGCGCCGCAGCCGGGGCATTCGACGTAGCGGGTGGCCTTCAGGCTCTCGACCTCGCCCTCGAGCGTGGCAACGACGCGGTCTCGCTCCTCCAACTCCTCCCGCAGCCTCGCCATGTCCTTCTGCAGCTCGACCATTGCCGAGTCCCACTGTGCCTTGCTCAAGGCTTCACCTCGCGGTTGACGCAGTTGAGGAGCTTCCCGTTCCGCCAGTGGAGCCCGTGCTCGCCGAGCGGCACGTAGTCGAGGCAGATACGCTTGCAGTCGGCGCAGCGGATGAGCTTCGCCTTCGTTTCGTCGCTCATCGAAGTGCCCGCCAGAGGTTGATAGTCGCGACGCCGACGAGGGCGCCGACAAACACCCAGTCTCCCGGACGCGCGTGCTTCACCAGGACCAGCGCACCCATCAGCGGCAGCCAGAAGGCGCCGAAGAACAGCGCGAGCTCGCGCATGGTCCTCACGGCGTCACCCGCTTGAAGGCGATGGCCCACACCCAGGGGTTGGCGGTCCATGCACCGGGGCCGTGGATGGACTCCCAGAGCGAACGGAAGGACTCGCGCGGACCCTCGCAGGACGGCCCGTCGGCGGTGTAGCGCTGCCACGCTCCCGACGTGGCCATGAAGGCGCCAGCGCGCTCCACACCCTCGGCTATGGCGTCCTCCTGGGAGATGTCCTGCAGCCGCTCCACCCGGACGTCCGTCACCTCGAGGGTGATGCGCGACGTCCCGGAGCCCTTGCACTCGGTACACCGGCAGCGCCCATGCGAGATTCCGCAGTCGTTACTGCAGCGAGTATCAAGGTCGATGACGCCGGTGCCACCGCACTCCGCACATGGCATCGCACTCGGCGCGGCAGGCCTCGCCTCGTGTTGGCGAAGCGCATTGTCGTCGTACCAAGTCTCACGCACCCAAAGCCGGTCCCCGGGCTGGCCGTAGGGGCAGCGGACAGCGCCAATGAGCCCGCCGTCCACCTCTGCGCCACAGTGAGCGATGCGGTTCGGCTCGCCCACCGCCATCGCCCACCAGTCGTCGCAGCTATGCTCCCACCGCCGCACAGCAGCGATTGCCTCCTGCGACAGCCACCGCTGGCCGCGGCCCGGTTTCACGACCCGCCGCGTCTGCGTCTTCCTGCCGTCCAGCAGGGCACGCACCATGGGGGCACTGAAGGGGATGGAGCGCTCCTTCACGGCCGCGGCTCCAGGCGCCGGCGGATGAGCGCGATGTCGGGGTGAAAGGCTGGCCCGATGAGGACGTCGCCGGCGAGCAGGTCGCGCCAGAGGACGAGGTCCTTCTCGACCTTGCCGTGGCACTTCACGCTGACGTACCAGCCGCCGTCGCCGTCTCGCGCGAGCAGCTGCTTCTCGACGGGCATGACGCAAAGGGCGCAGTCGATTCGCGGCCGCATGCGCGACTCGGGGTCGACGAGCTGCTCCTCGCCGCGGCGCTGAACGAAGAGGCGGCCGGTCACGGGCCGATCCACATGCTGTGCCCCATCGACGTCATCCCGCAGCGCGAGCACGTGACCGACTCGCCACCGTGGGCATCGGTCTCGACCCACGGGCCGTCCCACTTGTGCTCGCACGGCCCCTCTGGACAGCGGCAACGGCACTGCTCCGACGACGAGCTGCAGCCGAAGACCAGCGGAGACTTCTCCTCGGCCTTGCCGCTCACGCGACCCTCGGCGGCTGCGGCCGGAGCAGTGTCGACACGTGACGGACAGCTTCAAGGCAGGCGGAACGGTGCGCGTCGCTTCCGGGCTCGGTGCGATAGAGGCCGAGAACGCGCGTGCGGAGCTGGAGCGGGACGATGCCCCAGTGCTTGGGGCACATAAGGTGCTCCGGTTTGATGCTGCAGCGGCAGATGGGACAGCGATTCAAGGCTTCTCCGGGGTGGGCGCCGGCGTCGGCCAGCGGTGGTGGTTGCGGTGCGCCTCGTCCGCGAGGCGACGGAGCTCGCTCGCCGCCCGCGCGAGCGCGTCGCGCACCTGGACGCCGAGCAGCGTGCGGTAGAGCTGGACCGGCGTCCTCGCGACGAGCGAGTCGATGCTGTCGTGGATGGCCTCGAGCTCGGCCGCTGCGACGTAGGCGGCCGTCTCGAACTCGACGACGGTGACGGGCCTCATTTCGCGAGCAGCGCGCGAACCGCCGCGTCCTTGGCCTCGAGGAGCTTCCGGAGCGCGACGGTGCGCTCTGGATTGCGGGGCGTGGTCTCCAGCACGTGCTCGGCCAGCTCGCAGAAAGGCGCGCTCACGTCCTGCAGCAGCTTGGGCAGGTGGGCGTAGGAGAAGAACTGCATGATGTGCTCGGGCTGCTCGGCGGACTTGGTCTGCTGGGTGGGGTCGCTCACGGTTTTTTCCTCGTGGGTGAAGGGATGTGGAACCGACCGGTTTTCTCGGCGTACTCGACGTGGTGAAGGCGCTCGGGGTGAGGGATGCGGACGACGAGCTCCACGCGCTGGGCGTAGAGCGTGCGGCCCTCCACCCAGTCGACGCGGAAGGCAGCGCCGTGCTCCTGCGCGAGCGCTGCCAGGCGCGCGACCAGCTGGTGCAGCTCCTCGCGCAGCGTCACGGCGCCGCCTTCCGCGTCTGCTGCGCGACGAGCCAGCTCGCGCAATGCGCGCCACGCAGCTTCCACCGGCGGGCGCCGTCTTCGACCGAGCGAGCAAACCGCTCGTGCCGCGTCAGCCCCTCCAGCGACGGGTCGTCACTCGAGAGCGCCGGGTGGTCCGCGTCGAACGCGTCCTCCCACTCGCGCCGATGCGCGCGGCACAGCGCCTCGCCGGAGGGCCCGTCGCAGTCAGCGGCAGCCCCCTCGCCGCAGACGCGGCACACGCGTCGGCGCGGCGCCGGCCCGCCCACATGGCGCTCGGCCACCTTCAGCCAGACCTCGAGCGGGAAGCCGCGGTGCGGCCAGTCCGCGCTCGCGTCAGGTGCGTAGAAGTAGGTGATGCTGCGTCGAAGCTGCGTGGGCGTGAAACGCGCCAGGAGGGCCTCCAGCTTGCGCTGGTGCCTGGGGCCCAGCCGACCCCCTACCGGGAGCTTCAATGCGCGCCGATGAGGCGCGTGCGCATCCAGGCAGGCCTTCGCGCACCAGGGGCGTTCCGCCGGCTCGAGGTCTTGGTCCTCGGCAGTGTCGACCGATGTCGCATGCGGTGCGAGCTGTAGCCTGGGTGCTTCTTGTGGGCGGCCGCGCTGCTTGAGCGCCTCCTGGCACCAGGCGGGCACCGGCCCGGGGTCGCGCCCCTCGGCGAACGCGAGCATCGCCTGCTTGCCGGCCTCGAGGACGCGCCGACTGAGAGCGTGCGCGCGTTCGAGTTCTTGTTCCTCCTCCCCAGGCAACGCGCTCGTGAGCGGCGGCACCAGTCGTATCGAGCGCTGAGGGGGGGGAGGAGGAGGCTGGTGGTAGCTGGCGGGTGGGGCTGCTGAAGCGTCCGGCGCGCTAAAAGCTTCTACCGTCTGCGTCTGCGTCTGCGTCTGACGGGTGGATTCCGCCGGAAACCACATTTCCGCCGGAATTCCGCCGGAAACCCACAGGAACGCTGCCGGAATCCACCGGACGTCCTGCGCCGGTCGGCGGACTTCCGCCGGAATCCGCAGGCGTTCCGGCGGACTTCCGGCGGCTTCCGCCTGGAGGAGGTGTTTCCGGCGGAATTCCGTCGGAGTTCCGCCGGACGTCCTTGGAACGGCGTTGGATGTCCTCGAGCTGTCCTTCGACCGTCTCCAGCTCTGCCTGGAGCTCCTCGCGGCGGTCCGGGTTGGTCTCGCGCTGAAACTGCTTCTTCAGGGAGTCGCGCTGCTTTCGGAGGGTGTCGCGGCGCCGCTCTTCGAGCACCTCCTGGTACTGGGGCAGGCCCACCACGAAGAAGCCGCCATCGCGGAGTTCCACTAGGTGGACGCGGAGGAACGCGGACAGGAGCGCGCTTGGGTCGCCGTCCCAGCTCAGCCAGGCGGCCAATAGGCTCGCGGGGTCGTCATCCTCGAAGACGCCGGTGATGGGGCCCTCTTCGGGCGACATCTCCAGGGCTACCTGCCACAGGTCGACCTGCAGGCCCATCGCTGCCCACTTGAAGAGCAGCTCCTGGTTCCCCATTGAGTCGAAGGCTCCGCGGAGCAGGCTCGCCAGAGTGCGCGCGCGAACCCACGCGTTCTGGAACAGCTTCAGGAAGGGCAGCCTCACCGGGCGACCCGCACCACCTCGTGGTGTTCAGGCCGAACGCAGTCTTTGCGGCCGCACTTCGCCCTGAGCGTCTCCCCGGCCTCGATGGGCCGCTCGTTCTCCCACAGCCACGCCACGTAGCTGGCGGGGAACGCCGGCGCCGCAGGGTGTGCGCGGAAGATGGCGCGGCCGCGCTTGTCGAACTCACCGCGCCACCGGTAGTGGCCGCGCGGGTGCGCCTCAGCGAACCGCGCTTGTTCTGTCAGCGTGGCGGCGCCGGAGCCGTCCTCGGCGAGGCCCCAGAACGTGCGCCACAGAGAGCTCCTTGAGCTCAGCTTGCTGGCGCCAACGAGCTTCTCGAACTTCTCCTCTGTGAGGCGGCCAACTGCTCTTCCCCCAACGTTTGGCATCGCGCTTTCTCAATGCCCTTACGGGCTGGTGAGAATCGGACGCCGCCGTTGCTGTGCAGTCGGCTACGCGTGCTAGACCCCAGCGCCAGAGCTGCCAGCGCCAGTCCAAAGCCACGCTGAACAGGCTTTGGCTTCCCAAGCTTGAGGTCGTGGGTTCGAACCCCATCCGCCGCTCAACCAGATGCCCGGTCTTCCAGAAGAGTTGGGAGGCCGGGCATTCTGCTTGCGGGTGTTGCGGTGCGGCCTGATGCCGAAATGGCGCATCAGGCAATTTCTCTGCGCGCGGGTCCTCCCGGCTGTGTCCTTGCCCGAAATCCACCTTTCCGGAGGCAACCGATGCAGTTTGAGGATTTCCTGAAGCGCTGCGACCGCGATCTTCCAAATGAGGTCATCATCGAGAACCTCGTCACCGGGCAGTTCTCACTGGGTCCCTTGAAACCGGGACTACCCTTGAACGAGGTCAAGGCGTTGCCCCTCACCTGGCAGGACGATGCTGCGGACGGATCTCGAATTCAGTTTGTATCCGACTGCACTGACCACATTCGTATGCAGGATTTGAATGTCCAACGGGATGAGGAAGGGATCGTCCGATACATCCAGTGGATCCTCAACTACAACCCTCCGCCGCGAGAACCCAGTTTCATCTCACCAGAGGCAATGCTCGCCCAGGCATTCGAGAAAACGCTTGGGAAGCCAAAGAGGAGCAACAAGGCCGGAAAGAAGTGGGCCTCCGGCGAAATCAGCCTCATGCTTTCCGAAGGCAACGGCGGCGGCGAGTCCTTCGCAGGTTTTGTCGTGATCGGCGTGCTTCACGAGCCATTCCGCAGCCGGTCAGTCCTCGACTCCAAACTCTCTAAGCTATGACTGGGTCTATCGCTAAGAGAGCAGGCGTCACCCGCGCAGCGCGCGGACCAGGTCGGCCGCCTTCGGGTGTGTGAAGTCTGGGCCTTCGAGGTAGGCGACGGCGCGCGGCACGTCGTAGGGAGCGCAGATCACAAACGGACCCCAGGGCTCTGGCGGTCGCGGCCTCCGCCCGGCTCTTCGCCGCGGGCGTCTGCGCGCACCCTGAGGTCGGCGCTCGCAAGACCCTCTTCGAGCACCCCGAAGTGCGTATTCGAGAACAGAGCCATTGAACCCATGGCCTCAATCACCCCTCGGATTCCTGATGGTCTGCCATGGCCGAGACAGTGCTTTACAACGGAAGGGGAGGTCAGGCAGGAAGTGCGGATTGGACGCGTTCGAGACATACCGACACCGATTGCTGCTGCGCAACGCCCGCTGGTCGAGCGGTCTGTCCGCGGTCCTGGCGCTCCTCGGCGTCGTGGCCACGCCCGTCGGGGGCACGCCGGCGGACTTTCAGAAGATCCGCCTGTGTCAGCTGTTCCTCGTAATCGGCTTCTCGGCGATCTGCGGCAGCACCTACCTGCGCCACCGGGGAAGGACGGCGGTCCTGCCCTCAATCGCGATGACCCTGCTCGGGGGCGTCGGCTCGACCTTGCTGGCGTACTTCCGGCACGAGTTCGGCCCGCTGCACTTCGGCTCCTTGAACTTCATCGTCCTCGCGTGCGCCCTGCTGTTCCCCTGGCGGCTGTGGGAGGTCGCGGGCACGTTCTCGGCGCTGGCGGCGGTGTCGCTCTTGCCGCCGCTGTGGCTCGCGCCCGCGCCGGGGTTCGCCGTGAATGGGTACCTGTTCGGGGTGAGCGTCGTCGTCGGCTTGATCGCCTGCCAGCGGTCGGTCTCGCTGCGAGAGAAGGAGCACCAGGCGCGCGAAGCCCTGGAGCACCGGAGCGCGCAGCTCGCGGAGACCTCGCGCCGGCTGGCGGAGTCTGTCGCGCGGCTCGAGGGGCTGGACCGCCAGAAGTCGGCCTTCTTCGCCAACGTGAGCCACGAGCTTCGCACGCCCCTCACCCTGCTCACGGGACCGCTGGCGCAGGTTCGCCAGCGAATCAAGGACGTGGCGCCGCCGGACGTCGAGTGGCAGCTCGCGGTCATGGAGCGGAACGCACAGCTCCTCCTCGATCGAACCGAGTCGCTGCTCGATCTCGCGCGGCTCGACGAGGGCAAGCGGCTCACCCCACGGACGCGCGTCGCGATCGGGCCGCTGCTGCAGTCGATTGTCCACCGCTTCGAGCCTCACGCGCAGCACACGCGCGTCCAGCTTGAGCTGCGCTTGACCGCGCCGTCCGCGGACGTGCTCGCAGACGCACGGGGCCTGAGCACGGTCTTCTCCAACCTCCTCTCGAACGCGCTCAAGTTCACAGGCGACGGGGGCTCGGTCCGGGTAGCGCTGGACCGGGAGGGTGACGCCGCCGAGATCACGGTGGTGGACACCGGCTGCGGCATTCCGGAGGCGGAGCAGGAGCGGATCTTCGAACGGTTCGCGCGCGTGGACGCGGCGCCGAGCGGTGGAACCGGCATCGGCCTGTCGCTCGTACGCTCCCTGGTCGAGCTGTACGGCGGGAACGTGTCCGTTGAGAGCGCGGTGGGGAGGGGCTCCACCTTCCGGGTCCGGCTGCCGTGCGCCGAGCCGCTCGCCGGCTTGACGCCATCACTCGCGCCCAGCGTCGCCGACGTCGAGCTCACCTTTGTGCCCCCGCTCCCTCCACCGGTCGCTCCTGCGCCTGCGGGCAGCGCCCTCGTCCTGGTGGTGGAGGATCACCCGGATCTGCGGGACTATCTCGTGCACGTCCTCAGCGGCAGGTTCCGCGTAGTCGCGGTCGGGAGCGCGAAGGAGGGGCTGGCCGCGACCCTCGAGCACACACCGGACGTCATTGTCTGCGACGTCCGGCTGCCGGACGGCTCCGGGCTCCAGTTGACGCGTCGGCTGCGCGCGGAGCCGGCGGGCCGGGAGATTCCTGTGCTGCTGGTGACCGCGTTCGACACGCCCGAGCTGCGCGTCGAGGCGCTGCGCGAAGGAGCGGTCGACTTCCTCGGGAAGCCGTTCAGTCCCGAGGAGCTGATCGCGCGGATCCAGGTCCAGCCGCGGCTTCGGCGCCTCGTCGGAGAGGCCGCGCGCGCTCAAAAGCTCACCATGCTGCAGACGCTGGTCGAAGGGCTCGCTCACGAGGTCAGAAACCCGCTCAATGTGATCGTGAACAGCGCCCACGTCCTCCGCAGGGTCGTCGCCGGCTCGGCAGATCCGAACGCGGAGGGGCTGGTCGCAGTGGTGGAAGAGGCGTGCGTGCGGCTCAACTCGATCGTCTCCGAGCTGACGGCCATGGGTAAGCGCGACCCGGATCGGCTGGCGGAGTGGGATCCCGAGTCCAGCGTCGAATCGACGTTGCGAATGCTGTCGGACCGCTGCCGGAGCGTTGCCGTCGAGCGCAAGCACGGGTTTGCGGGCACCGTCCGCGGTCACCCCACCCAGCTGGATCAAGTGGTGATGAACCTCCTGGACAACGCCCTGCGTGCCATGCCCGACGGAGGCGAGCTGCGCATCACCACCGAGGGCTCGCAGAACGAGTTCCGCCTGTCCGTGAAGGACGGGGGTGTGGGGATTCCGGCCGCGGTCCTGGCTCGCATCTTCGATCCCTTCTTCACCACGAGAGACGTGGGCGAAGGAACCGGGCTGGGGCTGCACATCAGTCGTCGCGTCGCCGAGGCGCACGGGGGCAACATCGACGTCAACTCGGAACCCGGCAAGGGTTCCTGCTTTACGCTGCGCCTGCCGCTGCCCGTTCAGGAGAGCGCATGAGCTCTGACTTGCGCCGCCATCCGGTCCTGCTCGTCGACGACCAGTGGAGCAACCGCTGGGTGCTGCAGCTCGCGCTCTCGGACCGGTTCGACATCCAGGTGGCCGCCAGCGGCGCCGAGGCGCTCGTACTGGCGGAGCAAACGGAGTTCGCGGTGCTGGTGACCGACCAGCGCATGCCCGGCATGAGCGGTCTGGAGCTGGCGCGCAGCTTCCAGGCGCGGCTGCCCCGCTGCGAGCGGGTGATCATCACCGGGTTCGGAGAGTCCGCCGAGCTCACCGCGGCCGTCTCCGTAGGTCTCGTGGCTGCGCTGCTCTCCAAGCCTGTCCACGCGGATCAGCTCGCCGCCGCGTTGGAGCGCTTGCTCACAAAAACGTCAGAGCGCACAAACGGGCACATCTGGGATTCAGCGCAAAACTAAATTTCCCCGCCTCGTGAGCTACCGTCGCAAGCACCCACGCGAGGTGCTTCGTGACCGTGATGTCACTGCCTGCCACTGTCCCTTCACGCTCCACGGAGGACGCGCTGCGCGGCGCTGTCGAGTATCTCGTTGAGCGGCAGCGGCCGGACGGCGGAGTCGAAGGGCACATGGACGGCGGGGTGCTGTTCAACGCCTCCCAGATCGTCCTCGCGCGGGCGGCCCGGGCGTTGCGCCCCCCCGGCAACGCCGAGGACAGCCGGGAGCTGGAGCTGGCCCGCTATCTCCTTCGAGAGCAGCTCCCGACCGGCCTGTTCCGCGCGTTTCCGGACGGTCCGGCCAGCCACGAGGCCACGCGCGCGGCGCTGTTGGCCCTGAACCGGGTGCTCGACGAGAACGACGCTGCGGGCCCGCAGGTGGCGCTCACCCGGCGCGCTCTGGAGAACGCGCGGGTGCGCGCGCGGGCGGCGGTCGCTGCCATCCCCGCCCGCGAGCGGGAGCCGTTGTTCCTGCGCGGGTTCCGCCAAGTCCTGGACGTGGTGGATCGCGCTGCCAGCGCACCGGACGCGCTCATTCCCGACCTCCGCGCGCTCCTGTTGCCGTCGACGCTCTTCGCCCGCCCGGCCCTCGCGCTGCGCGCGCAGCTGGACGGGCGGCTCTTTCCGTTCATCTCAGTGCTCCTGCCCATGCTGATGCTGCTCGCCCGTGAGCTCCGCGGCACGAGCCTGCTTCTGCGAGCGTCGCCCTTCGGCTTCTGGACGCGGCCCACCGAGGAGCTGGTGGAGTTCCTTCTCGACCACGTGGATGGAACCGGCGGGTTCTTCTACTCCGGGCAGTACACACAGCTGCTCATCACCACGCTCACGGCGGTGCGCCGCCACCGCCTGCCGCCCGCGCTCTGCGCGCGCATCGACGCGGCGGTGGAGCGCGGCGAGGCCTACATCAAGACCCAGGAGGTGCAGACGCCCGACGGTTTGGCGCTGCGGCTCCTGGGGTCAGACCTCTGGGACAGCGTCTCGGTCGCGTACGCTTCGCTGGCGGGCGGCGGGGCTCCAACCCTGCCCCCTCGAACGTTCCAGCGGTTCGTGAGGTTCGTCCTCGACTGCCAGACGTCCGACGGCGGCTGGGCCTTCGGGCGGCTCGGGCGCTTCACGGACTGCGACACCACGGGCTGGGCGTGCGGCCTGCTTGCGCGCACCTACCAACGGACACTCCTGCCCGAGCTGCATGAGCGCATGGCGAAGGCCATCTGCGGCGGCGTCGACCTCTTGTCAGACAGGGTGAGCCCTTCCGGCGGCATTGGCGCCTGGGGAAGGACCCGGGTCTCCAAGCAGCGCGGAACGGTGAGCGAAATCGACTCGATCCTCTTCGACCTGCCCACCGAGGAGGTCACCAGCCGCACGCTGTACATCCTGGCGGACATCCGCGACCTGTACGAGGCGGACGGGTCGTTCCGCGCCGTGTTCGGGGCCGAGCGACGCCGGCGGGTGAGCGAGCTCGTGGAGGGCGCGATCGACTTTCTGCGCGCGCAGCGGGATCCGCTCACTGGGCTCTGGCCCGCGCGGTGGGAGGCGGGCTACTTCCCGGGGACGGCGTTCGCCTTGTTGGGCCTGGACCGCCACGCGTTCCCTGAGCTCGCCGGCTGGAAGCGCGAGGCGGTCGCCACGGTTCTGAAATGTCCGAACGAGGATGGCGGCTTCGGCGAGTCGATCGAGACGGACCTGCTCGATCAGTTCCAGCCCGCGCCGCCGAGCGCGGTCCTCCACACGGCCAGCGCGTTGCAGATCCTCGACTGCTGCGGGGCTGGACGCGAGCATCCTGTCTACCGCGCGGGCTTGAGATACATCCTGTCGCGCCAGAACGCCGACGGCAGCTTCTCGGACCGGAGCCTCTACACCTGCTTCTCGGGGTACTACTACCGGTACAACATCATGACCCACGGGATGGTGCTGGCGCTGTTGTCGTCATCGTGAGGACGCGGGGGCCGTGCGCGGGTCGCTCCGCGGGGGCAGCGTCAGCCCGCGTTGCACCGCTTGGCTGAGGGAGCTGCCCAGCTGGCCGTGGTTCTTGTCCAGCCCGGTGCAGGGGGCCTGGGCGCTGTCATACCTGCGGCCGGGATACAGCGCGCCTGCGGCTTGGAGCGCGCAGCCGTCGTGGAACTCGCCGGCCTTCGCGGCGCCGCCGGCGGAGTCCATGCAGACCAGCCCGTCGCACGCGCCGGAGGGGAGGAACCAGTTGCCGCAGAGGAAAAAGACGCAGGAGTCCCGCTTGCCGGCCAGGTGATACATGACCATCGGCGGCATGGCGTCCTGGATGTGGCCCCAGCCGGTGGCGGGCCGGGCGGCGTCGCGACGGATGTCTTCGTCGATGGGCTCATCTCCAATCAGGTTCGTCGAGATCTCCGCGAGGCGCGTGCCGCCCGCCGCGGAGCCGGTCGCCTCCACCCAGAGCACTCTGAGCTCCACGCCTTGGGCGCGGAGCGTGTCCATCGCGTGGAGTGTTCTCAGACAGCCCGCGGAGTAGCACGCGATGATGCAGGCGTTGTCGCCGGAGCAGTAGGTGCGGACGGCGTTGCGGATGGACGTGCTGGATCTCGCGTCAGCCAGGCTGGAGTTGCCGTCGTACGAGAGGGTGACGCTCGTCCAGCCTGCGATGGGTGTCACGCCGTGGGCCCAGGTCTGACTGCCTCGTCCGTGCAGGTAGACGATGTATTGGCCAGCCAATGCTTCGCTGCTGAACAGGAGTACGGCAACGGCGCCCAACAGCGTCCGCGGCAGACGAGCTCGCATCGCGAAACCTCCTCCGGCCTGTGTCCGGAGAGCTTTCGTCTGTCATTCGCAGGCATCAAGACGCCAGGCGTCAGGGCTTGCGTGTCTGGTCTTGTGGGCTCATGACGTGCTCGACGCCGTTCTCGTCGACATGAATCCATCCGCCGGCTTCGGGTTGCGCGACTTCCCCGCGGTTGGATTTCTGTATGAGTGTTTCAAACGTGGCGACTTGCTTGGTCTTCTCCGGGCTCTGCCAGTCTGCGCGGGAGAAGCGGCTGGCCGGATACGGCTGGGTCTGGTGGGTGCGTGAGTCGCTCCACCAGAGCGGGAGCCCGGTCTGCGTGTCGGGAACGAAACCCCTCAGGTCCCGTATGAGATACGGCCCGCTCACACCGTGCTCCGCGAACATCTTGCCGAAGAAGGTGAGGGTGACTGTCGCGCGGCCGGCTTGGAGCGCCGCTGCTTGATCCAGATACCCGATCGGCGCGGCGGCCGAATCCAGGACGTTCGCTTCGAAGCGATGGAGTCCGCCCTGGAGCACGCGAACGTCCAGCGTCAGGACCAGCGCAGTGGCAGAAATGCTGTCTGTGATTCCCAGGATCTCGAGCACTGGCCTCGGCGCGTAGGTGAAGACCCTGGAGACGAGCGTGCGCTTGCCGCCTGCTTCGATATCGGCCGTCACGCGCACGCGGCGTGGTGTTTGAAATGCTGGTCGCTCCATAGGGATGAAGACATTCGTGTAGCGAAGGTCTCCGGCTGAGACATCTCCATCGCGACCCTCATCCCGGTACGCGAGGGTCAGCAGCGGTGCAGGTTCGCGGGGCTGGACGGACTCCACCCACGCTCCGTGGATGATGATGGCCAGTCGCTGACTGCGTTCGCCTCGCCACGCTTCGAGCCACGTCGTCAACGCCTCGCCGGGTCCCACATGCGTGCGGTCTGCGCCAAACCGATAGAACGTGTCACCGGTGACTTCGCCTCCATCCTCGAGCGGATTGTCATCAATGAACGGCGCATTCCAGTGCAGCTTGTCCTGCGTTCCGGGCGTGTGCGGCCGGGAGCCCGGGGGGTACGCGGCCTCTGTGCGGTAGTCCGCCAGGGCCTGTCGTAACCGCGCGCCGGAGAGTGGATGCGGGTCGGTGGCAGGCTCGGCGGGAGCAACGGCCACCGCTGACGGCGCGGGAGTCGGCGGCGGCGCCTTGCTGTGGACTGTCTTGACGGCGTCGACGGCCGGGCGAGCCTGTGGCGCGGTCCGCTTCAGCCAGAAGGTCAGTGCGATGGCGATGGCCAGGCCCAGCGCGGACAGCGCCAGGCGCGTGCGACTCGAGGAGGCGGGGAGGCTGGGCATCGCTGACTTCCGAAGCGTACACCGGGCCCAGAGGCTTGCTCAGGCCCGTGCCCTCACGTTGACGGATGGCGAACCTCCCGTTGGCGGCGGGTGAGGCTGAAGAGCTCGACCTCAGCACTCGCGGACGGACGCAGCACATCCCTGGGGGAGACGGGGGACGGCGTGGTGTAGGCCCTGCCCCGGCGGAGCTGGCCCGGACTCGGACCGCGGTGGAGGTGGCGGTGCTCGCGGAGGCAGCAGCCAGGTGCAACCGTTCGTCGACCAACTCACCCGAAACCGCGATGAAACGGCCTCCACGGCCAACTTTGTCGTGGAACGGTTGCATCTGAGCGACACAGTTGTCCGCTGCAACCATCCAGGCGGCGCCTCCACCGCGGTCTGAGCTCGGGCCAGCTCCGGTGGAGCAGTGCGCACGCCACACCGAACCTCGTCTCCCCAAGAGCCCGGTCCACCGCAGTTCATCCAGGCGACTGTCCCTGGACGCCTCTCCGCGGCGCTACCGCGGGCGAGGGCACCGGCGTCGACGCCACCCAAGCAGTGCGATCAGCCCCCATGAGCCCAGCGGAATCCCCGCGGCGCCGCAGCCGCAGCCCTTGGGAGGCGCGTCCGGGTTCCCACCTGTCCCGGCATCCGTCGACACGCCGCCGCCCGCATCATGAGCGCCTGCGTCCGGCGTCCCCGCATCGCTCGAGCCCGCGTCGAGCGTGCCTGCGTCCGGAATGCCCGCGTCGGGCGTCCCCGCATCGCTCGAGCCCGCGTCCGGTGTGCCCGCATCGCTCGAGCCCGCGTCAGGCGTGCCCGCGTCCTTCATCCCCGCATCCGGCGTCCCGGCATCCTTCATGCCCGCGTCCACGAGCCCCGCATCCGGCACGCCGCCGTCGGTCGGAGGCAGCCCGAACCCGAGCCGAAACAATTCATGTCCCTCCTCGGGCGTGCCCGCAGTGAACACGAGTTGGCCTTTGAGCTCGGTCAGGTTCCCGGGTTGTGAGCCGAGCGAGTAGGGCGAGAGATCGGCCACCTGTTTCGTGCCGGCGTTCGTACCGTCGCTCATCCAAAGCTCGCGGCCGGTGACGGGGTCCTCGAACGCGAAGTAGAGGGTAGGGCCGATGGCGATGGGGCTGAACGGCGTGTCCAGCTTGCCCGGCATCGACTTGACCAGGGAGAACTGCGCCTGCCCGGGGGCCATCCGGTAGAGGAGGACGTCGAGGTTGCTCGACCAGGCGAAGGCGTAGAGCGCTCCAGTGTCGATGAGGACCAGCGTGGATACGCCCAGCTGGGTCGCGGGGAAGTTGGAGATCTGTACCGTGCCGGCCGCAGTGCCATCGGACCGGAAAATCTGGTCGCCTGAGTTGTTCACGCTCTCGATGAAGTACAGGTGTTGTGGACCGACGACGAACGCCTCCGGGTTGCCGAAGAAGTTGCTCGCGGGATTCAAGTCGATCAGCATCCCCGTCCCCGCGGCGGTGCCATCGGTTGACCAGAGCTCCTGGCCCGTCGTGTTGTCGGAGCCGGAGAAGTAGACGCGCCCTTTGAACACCGCGAGTCGCCCGTAGCCCTTCGCCAGCTTCACGACGTTGGCGCTGGTGCCATCCGTCCCGTACAAGTCCTGGTCCGCCCAGAAGACGAGCCGGTTGCCGGCCAGAACGAGCTCATGCGGATAGCTGAGGTTCAAGTCCACGGCCTTCACCGTCCCAGCCGCGGTCCCATCGGTCTTCCAGATGTCGTTGTCGCCGGCGATGAAGTAGAGCGCGCCGCCCCACGTGACCGCGGAGGTGGGGCCAAACGGGCCGCCCGGGGTTGCGCCGGTCGCGAGCAGCTGAACGGTGCCTGCGCTCGTCCCGTCGGTCTTCCACATGGACGTACCGGTGGGCCCTTGTGCGTTGAAGAGGAGCCAGCCGCCGTAGGGCGTGAAGCCGCCGGCGTTGGAGGGCTGCTTGCCCGGGAGGATGTCCTTGAGGAGCACCGTGCCGTTCGAGGTGGCGTCCGTCACCCAGAGCTCGCGGCCGATGACACCGTCGTCCGCGGAGAAGACGAGGCGATCTCCCACCCGCGTGAGCTCGAACGGCGAGGAGTCGTAGCTCTGCTTGTCGATGTCTCGCGTCAACACGGGCGCGACGGTCAGCGAGCTGGTGCTGTGCCACTCCCGTCCATGCACACCGTCATACGCGGAGATGAACAGCCGAGCGCCTGCGGGGACCAGGTAGAACGGCTGCGAGCTGCCTGCGCCCGGATAGAGCTCTGCCCAGCGCGACGTGCCGGCGCTGGTGCCGTCGGTGCGCCAGACCTCGCAGCCGTTGGTGAGGTCACACGCGGGGAAGAGCACGGCCCCCTTCCAGACCACGCCGGTGCCAGGCCACGAACCGTCCGAGCCGGGCGAGATGTCCTTGACCAGCACAGTGCCCGCGGGCGTGCCATCGGACTTCCACAGCTCCGGTCCGTGGGTGCTGTCGTCCGCGCTGAAGTAGGTGATACCGCCGCTGGTGACGACCCCTGACAGGTCCGGTGTCTCGCTCCCCGGGTGGATGTCTTTCAACAGCACAGTGCCTGCGCTGGTGCCGTCCGTGCGCCAGAGTGCCGGACCGGTGCTGCCGTTGTCCGCGCGGAAGTAGACCAGCCCTCCGGCGGGGATGAAGGCGCCCGGGTAACTGGGGGGCGCGCCCGCGCTGATGTTGGCCAGCAGCTTCGTGCCCGCGGCGGTGCCGTCGGAGAACCACGGCTCCACCCCGTTGACGCCGTCGTCCGCGGAGAGCACGAGCCCGCCTCCAAACGCGAACAGCTGGTTGACGCCGTCGGTGGCGCCGGGCCGAATGTCCTTTACGAGCTTGGTGCCCAACGCCGTCCCGTCGGACTGGTACAGCTCACGGCCTTCAGGCGCCTGGTCGGCGATGAAGTACAGCTTGCCCTGATACGCGACCAGCATCTCTGGCCACAGCGGTGTCGAGGAGGGTGTGGCTCCCATCCTGATCACGCAGCAGCCTGAACCGACCGGCGAAGGGGCGCCAGCGTGAGTTCCATCGCCGTATTCCAGCGGTTGCTGAGCACCAGCGCACGTAAATCGAGCACCCGCTGGCCGGACGCTTCTCCAGCGCGCCCTGGGCGTTTCATGCGCAGCGCCACCAGCGACTTGCAGGTGGCCTCGACGTTGCCGCCGCCGATGGGGAGGACAGCACGAGCTCGTCGTACGCTATCTGCTCGCCGTGGTTCTCCAGGTAGGTGATCGCCTCGTGGACGGGCGTGCGATCGCCAACCCGAACGCCACGCTTGTCGGAGACGTTCAACTCGGTCGCAATCTGCCAGACGGCACCGGAGCGGTTGAGCAGGGCGAGCGTCCAGCGCCGAGCAGCCGCTGCGAGCGCTCGGCACCCACCAGCACAAGGGCAGCACGCGAGCTTCTCGATGAGATGCCACCACCAGACGGACGACCTCACGGGCAGCCGGCGCGTAGGTAGCGAGCGCGGCATCCAACAGCGCGTGCAGCTCAGGCGCCCCATCGGTGAGCACCACCAAGCTCAACCCGGTCACCCTCAGGAGTATCGCCTGAACGTCCTCCGCGAGCCGGCGGCCAGTGCCCGCTGCCGCTCTGGGGCATACGCCCGTAGCGGATGCTCCCCAGCGCTTCGCCCTTCTTGTCGTGGAAAGTCAGACAGCCCACGTACGCCATGCGCCAGACGACTCGCACGGGCCTTGAGGTGCCCCTCTTCGGTCGATCTACAGGCGCGCTTCGGCTCCCATCGGCACTGCCAATTGATCTAGGCTGACGCTCACGCTCGCCGTGCCTGCAGGCGCCAATGTCTCGGCCATGGCTGGCCCACCTGTGC
The DNA here is from genome assembly GCA_044230055.1 of Myxococcaceae bacterium. Lineage (GTDB taxonomy): Bacteria > Myxococcota > Myxococcia > Myxococcales > Myxococcaceae > JBGART01. The sequence continues at coordinate 411,214 of JBGART010000001.1, read as the reverse complement.
TCGCGCCGCGCCGTGGCAGGTTCGCTGTCGCATGGCCAACCTCTCGAAGCTGCTACGACTGTACGGCAGACGCCCGAGCGCTTCGCGCCGTGCTTCCGCCCGCGCGACGTACCGCACGCCAGAAGGTGTCCATCGCGCCCGCAGCCTCCGGGAGCCAACCGTCTGCGACAGTCGCGCGTGCACTCACCACGTCCAGCGTGGGCCATTTCACGCCGACCTCTCGATAGAGGTTGCGCGTTACCGCGACCGGCCCTTGAGCGTCTGGGTAGTTCTCCTGTAGGCGACCGGCGTGCGCCGCCGCCCGTCGATTCGGACCCGCTCGCATTCGGTGTCGTAGCTTTGAAGCAACCTCCGCTTGCTCGAGAGAGTGTCCGTCGCCGCATCGATGGTCTTGAGCGTTCTTCGGATCCACGGCCGCGAACTCTTCCGCTGCCTGTGCCTCCTGCTGCAGTTTGACTCCATAGCCTTGAGCAACTCAGCGACTGCTTCGGGCACTTCCAGCGTCACTTTCACCATGGCCCCTTCTTGCCATGGACTCCCACGACGGAGTGACCCACACCGATCAGCTCAGATGATGCTCAGGATCAGATCCACACCCGTCGAGGAGACGCGGACGGTGCCCGCTGCGGTCCCATCCGACTTCCAGAGATATCGGCCGGTGGCGTCCCGCGCGGAGAAGTAGAGCGTGCTTCCAATCACGGTGAGCTCGGCCGGTGCGCCGCTCTCCGGACCCACGTAGAGGTCTTTGAGCAGCTGCGTCCCCGCCGTCGTCCCATCTGTCACCCAGAGCTCGTCGCCGGCTTCGTCGCGGGCCATGAACACAACGCGGCTGCCCAGCACGGTGAGCTCGCGCGGGTAGGAGCCGCCCAGCACCTGCGCCGTCGCGATGTCCTTGACCAGCACCGTGCCGGCGGCGCTGCCGTCGCTGCGCCAGAGCTCCACGCCGTCGGTCCCGCGGAAGTGAGCGAAGAGCAGCGAGTCCCCAAGCGCGACGTACGTCCCCGGGTCCACGAAGCCGTTGAACGACTGCGTGTTGATGTCTCGGATCAGCTCGACCTGGGGTTCAAGGTGGCTGGACGACCTCGCAAGCAGCGCGTCTGGGGCGCCGGCTCCCTCGTCGCAGGCGCCCAGCAGCGCAGCACAGGCAAGCAGGGGGAGCGTACGAACGGAGAGGGAGGTCGCCATGGCGACCTGAGTGGGGCCAGCCGCCTCCGTTTATGACAGGAAGCGGGCGCGTAGCTCTGGCGTGGGAATCCGGCAGGACTCGGTCTTCCCGAACCACCTGTAACGATTGGCGGCGACCCACCTGTAGAGCCCATCGCGCAGCGGGCGGGGCAGGGCCCGGAAAACGACCAGGAGCTTCCAGAGGCCCGGCAGATGACGCGCGATGACAAGGGCGCCTGCGGACTCCTCGTAGAGGCGGCCATCCTCAATCACCACGATGGTGCTGAGCGCCGCGCCGAGCTCCGTCCTGCCGTGCCGCAGGAGCAGCGCTTGTCCCTGCGTCGACTGGATGGCCGCGAAGCGGAAGTACCCCTTGGGGTCCCGGTCGATGATGAAGTTCACCGACGCATTGCAGAGGTTGCAGACGCCGTCAAAGAGGATGACCGCCGGCTCCATGGCCTCAGCTCCAGTCTCCCACTGACTCCTCCACTGCGGCGAGGGTGACGCGGTGTTCGCGCGCCGCTGTCATAGCCTGGGGCCCCCGCGCTCACAAGGCGACCGGTCAGAGCTTTCGCAGCCGGAAGGCGGGATCTCTCGCCAGGGACTGCATGCCCTCCTTCAGCGATTTCCCCTCACGCAGGACGCCGTAGAGCCGGTTGAGACGGCAGCCGTCCTTGTCGGAGATCTCCCGGCCCAGGAAGTACTTCGCGTACTCCTGGCTGAAGCACTTCTTCGCCTGGGGCTGCTCGCCGACGAGGGTGGCGAACTCCGCGGGGGTTTGCGACTTCGTGCCGGAGCCGAAGAGCGCCGCGAGATCCACGGTAGCGTCCACCGGCAGCTGCTTGCCCGTGTAGGCGCCGTCCTCCGCGAAGGCGGGCTCCGTCGTCTCGTAGCGCCCCAGGCCGTTGTAGTTGCTCAATGCGAACCCGGGCGGATTGATAACAGTGTGACAGCCGTTGCACGGCTGCACGGAGGTCTTCAGCGCGTACCGTTCGCGCGAGGTGAGGTTCACATTGAACGGCGGCGCGGCGAAGGCGTCCGCCGGGAGGTTCGCCGGTGGGGGAGGGGTGGGCATGCAGAGGATGTCATGCCGGACGCGCATGCCGCGCAGCACGGGGTTCTTGCTGCCGGAGCCGGTTACCAGCATCGCAGCGCGGGTGAGCAGGCCGGGGTGCTTTCCAGACGGCAGGGCCACCACGTTGGCGAGGGTCAGCTCGGCCGGAGCCGGTGACGTGACGCCATAGAGCTTCATCAGCTCTGGCCCGCGAGCAAAGGAGACTTCGGTGGTGAAGAGGTCCTTGAAGGTCCCTCCTGAGTTGGTGGTGAACGCGCCGAGCTCCCGAACCTCATTCACCAGCTCATCGCGCAGCGCCGCGTCGTAGCGCACGTTGCCGGCGAAGACCGCGAAGGCGGTGGGGTTGTTGGATTGGAACTGCGGCACCTCTTCCAGCCGCAGCCAGTCGCCGAAGAACTCGGCGGTGGAGTCCTGGAAGCGCTGCTGCTTCGCCACGACGTACTCGAGCGCGGCGGCGTAGCCGTCGTCGGTGCCGAGGTCGGTGGACTGCGCGCGGGCCAGCAGCTCATCGTCGGGCGGCGCGTTCCAGAACGTGTAGCTCAGCCGGTTGGCGATGGCGTGCGACGACAGAGAGAGCACATCCGTCCGCCCGGGGAAGGGCTTCTCGTTCACCTCGAGGTGGAAGAGCGAGCTCGGGGACAGGAGCATGCGGAAGACGAGGTTGCCGAGCGCGGTGGCGGCGTCGACCGACGCGTACTCACGCCGGTAGTCCTCCACCTCGTCCTGCGCGCCGCCTTCGACCAGCGGGCGCCGCAGCAGCCGCAGGGCCAGGTTGCGGATGAGCTGCTTCTGGCACTCCACGCTGGGGGCCGCGGCGTTCAGCGTCGCGCAGGTGCCTTTGTCCAGGTCGACCGCGCCCTTGATGAACGCGTCGTAGCTCGTGGTCGAGGAGACGGACTTGGCGAGCGTGTCCGCGAGGACGAAGTAGCCCTGGGCGTGGACGCTCGAGAAGTCGTTGCTCCACCTTTTGTACCGGTCGGTGTCCGGAGGCAGCGTGGTTGCGGCGAGGGCGGAGGTGACCAGCGGTGTGGCGCGGGTGGCGCCCAGAATCCGCCCGAAGACATCCGTGAGGGTGCGCTGCAGTTGGCGCTGGCTCAGCCGCCGCGCGTGCATGGGCTCTAGCAGGTCCTCCGCGCTGCTCGCGGGGCAGGCGAAGGGCGCGGCTTCGGTGCCGCCGGGTGTCGGGCCCCCCGGCTCAGCGGGGACTCCGGGCAGCCCCGGCAGTCCGGGCTCGCCGGGCACTCCGGGTGGCTCACCGCCGAGGGTGACCAGGCCTTCGCAGGCGAACAGGGGGAGCGCTGAGACGAGCATCATGAGGGTTCGTCGTGGGTTCATGGCGTCCCTCAGCTCGCGCTCGTGGCCGGCATGGCCAGGGTGTCTTTGAAATAGCGGAGGTCGTAGTCGTGGTAGCGGTGGTGGCCGTACATCTCCCAGCCGGAGTTGCTCGGCGGAGCCACCACGCCCACGTAGCCGTAGCCGCCAAGGTCGGAGATGTTGTTATTGCGCGCGCCGAGTGCCCCGTCGGTCCGGTTCAGGTACCACTGGTTGATGTCTTTGCGTTCGTACTCCGCGCGGGTGAGCCCCATCGCCTGCAGGACGGTGTTGAACACGCGGTTCACGGGCAATCCGTGCCAGTAGCCAACCCAGTCCGGGTTGGTTCCCACGCCGGACCAGCCGCCTTCGTGGGGCAGGTTGAACTCGCCGTCGTAGATGGCCCGGTTCGAGTAGTCGATCATGTGACCCGAGGTCAGGGCGCCCCCTGCGTTGCCGGCGAGCAGCGTCGGCGTGTCGCTGAAGGAGTGGACGGTGCCGCTCTCGATGCTGAAGTGGACGATGGAGTTGTAGAGGATGGACTTGCCGTTCGCCGGGTCGATGGCCGCGGCCATCCCGTCGAGCAGCGGGACGATGAAGTTGGTCACCAGCTGCGCTTGAATCTCCGCCAGGTAGATGTGGTTCAGCTTCCCGGCGACGGTCTCCAGCGGGCGGTGGGTGTGGCCATCGTGAAACAAACCGTTCGACTTGTTGTAGTAGGCGTCGTTGATAAACGCGCTGAAGTGAAACACGCGGTTCAGGTCGCACATCATCCCGGCGACCATCAGGTCCGCCATGTTCTTGAACGCCGCCGCCGAGTCGTAGTTCTCGGTGGCTCCCGTTCGCGCCACGTTCTTGTAGGTGCAGCCGTTCACCACCGTGGGCGCCGACATGTTGCGCTGGACCTCGGCAAGCTTGTCGAGCGCGTTGTCGAGGACGGTCCGGTCCACGGCGCTGATCTGGCTGCCGTTGCGGACCCGTCGATAATCCTCCATCACGCGCGACAGGACGTCCCGGCGGGGCGGTGCAGTCGTGGTCTGCCCGGTTTCGAGCACCGCGCCTGAGCGGAACAGGGTCTGGTAGATGCCCTGCGCGGTCTTGGCCATCACGGTCTTGCGGCCGACTCTCCCGCTCGCATCCGGTCCGTAGGAGGTGCCGGCGTCGGAGGCGTTCGAGAGGAGGAACGGCTCGCTGGCGGTGGGGTTGATGCGTGGGTTGCGCCCCAGCACCTGGTCAATGGTCATCATCATGGGCAGCGCGGTCAGCTTCTCGTTGCTGACCACCGCCGCCATGTTGCCGAAGCAGTGTCCGAACCCGTGGCCGTACCAGTCGATGAAGTCCAGGCCTCGCATCAGGTTGAGCGAGCCCAGGTGCGGCGTCAGCCCCGGGCCGAGGATCTTCGAGAGCGCCCCGCCGGCGCCCATGAGCGAGCGGAGCGGTTGATAGTGCACCGGCGCTTCACCGGTCCGCTGAAGGGTCTGAGGCAGGTCCGCGAGCGTGGGGTACCAGTGCCGCCCGTGGCCGTAGTCGTAGTTTCCCCAGATGCCGATGTACCGCTTCGGCACCCCCGCGGCCTGCGCCCTCGCTTCGCGCGGCAGCAGCGAGGAGAGGAAGGGAATCGCCACCAGGGCGCCCCCCGCTCCCTGGAGAAACATGCGGCGTGAGTGGGCGTGTAGCTTCATGTAGGCCTCGGCGGAGTCGCTCAAACTGCGAAGGAATCGCGCGGGGCACTTGAGCAGCCGGTGTGCCAGGGCCGACGCGACCGCGCTCCCGGCGGTTAGACGCGCGAGGAGGCAGGGTTGGCCGGTTCCGTCCGCGCGCGCACATGCCAGGGCTAAGTGCTGTTAGCGCCTGGTATCGTCCCGCGCCGTGGCCGCCTTTCGCTCCCTCTGCGCCGTGCTCGCGGTGCTGCTTTGCGCCGCGGCGTGCCGCGTGGAGGTCGCGCCCTACGAGGACCGCGAATGCAACGAGGCGAACCCCTGCCTGGAGCGGTCTGGCCGGCAGTGCGTGCGCGGGCTCTGCCAGCTTCCATGGGACGGCGGCGTGTATCCGGTTCCGTCCGCGTCCACCACCGGCGTGCTCGCCTACGAGACGCTGACGCCCTCCGGTCCGCTGCGGATCACTCAGGCGGGGCGCGTCGTCGAAGGGCTGGACGTCTCAGGCTGCGTCTCGGTGGAGGCGGACGGCGTGGTGCTCCGGAACCTGCGCATCCGCACGGATGGGGTCTGCAAGGGCTCCAACCTCCTCGACGTGCGCGGCGCGAAGGGCACGGTCGTGGAGGACGTGGAGATCGACGGGACCGGGCACGGCGAGGTCTACGCGGTGATGGGCGGCGAAGTCATCCTGCGGCGCGTGCACATCCACGACGTGTGGACGGGGATTCGCGTCACCGGCAACGGCGTGCAGCTCCTGGATTCACTGGTTCATCGGTTCACGTCCACTGTCAACGCCGGCGCCTTCGTGACTTCTGGAGGTTCCGACTTCACGCTGCGACACAACGTGTTGGAGGTCTCGGGCAACGGCGATTCCGTCATCACGCTCTACAGCCAGGACTCCGCCATCAAGAACGTGCTCGCGGAGGCGAACCTGATCAACGGAGCGGGTTGGTCTGTGAGCGCCGGAGGCGGCAACTCGGCGCTGCCCACGTCGAACGTCCGCTTCCTTCGCAACCGGTTTGGAAAGAAATACCACCCCAAGTGCGGCTTCTACGGTCCGGTCTCCAGCTTCGAGACGGGGCGACCCGGGAACCAGTGGGAAGGCAACGTCTGGGATGATAGCTCGGAGCCGATTTCTCCGTGAGGCATGAATTGTTGCAACGCCCACCAGACGGCGGCGGAGAGCAGCGCAGCGCCGGCAACGGTCCAGCTGACGTTGGAGGCGGTCGCTGAGCTCGAGGCCCAGCCGGCGTACCGGTCCGCCTGGAAGGTGAAGCGCTCCCCGTTCGCCAGGCCCTCGTTCCGCTTCGCCTGAATCCCGAAGTAGCCCGCGACTCCGGCGGCGACGACCGCCGCGCCGCCGAGGAGCAGCGGGCCGACGCCGAAGCGCAGGCCGGACGTCTTGGTCACGCTGTTCGCCACGGGCGGTGGAGCGGTCGGCGGCGCCTTCGGCTCCACCGCAGCCACCTCGCCTTGCGCAGACCGGAACAGCTCCGCCGCCTTGGGGCTGACGCCGGAGGGGAGGGTGACTCCACGGTCTGTGCTGAGCGCCCGGCGGAACTCCTCGCGCGCCTCGGCGGGCTGGGCCAGGTTGAAGCGGCAGAGGCCTCTGTACAGCGCGGCCTGGGCGGTGGCTTCCGACGTCAGCAGCTCCACGCAGCGCTCGAACTCCAGCTGCTCGTAGGCTTCGACCGCGCGCGGCAGGGGCGAAGGGGCTTGCGCCTGCGCGACCCCGGCGAGCAACGCGAGCACCACGCCTGGAAGACGTTTCATGGCGGTCACCTGCGCTTGGATTCCACGGGGAGCTTGTCGAGACGAAGGCGCAGCTGCGTGACGGCCGCCTCCTGAACGCTGACCTCGAGCGCGCGCACGACGCCGTCCTCTCCCACCAGCTTCAGCGTCTGCTTGCCGGAGGGGAGCTCGACGTCGAAGAGCGGCGTGGGCCCGAGATCTTTGCCGTTGAAGGAGACGCGCGCGTACGGCTGCGTGACGATGGACACCCTGCCATTTCGCGCCGCCTTGGGCGGTGGCGCGGGGCGGGCCCTCGCGACGGGCCGCGGCGCTCGGGTTGTCGGCGCGGGTGCTTCCTCCACCACGGGCTTCGGTGCTTCCTGCGGCGGAGGAGGCACAGGCAGGGGTGCCGCCACGACGATGGGTGGCCGTGTTGTTGTCTGTGAACGAAGCAGGCCGAGCATTGTCCCGCCGAGCGCGAGGATTGCGAGCGTGGCCAGGGCGACTCGTACGCCGGGGCGCGCAGGCGGCTTCGCCTTTGCGGCCACCACGGTGGTCGGCTCCGACGCGGCCTGTGGGCTCAGCGCTTCGGTGCCGCCGGCGCGGACCGTGCCGCCGGACGATTCGGTGCGCGCCATCTGGTCGGCGATCCAGGCTTCTCCGAACAAGTCGCGCAGATACGTCGCCAGCGGGTGCGCGTTGGTGGAGGCGGAGAGGGTCGCCTCGAGCGCATGCTGAAACGCCTGTGCGGTGGGCCAGCGCACGTTCCGGTCGCGCTCCAGGGCGCGCATCAGCGCAGCGTCGACCGCCTCCGGGACCTCCGGCCTCACCTCGCGGATGGGCGGGATGCGCTTCTGGCAGACCTGGAGCGCGGCCTGCGCGGTGGTCTTCCCCTCGAACAGCCGGCTGCCGGAGAGCAGCTCGTAGAGCACCACGCCCAGCGCCCAGACGTCGGTGCGGCGGTCGACGTCCTCGCCCAGGCACTGTTCCGGCGACATGTAGCCGGCCTTGCCCTTCACGTGGCCGGTCTCCGTCCGCTGGTTTCGTTCGTGCGCGAAGGCGACGCCGAAGTCGAGGATCTTCACCGCGCCCTGGCAGGTGACGAAGAGGTTCGAGGGTGAAATGTCGCGGTGGACAATGCCGAGGGGCCGCCCGCGGTCATCGCGGAACTCGTGCGCGTAGTGGAGCGGGTCCGCGGCCAGCGCGCCAATGCGCACGGCGATCTCCACCGGGAGGGGTTGGTTCGCGTCGATGGCCTTGCGCGCCAGCCCGACCAGGTCAGAGCCCGCCAGGTACTCCATGGCGATGAAGTACGAGGCGTCGTGCTTGCCGAGCTCGAAGACCTGAACCACGCCGGGGTGGTTCAGCCGCGCGGCGATGCGGGCCTCATCCAGGAACATCTGGACGAACTCCGGGCTCTCCACGAGGTACGGGAGCACACGTTTGACGACACAGGTCTTCTGGAAGCCGGCCTCGCCCAACCGGCGCGCCAGGAACAGCTCGGCCATCCCGCCCACCGCGAGCCGGTCCAGCAGCTGGTACTGGCCGTAGGGGATGACCGAGCGCACCGGGCTACATCGTATCCCGCGCGCGGCCAGCGCCCTAAGGGGCGCCATGGGATCTGCTAGCTTGCGCGCGATGCCGTACACGTCGCCGCCCACCGACGCGTTGACGCCGGCCGTGGGAGAGCTGCTCCCGCTCAAGCTGTGCGTCGCCTCCGGTCCGGACTTCGGGCGCGAGCTGCAGCTGGGCGCGCGCTCGTACCGGGTGGGCAAGGCGCCGGACTGCGACCTGGTGCTCACCGACCGCGCGGTCTCCAGCACGCACCTTCTGGTGGAGCCCACGCCCCACGGCGTTCGGGTGACGGACACCGGCTCCACCAACGGGACCTTCTACCGGGGCGCGCGGGTCACGGCTGTGGTGCTCCAGGTCCAGGCGGTGTTGCGGGTGGGACGCACCGAGCTGCGCCTTCAGCTGGCAGACGCTCCCACCGAGAAGCTGCCCCCCTCCGAGGCGGAGTCCTTCGGGGGACTGCGCGGGACCAGCCTGCCGATGCGAGAGCTCTTCGCCCGCCTGGAGCGCATCGCCCGGACGAACGCGGATGTGCTGATTCAGGGCGAGACCGGGACGGGGAAGGAGCTGTGCGCCCGGGCGCTGCACCAGCAAGGCGAGCGCAGGGCGGGGCCGTTCGAGGTCTGCGACCTGGCGGCGATGTCCGCGTCGCTCTGCGAGAGCGAGCTCTTCGGGCACGTGAAGGGCGCGTTCACTGGTGCCGTGGGGGACCGCGCGGGGGTGTTCGAGCGCGCCGCCGGAGGGACGGTGTTCCTCGACGAGGTGGCGGAGATGCCGCTGGAGCTCCAGCCCCGGCTGCTGCGCGTCCTCGAGGCGCGGGAGGTAAAGCGGCTGGGCGCGGATGAGCTGATCCCCGTGGACGTGCGGGTGGTCACGGCCACCCACCGCCGCCTCACCGAGGAGGTGGACGCCGGTCGCTTCCGGAAGGACCTCCACTTCCGCCTGGCGGCGATGACCGTGGAGCTGCCGCCCCTGCGAGACCGTCCCGAAGACGTGCCCATGCTGGTGGACGAGTTCGTGAAGGAGCTGGGCAAGCCGCCCAGCCACATCAGCACCCACACCCGGGGTCTGCTCTGCGACTACGCCTGGCCCGGGAATGTGCGGGAGCTGCGCAACGTGGTGGCTCGGGTGGTGAGCCTGGGCGGCGGGGAGCTGCTGCCCAGGTCCCAGACCGCCGTCCCGCGTGAAGCCGAGCAGGAGCTTCGCTTCAAGGAGGCAAAGGAGGAGCTGATAGACGCGTTCGAACGCGAGTACCTGGAGCGTCTTCTCAAGAGGTTCGACAACAACGTCACCCACGCGGCCTCGGCGGCCGGAATCACCCGCGTCTATCTTCAGAAGCTGATGAAGAAGCACGGGCTCCGGGAGCCGGGCTGATCTATGAGCTGCCAGTCCAATGTCAGCCGCCCCTAAATTCGATAGCCGGAGCCTCGATCTCGAGAGCTTCCTCACAGACGTCCAAGAGCTGGGCAAAGAGATCAACGCGGATCTCGGTGAAGCGGATCTCGCCCACCTGCTGAAGGTCGAACGGTGGGGCCGCCTGGCCACGCTGATCGGCGCCGCCACGGCCGGGATCGCCCCCAACCCGCTGAGCGCCGCCGCGCTTAGCCTGGGCCGCTCCACCCGCTGGCTTTTGATGCACCACGTGGGTCACCGCGGGTACGACCGCGTCCCGGGCACGCCGAAGCGGCTGACCAGCAAGGGCTTCGCCAAGGGCTGGCGGCGGTACCTGGACTGGGCGGATTGGATTGACCCGGAGGCGTGGAAGTACGAGCACAACGTCCTCCACCACTCCAACACCGGCGAGGAGCTGGACCCGGACCTGGTGGAGCGCAACACAGAGTACCTGCGCCAGACGCTCCCGCTCTGGGCGCGCTATGGGGCCTTCGCGGCGCTCGCGCTGACGTGGCGGGCCAGCTACTACACGCAGGCCACCAGCCGGGCGTTGCGCACGCAGAAGCAGCGGCTGAATCCAGACGCGAAGCAGCGGCCTGAGTGGTTGGAGTTGCTGCTCAACAACTACGGCCCGTACGTGCTCTTCGAGTTCGTCGCGCTGCCGCTGGCCTATCTCCCGCTGGGCCCGTGGGCGGTGTTCAGCGCCGCGTGCAACTCGCTGATGGCCGACGTGCTGACCAACCTGCACACGTTCGTTGTCGTAGGGCCGAATCACTCGGGCGATGACCTGTATCGCTTCAGCACCGCGCCCGAGAACCGCGCGGAGCGCTACCTGCGGCAAGTCCTGGGCTCCGTGAACTACCGCACCGGTTCGGACCTGAACGACTTCCTGCACCTGTTCCTGAACTACCAGATCGAACATCACCTCTGGCCCGACGTGCCCATGCGCCAGTATCAGAAGGTGCAGCCGAAGGTGCGCGCGCTCTGCGAGAAGCACGGCATCCCCTATGTTCAGCAGAGCGTCTGGACCCGCGTAAAGAAGCTCGCCGATGTCGTGGTGGGCAAGGCGTCGATGAAGACGGTCAGTAGCAGCGATTTAGGAACACTCTGATCTGCATGTGGGTGGAGTCGCCGATGGCGACATCCGGTCTGCCGTCGCCGTTGAAGTCGCCCACTGCGAGATTGTCTACGCCGCCCCTCACTCTTGATTTGAAGAGGGACGGCGTGAAGACGCCGTTTCCGTTGTTGCGGAGCAGCGCGAATCGATTGTCGTCGTTCTCCCAGATGAACGCATCGAGGTCTCCATCGCCGTCCGCGTCAGCTACCTCCAAACTGAAGGGGTTGAACGGCAGGTCAGTCATTGCCCTGTACACGAAATGCCCGGCGATATTGATCAGGACCTCGATGCCCGGCCCGCCGACCAAGAGGTCGTCCCTGCCGTCGCCATCGAAGTCTCCGGCCGCGAGCTTGTAACCACCGTTCACGGTAGGGGTTCTTTCGAAGAGCTCGAGTCGTGAGTCGCGCTGAACGAAGGTCGCCACGTATCCGGTTTCGCGTGCCGCGAGGTCTGCGCGACCATCCCCATCGAGATCGAGGGCGACCGCCGAATGAACGCCCACCGGGCCCTCGATCAATGTCGGGGCGCTGAACGTGCCGTTTCCGGTCCCTCTCAGAAGCTCGAGACGGCCGTCGTGCCGCCGGCACACGATGTCAGCGAGCCCATCGGAGTCGAGGTCAGCGACGACAGGGACGTCCAGGATTCCCGGCATCGCCAGGTCGCGACGCGGTGACAGACCGCCATCCTCGGACATGAAGGCGGCGACGACGCCGTCCCCCGGAACCGGCGCGAGGAGGTCGTTCGCGCCATCCCCGTTCACGTCCGCGATGAGCACGCGATTGGTCGCAAGTTCGGCCAGCGTGGTCGGCGGTTCGAATCCCCCTCCGTCCGTGGCGAACAGAACGCCGACAGCGAGCCCGCTCGCAAAGACGACGTCCGGGACTCGGTCCGAGTTGAGGTCTCCTGCGACCGTGAAGCCTGGTTGATGGGGTACGGGATACCCTCGAGAGGTCAGGAACGTTCCAGCGCCGGTCGCGGGGAAGATGATGGATCGTATGTACTCATTGGTGCCGGCAGCGATGATGAGGTCGCGAAGGCCATCGCCTGTCACGTCGGCAGCCAGGATCCCGTTTGGGGTTGCCTGAGATATGCCCGTGTCAAAGGAGCCGGCCTCGATCAGGGTGCCGGTCCGGTTGTTTGAAAGCAGCGAGATCTGAGCGGTCCCGCTCGGCACGCCGCCCGGTGGCCAGATGGGCAGGGTCACAACAACGTCTAGATCGGCATCGTTGTCCATGTCCGCCAGGAGGATGCGCGTAGGGCGCGTCCCCAGTTGCATTGAACTCTGCAATTGAAGGCCGAGCTCATCGCTCACGCTGAATGTCTGAACTGCGCAGGGCTCGCCATAGTTGCCGCAGATACTCGCGACGACCTCGGGGCGCGCATCCCCCGTCAGCTCCGCGAAACCAGTGCTCTCCACGCCGCCATCGAGCATCAGCGATGCGACTTCGACAAGGCCGCCGTCGCGCAGGCTCAGTATCGAGAGGCCTACCGGTAGTCCAATGCTCAGATTGGTGACTGAGGCGAGAATCTCGGATTTGCCATCCCCATCGAGATCCGCAATGCGAACGTTGCTGAGAGGTCCGAGCATTGGCGGTAGCGCAGTGAATCCCGCGTCTGTCGCCAGCAGGGCGCCGACTCCCTCGGTAAAGCCGCCTCCGCCGAGCACGAGGTCCATGCGACCATCCCCATCGAGATCTCCCAGTGCTATGGACCTCGAGAACGGAGCTGCGATGAATCTGTCGATCTCGAATCCGCCGTCTCTTGCGTCTCGCCAGACCTCGAGCCGCGCGCCGCCGCCGGCAATGACCTCCGGACGTGAATCGCCGATGAGGTCGGCAACAAGAAGGGTAAGCGAGAGTCCCGTGTAGCCCATGGTGAACTTCGTCCAGCCACCGTCACCGCGATCCAGGAAGACGCCGTCGCGAGAGACGAAGTCCCGTCTTCCATCCGCGTTCATGTCGGCAAAGAAGAGGTCCGGCGGCTGATAGGTAATGAAGTCAAGGGATGGCAGCCCGGCGAGTGAGACTTCTCCCGTGCAGGTTGGCCCGCGGCAAATCCCGCTGACGCACCGGGCGTCGCCGAGGCAGTGCCGCACGCATCCCCCGCAGTTGCGCTTGTCGCTCTTTGGATTGGCGCAGGCTCCGCTGCAAACAAGCTCACCTCTTGCTGCACACGTGTTCTGGCAGGTCGCCGAGGTGCAGCTCTCATAGGTCCTGCAGGTGACGCCGCACGCTCCGCAGTGTGAGCTGGCCGAGCTCACGTCGATGCACGCGGCGCCACACAGTTGTCGAGCAGCGGGACAGGTGACACCGCAATCGCCATCGAGGCACGCCGTCCCCGCCTGACACAGCCGGCCGCACGCTCCGCAGTTTGCGTTGTCCTGGCTGAGATCCACGCAAGTGGCAGCGCATTCACTTGTTCCTGCAGAGCACTGCAGCGTGCAGGCGCCGTCCACACAGGCATGAGAACCCGGGCACGTGAGCCCGCAGCTGCCGCAGTTGGCCTCGTCAATCTGCAGGTCGCGGCAGTCGCTGCCGCAAAGCGCCGTGCCCTCCTGGCAGGTCGGAAGCGCGCCTCGCGTGCAAGCGGCGAAGGCCAGCGCCAGGAGTGGGCCGAACGGCCACGACACCCAACGACGGCAACGCTGCGTCGCGAGGAGCATGGGGCCGGATGTTATCCAACGAGGGCGTCCAGTCTGGCTGTCGCGGGGTGAGCCTGCGCTCTCATCTGCGCACATGGCGCGCGGCAGGTGCCCTCGATTCTTCCGACGAAAAAACACAGCGCGCGGTACCCCCCCTCGCCAGGGGAGGGGTTCACCGGCTGGTCGCCAGCAGTTTCTTCAGTCGTTGCTCAACATCACAGACGCGCGCGAATCTCTCGAGCTCCTCGACGTGGCAGCCGGCGGCCACTGCAGCCTGAAGCGCCGCCCCGCGCCACGCGCCGGAGCTGGTTCAGGCCCATCGAGACCTCGAGGTGAATTCCGACCAGCCCGATGCGGCGCAGGTCGGTGAAGCGCCCAATTCTTGACCGCTCGAGAGGCATCCAGATGTTTCGTGGCATCCCCGGCGCGACTGCAGTTGCCGCGCCATGGCGCGCGGCGGGCGGGTGGGAGGGGGATCCGTCGCTGTGTTTTTTCGTCGGAAGATTCGCCTTCCATTCGACGAGCGCCGACTGCGTCTCGGAGTTCGGACCCTGAGGTCCCGCATCGGGATGCGAGGAGCTGTCACACGTCGGCCCGACCCCCGGGCTATTCGCCGCCGTCCATCTCCCACGCCTCGATCAGGTTGTGCCGGACGCGCTGCCCCTGTTTGTACAGGTCGCTCAATCTGCGTTGGTCGCGGGCGGTCTCATCCGGCGTCAGCGGGGAGGTGAGCCTGGGATATCGGGCCAGTGCTGCGCGGGCGATCACCGCGTTCCGAAGTCGATGCGAAGCGTCGCGCCAGGCGTGTTCACGATGCACCCCAGCTGATCGGCCAGCGGGTGCGAGCCGATGCCAGCTTCCGGCGTGGAGGCGGCTGGCGGCGGAGTATTGGAACATCCGCTGAGGGCGGCCACGAGCAGGGTTGCACGAAGAGACATGCGTGCTTCGACACCACGAGGCCGGCCTTGTTCCAGGTGGCAGGAGGTGGGACGAGCCGCGAGAAGGCCTGGGAGCCCGTACAGTGCAAGGAGGCCGACCTGCCTCAGGTCGGCGTGATGACCACGGCTTGCTTCTGGCGCCGCGCCTCGAGATAGAACCGTCGAAGCGCTTTGAATTGCGGCAGCAGCGTTGTCTCAAAGTTGTCTCCGCCGAGATCCGGGCGGAGCAGTCCGTTGCGAGAGATGAACCTTTCGTAGCTCGCTCGAAATGATGTGTCGTCCGTCGGCTCAAGCCGCGCCGCGATCTCGAGAACCCTGGCTGACGTGAGATAGCGCGAAGGGCCGTAGACGCTCGGGTCGCAGCCATCGGGGAGGAGGCGCTCTCCTATAAGCGCCAGCTTGACCCAGTCATTTGGATCGCTGGAGTCCCAGTACTCCAGCGATCCAGAGTCGGCGAGGACGCGGTAGAGGCTTCGCTGCTGGCGAGCGAGGTCGATGTCCTCCATCGATTCGTCACTTGCGAGCGCGGCAGGAGGGGCTCCGCCGGCCAGCGCGCGTGCTGCCTGCTTGTCGCGCAGGGCGAGCTCAAGCAGACGCTCCGGAAAGCGCACGTAGACGAGGTCCATGCCCATGGTCAGGGCACATCAGAGCACGGTGCGTGTCCCTTCGCTTCCGAGGTAAACGTGTTCCCCGTCGCCGTCAGAGAGTCGGAGCAGAGGATGCAAAGACCATCACTTAGCCGCTTCGTCGCTTTCGTTCGGCGGCATCGCCGGATCGCGGACGTGCTGCTGCTGGTGACCGTGTTCCTGGTGGTCGGCGCCTGGCAGACGCGCAAGCACCTGGGTTCAATTCCTGCCCCGCTGACCCCGCTGCAGACGCTTGAGGGCGGCGCATTTGGCGCGGGGCAGCTCAGCGGCAAGCCGACCGTGTTGGTCTTCTGGGCTCCCTGGTGCTCCGTCTGCCGGCTCGAAGCCAGCAACGTTCGCTGGGTAGGGCAGCTCGTCGGCTCCCGGGCTCAGGTGGTCTCCGTCGCCACCGCGTACTCCGGCCTGCAGGACGTCCGCCGGTTCGCGGAGGAAAACGACGTGCGGGGACCGATTCTGCTCGACAGCACCGGTGGGGTGGCTGCGGCGTTCCGGGTGGAGTCGTTTCCGACGGTCTACTTCCTCGACGCGCAGGGCCGCATCAAGCGTTCGGCGGTTGGTTACACCACAACGCTTGGGATTCTTGCCCGGCTCTGGCTCTGAGGCTTCAGCGCGCCGGCAGGAACTGCTGAACGGATTGCGGCAGCGCGGTGATGTCGCGGTCCTTCTGGATGTAGCCGTTCGCTTTGAACTTGCTCGTCTTCTGTCTCAGCGTCTCCTCGCTGAGGCTGGAGAGCAGGACGATCGGGCACTTCAGCTTCAGCTCTTCCCGGACGTAGTCGATGAGGTCGTAGCCCAGGCCTTCGGGCATCACGACGTCGAGCAGGAACAGGTCAGGCCCGAAGGCCGCCACCCGCTTCACCATGTCTGCGAACTCGGTCGCGACGGCCACCTCGAAGCCAGAAGCCCGCAGCGCAGCGGCCGCGATGTCGAGCGTGTTCTGGCTGTCGTCGAGGATGAAGATTCTCTGGGCGACCATAGGGCTATCTCACGTCTCGAGCAGGAGCCTGAGCGTCTGGAAGAGGGGTTTCACGGAGAAGGGTTTGCGCACGTACATCGTGCGTGGGTCCGCGGGCATGCCCTGCGAATCACCGAGGACGATGATCGGAAGCTCCTTCGAGCTTGTCTCGGCGCGCAGTCGGGCGAGGAGGTCCACCGGAGGGACGCGTTGGGTCTCGAAGTCGAGGATCAGCAGCTGCGTGGGCTTCTCGCTCAGCAACGCGGGCAGCGTGTCCGGCGAGTCGGTCGACACCAGATCGAGATCCCAGATGTGCTTCTCATGCGATGTCCGCGCGAAGCGCTCCATCTGGAAGCGGAAGATGTCGCGAAGGACCGTGTTCGCCTGGAGCATCACGGCGCGCAGCCGGCGCGGCTGGACGGGAGAGACGGGCTCCCGCGCGCGCTCGAGGATGGCCTGGAGGCGCTCGCGGGTGGCGGCGTCCATCTCGGTGAACGCAACGCCGGAGCCGGGCTCATGGTTCGGATCAGCGGACGTCCAGCGGACCTCGCCTCGCACCAGCAGCGGCGCCATCCCGGGGAACGAGATGGACATCTGCAGTTGCTGGCCAATCGCCAGGGGCAGGGGAGATCTCAGGAAGAGGCCACCCGCACCGAGGCTGTTGAGATAGTCGGTCCGCAGCTGGCCCAGGGTCTCGTAGTCGACCTTGAGAATGAGCTCGCACCGCGGTGCCCGCGGTTGCAGCTGAGTTTCGGGGACCGCGTCGCCCATCCGTGCCGCAAATGTTATCAGCCGAACGCGGTGTGTTCGGGGGCGTGGCCCGCTCACCTTGAACGACCTGGCAGCCGTCACACCTCCCCGTCCGCGCCCGGTGAGAAGCAGCGGGGGGTCTCCCTGAAGCCGCTTCGGTGTGCGGCTTCGAGGAATCGGGCCCCTAGGGCCGCGTCGTACAGCTCCGCATGGAGCACGCCATATCTGCAGATGACGCCCGTCCACGGGGAGGACGGCGGAGCGAGGTGAATGGGGGGCAGCTCCGCCGAACAGCGGCCGAGCCAGAAGAGCGCGCTCACAACCGCAGGGAGAATGTCGATGCCGGCCTGCAGCCCTCCGTCGAAGTCTCGCCCTCCGAAGCGCTGCCGGAGTGAAGCGATGACTGACGCCGCACGCGGATAGTCATTGTCCTGTGCGACCCAGGGCCCCCGCCGCTCCAGGACCGCGGTGAGCGAGTCGTCCCCGACGGCCTCGACAATTTCCTTCACCGCGAGCCCGAGCCGCTCCGAGAACGCGGTGAGGCGATGTCCGGGCAGGAGGAGCAGAACAGAGCGCCAGACTGACCCGCTGCGCGCGGTATCCCCCGGGAGCTCCTCAACCTTCCCCGCCCGAAGGGCCAGGTCGCGTTCCTGCGCGTTCGTGGCGTCCTCCAGCGCGTCCTTCAACAGACTGCGCTGGCGCTCGAGGACCTGTGCGGCCAGCCACGGGTTCTGAAAGCTGTGTTCACGTTCCAGCAGCACCAACTTCGAGAGCTCAGCGGCGTCCATCCTCAGACTGCTCCGTCGCAACGGGGAACCCGGCGTGGCTAGCATGCGCGCCGGTAGGCCTCCACCTTTGAGCGCGGTTCGTCAGATCTCCCAGCCCGCACCGACCGCGAGCAGCACGGCATACGGCCTGAACTTCGTGTCGCCCGAAACGAAGTATTCAAAGCCCAGGTCTGCGTTCACATGGATCGGCCCCAGGCTCATCCCTGCGCCCACCGCGCCGCGAGCTCCGAAAGCAGCGCCGAACAGCGTTCCGCCCACGCCGACGTAGGGGCAGACTTTCAGGTCCGGCAGCGGGATGAAGCGAGCTTCGAGCCGGCCGCCCGGCACCGGAGCGATGAGCAGCGCGGCCGCGGCGCCGAACTTCCGGTAGTCGAAGGCCACGCTGATGGCTGGGAGCACCGCTGGGCTTCCGGCCGCGAGGCCCAGGAACTCCGTCTCCACGCGCACGCCTGCGACGATGTGCCAGGCCCGTCCGTTGGGTGAGTCGTCTTCCGACGCGTTCGCTACCAGCGTGCCCAGTGAACCGCCGCTGCGCTCAGCCCACCTCCGGGCAGCGGCCTGCCCGCCGGCATCGGCCGCGATCAGCTCCCGTAACAGCGGGTCAATCTGATCCAACACGTCATCCAGCGAGCCTCCCTTCAGCCGCGCGCCGGTGCGATGGATGGCCGCGCCCTTGCGCGCATCGATGAGCGTCAAGCTCAACAGGAGGGACTGCGCCACTTTCGACACCGTGGCGACGAGCATTCGATCCGCGTCGAGCGCTCCCGCGAGCTCCGCCATGCAGGAGGAGGCTGCGTCGGAGCAACCCAGCAGCGATCGCTGCCGCTCCAAGCCGAGCAGGGCGCTCACGTCGGACGCGCTGATGACCCGGTAGTAGCCAAGCGCGCTGAGCTGCGTCTGCAGGTAGTCGGAGAGAGCGCGGCTCTCCGCTGCGTCCATGCCCTTCGACTCAGAGATGCCAGGGTAGGCGAGCGTGAGCCGGTCCGTCGTCTCCGCTGCGCGCGCGGAGAGGGGCAACAGCACCAGGAGGGCCGCAAGCGCCCCGGCTCTACGTCGCCGCATGAACCCGAGGAGCAGCAGCGGCAGCCCAAGCAGCACAGGCCCACCGGCGCTGGAGCAGCCGCCCCCCTGGCTCCAGGAGTAGTGCGACACAGAACCGGGGAGAACACCGCCGTCGCCGGTTGCGCCTCCGTCGACGCCTGCATCCGCGCCTGCGTCGACTCCAGCATCTGTGCTCGCGTCCGCCCCTGTGTCCACCCCTGCGTCGACGCCTGCATCCACTCCCGCGTCGACGCCCGCGTCCGCGCCCGCGCAGGAGAGGATGGTCCCGTTCACAACGCAGCACGCGTTCAGATCGCACATCCCCGCTCCGCCGCCGCCGCAGGCCTCTCCGCTGGTGAGGTAGCTGGGTGGGCAGACAACGCTCTGGCCGTCGCAGACATCATCCTGGTCGCAGACGCCCGAGGCAGGGAGGCAGACGAAGGACGGCCGGATGGGCGCGCAGACGCCGGGAGCGCCCTGCGAGCCTGCGTCTGGGCTGCACGCCTGGCAATCGTTGGGCGCCCCACCGCCACAGCTGGTCTGGCAGCAGACGCCATCCACGCAGGCTCCGGTGGTGCAGCCGGCGTTGACGGTGCAGGGGGCGCCTGTTGCGCCGCTCACGCTCAGCCTGCGCAGATGCGCGGTGACCCCGCCCTGCGGACTGTCGACGCGGTTGTACGTGGCCACCGCGGTGTTGCCGGGGCCAGGTGTCAACCGCACTGCGAGCTCGTTTGCAGGGTCCGCCGACAGCAGCGCCCCGGTCGAGTCGTTGGCCACGACGCCTGCGGTCGACACTGTCGTGTACGCGAGGTCCGTGCGCAGGTGCTCCGCGTCGGCCCGCTCCCACGCGACGACGTACTGGCCGTTGAGGAACGTGACGGTGGGATGCGCGTGGTACCCGCCCGAGGGAGAGATGACGAGCGCACCTCCGTCCGCGGGATCCAGGCCTCCGTCGGGAGAGATGAAGACGCCGAGGATGCGCCGGTCGCTGCCGCGCACGTCGTCCCAGAGCACCAGGTAGCGCGTTCCGTCGGTGGCCACGGCGGGATCCCCCGGCGGTTGGCGCGTCGCGTTCGGCGACAGCCTCAGCATGGGCGCGAGGCCACCGCGACCCCGCTGTACGCCAGACCGGGGGCGGGCACGGTGAAGGCAGTGCCTCCGTCCCGAACCCAGAAGGCCCGGGGGATGCCGGAGTTGGCGAAGACCAGCGTGCTCGGCGTGAACGTGGGAGCGGCGAGGTTCGTCGCGGGCCTGCCGTCGAACGAGGCCCAGACGCCGTTGCTGTAGTTGCTCGCGCCCGCCGCTTCGGTGCCGGGGCCGAAGGCAATGAACGGGTAACCCTGGAAGCCACCGGCGACGCCGAGGTCGGCCCCGTTGGGCACGTCGACGGAGCCGTCCAGCCCGACGTGCGCGCCCCAGATGGCGGTGCGGTCCGTCGTCACGTGGCGGCCATCAATCCACACCACCCGGAACGTGCCGTTCGAGTACTCCACCGTCGGCCAGTACTGGTCGCCGAACGCGGCGGAGATGGGGAACCCCGTGGGGTCCAGCACGCCGCCGTCGAAGAAGACCCGCGCGCCGTAGATGTCGCGGCCGCGCACAGCCTCTGCGCGCTCGTCCGTCCACACTACCAGCCACCGGTCCGGCCCCGCGGCGATGGCCGGCGTCGACTGAGAGAGCGAAGGCGCCCCGGTCGGCGGGTCGTTCACCAGAACCTCGCTGCCCACTGCGGCCTGGCGGACCGAGCTCAGGGCGGGCGGTTCGGTGGCGGACTGGCACGCGCTCAACGATAGGACGAGCGCCGTGGCGACGACCTTCCCTCGATGCATTCAGTCCCCCTCGTTCGCGAGCGCGAGCTTAGCGGCTCGTTCCACGAGGCGGCTGAATCCCTCGCGACTGTGGGCGAGGTGCGATGACTGGCGCCAACGTGGTCGTGGGCACTGGTAGGTCGCGTGTAGACTTCGCGCCAAGCACCTCCCATGAAGCCTCGCGCGTTCGTCTTCCTCGGCGCTTTTCTGATGTTCGAGGCGGAGCTCATGGTCGCCCGCCGGCTGCTTCCTGAGTTCGGCAGCAGCGCTTCGGTCTGGACGACGTGCTTGATGGCGTACCAGGCGCTCCTCTGCGCTGGTTACCTGTATGGCGACCGCATCGCCGCGCGGGTGCGCGAGCGAAGGACGTGGTGGTGGGTCCACGTCGCCGTCGTCGTCGCGCCGGTGGCCACGTTCCCGTTTCACTTCGTGCGGCTCAATCTTCCGCCGACGCTCGCGGTCCTCGTCACCCTCGCGCTCACCGTCGGTCTCTCCTTCGGCGTCCTCTCCACCACCAGTCTGGTGGCGCAGCGCTGGGAGGACTCCAGGGACCCGTACTACCTCTATGGCGTCTCGAACCTCGGCTCGCTCGTGGCGCTGCTGGCGTATCCGCTGCTGATTGAGCCGCACGTTGGAGTCCGGCTGCAGTTCGGCGTCTGGTACGCGCTCTACGGCGTCTATGTGCTGCTGCACCTGGCCTGCATGCCGCGCCGGCCGCCCGCTCAGGCCGCAGCTCCGCAGGAGGTGCCGCCCGCTTCGACACCGGCGGCCCCGGAGTGGCGAGCCCGCATCACCTGGCTGCTGTGCGCCGCCAGCGGCACGGCGCTCCTGACGGCGGTCACCAACGTCCTGGTCACGTTCCACGCGTCGGTCCCGCTGCTGTGGATCATCCCGCTCACGGTCTACCTCGCGACGCTCATCCTCTGCTTCGGTCGGAAGCCGCCGAGCCAGCGGCTGGTGGCCGTCGTCAGCGTGGCGGCGATTGCGGCCGCGGTGTTGGCGTTCATCGCCGGCAAGCTGGAGCTGCGATGGCTCCATCCGTCCGTCCTCGTCCTGCACTGCGCGGTGCTCGGAGTGGGGTGCCTCATCTGCCACGCGAGCTTCGCGCGCCAGCGCCCATCGGAAGCGTCCCAGTTGGGTGCTTACTACCTGTGCTTCGCGGTGGGAGGCTGGGCCGGCACCGCGCTGCTGACCCTCGTCCTCCCGTTCGCGCCGCGAGCTCTGGCGGTGCCGTATCTGGACTATCCGATCGCCGGCGCGGTGGTGCTCGCTGCGCTGTTCCTGCGAGACAAGCGCTCGCCGCGCGCCTACGCGATTGCCGCGACGGCTTTTCTGCTCATCCCCGGCGGGCTCACCCTCGCGGTCAACCGCGCGCGCGTCTACGGCTCGCGCACGTTCTACGGTCTGTATCAAGTGACGGACGAGGCCGGGTTCCGCTGGCTGCGCCACGGGAACACGCTGCATGGGATGGAGCGCCTGTCCACGCCGGGCGAGCCGCTCTCGTACTACCACCGCGGTTCGCCCATCGGCCGGATCTTCGAGCGAGGTCTGGCGGGAGCGCACGTGGCGGTGGTTGGGCTCGGCGCCGGGACGCTCGCCGCGTACGGGAAGCCGGGGGACGCGTTCGACTTCTACGAGCTGGATGCCGAGGTCGCGCACATCGCGAACGCCTTCTACACGTTTCTACCGAACGCGAAGGCAGCGGTTCGTGTCGTCGAGGGGGACGCGCGGTTGACGCTCGGCGGTGCGCCGGACGGCGCTTACTCGTTGCTGGTGGTGGATGCGTTCTCAAGCGACTTCGTACCCACCCACCTGCTGACCCGCGAGGCGATGGAGCTCTACGCGTCGAAGCTCGCGCCGGACGGGCTGATCGCCTTCCACATCTCCAATCGGCTGTTCGACTTCCGGCCGATCGTTGCGCGCGCGGGGTCCGCGGCTGGACTGGAGATGGCCATCGACTTCGCCGAGCTCTCCGTGCCGGACCTGGAGGTGGGGAAGTACCCAAGCGTCTGGTGCGTGCTCGCGAGGTCCCGTGAACAGCTCCAGGCCGCGGGCTACAAGCCCATCCCGAGAGCGAAGGGCCGGGCGTGGACCGATGACCAGCTCAACGTCTTCGAAGCGCTCTGATACGCCCGTTCGCCGTCGGATGGCCCCCCCCCGTTCGCCGTCGGATGCCCTCCCGTTCGCCGTCGGATGGCGCCCCCCGTTCGCCGTGGGATGGCGCCCCCCCCGTTCGCGTCGAGCGTTGCGCCGTCAGGCGCATAGTCGAGAGGTGGCGCAAACCCAGGCACGGCAATTTGCCGGGTTGTTTCGAGCAGAGCGAAGCGGCCCATGAGCCAAGCTTCGGAGGCACTGCCGACGTCTCGACTATGCGCCTGACGGCGCAACGCTCGACGCGAACGGGGGGGTGAGCAATGGCAAGACGGGTGGGGTGAGCAATCGCAAAACGGTCGACGCGAATGCGGGCTACTTGAGCCACGAGGGAATCGGCGCGCCGCCCGTGCGCTTTTTCTTCTTCGGCGGCGGCGGCGGAGCGGGCGTCTCCTCTGCCGCGGCCTGCGCCTCGGACGGAGGGGCCGCGACGGGCTCCGCCTTGCGGGGTGCCAGCACGGGGGGAGGAGGCATCGGCAGGTCCACGCGCGATGGCGGCACGGGGGCCGGCTTGCGCAGAAGCAACACGGTCAACAGGACGAGCACCAGCGCAAGCGCGCCACCGCCGGCGAACAGCACATATCGGGGAGGCAGTGCACGGGCCGGCGGAGCGTTTGGCTTGGCAGCTGGGCGTGGCGGCGCTGCCGCTGCTGCGGCGGTGGCTGCTGCTGCTGCCGCGGCGGCTGCCGCCCGGCGGGCCTCCTCCTTCGCCGCCTGCGCGGCGCGCTCCGCCTGTGCCTTCTGCTCGCGCTCACGCTCCAGCGCGCGCTGACGCTCTTCCGCCTCCCGGCGCTCTGCCTCGAGGGCGCGGGCGGCGGCCTGCCGGCTGTTGAGCAGATCCGTCAGCGCGTGCAGGCGCTGCGGCCGCGCCGACAGCAGCCGGGCCAGGATCTCTGCGCGCTGGGCCTCCTTGGCCATGTACGGGCCGGCGACTCTCTGGAACGCCTGGGCGAATGCCTCCGCGCTCGGGAAGCGCTCCGCGGGGTTCTGGCTGAGCGCCTTCAGGATGACCTGATCCACCTCCGCGTTGAGCGACAGGTTGAGCCGCGATGGAGGGACGGGGGTGTGGCTCAAGACCGCCTGCGCGCGCTGCTGCGGCGTCTGACCTGTGAAGAGCACCTTGTCGGTGGCGGCCTCATAGGCCAGCGCACCGAGCACGAACACGTCGGACCGGGGGTCCAGCGATTCACCTCGCACGGCCTCGGGAGACAGATAGCCGGCGTTCCCGATCAACGGTTGAGCCTCGACGGGGCAGCCGGTGGGGTAGGCCAGATACTGCGGGTTGAGCAGGACCGCGCGGCCATTGAGCGCCAGGACGATGTTGTGCGGGCGCAGCAGGCCGTGGGCGGCTCGCCGAGGTCCGGAGAACGACTCCGCGTTCGCGTGTACTCGCTGCAGCCCCTTGGCAGCGTCGTACACCGCTGCGAGCTGGAGCCCCATCGGCAGCGACGCGCGCGCCTTCTTGCTGGCGACCCGCAGCTCCATGAGTGTCGCGCCGGGCACCAGCTCCGAGACCCAGAACGTCCCATGCTCCGAACGTTCAATCCCGAGCGCCTTCTCCAGATTCTGATGGCTGAGCGACACAGCCAGCCGCGCGTTGGCGGCCAGGTGCTCCGCGCCTTCCTCTGCCACGCGCCGCAACAGCACGACGCCGCCGGTTGACGCGGGGTCGACGTGGAACGCGATCAGCGTCTTCGGGTTGTCGCGTACGAGGCTCCGGTAGACCTCGTACGGGCCGATCCTCAAGCCCTCGGACGGATCCGTCCCGGGCGGGGTCTCCTCGTCCAAAGCACAGACCGGCTCGAGAGCGCCGCCGCCGATGAGCCCGTGCTCGGCGGAGACCCGCTCAGGCGTGAGGCGTCCGGTGGCCATCCGCGCAGGGTATCAGTCGGGGAAGTCCCACCTCGGACCAGGCCCCAAGGTGCGCCGCACCTTCCCCTGCGTTTGGCTTCTGCGGCGCACACTTCCGCTCCCACGAGGGTTCGCGGGCTTGGGTTCGGGGGCGCGATTTGCGCTCAGGGTACCTACCCGGGGTAGGAAGCCTGCCCCTTCCGGATGTGCTCTCTCTCCACCCAGCTCCGTCTGCTCGCGCTCCTCGTGGCGCTGGTCCATGTGAGCGCGCTTGGCGCTCCGAAAGCGCGGCTCTCCTATTCGCTCGGCCGCGGCGCGACTGAGTGCCCTCAGGAGAGCGCGCTGCGCGACGCGGTGGCGGCGCGGCTCGGCTACGAACCCTTCGACGAAGCGGCGCCGCGGCAGCTCCACGTCGAGGTGATCGCGACTTCGGTCGGCCTGCGCGCCCGGGTTGAGCTTCGGGGCTCGGGTGGCGAGCTGCTCGGCGTGCGCCAGCTCCAGTCCGCGGAGGCAGATTGCCGGGAGTTGACCTCCTCCCTGGCGTTGGCGATCGGCCTCGCGCTGGATCCGCTGCGACGTGCGAAGACAGAAGAGCCACACGCGCCTCCAGTCGAGGTCGCCCCTAGCGCTCCTGTCGACGAGGAGAGCCGGCACCCGCCCACGCCTTTGTTGTCGACCGCGCAGGCGCAGCCGGTTCGGGGTCCCGAGCTCCTCGCAGGCGTCGGGCTGGCGGGCAGCCTGGGTACCGCGCCCGGCGCGAGCTTCGGTGTCAGCGTGGAAGGTGCTCTCCAGTGGCGCCGCAGGTTTTCGCTGGGGCTCGGGCTCAAGGTCGACGTCTCTCCGTCCGTCGAGCTGTCCCGCGGGCGCGCGCGCACCAACGTCTGGGCGGTCTCCCTCGCGCCGTGCGTCCACGAACGTTGGGTCTCCGGCTGCGTCGTCGTCCTGGGGGGCGCGACAGTCAGCACCGCCGAGTCGATCTCGCGTCCTCGGACCACCGCCACGCCCTACGGGAGCGTTGGACCGCGCCTGGCCGTCGATGTACCGCTCTCGGGCGTGCTGTCCCTGAGGGCCCACGCCGAGCTCCTGGTCCGGGTGCTGGGCGTCGCGCTCTTTGTTGACGAGACGGAGGCGTGGACGTCGCCGTTGCTGGCGGGAGGTGGCGGTCTCTCCCTGGTGATGCGTTTTTGAGTGACGGATGCGCGCCCCATCTCCCGATGAATCCGCAGGCGATGGAGACACAGCGGCCCAACCCCCCGAAACAAGGTGAACCGCCCCCTGCGGCCGCCTTGGACTTCGACTGTCTCTACGATGGCGAGTTCGACTACGTCTGCCGCACGCTCAGGCGGCTTGGGGCGCGAAGCGAGGACCTCAAGGACCTGGCGCACGAGGTCTTCCTCGCGGCCTACCGGCGGCTTGCCACCTTCGACAAGGCCCGGCCCATCCGCCCCTGGCTTTTCGGCATCGCCTTCCGCGCTGTATCGGAGTGGCGCAGCAAGCCGGTCCTGGCGCGTGAAGTGGGGCCTGAGCCGCTCGCGCAGTTGCGTGTGGAGGCGGGCGCGGAGGAGCACCTGTCCGCGCGTGAAGCGCGCGAGACCGTCTTGCTCGCGCTCGAGGCGCTGGACCCTTTGCGGCGAGGTGTCTTCATCCTCCACGAGTTGGACGGGTGCGCCGCTCCTGAGATCTCCGAAGCGCTCGGTGTGCCGCTCAACACCGTCTACTCGCGGCTCCGCGTTGCCCGGCAAGAGTTCGCGGTCGCCGTGAAGCGAATCTCTCTCCCACCTGGAGGCGCGCCATGAGTGAACCCATCGCGCCGAGCTCTGACATCGAAGCGCTGCTGGAGGCAGAGCGCGCTGTTCCCGCGGCATCGCCCGCGCTCAAGTTGGAGGTGCGCGCGCTGCTGGATGCAAGCGTGGCCGCCGTTGACGTCAGACCCAGCGCATCGCCGCCGGCTGGCCCGAGCGCTCTCTCCTCCGCGCTCTCGAGCAAGCTGGTCCTCGCGCTGGCGTCCTTCGCGCTGGGCGGGGCCTCGGTCAAGCTCCTGACGCGGAACGAGGGCTCATCGCCGCCCCCGCAGGCCGTCTCTACTCGG
Source organism: Myxococcaceae bacterium (assembly GCA_044230055.1). Classification (GTDB taxonomy): domain Bacteria; phylum Myxococcota; class Myxococcia; order Myxococcales; family Myxococcaceae; genus JBGART01. The sequence continues at coordinate 384,538 of JBGART010000001.1, read as the reverse complement.
GTCGAAGTGCCCTCGCCCGTGACGCCCACCCCGGTCGCGAACGCTCCCTCGCCCCCAGCGCATGAGCTGCCGCGGCGGTCGGAGCGCAAGACGCCCGCGCCCCACGACCTTCGGCTCGCCCAGGAGCGGGCGCTCCTCGAGCGTGCGCACACGGCGCTTGACCGCGACAGCCCCACAGAGGCGCTGACCGCGCTGGCCGAGCACGAGCGGAGATTCCCGTCGGGAGCGCTTTCAGAGGAACGCGAAGGGCTCACCATTCAGGCGCTGGTCCTCTCCGGCGACGTGGAGGCGGCGCGCGCGCGTGTCGAGGAGCTCCGGCGCCGCTATCCGCAGAGCCTCTTGCTTCCGGCGCTCGAGGAAGCCCTGCATGAACCGCGATGACGGATCCCGAGGCCATCTCCCGATTCAGGGGCTCCACAACTTGAGGGGCGACTTGATGCGAAGGCTTGGGTGCGTGCTGGCGTGCGCCGCGGTACTGACGGCGTGCAGCTTCAAGGGACAGCTGGGCTTTGACGACGCGGACCGCCCGCGCGGCCAAGACGCCGGCAGCGCCGCGCCTCCAGACGCGGGAAAGAAAGCAGACGCGGGGGACGGTGGAGGGGCTCCTCCGGATGCGGGCCGGGATGGCGGATCGGACGCGGGGGCCGACGGCGGAGCGGATGCGGGAGTGGATGGGGGTTGCGTGCGGCTGTCTTGCGAGACGCGAGGGTTGTCCTGCGGCCCGGTCGCGGACAACTGCGGCGACCCGACGCCCCTGGACTGCGGCTCCTGCGCGGGCGCGCTGACCTGTGCTGGGGCGAACCGCGAGAACACATGTGGGCTGCCAAAGGCGGATGGCCGCTGCAGCGCCGGCGGCTGGTGCTGGGTAAGTCCTCAGCTCACCGGGAATGATCTGCAAGACGTCTGGGCGGTGAGCCCCACGGACGTCTGGGCGGTGGGCGGCGGCGGCACCGCGCTTCACTGGGATGGGACGGCGTGGAGCTCGGTGGCCACCGGTACCACCGCGGGCCTCGTCTCTGTGCACGGGACCGCGCACAACGATGTGTGGGCCGTGGGCGGGACCGTCCTGCATTGGAACGGTATCGGGTGGTCTGAGCTGCCGTGCCCGCTTCTCCCGTACACGTTGACGTCGGTCTTCGCGATCAGCCGCACGGATGTCTGGGTCGTCGGGGGCGGGAATGGGAGCCTTGCGCACTGGGACGGAGTCCGCTGGACGCTCCACCCGCTTGGCCAGATGGTCGACGTCTGGGCCGCTTCCTCCACCGACATCTGGGGGGTGGGGAAGGCGGGGAGGATCTTCCACGGCGATGGCAAGTCCTGGGCTCAGGTCGCCAGCGGCACGAGCGCGGACCTGTACACAATCTCCGGACGAGGCCCGACCGACGTCTACGCCGGCGGCGTGGGGACGCTCCTGCGGTGGGATGGGACCCAGTGGGCTCATGCTCCCGGCGCGGTCGGGACTGGCACGGTGACCGGAATCGCCCTCGGGGCTCCGGGAAGCATGTGGCTTGCGAACCTGGGCGTCGTGGGCTGGGACGGAGCGCTCTGGACGGGGCTCCCTGGCGATAAAGCTCCCGTGCGTTCGTTGGCGCTCGCAGGCTCGAACAGCCTCTGGGCGGTGGGCGACGACGGGGAGTTGCTGTGGTTCGACGGCGTAGCGGCCTCCCGTCGCCGCCAGACCCAGAGTGATCTCGACATCCGGATCGTCTGGGGCGCGAGCCCTTCGGATATCTGGGCCTTCGCCTCACCGCCGTCCAACGTCGCCGCCTCCAGCGAGGTATTGCACTGGGATGGATTGACGTGGACGCGCACCAGCGTGCCGTGGCGGGCGCAGGATGTATTCGGGTTCGGCGCGAATGATATCTGGGTGGTCACGGACGCCCCTGGGCTTGTTCACTGGCAGGGCGGCGGTTGGAACCCGACGACCGTACCCGGCCAGCCGAAGCTGCGATCAATCTGGGGCTCTGCCGCGAACGACCTGTGGGCGGTGGGCGAGGCGGGAGCGGTCGTTCATTGGAACGGCTCAGCCTGGACGCCGGTGGTGGTTCCGCAGACCGGCGACCTCAGGGGCGTCTGGGGAAGCGGCGCGAGCGACGTGCGGATCGTCGGAGACGGCTTCATCGTGCGGTGGAACGGGACCGCATGGTCCAGCAGCCTCTCCGGCATCAACGCCTGGGACATCTGGGCGAGCGCTCCGAATGACTTCTGGATACGCGGCGACAGCACGCTTCATCGGTGGAACGCCACCGGGCTGGCGGCGATGACCTGCCCGGTTGACCCCTTCGCGCTCTCCGGCACCGGCCCGAACGATGTCTGGGCCGTCGGGTACTACGGCCAGATCGCCCATTGGGACGGCACTGCCTGGACGCTGCAGGATCGCGTCGCGAGCAAGTACCTCTACACGGTCCACGCGGTAAACGCTCAAACCGTGATCGTAGGCGGCGACTCCGGGCAGCTCCTCCGGCGCAACTGAAGCGCTCTGGTCCGACGTCCGGTGTTGCTCGCGCCGCAACAGCGATTGCCCAGCTGTAGCTCCGTGGGTCACAGCGCAGAGGTCCTCTCGAGGGATGCACACCCGGTGCGCAGCTTGCACACCGGCCGCGCGGTCCCAAGGAGGCCATGAATGAGAACACGTTGGTGCAGCGCTGTGCTGGCATTGCTGGGTTCCGCGAGCATCGCGGGGGCAACGCCGATTGATGACTTTCGACGCGCGGGCAGCCTGGAGCTGCTGCGGGCGTCTTCAACGTTGGACACGCCGTTCGGTGCGCGAGAGCTGTCCTCGGCCGGAGGGCAGTGCTTGACGAAGCCGCCGGGGTCGCTCGACTTCAGCTGGCCGCTCGACGGCTTCGGGATTCCGGGCGTGGCGGTGCCGTTCACCGGCGCGCAGGTGGACGACAGCACGCTGCGGCTGACGACGAACAGCCTGATCAACCGCTGCGTCACCCTCGACGGATCGGAGATGTTCCTCGAGCGCGTGGAGGGCGCGCTGACGGTCGGCTTCCGTCCGCGTCCCGCCATCGGAGCGCCGGCGGGGATGTGCGGGAGCGGCTTCACGCAGGACCTGACGGTGATGGGCGGCGGGAGCAGCGACGTGAACAACCGGCTGGTCTTCCACGGCCGGGCAGGGTGCGGCGTTGCGTTTGGCGGCTCGGTGACGGCGCACTCCATCATCCTGGAGGGGCTGGGTGGCGCCGCGCCGCCGCCTCCGCCGATGGTGGTGCCTGAGGTCGCTTCGCTGGATGCCATGCCCCGGCGGATCTGCCCCGTCCCGGACCGCGAGCACACGGTGACCGCGACGGTGCGGCTGTCCTCGCGGGTGATGGGCAGCGCGGCGACCTTCTCCGCGCAGGTGAGCGACCCGAGCATCGTCATCCCCTCGACGTTCACCGTCCCGGTGGGCGCGGAGGTCGGCCGGTTCACGGCGACGGTACCGGCGTCGTATGCGGGTTCCTTCACGCTCACCGCACGGCGCGCTGGCAGCGCGACTTCGCGCAGCGTCACCGTCTGGTCTGACAACGGGCTGGGCGGCGTGTGTGACCTTCAGGTCCTCATCCCGCGTCCCGTCCCGCGTCGCTGGTTCGAGGACTGCTGGGCCTGCCAGTTCTTTGGGCGCCTCACGGAGGTCGTCCGCCCCGCGGTGCGCTACCCGGTGAAGCTCTATGGCAAGGCGGAGGTGTTCCAGTCGCGGCCTGCGCTGAGCGGGTACGTGGTGGGCTGGGTGGGCAGCGCCGGCAACTACACCGGGACCATTGCGGCTCCCGGCAAGGTGGTGCTGGAGCTGCCGGATGTCCGGCTGTATGCGCTCAACGATTCGCACCTGGCGGTTGGCACCTGGGAGGACCCGAAGACCGGCGTGACGCAGGCGTATCTCACGGACCTGTACACCTCGCAGACGCTTAAGGGCCTCGGTGGCGTCAGCAGCGAGGCGCTGGCGATCAACGCGGCCGGCCAGGTCGCGGGCTGGGCGGAGGACAGCAAGGGGTTCCAGCAGGCTGTGGTCTGGGACGCGAACGGTTCGCCCACCCAGCTGATGGTGCCGGGCGCGCTGTCCGCGCAGGCTCAGCTCATCACCGACAGCGGCTGGGTCGGTGGCACCGCCATCGACGTCAAGGGGAACCGGTTCGTCTTCCTGGAGGACCTGACCACCGGCAAGACCCAGCAGCACGGCGCGCCTGCCGGCTTCACCAGCGTGGAGTTGGTTGATGTGAACGCGTTCGGCAGGGCCGCGGTGCGGTTGACCGTCTGGTCCGGCGCCACCGTTCCGGGGTTGCTGGACCAGGCCGGAGTGCGGCCGCTCTCCGCGCTCCTGTCGCCGAAGGCCGTGGCGGATGAGGTGTTCGGGATTGACGACAACGACGGGCTCTTCGTTCGCGGCTCCGTCGAGGGCGTTCCCCAGGAATTCATCGCCGAGCCTCAATAACCCTTCGATTTCGGAGACATGACATGAAACGAATTCTCTTGTTTGTAGCATTGTGTGCTCTCTCGGCGTGCGACGACACGCTGCCCGGCCGGATCTGGCTGGACAAGCGGCTTGTCTGCGCCGGCACGGCGGTCAACGTGAGCTGGAACGTGACGTCGCCGCTCGCTGCCGTGCGTATCTTCGCTCCGGACGACACACTCCTGAGCACTGCTCACAACGGCTCGTTGATGCATCAGCCGATGGCTTCTGGCAGCTACCGGATCAGGATAGACGGCAGGGAAGACCGTGTGCCGGTGGAGGTGCAGATCGGAGACCGAGAGCGCCGGGTACAGGTGGCGGTGAGCTGCCCCATGGTGGGCGCGAATACGGTGACGGGGAGCACGGTTCAGCCCGGAGATCCCAGGCTGGCGGTGACCAGCGCCCGTCAGACGGGCGGCTTCAGCCCCGCTCGGGATTCTCTACGGGTCGCCGGCCCCGGCGGTCTCGTGGTGCACCTCTTCGGGATGGCCGGCACGACTTTCCCCGAGTCAGACTTCACCGGGCTGTGGACGCTGAGCGCGTCCTTGATGGGGACCGAGGCGCGCTGCACACCGCCTTCGCCTCCGGGCCTCACTTCGCCGCCGGACGTTCTGGACGTGACGATGATGACGCACTGCCGTTAACGCTTCACTCCCGCGCCAGCGCCTCCACCTCGGAGGCGCTGAGCGCGCGGTTGTAGATGCGAAGGTCGTCGACGTCGCCATTCACGTACTCTGCGGACGTGCCGACCTTCTGGCTCACCATGAGCGACGAGCCGGACGTAAAGAGGGTCAGGGTGTTCGACCGGGCTCGCTCCACGCCGTCGATGTAGACGCGCACCGTCACGCCGTTGAATGTCGCCGCGAGGTGGTGCCAGACGCCGTCGTCGACAGGCACGTACGTGCTGACATCCATGTATTGGCCGGTGAAGAACAGCTCCCCACTCGTCGGGCGAGCCGTGAGGCCGAACCGCTCGCCCGTGGAGAAGCTCCCCCAGTTGACGATGCTCTGGTACGAGCTGCTCGGGGTCGCGCGCAGCCAGACAGAGACGGTGCGCGGGGCGGCTCCGACCGGGAGCGCGCTGTTGGCGGGCATGGTGATGCGCTGCGAGCTGCTCGCGACGAAGTGGTACGCCGCGCCCGGCGAGCCCTTGCGGTCCGCGACCAGGGTGGCGCCCACCACGGTTCCATGCGAGAGCCCGACGGCGTCGTTGGCGTTTCCGCTGAAGGGGTAGAAGGCGACCAGCCCGGACGTGGGGACCGCGCAGGGGAGGGTGGACTCGCAGCCGTTGGAAACGACGCCATCGCAGTCCCGCGCGAGGAGCACGCCCGCGTCGTTGGCCGGGCACCTGACGCCGCAGCGCACGCCATCGCAGACGGCGGTGCCGTTGGCGGGAACAGGGCAGCTCGTGCAGCTGGCGCCGCAGGCGAAGGTGGACTCCACGCTCGGGCAGCTTCCGCTGCAGGCGTGGTACCCGAGGTTGCAAGCGAAGCCGCACATTCCGGCGTCGCACGTGGAGACGCTGTTGCTGGGGACGGGTGGGCACTGCGAGCAGGAGGTGCAGGCGGGGCCGCACTGAACCGACTTGCCGCAGTTGTCGATGGCGCTGCCGCAGGTTCGCGCTCCGCAGGTGACCGACGGGCTCTGTGAGGTGCAGCCGCAGCTGTACGGCGTGCCTCCGCCTCCGCAGCTCTGCGGCGCCAGGCATGTGCCGCAGAGCACTGACTTCCCGCAGTTGTTCGTGGCGCTGTCGCAGCTCTTCCCGGCGCAGGTGACTGAGGTGCTCTCGGGCGTGCAGCCGCAGGTGAACGGAGCGCCGCCCCCTCCGCACGTTTGCGGCGCGGTGCACGTGCCGCAGCTCACCGTCTGTCCACAGCTGTTGGTCGCGGGGCCACAGCTCTTCCCGGCGCACGTTCCGCCGTCCTCCGGTGGACACGGGATGCACGCGCCGGTGCTCCCATCGCAGGTGTAGCCGGTCGGACAGGCAGGGCCCGTTCGGCAGTCGGCCCCTTTCGGTTGACAGCTCCCTGCCTGGCAGAGCTCGGCGCTCGTGCAGGCGCGGTCGCAGAGGCCGCAGTGGAGCGGGTTCGTCTGCGTGTCCACGCAGGGGCCGTTGCAGACGCGCTGGCCTGACGGGCAGAAGCCGCCGTCCGTTCCGGGAATCCCTCCATCCGTCCCTGCGTCCCGCGGAGGGCCTCCATCGGTGACTCCGCCATCGCGAGGGAGACCGGCATCGGTGACTCCGGAGTCGCGCGGGGGTGTGCCGCTGTCCGTCGTACCGAAGAGCGTGCGAACGCAGACGCCCAGCTGGCAGACCTCGGTGAGCGGGCACACGGAGCAGACGGAGCCTCCGCTGCCGCAGCTTTGAGCGCTCGACAGGGTCTGACAGACGCCGCTGGTGTCACAGCAGCCTGCGCAGTTGGCCGGGCCACACACGACAGGCGAGCTGCAACCCAGGAGGGCGAAGCCCGCGAAACACAGTAGGAAGAGGCTCCGCATGGCGCCATGACCCGGGGAGCGGCCAAAGTGTGCAAGCCAATCAGGAATCGTCCTCGGGTCCCCCCCGTTCATCCCCGTTCGCGTCGAGCGTTGAGCCATCAGTCTCACGGCAGCGCCAGTCCGCACCATGCTCCGACCAGCGGCAGCGCTTCGTCCGGGCCCTGCCGGAAGACGAGCAGGACGGGCGAACCGTCCGCGCCGCCGCGCAGCAGCGGGCCGACGCGGGTGACCCGCTCCGGCAACCGGGCTGAGCGTGAACCGTCGACGGTGAGCACTCCGCGGCCAATCTCCACGCGGACGCCGTCCAGCTCGCGGACCGCCGTGGCCAGCAGCGGCGAGGCGCGGTGGGGCACCAGGCCGCCGCGCGCGTCGAGCAGGGCGCCTCCGCCGGTCGTATCGTCGAGGACGCGTTCGCGGTCCCTCACCCAGAGTCCTTCCGGCGTGCGGTCCAGGCAGAGCGCGAAGAAGGGCAGCTCCCACCCCGCTTCGAGCACGCCGTCCTCCCAGCGCAGCTTCCACAGCGCGGCTGGCGTAAGGACGTAGAGGCCGTCCTCCGCGAAGTCCGCCAGCGGGAGGTGCTCTCCAATCTGACCGGAGAACACGAAGCCCTCGGCGAGCACGTTGCACCAACGCTCCTTGCCCTTCGCCACATCCAGGCAGTGCAGTCCGTGCTTGTCGCTGAAGAGCACGAGGTCCCGTGCCTCCGGCCGCGTGGGTTCCAGCAAGAGTGCCTTGCCCTGCGTCGCCGTGCGCCAGACGCGCTCGCCCTCCCGCCAGAGGCTGACGCCGCCACGCTCGCTGAGCACCACCCAGTCGTCGCCTCGCCGGTAAACGCCCGTGGTCTTCAGCCAATCGAAGTGGGCGTCCGCTGGCTCGGGGGTGTCGTAGCGCGTGCCCTGCGCGTCAAGCCGGAAGAACCGCCGGTCCTCCTCGAAGGTGGCCAGCAGGTGCTGCGCGTCCGTTCGGAGGAAGCGGACATCCTCCGCCTCAGGCGTGTCCCAGAGCGGATCCAGCGTCGCGCGCGCGGCGGGCGCGGGTGGGAGCAGCGTCGACACTTCGGAGAGCGAGGCAGCAGGTTCGCCGAGGTTCGTGAGCAACTCGATGAGCGCCGCCTGGCGCTCTGCGCCGCCAACGCCCTCGCGCAGCTCGCGCATCAAGCGCGGCCGCACCGCCTCCAGCGCGCTTGCGTAGAGCGGGCGTTCTTTCGCCGGAGGTGCGCTCGGGAGCTTCCACCAAGGCTCGGAAGGGAAGGGGCTGTCGAGCAGCGCCGACAAGTCCCGCGCGATCGACTCCGCCGTCGCCGGTGCCGAAGCGATTCGGTCCGCCGGGCGCTGGAGCAGCAGGCGCAGCGGCGGCGGCTGCCGTTCGAGGTAGCCGTCGGGGTAGACAAAGTCCGGCCAGTCGCGGACCGCGGCGACTGCGCGGTGAAGCTGCGTCCGCGCGATCGCCCCGGCTGCGTACAGCTTCGGCAGCGCCTCCAGCACAAGCGGCGCGGTGTCCGGCTGTTTGAAGAGGTAGCACCAGATCAGGTGCGCGTTGTGCCGTGCCTCCTCGAAGAGCCCGCGGATGAAGCGCTCCTCGGCGCCCGGCCTCGCCTTCATCACCAACGCATGCCAGAGCCCATGTCGCAGCTCGATGGCCGCGGTGCCCTGGAGTGCTGGCTCGTCGAGCAGCGCCAGGAGCCGGCCGGACTCCCCCGCTTCAATCGCCGCCTGCACCGCCGCGGGCGCGCTCTTCTTCGTCAGGCCGGGCACCGCCAGCACTGTACGCCGCCGTGCGTCCACTGAAACCCACTGAGTTCTGAGGGGTTAGGAACGAACAAAATTGACACACCCCAACGCAGCGCCGCGTCGATAAATCTGAGTGCTCTGTCGGCTCCTCGAGACCTCGTTTCGGCCCCGCGCGGACGTGGCGAAGGAGGCGATTTCACAGGCGCGCCAGCTGGCCCGGTCCGGCACTCCGGAGGGCGAGCTTCGCCGCGCAATCGGACTGCTGGATGCCTTCGAGGGGCCGGCCGAACCGGATGTGATGGCCAGGGCGCGGACCGGCGCTGCGTTGCTTCGCCGGGAGCTGGAGCTGCGCTCGACCGCCGCGCCTCCGGAGCTCTCGTCGCTGCAGACGCTGGCGGACTTCCGCCGTTCGCGTTTCATGCCGACAGCGTTGCTGGGCCCGTACGACTCCCGGGAGTACGTGCGCTACCTCAACGGCGGACGACACCTGTACGGACGGCGACGCACCAGCGAGTCCTCCAGTCTTCGGGTGGAGCATGTATACCCGAACGCTGCGAGGAAGGGCTACGAGGTTGGGCTGAGGGACCTCGGCGCGCAGACGGACCTGCACCTGCTGCGAGAGGCGTCGCAGCGTTCGAATCAGGAGCGCCAGAGCTACCGGTTTGGTGAGACGGAGGGGCAGGTCCGGGGGAAGTTCCGCGACGCCAACGGGAGGGTTCGGTACCTCCCGCCCGGGCACGCGCGAGGGGAGGTTGCCCGGATCATGTTCTACGCGGCGGCGGTGCACGGCGCGCCGCTCTCTGCAGAAGACGTCCAGCTGTTCCTCCGGTGGAGCGCGACGCATCCGGTGACCGACGTCGAACGGGCCTACTCCCGCCAGGTGCGGTTCGTTCAAGGCAACGTGAACGCCTTCATTGAACACCCGGAGCTGGTCGAACGCCTCTTCCGGCCGTACGCCCAGACCGGCGTCCCGCTCACGTACTCTCTCTCTGGCTCCTGAGCAGCCGTTCGACGGTGACGTCGACCTCGCCTTGGACGAACCGCGTGAGGCTCTCCAGCTCCGCGCCGGTCAAGCCCAGCTGCTCTTTGAGCTCCCGCTGGACGCGGCGAGACACCAACTCCCGGACCTCCGCGAGGCGCCGCGACACGGTGGTGTGGTGCACGGCGAGGGCGGTGCTCATCTGCGGCAGCGTCAGTCCGTCCACGAAGCGGTAGCGGAGCAGGGTGCGGTCGCGCGTGGGCAGCCCGGCGAGGACCACCGCGAACGCTTCGCCGAACTGTTTTCCATGCGCCCGTCGAAGGTTCTGCACCTCGGGATCAAGATTCGCGGGCGCCAGCCGCTCCAGGGCCGAGGTCTCCGCCGCGTCCTCCGGAGGTTTCCGCGTGGCGAGCTTCAATGCCAGACGCGCCGCGGTGACTTTGATCCAGATCTTCAGCCCGCCACGCCCGGAGTATTCGGCGATCTTCGGACGCGCGCCCTCCTTCGCGACGAACAGCGCGGCGCGCAACGCCTGCTTGAGCTCATCCGCGGGGGGAGCACCCGCGCCCATCTTCGCCAGCGCGGCATCCACTTCCGAAAAGTAGGCCTCCTCCAGGAGCGCGATGGCCTTGGAGCTGCCCCCGGCGCACGCGCACGTCAGGTAGAGCTCCTCGGCCTTCAGCTGGGCGAGATCTCTCAGGTGCTCGGGCCGGGTGATGCCTCTGGCCAGCGCGGCCACGAAGGCCGCGGGGTCCACGGAGACTTCGGGCCAGCGCGCCTGCCCGGCAACCAGGTGCGCCGCCAGGATGCGCTCCAACCCGTCGGGCGGAGGCAGCTCCTTGCGCGCGCCGGGCCCAAGTTGCTCAACGAGAAGGTCCGCTAGTAAGGAGCTCATCCGCCGAAGTGTCCTGACCCTCCCCCTCTGACTGCTGTGGACCAACCCATACTCTGTCCTGACGAGAACATGTTGACAGAGTACCTGGCCAGAGCGTGCTCGGCCCAGGTCGCCGCGGGGATTGACCTTCATCTGGACGCTTGCGTGGATTGCAGGCGGGTGGTGGCCGAGTTTGGGCGGCTCTTCTCCGGTGCCACCGAGTCCCAACCCGGCGTCGAGACAGGCGCCGAGTCTCCCTGGCAGCCCGGCAGCGCCGTCGGTCGCTACACGGTGATTGAGCCTCTGGGCCAGGGCGGCATGGGCGTGGTGCTGTTGGCCCACGACCCTGAGCTGAACCGGCGGGTGGCGCTCAAGCTGGTGAGGCCCGGAAGCTCCGGCGAGCACCGCGGCGACGGACAGGCGCGCCTTTTGCGCGAAGCGCAGGCGATGGCGCGGCTGAGTCACCCCAACGTCGCCACCGTCTTCGATGCCGGGACGGTCGGAGATCGCATCTTCATCGCGCTGGAGCTGGTGGAGGGGCAGACCCTGCGCGAATGGCTGCGCGCGCGGCCGCGGACGACGCGGGAGATTGTCGAGACCTTCCTCGAGGCCGGACGCGGGCTCCTCGCCGCGCACCGGGCGTCCATCGTCCATCGCGACTTCAAGCCTGACAACGTGCTCATCGGCGCGGATGGCCGGCCGCGCGTCACCGACTTTGGTCTCGCCCGCTCCACCACACCGGCAGAGGAGGGAGCGGCGCCTGTCTCCAGCACCTTCGCCGCCAGCGCGCCGGAGCTCACCCGGACCGTCGGCCTGACCGGAACGCCGGCGTACATGGCGCCCGAGCTGCGCGCAGGTCTGGGCGCCTCTGAACGTTCGGATCAATTCGCCTTTTGCGTTTCTCTGTACGAAGCCCTCTTCGGGGTGCGCCCCTATTCGTCTGCCGCCCTCGAGGGAAGCGCCGAGTGGCAGCCCGACAAGCCCACCCAGCCCCGCCGCGTGCGCGCTCGCTTGATGAAGGCCCTCCTCCGCGGGCTCAGCCGCCGGCCCGAGGCTCGCTTTCCGTCGATGGAGCGCCTGCTCCTGGAGCTCACCCGCGGCGTCGCCCGGCGCTGGCCGTGGGTGGCCGCGGCAGGGGCGGGGCTGAGCCTCGCCGTGGTCTCCGCTGCCCTGGCCAGATTGCCGGCCCCGGGCCTCTCCTGCGATGGCGCCCGCGCGCTCCTCGCGGGCGCCTGGGACGACGACCGCCAGGCGGCCATCTCCGCGGCCTTCGCCGCCTCAGGCCACGCGCTCGCACCGGCGATCTGGGAACGCACCCGCGCGAACCTCGAACGCTATGCCCTTGGCTGGCAGCGGATGCACCACGAGGCGTGCGTGGCGACGCGGGTCCGCGGAGACCAGTCGGACCAGGTGCTGCTGCTGCGCATGGCGTGCCTGGATCGCCGCCGGAGCGATCTCGCGGCCCTCGCCGACGTGCTGGCGAGCGCGGACACCACCGTGGTGGAGAACGCGCTTCGCGCCTCGTACGGCCTGCCGGACCTCGAGGGCTGCTCCAACCTGGAGCTCTTGCAGAAGCCCTTCAAGCCACCTGAGAGCGCGGCCATCGCCAAAGCGGCAGAGCGGGCCCGCGCACGCCTCTCCGCGGCGCGCGCCCTGAACGCCGCGGGAAGGGCGGATCAGGCGGCGGTCCGCGCGGAGGAAGCGTTGGCGGATCTCTCCGCGGCAGGAGGTTATCGCCCCGTCGAGGCCGAGGCGCTTGACCTGCTGGGTTACGCCCGCATGAAGGCGGGCAACTTCGAGCTGGCGGAGAAGGCGTTCCGGGACGCGGCGCGGGCGGCCGAGCGGGGCGGGCACGACGAGGTCAAGGCGTCGGCGCTCATCGGACTCGCGCGGATGAAGACGGTCCAGAACCACTTCGAGCAGGCCGACGAGTGGGTACGAGACGCGGCCGCGACGGTGGAGCGGCTGGGCAGTCGCGGCCTGCCGCTGGCAGATCTCTCCTACGCGCAAGGCATGCTCGAGAGCCAGGCCTCCAGACCGGGGTGGGGCGAGAGCGGCTATCGGCGCGCGCTGACCATCCGGGAGCGCATCTATGGCCAGGACCACCCCGACGTGGCGGCCGCCGCGGCGGGGCTGGCCGACAGCCTTCGTCTGGCCTCGAAGCGAGACGAGGCGCGGCCTCTGCTCCAGCGCGCGGTCGCCAGCTACCAGCGGTCGCTCGGCCCGGACCACCTCTCCACGGCGGGCGTGCTCTACCTGCTCGCCGTGCTGGAGTCGGAGACTGGCAACTCCGTCGAAGCGGAGCGGCTGCTCGCGCAAGCCATCGAGATCTGCGAGCGCGTGGCCCCCCATCATCCACTCCTGCCCGAGATCCAGACCCTGCTGGCCAGGTTGGAGGTGAAGGCGGGCGAGTACAGCTCTGCCCTGGCGCGGGCGCAGAACGCGTTGGCCCTGAATGAGGTCGCGTTCGGTAAGGACAGCAGGCCGGCGTCGTTGGCGCTGCAGACCATTGGGCACTGCCTGCTCGGCCTCAACCGCGCAGAGGAGGCCTTGCGGACGCTGGAGCGCGTGGCGACCCTCCGGCGCGCCAGCCTGGGCGCCGAGCACCCGGAGATAGGGACGGTGGAGCTCAGCCTGGCCGAGGCCCAGATGGCGGTCGGGCGTCTGGCAGCGGCGGAGCAGACGCTCGCGTTGGCGCGTGGACGCCTCTCCAAGGCGTGGCCCGCCGAAAGCCTGCCGCTCACCGCTGCAGAGGAGGTGGGGGCCGAGCTTTATCTCCGACAGGGCCGGCTCTCCCTGGCGAAGGCGTCGTTTGAGCGCGTCCTGAGGCTGACCCAGACGCTGCGCGGAGTGGAGGATCCGAACCTGGTCTCGGCGCTGATTGGCTTGGGGAAGACGAAGCTGCAGCTGTCGGACGCGGCGGGGGCGGCCGAGGCGCTGACGCGCGCGCTGGCGCTGGCGGAGGGGAAGCGCCTCCCGCTGGAGCTGCTCTCCAGCGGCCGCTTTGCGCTGGCCAAGGCCCAATGGGCATTGGGAGGCCAGAAGGCCAGCGCACGGGAGCTGGCGGTGCAGGCGCAGGAGGGATTCCGCGCCTGCAAGAGCTCCAGGCTGCTCACAGAGGCCGAGGCCTGGAGCCAGACTGTCAGTAGGCGGTGAAGGCCAGGCGGTTGGGTCCGGACGAGAGGTTGCCGACGACGTTCTTCGTCGTCGCGTTCACCAGCGCGGTGGCCACCTGGGCGGGCGTGGCGCTGGGCGCACCTTGCAGGTACAGCGCGGCGATGCCCGCGACGTGCGGCGTGGCCATCGACGTCCCGCTGTAGACGGCCGTCGTGTTGACGCCGCTGGCGACCGAAGAGGTGATGTTCACCCCGGGAGCGAACAGGTCCACGCAGCTGCCGAAGTTGGCCCAGGCCGCCCGTTGATCCGCCGAGTCCACCGCGCTGACCGTGAGCGCCGCGGGGACGCGCGCTGGGGACGTCACGCACGCGTCTACGCCGTAGCCCTCAACGCCGTTGCCGGCGGCGACGACATATGTGACGCCGTCCGCGATGGAGTTGCTCACCGCATTGTCGACCGCCAGGGAGAGCATGCCGCCGAGGCTGAGGTTTGCGACCGCCGGAGCACCCGCGGCGTGATGGCGGGTGACCCAGTCGATGCCCGCGATGATCTGAGACGTGGTGCCAGAGCCATCGCAGCCCAGGACGCGCACCCCCACCAGCTTGACGCCCTTGGCGACGCCATACGTCTTGCCGCCGAGGGTCCCCGCGACGTGCGTGCCGTGACCATGGCAGTCATCCGCGCTGCCGCCATCGATGGCGTCGTACCCGCTCACCGCGCGGCCGCCGAACTCCGAGTGGTCAAAGCGGATGCCGGTGTCAATCACGTAGGCCGTTACGCCCGCGCCGGTCTTCGTGTAATTGAAGGCCTTGTTAAGCGGCAGGGCCCGCTGGTCAATCCGGTCCAACCCCCATGGCGGATTGGCCTGCGCGGTGGACACGAAGAAGCGCTGCTCCTGCTCCACGAAGGCGACGCGCGCGTCTGCGGCGATGGCGGCCACGGCGGCCGCGTTGAGCTTGCCGGAGAACCCGGAGAGCGCGTCGGAGAAGGTCTGGGTGACGGTGCCGCCGTGCGCAGACGCCAGGGATTTGGCCAGCGCGGCCGCGTCCGGGCCGCTGCTCTTGAACACTACGACGTACTCGCCCGGGATGAGCTCCGCCCTGCGCGAGGCGACGGGCTTCGACAGGCCCTGGTCGCTCGCCGAGTCAGAGCTGGGAGCGTCGTTCATCTCCACGCCGCATGCGGCGAGAAGGAGGATGGCGACAGACTGCAGCAGCACGGTCTTCATGGTCATCTTTCGCTGAGGGAGAAGAGCCTCCAGCGCTTCAAGAGCCACGCGCCCGTCAACCGCAGCAAATTCGTCTGGCCGCGTCGATACGCCATTTTTAATGCAGTGGTTTTCCCGGTCCCGGCTCTTTCCCGGCGAGCCCGGGGCGCTTGTGCCTCGCGCTTTCTCAGGGTGGATCCGACATGAAGTTGAAGACGATGGCTGTGCTGGTGGGGCTGGCTGCGGCGCTGAGCGGCTGTGGCGGAACAGTGGCCGAAGAGCCCAGCGAGGCGCAGGGCACGACCGAATCCTTCCTCACCGGCAACAACTGCTACGTCGCCAGCTGCGGCAATACGACCGGCACGGAGAAGTGCTTCGCGACCAAGGCAGCCCTCTGCGCCAGCCTCAAGGCCGAGCCCTGCCAGGGCCCCAAGTGGCTCATCCCGTACGTCTGCGGCAAGTAGCGCGACGTTTCCTCGTTCGCCTCGGGCTGTGCGCGAGGCGAACGCAGGCTTAGAGCGCGGGGCGAGCTCTTCGAGGAAGCGCAGATACGCTTCGCCGTCCACGCCCAGCCACTGCAGGCACCGTGCATGCGCACGGACGGTAACACGCACAGTGATGGGCTCCGGTGGAGGGCCGGGGCGCGCACTGCGCGCCATCCGCACTCTTTGTGCGAGGGGCCTCCGTCTTTGAAATCAGGTCCTGACGGCCTTCACCTGCACCTGGAACTTCATGCTGGGGCCGGGCGTGGGCGCGGTCTTCGTCTCCAGCACGTAGCCGGGAGGATCCAGCGCCAGCTCCAGCCGGTGAAACAGCCGTGCCGCCGTGAGGGCCAGCTGGACCTCTGCGAGCGACTTGCCCAGGCAGATATGGGCGCCGCGGCCCCAGGGCGAATAGGCGCCGGCCGTGAGGTGCTCTGCGCGAGGCTTGGTGTAGCGGTCGATGTCGAAGCGATCCGGCTCCGGGAAGAACTCCTCCATGAAGTGCGGGACGCTGGTTGCCACGAAGAGCAGCTCGCCTTCGTGGATCTGATGACCCTCGAACTCGAAGTCGCGCGTGGCGGTGCGCATCTGCGCCACGGCGATGGGGTAGAGCCGCATCGCCTCCATGATGGCACCGTGGACAGAGGGGATGCTGCGCAGCGCCTCCTCATCCAGCGTCTCCCGGGCGAAGAGCGCGGCGGCTTCGCGCTGGATTCGTTCGAGCACCGCCGGATGTTTCAGCACCGCATAGACGAGCGCGCCGAGCGTGTTCGCGACGGTGTCCAGCCCCGCGACGAACGGCCCGGTGAGGGAGACGATGAGGTCGCTGCCGGGGATGAGCTCGGGGTCTTTCTGGTGCGCCTCCATGATGTCGTCGACCAGGTTCCGGGAGGCGGGATTCCGGTTGGCGCTCTGATACTCGGAGATCATCCGCCGCCCCAGCTCCTCTACCCGCGCCTTGGCGCGCCGGTAGCGGGGATCCAGCAGCAGGAACCTCGGCCGCTGGCGGGTGACCAGGACGTTCAGCATGTAGAGCGTGGTGGTGCGGATGTCCTCCACGTACTCGCGGGGAGATCTCCCGACCAGCATCGCGCCGAGCTGCTCGGTGACCAGGTGCTGCAGCGCCGGCAGCACCGCGACCTTGGCGCCGGGCTGCCAGTCGCGGGCGATCAGGTCATCCGCGATTTGAACCAGCTCGCCGTAGCGGCCCTGTACGGCATCCTTCGAGTAGCCGTGCCGGAGGACTGTCCGCAGCTTGGCGTGGGTCTCTCCGTCTACGCCACTGATGATCTGCGTGGCGCCCCACTCGTTGACCAGGCCCTCCCAGAACTCGCGGGACCGCAGCGACTCCCGGCCCTCCTTCGACTGCATGAAGTTGGCGGCCTCGGCGCCCGCGAGCGTGGTGTACGTCGTGCCCAGTATCTTCACCTTGAAGACCGAACCGTGAGCCCGGTACGCGTCAACAAAGAAGCGGGCAGGATCCTTCGCCATCTCCAGCGCGCTCCCGAGCACCGGGATGCCGGGGACCAGCTTGGGCTCTTTCAGAGGCGACGCGATCTGGGTCATCGCCTCATCTGAGCGGGTCAGTGGCCCCGGTTCAACGACTTCGCTTCTTGCGCTGCAGGCCGGCCGCCAGCGCGTGGCGCTCCGCCTCTAGAACCGACCCCCCACGGCGATTCCCGCTCCGTTCGGCCCCACCGTGGGGGCGACGTCCAGCGCGGCCCGGTCATCTTTCCAATCGGTGAAAAAGTACTGCACCCCGCAGGCGACGGCGAGCCCGCCGGCCACGGCGAAGGCGATGTTGGCCCGTGTGTTGTTCGCGGCCAGTCGGTCCGAAGCTTCCGCGATGGTGGCGCCGCTCACGGGCCCCTGCAGGCCTCGGGAGATTTCCGCCTGTCCGGTCGCCCTCGCGTCCTGCGCCAGCAGCGCGAACGTTCCGCCGGCGGCCATGGCCGCGGCTGACGCTGCCGCGGTTGTCCAGAACGCCCATTTGGGGAGGGGCGGCGGATTCAATCGACGCACGACCTGCTCTTCAATCCCTCGCGTCCTGCCGGGCTTGAGCGGCCGGTCTGGATAGAGGGCCTCCACCAGCGGTCCGACAATGCCCAGGAGCTCTTCTCCATCGCGCTTCTCGAACTTCCGGCTCTGGCTCTGCACGACCTTGCCCGCCCTGGCGTCCGACCGCTGCGCGGCCACCGTGTACGTGTTCCCGACCAGCGCGAGGTGGACGGCGATCAGCTCGTCGGCAGAGATGGCGCCGGCGATCTCCGCCAGGCAGGTGCTCGAATCGTCCGTGCACCCGAGCATCTGTTTCTGCCGCTCCAGGCCGAGCATGTCGCGGACCTCATCCCCGCTGATGGCGGACACGCCGACCAGCTTCCGCAGCTCCGGCGTCAGGGCCTGTCGCAGCGCCGCGAGCGCACGGGTGGGCACGTCTCCGTCCACCCGGAGATCCAGCACGGCCACCCGGATGGGTCGGGTGGGCGAATTCGCCGGGGGCTTCTTGAGCACGGGCGGCGGCACATCCCTCGTTAAATCCGCCTTCGGGGCCGCCGCGGTCACGTGCAGCAGCACCATCATCGCGAGCGCTGTCATGGGGTCACCGTGTAGCGGACCGTCAGCTCGGCATAGTCGAGGTGGACGCGCGGCTGTTCGGTGACCTGAGCCAGGGGTGGGGCTCCGTTCGGTCCGCGCGTCGTGACGATCAGGTTCAGGGTCTTTTGAGAGCCGTAAAACATCCGGCCGAGGTTGGTGGTGTACGTCTGCGACACGGGAGCAATCTGGTCCCCCGTCGCCGTGGTCACGGACCCCGCGAGCTTCCAGTCGTTCTGTTCAAACCACCTCACCTCGTAGCCCGGCTGCGTCCCGGCGCCGAAGCTGACCCCGCCGGCGGAGACGGTGGCGGTCACCGAGCTCAGCGTGGCCTTCTTCGCGGGGTCCACCGGGTCATCGGCCTGCGCGCTGCCGAACGCGAACGACACGAACTGTCCCGTCTTGCCGCCGCCGTTCCCGTTCCACACCCAGCTGTCGGCGAGCTCCGCCCCCGTCTGGGAGCTGACCCGTCCGCCGATGATGAGGGCCTGGCCGGTCACGGAGTCGTACGCGCCGCTCGCCAGCGATCTCGGTACGGGCCGGGTCTCCACATACGGGTCTGCGATGTCCAGCTTCCGCCAGCTCTGCCCGTTCCACTCCCAGGCGTCGCCGTAGGGGCCGGTTGGGCTGGTGGAGTTGGACCCGCCGAAGAGCACGGTCCGCCCTCGGAGCGCGTCGTAGAACATCACGTGGCCCAGCCGCGCGGAGGGGTTGCCGTCTCCTTCAGGATCCGTCGGCGTCACCTGCACCCAGCCCGTCGCGGGAGCTGCCGGGTTGTACTCCCACGTGTCGCCGAAGAGCGTGACGCCCGTTCCTCCGAACAGCACGAGCCTCGCTCGCACCGAGTCGTAGGCCATCGCGCTGTGCGTCCGCGCGGGAGGGGCGCCTCCGGTGCTCAGCGCGGTCCAGAGGTTGGTCCCGAAGCTGTAGTGGTACGTCGTCGCAGCGTCCGCCACGCCGGTGGTCCCGCCGAACAGGTAGTAGCGGCTGTTAACCGTGTCGTACGCCATCGCCTGATTCTGGCGCGCACTCGGAAGAGTGCCGCCCGGCGTGAGCAGGTCCCAGCTGCGCACGAAGGTGGATGAGTTGTATTTGTATTCCCAGAGCTGGTTGGTGGGGCCTTCTCCGCCGAACATCACCATCCGTCCGTTCAGCCGTGGATCAGAGACCAGCGTCGCCCCACCGAGCGCGCTCGGGCTCCCATCCGCCTCGGGATCCGCGATGGAGATGGTCTGCCACCTCACGCCGTCGAACTCCAACGTGTCGCCGTACACGGGCGTGAAGTCCCAGTTGCCGCCGAACATCACGGCCACGCCGCGCTGGCCGTGAAAGGCGAGCGCCGCGTTGGTCCGCGAGGCATACGTTCCGCCGGCGGTGGGCGTCGAGATGTCGGACCAGACTCCGGTCGCCCCGTTCCACTCCCACGTGTAGTCCATGGTCCCGCCGCCGTCGTTTCCTCCGAACATCAGGACCCGTCGCTTGGACTCGTCGTAGGCGATGCCGGCCAGCGAGACCGAAGGCGGGCCGCTGGCCGCCGTGCGGTCCGTCCAGGCGCCCGAGGCTGGGGCATTGTTGAATTCCCAGGTCTGCGCTCCGGCGCCGTAGAGAAGGAACCGGGATCGCGACCGGTCGTAGGTGAGGTTGGCGTTTGATTGCGCCGAGGGACCGTTGACCAGGTTGGTCCACAGGTTGGAGCCCGGCAGCAGGCGGTACGTCGTCAGCGGCGCGTTGCCCGCGCCATTGCTGCCGCCGAAGAGGACCAGCTCCCCGGTGTTGGGGTCCTGCACGAACTGGTGACCTCGGCGCAGACCGGGAGGGCTTCCCGTCTGTGTGAGCGGGCCGCTCCAGGTACGAAGCGTGGGGTTGTACTCCCAGAGGTCGGAGAGCACCGTCAGGCCCTGCGCGCCGCCGTAGAGCACCATCACGCCGCGGACGGCGTCGTAGGCGAAGCCTCCACCGGTGCGCGCGGAGGGCCAGGTCCCGGACTGGGAGATGAGCTTCCAGCTGTTGCCGTCGAACTCCCACAGCTCGTTGGTCACCGCGCTGGCGGTGCCGCCGAACATCAGCACCTTTCCCCGCGCGGAGTCGAACGCCATCATGTGGCCTTGCCGGGGGCCGGGATTGCCGTCGCCCTCGGGATCTGCGGGAGAGATCTCCTTCCAGCGGACGCCGTTCCACTCCCACGTATCAGAGAGGTTTGGCCGGTCTTTCTGCGCGCCGCCGAACATCACGCTCGCGCCGCGAACGCTGTCGTAGACCAGCGGCGTCGACGAGCGATCCGCCGGCCGCGCGCCGGTCCGGATTTTTCTGAAAGAGCCGTGCGCGCGCACCGTGGACACCTGCGCGTCCATCGCGGCAATCCCGTCGTCCTTGCCAAGCAGCTGCTGCTCTTGATCCAGCCACGAGAACAGCACCGGACGCTTGGCCGCCGTGTGGGGGTTCTCGATCAAACTCCCGGGGAGCTTCTGTCCCAGCGTGGCGGTCCACTCGATGTTTCGAACCGGGGTAGGGGGATTGGGCTTGGGGACATCGAAGTTCCCTGCGCCGTCGAAGTGCGCGAGGTAGACCACCCGCCGGTCCACTGCGCTCAAGGTGATGGCGGTGAAGGAGCCGTCCAGCTCCGCCCGCTTCGGCGTGGCGAGCCAGTTCCGGCTGCCATCCATGGGAACGACGATGGCGCTTGCCTCCACCGCACCGGCCGCGCCCTCCAGCGTGAACTTCGCGGCGCCGCCGGCGCTGTCTCCCCAGGGCCAGCGCTTGTAGACAATCTTCGTGGTGTCGGGCAGCGAGGGCGCGACGGTGTCGATGACAAACTGGCGGCCATTGTCATCAACCAGCAGGCTGTCCACGCCGACATTCCCTGCACGGTCGGTCATCGAGATCTCGACCGCGTAGATTCCCTGGGACGGCGGCCCCGCGGCCAGCACGTGCGAGTAGAGGAAGGTGGTGCTGGTGGGAGCGCCGGAGGCGTGCGCGAACAGGAGCGTGTTGGACGCCTGCTTGGCGCGGACGTCGGGCAGGGCGCTCAGCTGTTCGCTGGTCTGAAAGAAGACCCGCGCGGTGGAGCCGACCTTCAGCGCGCTGACCGAGAGCCCAGCCGCGAGCGCCGGGTTGTTGGGGTCCGCGACGAGCTCGATGTTCGAGCCCCTGACCCTGGGGGCGGTGAAGTCGAAGGCCATCGCGCCCACGGTGACCACGTTTGAGTTGCCCGCGCGGTCGGTCATCTCTACGACCACGGCGAACGGCCCATCCACCTCCAGGGCATGGCCGGAGGCGAGGCCGGCCGGGACCGAGTAGGTGCAGCTCATGCTCTGGCTGAC
>JBGART010000001.1:0-363264 GCA_044230055.1 Myxococcaceae bacterium | reverse complement strand
GGCGAGGTGCTGGGGCTCTTGTACGGACCCGGCTGCACGCCCGTCGGCGTCACCAGAGGAACGCTGGTGTCGAAGGTCACCTTCTCCGTAGGCAGCGCGACGGAGTTCCCGGCCAGGTCCACCAGGGTGATTTTGATATCGGCTTCGGCGTTCTGCCCGTCCAGCACCGTGGAGCTGAAGACGTACGCGCCGGTGGCGTCGCGCGTGGCAATCATCGGCGCGCCGCCGATGGTCGCGGTGGTCCCGTCGCCCAGCAGCTCGTCGGGGGTGACTTTGACCCGCACCACGTTGCCGGCTCGAGCGAAGCGGCTGGCCGGCAGCACCTCCACCGGAGCCGTCAGCTGAGGCGGAGCGAAGTCGAAGTACAGCTGCCCGGCGAGGCTGTTCAGCGTCTGGTTTCCGGCGAGGTCCCCGACGTCGACCTCCACCGCGTTGGGGCCCGGGCGCTGGCCGGAGGCGGGCGTCGGCTCCGTCGGCGGCCCGACCGACGTGTAGCGGTAGCGATAGAGAGGGAACGCAGCGCTGGGGTCCTGCGTCATCGTCCCCACGTTGGCGATGCGCACCACCGGCGGCGCCGCCACCGCCTCGCTCAGCGTGAACTCCAGCGTCGCGGTCTGGCCGGTGCTCAGGTGCGCGCGGTTCAAGCTCACCTGGCTCACTCGAGCAGCCGTGAAGTCGAACCGCAGCCCTCCCACGGAGACGTTGCCGGAGACGCTGCCCGTGGTGTCGGTCAGCACCACCTCCACCGGGTGGTCGACCGCCTCCTCGGGTTCCGTCCCCTGCGCGATGTATTCGAACACGTAGTCGCCCGTGTACGCCGCAGGCTTGGTGACCAGCGTCAGCGGCCGGTCACCCCCCGGCAACTTCAGCGTCACGACCGGAATGTCGAAGAGCTGCTCCGACGCCTTGAAGGTCAGCCGGGCGGCAGCCCCGGAGCGCAGGACCGTGGGGGTGAGCGTGGGCGTCTCAGGGATGCTGGGCGCGACGGTGTCGATACCTTCGGTCTTCACGCACCGCCGGATGGACTCCACACACGTCCAGCCAGAAGGACACTTCTCGCCGGGGTTGCACGTCAGCTGCGTCTCTGTGGGGATTTCCAACTGACCGGAGCAGCCCCAGAGGACACTTGCGAGCGCCGCCACCGCGAGCCCAGCCTTGGCCATCGTCATTGCGCGCTACTTTAAAGGAGAGCGTGGAGCCGCCGCGCGGTGGGTAATCAGCGCACGTAGAACGGTCTGGCGCCGATGGCGTTGTTGCCGTAGCCCAGCGAGTTGTACGCC
The DNA here is from genome assembly GCA_044230055.1 of Myxococcaceae bacterium. Taxonomy (GTDB): domain Bacteria; phylum Myxococcota; class Myxococcia; order Myxococcales; family Myxococcaceae; genus JBGART01. The sequence goes on along the minus strand of JBGART010000001.1, from coordinate 361,984 downwards.
GCGCGCTCCGGCTGCAGGTTGCCGGCGGCGTCTCTGGCGCGGCACCGCAGCGAGTGCTTGCCGGGTGTCAGCTTGGGGAGCGCCGCCTCCCAGCGGAGCCAGGCTCGCGGGCCCGGGCCCTCCAGCAGTCGTGCGGGTCTCCACTCTCCGCCGTCGAGCGACGTCTCCACCCCGCTGACCTGCCCGCTGCCGGACCAGGCCCAGCCTTCGAGCGTCGCTCCCTCTTGCGGGACCGCGCCACGCGGCCAGGAGACCATCGAGTTCACCCGCATGGGGCCCAACGGCCGCGCGCCGCCGAGCGCGTCACGCAGCACGTAGTCGTCGCTCTGGAAGTAGCCTTTGAACGGCTGGCGGACGACGTCCAGGTGGCGCAGCCATTTGACGTTGTCGACGCCGTAGCGCCCGGGAACGATGAGCCGCAAAGGGCCGCCGTGCTTTGCGTCCAGCGGCACCCCGTCCACGTCCAGCGCCAGAAGGGCGTCCGGGTCCAGGGCCACCTCCATCGGAAGCGCGCGTTGGAACGCCAGCTCCAGGGGTTGGCCGGAGACCGGTCCGCGGTCCGCGCCCGTCGCGACCACCTCCAGCGCGTCTGGGCTGAGGTTCGCCCGCTCCAGGACCGTGGCCAGGGGGACGCCGCGGTAGACGGCGGTGGTGAAGTCGCTCTCGCGCCAGGACGCTTCGGACGGCAGTGGACGCAGACCGGTGAAATGCCTGCTGGCCCGCTCAAAGGTGACCGGCACGGTGTGCGAGGGCAGCTGGCGCAGCTCCGCGATGGACAGGCCGATGGGATTCGACACGGCTCCGCCCACTCGAACGCGATGGGAGACGTCGAGCGGGGGGACCTCAAAGCGTGAACGCGCCAGTGTTCCGCGTATCGGGAAAACCATGCTCCGTCATTATCCGGAGTGGCTTGGCGTTGTTGCGATTACAAGTCGGCGCGGAACCCGAAGACCGGCGCAAAGACGTTCAGGCCCCCCCAGGGAGGCAGCCACGAGAGGGCGACCCGGCCTTCAACTCCATCCAGCAGTCGAATCAAGAGCCCTCCCTCGAAGGTGCCGAAGACCGGCAGCGCATGATGGCGCAGCGGTTCTCCTTTGCGGTCGGAGAACAGCAGTGAGCTCCCGAGGGTGAAGCCGAGAAAGGCGTTCACTCTGGCCCCCATTCGCGTGGCGACAGAGAGCTCAACCAGCCCGGCGAGATAGTCGTAGTTCGCCAGGTAGGCGTCTCCCACCTCCGTGAGGCTGTAGGAACCTTCCACGTTCTCGTGCAGATGCTGAATGCGAAGCCCCACGTCGAATCTCAAGGACTTCACGTCAAAGCTGTAGCCAGCGCCCACGGCGCTCTGGATTCCGCTCCGTGCGAAGTGCTCTGCGATGCCGCCGTTGTCGATGGGGAAGTACGTCGCGAATGCAGGGCCGATGCTCGCCTGGGTGTAGAGCCCTGAGCCCTGAGCAGACAGGGAGAACAGCATGAACAGGAGAAGGTGACGGTTATTCAAGGACAGACCCTCCGTCCACGTGCACCGTCGCCTGCGACAGCGCCCGGCCATGCAGCGAAGCGCCAGCTCCGACCGTGATGGAGCCTGCGCTGAGCACGGTGCCTTCGAAACGTGCCCCATCGCCAATTGTGACGTTGCCCCCCACCTGCCAGATGATGTTTGACGCCAACGGCGGGTCGCCAATGAGCAACATCTTCACGTTGCTCCCGACCACGAGGTCCCCCGGAATCTGAAAGAGCCACACGTCCGTTGCGCTTCCGTCGAGCTTGAGCTCCTCGGTGATTCTAAGGCCGGCATCCCAGCGGTAGACGGAGGTAACCACCGTTCGCGCCAGCAAGCGCCCCTCGTCGAGCGCAGTGATGTCAGCGCTCCGGCCTGCGGCATCATCGAACGCACTGCGCATGTCCGAGAGCGCGGCGGCTGCTGAACCGTCACCGGACTCACCGGTGATGGTACCCGGAGGCGTTACCGACCAGCCGCCCTGCGCGAGCACGGCGAACTTCCCGGCTTCGCCAAGCTGGACGGGAGGGGGAGACGGACGGGCGCACCCGAGGAGCGCAAGCACAGCGAACCACGGGCACCTGACCATCGAGTTCTGTCCCCAGAGCGTTGCGATCTTCTGCGCCACTTCTCGACGATGTAACAGAGTGGATGGCTGACATGGCACCGTTGCATCATCGGGTTCGAAGATGCAACGGGCCTGCTGCTTCAGCTACTGTCCCAGAATGTTGCGCGCGTCCTCCGGAGCCATGCAGATGCTCGGAGTGGAGCATTTGCTGGTAGGTCTCGCCTTGGTTCCAGAGGCACACCTGCCTGCCGAACCAGTCGATTCACCTGCCGCATCCGTTCACCATGCGGCACCGCTCGCCGCAGACCAGGCTTCCAGGCCGTTCAATCCATGTAACGGGCGACGCCGCAGCCGCGTAGTCATGGGCCAGCAACATCCTGAGTGCGCTATCACCCTCTGGGGATACTCGAATGCCCGCAGCTCCAGTCTCTCGCTATCGGACCGTTTTTCGCTGGGTTCTGGGCCTGTTTCTGTTTCTGACGGGGGTCGCGCACCTCACGTGGGTACGGAGTCATTTTCTGGCCCAGGTGCCTCCGTGGTTCCCCATGAAGCCCGAGCTGGTGGTCATTCTCTCCGGAGTCGTCGAGCTCGTGCTGGGCGCCGCGCTGATGCTGGCAAAGCGGCACCGGGTGCTGGTCGGCTGGATCGTGGCGGCGTTCTTCGTTGCCGTGTTCCCGGGGAATGTCTCTCAGTACCTCCTCCGTCTCAACGCGTTCGGATTGAATACCGACGCCCTTCGGCTCGGCCGCCTCTTCCTTCAGCCTGTGCTGGTGATTTGGGCGCTCTGGTCTACCCGCCCCGCGGCCGGTTCGGTCATTGCTTCAGCTCCCAAGTCTTGAGTTGCGTCCGCGCCGTGCCGAAATTGCCGAGGTGGTAGACCGAGGCGCCTGTCAGAGAGAAGGTAAACGCGTCGAACGCAGCGCCTAACCCCGTTTGGGACAGCGCGAGCAGCGCCTGTCGATGGTTGGCGGGCAAATCAAAATAGGGCGTCGGTGGCTCCGCGTGAATTGCAGCGGGCCGACATGTCATCGTCGTCAATGAGACAACGCCGGCGTTGCTCCCGCGCGACAGTTGTCAATCGTTGTCAATCACAGCAAGCGGCTGAGGCTCAGGTGCAGCTGGCTGCGCAGCGCGGTGGCGAGGCTGCGCAACTCCGACTCCCGCAGGTGAAGCCGTTCGCCGAGCAGCGCGTAGGTGTGCTTGAGCAGTTGCTCGCGGGCGCCCACGACCCAGCGCGCCGCGGTGGCGCGGTGCACCCGGTAGGCTCGGCCGATGGCGTCGATGCTCAGCCCATCCACCACGCTCAGTCGGAGCACCGTGCGCTCCTTCACGCTGAGGAGCGCAAGCGCGTCACGCAGCGCAGCCTGATACGAATCCCGATAGCGTTCGCGCAGCAGCGCAAGCTCCGGGTCCACCGGCGTGGCGAGCGCGGGCACCTCCGCCAGCGTCTCCTCCCGCTTGGCGTCCCCGGCGCGGTCCAGCGCCATCCGCAACGCAGCCACCCGAACCCACCCACCCAACGGGCCCTGACCTGCGTATTCGGCGATCCGAGGCCCTGCGCCTCCGCGACCCACGAGGAGGCGTTCGCGCAAATCCTGGCGGATCTCCGCGGCCACGTCTGGTGAGGTCGTCACCCGCGAAACGAAGAGCGGGACCTGGGAGAGCACCTGCTCCTCAAGCGTCCGGTGCGCCGCGGCAATCCTGTCTGTGCACGCGCAGGCCAGGTAGAGGTCCGCATCATCGCCGTGGCTGCGCAGCCCCGCGAGGTGTTCGCTGAAGCGCTGCTCGTCGAGCTCGACCGAGGGGAAACGCGACCGGCCCTCCAACCACAGCGCATGCGTCTTCTCGCTCAAGGCAGAGGGGCTTCCCATCGAAGGCCGCGTCCTAGCACGTGCTCCAGCCGGACAGCAGCGCGTCCGGTGACGTACCATGCGCGCCCATGTCGGCGGCGCACCTGAGCGAGAACGAGATCGTCGCTTTCCTCGCGGGAGCGCTCGACGAGTCACAGATCAACCGCGTCGAGGCCCACGTCGACGGTTGCGGCTCCTGCCGCTCCTGGCTCTCGGCCGCTGCCGGCGGCTCGCCGAACGTGGCCCGCCCACTGGTCGCCACCAGCCTCACGCTCGGGGAGTTGGTGGCGGACCGCTATGAGATCTCCCGCTTCATCGGCGCGGGGGGCATGGGCGAGGTCTACGAGGCCTTCGACCGGATGCTCTCCATGCCTGTCGCGCTGAAGACGGTCCGCCAGGATCTGGCGGCGGACGGCGGGTCGCTCCACGCGGTGCGCCGCGAGCTCTCGCTGGCGCGCCAGGTGACCCACCCCAACGTCAGCCGCGTCCACGATGTCGGTCTCCACCGGTCCTCGGGCCTCGACATCCCGTTCTTCACCATGGAATTGCTCACGGGTGAGACGCTCGCCCAGCGGCTGACGCGCGAGGGCAGGCTCCCGCTTGAGGTCGCCCGGGCGCTGCTGCTCCAGCTGGCGGCAGGGCTGGATGCGGCGCATTCCGTGGGCGTGCTTCACCGCGACCTCAAGAGCCACAACGTCTTCCTCCGGAGCGACGCGGGCGGGAACCTTCAGGTGGTGCTCACCGACTTCGGCCTGGCGCGGTCGAGTCAGGAGGACGCCGCGCGCGCGACCGAGGGCGGCGACTTCTTCGGTACGCCTGCGTACATGGCGCCGGAGCAGGTGGCGGGAGAGCCGGTGGGCCCTGCGGCGGATCTTTACGCGCTCGGCGTGGTCGCCTTCGAGATGGTCAGCGGGCAGCTGCCCTTCCGCGGCCCCACCGCGCTGGCCACCGCCTCGCTGCGACTGACCCAGCCGGCGCCCGACGCGCGGACGCTGGTGCCGGAGCTGCCCAGCGCCTGGGCCGACACGCTCGCCGCGCTGCTGCAGCGAGATCCCGCTGCCCGGCCACGCAGTGGCGCGGAGCTCACCGCTCGCCTCCGAGGCGACGCGCGTGCCAGGCCTCGGCGCAACCTCCGGCCCTTCGTCGCCGCGGCAGCGGTCCTTGCGTCCGTCGCCGGCACAGGCCTCTTGCTCCACCGTCGTCACGCCACGGTCGCCACCGCCGAGCCCAGCACGCGCCGCCGGGTGCTCGCGGTGCTGCCGCTCAAGAGCCTGAGCCCGGGGCCCGAGGCGCGCTGGCTGGCGGACGCCGCCTCGCAGCTGCTCTCAGCGGAGCTGACCGCTTCGCAGGAGCTGCGCGCGGTGCCGCCGGAGGTGCTCGCCACTGCCGACGCGAAGCTGCAAGACACCGGCGAACCCACCGAACGCTCTCTCGACGCGCTCCGCAGAGCGGTGGGCGCGGACTTCGTCTTGGCGGGTGCGCTCACTGCGCTCGGCGACGGCGAGACCCGAACGGTGCGCCTGGACGTCCGGCTCTACGACGCCGCGCTGGGAACTCCGGTGGCCACGGCGAGCGAGACCGGGAGTGAGCGGGCGCTCCTGACGTGGATCAACGGCGTGGGGGCTCGCCTGCGCGAGGGGCTCAAGTTCCAGGCCCCGTCCGTCGCGGACACCGCTGCGGCCCGCGCGCTGCTTCCCGCAACGCTCCCGGCCGCGCGCGCCTTCGCAGAGGGCACGCGCGCGCTCGCCGCGGCGGAGCTCACCCGTGCCAGGGAGCGGCTCGAACAGGTGGTGAAGCTGGAGCCGCAGTTCGCGCCCGGGCACGCCGCGCTGTCGAGGACGCTGCTCGCGCTCGGCGCGCGCCCTGCGGCCCAGGCCGAAGCGGAGCGTGCGTTCGCCCTCTCCGCGGGTCTCCCGCGCGAGGAGCGGGCGGAGATGGAGGCCCTCTACCGCTCCACGCAGCGCGACTGGAAGCGCGCGATGGAGATCTACCAATCGCTCTGGACGCTCTACCCGGACAACCTGGAGCACGGACTTCAGCTGGCGCACACGCAGCAGTACTCCGGCGCGTTGAAGGCAGGGCTGGCCACGCTGGAGCGCTTCAGCACCCTCGAAGGGCCGGACAAGGACGACCCGCGGATCACGCTCCAGGTGGCGCAGCTGCACATGAAGATGGCCAGCTTCCCGCGCGCCCAGCAGGAGGCGCAGCGCGCGGCGACCCAGGCAGAGCTGCGCGGGCTGCGGCTGCTCACCGCCCGGGCGCGGATGACCGAGGCCGAAGCGCTGGCCTACCTCAGCAAGCGCGGCGAGGCGCTGGCCAAGCTGGACGAGGCCGCGCGCATCTTCGAGGCGGCCTCGGAGCCGCTCGGGGTGGCGAAGGCGCGGATGACGCAAGGGCACCTGCTGCGAGACCGCGGGGACCTAGACGGCGCGCTCGCCCGCTACAAGGAGGCCGAGGCGCTGGACCGGCAAATTGGCGAGGAGACGAACCTCGCGGCGTCGCTGGGCGCGCAGGCGGTCATCTGGCGCCGGCGCGGCAAGCCCGAGCAGGCCCTGGCGCTCAACGAGCAGGCGCTGGCGTTGAACCAGCGCAACCAGGTGATGGGCGAGACCTGCGTCAACCTCCAGAACCTCGGACGCTCACTGGAGGACCTCGGCCGGTACGACGAGGCGCTCCGGCGCTACGAGGAGGTCATCGCCCTCTCCACCGAGCTCGGCGAGCGCCCCATGCGCGTGCGCGCCCTGGGCTGCCTGGGGCTCCTCGCGGCCCAGCGGGGGCAGCTGGCCCAAGGGCGCAAGGCGTTCGAGAGCCTGCTCATCACCATCGACGAGATGGGAGACCAGTCGCTCAAGGCGGATGCGTACGACGTGCTCGTCGTGCTGATGGGTGAGCAGGGGCAGCTGGCCGACGCGCGCGCAACGATGGAGAAGCGGGAGAAGCTGAGCGCCGAGCTCAAGCTTGGGGACGTGGCGCGCCTGGCGCAGACCCGCGCGGCGCTCGCCTTCTACGAGGGCGACTACGCCCGTGCGGAGACCGAGGGGCGGACCGCCGTCGACGGCTGGAAGAAGCAGGGCTCCGCCTCAGACGAATCCGACGCGCGCGAGGGCCTGGTCGCGGCGCTCCTCGCGGCGCGGCAGCAGGCGCGGGCGCTCCAGGAGGTCGAGGAGATGGAACGGCGGGCGGGCAACCCGACCGCGCGCGACAACGCGCAGCGGCTGCGTGCGCGTTACGAGGCGGAGCTGGGAGACGCCCGGAAGGGCCTCACGCTGCTGGACGCGCTCCTGCTGGAGAAGCCCTTCACCGCCATCGCGTATGAGCTGTCCCTCTCCCGCGCCAGGGCGCGGCTGCGGCTGGGACAGAAGGCGGCGGCTCGCAAGGAGCTGGCCGATTTGCGGAGCCAAACGCAGCGCGACGGCTTCGGGACGCTGACCGCCCGCGCGGAGGCAGTGCGTACGGAGCTGTAGCGCACCCTGTGGCCGCTGTTCGATCGCCGGTGACAGCTGGCGGCTGTTGCGGTGTTTGAGTACGCAACCAGGGGCTGCACCCATTGCGTAGAACACTGTGTTGTCTGAAGTCGTGCACACTCTTTCTCTTGCTGGTCCCGTCTCTCGCCACCGCACAGGGGCTCGGGGAAGATCCCGAACGGCTGGTGCTCTCCCTCTCGTTCGTCGACGTCCCCGCGGCCGCGTTGCCGACGTACCACTGGCCGACGTGGGAGCAGGCGCTCGAGGTGAACCTGGCGGTGTCCGAGGCCGCGCACGCGGCCATTCACTTCGGATTTAGCCAGTGGCCGCAACGAGGGTGGTCGGTGGCGTTCGAGCTGGTCTCCACCGCGATTTTCGATTGGCTGCTCATGCCCAGGCTGCCCGGTGGCGATGTCTGGCTCCACGAGGAGGGACACCGGGCGGCGATGTTTGCCAGTGGGCTCCCCAGTCGCAACGCGCTCGACAACGTCTTCTATCGGCCCGAGGAGCGCTGCGATCCCGGCGCGGTCTGCGGCATGAGCGACGAGCAGATCTCCGCGGTGAAGGAACGCCGAAGCGCCGACTGGGTGCGCGTGCAGGCGGCGGGTATGGAGGCGGAGCTTGAGCAGGCCCGGCGCCTGGAGAGGGACGTGTTGTTCTACGACCAGCCGGCGTATCAGCGCATTCCCCTCTACGCGCTCCACATTGGCTCCGTCATTTTCTACCGGGCCCTGTGCGCGGCGCCGGACGCGTACACCCCGGAGGACGTGCTCAAAGAGAGCGCAGACATCCGCAACCGGGACTTCACGGGGCTCGACTGCAGGGGCTGGGTGACGGACCTGTTCCGCCCCGAGCAGCCGTATGCGGCCCGAGGGGCGCACCCGCTGGGAGGCGTCCGTCGGAGCCGTCTCTATGAGGACCTCGCCCCAGAGGAGCAGAGCTACCTGCGCACGATGCGGAACCTGGGATTCCTCAACCTCGTGGATCCGAATCTGTTCGGCCTCACCGGGGTGGACCTGTCCATCCGGGGCACGCCGACGCGCTTGAACGCAGCGTTCGGCCACCACCTCACCTCGTTCGGTGATGCGTTCGTCTTCAGCCTCTTCGCGCGCCAGCAGCAGCTGCGCCTCTACGGCGAGCTTTTGCTCTTTCGCAACTACACCGGCTACTTCCCCGGTCTGCACCTGCAGTGGGTGAGGCTGCCGCTGCGCACGTTCCGCCCGCTCTACCTGGGCGCGTCTCTCTGGGTGTGGGCGCAGCCGAGGAATCAGTCGTTCTACGACAACACGCCGCTCCCCGGCGCGGCCGTGGAGGCGTCGCTGAGCGTGCCCATCCTTCCGCACCTGGAGGCGTTCGCGGAGGTGGGGGCCAAGAGCGCAGGGTGGGTGGTGGCCAAGCCGAGCCTCGATGCGTCGGTCGACTTCCGGCTCGGTCTGACCCTGGTGCTCTAGCGGAGAGCCGTACGGGGCTGTAGGTCCGGCGAACTTTTTCGCAGGCCTCGCTGCGACATTTCCCGGGTCGGGCGTCAGCGGCGCGGAGCAGTCGTCTTCCGCTCCATCACGGCGCTTTGCCAGGAGAAATCGGATGCGTTCTCAGATTGCCTTGCTGTGTGTTGGCCTGTCCCTCGTCGGGACGACTGCTTGTGGACCCGCCCCAGCAGAGGAGCCGGTCGCGAGCAGCGGACCGCTGGAACGGGAGGATCCGCTCTACGCGGCGTCCACCAAGATCTGGCACTCCTTGAGCATTCCGGTCTGCTGGGAGAGCCCCGCCGCCGGGGACGCCACCGCCCGAGGCTGGGTCCGCAACGCCGTGCTGCGGACATGGGAGAACGACTCGCTGGTCTCCTTCACGGGTTGGGATACCTGCACCGTCAACAAGCCGGGCATTCACATCAAGGTCAACGATGAAGGCCCACACACCATCGCGCTCGGGACCGACTTGAACGGCGTCACCGCCGGCATGGTGCTGAATTTCACCTTCAAGAACTGGAGCACCGTCTGCCAAGGGCAGGAGCAGTTCTGCATCGACGTGATTGCGGTTCATGAGTTTGGCCACGCGCTCGGTTTCGCGCACGAGCAGAACCGCTCCGACACGCCGTCCACCTGCACCGACGCCCCGCAGGGCAGCTACGGCGATGTCTTCGTGGGGACCTGGGACCTCGACTCGATCATGAATTACTGCAACCCCTCCTGGAACAACAACGGGGTGCTGAGCGCCGGGGACAAGCAGGCCGTCGCGCAGTACTACGGCTCCTTCAACAACGGTCCCAAGCGCCAGGACGCGGTCAACTGGGGGAACGGGAAGATCTACTTCTTCAACGGCGGCCAATACAGCCGCTACGACATCGCCGCGAACAAGATTGACGACTATTACCCGCAGCCCATCCTCGGCAATTGGCCTGGCTGGCCGGCCTCCTGGTCCGACGGCGTGGACGCGGCCATCAACTGGGGCAACGGTTTTGTCTACATGTTTCGCGGCAGCCAATACATCAAGTACGACATCGCGCGCGACACGGTGGTGGAGGGCTACCCCCGGCAGGTTATCGGCTCCTGGGGCCGCTGGCCGTCATCCTGGACCAGCATCGACGCCGCTGTGATGTGGAGCAGCTCGACGGCGTACTTCTTCCGGGGAAGCGAGTACATCCAGTACGACGTCGCCAGCGACCGGGTCATCGGCGGCCCGCGTTCCATCGCTGCGGGTTGGCCGGGCGTGTTCCCGAGCGACATCGAATACACCGTGCGACTGACTCCCAATGACAGCAAGATCTACTTCTTCCGCGGCCTCGACTACTCGCGCTTCAACATCCCGCAGAACAAGGTGGACCCGTTCTACCCGTTCCCCATCGTCGGCTGGTGGCCGGGCGTCGCCTTCTAGCTTTTGGCGCGGGGCCGGCCTCGGTGTGAGGCCGGCCGACGACGCGAAGCGCAGCCTAAGTTTCTAGGGAGCCCTTGGCGTTGGAGGTGCTTGCCAGCGCCTGTTGGACGGCGTCGTTGTAGCCGAGGTGAGGGTCGGCCACCATGAGTCGAGTGGTCTCATCAAGAACGGCCTGGTAAGCGGGGCGGGGGCCTTCGAACTGTTTGCGAAGACCGCCGATGGCCAAGTCCAAGGCCAGTGTTGGATCTGCGGCCTGATTTGTCGCCATCGCTTGGGCGAACCGCGCGTGCTCTGGACGAGGCGCAAGCTCGAGCTCATCGAGCCGCCACCAGAGCGTTCGTGGATATTTTGACACAAGCCTGTAGGCGTCTTGGGTGAGCATCATGTGATGCGCGCTGTCGAGGGTGTAGCCCTGTTTCCGCGGGGCCACCGCCCAGCTGTCAGGAAACGGGGCCGGTCGATCGTACTGATCGATGTTGAAGGCATAGACGTCCACGGCGAGCGGCAGCTTCCGCTGCTTGAGATACTCCTTCAGCAAGAGCTCAACGACATCGAGCGTTATTCTGCTGCGGGCCGCATCGACGAGGACCAGCGTGCGGCGCCCACGTTTGAGGTGGTCGGGAATGCAGCGGTCGAAGTGACGAAAAATCGACTCCAGAAACTCGTCAGTGGAAAGCGACTCCACCTCTCGTCTTTCCCGCGCCACCTCGGTCAGCAACGACGCAACAATATCGCGCAACCAGTTTGGGTCCTCTGTGCGCTTCACATGCTTCATGTCATCAGGAACCCAAGGATCGAACCAGTCGAAGACCTTCTCCAGCGCGGGCGGTGAGTGTTCACCCGTCTCGCGTCGCTTGGCGTACTCCTTGGTCAACGTTTCAAGGGTGTCCAGGTTCCATGGCTGGCCTTGGTATTCGTTAGGAGGCAGCAGGTGCTTGATGAAGTTGATTCCACTGAGGGGCAGATCGCAGCCCTGAACCCCCGAAACTCCGTTCAAGAAAGTGCTGATGGCGACGGGAGATCGGCCAAGCCAGAGGTACGCGTGCGTCGCCGGGGATTTCTCCCTCAGAAGCGCCAGGCTTTGGAACTTCACTCGCTCGTAGTGCTCCGGTCCGGTGAGGTATTTGTCCAGATACTCACTGAGTCCCAGCGGCGTATGCGCGGGCGTCTTCCCACGCCGAATGGACGGCGAGAGGTGCGGCACGGGAAGGGCAGGCAAAACGCTCTTGGGCATCGCGTCCCCCTTATCCTCTCGCGCGCCCGCGCCCAAGTTGTGTGCCCCAAGAAGGCCGCCAAAACCTACAGCGAAGTCGGCCGCTTGGAGCCCCGCACACGAACCTATTCGCCCTCCTCGACGGTGAGCTGGTACGAGTCCTGGAAGTTGGATTCGCGGTTCTTCGCGTCCCGGACTTCGATCACGTAGATGCCCGGTTCGGCGCTGAAGCGGATGGTCTCCGGGGCTTCGCCCTTCGCGCGGTCGGCCGTCTGGACGAGGGAGAGCTTGCCGGTCTCTTCGTCCAGCGTGTGCAGGTAGAGGCCGACGTCGACTTTGAGGATGCCGATGACGGTGGCCTTGATGGGCGTGCGCACGACGCGGCCTGAGAGGTCGAGCTTGTAGAGGTCGACGTCTTTCTTCGGATGGATGGTGCCGCGCGTGGCCTTGCCGAGCGCGATGGGTGTGGCGAGGTCCTGCGTGTTGTTGGGCTCACGCTCTTCGCTGCCGTTGTCCGGGACGACGCTGGTGCTGATTCGGTACGCGAGCTCTGAGTTTTCGTAGTCGCGCACCAGCTTGCCGTCCGGTCCCTTGCGCATCGCTCCGGCGACCTGGAAGTAGCACTCGCCGGGGCAGAAGATGTTGTTGAGGCTCTCCGGTTCTTTCACCACGCCGTCGTTCGCGGTGAGCAGCACCACGTCTTTCCCGCCAGGCGGATCCGACGGCTTGACCATGGTCAGCACCAGGTCCAGTCGCTCCACGCCGGAGAGTTGGATTTTTGCGAGCGCCGGTTCGCCCAGGCGCAGCACGTAATAGTCGAGGTCCGTCTTCGGGGAGAGGAAGCCCTCGCGGAAGCCGTCCCGGGGCAGGGGAGTGGCCTTGAGCAGCTCGTCGTTCGGCTCCAGCTCCGCCGTCGCGCTGCCTTCCTCCTGCGCGACGGTGAGCGTGTAGTACTTGCCCGCGTTGTAGCCGCGCTTGAGGTCCTTGCCCGTCCCGCTCCAAGCGCTCTTGACGACGACGTAGATGACCCGGTCCGTCGCCCTCACGCCGATGTTTCTCAGCGAGAGCCCTTCGTTGTCTTTTGTTTTCACCTGAAACAGGGGCGCCTCCGCCTCGGTGAGGACGGAGAGCTCGAAGCGCAGGCCTTCGATGGCGCTCAGGTCAATCTTCAACGCAATCTTCGGAGCCTCAACCACCGGCGCGGGCGCCGGGGCCGGCGTCGGCTCCGTGGGCGCGACAGGCGGGACCCCCGCGCCTTCTTCACCCGCGTCACCTTCAACAGCCGGTACCAGCGGCTCGGGCGTCACAACCGCCGCGCCCGCATCCGCCACCGGCGGCGGCGCTTCGCCTCCCGGGGCCAGCTCGAACCGGTACCAGTCTTCGTCCGCGGCGTGGCCGATGTAGCCGGAGACCGACTGGCCCAGCGGCAGGCTGTTGGAGTCCACGGCGCGGTCGTTCGGCTCCAGCTCGAAGCCGGCGGTGGCCTCGGAGAAGAGGGCGGTCAGCTGGTACGCGCCGCCGGTGCCCTTCTTCGCGGTGGCGACCTTGACCAGGACCTTGCCGCGCACGGCCAGGTTCGGGATGCGCTCCGGCTTTCCTTCGCCTTCGCTGTTCACCGCGAGCAGGCGGTTCCGGTCCGTGTCGTACACCTCAAGGGTGATGTCGCCGCCCGGAATGCCGGTGACGCTCAGGTCCGCGTTGCTCACCTTGGCACTGGTGAGCGCGTACCAGTCCTCGTCGGCCTTCGACGGGTCCGCGCCCAGGCTGGCGTTCACGAGCGTGGGCCCGTCAATCGCCATCGCCTGCTCCGGGCGGTCGTTGGGCTCCTTCTCCGCCACTTCGCGCGGGCCTGCGTCCACGCCTGCGTCGTCCGCGCCGCCCGGGGCGCAGCCATTGCGACATCCGGTGAGTGCGACAAGAGCGCCCAGCGCGAGGTACGGCACCTTTTTCATGGTTCCCTCCGGCGCGTTGGGTCATTGCCGTCACGGCCGCGCGTGTCAAGAACCTCCGCGGGGGCGCCGACTTCCCGAGCGCGCACAACTGGAGGGCTTGGGCGTCTCGTAGCATCATCACGGGCCATGAGACGCCTGTGCCTGCTGTGCCTCGTCCTCGCCCCGGTTACCACCCTCGCCGCCGCGCCCCAGGTGGGTTACGCGGTGGCCACCGGGTACTTCAAGAAGGAGGGGCGGCCTTCGCTGTACCAGCCGCTCAACCTGCTCGACTCGCGCGAGATCACCGTTTGGTGCAGCCCCACCGGGGATGCCCTCAGCGAGGTGCTGACCTTCGGCTTCAAGGGCCTGGTGAAGATTGACGAGGTTCGCATCTACACGGGGAACGGCTTCGACGAGAAGACCTTCGAGCAGTTCTCCCGCGCGAAGAAGCTCAGCATCAAGGGCCCGGCGGGCGCGCAGACGCTGCAGGTGGCGGATCAGCGCGGGCTGCAAGCCGTGGCCCTGAACCCGCCCGTCTCAGGGGAGCGCTTCTCCATGGAGGTGCTGGACATCTTCCCGGCCGAGGACCTGGATTCGCCCGTCTGCATCACCGACATCGTCTTCTACTCGGACGGCAAGCCGCTCAACGGCGCCTGGCTCACGCAGAAGCTCAAGTACGACAAGTCCCGGTCCACCGTGATGGGGACGTGGTTCGCCGGCCACGCGGGCGCGCCGGACCGGTTCGTCTCCTTCTTCTTCGATGGGACCTACCGCTTCCGCTTCAGCCCGTACGGCGATGAGGCCAAGGACCGCTCGTTCGGAGGGACCTATGACCTCTCAGGCGCGCGGATCACGCTCGACGGGGTGCCGGGCAAGGGGAAGGTCCAAGCCAAGCTCCACCGCGAGGGTGAAGGCGCAAAGGGAGAGCGCTCGCTGGTGTTCGAGGGGGATCTGCCGGAGGACCTCAAGCAGACGTTCCGCGATCACTTGTGAAGAGGGTCAGGCGTGGACGGCTGCCTTCTTCTTCTTCCCGCTCCAGCGATGGAAGAAATCGATGATCTCCTGAGAGGCGACCTTCAAGTCCGATGCGTCCTTGAACTCCGACTCCAGGAAGATGCCACCGCATGATTCGCAGGTGTCGTAGTGCAGCGGGTGGTGGCGATCTCCGCCATCCACGCTGACCAAATCCACCTGGCACTCTGGGCACTGACCGGTGAGCGCTTCGTTGTTCACCTTGCCGCCCAGGCTTTCAAGCCCGGGCAGGTTGTTGTGAAGCAGCAGCCGATTGAGGTCGGCCACGTCGATCCACAGCCCGCCACACTGACCGCACTTCCGCAGCGTCGAGTCGTCCGAAGGCAGCTCGGACAGCTCAACGTTGCAGCCGGGACAATCCATTTTTCCGATTCACTCCTGAGGTGGGAGGCCATGCTCCCTGGGTGACCATCGATGATAGGTCGCCGAATTTTTGACGTGCAACCAGGCAAGCGACGGAGGCGTGGAATATTGCGCTATCCCTTGACCCTCGCGACCTCAGCTCCAAGAGATTCAAGCTTCTGCTCAAGATGCTCATACCCGCGGTCAAGGTGGTAGACGCGCTGCACCTCTGTTCGCCCCTCCGCCCGGAGGCCCGCCAGGATGAGCGAGGCCGAGGCCCGCAGGTCGGTGGCCATGACGGGAGCGCCGGAAAGGCGCTTCACCCCCCGGACGATTGCCGTCGGCCCCTGAATGGTGATGTCCGCCCCCATGCGGTGCAGCTCCAGCACGTGCATGAAGCGGTTCTCGAAGATGTGCTCGGAGATGATGGACGTGCCCTCGGCCACCGAGAGCAACACCATCAGCTGCGCTTGCATGTCGGTGGGGAAGCCCGGGTGCTCTGAGGTCTGGATGTCGACCGCGCGAATGGCCGCCGGGCCCTTGCAGCGCAGTCCGCCGGCCTCCGCGGTGATCTGACAACCGGCGTCCCGCAGCTTGAGGATGACCGCGTCCAGGTGCTCCGGCACCGCATGGCGCACCAGCACGTCGCCGCCGGTGATGGCCGCCGCGACCAGCAGCGTCCCCGCTTCAATCCGGTCCGGCAGGATGGCGTGGTCCACCGGCTTGAGCGTCTCCACGCCTTCGATGGTGATGACGTCGGTGCCCGCGCCGGAGATTCTCGCGCCCATCTTGTTGAGCACCCGCGCCAGCTCCTCCACCTCCGGCTCGCGCGCGGCGTTCTCCAGCACCGTGCGGCCCTTTGCCAGCGCCGCCGCCATCATCACGTTCTCTGTCCCGGTGACGGTGATGACGTCGAACGCGATGGTGGCCCCGTGCAGGCTCTTCGCGGTGGCTTCGACGTAGCCCTCCTCGAGGTGGATCTCCGCGCCCAGCGCCCGGAGTCCCTTGAGGTGCTGGTCAATGGGCCTGGCGCCGATGGCGCAGCCCCCCGGGAGCGACACGCGCGCGCGACCATGCCGGGCCACCAGCGGCCCCAGCACCAGCACCGACGCGCGCATTGTCTTCACGAGGTCATACGGCGCCTCCGGGTTCATCGCCCCCTGCACGCGCACCTTGCACAGGTGCTTGTCCGCGCCGTCCTGCCGGGCCGCGTCCGCGCCCATGGTGCGCAGGAGCTTGAGCATGGTGCCCACGTCCGCCAGGTCCGGGACGTTGCGCAACGTGTGCTCGCCGTCCGCCAGGAGGCAGGAGGCGATGATGGGCAGCGCGGCGTTCTTCGCGCCGGAGACGGTCACCTCGCCCTTCAGCTGCCGGCCGCCTTTGACGATGATCTTGTCCATGGGTCACACCTCCTGCTGCGGCCCTCAGGCCGCGGGTCGAACGCCCAGCGCGAGGCGATCCAGCCGCGCGAGGTCCTTTTCGATCCGCGCATCGCCGTACCCTGCCTCGCGCAACAGCTGCAGGACCGGCGCTCCTTGTTCGTCGCCGATCTCCAGTGCAAGCAGCCCGCCATCCACCAACCAGGCCGGCGCACCCGCGATGATCCGCCGCAGGAAGTCCAGCCCGTCGGCGCCGCCATCCAGCGCGGTCCGCGGTTCTTTCTGCACCTCGGCCTGCAGCGTGGCCAGCTCGCCGGTCCGGATGTAGGGCGGGTTGGAGACCACCGCGTGGAAGCGCTCGCCGGAGGGGAGGGCGGCGAAGAGGTCGCCCTGCAGCACGCGCACCCTGGCGGCGGTCTGGTGGGTGGCGGCGTTGGCCGTGGCGACCGCGAGGGCGTCCGCGGAGAGGTCCGTCGCCACCACCGTCGCGCTCTCGCGCTCCGCGGCGATGCTCACCCCCACGCAGCCGGAGCCGGTGCACAGGTCCGCCACGCGCACCTCGCCCTCCGCCGGGAGCTGGCGCAGCACCGCCTCCACCAGGAGCTCCGTCTCCGGGCGCGGGATGAGCACGCGCGGATCCACCGCGAAGCGGCGGTTGTAGAAGTCACGGTAGCCGGTCAGGTACTGCGTGGGCTCACCTGCCAGGCGCCGCGTGATGAGCGCCCGGTACGCCGCCAGCTCCGGCTTGTTCAGCGGCCGGTCAAGGTCGAGGTAGAGCTGCACGCGGCCGATGGCCAGCGAGTGGGAGAGGAGGATCTCCCCCGTGAGCCTCGGCGCATCCACGCCGCGCCGCTCGAAGTGCTGCGTGGTCCAGGTCAGCACGCGGCGGATGGTCCAGGTCTCCTTGGCGTCCACGGCGGCTTCGCTCGCGTTGCTCATTCTTCGTCGCTGGGCCGCGGGCCGGAGGTCTGATCCCGCAGCGCCTCCGCCTGGAAGAACGTCCGGCACGCCGTCAGCACGTCCTCCAACCCGCCGCCCATGATGGCCGGGAGGTTGTGCACGGTGAGGCTGATGCGGTGGTCTGTCAGGCGATCCTGCGGGAAGTTGTAGGTGCGGATCTTCTCGCTCCGGTCTCCCGTGCCCACCTGGCCCTTGCGCAGGGAGTCCCGCGCGGAGCGGACCTTCTCCTGCTCGATTTCATAGAGCTTGGCGCGCAGCATCTTCATCGCCTGCGCCCGGTTTTTGGTCTGGCTCTTTTCCTGCTGGCACTTGACGACGATGTTCGTCGGCTTGTGGATGAGCCGCACCGCGGAGTCCGTGGTGTTCACGCTCTGCCCGCCGGAGCCGGTGGAGCGCATCACCTGCATCTCGATGTCCGCGGGGTTTATCTGGATGTCCACCTCCTCCGCTTCCGGCATCACCGCGACGGTGATGGTGGAGGTGTGGATGCGGCCCTGGGCCTCGGTGGCCGGCACGCGCTGCACCCGGTGCACCCCGGACTCGTACTTCATCGTGGAGTAGACCGCGTCTCCGGAGAGCATCACCGTGGCGTCCTTGATGCCCCCGGCGTTGCCCGCGCTCACGTCCACCAGCTCCGACTTCCAGCCGCGCTTGTCCCCGTAGCGCAGGTACATCTGGAGGACCTCGGACGCGAAGAGCCCGGCCTCGTCCCCGCCGGCGCCGGCGCGGATTTCCAGCACCACGTCCTTGTCGTCGTTGGGGTCCTTGGGCAGCAGGAGGATCTTCAGCTCCGCCTCCAGCGCCTCCACCTGGGCCTTGACCTTCGGCAGCTCCTCGCGCGCCATCGCCTTGGCGTCCGCGTCCGGCTCCAGCAGCATCTCCTCCACGCCCTTGAGGTCCTCACGGACCTTCTTGTAGGCGCGGAAGGTTTCGACGAGCTTCTCCAGCGCGGCGCGTTCCCGCGCCACTTTCTGCAGCTTCGCCGAGTCCGCCAGCACGTCCGGGCTGCCCAGATCCGCAGTCAACCGTTCGAAGCGGCGCTCGACCTCTTCCAGCTTCGAGATCATCGTCCCCGCCTACTTGCCGGTTTGCCCTTGGAAGCGCAAGCGCAGTCGACTAGGAGCACCGGCCGAACCCATACGTCGGGAGCACCTTCGAATGTCGATCAAGGGAAACCGCAGCAAGAAGAAGCTCAAGAACCGCGCGAAGTCGAAGAAGTCCGTGCTCAAGCGCCGCCGCGTCCGCTCCCGCAAGGCGAAGGGCAAGTAGCGGTCACTGCTGCGGCGGCGGGAGCCCGGGCAGCGGCGTGGGGAAGTCCTTCGACGCCAGCGCGAGTTTCTGGAGCACCGCCGCAGCCGCTTCTCCCTCCACGAGCAGGGGCTGCATGGGCAGCTCCGGGTAGCGGTCTGTCCGCAGCGGGTGGAGCGCTGCGGAGAGGAAGCCGGCGGGCGAGAAGCGCAGCTCCACCAGGACGCTGTCCTTGTCGCGCGGGTTCCAGTTCCCTCCGAACACGAAGTTGCCCAGCGAGTAGGCGATGGGCGCGCCTTTGTGCAGCTCCATGCCCTGCAGCACGTGGGGGTGGGAGCCCAGCACTGCGCCGGCCCCCGCTTCAATCGCCGCGCGGGCCAGCTGCACCTGGTAGGGCTCCGGCGTCAGCATGCCCTCGCGCCCCCAGTGGAAGAAGGGGATGACCACGTCCGCCTGGTGCCGGGCGGCCGCGATGTCTTCGCGGAGCATGGCCTCCATCGCGTTCACGTCGGACCCGTGGCCGGCGACGCCGGGGCGGGTGTCGGTGGCGATGACCTCGGGCGGTTCGATGTTCCGGTCGCCCAGGAAGAAGTAGCCGAGGAAGGCGAAGCGCACGCCGTTGCGCGTGAGCAGCAAGGGCCTGCGCGCGTCCGCCAGGTTCCTCCCTGCGCCGAAGTGGGGGATCTTCGCTTGATCCAACGTCTGCAGCGTGTCGAGCAGCCCCACCTCGCCGTAGTCCATGGCGTGGTTGTTCGCCAGGCTCACTGCGTCCACGCCGCCTGAGAGCAGCGCGCCCACCAGCTCCGGCCGCCCGCGGAAGTTGAAGTTCTTGGGGATCTTCTCGCCGCGCGCGGTGAACGGGCACTCGAGGTTCACCACGAAGAGCTCCGGCGCGTCCGTCACCCGCTTCACCTCGCGGAAGCCGTAGTCGAACATCGCGTCGCGGCTCTTGCCCTTGGCCACCTGTTCGTCGAAGTACTCCTCGAAGTGGTAGCCGAGCGTCACGTCGCCGCCCACGATGAGCCGCGCGGGGGCGAGCCGTTCAGGCTTGGGCTCGACCGCGCCTGTGCCCTGCGGCACGAGGACGGGGGCGGGGGTCTCTGTGCGCGAGGAGACGTTCGCGGGACTTGCGGCGGGCCCCTGCCGCGCGCAGCACAGCACACCTGAGATCGCCAGCAGCACACCGGCACGTTGCATGGAGGAAACTGTACCTTGCACGGGGAGAATGGCGACGCGTAGGATTCGCGCGCGCAACATGGCTCGTGACAAGGACAACATCGCCCTCAGTGACGAGCACAACTCGCGTGGGATAGAGCTCGCGGATCGCGGCTGGTTGGACGAGGCGATCAAGGAGTTCAAGCGCGCGATTGATCTGGATCCCGCCTCCGCGCACGCGCACGACAACCTGGCCACCGTCTACGCGGAGAAGAAGCTCTTCCGCGAAGCGCTGACCGAATACCTCACCGCCATCCGCCTGGAGCCCGAGAGCGCCACGGCGCACTACAACCTCGCCTGCTTCCTCTCCACCCACGGCACCGAGATGGCCGTGGCGGAGTACAAGGAAGCCATCGAGCTGGATCCCGAATACCCGGACGCCCACCTGAACCTCGGCCTCACCTACGCGGATCACGGCCGGATTGAAGAGGCGATGAAGGAGCTCCAGGTCGCCATCGAGCTGGATCCTCAGGACGCGTTCCCCCGCCACGAGCTCGCCGCGCTCCACATGGATGAGAGCGACTACCGCGCGGCCATCGCCCAGCTCAAAGAGGTGGTCCGGCTGGAGCAGGACAACTTCGAGGCGCAGCTGGATCTGGGCATCTGCTACGCGCAGAAGGGCTTCTACGCGGAGGCCGAACGCTCCTACGAGAAGGCGCGCAGCCTGAGCCCGGATGACTTGCTGCTCAACTACAACCTCGCGGCGCTCTATGCGCTGTGGGGCCGCCCGAAGGACGCGCTGGGCTTTTTGCGCAAGGCGGTAGCGTTGGATCGCCCGAAGGTCACCGGCTGGCTGGCCACGGATCCAATGTTCGACTCGCTGAAAGGCGAAGCGGAGTTCGAGAGCCTCGTCTGATGGCGAGCGAATACCTCTACCTGGGCCTGGCGCTGCTCCTGGTGCTGGCGAACGGTTTCTTCGTCGCCACCGAGTTCGCCATCGTCAAGATCCGCCCCACGCGCCTGCAGACGCTGATGGCCGAGGGCCGGCCTGGCGCGGCCAACGCCATGAAGCTGGTGGAGCGGCTGGACGCGTACCTCTCCGCCACCCAGTTCGGCATCACCCTGGCGTCCCTCGGCCTGGGCGCGCTCGGAGAGCCTGCGTTCGCGCGGCTGCTGACGCCGCTCATCCACCGCGTGGCGCCCAACGCGGCGGAGGAGCTCAGCCACTCCGTCGCCTTCGCCATCTCCTTCGGCCTCATCACGTTCCTGCACATCGTCGTGGGCGAGCTGGCGCCCAAGAGCCTGGCCATCCTGAAGCCGGAGCAGACCTCGCTCGTCGTCGCCGTGCCGATGCGGATTTTCTACATCGTCTTCTTCCCCGGCATCTGGCTGCTCAACGGCCTGGCGCGCCGGTTCCTCGGCCTCTTCGGGCTCAGCACGGCGAGCGAATCCGAGGAGTCCCACAACGAGGAGGAGCTTCGGGTCATCGTCTCCCGCGCCGCCGCCGCCGGCTCCATCACCGCCGGGCGCGCGGAGCTGCTCGAGCGCGCGATGACGATGGTGGAGAAGACCGCGCGCCAGGTGCTGGTCCCGCGCAGCCAGATGCGGTTTTTGGACCTCGAGGAGCCGCTGGAGAAAAACGTGGCCGACGCCCGGATGGGTGGGCACACCTGGCTGCCGGTGTGCCGGGGTAACCCGGATCAGGTGGAGGGCGTGGTCAACGTGAAGGACCTCTTCTTCCTGCTCTCGAAGGGGGAGCTCAAGTCGCTGGCGCAGGTGCAGCGGCCCGTCCTCTTTGTGCCGGAGAATGTGACGCTGGAGCAGCTGCTCTCCGAGTTCCGCCGCCGCCGCCGTCAGATGGCCGTGGTGGTGGACGAGCATGGCGGCACCTCCGGGATGGTGACGCTGGCGGACGTGGTGGCGGAGGTGGTGGGCAACGTCGCGGAGCTGGGCCGCCGGGTGGAAGAGGTGAAGACGCTGCCGGGCGGGCGCCTGGAGCTGCCGGGCATCACGGAGCTCTCCGACGTGGAGGACCGCCTGGGCGTGGAGTTCGACGTGGAGGATGGCGAGGTCACCACTGTGGCCGGCTATCTGATGTTCAAGCTGAAGCGCGTGCCGGAGCGCGGAGACCACGTGCAGGTGGAGGAGTGGGAGATCGCAGTCATGGAGGTGGATGGCCCGCGCGTGGTGACCGTGCGGATTGAGCCCAAGCTCGCCGCCGCGGCGCAGCCACCCAAGGCCGAGCCGAAGCTCGATGCGTGAGTGACAACCGATATAGGGTCACGCCTTGTAGCGTCTTGCCCAGTCGATGGTGCGCGTGGTACTAGCCCTCTTGCGCCCAGGCCGAGTTTTCGGCTCTGGAGAGCCCCCGAAGCGAGAGCGAGTACCGTCAGCCCGCGGTCTGGAGCACACCCCACATGCGCATCAAGCGACTGGACATCACCGGCTTCAAGTCGTTCATGGACCGGTCGGTTTTCACCTTCGATGACGGGGTGACCGGCATCGTCGGCCCGAACGGGTGCGGCAAGTCCAACGTGGTGGACGCCATCCGCTGGGCGATGGGTGAACAGAGCGCCAAGAACCTCCGCGGCCGTGGGATGGAGGACGTCATCTTCAACGGCTCCGAGTCCAAGGCGCCGCTGTCGATGGCCGAGGTTTCACTCACGTTCCGGGTGGAGGACGGGGACGCGCTGGCGCCGCAGTACGCCGGCTTCTCCGAGGTGACGGTCACCCGTCGCCTGTTCCGGAACGGGGACTCCGAATACCTCATCAACCGCAGCACCTGTCGCCTGCTGGACATCACCGAGCTCTTCCTCGGCACCGGCGTCGGCACGCGCGCGTACTCCATCATTGAGCAGGGGCGGGTGGGCCTCATCGTCTCCGCCAAGCCGGAGGACCGGCGCTCCTTCATCGAGGAGGCTGCGGGCGTCACCAAGTACAAGGCGCGCCGCAAGGCCGCCGAGCGGAAGATGGAGTACACGCAGCAGAACCTGCTGCGGGTGACGGACATCGTCGACGAGCTGGACCGCCGGCTGGAGAGCCTGCACCGCCAGGCGAAGAAGGCGGAGAAGTACAAGAAGCTCAAGTCGGAGATGCGGGAGATTGATCTCCACTCCGCGTCCCACCGCTTCTTCGAGCTGCTCGCGGAGCAGAAGGTGCTCGCCGCCCGGCTGGAGAACCTCTCCGGCGAGGAGCGGGAGAGCCTGGAGTCGGTGCGGGCTTTGGAAGAGGGCATCAACCAGCGGCGCACGGCGCTGGACGGGGAGTCGGTGGCCCTGCAGTCGCTGGCCGAGCGGGTCCACGCGCTGGAGAGCCAGGTGAAGCTGGACGCGCAGAACGTGGCGCACTGGACCTCTGATCGCGACCAGACGGCGGCGCGCATCACCTCCGCGCAGGAGGAACTGGCGGCGCTGACGGTGCGCGCGGCGGAGGTCGCCGAGGGCATCTGCGCCCGCGAGCGCGAGCTGGACGCGCTCTCCGGCACCTGGAAGGAAGACGACGTCGCCATGCAGGCCGCGCACGAGGAGCAGCGGCGCGTGCTGCAGAGCCAGAATGAGCTCGGCGCCCGGCTGGAGCTGGAGCGCAGCGCCCTGGTGCAGGTGGTGACGCGGCTGGCGAACCACGAAACGAACCTGGCGAACCTGGCCGCGCGCAAGGCGGACCTCTCCGGCCGGCAGGCGAAGCTGCGGGGCGAAGCGGATCTGCTGCGAGGCGAGGCGGAGGCTCTGGAGTCCACCCGCAGCGAGTTCGCCAAGCGGGTGGGGGAGAGCCGGCAGCTGGCGATGGAGCTGGAGGCCCGGAAGGGCGCCGAAGAGGAGCTGCTGCTCAAGACGCGGGCGGCCTTCGCCGAGAACGAGGTGAAGGTCATCTCGCTGCGCGAAGAGCTCTCCGACAAGCGGAGCCGCCTGGGCTCTCTGCAGGAGATTCAGCGCAGCTACGAGGGCTTCGACCGCGGTGTCCGCGCGGTGATGCTCAAGGCCGGGGATTCGCCGCGCCAGCTGGGCATCTTCGGGCTGGTGGCGGACGTCATCAGCACCACGCCGCGCTTCGAGAAGGCCATTGAAGCGGCGCTTGGCCAACGGCTGCAGCACGTCATCGTCGAGAGCCGCGCCAAGGGCTTTGAGCTGGTGGAGTACCTCAAGTCGGTCTCCGAGGGCCGTTCCTCCTTCATGGCGGCGGACTTCCAGGGCGGGCCCACGCTGCTGGCGGAGCCGGAGCTCTCACGTCCGGGCGTGGTGTCCACCGCGCTCGCTGAGGTCCGCTGCGAAGAGGCGCTCACGCCGCTGCTGCGCGCGCTCCTGGGCGACGTGGTCATCGTGCAGGACCTGGCGGCGGCCAAGGAGTACTCGCAGTCCGGCGGGGCGGCGTTCACGCTCGTCACGCTGGAGGGCGAGGTGGTGGGCGCGGACGGGGTGGTGACGGGCGGCACGTTGGAGGGCGCGGCGGTGGGCGCGCTGCAGAAGAAGCGCGAGATTGCAGAGCTGAACGAAGAGGTGGAGCGCGTCGAGGCCCGCTTCAACGACACGCTCACCCAGCACTACGCGCTGCAGAAGCAGATGGGGCACACCGAGGGCGTCCTCAAGGGGCTGGCGAAGAACCAGCACGCCGAGGAGCTCAACATCGCCACGCAGGAGAAGGACCTGCACAAGGCCGGCGAGGACCTGGCGCGGCTGCGGGACCGGCTGGGCGCGCTGGACTCCGAGGAGTCCGGGCTGCAGCAGCAGCTGGCTGGGGTGGAGTCGGACGAAGAGGCCTCCCGCGGCGAGGTGGCGCACGGCCAGGCGGACCGCGAGGTGCGCGAGGACCGCGTGCGGCAGATGGGCGCGGACCTGGAGGCGCTGAAGGCGCGCGCCGAGGCCATCGCCGGAGAGCTCACCGCGCTGCGCGTGAAAGTCGCGGCGAACACCGAGCGGGGTGGAGCGGCGCGCAAGGACCTGGAGCAGCTGCTGGCGCAGCGCGAGGAGATGACCGCGCGGACGGCCCGGCTGGACGAGTGGGTGACGGAAGGGCAGGGCCGGCTGGCCACGCTCACCTCGCAGCTGGCGGAGGTGGCCACCACCCGGGAAGCGAAGGAAGCGGAGCTGGCCCAGGGCTCGGGCGAGCTGGACACGCGGCGCGCGGCGCACGTGGAGGAGGGCGGGCAGGTGAAGGAGGAGGACGGGCGCCTCCGGGAGCTGCGCGGGCGGCTGGATGAGCTGACGCAGGGCCTCTCTGAAATCTCCCTCAAAGAGCGGGAGCTGGTCATCGCGCTGGAGCACCTGCAGGACACGGTGCGCGAGCGCCACCAGACGGAGCTGGCGCTGGAGCTGCACCGCTACCACCTGCTGCCCACGCTGCCGCCGGAGAGCGAGGCGCGCGTCAAGGAGCTGCGCGCGCAGGTGGAGAAGATGGGGGAGATCAACCTCACCGCCATCGAAGAGCACGCGGAGCTGTCCAAGCGCCACGAGTTCCTCGCCGGTCAGCGGAAGGACCTCGAGGAGTCGCTCACGCAGCTCAAGGCGGCCATCACCAAAATCGACGACACCAGCCGCGAGCGGTTCAAGCAGACGTTTGAGATTGTGAATGAGAAGTTCCAGCAGATTTTCCCGCGCCTCTTCGGTGGCGGGCGCGCCGGGCTGGTGCTGACCAACGAGGGCCCCGGTGTGGAGCCGGGCGTGGAGATTGTCTCGCAGCCCCCGGGCAAGAAGCTGCAGAGCGTTCAGCTGCTCTCCGGTGGAGAGAAGGCGCTCACCGCGGTGGCGCTCATCTTCGCCATCTTCCTCATCAAGCCCACCCCGTTCTGCCTGCTGGACGAAGTGGACGCCCCGCTGGATGAGGCCAACGTCGGCCGCTACAACGAGATGATCCGCGAGATGAGCAAGCAGTCTCAGTTCATCGTGATCACTCACAACAAGCGGACCATGGAAGTCGTGGACGCGCTCTACGGCGTGACGATGGAGGAGCCGGGCATCTCCAAGCTGGTCTCTGTGAAGCTCAAAGAGGCGGCAGCGAACGACAACAACAGCGCCGTGGCGTGATGCCCCGGCCAAGGCTGTCGTAACTCCATCGGTTTTTGGCCTCTCTCTTATTTCTGCGACGGGGCGTGTGGTCGCGTGTCATCCACCACACGGCGCACCTGCCGTTTTCAACCCCATCCTCAAGAGAGACCTGTCCATGGGCGCATTCGCAGCCATCCTCGTGACCGCCGGCATCATCGGCCTCATCTACGGAGCCATCCAGAAGTACAAGGCTGGGCGCCTCTCCAAGGCCCCCTTCGCCAAGACCGGCGAAGCCGCCACCCAGCCGGGCGTTGCCGGCGAGAAGGGCTCCATCTCTGTCGAAGGTTCCGTGAAGGCGCCGCAGCCGCTGCTGTCGCCTGTCACCGGCACGCCGTGCCTCTATTACGAGTTGAAGGTCATCGGCAGCTGGAAGGAAGGCGACTCCAACGAGTCCAAGGACTACGTCGATGAGAAGGCGGCCGCGAAGTTCAGCCTGGACGACGGCTCCGGCGCGGTGACGGTGGAGGCGGCCAAAGGCGGCGACTTCGAGCCCCTGGAGAAGACCTTCGATGAGACGAAGAAGGAGGGTTTCTTCGCCGACCTGAAGAACGCGGTGGGCAAGGGCCAGCCGATGATGTTCGGCAAGTACGCCTTCCAGAACCCGGTCAACAGCAAGGCCGACAAGTTCCAGTGCATTGAGACTGTCTTCAAGGTTCAGCCCAAGCTGTACGCAGTGGGCAAGCTCGAAGGTGGGAAGGTCATCTCCCCCAACTGGACCTCGCTCATCCTCTCCAGCAAGAGCCGCGAGGAGCTGCTGGGCAGCACCACCAAGGGCGCCAAGAACTTCCTGATGGGCGGCGGCGCAGTCACTGCCGTCGGCGTCATCCTCGGCGTCGTCTCCAACTTCGTGAAGTAGCCCTCTTCATCAAGCGCCGCGCTCGCCTCCATGGGCGGGCGCGGCGTTTTTGCGTCTGGCGCCGGTGCATTGCCCCCGTTCGGGTGGACCCCGTTCGCGTCGAGCGTTGCGCCGTCAGGCGCATAGTCGAGACGTCGGCAGTGCTCCCGAGGCTCGGCTCATGGGCCGCTTCGGTCTGCTCGAAACAAACCGGCAGAGTGCCGTGCGTAGGCTTGCGCCACCTCTCGACTACGGCGCAACGCTCCTAGAGAACAGCTCACCAGGGCCCGCAAAACACCGCGGGGTGGACCCCGTTCGCGTCGAGCGTTGCGCCGTCAGGCGCATAGTCGAGACGTCGGCAGTGCTTCCGAAACTGGGCTCATGGGCCGCTTCGGTCTGCTCGAAACAACCCGGCAAAGTGCCGTGCGTGGGTTTGCGCCACCTCTCGACTATGCGCCTGACGGCGCAACGCTCGAGGCGAGCGGGGGAGGCGCTCGACTGAGAAGAGCTGTTCCTCCGACGAAATGGCCGGCCAGGGCCGGTTTTCCCCTCGAGGCGAGCGGGGATGGCGCTCGACTGAGAAGAGCTGTTCCTCCGACGAAATGGCCGGCCAGAGCCGGTCTTCCTCCTCGAGGCAAACGGGGGCCCGCGAACGGGGACGACTCAGGGCGGCGAGGCCAGGACTTCGCGGTCCGTCCATTCGCCGGAGAGCTCCGTCCAGCTCTGCAGCCAGGACAGCTCCTTGCGCGCCGCGGGCGCGAACGCCACGCGGACCGTACCTTGGCCAAGGTCCAGCTGAGCGCTCTGGATGAGCGCCCAGGGGACGAGGACGTCGGTGCTCTCCGGGAGCCGCAGGAGCAGCCCCTTCACCGTCCGCCAGCGCAGGATGCAGACGACGCGGCCGTTTCCGTCTTTGAGCTCGACACCGTCGAGATCCAGCCGGAAGCGTTCGCCGTTCACTTCTTCGTCTTCGGGCAGATGGCGACGTTCTGCTCCTTGATCTTCTTCGCCTCCGCCACGTCCTTCTCCGTCAGCGTGACGCTCTCCTGGGCCTTGGCCTCGGCCTCGCCCCACTGTGCGTCGCTCGCCTTGAGGTTGGAGATGAGCGTGAGGGTCTTCTTGTCCATGTCGAGCTGACCGCTCAGCGCCGCAATCCACGCCTCGTTCGCCTTCCCGAGCGCGGAGCAGCCGGACTCGAGGTCCCGCACCAGCTTGTAGTCCTTGGTCTTCTGGTACTTCTGGACCAGCTGGTCATACGAGGTGGCGGCGTTCTGCCGTGCGCCGAGCGCGATGACCGCGTCCGCCGCGCGTTGGGCCCTCAGCTGCTCCAGCTGGATGAACTTCACGTCGTTGGGCGCGCTGGCGAGCTCCTCGGGGACGCCCGAGTGCACGAGGATGAAGCTGTAGGGGACCAAGAGGCCCTCCGACTTCACCTCGAACGGCGTGGCCAGGACCTTGGCCTTCAGACAGGCGGCGACCTTGTCAGCCGTCGGGTCGTTGGTCGGCTCGAAGGTGACGTCAACCGGCGGAGGAGGCGGCGGCGCTGCGGCCGCTGCGGCCGCGGCCTTTTCGTCCTTCTTCTCCTCAGGCTTCGGAGGGTGCGGCTTGGAGAGGCTCAGCTTGGCCTTCAGCATCTGCGGCGGCTTGTCGCTCCAGTCCGCGTAGCACTCGCACCACGCCTTCTGGCTGATGCGGATTTTCCCGACGACGTCGGAGGCTTCGTTCGTGCCGAACACCACGGACGGGCTCACCCCCACCGCGTGCTGAATCTCCGCCTTCTCCGTCACCGCCGCCACGCCCTTCGGCTGGGTGTTGAGCCCCTTGCGGGAGGTGTAGACCTCCTTGATGCAGGCGATGCCTTCGGGGGTCAGGTTGGGGCCGCTCACGTCGTAGTCGACCGAGGCGTCGCTCACCGTCACCTGGATGATGGCGTGCGTCTCCTTGGCGGCGCCGCGGTGCTTGGGGTCCACCAGGCACTCCATCACCTGCGGCCGAGCGCTCACCAGGAAGCCGATGAGCGACTCCTTGGTGGCCGGCTTGCCGACCTCCACGGTGCGAGGGCTGCAGTTGGCCAGGTCGAAGTAGCTCTGGTTCACAATCCGGAGCTTCTCCGTAGTGGGTGCTGCCTGGCCTCCTCCTGAGTTCGTGGTGGCACAGCCCACAGCGCACAGCGCGGCGACGACGGAAGCGGTGTAGCGGAGCATCAGCGCAATTCCTCCTGTGAGACTTAGCGGTCCAGCCCTTCAGCGTTCTTGAGGTCCTTCAGGCGCAGCCCGTTCTTCTTCAGCAGGCGATACAGGCTCTGCATCGACAGGCCGGTCTTCTGCTCGGCCACCTGCATGTCGAAGCTGGCCTGCTTCATGACCTCGGCGAAGTAGATCCGCTCGAAGTCCGCCAGCACCCGGTCCTTCGCCTCGTGGTACGGCATCCCCACCATCAGGCTGCCCACCGACTGGGAGGGCTCCGCGCCCTTCTTCGGCGTCGCGGCGAGGAAGTCCAGCCAGCTGGTGTTGCCCGTCTCCTGCATCAGCGCCGCGCGCTCCAGCACGTTGCGCAGCTCCCGGATGTTGCCCGGCCACTCGTAGCCTTCGAACAGGCTCAAGGTCTGCTGGCTGAGCTCGAAGGGCGTCTTGGTGCCCTTCAGGATGGCCTGAGCGAGGACGGGGATGTCCGCGTGGCGCGTGCGCAGCGGGGGCAGCCGGACCTTGGCCACCGCCAACCGGTAGAACAGGTCCTTGCGGAACCGGTCCTGGCGCGCCTCTTCCTCCAGGTTGCGGTTGGTGGAGGCGATGACGCGGACGTCCACCTCTTTGCCGCCGGGCAGCTGCTTGGAGTCAATGACCCGCAGGAGCTTGGGCTGGAGCGAGAGCGGCAGCTCGCCGATCTCGTCGAAGAACACCGTCCCGCCCTTGGCGCCCTCGAAGACACCCAGCTGGTCCGCCTCCGGGCCCTTGCCGAACAGCTCGCGCTCCGCGGCCTCCTCGGTGATGAGGTTGCAGTCCACCACCTTGAACTGGAGGTGCCGGCGGCTCGAGTGCGCGTGGACCGCCCGCGCGGCCAGCTCCTTGCCGGTGCCGGTCTCGCCCTCGATGAGGAGGTTCATGTCCTCCCGCGCCACCCGCCGCAGCTCCGCGAAGAGCGCGCGCATGGACTCCGAGGTGCCCACCAGCTCGCCGAAGGCCTCGGCGCCGGCCAGCTCCACCTCGGTGGGCTTGCTCTGCTGCTTCAAGGAGAGCTTGGTCTTGCCCAGGCTCACCTTGTCGCCCGCCTCCACGAAGGCCTGGAGGACCTGACGACCCTCCACCCAGGTGCCGTTCCGGCTCCCGAGGTCCTTCACCAGCAAACCCCTCGGCGTCCGTTCCACCTCGAGGTGGCGGCGGCTGACCGTCGGGTCGGTGAGCACCAGGTCATTCGCCGTGTCGGAGCCCACCCGGATGAGCGTCTCCAGCGTGCGGACCTGCTTCCCCTTGTCCGGACCACCGGTGACTTCGACGGCCCACTCCTTGACCTGGACCGTGGATGACTTCCCCGCTGGCAGCGCGACGGTCTCGGTGACTTCGGACCGTCCGGAACGTTCTTTCATGTCGGGCATGGCCTCCTCTTGGACGCGTGCTTCTTATCATCAACAACGCCCGCTCTTGCGTGAGCTTTTCGCGTTGTCTACACGGCTAAGGCTGAATGGACGCCCTCGGCGGATTCCTGGAGACGGCCCGCTCCTCCACCCTGGAGGTGGTCCGGGCCCTGGTCTTCCTCGGGGTCCTGCTGCTGACCAGCCTGCTGGAGCGCCTTCAGCAGCGGCTGCGCGAGGCGGAAGTGGCCACCTGGTGGGTGTCCAATGGGCGGGACGTGCTCAACGTCTTCGCGCTGGCCGCCTGCACCCTGGGGTTGCGGTTCCTGGGCTTCCACGGACCGCTGGCGCTCTGCCTGGCCGCCATCCTGACCCTGTCGCTGGGATTGCTGCAGTCCGTCATCGAGGACCGCAGGCTCCCGTTCGCCTTCTCGCTGGGGGCTGCGCTGCTGGTGGGGGTGCCGGTGGCGCTGCAACCGGCGTGGTTCGCCTCCACCTTGCGTGCGGGCCTGGTGCTGCTCTTCGGGCCCGTCTAGCTCGGGCCCGTCTAGCTCGGGAGGTTCTTGGCGGAGGGGGCGGGGACCACGGCCGGCGCGTCCGGGGTGGCGTAGACGGTATGCGCGTCCAGGTCCGCGCGGGCGGCGGTGGAGCGCTTGCGGTCGCGCAGGGCCTTGAGCGCGTCGATGGCGCTGCGGGCCTCCGGGCTGGTGGCGTTGGGCGAGAGCTTGGCGATGGCCTCTTCCAGCCGGAAGGCGTCCGCCACGTCGCGCGTGCGAATGAACTCCACCGACTTCTGGAACAGGTCGAACAGCTCCTTGAACTCATCGGAGCTGCGCAGCTTCCGCATCTTGGGGAAGTGCCCATCCGCCAGCACGGCGATGTAGCGGGTCATCACGTAGATGGGGCCCGCCACGCGGTGGGTGAGGACGAGCGCGAAGAGGCCGATGACGACGCCGATGGCGACGGACGTGCCGATGACGGTGGCCACCATGTGCACCGCTGAATCGGACAGCTGGCGCCACAGCTCCGGCGGGAGGACCAGCTCGCGGATGGTGGACTGGAGCGCGCCGTACATCACCGCGCCTCCGACGAGCGCCACCGCGAACGCGGCCGCGCCGAAGATGAGCGCGTACTTGAGCTGGAAGCCCCGGTCCACGAGGTACTCGCGCTTGTAGGCCGGCCGGTAGTTGGGGGGCGTCGTCATGGCGCGAAAGCTTAGCGCACGACCGAGCAGCCCTCTGGCGAGTGGGGAATGACCCGGCCTGTGAGGCCGTGCGGGGCAACGTGCGCGCGCGCGTGCACGTGCGCGCCAGAGGAACGGGTGGGCGTCCTTTCGCGCAACGTCACACCTTGAAACGGGTCCTCCTGGCCCGGAACAATTGGCTTTGTTCCGAGAGAGGGAGGAGTTTGGTGATGGGCGACCAAGATCCCGCGTCTCCTGCCGCGAAGCCAGACGACGCCGCGGAGAGCTCTTTGCACGGGCTCTTCGAAGACGTCCCCCCGGACGCGGCCGCAGCGCCGGTGATCCCTCCGCCCATCCCGGCGATGGCGCCCCCGCTCCCGCCCGCGCCGACGTACGACGCGGCCGCGCCCTGGCCGAAGTTCATCCCGGACCTCGCGCGCTCGCTGCTCATCTTGCGCGGAGAGGTGGAGCCGCCCGCGCTGCTCCGCCCGCACGTCGAGCAGCTGCTCTCCACGCTGTCCGACGAGTTCCGCGGGGTGCTGTCCGACCCGGGCGCGGAGCTCTCTGCCGGCTACGAGCTGCTCGCGCGCGCCGCCGCCATCCGCTGGCGGGTGACCGCGGCGCTCTCCACCCGCGCCGCCGCAAAATCGGCGGACAGCGCGGCGGTGGAGGTCCTCTTCAACGAGCTGGATCTGATCCTGACGGAGCTGCGTTCGGCGAACACGCTGCCCGAAACAGAGCTGCACGCGCCGCTGGAGTCGGAGCGCGTCGCGCTGGCGAAGGCGGCGGTGGACCTCGCAGAGGCCGTGCAGGTCACCTCCCAGGCGGTCGCGCAGGAGGCGGTGGCCAGCAGCGCGCAGAAGTACCGGGCGGTCCCCGGCGCGCGGATGCTGTCGAACAGTGGCACTGAGAAGGAGGAGCTCCCTCAGCGGCAGAAGCTGCTCTACCTCGCCTTCGGCGTGCTGGTGCTGATCGCCGCCCTCTTCCACGGCTCGCGGATGCTCGGTTCAAACGGGCCCCAGGAGACGCTCCCGAACCTGCCGGCGGGCACCACCGGCGGCGGCGTCGTCGGCGGCCCCACGATGGTGAGCACGCGCAACGGTGAGCCCCTGTCCCCTGCGGCCATCGAGCAGCTCAAGGCCGAAGCCGCAAAGAGCGGTGGCCGCGTGCAGGTACTCGGGCCCGAGTCGGTGATGGTCCTGCCGGCGTCGATGGCCGGTCCCAGTTCAGAAGGAGAAGCAAAGCCGTGAGTGAAACGCCCCCGTCGCAGCAGAAACCGAAGTCCTTCCGGAGGCGTCTGGCCGGCTTCACGTTGATTGAGCTGATGGTGGTCATCGCCATCATCGGGATTCTGGCCAGCATGGCCATCCCCAGCTTCAACGACATCCTCCGGAAGTCGAAGCGGGCGGAGCTGGTGATGAACCAGCGGCAGTTCATTAACACGATGAAGGACTACCTGGGCGTCCACGGCCGCTGGCCGTCCGGCACCGCCGACAGCTCGTTCATCTCCACCGCGTGGAACCCGAACCCGACGGCGCCCTACGGGAAGAAGAAGCCCTGGCGCAAGAACGAGTTCCCCTGGAACGCGTTCACCTTCGAGCCCGAAGGCTGGGTCTATTACAGCTATTACCTGTACGGGGATAAGTCCGTCGGCAGCAACCCCAACATGTACGTCTACACAATGGGTGACCTCGATAACGACGGGAACATTTGTTACTGCGCCGTTTGGCTGGAGCTCAACCGCGGCGTCTGGGTTCCCCGGTTGCCCTACGACTTCGACTACTGCTGGAACGACGACTGGTGAGGCTGCCAGCGCGCCTGAAACCGGATGGCCTGCGCCAGCAGCAGGCCTGACACGCCGCCAAGCCCCGGCACGCGCGACACCGCGTCCGCCGCGCCCTCCAACCTGCTCGCCAGCGCTTCGTCGCCCTGCGCGCGGGCGGCGCTGATGGCAAACGCGCTGGCGGAGGCGCCAATCCCCATCAGGATGGGGCCGCTGTCGTCGTCGGCCGCGAGGTCCGTCCCTCGCGGCCATTCCCGGAAGCCGACGACCGGTCCCACCTGGACGAGGTAGCCCGCGCGGTAGCGCTTCCACCAGTCGGCCGCGAGCCGCGGGTCCACTTCGGCCAGGTAGCGCGTCATCCAGGACTGCGCGCAGCCGCGCGGGAGCTTGGCGCCCTTGGCCCTGCCGGTCACCTCCGACCAGGGCAGCCCTTCCCGTGCACGCGGTCCGAGGAACGCTTTCCACTCGCGCAGGGGGGCGCGGTGCAGCTGCGTTCCGTGCGCGCGGTCATAGCGGGCGAGGCTTGCCAGCGTGGCCGCCTGGTCCGCTGGCCAGCGGAAGGGCTGAGAAGCGTAGGAGGCGAGGTGGCGGGTGGGGGAGCGCTCCGACTCCTCAGCCAGCCTGCGCGTGAGGCGTTCGTGGAACGCCGGGTCCGGGTCCGCCCCCAGCGCGTCCCGGGCGCCGAGGATGAGGTTGAGGTGTGAGAGGTACAGGCCGTCCGCCGCCCAGAGGTCCGCCCCGCGGCGCAGGGCCAGCGCCCGGCGCAGCGCGGAGTCCACGCACGCCCGCGCCGCCGGGGCCCGCTCCGGGTGCGCCACCCCCTGCTGCGCGCAGCCGTCGGAGAGGAAAGAGAGGGCGATGATCCGGAAGCCCGCCGGCGTCGCGTCCCACCCGCCCCCGTCGAGCAGCGTGCGGAGCTTGGGGGACAACTCCAGCGGCGAGGCAGCGGCAGTGGCGGCCCAGGTCAGGCACAGCAGCGTCAGGCGCATAGACCCATACGACACCGCCGGGGGCAGCCCGTGGCGCGGTCAGTCCCTGAACGGTCGAAAAGCAGGGGTGAGCGGTCTGGTGGCTGCTACTTCGCGCCCAGCAGCACCAGGTCCGCGAAGTCACCGGTGGCGCGGCGGACGCGCGCGTTGACCGGGGTGGTGGAGAAGCGGGCGCGGTGGAGCGACTGCGGCATGGCGGGGTGGCCATCCAGCGTGGTGATGAGGTCCCCCGGGGCCAGCTGCTCCTTCGGCGCGGGCGCCACCACGTACAGCCCGCCGATGAGGCGGGTGAGCTTGCTGGCCTGCGCGTCGTCCATCCCGGGGTTGGCGAACTTCACCCGGTTCACCTTGACGAGCTCGCTCTCGACGGGGTCCATCTTCGCCAGCTCCAGCTCCAGGGACGCGCCGGCGCCGTTGGTGAACCGCAGCGCCTCCTGCGGGTTGAAGGCCAGCTTCAGGTCGAACGGCTTGGGCGGGGAGGGCGGGGCGAACGCGTCGTCCAGCGCCTTGAGGGCTTCCTTCGTGAGGCCCTCCACCAGCGCGGTGAGCTCCGGCGCGGGGTCCGCGTCCTCCTCCGGCTTCTCCGCGAAGGGGTCCACCACCGCTTCGCCGCTCACCTCCACCAGCGTCTGCTGCTTGCTGGGGTGGAGAATCTCCACGTGCGCGACGTAGGTGGTCTCCTGCACCGCCTGCAGGCCAATCCCGCGGCCCTTGGCGTCGTAGAGCTCTTTCTGCGCGGTGTGGATGCGGCGCTCCGCCCAGGGTCTCAGCACGACGGCCTGCTCCGGACGGATGTTGTAGCTGGGCAGCTGGGACACCACGTCCGTCGCCGCCCACGCATTGTCGTCCTCCGGCCGGTAGACGCGAAACTCGGAGGGGCCGAAGAACAGCGCCCGGTCCGCCGCCTTCGCCAGTCCCACGCTCACAATCCGCTGGGAGAGCTCGAAGGCCCGGTAGGGCTTTTCTCCCCAGCGGAAGCCGAAGGGGTAGACGGCCACCAGGGAGACGGTGAGCCCCTCGGGCACCGTCACCTTCTTTTGATAGGCCGTCTTGCAGGCGGTGAGACTGACAGCGGCGGCCAGGAGGGCGATGCGCGCGCGAGCGGTCACGCGCGGCAGTGTGAAGTCACTGCAGGACGTCGTCCAGCTTTCCGGCGATGGCCAGCTCCGCGAGGTCCGTGTAGCCGCCGATGTGCCGCTCGCCGAAGAAGATTTGCGGGACGGTCCGCCGGCCACCCGAGAGCTCCACCAGCCGCTCCCTCATGTCGTCGTCGTCGGTGACGTCAATCTCCTCGTACGGCACGCCGCGGCGCTCGAGGAGGTCCTTGGCTCGGAAGCAGTAGCCGCAGGTGTTGGTTGTGTACAGCCGGACGGGTCTCATGTCGCAAAGGGTAAGGAGCCGGGGGCTGCGCTGGCTACCTCCTTTCGCACCTCGCCCGCCCAGCAGCCGGGCTGCTGCGGAAAAAATGAAACGGCCCCCGGCGAAACGTCCGCCGGAGGCCGCTTTTTGTCGCGTTAAGGCCGCCTTGCGAGGGCGGCCGTCACGCGAGGGCTCACATGCCCATGCCGCCCATGCCGCCCATGCCGCCCATCCCGCCGCCGGGGCCGGCGGCGCCCTTGCCGTCGTCCTCCTTGGGACGCTCAGCGACGAGCGCTTCGGTGGTCAGCATCAGCGAGGCCACGGACGCCGCGTTCTGCAGGGCAGAGCGGGCGACCTTGGCCGGGTCGATGACGCCCGACTTCAGCAGGTCCTCGTACTCGCCCGTGGCGGCGTTGAAGCCGTACGAGTCCTTGCCTTCCTTGACCTTGTTCACGATGACCGAGCCTTCCAGGCCGCCGTTGCCGACGATCTGGCGGAGGGGCTCCTCGAGCGCGCGGCGGATGATCTCCACGCCGAACTTCTCGCCCTCGTTCCACTCGCCCTTCTCCAGCGCCTTCAGGGTGCGGATGAAGGCCACGCCGCCGCCGGGGACAACGCCCTCCTCGACTGCCGCGCGGGTGGCGTTGAGCGCATCCTCAACGCGCGCCTTCTTCTCCTTCATCTCGGTCTCGGTCGCGGCGCCGACGTTGATCACCGCCACGCCGCCGACCAGCTTGGCCAACCGCTCCTGCAGCTTCTCGCGGTCGTAGTCGCTGGTGGTCTCCTCGATCTGCGCCCGGATCTGCTTGACGCGCCCTTCGATGTCCTTCTGCGCGCCCGCCCCGTCGATGAGGGTGGTGTTGTCCTTGTCCACCGTCACGCGCTTGGCGCGGCCGAGGTCGGTGAGCGTGAGGGTCTCCAGCTTGATGCCGAGGTCCTCCGCGATCATCTTCCCGCCGGTCAGCGTGGCGATGTCCTCCAGCATGGCCTTGCGGCGGTCGCCGAAGCCCGGCGCCTTGACCGCACACGTGTTGAGCACGCCGCGGATCTTGTTCACCACCAGGGTGGCCAGGGCCTCGCCCTCAACCTCCTCGGCGATGATGAGCAACGGCTTGCCCGAACGAGCGACCTGCTCCAGCAGCGGGAGCATGTCCTTCATGTTGGAGATCTTCTTCTCGTGGATCAGGATGTACGGATCCTGGAGGACGACTTCCATCCGCTCCGGGTCGGTCACGAAGTACGGGGAGAGGTAGCCGCGGTCGAACTGCATGCCCTCCACCACGTCGAGGGTGGTCTCCAGGCCCTTGGCCTCCTCGACGGTGATGACGCCCTCCTTGCCGACCTTCTCCATCGCGTCCGCGATGATCTGGCCGATGGTGGTGTCGCCGTTCGCGGAGATAATGCCGACCTGGGCGATCTCCTTCTTGTCCTTGGTCGGCTTGGACATCTTCTTCAGCTCGGCCACGACGATGGTCACGGCCTTGTCGATGCCGCGCTTGATGTCCATCGGGTTGTGACCCGCGGCCACCAGCTTCGCGCCCTCGCGGAAGATTGCCTGCGCGAGCACGGTCGCCGTCGTGGTGCCGTCACCGGCGACGTCAGAGGTCTTGGAAGCGACCTCCTTCACCATCTGAGCGCCCATGTTCTCAAAGCGGTTCTCCAGCTCAATCTCCTTGGCGACGGTGACGCCGTCCTTGGTGATGGTGGGAGAGCCGAACGACTTCTCGATGACGACGTTGCGGCCCTTGGGCCCCAGCGTCACCTTCACTGCGTCTGCGAGGACGTTCACGCCGCGGAGGATGGACTCGCGGGCGCGGACGTCGAAAATAATGTCCTTGGCCATTGTGGTTGCTCCTAGAGGTTGGAAAGGGAGGCGGTCAGCAGCTCACTTCTCGATGACGCCGAGCACATCCTCTTCGCGCAGCATGAGGAGGTCTTCGCCGTCGACCTTGATGTCCGTGCCCGCGTACTTGGTGAAGAGGATGGTGTCCCCTTCCTTGATGTCGAGCGGCCGGACCTTGCCGTCCTGGAGGATCTTCCCGTTGCCGACCGCGACGACCTTGCCCTCGAGCGGCTTCTCCTTCGCGGTGTCGGGGATGATGATCCCGCCCTTGGTCTTGTTCTCCTCGGCGACGCGCTTGACGATCAGGTGGTCGTGCAGGGGTCGAATCTTCGCCATGTTCAGCTCTCCTTCAGATGTGGGAGTTTGGTCGGTTGCGATGCTGCGGAAGACCCTCGATTGGCACTCGCCTGTCGGGAGTGCTAACCCAAAGTCGCGCGGATAATAACCGCCGATCTCGACCCGTCAAGGCGTCCGTCGGTTCTTCTCGGTGTCCGCAACCCACCGGAACCCCAGCTCTTTCGTTCCACACGTCATGGATCTGTCAGCACTCGCCTTGCGCGAGTGCCAGCGCGTTTCTGGCACTCCCACCCTGCGACCGCCATCGTAAGCCATCGGAATCATTGGGCCTCTTTTGCCGCCCGGAGCGCCGATTGGTACCTTTTGCGGGGTGAGGAGGACACAGGAATGAGCGGGTTGGTGACCTCGAGCTCTCTCCGAGAGCTGTTCAAGACGCTGCTGGAAGAGGCCAAGGGCCATCAGCAAGTGCAGATGGCGGAGGAGACCGAGTTCTACCTGGTCAACCTCCTCGCCGAGTTCGTCACGGTGGAGAAGCTGTTCTCCACTGAGGGCGGCGGGGAAGCGGAGCCGCTGGCGGTCCTCTACCACCGGGCACTGCAGAAGGAGCGCGAGGAGCGCATCCGCCTGCTCCGCCGGCTGGGAGATCTGTCGCTCTACACCGTGGGCTTCTTCGGCGAGTCGCTGAGGGAGCGGGTGGTGGGCCCGGACTACTACATCCAGATTGGCGGGGCCGCGTACGGCCAGGTCGCGTCGCTCGCGCCGAACACCGGCTTCGCCATCGTCTACCGGGAGCTCTGCGAGAAGTTCCGGCCGGTGGTGGAGGTGCTCGAGGAGATCTCCGCGCGCGGGCTGGTGGCGGGCGGCGCCGAGGGCGCGCTGCGCGTCTACGAGAGCTGGGTGCGGACGGGCAACGACCGGCTGGAGAAGGTGCTGATCGACACCGGCGTCGTCACCCCCAAGGGCGGGCTGCCGAACTGAGCGAGGCCGCGTGCTGATCAACCAGGTGCAGGACCACCTCGAAGCCATCTACGGCATCCGCTGCGAGCACCGCGCGGACGCCTTCGTCGTCGGCGCCGAGGCGGCCCAGGCGCTGGGCGGGACGGGGAGGGCGCGCGAAGAGCTGCTGGTGCAGGAAGAGGACGGTGAGCTGCGCCTGGCCCTCTACCTCGACGCGGGCCTTCTGGAGCGGCTGCGCGCCTTCGAAACCCTGCCGGTGCGGCAGCTGCTGGAGGCGGAGCTCTCCTCGTACTGCGAGCTGGCGGAGGGCGTCAGCCACTTCCTCTACGTGATCCACACCGCCGAGCAGGAGCGCACGGTGTCCCTGCTGGAGCTGGAGGCGCAGGCGGAGGTCGACAAGTTCGCCACCTGCGTCCTCTATGGCTGGGACCAGCGCGCCCCCTCGTGGGCGCGAGAGCTCCTCGCCCGCCTGTTCGACCGCGTCAGCTACGCGCAGACGCTCTCGCCGGAGGAGCGCTGGCGCTACGGCGAGGCCAACCGGCTGGCGCGCAACTACTGCCGGCGGCTGGTGTCGCTGGTGGCAATGGGTCACCTGGACCGGCTGCTGGCGGAGCTGCGGCACACCTATCGGCTCGGCGCCGAGGCGAAGCTGCGACACCTGGCCCACACCGAGTGAGCCGTCCCCACATCCGCCGACGGGTTTCGTCCAATGCGGTTGCAAGACTGCCGCGCTGACAGCGCGCGGTGAGGCGCCTGCGGTGGGGCCGCGCGCGGCGCCGTGCAGGTGCGCTACCGTTCGGCCCATGGCGCGCGAGGTCTCCGCAGGAGGCGTGGTCGTCCGCGAGCTCCAGGGCGAGCTGCAGCTCGCCGCCATCCGGCCCCATGGCAAGCAGGTCTGGGCGCTCCCCAAAGGCCACGTGGACCTCGGGGAGGAGGCGCCCGCGGCGGCCCAGCGCGAGGTGCGCGAGGAGACCGGGCTGGAGGTGACGTTGGAGGCCTCGCTCGGGGAAATCCACTACATCTACGAGTTCCGGGGTGAACGCATCTTCAAGGTGGTCAGCTTCTTCCTGTTTCGCTACCGCGCGGGAGAGATCAACGCGCTGGATCCGGCGATGCGCATCGAGGTGGACCGGGCGGCCTGGATTGGCCTGCGGGAAGCGCCGCGGCTGCTCGCGTACCGAGGAGAAAAGGAGATGGCGCGCCGCGCCTTTGACCTGCTCCAGCGGGTGACCGTGGCGGGCGACTCACCGAAGTGACACCGCGCGAGGAAGCGCCGCGGCCTGCGGCTTCCCGGACGTAGCATCCGCGTTCGCAACCTCGCTCGGGAGTCGAACGATGCTGCCTTCGACGTGGCAGTGGGGCAGGGCGGTCTGCCTGTCAGTCGCCGTCTTCGCCGCGGCCTGTGACGTCCCGCGGGACGGGGAGCAGGACATGCCGAAGCTCGAGGAGCAGGATGCCGGCTCCACGCCGGACGCCTCCACCGGCACGCGGCCGGAGACGCCGGATGCGGGCGCGCCGGTGACCGGGTCGACGGATGCCGGGCGGGCTTTGCCGACCGGGCCGCTCTTCCGGCAGACCGCGGCGGACGGGGACCTCGGGGGCTTCGCGCAGACGGGCCTGACGGTCACCGCAGCCGGCGCCTTGGAGCTCCCGCAGGGCGGTGGCCTGGAGGGCAAGGACACGGTGGCGGCGGGGAGCTACCACGGCGGCAACTACTACAACGCGGGCACCTACCGGTACGGCGTGGCCCGTTCGCGGGAGCACACCTTCCCGTTCCTCTTCGATGAGGTGGTGCCCTCGTACGACGTGCTGACGCCGCCGGGGACGTGGTTCGAGGTGAAGGTGGCGGTGCGGGTGAACGGGAGCTGGAGCAAGGACTACCCGCTGGGCGTCTGGGCCAGCGAGGGCGGCGGCGCGGTGGCCGCGCACAGCGTGACGGACGGCAGCGGCGATGCGATGGCCGACGTCCGCACGGACACGCTGCGCCTCAAGGCGAG
This sequence comes from Myxococcaceae bacterium, assembly GCA_044230055.1. Classification (GTDB taxonomy): domain Bacteria; phylum Myxococcota; class Myxococcia; order Myxococcales; family Myxococcaceae; genus JBGART01. The sequence goes on along the minus strand of JBGART010000001.1, from coordinate 321,621 downwards.
GGCGGACGCGCTGCGGCTCACCGTCACGCTCTTCTCTGCGTCGCGCATGGCCACGCCCACGCTGCGCGCGGTGGCGGCGGTGGTCAGCGCCACCAACCGGGTGGCGCCGCCAGATGCGCCCAACCGCGCGGTCTGGGGGAAGGTCCTGCCGGTCCCCAAGCGGTCCCAGATGATCTACCCGAACGGCGGCGAGGTCTGGTGCTCCCCGACGTCGATGACCATGTTGCTCAACTACTTTGGCACCACGCTCTCCCGCACGGAGCTGCGGCCGCTGGTCCCCAACACCGCGCAGGCCGTCTACGACTTCGTCTTCGGTGGCTACGGCAACTGGGCCTTCAACGTGGCCCACGGCGCCAGCCTCGCCAGCGGCGCGCTCCACGGGCTGGTGACCCGCATGTCCTCCATGTCGCAGGTGGAGCGGCTCATCGACAAAGACATCCCGGTGGCCATCAGCATCTCGTACACGACCGGGGAGCTGACCGGCTCTCCCATCAACAGCACCGCCGGCCACCTCATCGTGGTGAAGGGCTTCTCCGCCACCGGCGACGTGGTCTGCAACGATCCCGCCTTCAACGGGGACGCGCGGGTGGAGGTGACGTACAAGCGCGCGGAGCTGGAGCGCGCCTGGCTCGAACATTCGGGCGGCCTTACCTACGTGCTCTGGCCCTCGGGCACGCCGCTGCCGGTGGACCCGCTGGGCGCGTTCTACTGAGCGCTTAGCTCTTGGTGAGGGTGGCGTCGACCAGGTCCAACCCCTTGTCGACCACCGCCAGCCCTTCCAGAAGCTGCTCCTCGGTGATGCAGAGGGGCGGGTTGACGAAGAAGTTGTTCCAGCGCACGAACGTGTAGACGCCGTGGTCGCGGAAGAAGGCGTTGAGCCGGTGCATGGTCCCCAGCTCCGAGGGCTTGGCGTTGTAGGGCGCCAGCGGCTCACGCGTCTTGCGGTCCTTCACCAGCTCCACGATGGAGAAGAGGCCGAGGGAACGGACATCACCCACCGAAGGGTGCTTCTCCTTCAGCCGGTTCAGCTCCCGCGCCAGCACCTGGCCCAGCTTCTCCGCGTTCTCCACCAGCTTGTCGGAGCGGTAGACCTGGATGTTGGCGATGGCGGCGGCGCAGCTCATCGGGTGGCTGTTGTAGGTGAGGCCGCCGTAGAACACGTTCGAGTCGAAGTGCGCGGCGACTTTGTCCCGCATCAGGACCGCGCCCAGCGGCAGATAGGACGAGGTCAACCCCTTCGCGCAGGTGATGAGGTCCGGCACCACGTCCCAGTGGTTGATGGCGAACCACTTCCCGGTCCGCCCGAAGCCGCACATCACTTCGTCGAGGATGAGCAGGATGCCGTGCCGGTCGCACAGCTCCCGCAGGCCCTTCATGTAGCCGTCCGGCGGGACGATGATGCCGTTCGTACCGGTCACCGTCTCCATCAGGATGGCCGCCACGTTCTGCGGCCCCTCGTACTCCACGACCTCTTCCACGTGCCGCAGACACTGCAGCGTGCAGTCCGGCAGCTCCTTGCAGAAGCCGCAGCGGTACTTGTACGGGTCCAGCACCCGGCAGACGCCCGGGATGCCCGGCTCCGCCGCGAAGCGCCGCGGGTCCCCGGTCATGGTGGCGCTGCCCGCGGTGCCGCCGTGGTAGCTGCGGTAGCGGACGATGATCTTGTTCCGCCCCGTGACCATCCGGGCAATCTTGATGGCGTTCTCGTTCGCCTCGGACCCGCCGAGGGTGAAGAACGCCTTGTTCATGTCGCCCGGCGCGATCTCCGAGAGCAGCTGGCCCAGCCGGGCGCGCGGCTCCGTCGCCATGTACGGACTGGCGTAGAGGAGCTTGTCCGCCTGGTCTTTGATCGCCTGGATGACGCGCTCATCGCCGTGGCCGATGTTGACGCTCATCAGCTGGCTGTTGAAGTCCAGGTAGCGCTTGCCGTTGGCGTCCCAGAAGAAGACGCCCTTGGCGCGGACCATGGGCAGCGGCGCGACCGTCGCTTGCGCGGACCACTCGAAGAGCGTGTGCTTCTTCGAGAGGTTGACGATCTCCTCAGCGGACAGGGAGCTCGCCTCGTACATGGCGGTCCTGGTTACGGCGCTGCGGCGGCGGCTGCGCCGGGCTTCGGCGGATCAAACTTGCCGGAGAGCGCCTCGCGGACGTCGCGATCAAACTTCACCTTGCCAGTGGCGATCTCTCGCAGCGACAGCACGGGCGGCTTGTTCTTGGAGATGTCGATGATCGGCCGGGCACCGGCCATCAGCTGACGCGCGCGCTTGGCGCCGAGCAGCACGAGTGCAAAACGGTTGTCGACGAGTGGGAGGCAGTCTTCGACTGTGACGCGGGCCATGGTCTTCCTTGGCGGGGTTGAAAGCGCCGGAAATTAAAGAGACAGGGCGCGGGAGTCAAGACGGTCTAACGCCTCTAACCGAGCTTCAGCCCGGCCGGCAGCGTGTCGCCGAGGGCGCGGGCCTCGTCCGCCGCGGACAGGACGGTCACCTCGCGCACCAGCGCCTGCCAGGTCTCCGGCGCCCGGGCCGCGATCAGCGCGTCCAGCGTCCGCTGCCGCAGGGCAGGCTCCAGGTCCCGCGTCCGGTCCCCCGTCAGGCGGGCCAGCTGCGCCGCCGCGAAGGGCGCCCCGTCCATCTTCTGCAGACCCAGCGACAGCAGTTGCTCCAGCCACTGGGACGCCACGTCCGGCTCCACCGTCCGGTGGCTGCTTCCGTAGAGCGGCACCCGCGCGCCCAGCCGCCCAAGCGACCAGGCCCAGGGCCCGCCGACGGTCGACGGGTCCTTCAGCCGCGCGGAGATCCACCCGCCCAGCTGCGTCTTCTGCGGCGGCTCCAGGTGCTCCAGTGACGCCGCCGTCCGGACCATCTCGTCCAGGCCCTCTGGCTGGATACCCTTCAGCTTCTCCTTGGGCTTGGGCGCGTCCGGCGGAACCCGCCGTTCGAGGTGCGGCGCCAGCGCCTCGTAGAGCTCCTGCTGCGCCGCCTCCGGCAGGCCGCCGGCCACCCGCCGCCAGAGAATCCAGAACTCCAGCCACACCGCTTTGTCCTGGTGGAACTGGACGCTCTCCTTGAAGAGCCGGAACGTCTGCTCGCAACGCCAGTCATCCAGCGGGTAGCCGAAGCCCGGCCGCAGACAGAATCCCAGGAGCGCGAACGCCACCCGTTCATGGTCCGCGGAACGCCGCCGCTTCGTCGCCCCGGCGAAGAGCGCACTCCAGAGCTCCCGGAGGACCGGCACCCGCCAGCCGTCCCGCCCGCCCAGCGCACGTTCAAGATTCTTCGAGAGCTGCTTCACGTCCTTGGGCCCGATGGGCAGGGGCTTGTGGCCGTACACGCGCTGCACCTGCTCCACCGCGGCGGCGAAGCTGCCCGGCATGGACTCGGTGACCGTCATCCGGTCCGACGCGTGCGCGCCGCGCAGGCCGAACTCCAACCGCCAGCGCTCGTCCGAGGCGCCGGAGACGCAAAAGAGCTCCAGCGTCCCAATCTCCGTGAGCGTGGCCTTGAGGTGGACCGGCACGGTCTGCTGCTTGGGGTCCCCGCCGCGCAGGAGCGTGTGGATGGGCGGCAGCGGCAGGAAGGCCTCTTGAAGTTCCACCACGTCCCCCGGCTTGTCGATGCGGTCCGCCGTGGTGGAGTAGAGCTGGAACTGGACGGGGCGGCCGAGCGTGAGGACGAAGCTGCGCGCGGCGAGGTCCACGGATTCGCCCTCTTCGAAGCCGCGCGGGACCAGGCAGGTGGCCTGTGGCGTCCCGCCGGCCGCGGCCTCCACGCCGACGTAGTAGGCCCGCGCCGCCCCGCCGCCGATGCGCCGTCCCAGGCCGCGCCGCGTGAGCCCGTAGTACGCCGCGCCCCGTGCCACCGCGAGGTCCAGCGAGTCGTGCCGCAGGAGAGCGATTTTCGGCTGGGCGGGCCACCAGGCGGAGACCGCGTCCACCAGCCGCTGCGCCAGCCGGGGCGAGTTGAACACGCCGCCGTTGAGCAGGAGGGCGTCCGGCCGGGGGAGGCCTTCTCCCGAAGGCGTGCCAAGCGCGGTGAAGCCGGCCGCCGCGTGCTGCGTGAGGAAGCCGGCGAGGTGCCGCGTGATGGCCGGATCCGACGCGTAGGGAAGCCCCAGCTCCTGAATGGCCATCCGGCCCGCCTTGCGCGGCGGCTCCGGCGCGGCGGTCTGCGGAAAGAAGCCGTCGAGGACCAGCGCCTCCACTTCTTCGCGCGTGAGCTCCGCCGTGAGGGCGCCCCCGAGCAGCTTGCTGCTGCCCGTCACCAGCGAGACGGTGTGCCGGGGCGGCGGCGCTTCGCCCAGCAGCGACTCCTTGGCGGCGCGCGCGGCCAGCACCAGCTGCGTCCACTGCGACGCGGCCAGCCGCTTGCCGCCCAGCGCCAGCGTCTCCTCAAGGCGGTGGGCCAGCGCGGCGTCCATGTTGTCGCCGCCCAGCATCAGGTGGTCCCCCACCGCCAGCCGCTTCAGCGCCGGGCCTTCAGGCTGGGCCTCCACCCAGACCAGCGTGAAATCAGTGGTGCCTCCGCCGACGTCCACCACCAGCACCAGCCGCACGCCGTCCAGCGACTTGCCGAGGTTCGCGCGGTGCCGGGCGGTGAAGTCGTAGAACGCGGCCTGCGGCTCTTCCAGGAGCGCGAAGCGCTGCAGCCCCGCCGCCTTCGCCGCGCTCACGGTGAGGGCGCGCGCGGCCTCGTCGAAGGAGGCGGGGACGGTGATGACGACCTCCTGCTCCGCCAGTGGCTCGCCCGCGTGTGCGGCGGCGAAGGCCTGCGCCAGGTGCGTGAGCAGCTTGGCCGAGGCGTCCACCGGGGAGATTTTCCGGACCTCCGGCGGCGCGCCCCACGGGAGGATTTGCGCCTGGCGGTCCACGCCCGGGTGGCACAGCCAGCTCTTCGCGGAGGCGACCAGCCGTCCCGGGACGCGCGCGCCTTGCCAGCGCGCCAGCTCTCCCGTCGCGTGGTCAGGCCGCTCCGCCCAGGGCAGCGAGAGCGACCCGTCTGCCAGCTCGTGCTCTCCCGGAAGGTAGACGCAGGAGGGGAGGAGCGGCTTGGCGCTGACCTCGCCCGGACGGACCAGCTGCGGGATGGGGATGTCCTTGACTGCGGCGCCAGCGCCTTGGGACGGGTCCACCTCCGCCATCGCGCAGTGGGTGGTGCCGAGATCAATTCCGACAATGCGCATGACTCAAATGCTCCGCCTGCTCGGGTACGCGGGGGAGCCCTACTTCATCCTCACCGAGAGCTCGAGCTTCCAGCGGCCGGCGCCGCCTCGCTCGAGGCAGCGCAGCTCCAGCGAGCCGACCTCCGTCACCGCCGCCTGGAGGTTCACCGGGACGAGCTGCCCATCGGGCCGGCTGCCACCCGGCTCGAGGCTGGTCTCGATGGGGGCCACCTCTTCCAGCTCCGCGTTGCCAGCCACGTCTTCCAGGCGGTCGCCCACCTTGTCGTCGCGACGGACCGAGGAGGAGAAGAACCGGAAGCGCGTGGGCTCGCCCACGACCAGGCCGAACTCCTGCGGCGGCACGTCGGCCTGGGTGCCTTCCTCCATGCCGAACGGCGCCACGCAGAGCGCCTGCACCGGCGGCTCCATCCCCGGGACGGCGGGCATGGCCGTCTCCACGCCCACGTAGTACGCGCGCGCGGTGCCGCCGCGGATGCGCAGGCCGTGGCCCTGGCGGACCCAGCCGTAATACGCGGCGCCTCGGGCCACCGCGAGGTCCAGGTCCGCGCCCGGTAGCTCCTTCACCGGCTGTCCGCCGTCCGCCTTGAGCCAGCCGTTGATGACCTCCAGCACTCGCGCCTTGAGCGGGGCGGCCTTGAACACGCCGCCGTTGAAGAGCACCGCGGTGGGGTGAACGAACGACTTCCCCTCGAGCTTGAGCGGCGCGTCCGCCGACGCAGCGAGCGCCTTTGCCTGGCGCGTGAGGAACTGGGCGATGTGGCGGGTGATGCCCGCGTCCTGCGCGTAGGGCAGCGCGAGCTGCGCGAGGCCGGTGCGGCGGGCCGTGGCGGGGTGGTCCGCCGCGCCGACCACGGGGAAGAACCCGTCGGTCAGGAGCTTGTCCACCTCCGCGCGGGTCAGCTCCGTCTTCACCGTCCCGCCGATGAGCGAAGAGCCGCGGCTGGCGATGGCGATGGGCGCCTTCTCCAGCTTGGGGTCCGCGAAGAGCGTCTCCTTCGCGTTCCGGCAAGCGTAGGTGAGCCCGTTGAACTGCCAGGGGTCCAGCTTCTTGCCCTCGGCGGCCAAGCGCTGCGAGAGCGTGTGGGCCAGCGCGAGGTCCATGTTGTCGCCACCCAGCAGGATGTGGTCACCCACCGCCAGGCGCTGCAGCTCCACCTCGCCGCTGCGGTCGAGCACCGCGATGAGCGACAGGTCCGTGGTCCCGCCGCCGACGTCGACGACCAGGATGACCTCGCCGACCGCCACCTGCTTGCGGAAGGTGTCTCCCGCTGCCTCCAGCCAGGCGTAGAGCGCAGCCTGCGGCTCTTCGATGAGCGTCACCTCCGGCAGACCGGCCGCGCGCGCGGCCTGCAGCGTGAGCTCGCGGGCGGCGGCGTCGAACGACGCGGGGACGGTCAGGAACACCTGCTGCCCGGCCAGCGCCTTGTCCTTCTGCTCGCGCGCGAAGGCCTGGTCCCACGCCTCTCGCAGGTGGCGCAGGTAGCGGGAGGTCACGTCCAGCGGGGAGAGGCGCTTCACTTCGTCAGGCGCCTGCCACGGGAGGAGCGGCGAGGTGCGGTCCACGCCCGGGTGGCACAGCCAGCTCTTCGCGGAGGACACCAGCCGGCTGGGCACCTTCGCGCCGTGCGAACGGGCGAGCTCACCAACCACCTCCTGCCGGTCAGGATCCCACGGCAGCGCGAGGCTCCCTGCCGGGAACTCGGAGGGGCTGGGCAGGTACAGGAACGAGGGGAGCAACAGCTTGGGCTCCACCGTGCCGGGCGCGGTCAGCTGCGGGACCGGCAGCATGGGCTGCTGCGCGCCGCGCGGCTTGCCGTCCTCGAGGACGAAGTAGGAGACAGCGGAGTGGGTGGTGCCGAGGTCAATGCCGACGCTGTAGCGAGCGCTCACGAGAGCTCAACCTCCGCCGGCGCGAGGATCTTCGGATCCATCGCTTGCGGCACGTCAGGGAAGCGGACGTCGCGGGTTACCCAGCCGTGGTGCTTGAGCGCTCCCTTGAACGGAGGCTGCCCGGCCACGTTCCCGGTGAGCCGGATGCGCTGTGCGTCGAAGCCCGCCGGGACGTTCACCGCCGCGCCCTCGGAGTCCTTCAGCACCGGCTCCAGTGCCAGGTACTGCCGCACGACCTTGCGGCAGCCCTCGTGGACGACGCGTGCTGCCGCGCCGACTTCGGCGTCCGTGAACGGCGCCACCTCCTCCTCGAGGAAGTCGATGAGCCGGCCCTCGCGCTGGAGCATGGACAGGATGAAGAGCCCTGAGGCGTGCAGCGCGGCTGCGGGGAGTGGCGCGGCCTTGGGCGGCGGCGCGACCTCGGGCGTGGTGGTCTCTGGCAGGCGCTCCTGCTTCCACGCCAGATAGGCCGGCCGCACCTGCGACGCGAAGCGCGAGGCGAAGAGGATGCGGAAGAAGCACACGAACGCCATGGCCAGGCGCGTGAAAAAGGGCAGGGGCTCGGCTGTCATGGGGCCCGGATTAACAAAGCAGGGGCGCTTTGCAATTCAGACCGACGTCTTGTCTGCCCCAGGGGTCCAAGCGTTCACAAAGCGCGCGGGATTACTTGAGGCGATTTCAGCGCGCTGCTGCCTCAGGGGTCCCCGAACGCGCACTGGCTGCGGTCGCCCGCGACGGTCGACGTGACGTCGTCCCTCACGAAGAGGACCTTGAAGGCGCTGTCCCAGCACTGAATCTGCGCGAAGAGCCCGGCGTAGGTGCCCTGGATGATGCGGACATCCCCGCGGCCCTCGCCGGTCCCCGTCCACCGGCTGATGGTGTGCAGCCGCTCCGCGCCCGGGACGTTGTCGAGCCCGAACTTGGACTCCACGCGAGCGCCGCCGCCCTCGGTCTCCTCGTAGCGGTAGTCGAAGTCATGGCGGCCGTCGATGGGGACGCTCTCGTACAGCTTGCGCGGCGGCACCGTGTCGTAGGTCAGGTCGATGGACTTCGCGGTGGCCATGCTGGGGTCGATGGCGAGCCCTCCCGCGCGGGCGGCGGTCAAGAGGAAGTGGATGTCCCCCTGTCCTTTGCGCACGTTCATCGTGGGCTCGAAGTGGCCCGTCAACGTGGTGAAGAACTCTCCCGCCGGCTGCTTGCGGTGCTCTATGCGCCAGTCGAAGGCGCCGGTGTCCGGGTTGCGCTCCAGCGTGAGCTGGATGTCGAAGCCCGGCTGGGCGGAGTCTGGCGCCGGGCCCCAGATGCGCCGGTCCAGCTCGCGCCGCGTCGGCGGCCAGCGGCGGATGATCTCCAACGCCCCCAGCAGCGTGTCCAGAGACCGGTTGAAGGTGTCGACATACGTCCGCGCGCTGGTGTGGAAGTCGGCGGGTTGGCCCACGCCGTTGAGCCCGTCCTTGCGCTGCGTGAGCCCCTGGCCGTTGGAGCCCGTGGGGACCTGGGTGACGAGGTCATCCTTGCGAGGCAGCGCGCTCAGGAAGACGACGTCGTCGTTGGAGAAGCCTCCGCAGCCGGTGACGGCGACGAGCAAGAGGCAGAGCAGGGCGTGCTTCATGGGGTGCTCCTAGAATTCATAGCCCACCGACTGCGCGAGCTCCCAGTAGCCGAACGAGCGGTCCCGCTGGTCGACATAGAGGAGGTAGTGGACCCGGGCGCGGGTGGTCAGCGCAAACCCAGCGGGCAGCCGGAGCCGGAACCCGAAGACCATGCCCGGCGAGAAGGTGGCCAGCATCTCGCGCAGCGGAATGCTCTCGAACGTCCGGAACATCATCAGGGCGGACAGGCGCGCGCCCACGAAGGGGACGAACCAGTCCACCTGCCACTCGCGCAGCACGGACGCGCTCAACCCCAGCTCCGTCCAGCGGAAGGGCTCCACGCCTTCGCGGACGAGCCGGTTGTTGGAGGTCCCGAAGAACGCATCCACGCCGAGCAGCCAGCCCCGGCCGAAGAAGTCATGAAACTGCCCGTCGAGTCCGAAGAGCGGGCTGGTGGGGAAGATGACCTCGGGCGCAGTCAGGAAGAACGACTGGTAGCTGGCGCCCACGCCCAGGCTGAAGCGGGTGCGCAGCTGCGCGGAGACGCCCTTCACCGGGTCATCCGAAAACGGCGCGTCCTTGAGCAGCGCCTCGTCAAGCGTGGTGATCTTCCCGCCGGCCACCTGAACGGCGCCGATGCGCAGCCGGTCCGACAGCCGCCGCTTCACCCTGTAGTCGCCCGGCGCCAGCGCGATGCGCCGCTCCACGCCGGCCTCCTTCCACACCTCTGCAGCCACGGCGCCGCGCCGGTCGACGAGGTAGTACGCGCCGGCGGGGGCGTTGGCCGGGAAGTAGAGCCCCTCGCTGCGCAGGGCCACCTCGGTCAGCACCACGTCGCCATTGCCAGCGAGGTCAAACGCGAAGGTGGGGTGCTGGGCGCCGGCCGCGCTCTCCGCGGTGTCTGCCACGGTCCGCTCGTACGCGTAGGCGTAGGCTTCGGAGAGGCTTACCCGGCCGTCGCCCGAGCGGTCCGCGTCCCCCATCATTGCGCTCGCCAGGTGGTGCGAGAAGTAGCTGCCGCCCAGGTGGTCCGACTCCTGCGAGTCCTCGTCCGAGGCGCTGGAGGTGAGGATGACCAGCCCCCTGGCGTTGCGGACCGCGTCTGACTCCACCTCGAAGGCCGGCGCCTTGCGCGCGCCCTTGGTGCGCGTCATCGCCCCGGAGCGGCAGGAGTCGAACACGGCAATCCGCACATCCGCCGGCGCGTGGGCCAGGTGGTTCCTCAGGGAGTCGAACGGCAGCAGCGACTCGCCCAGCCGCAGGGAGCCGTCGCGCGCGTGGCCGGAGTAGTAAAGGAAGAGCGCGGTGCGCTCCCCGCGGCGCCGCGCTTCTGACGAGCGACGCTCCATCAGGGCGAGCGCGCGCATCAGCTCATCCGCGTCCGCGTTGAGCAGCAACGTGGCGTCCTCCTCGCGGACGCTCCCCACGCGCAGCAGGATGTCGTGAATCTTCCGCGCGTCCTCGCGCGCGTAGAGAAGGGGCCGGGTGCTCTCGCCGCCCTCGTCGTTCCCCGCGATGACCGCGAAGCGCCGCAGACCCTGGCCCGAAGCGGGCAGGGCGCACAGCAGCGCGGCGGCGAGGGCGAAGGGCTTCATCGTCGTGAGGGGTTACGGTTTCTGCACCGTGCGGGTGAACTGCTCCCCCGGCAGGGTCAGCCGCCCCATGTTCGCCAGCCCGCCGCCGTCGCGGAACGCGGCGCGCGCGGCGTCCTTCACCTGCTCCACCTCAAGTGCCTCGTCGCTCAAGACGACGACAATCCGCTCCAGCCCCGCGCCGGTGAAGTCCAGGCTCTCCGGGAGGTACTGAAGCTCAGTGCCGTCCGTGACCGGCAGGCTCTTTCCGCTCTCCGGATAGAGCGCTGTCACCTCGCCGCGGTCATCAATGGAGACCGAGGTGAGGAAGCGGTGGTCACCGCCCTTGTAGCCGATGCGCACGCGCTCTCCGGGCGCGAGGGGCTCCGGGGCGCGCGCCGCAGCCTCGCGGGTGGCGCCGTTCTCCCCGCCGCCGACCTGCACCACCACCTCCGCGCCGCCCTTGAGCCGGTTGGTGCCCACGGGCTGGGAGGGCGTTCGCAAGAGCGGCGCGGCGGTGAGGACGACCAGCAGCGCTGCCGCCGTCGACAGCACGGGTGCCACCCAGCGCAGGCTGCGGCGCGGCGGGGGGCGGCGGACCGCGCGCTCCACGCCGGCGGCGAAGCGGTCGAACGGGACGGACGCTTCGAAGGAGCGCTGCTCCTCTTCCGCGGCGCGCAGCTTCGCGCGGCAGGGCCCGCACTCCTGGGTGTGGGCGGTGACCTGGGTGGCCTCCTCGGCGGGGAGCTCTCCCGCGCGGAACCGGCGAAGCCTGAGCTCTCCCACGTGTGCTGACGTCATGACGCGACTTCCTGCCCACCCGCCGCAGCGAACTCCTTCAGACGCTTGCGTACGGTGGGCACCGAACGTCCGAGGAGGGCCGCGACCTCTTCCAGCGTCATCTCATCGACGTGGTAGTGGATGACGGCGGCCTGCGTCTCCACATCGAACTTCGACAGCAGCTTGCGGATGAGGTCCCGGGATTCGAAGACCTGCGGTCCGCCATGTCCCGCGCCCCGCGCGCGGGTTTCCTGCTCCAGCTGTCCACGCCACGGGGCCCGGTCCGAACGGATGAGGTTCAGGCAGTGGTTGGTGGCGATTTTCAGGAGCCAGGTGAGCGGGGAGGCGTCCGCCCGGAACTCCTTCACGTGGACAATCGCCTTGGCGAAGACATCCTGCATCGCATCCTCCGCGTGCTCCGGGTCCTTCAGCAGGTACTGGCACCTCCCGTACACCGCCCCACCGAAGCGCGCGTAGAGCTCACGCAGGTCCGCGCGGCTCTCCTCCGTGCGTCCTCCCCGGATGACCTCTAGCGCTGGCTTCGGCATACGGCCCGCAGGTTACAGCGAGGCGAACACCGCCGTCTGGAACGCGCAGTCGGTGGCCTCGGTCCCGTAGTTTGAGGCAGGGCTGAAGCTGATGGACAGGTAGCGGGAGGAGAAGGTGGCGTCCCAGCACTCGCTCGCCGTCGCACCCGCGCCGATATCGCCGCCGCTCACCTTCACGTCGGAGCGGCCGGCGCCGGTCTCCTTCCAGCGGCTGTTGATGACCAGCTCTTCGGCCAGTGCGCCCGCGCCCACGTTGGACTGCGCGGAGAAGGCGAAGGCCCCGCCGCTGCCCGGGGTGGCCTCGTAGCGGTACTTCGCGTCCAGCGTCTTGTTGCTGGTGCGGTCCAGCACCTTGGAGAAGTCCACCTCGATGGTGCCCTTCGCCGCCGCGTCGGTCTTCGAGTAGGTGAAGACGGCGCTGCCCGCGCTGCCGTCGTTGCCCGGCAGCGTCTTCGCCGCGTCCCAGTCCACCAGGAACGTCCCGGAGCCGTGGCGCAGGCTGGTGCGCTGGTGGGACCCGGAGAGCACGGTGACGTACGCCGAATCCTCCGCCGTCTTCGCCTTGCCCTCGAGCGCGTAGGTGTAGCGCTGGTTGCCCTCGCTCTTCACCGTGAGCTTCCAGGTGGTGGGGCTGAGCGGCTCCGTGTACGGGCCCCAGACGGCCTCGGCCGTGGTGAGGGTGGTGGGCTCCTGGTCGGTGATGGCCTTCACCAGGCCGAGCACCAGCAGCGTGCTGCCGTTCACCACCACGGTCATGCCGACGGTCAGCTTGTAGAAGTCGGCGGTCTGGCCCTGCAGGCCCTGCTGCGTCTTTTGGGGCTCACCGGTGAGGGCCTGGCCCGCGTGGGAGGGCACGTCGAGCTTCACGGTGTCGCTGCCCGGCAGGGCGTTCCGGAACTCATCCACGGGACGGCCGCAGGCGGCGAGCGAGAGGGCTGCGAGGGTGACGAGGATGCGCTTCATGACGGGCTCCTTTGAGGTTCTGGAAGCCATGGACACGGCATCCGGCCAGAACAGAAAAGGGAGCACGGGTGCGCACTTCCCCCTACGGCGCGGCGCGTCTAGAAGGCGCAGGTATGACGACGCGCCGGATGGGCTGGGCGGTCCTGCTGCTGCTGGGGACCGGGTGTGCCACGACGTTGAAGGTCTCCGGCTGGAGGCCTGCGCCGGTGCCGGTGGGCGCTGCGCGGAGCCTTCAGGTCATCCGCTTTGTGGGCACCGAGTCCGGCAGGGAGCGCGTGGTCCGGCAGCTGGTGACGCAGGCGCGCGCCGGCGGGCACTTCACCGCGCAGGACCGGAGCGAGGACGGCGCGACTCAAGGCGGCGGTGACGTCCTGGCGCTGTCGCTGGAGCTGGTGGACCTGCGCGCCACGAGCAACGCGGCGCTCAAGGACACCACCGAGCACGGCGTGAAAACGGAGCGCCTGGAGGGCTACTTCGTGGGCACGGCGGGGCTGCGGATCTCCGCGGCGGACCCCTCCGGTCGCGAGGTCCTCTCCAAGCGCTACGACGGGCGGGTGGAGGCGGGGACGGAGGAGGACGCGCTCGAGGGCGCGGCGAAGATGGCGGTCTTCGCGTTCCTCACTGAAGTGAGCCCGGTGCAGGTGGACCGCTACGTGAAGTTGGATGAGGACGACGACGGCCAGCGCGACCTGCTGGAGAGCGCCAAGCGCGGTGAGTTGGAGCGCGCCATCGAAGGGCTGGAAGCCTACAGCGCACGGGCGCCGGAGAACGCCAGCGCGCACTACAACCTGGGCCTGCTGCTGGAGGCGCAGGGGGCGTATGCGCGGGCGCTCGAGCACTTCCAGCGGGCGGCGCGGGCGTCCGGCAAGCCGCTGCACCGGGACGCTGCCACGGCGTGCGAGCGGCGGCTGGCGGAGCAGCAGGCCGGCAGCACCCCGTAGCGCGGCACTTCACGCCTGGTCGCCTGCCCTCCGGCCTGCTTCACGGGACTGCGGTCGCATGCGACTGGCGTGATTCCTATTCTCCTGCGATGGACAGCCACTCGAACCATCCAGGCGAGTTGAGCACCGAGCCCACCATCGCGGAGTGCAAACGCGAACCGGGGGAGATCAACGCACGGGCCCGCGCGATAGAGCTGCTGCTCCACGCGAAGGTCCCCTTCGTGGTCGGCGGCGCGTACGCGTACTGCCAATACACCGGTATCTACCGCGATACGAAGGACCTCGACCTCTTCCCGCGAAAACGGGATGCCGCGCGCGCGCTGGAGGTGCTGGAGCGCGACGGCTGGCGCACGGAGCGGACCGACGAGGTCTGGCTCTACAAAGCGTTCAAAGGCGAGTGGTTCGTCGACTTCATCTTCTCCTCCGGCAACGGCGTAGCGACGGTGGACGACGAGTGGTTCACCCACGCGCCCAAGGCCACGGTCTTCGGGCACGAGACGTTGATCGCTCCGCCCGAGGAGATGATCTGGTCCAAGGCCTACGTCTGCGAGCGCGAACGCTACGACGGCGCGGACGTGAACCACCTCATCCAGGCGATGGGACCCAAGATGGACTGGGAGCGCTTGATGTGGCGCTTCGACCGCCACTGGGAGCTGCTCTTCTCTCACCTGATGCTGTTCCGCTTCGCGTACCCCAGCGATCGGACCGCGGTCCCGGACTGGGTGATGAGCGAGTTGCTCCGCCGCACGCTCGGCACCGTTCGCGACGGCGACTGGAAGCAGAAGGTCTGCCGCGGAAACCTGCTCTCGCGGGTGAACTACACGCTCGACATCAATCGCTGGGGCTACGAGGACGGACGGCGCTGGGACGAAGCGGAACGAACGAGGGGTGAGGAGAATGGCGAGGGACCCGAGCTCGAAGTTGCGGTTGGCGGCTGTCGGTGATCTGCACTGCCGCGATGACCAGAAGGGTCGCTTCCGGCAGATGATCAAGCAGATCAACGACGAGGCGGAGCTGTTGCTCCTCTGTGGAGATCTGACGGACCGCGGCTCTCTGGAGGAGGCGCGCGTCCTGGCCGAAGAGCTGTCAGCCCTGCGAAGGCCCTGTGTCGCGGTGCTGGGGAACCACGATTTCGAGCAGGGGAACGCGAAGGAGATCTCCTCGATTCTGGCGAAGGTGGGCGTCTACTGCCTGGATGGAGATCACTTCGTCTTCGAGAAGGTCCTCGGCGTGGCGGGGGTGAAGGGCTTCGGCGGAGGGTTCCGGAACGCGACGTTGCAGGCCTTCGGGGAGAGCACCATCAAGGCGTGGGTCCAGGAGGCGGTGAGTGAATCGCTGAAGCTGGAGGCGGCGCTCACGCAGCTGGACACGCCGAAGAAGGTGGTGCTCATGCACTACGCCCCCATTGTCGCCACGACCGAGGGCGAGAACCCGGAGATCCGTCCGTTCCTCGGCACCAGCAGGCTTTGCGGCCCGGTGGACCGCTACGGCGCGGAAGCGGTGTTCCATGGCCACTGTCACCATGGTTCGCTCCGCGGGACCACTGACAAGGGCGTGCCCGTCTACAACGTGGCGCTCCCGCTCTTGCGGGAGCACACGCCGGATCGCCGGTTCGCGCTCGTCGAGGTGTAACGGGGCGGAGGCAAAGGTGCGTCCCGCTGAGGGAACCACCCCCGCTCGCCTCGAGCGTTGCGCCGTCAGGCGCATAGTCGCGAGGTAGCAGAGCTCCGAGGCTTGGCTCAATCCCGCCTTCAGACGCGTCGAGTGCCGGGCCGGAGTGTTCGGGTTGCGGGCTTCGGGGAAGGGTGTCTCGGGCTCCGGGCTGCGGGGAAGGGTGTCTCGGGCTGCGGGCTTCGGTTTTCGTTTACGCGTTCGCGTTCGTTTACGCGTTCGGGCCCGGGTAGGGGAGCGGGAGCGGGAGCGGGTGACATGCGCTGGCCGCGGGCTGGAGAGGCTTCGCCGCGGTCTCGTCCGCCCCGAACCCCATTTCCCTGCCCCTGCCCGTGCCCCTACCCGGGCCCGAACGCGTAAACGAACGCGAACGCGTAAACGAAAACCGAAGCCCGCAGCCCGAGACACCGTTCCCCGCAGCCCGCAGCCCGAGGCACCATTCCCCGCCGCCCGAACACTCCGCAACGCTCAAGGCGAGCCGGGGGCCCTCAGCAGCACGCGCCTACGGCTTGCGGCGACGTCGCGTCGCCGCGATGCAGAGCATCCCGAGCCCGACGAGCAGAGACCCTCCGGCGGACGAGCAGCCAATCGCCTCCTCGTTGGTCAGATTGTTCGACGACGTCTGCCCGCCCGCGTCCGGCGTGGGCGCCGGCGGATTGGGCGTGGTCGGCCCAGGTCCAGGACCGGGACCCGTCCCGGTGCCGGAGTCCGCGGGCGCCGGCGGCGAGGGCGTGCCGGAGTCTGCCGGCGGGACGAAGGTCCCGGAGTCCGGCTTGGTCGTCCCCGCGTCGGGCGGCGGAATGGGCGCGCCGGCGTCCGGCGTGGACGGCGCGCCTGCGATGGTGATGTCGGAGCAGGAGAGGTACCAGAGCGACGCGTTGTCGCTCATGAACTGGCGCATGCGGATCTGACAGAGCGGGCACGGCTCCGTCGGGAGCTTCACCATCGCCGTGTTCATCGCCTGCGTGCCGGCGGGGTTGGGGATGTTGTTCAGCGCGCCGCCGTCCGGTTGGTAGAGCGGGGTGAACCCGCCATCGAAGCCGCCGTCGATGTTCCGGCCGAAGTCGAGGACGTAGTAACCGGGGTGGTTCACCGTCTCCGCCCAGCGGACCGGCACCGTCTCGCCGGGCTGAAACGTGGCCATCGACGTCGGCGCCGCGAGGTTCAACCCGCAGGGAGGCGCCTTCATGTTGGCGTTGGTGGTGCGGGGCGTAGGGTACGTCAGGACGGCGTGCGCGAAGGCGCCCGCGCTCCAGGCGGTGGCGAGCACGAGGAGCGTGCGGCGGGTGGTGGACGTCATCGGCGGTGCCCCTTGGCGTTGGACGGGCGGTGTGGCCCGAGGGGGCACTGAGCAAGGCCCGGTCCGGCGCTAAGTGTCCGGACGCTCAGCCGGTGGACGCGCGCGGGGCTGGCCTGCGGCTGTCGCAGTGTGCACTGCAGTGTTCGAGGGTCACCGTGCGCCCACCCCTGCGTCCGCGGGGCCGTCCAGCACGTCCGCCGCGTTGGTGGGCAACTCCGCCACGCGCGTCCCGTCTATCTCCACGGCCGCGCTCGCGCTACCCTTCGCGTAGAGCATCCCCGGCTTCGCCGGCACCTCCTTGCCGAGCGCGAGCGAGGCGATGGGCTTGCCCTGCGCGTCGTACAAGCTCACCGCGCGCGCCCCGGGGCCGAGGCCCAGGCTGCGCAGGTCCGCTGCGTCCAGCACCGTGGATGCCTTGAGCGACTGCAGCAGCCAGAGCACCGAGGTCAGCTTGAACTTCCGGGCCGGGCCTTCCTGCGGCGCGAGCACGCGCCAGTCCTCGCTCATCCCCGCGTCCGCTCGTACGCGCTCCACGATGAGCGGCGCGCCCTTCCCCCCCGGCGCGAAGGTCACCCGCGCCACGTCCTCCTTCTTGAAGGAGAGGACCGCCTTGTCCTTGAACGCCGCTGGCGTCCTCCCGAGCACGACGAGCGCGCCGGGCGCCACCTCCGCCAGCACGCTGGGGCCGCCGCCTTCGCGCAGCGCGAAGGCCTGCTTCACGCCGCCGTCCATGCCGCGCTCGGCCAGGCGCAGGCGCACCGCAGGGCCATCAGTGCGCGTGAACGTCGCGTCCACCGCCGGCGCCTCGAAGCCCAGCGCCTTCCGCTCCTCGGGCGAGTCCTTGAGGAACGCGGTGGCGCGCTCCTGCCGCAGGCCGGTGAAGAGGGCGGCGACCGCGGGTCCGTCGGCTGCGGCCTGCGTGGGCTGGGTCAACGTCCAGCGCGTGGCGTCCGCCCGCGCGAGGGCGAGCAGGTGCGTGCGGGTCTTCACCTCCAACGAGGCGACCTTCGCCTCCTCGAGCGCGAGCACCTCCTTGTCCCGCAGGTCGAACGTCGTCTTCTCCAGGCTCCAGCGCACGCCGCCTTCGGCCGCGTAGACCCTCGGGTCTCCTTCGCGCTGGAGGTACACCGAGGCGTCGAAGGGGTTCTCAATGCCGCCGCGCAAAAGCACCTCCTGCGAGCCGCCGCCAGGGAGCCGGGCCGTCGCGCGGACGAGGAAGCGCGGCGGCGCCAGGCCGTACTTCTTCAAGTCCTGCGGCGTGGGCTGCTCCTCGATGATGCGCTTGAACTTCGCGGTCTGCAGCTGCGTGAGCAGGCCCTCCACCGCGGTGCGGTCCGCCGCCGCGTCCACCGGCTCCGTCAGGCGCCAGCGGCCCTCTGACTTCGTCAGCGCAGTGTGCTCGCCCTTGGCTTCCACCGTGAGCGACACGAGCTCCGCAGCCGCGCCGGCGTCCTGCGCGGACTCCACAGGCGCGTTGAAGAGCCGCTCCTCGGTCTGCGTGTGTCGCTCTTTCGCCTGGTCCGGCTTCATCACGCCGAAGTAGGCGTAGAGCCCAAGCCCGGCGGCCGCCGCGCCCACCCCCAGCAGCGTCAGGCCGCTCCGCGCGAACGGGCTCACGTGTTGCGCCTGCGGATCCAGATGGCCAGGCCCATCCCTAAAAGTCCGAGCGGGAAGAGGTCCGTGGCGAAGAAGCGCACCCGCGCCAGCCGCTCCTCGTCGAGATCCACCGTGGAGATGTCCCGGTCCGGCGGGCGGAGGGTGACCTTGTTCACCTGGTTCGACGCCCAGGCGAAGGCGTTGAGCACCAGGTTCCGGTTTGCTTCGCCGCCCCAGTTGGCGTCCAGCAACAGCTCCGAGTCGCCGAACACCACCAGCCGCGCCTGGGAAGATCGCATCTCGGCCCCAGCGACGGTGCGGGTGCTGGCGATGACCAGTGGAATCGTCCCGGTCTTCTCGCCCTCGCTGGGGGCGGGCTGGTCATTGGGCGTGGTCTCCTCCCAGGCGTTGGGGGAGGTGAGCACCACCAGTTCGGCTTTCACGCCGTCGGCCAGGCCCTCGCGCAAGAGCGTCAGCCCGCGCGAGGTGGGGAATTCCACGTTGCTCTGGTTGCGCTTGAGCAGGCTGACCATCTCATGGTCGCCGTAGAAGACGGACAGCACCCGGTACGGCGTGTCCACCGCGAAGCGGTTGTCCGCCACCACGCCGGGGTCCACCTGGATGCCGTACTCGGCGAGCAGCGCGTCCAGCCCGGCCTCGGTGTTCGCGTCGGTGAAGTAGAGGGCGCGCCCGCCCTGCGCGAGGTAGCTGCGCAGCGCGGCGATTTCAGGGGAGGTGAGCGCGCTCTTCGGGCCGGCCAGCACCAGCAGCGCCGCGTCTGTCGGGACCTCGCGCTGTCCCGCCAGGTTCAGCGGCTGCGCGCTGTAGCCCTCCTGCAGCAGCATGCGCTTGAGCTCAGAGACGCTGCCCGGGTCCTGCGGGCCCTCCGCCGCGTCGAGCGACCATTCGCCGTGGCCGACCAGGAAGTAGACCTTCTGCTCGCCGACGCTGTTCAGCTTGAGCAGGGCGTTGGTGAGGTCCTGCTCGACGTACGCCTGCAGCGCGGCGTGGGTGGCGTCCTTCCCCTCGCCGCGGGTGATGACGACAGTCGTCTGGTCCTTGCGCAGCTGGTACTTCGCGGCGAGGTCCGGGTTCTTCGCCGGGTCCTTGAATGCGTAGTCGAAACGGTCCGGCGCTTCCCGTTGGTACTGCTGGAACAGGGCTGCGAGCCTCGGGTAGT
This sequence comes from Myxococcaceae bacterium, assembly GCA_044230055.1. Classification (GTDB taxonomy): domain Bacteria; phylum Myxococcota; class Myxococcia; order Myxococcales; family Myxococcaceae; genus JBGART01. The sequence continues at coordinate 302,408 of JBGART010000001.1, read as the reverse complement.
CCGGGTGCTTGGTCTGCAGGAAGCCGATGGCGTGGACCGGCTCTTTCAACCCGCGCAGCGTGGCCACCGTCTGGGGTGAGAGCGAATAGATGCGCTTGCGCGTGAAGTCCCAGGTCTTGTTCCGCTTGGCGGCCACGTAGTTCACCGCCACCAGCGCGGCGAGCGTCAGGAGGACGAGCGCGGCGCTCCCGCCGAAGAAGAAGGTGGACCGCTTTGATGCGAAGCGGCCGAGCGAGCCCCAGTGCGTGGCGAAGTACGCGGCGATGAGCGCGGCGCCCAGGACCGCCTTGCCCGCGGCCACCGCGCCGGAGCCGCTGGTGAGCAGGGAGAAGGGGCTGGTGAGCAGGATGACCAGCCCCACGCCTCCGGAGATTTTCCCGGCAATCTTGAGGTTCATGCCGTCACGTCCAGCGCTGTGCTTCCACCGAGCGGTGCGTGAGCATCAGCGAGAAGAGGATGATGGAGGAGAAGAAGACCAGCGCCTTGAGGTCCAGCACGCCCTTCATCAGGCCGCCCAGCTGCGTGTTCAGGGCCAGCTGGGTGACCACCGTGCGCAGCGGCTCCTCGGAGCCCTGCACCAGGAAGTTGAGCAGCCACCAGAGGAGCAGGAGGACCAGCGTCACCACCCCGGCCAGCATCTGCGAGTCGGTGACGGAGGAGATGAACAGCCCGACGGCGATGCAGGTGGCGCCCCAGAGCAGGAGCGCGCCGTAGCCGAGCAGCACGGTGGACCACTCCAGCGCGTGCCCGGACTCGCTGCTGCCGAAGGCCGCGAGCAGGAGCGGGAAGACCAACGTCAGCGCCAGCGTGACGCTGATGACGCCCAGCCCGCCGAGGTACTTGCCGACGACAATCTCCACCGGCCGCACCGGCGCGGTCATCAGGAGCTCGTACGTCTTGCTCCGCTTCTCCTCTGCCAACAGCCGCATGGAGAGGAAGGGCGCGATGATCAACGTCACGAAGAGGATGACGCCCCACAGCTGGAGGACCACGCCGTCGGTGAGGTTCTTGTACGGCTCCACCTCCGGGTTGGTGCGCAAGAGCAGCGGCCAGGTGTTCTGGCGCGCCATCTCCTGGACCTCCTTGAAGGTCTGCAGGTGGCCCACGAAGAAGAACGCGGCCACCGCCACCAGCAGGAACATGAAGAAGTAGGCCAGCGGGGTGGTGAAGTAGATGGACAGCTCTTTGCGGGCGATGGCGAGCGTGGTTCGCATGTGGCCTTTCAGGCCGCCGTGAGCTTCAGGAAAATCTCCTCCAGGGACGCGTTCGCGACCTCGCCATGCCGCTGGGCGAGGTTCTGGATGTGGTCGAACGCGACGATGCGCCCCTGGTTGATGATCAGCACCTTCTCGCAGGTCATCGTCACCTCGGAGAGGATGTGCGTGGAGAGGACGACGGTGTGCTTGCCGGCCAGCGACTTGATGAGCGCGCGCACCTCCGCGCGCTGGGACGGGTCCAGACCTTCGGTCGGCTCGTCGAGGATGAGCACCGGCGGCGAGTTGAGCAGCGCCTGCGCGATGCCCACCCGCTGGCGGTAGCCCTTGGAGAGGTTCTGTAGCAGCCGTTTGCCGACCTGGGTGAGCCCGGTCAGGCCGGACACCCGGTCCACCTCGGCGCGGACCTGTCGCCGCGGGACGGCCTTCAAGTCCGCCACGAAGCGCAGGTACCCGCGCACCGTCATCTCTGGGTAGAGCGGCGGCGTCTCCGGCAGGTAGCCGATGCGGCGCTTCACCTCCAGCGGGTGCTCGAAGACGTCGAACCCGGCGACCTTGGCCACCCCTTCGGTCGGGGCCAAGAATCCCGTGAGAATCTTCATCGTGGTGGACTTGCCCGCGCCGTTGGGCCCGAGGAAGCCGAGCAGCTCTCCCTCCTCCACATTGAAGGTGAGGCGGTCGATGGCAGGGACGTCCCGGTACCGCTTGGTCAGGTCCCTGACTTCAATCATCGGCATGGGGTGCCTTTCGTCTCGAGGCAGAACCAAAGCGCTTAGGGCCGGCCCTCGCCAGTGAATTCCCCCGTCTGGCCGGCGGCCGGGAACCTGCAATGGGCTACGCTCACGCGCGGCTGCCTGGCCGCAGCAGGAGGTGAAGGCGCATGCCGGTGCTCGTGCAGAAGTACGGCGGGTCGTCCGTGGCCGACGTCCAGAAAATCCGCAAGGTCGCCGCCAAGGTGAAGGCGCGGCGGGACGAGGGCTACCAGCTGGTGGTGGTGGTCTCCGCCATGGGCGACACCACGGATGAGCTGCTCACGCTCGCCAAGCAGGTCTCCGCGGATCCCCCCCGGCGCGAGCTGGACATGCTGCTCACCTGCGGCGAACGCATCTCCATGGCGCTGCTCTCCATGGCGCTCCATGAGCTCGCCTGCCCGGCCATCAGCTTCACTGGCAGCCAGAGCGGCATCATCACCAACGACGCCCACGCCCAGGCCCGCATCGTCGAGGTTCGCCCCTTCCGCATCCAGGACGAGCTCTCCGCCGGGAAGGTGGTCATCGTCGCCGGGTATCAGGGCGTGTCCTACAAGCGCGAAGTGACCACGCTGGGGCGCGGCGGCTCCGACACCACGGCGGTGGCGCTCGCCGCGGCGCTGCAGGCGGAGGCGTGCGAAATCTACTCGGACGTCGACGGCGTGTTCTCCGCCGACCCCCGGGTGGTGCCGGAGGCGAAGAAGCTGGCGGAGCTCTCCTACGAGGAGATGCAGGAGCTGGCCAGCGCCGGCGCCAAGGTGCTCAACGCGCAGGCCGTGGAGTTCGCCCGGCAGCGGGGGATTGTCATCCTCGCCAAGTCCAGCTTCGGGGGCGGGACCGGCACCGCGGTCAGAGAGCTCACCACACCGGCGGAGAGCCGGGTGAAGGGCGTCACCGCGGAGGCAGACCTGGCGGTCATCTCCTTCGGCGGCGAGGCGCAGTCGCTGGCGGAGCTGGTGGAGTTCCTCGACGCGCGTGGGGCGCGCAGCCGGTGGCTGGCCTTCGAAGCGCTGGCTCAGGGGGCGGGGCGTGGCTGGCTGGGCGCGCCGCTGCAGGACGTGCACGGGCTTCCCGCGCTGAAGGCGGACCTGCGGGCCCGCTTCGGCGAACGCGCGCAGGTGGCGGAGGGGCTGGGCACCGTCACCTGCGTGGGCGCGGGGATTAACGCGGACGGGGCCACGCTGCGGCGGGCGCTCGCCGTCGTGGAGCAGCTGCGCGCCCCTCTGGCCGGCGTGCAGACCTCACCGCTTCAGCTGTCGCTCCTCGTCCCGAAGGAGCACCTGAGCGAGCTCACCCGCCGGTTGCACCGCGAGCTCATCGGCTGACCTCGCGGGCGGAGGCTTGTGTCGTCCGCCGGGCGGCGTGCTTTGTCCTGCAGGACAGGGTGGCGGCTTCACAGCGGCTCATCAGATTCCCCCAAGAGGGCTTGAAGTGGCCTAGCGCCTCCAGGAGGAAATCACGTGAAAGCGAACATGCTGGCTGCAGCCTTGCTCTTCGTCGCGGGAGCGACGGGCTGCAAGAACATGATGGGGCACACCGCGAGCACCATCCCCACGACGGTGAGCCCGTCTCAGGCCTTTGAGATGGAGGGGACCATCACCCACGTGAAGGGCGACAAGGTGACCATCGCCCGTCAGGGCCTGCCTACCGCGATACTCCAGGTGGAGCCGACCACGCAGGTGATGTTGAACGGGACCAACGTGAGCACCAAGGCGCTGCCGGCCGGTGGGACCGCCCGGGCGCGCTTCCAGCTGGATGACGAGAAGCCCATCGCCATCACGTTGGAGGTCAGCAGCCCGCAGCAGTCGGGCTCGAGCGCGCCTGCGGAGAGCATGCCGCCGCCGTCAGGCTCCGAGCCCGGCTCCGGTTCGCCGCCGCCGGATGAGTCCGTCAACCCGCGCTAGGCCATGCGGGTGCGAGACCGCTGGAGCAGCGCGCTGAAGGCGGGGAGCTGGCGGACAGCCTCCAGGTCCGGGTCGGACTCGAGGAGCGCTGGATCATCCAGCCCCGCCTGAACCGCGCGCTCCAGCCAGGCGAGCGCGGTGACGGGGTCTCCGCTGCGCGCCAGGCTGCAGGCGGCGTTGAACGCGTCGCTCGGCCGGCGCCGCAGCTCAAATGCGAGCTGCAGGAGCTTGGCTGCCACGCGGAAGTCGCCGCGGGCGTGCCGGACAGCGCCCAGCGCGGACTCCTTGAGCCCGGGCTTGGGCCACTTGAAGGCCTCGGCAATCTCTTCGGCCGCGTCGAACCGGGAGGCGTGGGTGAGCAGCCGGATGGCCAGCTGTGCGGTGGCCTCTGAAGGTTCGCTGCCGTGCGCGGTGAGGGCCAGCGGCAGCGCGCGGTCCAGCAGCCCCGCCGCCTCCAGCGCCAGCGCCTGGGTCAGCGGGCGGATGTTTTCGGGAGGGGTGACGCGCTCCAGGTGCCGCAGCGCCCCGCCCGCGTTGCCTCGCGCCAGGTCCACCCAGGCGAGCAGGTCCAGCGCCCGGTTGCGCCCTGAGGCCTCGGGCGCGCCGGTGAGCACCTCCCGCGCGGCGCGCTCCGCTTCCACGTCGTCTCCGGAGGAGAGGGACTCCCAGCCGCGCGCCAGCTTCTGCGCCTCCGTCTCCACAACTGGAGCGCCCGGCTGCGCGCTCTGTGGCGGCGGCGTGTTCAGCTGACCGAGCGCCACGGCGCTGCGCAGGGTGAGGAAGGTGAAGATGATGCCGATCATCACCCACGTCTCATCGACATGGCCGTAGGTGCCCAACCCGAAGCCGGTGGCGGCGATGAGCCCCCCGAAGACCGTGCTGAGCCGGACGGCCAGCTTCTCCCGCTTCTCGCCCAGGACCTTGGCCAGGACGTGACCGCCATCCAGCGGGAGCACTGGCGCCAGGTTCACCACGCCCCAGCCGAGGTTCACCCACTTGAAGAGCATCAGCAGCCATTCCAGGCGCGGCTGCGGCTCCTGCAGCGGGAGGAAGCGCTCGACGAGGATGATGATGCCGCCGAGGAGAAAGCCAGAGAAGGGTCCGGCCAGCGAGGTGAGGATGCTGGGAACCCGGCCCAGCCGCTCATGGTAGGTGAGGCCGCCCAGCGAATAGAGGCGGATGCTCGCGCGGGACCCGAAGGCCAGCGCCATCAGGGCGTGCCCCAGCTCGTGGACCATCAGGGAGATGAGCAGGACGCCGGTGTACAGCAGCATGCCCTGGTAGCCGGTGCGTGAGCCCATCAGGAGGCTCATCACCCAGAAGCTGGGCTCGATGGCCACGGGGATGTTCCCGAGCGTGAACGCGAGCGTGAACGGGCCGCGGGGCATGTCCGGAGCTGTGCCAGCCATGTAGGGAGCTATAGCGTGCCCGCGGGAAAAATGGAGGCATCACCAGAAGGCAGCGAGGCCCAGCTGGCGCCGCAGCAGCGCTCCGCGGTGGAAGCGCAGGGCCAGCCTTCGGGCGCGCGGGGAGAGGACGGTCGCCTCCAGGGCCAGCGCGCGTCCTTCGCGCAGGAGGGCCAGGCGCTCCGCAAAGGCGAGCTGTCGCAGGAGCCCCGCCTCCAGCCGTTCATCCAGGTCTGACGGCATGGGTTCCCGCGGCAGCACCTGTTCGCAGAGGTGGTGCACAGCGGGGGCGAGCTCCGGCTTTTCGCGCGCCAGCTTCTGCAGCGCCGCGCGGGCCTTCTTCACCCTCGCGTCCACCGGCGGGGAAGGGCGGGCGCGCGCCCGGACCGTCGCGGCGGCCGGCGCCTCTTCGGCGCCCTCCGCGCGCGTCAGGTGCTTCTTGAACTCGGCCTCCACGTCCTTGCGGCACGAGCGCAGCGACCGCAGCACGGGCTCTCCGGGCCGCGCGTCGAACATCGCGCGCTCCGCGCCCCGCCGGATGCCCCGCGCGACGACGTCGTAAGGCACGCCGCGGCTGCTCCAGCCGTCCACCAGTTGGAGGTCCAGCGCGGAGAGCATCAGCCCCGCGCCGCGGTGGGCGAGGAAGCACTCCTGCACGCGTTCTTCGAAGCTCGCTTCGTCAGGCAGTAGGCTCATGGGGAGGGCGACTGTCCGCTTAGCAGCCGGGTCAGACGCGCCCCACGCGTATCCGGCCAAACCCCTGGAAGCACGCCTTCCTTTGCGACACCTCACAGCGCGCGATGACCGGTCCTTGCACGTTCGCCCAAGGCGGCTGTCCTGGGTCAGGACGCGGGCATTGACCGGGAAGAGTCCGATGGCGCATGATTCGCGGCCAGATCACCGGGTAATTGTTGAGGAGTCACGCCTACTTGCCGGGAACAATCGGGAGCAGGCTTTCCCCATGACGCCTCCTAGGAACCACATGCGCAGACTGCTCGTGACGACCCTCCTGCTGTGCGCCTCCGTAGCGTTCGCGCAGGACGACCTTCGGAAGACGAAGCCGAAGGACGCCGACCTTGGAAAGAAGGGAGCGTCCGTCGCGCCCGACAAGTCGCTCGCCGGCGACCTGACGCGAAAGAAGGAGGAGAGCAAGGCGGCGCCCGCGCTGCAGTACGACCAGTTCCGGCTCGGCGTGGAGCTGCAGGTCCGCAGCAAGCGCCTGGAGCAGATCACCTCGCTCAAGAAGATCATCGATATCTCCAACAAGAAGGACAAGGAGATGCCGGCGCTGCTCTTCCGCATGGGAGAGCTCTACTGGGAAGAGTCGAAGTACTACTTCTTCGAAGCGAACCGGCGTGACGACGACCTGATCAACGCCATGAACCGCAAGGACAAGGCGGGTCAGGACAAGGCGAAGCGGGAGAAGGAGGAGCTGCTCGCGCAGAGCAAAGAGTTCTCCACGCTGGCCAGCGAGCAGTACTCGGAGATCGTCCAGAGCCACAAAGACTTCGAGCGCACGGACGAAGTCCTCTACTTCCTCGGCCACAACCTGATGGAGATGGGCGAGGACCGCAAAGCCCTCGTCGCCTACAAGCGGTTGGTGGAGAAGTACACGAAGAGCAAGTTCCTCCCCGACGCGTACCTCGCCTTCGGCGAGTACTACTTCAACAACTCGAAGGGGAAGCGGGAGATGGTGGAGAAGGCCCTCGAGGCCTACAAGCGCGCCGCCAGCTACCCGGAGAACCAGGTCTACGGCTTCGCGCTCTACAAGCAGGGCTGGTGCTTCTTCAACCTCGCCGACTACCAGAAGGCGATGGACCAGTTCAAAGCGGTGGTCCTCTACGCGAAGTTCGCCGGCGAGAACGCGGTGGAGCGCGACGGGAAGGGCAAGTCGAAGTCCTCCCTGGCCCGCGAGGCGCGCAACGACTTCGTTCGCGCGTACGCCCGCTCCGGCGGGAGCCCGGCGGAGGCGCGCGCCGAGTTCGGCAAGCTGGCCGACAAGCCGGATGACCGCTTCCTGATGATGAAGCAGCTGGCGAACCTCTACTACGAGGATGGCAAGGACAAGGAAGCCGCGATCACCTTCAACACCCTCATCAAGGAGAAGCCGCTCTCGCCCGAGGCGCCTGGCTTCCAGGGGAAGATCGTCGACTGCGTGCTGCGCGCCGGGAACAAGAAGATGACCGTGGACCAGGTGCGCCGCCTGGTGAAGGTGATGGAGGACGTCATCAAGTCCGGCGTGGTGAAGGAGGAGAAGGACAAGCGCGCGCTGGAAGAGGCGCGAGAGCTCTCCGAGCGCACCATCTCCAACCTCGCGGTCAACTGGCACAACGAGGCGAAGAAGACGCGCGACGAGGAGACGTTCGGCTTTGCCAACGAGGTGTACTCGGACTACCTCACGCTCTTCCCGGAGAACCCCAAGGCGTATGATCTGCGCTTCTTCTGGGCGGAGCTCCTCAACGACAACCTGCAGAAGTACGAGAAGGCCGCCGAGGAATACAGCAAGGTCTTCGGCCAGGACATCAAGCGCATCGAGGGCGAGAAGGGCCCCGACGGCAAGGTGGTCAAGGCCAAGCCGGGCAAGTGGCTGGTCAACTCCGCGTACAACGCCATCCTCGCCTACGACGAAGTCGTGAAGAAGGCGGAGGAGGCCGGCACCATCAAGCCGGACACCAGCACGGACATCACCAAGAAGAAGACCATCCCGCCGCTGAAGAAGAGCCTGCTGGAGGCCTGCGAGCGCTACGTGAAGTACATCCCCAGCGGCGACAAGCGCGTGGAGATCGGCTTCAAGGCCGCGAAGATCTACTACGACTACAACTACCTGGATGAGGCGGTGAAGCGCTTCTCGGACATCGCCATCAACTTCCCCGACTACAAGTTCGAGAACGGGGACCGCGCGGGCGAAGTGGCCGCCAACCTGGTGCTCGACTCGTACAACCTCCTCGGCGACTGGACGAAGGTCAACGAGTGGGCGCGCCGGTTCTACAAGGAGGAGAAGCTCGCCTCCGGCAAGTTCCGGGAGGAGCTCTCCCGGGTGATTGAGCAGTCGGCGTTCAAGCTGGTCAACCAGCTGGAGGCGCGCAAGGAGTTCGGCAAGGCCGCCGAGGCCTACCTCTCCTTCGTGAACGAGTTCCCCAAGTCGGACCTCGCTGACGAAGCGCTCCACAACGCGTCCATCGACTTCTTCAACGCGCGGATGCTCGACAAGGCCATCGAGACGCGCAACCGGATCATCCAGCACTACCCGCGCTCGCAGTTCGTGCCGGCCGCCATCTTCGCCAACGCGGAGGGGCACGAGGCCATCGGCGACTTCGATGAGGCGGCGGACCAGTACGAGAAGTACGTGACCGGCTACGAACGCTCCAAGAGCGGCGCGGTGGACCGCCCGGCGCGCAAGGGCAAGCCGACCGCGAAGAAGGGGAAGGGGAAGGGCAAGGAGGAGAAAGAGGAGAAGAAGGACTCCAAGGGCGGGGAGCAGGTGTGGGACGAGGCCAAGGCGCAGATTGCCCTCTACAACGCCGGCGTCTTCCGGGATGGCCTGGGGCAGTACAAGCAGGCCGCCAAGAACCGCGAGCACTACCTGGAGCTGTGGCCGGACTCGAAGGATGCGGAGGCCGTGTTCCTCTCCATCGCGGACCTCTATGAGAAGAACCAGAGCTACGGGAAGGCCACCAAGCAGCTGGAAGACTACGAGCGCAAGTACCTGCGGGATCCCAACAAGGTGCTGATGGCCGAGGGCCGCATCGCCGCCATCTTCGAGAACAAGCTCAAGCGCGCGAAGGACGCGGCGCGGATCAACGGCCGCATCCTGAGCTACTACGAGAAGCTCAACCAGAAGCAGAAGAAGGCGCTGGAGCCGGCGGCGCTCGACGCGGTGGCCCGGGCGCACTACCTCTCCAACGAGGTGGAGTACCGGCACTACGCGTCGCTCAAGCTCAAGTGGACGCGGCTGGACCGCATCGCCGAGTTCAAGGCCAGCGTGAAGGACAAGGCCAACTCGATGAAGCAGATCGAGAAAATCTACACGGCCACGGTGAACCTCAAGTCGGCGGACCCGGCCATCTGCGCGCTGTACCGGATGGGCATGGCCTCCCACAACTTCGCGGACTCGCTGGTCAACGTGAAGATGCCCAAGGGCGTCCCGCCGGAGCTGGAGGGCGAGCTTCGCGCCCAGTTTGATCAAGAGGCGCAGGTCCCCAAGAACCACGCGGCGGAGCTCTTCGCGGCGGCGGTCCAGAAGAGCAACGAGCTGGACGTCACCAACGAGTGCAGCCAGAGCGCGCTCAAGCTCCTGCGTGAATCCTACCGGCCCGAGCAGTTCCCGAAGATGGGCGAGGAGGTGGCGGAGGTGAAGTCCGTCCGGTCGATGTCGGTGGGCGGCGAGGTCCTCTCCAGCATCCAGGCCGTCCCGGTGGTCACCACCGCGCAGCTCCAGGAGCAGCGCGAGCGGTCGAAGGAGCTCAAGGACGTGAAGGTGAAGAACGCGCCGGCGCCGGAGGAGGAAGACTTGGGCAGCGGCAGCGACTCCACCACCGACGACGAGGAATCCCCGCGCGCCACCAAGCCGGGCGCTGCGCCCGGGAAGGCGTCCGCGAAGGCGGCGGCGAACGAAGAGCCAGGCGAGCCGGAGCTGTGAACCCCATGTCAAAGACCTCTCCCATGCACCGCCTCCGCGGGCTCCTCCTCTGCTCCTGCGTCCTCGCCCTCGCGGCGGGCTGCGCCAGCTCCAAGGCCGCGCGCGGCGTCGAAGTCGAAGGGCCTGGCGTGGACGACAAGCCCACCGCGGGCGGGAAGCCGGCGGCCGGCGGCGCGCCCGTCGCGGGCGGCAAGCAGCAGGATGCGCCCCAGGTCTCCAACCGCGCCAAGCTCCTCTTCGAGGACGCGGTGAAGGCGATGGAGGCGTCCAAGAAGGGCGGCAAGGCGGACTACGCGGCGCTGGAGCGGAAGTTCCAGGCGGCGGCGGACGCGGACGAGAGGCTGGCCGAGGCGAGCTACAACCTCGGCGTGCTCGCGGAGAAGCAGGGCAAGAAGGACGAAGCCATTGCCCACTACAAGACCGCGCTGCGCAAGAAGCCCAGCCTGACCCAGGCGGCGGAGAACCTGGCGGTCATCGCGCAGAACGGCGGGGACGTGGCCGGGGCGGTGCAGATCTACACGCAGATTCTGGAGCACTACCCGGACGACAGCGGCAGCCGCGCGCGGCTGGCGGAGATCTACCGGCAGACCGGCGACCACGACCGGGCGATGGAGTACGCCCGCGGCGCGCTGGTCCGGGATCCGAAGAACATCACCGCGAACAAGGTGATGATGAACGTCTTCCTGGAGCGCAAGCAGCTGGCGATGGCGCGGCTGGTGGCCTTGCGCGCCATGAAGCTCGACGAGGGCGACCCGGAGCTCTACTTCACGGTGGGGCAGATTCTGGAGAAGGAGAACGAACCGGCCAAGGCCCGCATCCAGTACCAGAAGGCGGTGGAGGCGCGGCCGGACTTTCAGCCCGCCCACGCGACGCTGGCGCGGATGGCGCTGAAGGCCGAAGACTATCCGGGCGCGGAGGAGCACCTGCGCCGGCTGCTGCAGACGAACAGCAAGAGCGCCGAGCTGCACTTGAACCTGGGCGTCGCCTACAAGGGCATGGGCCAGTTCGACAAGGCCATGCAGGAGTACGACACCGCGGAGAAGCTCAACCCGGAGCTCGCGGGCGTCTATCTCAACCGCGGCATCATCCTCCACCGCCACAAGGGCGCTCCGGAGCGCGGGCTGGAGCTGTACCGCAAGTACATCGCCCTGCGCGGCGGCGACGTGTCCCTGGACAACGACGCGCCGGTCTTCGGCCTCATCAAGGAGGCGGAGGCCACCGTCCAGCAGAAGGACGATGAGAAGCGCGCGGTGGAAGAGGCCGAGCGGATGGAGAAGGCCCAGAAGGCGCAGGAGGCCGAGATGAAGGCGGCCGAGGCCAAGGAGAAGAAGGGCGCCGCCTCTCCCGAGGGCGCAGCGGAGGAAGGGGCCGCCGCGGGTGAGAAGGGCGAGAAGCCCGGGAAGAAAGCTGCGCCGCCGCCTGCTGCTGCTGAGAAGGCGCCGGAGAAGAGCGCGCCGCCCACTCCGGCCGCGCCTGTGCCGAAACCTGCGGCCAAGCCCAAGCCTTCGGACGAGCCCGGCGAGGAGCCTGGAGACGCGCTCTAGCGGCTCGGGAAAGAAAACGTGCCAGCTCCGGCGTTGGGAGTTGGCGTTTTTTCGGGCAGGGAACTCGTTGTCCGCTCGAGTGTCAGAAACGAGGCTGGAGCGAGTTCGTGGGTTTAGGTGGAAGTGCGGGTAGGTGGGAGAAGGTGAGGTGTCGGTGGCTTGGCGGCGATGGCGTCCCTCACTAGCATCGAGTCTCTTTCAAGGCGCAAAGGGGAAGTCCAAGGTGGCCATGAGCAAGTGGATCCTCACAGGGTTGATGATCGCCGCGTCCGCGTCCTTCGCGCAGGATGACAAGAAGGGCGGCGACGAGAACGTCCGCTACAACAAGACGACCACCATCAACTTCGAGGACGACACCATCGAGGGCGACCTCACGCGGCCCGACGGCGAGTACGTCGAGGCGCGCAAGACGGTCCGGCACTCGAACCTCATCCGCATCCGCGAAGAGTTCAAAGACAAGGTCATGCAGTCGGTAGGAGAGCTGTAGACATTTTTTGAGTGGTTCAGAGGGGGCGAATCCGCGGCTGCAGTGCGGTTCGAGGCTGAAGTCGCTTTTGAGTTGTGAAACGCCGAACGAGGAGGCCCCGTGGGCACCCCGCTGACACTGAAGGTCTACAAGGGCGAAGAGCTCGTCACCACCAAGTCGTACGATCGCGACATCATCAAGATCGGCCGCCTGGCGTCTGCCCATCTCTGCCTGGACGACGAGAAGGTCTCCCGCATCCACTCGGTCATCGAGGTGGGCACCGATGGTGCCCTCTCCATCATCGACATGGGGAGCGTTGAAGGGACGTACGTCAACGGCAAGCGCGTGAACAAAGGCGTTATCGCGCTGGGTGATGAGATCAAGGTCGGCAACACCACCATCCGGCTCGAGGCCGGCGTGGTGGAAGAGGCCGCCACAAACCTGCAAGAGGCCGCAGGGGAAGTGACCAAGGTCGTCCGCGCGGACTCGGTGATGCCGCCGGAGCCTCCGACGATGAGCACCGCGGTGGAGACGCTGCAGCAGGCGGCGCAGGCCGCCCCGCCTTCGCCCCGCCCGCCGATGACTGCGCCCGCGCCGCAGGTGCACGCCGCGCCGCCGCCGCCTCCTCCGGACGCGTTGGCGCCCGGCCCGCTGGATCCCACCTTCGCGTCCACCCAGCGCAACGGCGCGGTGGAGGCGCACGCCGAACCGGTGGTCGCTGCTCCCGCGGCGCCGCGGGTCCGGCCCACCCGCAAGAAGGGCTCCGGCCCGCTGGCGCTCGAGGTCCGCCTGATGTGGGGCGACCAGATGGTGGGTTCGCACCTGCTCCGGCCCGGCGCGACCAGCGCGTTCAAGGTGGGCAGCTCGCCCGACGTCGACTTCGTGATGGGCGACGCCAAGCTGGGCGGGAAGTCCTTTGACCTGGTGAAGGCCGACGGCGGCGGCTACGCGCTGCGCTTCACCAACAAGATGAGGGGCGAGCTCACCCGCCGCGGTGAGGCGATGGAGCTGCGCCACGTCATCGAATCCGGGAAGGCCAGCCACGAGGGCGAGGCCTACATGATCGCCCTGGAGGCGGAGGACTTCGCCTGGGTGGATCTCGGCGGCATCACGGCGGAGGTCTTCTTCCAGCCCATGCCGAAGGTCATCTCGGTGCCGTTGTCGGAGACCATCGACTTCACCGTGATGAACATCTTCCTGGTGGTGTTTTTCCTGGCGGCGCTCTTTGTCATCACCGCGCTCAACCAGGTGGAGGGCGACGAGTACGCCGATGAGCTCTCCGACAGCCAGGCCCGCATCGCCAAGCTCATCATCAAGCCGCCGGAGATTCAGAAGAACCCGCTGCTGGAGAAGCTGAACGCCCAGAAGCGCAACTCCGGCGAGATGGCGGCCAAGCACCGCGGCGACGAAGGCCAGATGGGCAAGCGCGACGCCCCCAAGCGCAGCGCGCACGCGGCGCCGAAGGGGGACCCCAACAACAAGGACCAGGCGCGCATGCTGACCCAGAAGATCTTCGGGTCCGGCGGCGGCGGCCTCTCCACCGTCTTCGGGCCCAACGGCCTGGGCGGCGAGCTGAAGAGCGCGATGGGCAACATGTTCGGCGCGGCGGCGGGTGATGCCCAGGGCTTCGGCGGGCTCGGCCTGCGCGGCTCCGGGTCCGGCGGCGGCGGCGTGGGCGACACCATCGGCATCGGCGGCATTGGCACCAAGGGCCGCGGCGGCGGCACCGGCGCGTACGGCAACGGCGTGGGCGTCCTGGGCGGAAAGAAGAGCGTGGATGTCGGCATCACCTCGTCGGAGCCGATGGTCATGGGCTCGCTCGACAAGGAGCTCATCCGCCAGGTCATCCACCGCAACCGCAGCCAGATCCGCTACTGCTATGAGCAGCAGCTGACCCGCGCGCCCAAGCTCAACGGCAAGGTGGCCGTGAAGTTCGTCATCACTGCCACTGGCAGTGTGGCGTCCTCCTCGGTCGCCCAGGCCACCACCAACAACGCGGAGCTGGAGACCTGCGTCGCCGGCCGCGTGCGGACCTGGATGTTCCCGAAGCCGAAGGGCGGCGGTGTGGTGATTGTCACCTACCCCTTCATCTTCAAGCCGTCGGGCGAGTAACCCGCGGGCGGCAAGGGCCGGACTTTCTTCCGAAGGTCCGGCCACCGGGCTAGTGTCCCGCCTCACATGCGAAGGCCCATGACCAAGACACTCCTGTGCCTGGCAGTGGCGGTCTCCTCGGTGGCGGCGGCGCAGAAGTCGACCGCCCCGGTCAAGGACAAGGAGGAGGCGAGCTTCAACGAGATTGAGCGCGGCATCCACGCCAGTGTGGCGGCCGGCTTCTTCGCGCTCATCAATCCGCCCGCCTCCGCCACCAGCGACCAGCTCAGCCGCAGCGTGGCGCCAGTCCGGCCGTTCTCCTCCGGTCAGCTGGCGCGGGTGGAGCTGGGCATCGACATTGGCGAGCGCGTGTCGGTGGACCTCTTTGCCATGGCCACAGCCAACCGGGCGGGCTCCGACTACCTCGGCAACTCCAGCCCAGCGGGCTGTGAGACCCAGGGTACGTGCAAGGCCGTCTCGGGCGATTTCACGGGCTTCATCCCCGGCGCCACCGTCAAGGTGAACATCGTCGGCTTCAACGACGCCAACGACGTCAAGCGGATGTGGCTCTACGCGAAGGCTGGCGGCGGTTACGCGCTGTTCGCTCCGGCCGGGCTCGTGAATTCGGACGTCCTCCTCTTCGCCGGACCGGGGCTCGAGTACTTCACCCAGCTGCGCCACTTCACCATCGGGCTCGAAGTGGTGGCGAGCTTCATGCTTGGCGGCGGCACAATCGGCTTTGCCGTCACCCCGAATCTGCGCTACGCGTTCTGACCTTCGCGCGCCTTCTTACGCGCGCGTGAGAGGGACCGCGGTGATGACGAACGACAACCCCAGGAGTGGTACCAGCGCGCGTGGCGGGCCGGGGCAGGGCCCAGGCGGGAAGGGCGGGCGGCCAGGAGGACCCGGCGCAGGTGCGGGGCGCGGCGGCTTCGGCGATGCGCGCCGTGGCGGCGGCCCCGGTGGCCGCGGCGGTGGCAGGGAAGGGCGCGGCGGCGGGCGGGACCGCAAGGACCGGCGCGAAGGCGGCGGCGAGCGCGGTGGCGCCTACCGCATCCCGGGTGAGCTCTCCGCTCTGGAGAAGGCGCTCTCCACGGGTGATTTCGCCAAGCAGCGGGCCCCGCTGGATGAGCTGGTGAAGATTCTCCGTCCGCTCCACCTCAAGTCGGTGGAGGAGTTGGACCTGGGCACGCGCGGCAAGCTCATCACCACCCTCTCTCGCGTTGCCCGGCAGCCCAAGCCGCCTGGGGCGCCGGATGCCCCGGCCGAGGCTGCGCCTGCGGAGGGCGCGAGCGCCTCCGAGTCGCCGGCTGCCGAGGCGCCCGCTGCCGAGGCTGCAGCCGAAGCCGCGCCCGAGGCTCCAGCCGAAGCCGCGCCCGAAGCGGCGGTGGAAGCAGCGCCCGAGGCAGCAGCAGAGCCCGCTCCGGCAGAGGCCGCCGCGGCGCCTGCTGAAGGTGAGGCGAAGGCGCCCGAGGCGCCCAAGAAGTCCCCCGAGCAGGAGAAGGCGGAGGGCTACGCGGACGTGATGTACCGGGTGGGGTGCGTGTGGCGCGCGGCCGGGGATGATCGCCGGGCGGCGCTGGCCTTCGCGGCCTCCGGGCGCAAGGAGCAGCAGCGCGAAGCGGTGAAGACGCTGCAGAAGACGGGCGACTGGCGCGAGGAGGCCACGGTCCTCGAGCAGGGCAAGCGCACGCGGGACGCGGCGAAGGTCCACGAACGTCACAAGTCGCACGAGGAGGCGGCGCGGCTCTACGAGGCGGGCGGCGACTTGAAGAGCGCGCTCAAGAGCTTCATCGCGGGCAAGGACCTGGAGGCGGCGCGCCGGTTGCTCAAGCTGATGAAACCGGCGGAGAGCGGCCCGGTGCTGGAGAAGGCGGGCGCGTACGAGCTCCTGATGGAGCACTACGTGGCGGCCGGCCAGTTCGAGGACGTGGCGCGGCTGTACGAACGGGCGCGGCAGTTTGACCAGGCGGCGCTCGCCTGGGAGCGCGCGGGCAAGCTGTCGCAGGCGCGCAAGGCGTTCGAGCGCGCAAAGGACACCTCCGGCGTCGCGCGGGTGCGGGCGCTGGAGATTGCCAAGCTGATTGAGCGCGGGGACCGGCTGGGCGCGGCGCTGTTGCACCTGGCGGCCGGGGCGCGCGAGAAGGCAGTGGAGACGCTCACCGCGCTGCCCGCGCCGAAGGCGTTCCGGTTCCTGCAGAAGGCCAAGCTGGACGCCGAAGCGCTGGCGCTGGCGAAGAAGGAGCTGGAGGTGGCCGAGAAGTCGGGCCAGCACCCACACCGGGCGCGCTGGCTGGAGTTGCTCGGGGAGCCGACCGCCGCGGCCCAGGCCTGGGAGCAGGCGGACCGGAAGGACCGCGCGCTGCCGCTGTATGAGCAGGCCGCGGACTGGGCCAAGGCCGCGCAACTGGCTGAAGCGCTGGGGCAATACCCCAAGGCCATCGAGCTCTATCAGCGCACGGGGGACAAGGCGGCCGCGGAGCGCGTGGCGGCCCTCCCACCTCCTGCGGTGACGACGCCTTCCGCCCCCACCGAGGCAGAGGCTGCGGAGCTGTCGGACAGCCCGCCCGCCACTGCGGCAACCGAGCAAGAACACTGAGGAAACGACCTCTCGAACCCGGGTCGATCAATTGCCCGGGGGGGCTGCGAACGCTAGAGTTTTGCCGGCGCAAGTCCCCATGGACAAACGACAATTGAAGGTCGCCCCGGGTGCTGAGGGGCGTGGCGTTGAGCGCGGAGCCGATGAGCGACCGTTCGCCGAGGTCGAGGCTTCGCTCGAAAAGGCAGGCCGTGTCGAAGAGCTGATCCGCCTCTACGAGGGGCGGGCGCGCGACGTCACGGCCGCAGAAGCCGCCGCGCTGCTCACCCGTGCGGGCGAGCTGGCGCGCGACCGGCTGAAAAACCCCGCGCGCGCCGAGGTACTCCTGCGCAAGGCGCTGCTCTTTGCGCCCACGCGGCAAGAGACCCTCGCCGGGCTGGCCGCCCTCTTCGAACAGCGCCAGGAGCCCGCGGCGCTGGCGGAGATGCTGGAGCGGATTGCCACGACGCTCAGCGGCCCGGCGGCCGCGTCCTACCTGCTGAAGGCGGCGGATCTCCACGAGCAGAAGCTGGGCAAGCGGGACCGCGCCATCCTGTGCCTGCAGCTGGCCACGCGCGCCAACCCGCTGGACCGCACCGCGTTCCAGCGCATCCGGCAGATTTTCCTCGCCGACTTCCGCTTCCTCCCCGCGTTCGAATCCCTGCAGCGGGAGCGTGCGTCGCTGGGCGACGAAGGGATGGCGGCCGAATACATCGCCTTCGCGCAGCGGCTGGTGGAGGACCCGACAGAGCACGCGCTCGCGGCCAAGGCGCTGCACTTCGCACAAACGCTGGAGCCCAAGTCGCCCGCCGTCGAGCAGGTGAAGCAGGACCTGCAGAAGGCGGAGCACACCTGGCGGGACCGCGTGCGCACGCTGCGTGCCCAGTCGTTGGAAGAGCGTGACCGGAAGGCGGCGGCGCGACTGTCGCTGCTCGTGGCCAAGCTGCACGCCTGGTACGAGGGCGCGGGCGCGGCGAAGGTGAAGGAGGCGCTGGACCGCTGTTTCCTGCTCTGGCCGGCCATGCCGGAGGCGCTCACGCTGCTGGAGAAGCTGGCGGAGAAAGAGGGCGATTTCGCCCCGATGATCCTCCAGCTGGAGAAGCTGGCGGGCGAGAGCAAGGAGCGCAACGCCCAGGTGGACCTCTGGGTGCGCGCGGGCGTGCTGCGCCTGTCGAAGCAGGGAGACGCCGCGGCGGCGCTTGCCGCGTTCGAGAAGGCGGCCAAGCTGGACCCCTCGCGCGCGGAGGCCGCGGGCCTGTGCGCGGAGCTGCTCCTCGAGGCTGGGCGCGCGGAGGAGGCCGTCGGCCTCTACGAGAAGTACCTCACCACGGTGAAGGACCGGGCCGGGCAGGTGGCGCTGCACCTGAGGCTGGCGGACCTGTGCGGCAACGTCCTCAAGAATGAAGCCGCCGCGCGCGCGCACCTGGAAGCGGCGCTCAAGGCGGAGCCCTCCAACGCGCAGGCGGCGTTTCGGCTGGCGAAGATCTTCGCCGCCGAGGAGGACCTGGCGAAGCTGGAGCCGGTGATGGACCTGGCCCTCTTCGCCCCCAGCCCGCTCAATGAGCGCATCGCCTTCTGCGAGGGCGTGGCCATGCTCTACGAAGAGAGCGGCCGCCCGCGGGACGCGTTCAACGCGCTCTCCCGCGCGCTGGCGCTGGACCCCGCCCGGACCAGCCTCATCCAGGGCGTGGTGGACACCGCGAAGAAGGCCGGCGCAGAGCCGGAGCTTGCGGGCTCGCTGCGGCGCGCGGCGACCATCGCCCCTAAGGCCTCTGCCGTCCCGCTGTGGAAGAACCTCGCGCAGCTGCTGCAAACCACGCTCAACCAGCGCGAGGAGGCCGCCGCGGCATGGAAGGAGGTCCTCACTCGCGCTCCCTCCGACGCGGACGCGAAGGCGGCGCTGATGACGCTCTCCAAGGCAGTGGCCCCCGCAATGCCGAGTGCCTCCGAAGCCCGCGCGGCGCTGGAGGCCGAAGCGCGCAAGCTGGAAGGGTCCGCGGCGGACCCCCAGGCGGCGATTGCGCTCTACCGGCAGATTCTGGAGCTCAACCCCGCGGACGTCCCCACGCTCAAGCGGCTGGGGGCCACCTGCGCCACGCTTTCGCAGTGGGACGAGGTCGCCAAAGTCGCCGAGCGGCTGGCCACGCTGACCGAGGCCCGCACGGAGCGGCAGGAGTGGAAGGCCCGCCTGGCGCAGCTGTACGCGGAGCGGCTCTCGCGCAAGGAGGAGGCGGCGGAGCTGTACCTCGGGCTTTTGCGTGAGGGCGTGATGAACGCCGGCGTGACCGGTGGGCTGGAGCGGCTGGCCGCGCAGGGCATCCGGCAGCTGGAGATTTCCAAGGCGCTGGCGCCGCACTACGCGAAGACGGGGGACCACCAGCGGCAGGTGGCCTCTCTCCTGGTGCAGCTCTCCACGGTGCAGGAGAAGGGCGAACAGAAGGAATTGCTGGAGCTGCTGGCCACCACGCACGAGGGGCAGCTGGCGGACAGCCGCGCGGCGTTCGAGTTCCGGCTGCGCGGCCTGTCGGTGGACGCGTCGGACGCGAAGTTCCTCGAAGAGGCCACCCGGCTGGCGCGGGAGCTCTCCGCGCACGCGGAGCTGGCGCGCTTCCTGGTGGACCTGGGCGGCAAGGTGCAGGACGCCGCGGCGGGCTCCGCGCTCACGCTGCACGCCGCCGCGCTCGCCGAGGAGGGCGGGGCGGTGGATGACGCGGCGGAGGCGCTCAAGAGCGCGCTGGTGCGCTCGCCGGACCGCCCGGACTTGTTGGCGCGGCTGATGGACGTGTACGCCCGCGCCGGCCGTTTCACGGAGACCGATGAGGTGCTCCGCCGGCAGATTCTGCTGGCCGAGCCGCACGAGAAGGCCGCGCTCTACGTGCGCCTGGCGGAAATCTCTTCAGAGCTCAACCGCCCGCGCGAGGGCGCCGGGGCGCTGCAGGAGGCCATCAAGGCGGGCGCGAACGAGGCAGAGCTGCTGCCCCGCCTGTGCCAGCTGCTGGAGCAGGGCGGCCGGATGAGTGAGCTCGCCACCGCGCTGGGCCGGCAGATTGAGCTGGCCACCGCGGCGGGGGACACAGAGCAGGCCTCGCGCCTCAACCTGCGGCGCGCGCAGGTGCTGGAGGCGTCGCTGGGCGACCGCGCGGAGGCCGTGAAGACGTACTCGGACCTGCTGGCGCAGCGGCCGAATGACCCGGACGCGCTGGCCGCGCTGGAACACCTCCTGACCGACGTGGTGTGCCGCGAAGAGGCGGCCCGCGCGCTGGTGCCGGCGTACGAGGCGTCCAAGGACCACCGCAAGCTGGTCCAGGCGCTGGACGTCATCGCCGAGGCGGCGCAGGACTCGCTGGAGAAGGTGCTGGCGCTCAAGCAGGCCGCGTACGTGCACCTGCACCAGCTGCGGCAGCCGGAGCTGGCCTTCACCTGCCTGGCGCGCGCGCTGAGGTTGGCGCCGGCGGACACCACGCTGCGCAACGCTGCCCGCCAGGCGGCGGAGGACGCGGACGCGCTGGACACCTTCGCCGAGGTGATTGGCGAGCTCCTGGTCAGCGAGGGCGCCTCCGCGGTGAAGCCCGCGCTGCACCGCGAGCTGGCCGAGGTCTACGAGAAGAAGCTGGACAACCGGGCGGGCGCCATCTCGCACCTGCGCGAAGTCCTGGCGGCGGAGCCGAAGAACGTCGAAGCGCTGAAGAGCCTCTCCCGGCTGCACCGGGCGAGCGAGGAGTGGGCGGCGCTGGCGGACGTGCTGGAGCGGCAGGCGGACCTGGTAACGGAGCCTTCGGAGAAGATTGCCCTGCTGCGCGAGGCGGCGGTGCTGCACGAGCAGCGGCTGACCGACAAGGAGAGCGCGGCGGCGGCGTGGCGGCAGATCGCCGAGAGAGACCCGCTGGACCGCGAGGCCGCGGCGTCGCTGGAGCGGCTGTACCACGACCTGCAGCGGCCTCAGGAGTTGGCCTTCGCGCTGGAGCTGCGCCGCGCGCACGAGGGGCAGAGCCCGCAGGGCCGGGAGTTCGCGTTCAAGCTGGCGCAGCTGCGCCAGCAGCTCAACGACTTCGCGAGCGCGCTGCAGCTGTATCGCCAGATTGTCACCGAGGACCCCAGCCACGCCGGGGCGCGCAGCGCGCTGGAGCACTGGGCGATGGCGCACGCGCCGGACTCGGCCGCCGCGCTGGAAGTCCTGGACCCGGTGCTGGCGCAGAGCGGGGACCATGACCGCCGCGTGGCGCTGCGGCAGGCGCGGATGGAGACGGCGCTGGCGGCGGAGAAGGGCCGGCTGGCGGCGGAGATCCGCGCCATCTACGAACGGGATTTGGGCCAGCCGGACCTGGCCTTCATGTCCGCCCTGCGCGCCTTCGCCGCGGGGGTGGACCGGGAGAGCATCCGGCCAGAGCTGGAGCGGCTGGCGCGGCTGACGGACTCGTTTGAAGACCTGGCGGACATCTACGAGACGGCGCTCTCGGAAGCGGCGCCCGGGGACGAAGCGTCTCTGCCGCTGGTGCGGCGCTCGGCGGAGCTGCGCGAGCGGCTCTCCCAGCCGGACGAGGCCATCCGGCTCTGGAAGCAGCTGCTGGAGCAGGTACCGCAGGACCGGCAGGCGCTGGACGCGCTGGGCAAGCTCTACGAGAAGAGCAAGAACGCCAAGAGCCTCTCGGAAGTCTACGCGCGCAAGGCGCAGCTGGCGCAGGACCCGTCTGAACGCCTGGAGCTGCTCCTGCGCGCCGGTGAGGCGTACGAGATGGCGGGAGACGAAGGCCCGGCCATCGACGCGCTCCGCCAGGCGCTCTCCATTCGCATCAACAAGCGCGGGCTGGAGGCGCTGGACCGGCTCTTCGGCAAGACGCACCGCCTCTCCGAGCAGGCGGACGTGCTGGACCAGCTGGGCGCGCTGGCGGAGGACGCGGCGGCCAAGCGGCTCTACGTGGCGCGGCGCGCGCAGCTGCTGGAGAAGGAGGGCAACGCCGGCGGCGCGGTGACCGCGTACTGGCAGGTGCTGGAGCTCTCCCCCGGGGACGCGGCGGCCATCGCGGGTCTGGAGCGCTTGCTCGCGCACGAACAGGTGCGGCAGGACGCGGCGCGCCTGCTGGAGCCGTACTACCGGAGCGTCAACGACACCCGGAAGCTGGTGGACGTGCTGGACCTGCGGCTCATCGCCGCGGCGCCGGGGAAGCGCGCGGAGCTCATCAACGAGGTGGCCAACCTGCGCGAGTCTCTGGGCCAGAAGGCGCTGGCCTTCGCGGCGCGGATGCGGGCTTTCACGGAGAACCCGGAGTCCGGCGGCGCGCGCGAGGAGCTGGAGCGGCTGGCGGCGGACACCGGCGCGTTTGAAGAGCTGGCGGCGGCCTACGAGGATCAGCTGGAGAAGGGCGTCTCGCCCGCGCTCTCGCTCTCCCTCTGGCAGCGGCTGGCGGTGCTCTACGGCGAGCGGCTCTCGCGGCCGGAGCTGGCCGCGCGCGCCTGGGAAGAGGTCAGCCAGCGCGAGCAGGGCAACCCTCAGGTCCTGGAGGCGCTGGCGCGGCTGCACCGCAAGACGTCCAGCTTCAAAGAGCTGGCGCTGGTGATGAAGCGGCAGGTGGCGCTGGAGCAGTCCGCGGCGCAGCAGATCACCCTGCTCTTCGAATTGGCGCACCTGGCAGAGGAGACGCTCTCCGACAAGGCGCTGGCCGCGGAGAGCTACCAGCAGATTCTGCAGCGCAAGCCGGATGACCCCAACGCCATCAAGTTCCTCTCCCGCGTGCTGGCGGAGAGCGAACGCTACGCAGAGCTGGCCACGCTGCTCTCGCGCGAGGTGCAGCTGGCCGAGGGCCGCAAGGCCTTCGAGGAGGCCTTCGAGCTCATGGTGCGGCTGGGCCGGCTGAAGCTGGCCCGGCTGGGGGACCCACGCGGCGCGCTGGATTTGTTCGAGGAGGTGCTGCGGCGCCGCCCGGCGCACCCCGGCGCGGTGGGCGCGCTGGAGGAGATGGCCCGGTCGGAGAGCCCGCTGCGCGGCGAGGCGGCGACGGCGCTGGAGCCCATCTTCACCACCGGCGGGGATCACCTGAAGCTGGTCCAGATGCTGGAGTCGCGGGCGTCGATGGAGCCCGTGGCGCAGGAGCGCGCGGCGCTGCTCTGCAAGATTGCTGAAATCTACGCGGGCGCGATGGAGAACGCGGAGATGGCCTTCCTGTTCGCCACCCGCGCGCTGCGCGAGCTGCCGGACGATGAGCGCTCCTTGGCCCTGTGCGTGAAGTACGTGGAGCCGGCGGGCGCGGTGGAAGAGCTGGCCTCGTTGCTCACCGAAGTCGCTACCAAGGCGAGCGACGACAAGTCCCGGGCGAACCTGTTCCGCGCGCTGGGCCGGATGCAGATTCAGGAGAATGACCCGCAGGCGGCGGTGGAGAGCTGGCGGCGGGTGCTGGAGCTGGCGCCGTCGGATCCAGACGCGCTGGAGACGGTGGGCAAGCTGTACGGCCAGATGGGCCGGGCGCCGGAGCTGCTGGAGATTCTGCGCCGGCAGCTGGCGATGACGGAGGAGACCCCGCGCCGCGCGGCGCTGCTCTTCCAGATTGGGTCGCTCCAGGATGAGCACCTGCAGGACGCGCTGGGCGCGCTGGCCACCTTCCGGCGCCTGCTGGAGCTGCGCCCGGACGACGCGGCGGCGCTGGAGCGGATGGATCAGCTCTGCCACAAGCAGGAGCGCTGGCCGGAGCTGGCGGACGTCCTCAACCGCCGCATCCAGCTGCTGCCGCCGGAGAGCGCCATCGAGCTCAAGTTCCGGCTGGGCACGCTGCGCGAAGCGAAGCTGATGGACAAGTTCGGCGCCATCGCGCTGTACACGGAGATTCTCTCCGTGCAGCCCAACCACGCCGGGACGCTGGCGCGGATGGAAGGCATGGTGGCGAAGGAGCCCACCAACCAGTCGGCGGTGGAGGTGCTGCTCACGGCGTACCGCGCCAACGGCGAGGCCGGGAAGCTGGCCCAGCTGCTGGAAGTTCGCGTGGGTGTGTCTCCGGACAGCCTGGAGCGCAAGACGCTGTTGGTGGAGCTGGCGACGCTGCGGCAGGCGCAGAGCGAGCCGGAGCTGGCGTACCTGGCGCTCTACCGGGCGTTCAAGGAAGACCCGAACGACCCGGAGCTGCGCAAGCGGCTGGAGCTGGCGGCGGAGGCGGCGAAGACCTACGACGAGCTCTCCTCGGCGTACGAGGAGGAGCTGCCGCGCATCGCCGAGGCGGCGGACGCCGCGCAGGTCTGCCTCAAGCTGGGCCACATCCTCGACCAGAAGCTGCATGAGGCCGAGCGCGCGGCGATGTTCTACGAGAAGGCGCGGGCGTTGGATCCCTCCGTCTGGGACCGCGCGCTGCCCGCGTTGGACCGGCTCTACAACCAGCTCAACAAGCCCATCCCCGGCGCGGAGATTCTGGACGCACTGGCGCAGCTGACGCCGGAGCCGCAGGAGAAGGTGGGCCTGCTGTTCCGGTTGGGCCAGCTGTGCCAGGAGATGCTGGAAGACCCGGAGCGGGCGGCGGAGGCGTACGAGCGGATTCTGGAGATCGACAAGACGCACCTGGCGGCGGCGCGGCTGCTTGAGCAGATCTACGAGGCCTCGCAGAAGAACGACCGGCTGTACGCCATCCTCAAGCTGCAGCGGGAGCTCACCCAGGGCCCGGAGCGGGAGCGCATCCTCTCCCGGATGGCGCAGGTGTCGGCCGACGGGCTCTCCGACGTCTCCCACTCCATCGACATCTACCGGGAGCTGTTGGCGAAGAACCCGCGCAACGAGCAGGCCTTCGCGGCGTTGGAGGGGATGCTGGAGAAGGCCCAGCGCAACGAGGAGCTCAAAGACCTCCTGGCGGGCAAGCTCGCGGCGACGGTGGACCCGCGCGAACTGGTGCGGTTGAACGACCGGCTGGGGCGGGTGCTCTACCGGATGCTCGGGCGTCCGGAGGACGCCATCCCGTACTTCCGCGCGGCGCTGGAGCGGGACGCGCGCCACCGCGGGGCGCTGGAGAACCTCCGGGACATCTACGAGGAGCTCAAGAAGCGCGAAGAGCTGGTGACCGTGCTGCGCCGGCTGGTGCCGCTGCAGGACGGGGCGGAGGGCGTGAAGAACCTGCGCATCCGCCTGGCTGAAGTCCTGGCAGAGATGGGGCGGCGCGAAGAGGCGCTGGACGCCGCGCGGCGCGCGCTGGAGGTGGAGCCGCACCAGATCAACGAGCTCAACCGCGTTCATCAGATTTTCCTGGCGCTCAAGGCCTACGGCGACGCGGTGCGCGCGCTGGAGCTGCGCGCCGAGGTGGAGCTGCGGCTGGAGGACCGGGAGCAGGCGGTGGCCACGCTGTTCCAGGTGGGGGAGCTCTGGACGGGGCCGGCCGCCAAGCCGGAGAGTGCGGGGCCTGCGCTGGAGAAGATTCTGGAGCTGGACCCGGCCAACCGCACGGCCTTCGAGCACGCCACCAAGCTCTACAGCAAGCACAACGACTGGCGCGCCTACGCGCAGGTGCAGGACCGCTACCTGCCGCACCTGGTCACCGAGGACGAGAAGATTGCCACCATGCGCGACCTCGCGCGGGTGCAGGAGCAGAAGCTCGGGCAGAAGGACGTGGCGTTCCTGGTGATGTGCCGGGCGCTGCAGCTGGACGCCGCGGACGACGGCATCCGCGAAGAGGTGGAGCGGCTGGCCGAGGAGACGGAGAGCTACGACGAACTGGCCGCCGTCTACGAAGAGGTGGGCGACGCGCTGCCGCGCGGGCCGCTGGCGGAGAAGCTGTACCTGACGCTGGCGCGGGTGCACGACCAGAAGCTGGATGACCCCAGCGCGGCCGAGGGTGCGCTGCGGAAGATTCTGGAGTTTGACCCGACGAACGCCACGGCGCTGGACGCGCTGGCGGGGATGTTCAGCCGGCGCGGGCGCGAGAAGGAGTACATCGTCGCGCTGGAGCAGAAGCTGGAGGCCGCCGGCTCCATCGAGGAGCGCAAGCGGATCTTGCGCGAGATTGCCCGGGTCTTCGACGAGCTGCTGCAGGACCCGTTCGAAGCGGCGCAGGCGCTGCTGCGCGGCCTGGAGCTGGAGGCGGACGCGGAGACGCTGGCCACGCTGACCCAGCTCTACCGCCGGCAGAAGCAGTGGGTGGACGTCGCCAACACGCTGCTGCGCGCGAGAGACCTCGCCGGGAGCCCCGAGCACCGCTCCGCCATCCAGGTGGAGGTCTCCGCCGTCTACGAGCGGGAGATGGGCGACGACGAGGGCGCCGTCGAGGGCTACCGGGTGGCGCTGGAGTTTGACCCCGGCAACCGCGAAGCGCTGGACGCGCTGGAGCGCCTGTACACGAAGCTGGACCGCCCGGCGGATCTGCTCGCCGTCTACGAACGGCAGCTGGAGCTGTCGCAGGACTACCGGGAGCGGGTGAAGGTGCTCTTCAAGAGCGCCTCCATCTGGGAGGACAAGTACCAGAACCTCGGCCATGCGGACGCCTGCATCGAAGGCGTGCTCTCCATCGACCCGCAGAACCTCCAGGCCATCAAGTCGCTGGAGCGGCTGCGCCGGTCGCAGGGGCGTTGGGAGGAGCTCATCGGCGTGCTGGAGCGGCACGTGGCGCTCTGCCCGACGTTGGAAGAGCAGGCGGAAATCTGGGTGGACATGGGCGACGTGTTCCACCAGCAGCTGCGGCAGGTGGACCGGGCGGTGAACACCTATCACCACGCGCTGGAGCTCAACCCGCGCAGCCGCCCGGCGATGCACGCCCTGGGGACGCTCTACGAGCGCAGCGGCAACTGGCCCTTCGCGCTCGACATGCTGGCGCGCGAGGCGCAGGTGGCCGGCAACACGGCGGAGGCGGTGGAGCTGTACCACCGCATGGGGAAGATCAACGAAGACATGCTGCTGGACCCCGGCAGCGCCAAGTCCTGCTACCTGCAGGCGCTGCGCATTGACCCCGCCTATCTGCCGTGCATCCGCGCGCTCAAGGGCATCCACGAGATTGAGAAGGACTGGGGCTCTTACGAGAAGGCGCTGGTCCAGGAGGCCGAGGAGACCGAAGACCCGGAGGCCAAGAGCCGCGCGCTGCTGGAGGTGGCCCGGTACTACTCGGAGAAGAAGGACGACCGGGACGGCGCGCTCCACTGGTACGAGGAGGCCATCCGGCTGGCGCCGGACTCCGAGGACGTGGCCCGGCCGCTGGCGGACATCTACATCGCCAAGGAGAACTGGCAGGGCGGAGAGCGGATGCTGGACATCGTCGTGGCGCGGATGACTGAGCGCGCGGCGAATGACCCCGAGGGCAGCGTCAGCAAGGAGCTGTGCCGCCAGTACTACCGGCTGGGTTACGTCGGCGAGAAGCTGGGCAGCAAGCAGAAGGCGCTGGCCTCCTACGAGCGCGCGTACCAGCTGGACGCCACGTACCTGCCGGCGCTGGAGGGGTTGGGCAATCTCCTCGTCCAGGCCAAGCGGTACGAGGAGGCGCTCAAGGTCTACCAGACCATCCTCATCCACCACCGGGATGACCTGACGGACCTGGAGGTGGTGGAGATTTACTGGGGCCTGGGCGACGTCCACAACCTGCTCAAGCAGTACGACCGCGCGCAGAACCACTTCGAAAAGGCGCTCTCCATTGACCCCGG
This sequence comes from Myxococcaceae bacterium, assembly GCA_044230055.1. GTDB lineage: Bacteria > Myxococcota > Myxococcia > Myxococcales > Myxococcaceae > JBGART01. The sequence goes on along the minus strand of JBGART010000001.1, from coordinate 275,227 downwards.
GCACGACCCGTCGCTCCGGGCGCTCATCGGCCTGGCCGACTCCGCGGCCAAGTGGGACAAGGCGGCCGAGTACCGGCAGAGCCTGGTCTCGGTGCTCGATGGCGACGCTAAGCTGGGGATGTGCATTGAGCTCGGCATGTTGGCGCGGGAGAAGCTGAAGGACGCGCACATGGCGATCGACGCGTACGTCGGCGCCCACAAGATTGCGCCGGACCATCTGGACGTGATGGACGCGCTCTACGTGCTCTACCGGGAGACGCGGCAGGGGCCGAAGGCGGCGGAGATTCTGGAGCGGATGCTCAAGCAGGCCTCGCTGCAGAAGCAGCCGGCGAAGGCCAAGCGCGTGTACTTCGCGCTGGGAGAGATTGCCCGGGATGAGCTGAAGGAGGTGGACCGCGCGGTCCACGCGTTCAACGCCGCGCTGGACATGGACCACCGCTTCATCGAGGCCTTCTCGGCCATCGAATCCCTGCTGGGCAAGCAGAAGCAGTGGAAGCAGCTGGAGGAGAACTACGCGCGGATGATTCAGCGGCTGCCGAAGACGGAGGACACGCACGCCGCGCGGATGACGCTTTGGAAGGCGCTGGGCGACCTCTACCTGCGCGTGCTGAAGAACCCGGACGGCGCGCTGATGGCGTACCAGGTGGTCTCCGCCGGCGCGCCCGAGGACGCGCAGGTGCAGGAGGTGTACGGAGAGCTCGCGGCGCAGAAGCCGGGCAACGAAGAGAAAGCGGTGGCCGCGTACCGGCGGGCGCTGCCCAACACCACCAATCCCGGCAAGGTGGTGTCCGCGTTGGCGGAGCTTGCGGCGAAGCGGAAGGACTACGACTCGGCGTACCTCGCGGCGCAGGTGGCGGCGGGGCTCATCGGCGAGTCAGGCGAGGGCGAGCGGGAGATTTTGACCAAGCTCACGCCCTACGCGAAGAAGAAGGAAGTGGCGCAGCGGGCGTTGACGGACCGGCTCTGGTCCACGCACCTGTTCCACCCGAAGGTGCGCGGGCCCATCGGCGAATTGATGGCCATCCTCTACGAGCAGGCCGGGGCGCTCTACGGCGTGCCGCTGACGCACTATCAAATCAACCCCAAGCGCCACCGCATCGATGTCGCGTCCGCGCAGGAGTACCAGATCCACCACTACCGCTACGTCGCGCGGCTGTTGGGGATGGAGACGGTGGAGCTGTTCTCGCCGTTCCTCGTCGCCACGCGGGAACGGATGGCCAAGCGCTCCAGTGAACCGGCGCCGGAGCCCATGCTGGGCGTTGAGATCTGCCACACGCAGCCGGTCTGCCTGAAGGTGGGCGGGAAGTTCTTCAGCGAGGCCGGGCAGAAGGAGGTCTACTACCTGCTCGGCCGGACGATGGCGCTCCTGCGGCCGGAGCTGGCGCTGAGCCAGCGGCTCTCGGCGGAGCGGCTGGAGGCGGTGCTGCAAGCGGCCATCAGCCTCTCGGTGCAGAACTTCCGCTTCACCGCGGACCCCACTGCGCGCGCCAATGAACGGCGGGCGCTGGAGAAGACCCTGCCGGAGCCGGCCCGCGCCGCGCTGGCCCGCGTCACCCACGAATACCTCCGGAGTGCGACACCCAACGACCTTCGCGGCTACCTGGAAGGCGCGGAGCTGACCGCGGTCCGGACCGGGCTCTTCGTGGCGGGCGAAGTGGAGCCGGTGAAGAAGATGGTGATGGGGGAGAGCGGCGCGGCCTTCCGCGTGCCGGCGCGGTCCAAAATCCGGGATTTGATGGTGTTTGCGCTGTCCGAAGACCTACATGCGCTGCGCGCGGCGGTGGGTACACAGGTGGAGGTTCAGGTGCGCAAGTAGTAGAACCGCCCCGCTCGGGCGAGGGGATCCGCCCGGGTGCAAAGGGGAACGGAACAGGCTTGGAGGCCGTCCGAACAGGAGGTCAATAGACGCGGGCTGTCCGCTTGACCCCCCCCATGGGCACCTCTACGCTTTCACGAGTTTCTACCGGCCTTTCTGGGCCCTCAAGGGCGACGATGCGATTCGTCTGTGACAGTTGCCGCGCGCAGTACATGATCAGCGACGAGAAAGTCGGCGCTAAAGGGGTCAAGGTTCGCTGCAAGAAGTGCGGTTTCGTGATCCTCGTTCGGAAGGCGGACGCCAACGCCTCCGCCCCCCCCCCGCCCCCGATGGATGAGGGGGAGGAGGGCGCCACGCAGGTGCTCTCGAACCCGCTCGCGGAGTCCGGCCTCTCGCCCCCTGCCGAGTCGGAAGCCACCAACCCCGGGCAGACGGTGTTCGCCAACGGCGCGGAGCCCGAGCGGTCCAGCCAGAACGGCCAGAACGGCCATGCGCAGGACGCGAAGAACTTCCTCTCCAGCGTGGAGGAGGACGAGATTGGCGCGGTGTTCGACCAGGTCCTGAAGACCGGTCCGAACCCCATCCCCACCGGAGCTGCGGTGGACGCGGCGAAGGCGGACCTCGCGCTCGGCTCCGAGGACGATGACCGGCTCTCCACGCGGGTGCTGGACTCGGAGACGGTGAAGAAGCTGGCGGAGGAGTCCGGGCTGGCTTCGCCCAACGGCTCCAACGGCAAGAAGAACGGCCACGCGGTGCCGCAGGACTGGTTCGTCGCCATCGACGAGAAGCAGACCGGCCCGCTCACCGTGGAGAAGCTCAAGGACCTCTGGGACCGCGGCGAAATTGGCCCGGACTCGCTGTGCTGGCGCGCCGGGTTCTCGGACTGGATGCCGCTCTCCGAGGTGGAGGAGCTGGCCTCCGAGCTGGCGCCCAAGCCCGCCAAGCCGACCATTGTCGCCCCGGCGGCTGCCAAGGCCCAGGTGGTGACCGTCCCGGTGGAGTCCGCCTTCAGCGCGGGCGGGATGACCAAGACGGTCCGCTCCGAAGTGCCGATGCTGGCCACCGCGCCGGTGGAGGAGAGCGGCAGCTGGAAGCCGTCCGCCGCCAGCGCGCTCGCTTCGCTGGTGAAGGAAGAGATTGACGCGATGGCCAAGCCCGCGCCGCGGCCTGCTCCAGCGGAGCCCGCCAGCGCCACGCGCGGCCTGTTGGACCTGCCTGGCGAGCCCGCGGTCAGCAACGGCAGCGGCAAGCACGCGCCGGCGGGCACCGACGTCGCCATGCGCGGTGGCGGGCTGCCTCAGCCTCCTGCGGGGATGGGGATGGAGTCCTTCCCGGCCTCCGCCTCCTATGCGCCCGCGTACCCGTCCTACGCGGCTCCGCCGCCCGCCGAGCACCGCCTGTCGAAGGGCCTGGCCATCGGCCTCATCGTGGCGGGCGTCTCCGTCCTGGCGCTGGTGGGTCTGGTCCTGTTCCTCGTCATCGGCCGCCAGGCGCCGCAGCAGGGCTCCGCGCCCATCGCCGCAGCGCCGGCCCTGCCGGCCCCCGCCGCCGCCAAGCCGGAGGTGAAGATGCCTCCGCCTCCCACGGACGCGAAGGGTCAGCCGCTGGCCGCCAACACCCCCGCGCCCACCACCGCCGCGCCGGCGCCCACGCCGACGCCGGCCCCGGCGCTCCCGCCCGTGGCCACGGTCACCCCAGCGGGCCCCCGCGAGAGCGACACGCCGCGCCGGCCGAGGGTGGCGAGTGCGGACCGTGCGCCTCCCAAGGGTGACGAAGGGGAGACCATCAGCGCGCACAAGGAGAAGCCCTCCAAGCCCGTGCCTGAGGCCAGCGGCTCTGATGACGAGTTCGACAGCCTCTTCAACAAGGACAAGAAGAAGGCCGCGGACTCCGACGAGCCCAAGAAGAAGAAGGAGGTCTACGTCCCGCCGGCCCCCGGTCAGGGCGCGGATGTCCCGGACAGCCTGGGCCAGGCGGAGGTCATGCAGGTGGTGGTGAGCAACAAGCCCGCCATCGTCCGCTGCGTGAACGAGCAGAAGGCGAAGGACCCGGACATCTCCGGCACGCTGGTGATGCGCTTCACCGTGTTGACCAGCGGGCGGACCTCGGCCGTCTCTGCGCAGACCGACGAGTTCAAGTCGTCTCACATGGCCGTGTGCATGAGCAGCCTCATCAAGGGCTGGTCGTTCCCGCGCCACAAGACGCAGGGCGATCCAATCAACTTCCCCTTCAAGTTCTAAAGCCCCACGAGGTGTGACGCGCGTGTCGTGAAACGCGCGTTTCGCCCGGGGCCGCGCGCTCCACAAGTCGTGCAAATCTCGTCTGGTGTTCTCGACTGGATATCGGTGCGTTTATTGCGTCTCCGGCCGGTCGACGCTCGTTGACACCGTTGGCCTGCAGAACTATCTGCAGGCGCCATTCGACGGCGATTTGAACCCCGAGGAGGGAACACACGATGCAATGGAAGAACTCAACGCTCGCTTTTGTCGTTGCGGCGCTCGCAGGCTTTTCTTTGAACGCGTGCGGTCCGGACGGCACAGGGGGCACCACCGCCGTGGGCGGCGCCTGTACTGCAGACGCCGACTGCAAGACGGACCTTGTCTGTCATAAGACCGCGAATGTCTGTGTTGAGACATGTTCAATCACCGCGGACTGCGACCAGGACTCCACCCAGAAGAACTGCATCGCGGCCCCCTGGGCCTCGAGCGGCGCGGACGCCGGCAGCAGCGGTGCGAAGATCTGCGGCTGCTCCACCGACGCGCTCTGCGGCACCGGGAAGATTTGCTACTCCGGGACCACTGAAATCTGCCGCGACAAGTGCACGGCGGACGGCCAGTGCAATGGCGGCACCTGCAACACCACCACCGGCAAGTGCAGCGGCGGGACGATGGGGACGACCTGCAACCAGGCCACTACCACGATTGGCACCTCCGGCGGCCCGGACACCTGCGCCTACGGCGACCTCTGCGGCACCGCCAGCAGCTGCGTTGCGGCGCCGGTGGGCACCTGCACCGAGGGCAGCACCGCCCCGACGTGGAACAAGGCCGCCAAGGCCGCGCCGGTCATCCGGGCGGTCACCGCGGTGGGCTCTGCGACCTCCAACACCACCACCGAGTGCGGCGACGGCCTGAAGAAGACCGTCTTCACCATCCAGTACTACGCGCCCACGGCGTTCCTCAACAGCACCACGTTCGCCACCTACAAGCCGCAGATCAAGTTCCGGTTCACCGGCAACTGGGTGGAGCCCTCGTTCGAGGCCCAGATGCCCACCTCCGGTCAGACGTACGGGGAGATCAAGGTCGGCGTCTGCGGTCGCGACACCGGTCCGGGCGCGGTCTACATCACCGCGGCGGGCGACGCGACGAAGAGCTCCAACGTCGTCTGCGCCACCTGGTAGCCCTCCAGAACCTGACGTCACCGTGGCCCGCCCGTCGCCTTCTTCGGCGGGCGGGCCACTTCGCTTTCGCGCCCAGGCGTGGACTTCTGCCCGCTATCCTCGCGCGCCATGTTGAGCACTGACCTCGCCGACGACCTGCTGACCTTCATCGACGCATCCCCCACGCCGTGGCACGCGGTGGAGGAGGCTTCGCGCAGGCTGGAGGCGGGCGGGTACCGCTGGCTGGACGAGCGGGAGAAGTGGACCCTCGCCCCGGGCGACCGCTTCTATGTCATCCGCGGCGGCAGCAGCCTGGCGGCCTTCCAGGTGGGCCAGGAGCCGCTGGAGCGGGCCGGCTTCCGCCTGCTGGGCGCGCACACGGACTCGCCGAACCTGCGGCTCAAGCCCAACCCGGCGTACGTGAAGGCCGGCTACCACCAGCTGGGCGTGGAGGTGTACGGCGGCGCGCTCTGGCACACGTGGCTGGACAGAGACCTCTCGCTCGCCGGCCGCGTCGTCGTGGCGGGGCGGGACGGGGCGCCGCAGACGCGGATTGTGGATTTGGGCCGGCGTCCGCTCTTCCGCGTGCCCAACCTGGCCATCCACCTGAACCGGCAGGTCAACGCCGAGGGGCTCAAGCTCAACCCGCAGGAGAATCTGGCGCCGGTGCTGGGGCTGGAGCAGGGCGGGGCGTTCGACTTTCCCGCGCTGCTCGCGGAGGCGGCGGAGGCGAAGGACGTGCTCGCGTTCGACCTCTGCCTCTACGACGTGCAGCCCTCCGCGCGCGGCGGCCTGCGCGGCGAGCTGCTCTTCGCCCCGCGCCTGGACAACCTCGCCTCCTGCCACGCCGGCTTGAGCGCGCTGCTGCAGGGCAGCGGTGACCGCCGGGCCACCTGTGGGGTGGTGCTCTATGACCACGAGGAGGTGGGCAGCACCAGCGCGCAGGGCGCGGCGGGCCCGTTCCTGAGGGACGTGCTGGAGCGGATTGCGCTGGCGCGGGAGTGCCCGCGCGATGGCTACCTGAGGGCGCTGGCCGGTTCCTTTTTCATCTCCGCGGACATGGCGCACGGCGTCCACCCCAACTACGCGGACAAGCATGAACCCCATCACCGGCCCGTGCTGGGCGGTGGGCCGGTGGTGAAGTCCAACGTGAACCAGAGCTACGCCACGGAGGCGGAGGGCTGGGGCCTGTGGGCGTCACTCTGCCGCGAGGCGGAGGTCGTCCCGCAGCAGTTCGTCGTCCGCACGGACCTGCCCTGCGGCAGCACCATTGGACCCATCACCGCGGCGGAGCTGGGCATCCGCACGCTGGATGTGGGCAACCCCATGCTCTCCATGCACTCCATCCGCGAGATGGCGGCGAGCGCGGACGTGGACCGGATGGTTTCAGTGCTGAAGCGCTTCCTGCGCTGACGCACAGCAGCGCCGACCCGCGCGCACACCACCTTGCATGGCGCGGCCGTGCGCTCAGGCGCTCGAGCGACTTTCACCTCACGGCACACCGGGCGCATCCGCTAAAAGAAACGCCCACGTGAGGAAGTCCAACCCGCTCCAGCCGAAGCTGCCCGACCTGCCGGTGAGGTCCGTCGCGGAGATGGGGCTCAAGGAGCTGGAGCGCATCCGGCTCATCTTGCGTGGCGGCTCCGTCATCGAATGGCGGCGCCTGCACTTCAAGTCACGCGACGAGGTGGACCGGTTCCTCCGGCTCTGCCAGGTGGACCCCTCGCAGCCCGCGGATGAAGCGTGGAGCCGGGTCATCCTGGCGGACGCGGTGGAGTACCTGCGGCGGACGTTCAACTACCGGGTGGCAGAGGCCATCGCCCACCCGAAGGAAATCCACGACATCTTCCTCTACGCGTCCGGGCACAAGGAGCCCAAGCGGCTGCGGAAGATTGCGTGCGTCGTGCTGAAGGTGATGCACGTCATCCAGCACATCGAAGGGCGGGACTTGCTCTTCAAGCTGGCCGTGTCGGAGTCAGAGCTCTCCCAGCTGGTGGTGGAGAAGGTGCTCGCGGTGGCGCAGGAGCTGCGCGACAAGGGCCTGCCCATCGTGGAGTTCACCGACTCCATCAAGACGCGCGAATCCATCATCACCAAGCTGATGGCCAAGCGGGAGACGGTGGCCGCGCAGGTCTACGACAAGACGCGCTTCCGGATTGTCACCAAGGGGCGCGAGGACATCCTGCCGGTCCTCTACTTCCTGACCCAGCGCCTGTTCCCGTTCAACTTCGTGGTGCCCAAGCAGACCGAGAACACCTTGATTCATTTCAAGGAGCTCCTGCGCAAGTACCCCAACTTCGCCAAGCACGTGGAGGACCTGCACCTCGACACGGACTACGAAGACCGCGAGCGCAGGCGCCCGGGCAACACGTTCTCCGGCATTGGCTACCGCGTGCTCAACTTCGTGGTGGATCTCCCGTTGAGGCTGGACGCGTACCTCCCGCCGCCCGAGCGCGACGCGCGGCCGCGCAAGGGGCGCATCGGCTTCGCCCTGGTGGAGTTCCAGATTGTCGACGAGCAGACCGCGCGGAAGAACGAAGAGGGCGACAACTCGCATGAGGCTTACAAGCTCCGGCAGCGGCAAAGGGTGCTGCGGCGGCTGGCGCGTGGGCTTGTCGTCCCGAAGCGGCGCCCGCGGGCCGTGAAGGGGCACAAGTAGCGCTCCCCCCGTTCGCGTCGAGCGTTGCGCCGTCAGGCGCATCGTCGAGACGTCGGCAGTGCTTCCGGAGCTTGGCTCATGGGCCGCTTCGGTCTGCTCGAAACAACCCGGCAAAGTGCCGTGCGTGGGTTTGCGCCACCTCTCGACTATGCGCCCGGCGGCGCAACGCTCGAGGCGAGCGGGGGAGGCGCCTGACTGAGAACAGCTGTTCCTCCGACGAAATGGCCTACGCTCCTCGAGCCGAACGGGGGTGCTTCCTCCCAGCCGTGCGGAAGAGCGCGGCGAGGAAGTCCACGAACACGCGGACCTTCGGGACTCCGTGTTTCTGTCGCGGGAAGAGCGCGTAGACCGGGCGCGGCTCGGGTTCGTGGCTTTCGAGCACCACCTCCAGTTTCCCCGACCGCAAGTCCTCGGCGATGTGGTGCTCGAACACTTGAATCAACCCCAGGCCCGCGGCGGCGGTGCGGCGCAGCGTGGCCGCGCTGTTGGTGTGCAGCCGGCCGGAGACCGCGACGGTGAGCGGACCTGAGCCGCTGCTGAACTCCCACGCCCGCGCGGCGCCGCCGGAGAGGTACCCCAGGCACGCGTGGGGGCGCAGGTCCGCGGGCTCCTTGGGACGCCCGTGCTTGGCGAAGTAGGCCGGTGCGCCTGCGATGACCCGCCGCGCGGTGCCCAGCTTCCGGGAGATGAGCTCTGACTCGTGGAGGTCTGCCAGGCGGAGCACCACGTCAATGCCCTCGGCGATGGGGTCAATCAGATGGTCGCGCAGCGAGAGGTCCACGGTCACCTCCGGGAACGCCTCCAGGAAGGAGGGGAGGGCAGGGCCGACCACGTGCTCGCCGATGGCCACCGGCGCGTCCACGCGCAGCCTTCCGCGTGGCGCCTTCCGCGCCTCCGCCATCGCGTGGTCCGCGTCCGCCAGCTCCGCCAGAATCCGTGAGCACCGCGCGTAGTACGCCGCCCCGTCGTCGGTGAGGCTCAGGCTCCGGGTGGTGCGGTTGAGCAGCCGGACTCCCAGCCGCGCCTCCAGCCGGGAGAGCACCCGGCTGATGCCGGACGGGGTCATCCCCAGCTGCTCTCCAGCGCGGGTGAAGCTGCGCGCGTCCACCACCCGGGTGAACACGCCAATCTCGGTGAAGGCGTCCATGCCGGGAGGTTCGCCGATTGTTGACGCCCAGGCAAAGGAGCGGTGCCACCCCGGCGCTTACTCGCGAAGGCCACCGCGCGCAGGGTGTCTCCCGCCTGGCGCGACTTCCCGCGCCACCGCCCACCGAAGGACCTACCCGTGTCTCGCTCCCTGCTCCTGTTGCTCGCCCTGGCCACCAGCGCCTCTTCCGCCCCGCTCAAGACGGAGGCCTTCACCGCTGGGCCCGAAGGCTTCCTCGTCACCTCCACGCTCATCACCGGGGAGAAGGACGCGGTGCTCATCGACGCCCAGTTCACCCTCGCCGAGGCACACCGCCTGACCGCCCGGCTTCTGGAGTCCCGGCGGGTGCTTAAGGTCATCTTCATCACCCATGCGCACCCGGACCACTACTTCGGGCTCGAGGTCCTGAAGGCCGCCTTCCCGGAGGCCGAGGTGCTGGCTTCACCGTCGGTGGCGGCGGAGATTCAGGCCACCGCCGCCACCAAGCTGGCGCAGTGGAAGGGGATGTACGGCGCCAACCTCACCTCTGTCCCGGTCACGCCCAGGCCGTACGCCAAGGACTTCCTGGAGCTGGAGGGACAGCGGCTGGAGCTGGTGGAGCTGGGCGCGGCCGAGAGCGAGTCTGCCACCGCCGTATGGCTGCCCTCCACGAGGACGCTCATCGCAGGGGACGCCGCCTACCTCGACGTGCACGTGTGGCTCGCGGAGACGGATGCGGTGCGGCGTGCGACCTGGCTCAAGAACCTGGAGAAGCTCAAGGCCCTCAAGCCCGCGCAGGTCATCGCCGGGCACCAGGCCAGCGGCGCCGCGCCGAAGGAGCCCACCGCCGCGCTCGACGGCACCGCGCGCTACATCCGTGACTTCAACGCCGCGCTGGGCGCGAGCAAGGGCGTGGACCAGCTCACCGCCCGGATGAACGCCAAGCACGGCCGCCGCCAGCTGCCCATCATCCTGACCCTCGCGGCGAAGGCGGCGCTCGAGCCCGCCAAGTAGGGGCCCACCTGTGGTGCCGGGCAGACAGTCGGTTTGACCTCCTGCCCCAGCCGGAGCGCTCGACGGCGGGGCTGCGGTCGCGCAGACTGTCGGGGGGATGCCGCGACGGGTTGAGCTCATTGTCGGCGTGGACGGCCGCGTGGAGTGGCCGGAGGGGACGCTCTTTGTCCCCGAGAAGCTCCGGTCTGCCTTTGCGCAGCTGACCCCAGGCGACACGGTGGCCATCGTCGGCGACTTTGAGCGCGCAGAAGGTAGGACTCCGGTCCTCAAGGTGACCGCCCCACCGGAGCCCGTCGCGAACGCGCGGACCAAGGCGCTGGCGGCGGTGAACGACCCGGTGGCCCTCGAGCGCTGGCTGAAGTTCATCTTCGAGCTCAACCCGGTCACGGAGGCGCTCCGCGCGGTGCTCGCGGCGCACCAGGGAAAGACCGCCAAGGCGCAGGAGCTGCTCCGGTCCGCGCTCTCCACGCCGCTGCCCCCGCTGCGGCCGACCGCCATCGAACCCATCGCGTTGGCCTGGTCTCTGCTGACGGACCAGGGCGCGCAGCCGGTGCTGGACCGGGCGCAGACGGACGTCTTCCTGGCCTACGCCTGGCGCGCTGTGGGCCTGGGGCACGCGGACTACGCCATCCGGATGCAGAAGCAGCTGGTGGAGCCCTCGGTGCGTGACGCGTACTTCGCGCTCAGGACGAACTACGTGGCGCCGCCCTGGCACTTCGGGGGCATGCGGGTGGACGCGTCCCCGGAAGCGCTGGGTCCCTGGGTGGTGGGCGAGTTCTGCCGGCTGGCCCCGCCGGCCGAACGCGAAGAGGTGGAGAAGGTCCGCGGGCTGGACCAGGGTGAGCTGCGCGCCTACGTGACCGAGATGGAGGAGCACGACGACGGGCTCGCCGTCACCCAGAACCCGGTGGATGCGCGAGGGATGCTGTGGCGCCACACCGCGCAGGGAGGGCTGGCCCATCTGCGGTCCTCGCTCCTCGAGGGCGCGCTGCCGGCCTGGCGCGTGGTCCACGCCACCCGCGAACGGGAGGGGGATGACGCCGCCCGCTGGTTCGCGTTCACCTACGACGCTGCGGTGCTGCTGGCCGGCCTCGCCCCGGAGCTCTGGGCCCGGTTCAGCAAGCTGGTGTACTGCCACGCCGCGCTCCGGGGCGGCTGTGCGCTCCTGGCGCTGCAAGGCGGCGAGGAGCTCGTCCTGCTCCACTCACCGCACGGCGCGCTTGACGACTGGCAGGTGCACAACGGCTCGGCGAGCGAAGTGCTGGCCTGCGTGCCGGACACCCACTTCGCTGAAGCGGTGAAGGCTGTGAAGGCGCTGGGAGCCTGAGCTCCCAAGGCGAACCGGCCCTGGCCGGCCAGGTCGTCAAAAGAGCGGCTGTTCTCGCGCCGTCAGGCGCCTGCCCCGTCCGCCTCGAGGGGGAAACCGGCCCTGGCCGGCCATTTCGTCGGAGGACCAGCTGTTCTCGCGCCGTCAGGCGCCACCTCCGCTCGCCTCGAGGGGGAAACCGGCCCTGGCCGGCCATTTCGTCGGAGGAACGGCTGTTCTCGCGCCGTCAGGCGCCACCCCCGCTCGCCTCGAGCGTTGCGCCGTCAGGCGCATAGTCGAGAGGTGGCGCAAGCCCACGCACGGCACTTAGCCGATCTGTTTCGAGCACAGCGCGGCGGCCCATGAGCCAGGTTTCGGAAGCACTGCCGACGTCTCGACTATGCGCCTGACGGCGCAACGCTCGACGCGAACGGGGGCGTGAACGGAGGGAGGCGTCCGGCACAGCTGCGCAGTGCCGTCAGAGCTTCGGCCGCCGCCCGCGCGTCAGGTGCGTCACCGCCTCGCCCAGGCCCTCGAGCGTGAGCGGGAACATCGGAAACAGGTGCCGGATCTCCTCGATGGTGTTGCCCACCCAGGCGCGCGGTGGCTCCGGGTTCAGCCAGACGTGCCGCTCAAAGTGCTGCGTCAGCTGCATCAACCACACGTACCCCTCCGCCGCGTCCTCATCCGCGTACCCCTGTGAGCCGCCGCGCATGAACAGCTCATACGGGGCCATCAGGGCGTCCCCGACGATGATGAGCTTGTGCTGCTTGCCGCACTCCGCGAAGAGGTCCCGGAGCGGGACGCTCTGCCCGGAGCTGTCCGTCTTGAACACGCGCCCGTAGATGCAGTTGTGGAAGTAGTAGGTCCGCAGCTCCTTGAAGTGGGTCGCCTTGCTCGCGGCGGAGAACAGCTTCGACACCAGGTGCGCGTAGGGGTCCATGGAGCCGCCCACGTCCATCAGCAGCACCACCCGCGTGTTGCTCCGGCGCGGAGGGCGCGTCACCACCTCCAGCTCGCCGGCATTCTTCGCGGTGGCGGCGATGGTCTCCTCGAGGTCCAGCTCCTCCTCATTGCCCTCCCGCGCGAAGGCGCGCAGCTTGCGCAGCGCCACCTGCAGCTGCCGCACGTCGAGCACGAGGTCATCCCGGTAGCCCTGGAACCGTCGCGCCTCCGCCAGCTGCACGGCGCTGCGGTTGCCCCCCGGCCCCCCCACACGGATGCCCTTGCGCGCGGCGCCGCCGTGACCGAACGGCGACGTCCCGCCCGTCCCAATCCACCGGTTCCCGCCGTCGTGGCGCTCCTTCTGCTCCGCCAGGCGCTCCTCGAACATCCGCCGCAGCTCCTCCAGCGAGAGCGCGTCGTAGAGCGCCTTCTCCTCCGGGGTGAGCTCCCCCACGCGCTCTTTCGCCTGCTCCAACCACTGCAAGAGCTCCTGCGTCAGGGCCAGCGCCTGGTCCGGCGCGTTCCGGAAGTGAAAGGCGAAGGCCTGATCGAACGCGTCCAGGTGCGTCTCCGTGTGGACGAGGAGTGCGCGGGCCACCTGGTAGAAGCCGTCCAGCGAGCTGTCGTGCAGCCCCCGCTTGAGGGCGGCCGCGAGCGCGAGCGCCTCCTGCGTCCCGACGGGGACCTTGCGCCTGCGCAGCTCGTAGAGGAACGGGACGAACATGACCTGCCCGAAAGGTTAGCCCGGAGGCTCCCGGAGGAAGAAGCTGAGCTCCGAGCTGTCGAGGAGCCGCCTGACCGACACGCCCTCCCGGCGGCGGACCGCCTCCTCGAAGAACCCGCCCAGCTCGTCCAGGTAGCTTCGCACCTTGTCGGGGACCTCGAAGTCGGCAGCCGGGAGCAGACCCTTGCCCCACACCGCGTTCTCCACCCGGGAGGCGAGCAGCTGTGCCGGGGAGACCTCCTCGAACGCGCGGCGGTACAGCTCCACGAAGGGCAGCATGGAGCTCAGCCGCTGCGCGTCGCTGGAGAGGAAGAGGGGCTTGGCGGCCCAGCGGAAGAGCGCCTCGAAGGAAGCCCGGAGCACCTCGGCGGAGACGCCGCGCCCCTGGCGGAACGCCACGTACTGGACCAGGAGCCTCGGCGGCGCGGTGGCGGCGGGGCGCAGCGGCTCATCCTCGGTCTCCCGGAACTTCTTGCTCACCGCGTTGAGCGCCGCGGTCCAGCTCTCGGTGAGCGCGGCACGCAGGGCGAGCGGGGACGCGCTGCGGTGCGCGTCCGGCAGTCGCCCTGCCAGCGCCTCGGAGCTCACGGGCTCCCCGGCGAGCCAGCGCAGCCACGCCGCGTCCTCCGGCCAGGCGCCCTGTGAAGCCGCCAGCGCTGCCGCGCGCCCCGCCGCCTCCGGATGGCCGTGCACCGCGACCAGGGCCAGCGCCACCATCGGCCGGCCGGGGGAGAGCAGGGGCGCCAGCCGCTCCAGCTCCTCCCAGCGGGTGAGGCCGCCGGTCTCCACCGCGTCGGCGATGCGCAGGCGCAGCCGCTGGCGGTCATCCAATTCGTAGAGGTCCACGTCCGCGATGGGACGGCCGCCGCGCCCGGCAACCGGCGCATCCGGGTACTCGGTCAGCCGCAGCGGCCCGCTGTAGAGCCGCCGCGCGGCGGTCAGCGTGGCCGTCAGCTCCTGCGCGGCGTCGAAGGAGAGGGACTCGGGGCGGCGCAGAAAGTCGACCAGCCCGGAGAAGCCGCGGTCTCTGGGTTGGACGCGCTCCACGAAGCAGAGCGCGACGTCGTGCAAGGGGCCGAAGCGGAGGTGGCGGCTGGGCGGATCCGGTCTCCGCTGGCTCACCGGGGTCAACACCGGCGCTGTCCCCCCGCGCAGGGCGCAGGTGAGCAGCGCGTGGAGATCTCTGCGCTGCCAGGTCCAGGGCGAGCCCAGGAGCAGCCTGGCCGCGCTGCCCACCTCATCCCGCTCCACATAGATGCGGGCCCAGTCGCCGACGTCGAGCACCACGCGCTCGCCGTCGCGGCTGAAGCGGCCCCGCAGCGGGCGGAGCTCCGCCGCGCTCGGCGGCACCCCGAACGGCATGTCCAGCCACTGGGACACGCGCGCGTGGAACTCCTGGCCACGCGAGGCCTCCTCTGCCAGGAGCTCGAACTCGCCTTGGCCCGCATCCGGAGGGGTGAGCTTCACCACCGCCTCGCCATAGCCGTCGACCGTCAGCCGCAGCTGTCCCGGCTCCTGCGCGAGCTGACAGGCCAGCACGCGAGGCGCCTCCGCCCGTGCAGGGCGGGTCAGCTGTTCGAAGGGGATAATCACGCCCGGCCGCGGCGCCCCTTGCCGACGTGCTCTGCGAGCGCGAGGAGATCCTGTTCCTTCTTCAGCAGCGCGCCGACGAACGGCAGGTGCTCATCCAGCTTCACCTGGGTGATGCCGGCGCCCTTGAGGACGGCGATCCAGTCGACCAGCTCGCTCGTGGAGGGCCGCTTGCGCAGGCGCTGGAAGTCACGCAGCTCGTAGAAGATTTGAATCGCCTGGTCCGCCAGGCCCTGGTCCAGGCTCGGGTGGTGCACGGCGACAATCCGCTTCATCAGGTCCACATCGGGGAACTCGATGAAGTGGAACACGCAGCGCCGCAAGAAGGCGTCCGGCAGCTCCTTCTCGTTGTTGCTCGTGATGAGCACCACCGGGCGGTGCGCGGCGACCACCTCTTCGTCCGTCTCGAGGATGCGGAAGCGCATCCGGTCCAGCTCGTGGAGCAAGTCGTTGGGGAACTCGAGGTCCGCCTTGTCCACCTCGTCGATGAGCAGCACCACCCGCTGCTTGGCCGCGAAGGACTCGCCCAGCGGGCCCAGCCGGATGTACTGGCGGATGTCGCGCACGTTCCCGTCGCCGAAGCGGGAGTCGTAGAGGCGCTGGACGGTGTCGTAGACGTAGAGCCCGTCCTGTGCGCGCGTGGTGCTCTTCACGTGCCAGGTGAGCAGCTGCGCGCCCAGCGACTGGGCCACCGCCTCCGCGAGCAGCGTCTTGCCGGTGCCGGGCTCGCCCTTCACCAGGAGCGGCCGCTCCAGCGCCAACGCGCAGTCCACCGCCGCGCGCAGGCCTTCACTGGTGAGGTACCGCTCCGTGCCCTTGAAGCGTGCGAACGCGTCGTTGGCCATGCTGTTTAAGCCTTAAGGCTCCTGCGCGGCGAGCGCGCGCACGGCGTCTGCGATGTCGTTGAGCTGCGGCACCGAAGCGGTCTCCAGGTTGTCCGCCAGGCCGATGCCCGGGATGAACTTCCCGGCCAGCAGCTTGGGCGGCGCCAGCAGCTGGTAGAAGAGCTCGTCGGTGGTCCGGCGGATGAGGTGTTCACCGAAGTTGGTGACCTCGGTGTCCTCGTTCACGAAGAGCACGCGGCCGGTCTTCTCGATGGACGCGCGCACGGTGGCCCAGTCGTACGGCCAGAGCGTCCGCAGGTCGATGACCTCGGCGTCCACGCCTTCGCCCGCCAGCGCGGTGGCCGCCTTCACGCACAACGGCAGCGTGCGGCCGTAGCTCACCACCGTCAGCCGCGCGCCTTCGCGGACGACCTTCGCGCTGCCGATGGGCACCGCGTACGCCTCCAGCGCGGGCCACTGCGGCCGCCACGCGGTGCGGTCTCCCAGCGGCGCGTCGATCATCTTAGCCAGCGCCTTCTCGTCGGTCGGCTCGCCCGGGATGAGCTCTTCGCCCTTTATCCGCAGGAGCGCCTTCGGCTCCAGGTACATCACCGGGTTGTCTTCGCGGCAGGCGGAGATCATCAGGCCATACGCGTCCAGCGGGTTGGAGGGGATGACCACCTTCCAGCCGGGGATGTGGGTGGCCGTCGCGTCGAACGAGTGCGAATGGTAGATGGATCCGCGGATGCCCGAGCCCACCGGCGTCTTCACCACCATCGGCAGGTTCCAGTCGCCGTTGGACGCCCAGCAGGTGCCGCCCGCCAGCTTCAGCAGGTCGATGGTGTTGTAGATGTAGTCCGCGAACTGGATCTCCGCGACCGGCCGCTGCCCCGCCATCGCCAGGCCCATCGCCGCGCCGATGATGCCGCGCTCATCCAGCGGCGAGTTCCACGCCGTCTTGAGGCCCTGCGTCGCGGTGAAGACGCCGCCCAGCGGCGGGCCCACGTCCTCGCCGAAGATGTCGGTGACCCCGAGGTGCTCCTCCGCGTAGTGGAGGGCCATCCGGATGGCCTGCGCCATGCTCGCCATCGACTAGCCCCTCTCCTTGCCACCGGGCGCGGCGTAGATGTTCTCCCAGATGGACTCCGCGGTCGGCTGCGGCTCGTCCCGGACCTGGCGCGCGGCCTCCGCCAGCGTCTTCACCCAGCGCTCGCGCACCTCGTCCATCTGTGCCCGGGAGAGCACGCCGTGCTCCTCCAGCCACTGCTCGTAGCCCTTGAGGCAGTCGTGCTCGGCGGTGACGAAGTTGGCGCCGGAGGCCGAGGAGTGGCCGTAGAGGCGGGACACGCGCGCCTCGAGGAGGAAGGGCCGGCGCTCCTTGCGCACGTACGCCATCGCCTCGGAGATCTCCTGATACGCGGTGAGCGGGTCGTTCCCGTCGATGGTCTTGGCCCGCATCCCGAAGGCCCGGCCGCGGTCCGCGATGGACTTGCAGCCCTGCTGGGTGGAGGAGGCGGTGGAGATGCCCCACTCGTTGTGCGTGACGACGATGAGGATGGGCAGCTCGTTCCCCGGCCGCGTGCTCCAGATGAGGCAGCTGGCGAAGTCCCCCTCGGCGGTGCCCGCGTCGCCGCCGGTGACGATGGTGATGCCGTCGCCGCCGTGCCGCTTCTGCGCCATCGCCGTGCCCGGTGCCATCGCGTACTGCACTTCGATGGGGGAGGAGACCGGCGCGATGTTCCACTTCCGGATGGAGAAGTGCCCCGCGAAGTTCCGGCCGCCGCTGTACGGGTCCGTGGCGGTGTTCTTCATCTGGCGCAGCGCGCCGATGGGATCTTCGCCCAGCGCCAGCAGCGTGCCGGACTGGCGGTAGTGCGCGTGCAGGTAGTCGTAGGCGGGGCCCTGGCCCTTCTTCATCAGGAGGCCCAGCGGGACGTTGAACGCCTCTTCGCCCGGGCCGCCAATCCAGAAGTAGCCGTGGCCCTGCTTGTACATCTGGATGAGGCGCTCCTCGAGCGACCGCGTCTCCACCATCAGGTCGTGGATCCGCACCAGCAGCAACTTCTCCAGGGGGAGCTCGGGGTTGTCGCGCTTCAAAAGCTTCGGGCGAGACATGTTCTTTGCCGCCTCGGTCATGGAGTGCCGGACCTTACCACCGGTTGGAGCTGCGCCGAGATGAGCGCGCCGAGCCTGTCCAGCGACTCGCTGGTGATCTCATGGCCGCCGTTGAACGTGAGGAACTCCACCGCGAGGCCCGCATCGGTCAGCGTGTCGCGCAAGGCCTCTGCGCCGAAGAAGGGCAGGGTGGGATCCTGTCGGCCGTGCGATTGAAGGACGCGCAGGCCCTTCCGCACCGGAGCGCGCCGCTTCCACTCGGCCTCGCAGATGAGCGCGCCGGAGAAGACGGCCAGACCCGCGGGCGCCTCCTCCAGACGCAGCGCGACGTCGGTGGTCAGCATGGAGCCCTGGGAGAAGCCGCCGAGGAGGATCTTCGACATTGGCAACGAGGTCTGCTGGCGCAGCGCTTCCAGCAACGAGAGCAGCTGCTTGCGGGCAGGAGGGAGGCCCTCCGGCACTTCTTCGCGCAACCTGCGCGCCATCCCCTCGTCGCCCTGGTGGACGCCCATCAGGGCGCCGAAGTCGATCATCCACCAGCCGCGCGCCTCGCCGTAGCCGAACTCCTCGAGCGAGATGGGCCCGGCGGGGAAGACGAAGCGCACGCCGTCCGGCCAACCCGGATTGCGCGAGAGGAGCTCCGCGCCGAGGCCGACGAGATCCGTCCCCGAAGCCCCGAAGCCATGGCACAGGACCACCGCGAAGACGGGTGGCGCTTCGCCTCTCTGCACAATCTGGCAGGTGAGGGGACCCAGGGTGGTGGCGCGGCGGAGCATTTTCGGGGCGCACCGTGCCCAAACCCCGGCCGTCGTACAAGCCCCTTTCCTCGTGCTACGACACCCGGCGTCCAACCTTGCGAAGGAACGCTCCCGTGCGCGCGCCCGTCTTTCTGCTGGCCCTGGCCATCGCCTGCTCCGGTCCTCTGCCCGAGGAGGAGGCTCCGCCGCTTCAAACGCGCCAGGACGGCATCTTGGGCGGGACGACCAACTTCCGGGATCCCGAGCTGTTTTTCGTCAGCGCGCGGACCGGCCCGACCACCGGCTACTCCTGCAGCTCTACGTTGATCGGCCGCCGTACGCTGCTGACGGCCGCGCACTGCGTCACGAGGCAGGACGACGGCGGCGTCCCCACAGTTCGTTTCAACAACAAGCCGAGCGCCGCGGACGCGCGGACCGACGCAGGCGAGGTCTTCTTCGCGGTCGACCAGAAGCGGCACCCGGGCTTCAACGACAACAACCTCCAGCACGACGTCGGCGTGTTCCTGCTGGATCGCCCGCCACCGGTGAAGCCCAAGGAGTGGAACCGGATGACCATGATGGAGACCCTGGTCGGCCAGAACGTCCGCGCCGCCGGCTATGGGCTGACCGGCGACACCGCGCCCAACGGCGTGAAGCGGGAGGTGACCACGCCGCTTCTGGGCGCGCCGCCCACCGTGCTGACGTTTGGCGGCCGCGGCGTGGCCGGCATCTGCAACGGCGACTCGGGTGGGCCTGCCTTCATGACCTTCCCGGACGGCAAGGAGCGGCTGGCCGCGGTGCACTCGTACACGAAGACCGAATGCGGCGACGGCGCGTCCGTGCGGGTCGACCAGGAGCAGGTGCAGATTGACGCCTGGCTGGACCTCTACGAGGGCGCCAAGTGCGGCGACGACGGGCTGTGCAAGACGGGCTGCATGCCGGTGGACACCGACTGCCTCTGCCCGAAGGACGGGATGTGCCCCGGCACCTGTCCTTCGCCCGCGCGAGATCCCGACTGCGCCGACAGCTGCGCAGGGAACGGCGTGTGCTCGGCGGCCCCCTGCGCCACGGCGGATCCCGACTGCGCCGTCCTCGGCGGAGACTGCAACGACGACACGCAGTGCAACTCGCGCCGCTGCATCAACGACCCGCAGCACAGCAACTACTACTGCAGCATCGCCTGTGCGGTGCCCGCGGACTGTCCCAGCGACATGGCGTGCTCCGGCGGGCAGTGCATCCGGCGGCAATTGCCCACCGCGAGCAAGGGCCAGGGCTGTACGCCCTCGGAGACGTTCTGCACAGGCGCCACGGTGTGCGACGTCGAGGATGGAGGCACCGGCACCTGCGTCCAGCCGTGTCTGGTGAACGCGGATTGCACGCCGCAGTTCTGCAAGATTGGGATGACCGGCTTCGGGCGGTGCGCGGACTCCGTGACGCTGCCCGCCATCAAAGGCAGCTATGCGGCGGCGGGCTGCGAGAGCGCGCCTGGCCTCTCGCTCATCGGGCTGGTGGCCATCGCCATCGCGCTCGCCTACCGCCGCCGCCGGCGGTTCTGAGCGCGAAGCGCTGCGTGGGGGGACAGGCCTGGAGCGCGGGCGCTCCAACGGCGCTGGCTCACATGTCGGACCCTCCGGCATCCGCCAGCGTTTTCGCGGACCTGCACGGCCATTGTCTGAAATGTGAAGTCGTGGAGAAGGCACGGTCGTTGCTCTTCCTTCGCGCTCCCTGATGACTTGCCCCTCCCGGTTCTTCCTCCTCGTCGTGACCTGCTGCGCCACGGTGGCGGCTGCGCAGACCCCGGAGGGGCCGGAGCAGAGCCCCGCCTTTGCCTTCGGTCAGGCGGACTTCGCCTCCTATTTCGCGGACGGGGCGCTGCGGCAGGCCCGCGTGGACTTCGACCGCGGCCAGTTCGCGCGCGCTCGTGCGGGGCTGAAGGGCCAGGAGCAGACGCTGCCGGTCCGTTTCGTCCGGGCGCTCGCCGCGCACCGCGACGGGCAGGACAAGGTGGCGGCTGCAGAGCTGCTGCCGCTGGCGGACGAGTATGCGGCGCTGCGGCCGTACTGCCTGGCCTACGGCGCGGCGTCGCTGGAACGTCTGCGCCGCCTCCCAGATGCCATCGCGGCCCTGCAACTCATCGCGTCCGACGCGGTCGTCTTCGACGAGGCGCAGCTGTCGCTGGCGCGGCTGCTCATCCGGACGAAGAAGCTCGACGAGGCGCAGAAGGTGCTGGCCAGCCTCGATGGCGATGAACGGGCGCTGCAGCTGGCGGCGAAGCTGGCCGCGCAGCGCAAGGACGTCGCCGGCGAACGCGCAGCGCTGGTGAAGCTCTGGGCCGCGGACCCCAGCTCTCCTACGGGGAAGGACGCGGCCAAGCGGCTGGGGAAGAAGCTGCCCCCCGAAGCCCTGGTCGCCCGGGGCGAAGCGTTGGTCGACCAGCACCTGAACCTGGAGGGCATGAAGCTGCTGCGTCCGCTGCTGGAGAAGCTCGCGCTCCCCAGCGACCTGGGCTGCCGCGCGCACTTCGCGGTCGGCCGCGCCTTGCGCAAGGAACGCCAGCACGCCAAGGCCATCGAGCTTCTCGTCCCGGTGGTGGAGCAGTGCCGCACGGAGCCGCTGCGGCCCAAGGCGCTCTACATCCTCGGCTACTCGCAGTCGGTGGTGGCGCAGGCCGACGGCGTCCTCACCTACGAAACGCTGGCCCGGGACTACCCCACCCACCCTCTGGCGGACGACGCGCTGTTCCTCGCCGCGGAGCTCCGCCTGGAGCTGGCGGATGAGCCCGGGGCGCTCGCGCTGTACGAACGCGTCGCCAGCCACCACTTCACAGGAGACTTCGCGGCGGAGGCGCGCTTCAAGACGTTCTGGCTGCACTGGCAGCGGCAGGCCCACGCCGACGGGCTGAAGGCGCTGGAGTCCATCCTCGCGCTGCGAGGGTCGTCCATGAAGGACGTGCAGACCCAGCGCGCGCAGTACTGGCGGGCGCGCACGCTGGCAGCGATGGGGGAGGGCGCGTCGGCGGCGGACGGCTTCGTGGAGCTCATCGAGCAGGCGCGGAAGGGCTACTACGCGCTGCTCGCGCGCTCGCGGCTGGAGGAGCTGGACCGCCCGCGCGCCGAGGCGCTGGACCGGCAGGGCGCGGAGGCCGTTGAACCCTGGCCGCTCGCCATCGGACTGATGGCGGAGCAGCCCCACTTCCGCGCGGGCGTGGAGCTCTTGCGCCTGGGCCTGCCCGGCGCCGCCGCGCAGGAGCTGCTCGCGGTGCCGCGCGGGCTCTTCACCGCGGAGGCGAACCTGGCCCTGTTCCAGATTCTCCTGGCCGCGGGGAACGAACGCTCCGCCCGCGTGGTCGCCAGCGGAGGCCTGGTGGACAACGCCATCGCCGAGCGCCGCGAGCTCCTCGAGGTCAGCTACCCCACGCCGTTCCGGCCGCTGGTGGAGAAGCACGGCAAGGCCGCGAAGGTGGACCCAGACCTCCTCCAGGCCCTGATGCGCGAGGAGAGCCGCTTCAACCCGTCAGCCCGTTCGCCCACCGGCGCGCTGGGCCTGACGCAGCTGATGCCGGCCACCGCGCGGGATGTCGCGCGGCACCTGAAAATCCGCCGCTTCCGCAATGCCTCGCTGCTCAACCCGCAGCAGAACATCCGGATCGGTTCGACCTATCTTGGCCAGCTGCTCACCCGCTGGGATGGGAACAAGGCGCTGGCCGTGGCCAGCTACAACGCGGGACCGGACGCCGTCCGGCGCTGGCTCTCCACCCACCCCGACGCGGACATGGACGAGTGGGTGGAGCAGATTCCGGTGAGCGAGACGCGCAACTACGTGAAGCGCGTGCTCGGCAGCTACGACACCTACGGGTTGCTCTCCCGGCAAGGGCCCATCGTCGCCAACGGCGGCCAACGCTAGGGCTGCTGAGCAGCCCCCTTTTGGAGAACAGCTCATTGGGGTCCGCCACCACCGCGCGGGGGGGCCCCCGTTCGCGTCGAGCGTTGCGCCGTCAGGCGCATAGTCGAGACGTCGGCAGTGCTTCCGAAGCTTGGCTCATGGGCCGCTTCGCTCTGCTGGAAACAAACCGGCAAGGTGCCGTGCGTGGGTCTGCGCCACCTCTCGACTATGCGCCTGACGGCGCAACGCTCGAGGCGAGCGGGAGAGGCGCGCGACTGAGAAGAGGTGTTCCTCCGACGAAATGGCCCGGCCGGGTCCGGTTTCCCCCTCGAGGGGGAGGCTCAGGAGCCCGCGTGTCGTCCTCGCCGCGTCCACACGTACGCCGCGCCCAGCGCAGAGGCGATGGCCGCGCGCGTCAGCGTGGACCGCGGCCGCCGCTGAACGGGTGGCGCGGGCGCAGCCGGCTCCGGCGCCTTCACCTCGCTCGGCTTCGCTCCGAGCACCGCGTTGATCTCCGCCCCCAGCAGCAGCACCTGCGACGAAATCCACATCCAGACCAGCAGCACCACCACGCCGCCCAGGGTCCCGTACGTGGCCTCGTACTTCCCGAAGTTCGACACGTAGAGCGAGAACCCCCAGGACCCGAGCAGCCAGAGCAGCACGCCGATGATCGCCCCCGGCGTGAGCAGCCGGAAGCGGGCCTTCGCGTCCGGCGCGTACGTGTAGATGACCGCCAGCAGCGTGACCATCACCGCGCCCGCAAGGGGCAGCCGCAGCCAGAGCAGGGTGCTGTGGAGCGGCTCGGGCAACCTGCTGGCCAGCACCGGCGTGACCACCGCGAGCAGCGCGGCGACGATGGCCAGCACGGCGCCCACAAGGACCATCCCCAGCGCCACCAGCCGGACCTTCCAGAACGGGCGGGACTCCTCCACGTGGTTCACCGTGTTGAGCGCCGTGATGAGCGCGCCGGCCCCGCTGGAGGCGGCCCAGATGGCGCCGACCGCGCCGAACGTGAGGATGCCGGTCTGCCCTGAATTCACCAGCGACAGGACGCGCTCGCGCAGGATGCCCGCCACCTGTGGCGGCGCCACTGCGGCCAGCTGCTGCAGCAGCCCCTCCACCTGGCCCGGCTCAATCACCACGCTCGCCAGCGAGAGCGCAAAGAGCAGAAAGGGGAAGAGCGAGAGCAGGGCGAAGTACGTGACGGAGCCCGCCGCGTCCGACACCTTGTCCCGCGTCCAGCCGTCCTTGAGCTCCAGCAGGAATTGCTTGGCGGTCAGCTCGCGACCCATCAGGCGCATGCCTTCAAGGTGTGCATCGCCCAGCAAGCCGCCCAAGCGGTCAGCGGCTCAGGCGCACGCGCCCCGCGACGGGGACCAGGCGGCTGACGCGAAAAGGCCCAGCCTCGAGGGAGACTGGGCCTTTGAGTGCTTCAATCAGCGTGATTCAAGTCGCGTTGATTCAGCTCATCGGGCGGACGTTCTGCGCCGCCAGGCCCTTAGGACCCTTGGTGACTTCGAACTCCACCTTCTGACCCTCGGCGAGGGTGCGGAAGCCATCCGACTGGATGGCCGAGTGGTGGCAGAACACGTCGGCGCCGCCGTCGTCCTGCGTGATGAAGCCAAAGCCCTTCGCGTCGTTGAACCACTTCACGGTACCAGTTGCCATTACGTCGCTTCTTCTTTCTGTTGCGAGAGGCATGAATTGCCTCTCCGGCCCAGCTCCCAGAAGGGAAAGGGTCGACCGCCTCGTAGCGGGTTCCCCAGGAAATGTCCACCCGGGTCTGGGCAGTCAACTGGGGACCGCTGTGAACGATTCCTGGCTGACAGATGTGGGCAGGGGTGCGTCTGGACTCAGTTTCCCCAGGCCTTCATGGCTTCTTTGAGCTTTTCGAAGGACGCCTTGAGCTGCTCGATGAGGGCGTCGATGCCGAACATGCCCGACGTCGCGTTGAGCGTGGTCTTGATGCCGTCCAGCTTCCCCATCACCTTCTTGAACAGCTCTTGAGGGGGCAATCCGGCGAGGGCGGGGTCCAGGTAGAGCTCGGTCAGCTTCTTCACCGCGTCCTGCTTCTTCTTCTCGTACATCCCGTCCGGGACGCCCTTGCCCCAGCCGTCCAGCTTGCGGTTGCGGTCGAACATCTGGGTGAGGTCATTGATGAGGAGCGGCAATTCCGTGGCCTCATCCACCTTCCCGTCCTCGAACACGTCCATGAACAGCTGCGTGTTCGGACGGATGGCCTCCTGGACCTTGGCGGCTTTACCCGCGGCGCTGGTGGGGGCAGCAGGCGCCGCTTCGGTGGTGGCCGCGGTCCCAGTTGCAGTTCCGCCGGCTCCGGAGCCGCCAATTCCGTTCAGCGCCATTCACACCTCTGCCAGGGGGTGACTTCTCGCCTTCGGAGAATTCTCGGGTTTTGAAGGGGGAAGTTGCGGCCCGCCCACTCAAACCCGGGTTCCGAAGGGATTTCAACCGTTTGGAGTCACGTTTGGCGGGCGTAGATGGCGATCATCCAGTACCGGGTCTTCCCGGAGGCGGTGGAGTCCGCCTTCACGATGCCAATCCCCACCTGTGTGAACGCGGGGTTGGCGAGGTTCGCGGAGCCCTTCACGGCGTCCGGCGAGTCGTAGACCGTGAACTCCACGGTGGGGGTCAACAGCTCGTTCGCCGCCGCGAAGACGTTGGCGTGGCCGGGCAGCTGGGTCCGGGCGCGGTCGTCCACCAGCGCCTTGCGGGCCTGCGCCAGCGCAATTTGATCCAGCACCTCGCTGCGCTGCAGCGCCGGGAGCTTGAGCGCCGCGCGCTGCTGGGCCAGCAGGCTGTACGCCTCCGCCGAGAGCTCCGCCGGGGCGGGCTCCACCTTCGGGGGGCGCCGATAGACGAAGGGCTCCGCGCCGCTGATCTCCGTCACCTTCACGTCGAACGAGCGCGCGGAGCTGGCCAGCACCTCCGCCACCAGCGCCTGCGGCCGGTCCGACACCCGCTGGAAGGTGACGCCAATGCCTATCCGCCCGTAGGCGGGATCCACCAGGTTGTTGCGGTGGCCGGGGCTGTGCTCAATGCCGAAGTGCGCGGAGAGCGGACCGGTGGCCAGGCCCAGGTTTTCGCCCGCGGCCTGGAAGGCGAAGCCGCCGCGCTTGAGCCGGGCGGCGAGGTTCTCGCCGCTGGGCGCCACGTGCGCGAAGAAGTTGTTGCGCGCCATCTCATCCGAATAGTCCTGGGCAATCCGGTTGAGGTCGTCGTCCGGGATGACCTCCAGCGCGCCGGCCGCGCGGCGCAGCGCGTTCACCTTCTCGAGGATGAGCTTCCGCGCCTGCTCCACCGTCTGCGGCTCCGGGTCCCTCAGCCGTTCGCCCGCCCTCGCGACGGCGCCCGCGTCCACGAAGAAGAGCGCCGCCACGTCCGCGCCCACCCGCCCGTGCCCGACAACCTCCACCGTGTGCCGGCCCACGCCGGGGAAGGTGAGGGTGGCGCAGAAGTTCTGGCCCGTGTCCACTGCCAGCGGGATGCGGTCCACCGTGCCCGCCGGGCGCGTGATGTAGACCTCCGGCCGCTCCAGCCACGGCACCAGCTCTCCGCAGAGCGTGTGCGTCATCCCCGCCTTGGGGAGCGAGCGCGGGAACGGGCGCAGCTCCGCCTTGCGCCGGGGGAGCAGGATGGCCAGCGCGCCGCGGTCTCCCTCAGTCACCGCGCCGACGCCGACATGCGTCGCCCCCTCCAGCTTCATCCCCTCCATGGAGAGGAGGGACCGGAGCGCCTCCGACGCGGGGCTGCCGGCGATGACGTAGGCGTGCGGGTTCGCGTCGTGGCCGAGCGTCTCCGAGAGCGCCTCGGAGATGCTGAGCTGGTCGCCCGCCTCGGCCGCGCTGTTGCGGAGCGCCCGTCGCGCGAGCACGCGCGCCGCTTCGCTCAACGCCGCGTCGCCCGTGGGCTCCCTCTGGCCGGCGCGTTCGAACTCCTCCACCACCCGGCGCGTAGCCTGGTACTCCATCTCCACCGGCGTGAGCGCCAGGACCAACGGCGCGAGCAGCAATCCTCCCAAGCCCATGGCGTTCGCCTCCAGAGGCTCCGAAACATGGCAGAGGTCAGCCGCTCTTCAGAAGCCCTCTCGGTAGCTCTCGCACCAGTACAGGTAGAACTTCCGGACCGGGCGGCCCCGCTCGGAGATGATCAGTGGCGGTAGCTCTTTAACGTTCATGAAGCGCTCGCGTAGGTCGGCCGGCGCTTCGCCTCGCAGGTCAGGCGACAGGTCCGTCGGCGCAGAGTCGAGGAACCAGGCGTCCCGGCCTCGCAGCTTCTTGGACAGGTCAGGATCCAGGTAGTCGAACTGCAGCCCGCGCTGGCCCAGTACGTTCGGCCCGTAGACTTCAGCGGTGGAATAGAAGCGCAGCTCCGCCGCCGTCTTGTAGCCGTCCGCAGAGAAGACGAACGCGCCGGGCCGCTCTGCTACCAGCCGGTTCACTTCCGCGCCGAGCGCGCGCCAGCCCTTCCAGGTGTCGTCGCTCTGGATGGCCACCGGGTAGGCCACCAGCTCCACGCCCGCAAGCACGTGCAGCGCGAGGCACAGCGCGACGTTCGCCACAGCCCACCGTTTGGGCAACAGCTCCACGGCCAGCAGCGCCCCGGCGAGGTAGCAGGGCATCAGCCAGTTGGGCTTGACGAGCGCGAAGGCGGAGATGGCCACGAAGAGCGCGAAGGTGGGCGCGAAGAAGCAGAAGAGAAACAGGCGGCGGTCGCGTACGGCGGGCTCAACACCTGCGAGCAGCTTGCGCGGACGGAGGCAGACGAGGCCCAGCGCCGCGAGCAGGAAGGGGCCCACCAGCGCGGACTGCGTGGCGACCAGCTTGGCGAAGTTCACCGCCGTCAGGCCGGTGGCCCGCTCCACGCGCTCCTGGGTCTGGAACGCGAACGACGCGAAGCCGTGCTGCGCGTTCCAGAGGTAGACGGGCGCCATCAGGAGCTGCGCGAGGAGGAGGCAGAGGTAGGGCCAGGGCGTGCGCAGCCAGCGCCGGTGCGCGGGGGCGGGGGCGGCGACAAGGAAGAGCACCAGCCCGCCCTGCAGCGCGAGCCCCGTGTACTTGCTGTCGAACGCCAGCCCCAGCGCAACGCCCGCCAGGAGCCACGCGGCGCGCCGCTCGTCGAACACCGCCTGCCAGAGCCAGCGCAGGCCCAGCGTCCAGAAGAACAGCAGCGGCACGTCCGGCGTGGAGATGAGCGACGTCACCGCGAACAGCCCCGTGGAGAGGAACAGCCACGCCGCCGCGGGCCAGCGGTCCCCCAGGTGCCGCCGCGCCAGGTCTATCCAGAGCAGCTGCGTTCCCACGCTGAGCAGGAAGGCGCACAAGCGAGGTGCGAGCTCACGAGGTCCGAGCAGCTCCAGGGCAACGCGGAGCAGATACGCCAGGGCGGGCGGGTGGTCGAAGTACGAGAGCGCCAGGTGCTGCGCGTACTGGAGGTAGTAGGCCTCCTGGGGCACCAGGTCGAACGCGAAGCCCGCGAGGAACCGCGCCGCGTTCAGTAGAACCAGAGCGATCACCACCGGGCGAGCAGCGATCAACGATGGCTGTGGTGCGCGCCTCAAGAGGCCGGCGTGTTGCCACGCCTCCCGACGTGAGCGCAAGCACGGAGCCGAACCTCCGTGAGGAGCCACCCCGAGGAGCCCCCCGTTCGCGTCGAGCGTTGCGCCGTCAGGCGCATAGTCGAGACGTCGGCAGTGCTCCCGAAACTTGGCTCATGGGCCGTTTCACTCTTGCTCGAAACAAAGCGGCGAGGTGCCGTGCGTGGGTTTGCGCCACCTCTCGACTTGCGCCTGACGGCGCAACGCTCCTAGAGAACAGCTCATCAGGGCCCGCGACATCGCGGAGTTGCCCCCGTTCGCGTCGAGCGTTGCGCCGTCAGGCGCATAGTCGAGACGTCGGCAGTGCTTCCGAGGCTTGGCTCATGGGCCGCTTCGCTCCGCTCGAAACAGACCGGCAAAGTGCCGTGCGCGGGCTTGCGCCACCTCTCGACTATGCGCCTGACGGCGCAACGCTCGAGGCGAGCGGGGGAAGCGCCCGACTGAGAAGAGCTGTTCCTCCACGAAATGGCCGGCCAGGGCCGGTTACCCCCTCGAGGCGAGCGGGGGAGGCGCCCGACTGAGAACAGCTGTTCCTCCGACGAAATGGCCGGCCAGGGCCGGTTACCCCCTCGAGGCGAGCGGGGGGGAACAGCTGCTCCCCTTCGACGCAACTAAGGCGTCGCCCGCTCAAGCAGAAACGCCTTCGCGTCGACCGCGGTCCGCGCGGGGTCCTCCTCCATCGGGATGTGGCCCAGCTCTGGGTAGCGCACCACCCGCGCGCCGCGGATGGCGTCCGCAAACTTCTGCGCGCTCTCGGGCGACAGCCAGGCGTCCTTCCCTCCCCAGAGAATCAACGTCGGCGCCGTCACCTTGCCGAGCTCCGCGGTCTGGTCCACCCACGGCGCGTTCGCGCGGTCGATGAATGCGCCGCGGTTACCGGTGCGCAAGGTGAGGTCATAGTAGCGGTCCACCAGCGCCGGCGTGACGAGCGACGGATCTCCATAGACTTCACGCACGCTCCTTTGCACGAGCGGGCGCGGGCTCACCACGCGCAGGACTTCCTTGAGGACCGGGACGCGCGCGAGCCGAAACGGCAGCGGTGGCGCGGTGAGCGGGAACCCTGCGGCGTCCACCAGGATGAGCTTGTCGACGCGCTCCGGGTGGAGGACCGCAAAGCGCCAGGCGACGTGTCCCCCGAGGGAGTTGCCAGCGAAGGAGGCGCGCTTCACGCCCACCCGGTCCAGGAAGGCCGCGAGCAGCTGGGCGGAGTCGTCCGCCGCATACCGCCTGTCCGCACGCGGGCCCGTCAGGCCGTAGCCCGGGAGGTCCAGCCGGATGACCCGGAACCGGCCCGACAGCGCCTGCGTCCAGCCCTCCCACGTGTGGAGCGAGGAGCTGCCGCCGTGCAGGAGCACGAGAGGCGGGCCCACTCCTTCCATGCGGTAGTGCACGGAGAGCCCGTCGACGTCCATGAAGCGCGAGGTGGGGCCGGCATACCGGGACTTGAGCGCCTCCACCGGGATGTCGGGCGAGACGAGAGAGGCCGCGAGCGCGACGACGCCCAGGCCTACCGCTGCAAAAACGAGCCGCTTCCTCATGGGTGCGTTCTCTCATCCCCGCGCTCCCGGGCGCGAGTGCCAAGTCGAAGCGCAGAGGTGGGCCGCCTATGCCGGCGCGAAGCCCAGCCGGTCCCGTAGCTCGTCCTCGCGGAGCTCGCGAACCTCGCCCAGCGGGATGTCCAGGACCAGCTCGCCCACCGCTTCCCGGTGCAGCCCGCGGACCGGGAGGCCCACGGCGCCCAGCATGCGTTTGACCTGATGATGGCGGCCCTCGGTGAGCGTGAGCTCCACGAGCGACGGGCCGCGCAGCACAGCGGTGGCGGGGCGGGTGGGGCCGTCGTCCAGCACCATCCCCTTGCGCAGCGCCTGAAGCTTGGCGTCGTCCGCGCCGCCCTGCACCGTGGCCAGGTACCTCTTGGGCAGGTGCGTGGCCGGTGCGGTGGCGAAGGCGACGAAGCGCTCGTCGTTGGTGAAGAGGAGCAGCCCGGTGGTGTCGCGGTCCAGCCGTCCCACCGCGTGCCAGCCGTAGCCGCGCAGCGGCACCGGCAGCCGCATCAGCAGGAGGTCAAACACCGTGGGCTCACCCTCCTCGTCCTTCGGCGCGGTCACCGCCCCCGCGGGTTTGTGAAACATCAGGACCCGCGTCACCGCGCTCAAGGAGACCGGGTGCCCATCCAGCGTCACCCGTTGCCCGGGGCGGTAGGGCGCAAGAGGCAGCGTCACCTCCCGCCCGTCCATCCGCACGCGCCCCGCGCGGACGGCGGCCTCTGCCTCCGCCCGCGGCAGCACGCCGGCGCGGGAGAGCGCGCGGGAGATCCAATCCGCCTTCGGCGCGCCGGCAGGCCGGTCCGCGTCCGCCCGCGCTGCCTTCAGCCACTTCGTCTCGCGCCGCCGGGCCACGCGTCAGCCCTCCGACAACGCGGCAAGAGCGGAGCGCCAGAGCTGGGCCTCGCCCCGGGTCAGTCCCGCACGCCGCAGCGAAGCGAACAGGTCCTGCACCGCGTGCCGCTCCGGCGGCCGGAGGAACCCGTGCGCCCTCAGCGCCTCGCCCAGGGCGGCCTTCAACCCCTCCAGCGCTTCGTCCGTGGCGAGCACCGGTCCAGGCGGCCGCGGCAGCTTCTCCGCGTCGAGCCAGGCCAGGCGCAGCTCGTAGCAGTAGAGCAGGACCGCCTGCGCGAGGTTCAGCGAGGGCTGTTCGTCAGAAGTGGGGACGCGGGAGAGGTCGTGGCAGCGGTCCACCTCCTCGTTCGACAGCCCGCTGGATTCCTCGCCGAACACCAGGGCTACGGTCCCGCGCTTCGTCACGGCCTCGCGCGCGAGCTCCCGCGGCGCCAGGCTGCGCTTGCCGCGCACGCGCCGGGAGCTGGTCCCCACCACCCACGCGCAGTCGGAGACGGCCTCCTCCAACGTCGCCACCTGCCTCGCCGCCGCCAGCACGTCGTGTGACTGGACCGCCACGCGCTTGGCGTCCTCGAGGTCTCCTTCCGGCTGGACCAGCGCCCAATCGCGAAGGCCGAAGTTCTTCAGCGCCCGCGCCGCCGCGCCCACGTTCTCCGGGTTCTTCGGGTGCAGCAGCACCACGCGGACCGGCACGCTCATGCGTCGGACAGCTCCGCGCCCAGTCGGGTCAGGAGCTCGCGGTACCAGGCCAGCGCCTTCGCGGTGCGGCCGGGGAGCGCGTTCGTCCCCCAGATGATGGTCAGGGTGCGCGTGGTCCCCGCCTGAGTCTTCGTCCGCTGCGCGTCCTTCACCGCGTTGGCGCAGGGGCCCGCCGCGTCGAAGAGGCAGAGCAGCCCGGCGAGGTCAATCTCCTGCCCGGAGGCGTTGAAGACGTAGCGCTGGCCCTCGGCGGCGAGCGCGATTTTCGGCGGCGCCTGCATCCGGTCCACGTCCACCACGCTGATGGGCAGCCCGCTGTGCAGGGAGACGACGTTGCAGACATCCACGGCCGAATTGATGGCGCCCAGCGACCCGTCTTGCGCGGCGCGCAGCAGGTATTCGGAGGCGGGCTTGCCGCGGCCGGTGGGCTTGTACCCGCCATGCCGGAGCAGGTCGCGCACCGCGGTGCGGACCGCGTCGTCCGCGGTCAGCGGGGCGGGCGCTGACACCGCGAGGAGCGACGTCAACCACTGGGGCGACGGGGCGGCGAGGCCATCCGGAAAGCGCGCGGCGAAGACGGCGCTGTCCAGCAGGGGATGCGGATCCTGGTTCACGCCAGGACGGATATCAGCCTTCCCCCGCTCATCCCAGCTTGCCGCTCAGCGCCTTCAGCTGCGGGTGATACCGCTCGTCGGCCGGCGCGCCCACCGCGCGGTGGAGGGCAGAGATCGCCTGGAGGACATCCGCGTCGAGGGTGGCGCCGGCCAGCAGCGCCTCCAGGTACAGCTCGAGCGCGTGGGCGCGCGCGCTCTGCGCCCCCAGCACATCGCGCTGCTCTTCCAGCACCTCGGCCTCCTCCTGCCGAAGGCGGGCGAACGCCAGAATCCGGCCCGGCGTCTGAAGGAGCTCCGCTGCCGAGCGGGAGTCGATGGCGACCAGCACCCGCCACTCCACGCCCAGGAGCTCCAGGGCGCCGCCGTGAAGCGTCTGCAGCGCTGCTTCGTACTCGCCGTCGCGCCGTCGCAGGAGCACCGCGGCGAGCAGCTTCG
This sequence comes from Myxococcaceae bacterium, assembly GCA_044230055.1. Lineage (GTDB taxonomy): Bacteria > Myxococcota > Myxococcia > Myxococcales > Myxococcaceae > JBGART01. The sequence continues at coordinate 243,352 of JBGART010000001.1, read as the reverse complement.
CCAGCTGCTGGATGGAGCGCTTGATGAAGTCTTTCTCGAAGAGGCCGGACACGGTGGTGACTCAGTACCAGATGTGCTCGGTCTGCGTCCGCTTGGCAAACAGCAACGGGACTGCCGCCTGCCCCCCAGCGGCCCTGGTTCTCAGCCTGCCGAGCGGCGCGAAGCCTCAGGGGCTCTGAACGTCCTCGCGCTTGAGCCAGGCCTCGCGCGGCGCATTGACGCCGAAGCCCTTCAGGAAGCGGACATGCGTGAAGTCGCCGACGGACTCCACCACCTCGACAGGCTGCGCCTCGATGTAGGTGCCGAGAGGGACCTTCCCTTGTGCGTCCGAGAATGCCTTCGCGCCCTCGCGCAGCAGCGGGAACGTGAGCGCCAGGGGCGCGGCTTCGGAGAACGCCGTCAGGTGCGCCGCGATGTTCTCTTTGCCGGCGTCGTCCACCGGAGCCGCCCGCAGGCGGATGAGCACCTCCGGAATGCGATCGCGGAGCTCCTGGACCCGCGGACCGAGCGTGTTCGTGGGGAGCCGCTTGCGCAGCTCGACAACGGATGAGAGCAGCTGCTTGAAGCGGTCGCTGCGGTCGGCAAAGCGCTCCGGCAGCCAATACAAGCCGCTGGGCACGCCGCTGACGAAGCTCGCGAGGTCAAAGTCCTGGGGGAGGAGCAGCGCGCCGCCGTCGCTCTTGCGGATGGGCAAGAGGTTGTGGCCCAGCGGACGGCGGGCATCCGGCAGCCGGTAGTCCCAATTCCCAAGCAGCGCCTGCGCCAGCTCCAGGCGCGCTTGCTCTTCCGGAGAGAGCGTCCCGATCAGGCTCTGCTCCGGTGGCGGTGGCTCATCAATCTCCTTCCCGCCCAAGCGCTCGGCGGCAGCGTCGGGGTCCTCGATGAGAACCGCATCTCGAGTGAGCTCCTCTTGGGTCTCCGTGTCGAAGTAGGTGATCCGCGCGGGCCGCGACTTGAGAGAAAGAACGCCGAGCAGCTCGAGCGCCTGGTAGGCGAACCCCTCCCGGTGCGTCGCCGTCTCGTGGTACAGCCGTCCGTCTTCAATCTTCGGGTTCTCGTTGCCGTGCGTGCCGATTTTGAAGCTCCCGGCGTGATCGAACGGCGTGCCCTTCTCCTGGTCGCCGGCAATCTTCACCTTGAGCTTCGCGAACCGCATGAAGAGCAGGCTGGAGGAGCCGCGCGCGCGGACTGTGATGTCCACGCTCTTGCGCGCGCCGTCCGCGTTGGTGAACGAGAGCTTGCCCGCGTACTTCGGCTGATCGAGGTGAACACCCGGATTGTCGGGCGGCGGCGTGCGCTCCTTGTTCAGTCGGGCGAAGGGCCCTTCGATTCGCAGTGAGATGACGGCTTCCTCGCGGAACAGCGGGCTTGGCGACGGCGAAGCGGTGGTAGGCAGCGCGGCAACTGAAGCGTCCGCCTCGCCGCCGGGAGAGGGCAGTGCAGCTCCCGCGTCGGCAGTGGAGCCGCCCTCGCCCGGGCTCCGTGCCCCCGCACAGCCAAGCCAGAGGGCCACAGCAATAAGAGTCAACCGCACGAGACCTCCCGAGGCACCGTTGCAACTTAGCCTTCAGACCGTCTGAACGTCCTCGCGCTTCAGCCAGCCCTCGCGAGGGGCCTGCGCGCCGAACCCGGCCAGAAAGCGCACGTGGGTGAAGTCGCCCAGGGACTCGATCACCTCCACCGGCTGCGCGTCGATGTATTGCTCCAGCGGGAGCTTCCCCTCCGAGTCCGCGAACGCCTTGGCGCCCTCGCGCAGCAGGGGGAAGGTGAGCGCCAGGGGCGCGGCCTCGGAGAACGCCGTCAGGTGCGCCGCGATGTTCGCCTTGCCCGCGTCGTCCACCGGCGCCGTCTTCAAGCGCTTGAGCACCTCGGGAATCCGCGCGCGAAACTCCTGTACGAGCGGCCGGAGCGTCTCTGTGGGGATCCGCTTGCGCAGGTCGACGACGGAAGAGAGCAGCTCCTTGAACCGGTCGCTGCGGCCCGCGAAGCGCTCCGGCAGCCAGGGCCAGCCTCTGGGTGCGCCGCTGACGAAGCTCGCGAGGTCAAAGTCCTGGGGGAGGAGCAGCGCGCTGCCGTCGCTCTTGCGGATGGGCAGCAGGTTGTGTCCGAGCGGACGGCGGGCGTCGGGAAGCCGGTAGTCCCAGTTCCCCAGGAGCGCCTGCGCCAGCTCGAGGCGGGCCTGCTGCTGGGGAGGGAGCGCGTCGATGAGGCTCTGTTCCGGCGGCGGCGCCTCCTCAATCTCCTTCCCGCCGAAGCGCTTCGCGGCCGCGTCGGGGTCTTCGATGAGCACGGCGTCCCGGGTGAGCTCCTCGTGCGTCTCTGTGTCGAAGTAGGTGATCCGCGCGGGCCGCGACTTGAGGGACGGAACGCCGAGCAGCTCCAGCGCCTGGTAGGCGAACCCCTCCCGGTGCGTCGCTGTCTCGTGGTACAGCCGCCCGTCTTGGAGCTCCGGGTTCTCGTTCCCGTGGGTGCCGATCTTGAAGCTGTCGGCGTGCTTGAACGGCGTGCCCTTCTCCTGGTCGTCGGCGATCTTCACCTTCAGCTTCGCGAACTGCATGAAGAACAGGCTGGAGGAGCCGCGCGCGCGAACCGTGATGTCCACGCTCTTGCGCGCCCCGTCCGCACCCGTGAACGAGAGCTTGGCGTCGTACTTCGGCTGGTCGAGATGAACGCCTGGATTGTCCGGCGGCGGCGTGCGCTCCTTGTTCAGGCGCGCGAAGGGGCCTTCTATCCGCAGCGACATGACGCCGCCGTCGCGGAACAGCGGGCTCCGAGAGGGCGGAGCGGCCGGCGGTGGCGCGGCGACGAACGCGTCAGCGTCCGCAGCGCGAGGTGCCTGCGCGGGGCGAGCGTCAGCCGCAGGCTGACCACCCGCGGCGGGGAGGAGGGGCGCCGGAGCGCCGGGTGCAATTCGGAGGGCCATGGTCTCGTATTGTCCGCGGCGCTCCGAGTGAAGTTGTCCCGCGCAACGCGGCGTACGGGCGGGGTTTTTCTACGGCCCCGTCACATTGAAGCCGTGTGGCAATCCGAGGCCTTCAACGGCTGTCCCATTTCCAGTGCGACGATGGAGCCCATCCAGATCCCCGCAGGTCCTGCAGTTCCGCAAGGGCTGCGTACCGGCGCTTCCAGGCGCTGTGTCCGAAGGGCGTGGTACCGTCGCCTGCCGCCTTGCCCGAGCTCCCCGACATCACGGTCTACATCGAAGCGCTGACCGCGCGGCTCGTAGGCCAGCGCCTGGAGAAGCTGCGCCTGGCCAGCCCGTTCCTGGTGCGCTCCGCGGATCCGCCCATCCGGACGTTGGAGGGGAAGGCGATCACGGGCTTCTCGCGGATGGGCAAGCGCATTGTCTTCGTCTTCGAAGACGACCTCTTCCTCGTCCTGCACCTGATGATTTCGGGCCGGCTTCACTGGAAGCCGCCCGGCGCGAAGGTGGCGGGCAAGGTGGGGCTGGCCGCGTTCGACTTCGCCACCGGCACGCTGACGCTCACCGAGGCCAGCTCCAAGAAGCGCGCGTCGCTCCATCTGGTGAAGGGCGCCGCCGGCCTGACGGACTTCGAGCGCGGCGGCCTGGAGATACTGGGTGTTTCCCGTGACGCCTTCGCGGAGCGGCTTCGCAGCGAGAACCACACCCTCAAGCGCGGCCTGACGGACCCCACGCTCTTTAGCGGCATCGGCAACGCGTACTCGGATGAGATCCTCCACCGCGCCCAGCTCTCACCGGTGAAGCTGACCTCGCGGATGACCGACGACGAGGTCTCCCGGCTGCACCTGGCGACGCAGGAGGTGATGGAGGAGTGGATTGTCCGCCTGCGCGAGGATACCAACGCGGACTTCCCGGAGAAGGTGACCGCCTTCCGCCCGGAGATGGCGGTGCACGGCCGCTACAAACAACCATGCCCGGTCTGCAAGGCGCCGGTGCAGCGCATCGTCCACGCGGAGAACGAGACCAACTACTGCCCGCGCTGCCAGACGGGCGGGAAGCTGCTCGCGGACCGCTCGCTTTCCAAGCTGCTCAAGGATGATTGGCCAAAGAGCCTCGACGAGCTGGAAGAGCGCCGCGAGCGCGCCCGCGAACCGAAGGGTTGATCGCCTGCTTGCCCTGGGGGCTCGAGGGCAAGCGTCCTTTGCGTACAAGGGAGGTCGCACCGACCTTTCGAGTGCTGGCAGCTCGCCAGCCTCAAACCAAAGGAGCGCGTGATGCCGGACATTCGAGAGGATCAAGACGTGCCCAACGAGCAGCCGGACCCTGAGCTGTACCCCACCCGAAAGGAGCAGTTCGACAAGACGGGTGAGGTGCGGCACGGCAGTCATGAAGTGGAGCCGCGCAAGGTCCGGGAGGAGCAGGAGGGTGGCGAGCAACGCCGCGTCGGCTACGGCGGCGACTCGCAGACGCCCTAAGTGATCGGTCGGGCCGGGTGCAGCGCCGGTTCTCGCCGGTGCGCACCCGGGGACGCGCTCTACTTCGCGCGCGGCGAGGCGGGCGGCAGGCGCGCGTCGTACGGCGCGGGCCACTGCTCTACGCCCAGCTGGTAGTCGTCCGCCGCGTGCAGCGTGAGGTACGGGTCGGTCAGGTGCGCGCGGGCCAGCGCGCAGAGGTCCGCGCGCCCCGCGCCGATGAGGGTGTTGACCTGATCCACGTTCGAGATGCCGCCCACCGCGCAGACCGGCAGCCCGGTTTCGAAGCGGAGCTGCTCGGCGAACGGAACCTGGAACATCCGTCCGAACTCTGGCTTGGGCTCCGGCACGTTGAAGCCGCTGGAGACGACGATGACGTCCGCGCCGTCTTCCTTGAGCCACTTGGACACCGCCACGCTGTCCTCGACGGTCATCCCGCGCCCGCCGGCCCAGTCGGTGACGGAGAGCTTCACCGACAGGGGACGGTCCGCCGGCCACACCACCCGCACCGCGCGGCACAGCTCGCGCGCGAGTCGCGCCCGCCCCTCCAGCGTCCCTCCGTACGCATCGGTGCGCGGGTTGGAGAGGGGAGAGAGGAAGCTGGAGACGAGGTAGCCGTGCGCGAAGTGCAGCTCCAGCCAGTCGAAGCCGGCATCCTGCGCACGCTTGGTGGCGCGCACGAAGTCGCCTACCAGCGAAAGCAAGTCCGCGGAGGTGAGCGCGCGAGGCGCCGCGAAGCCCGGGCCGAAGGGCTCCGCCGCGGGGGCCACCGTCGTCCACGTCTCCGCGCCGGCGAGCGCGTTGTTCCCATCCTGCGGCGTTTGGCGCGCGCCCTTGCGCCCGGCGTGTCCCAGCTGGATGCCAATCTTCGCGTCCGAGTGGGCGTGCGTGAAGTCGGTGATGCGGCGCCAGGCTGGCACCTGCGCGTCATCCCAGAGCCCAGCGCAGCGCGGGGTAATCCGTCCCTCCCGGTTGACCGCGGTCATCTCTGCGATGAGCAGCCCGGCCCCGCCGACCGCGCGGCTCCCGAGGTGCACGAGGTGCCAGTCGGTGGGCAAGCCGTCGTCGCCCGCCATGTACTGGCACATGGGCGAGAGGACGATCCGGTTCTTCAGCGTGAGGCCGCGCACCCGGAATGGGGTGAAGGCGGGCGGCGGGGCAGGGCTCTTCCCGCTGACCAGCGCGTCCACGTCGGCCACCAGCGCGCCGTCCCGCTTGCGCAGGTTGTCGTAGGTAATGCGCCGGCTGCGCGTCATGAGGTTGAAGGCGAACTGCGCCGGCGGCTGCTGCGCGTAGCGCGCGCTGTGTTCGAACCACTCCAGGCTGGTCTGCGCCGCCTTCTGCAGCCGCGCCACTTCGCCGCGGCGGGCGGACTCGTAGGCGGCGAGCGCGCCCGGCACATCCCCCACGCCTTTGGACTTGAACGCGTCCACCAGCGCGATGGCGTCCTCCATCGCCAGCTTGGTCCCGGAGCCGATGGAGAAGTGCGCAGTGTGCGCCGCGTCCCCGAGGAGGACCACGTTCCCGTGGTGCCAGCGCTCCAGCGACACCGTGGGGAACGTCCGCCAGATGGACTTGTTGCTGAGCAGCCGGTGCCCGCGCAGCTCCTCGCGGAAGAGCTGCTCGCAGAAGGCCACCGTCTGCTCTTCAGTGGCGGTGTCCAGGCCCGCGCGCCGCCAGACGTCCTCGTGGCACTCGACGATGAACGTCGAAGTCGCCGCCTCGAACGGGTAGGCGTGGACCTGGAAGAGCCCGTGTGGGCTGGACTTGAAGAGGAAGGTGAACGCGCGCAGGGGCAGCGTGGTCCCCAGCCAGCAGAAGCGCGCCTTGCGCCAGTCCACGCGCGGCGAGAGCTGCGGGGCCAGCGCCTCGCGCACCCAGCTGTGGACGCCGTCCGCGGCGAGCACCAGGTCCGCGGGGGGCAGGTCCGACAGCGCCTTCACCTCGCGCTGGAACTGCAGGCTCACGCCCAGCCCCGCGGCGCGCGCCTGCAGAATCATCAGCAGATCTCTCCGGGCGAGGCCGCAGAAGCCGTGGCCGCGCGAGGTGATGACCTGGCCTTGATAGTGGGTCTCGATGTCGTCCCAGTAGGCGAAGCGCTCGGTGATTTGCCGGTAGCTCTCCGGGTCCGCCTGCTCCAGGTTGCCCAGCGTCTCGCGGGAGAACACCACGCCCCACCCGAACGTGTCCTCGGGGCGGTTGCGCTCGTACACGGTGAGCGCCGTCTCCGGGAACGCGCGCTTCATCAGGATGCTGAAGTAGAGGCCCGCAGGCCCCCCACCGACGATGGCAACCTTCATGGCCTGCGTCCGTAGCACACGCCTTGTCCCACCTGCAGCCGGTGTGTGGACTCGCCGGGCAAAAGCCCTATGCTCTCGCCTACACCTATGCTCGCGACGGTCGCGTTGACGGTGGTGCTCGCTGCAGCCCAGCCGGCCCCGCCGACAGGCAAGACGCTGTGGCTGGTGCAGTCGCTCTACCCGGGGCAGGAGCTCCTCGTTTCGCGCACCGAGCAGGCCCTCGCCGCGCTCATCCCGAAGGATGGCCGTGCGAATGAAGTCATCGGCCGTGACGAGCTTGTCGCCGCGCTGAAAGGCAAGTCGGTCCGGCTGGGATGTCTCCTCGGCGAGGAGGGCTGCGCAGACCCGGTGGACGCGCTGGTGGCGGAGCTCGGCTTTGACCGCGTGGTGCTCGTCAAAGGCGGCCAGGACGAGGGTGGCTATCGCTACAAAGTCTCCAGCTACCGCGCCAGCACGGGCGAGGCGCTGAATTCCAGCACCGGCGAGGTGCAGGGCTCCCAAGCACAGAGCCCCACCCTGGAGAAGGCGTTGCTCGGCGCGCTGGTGAAGGTTGTCCCGCTGGCCTCCACCCTGGAGCTCTGGTCCACGCCGCCCGGCGCTACCGTGTTCATCGACGACGTGAAGGTGGGCGTCACGCCGCTCTCCACGCAGGCGTTGCCGGGCGAGCGGATCATCCGCCTGGACCTGGGCTCCCACCTGCCGGTGTCGGAGTCGTTCAACATCCCGGTGCGCGGGCAGGCGCGCTTCGAACGGACGCTCAAGCGCGTGCCTTCGCGGCTGAGCATCACCGCCACCCCCGCAGAGGCGGAGATCTCCGTCGACGGCAAGGTGGAGGGGACGGGGCGGGTGGACCTCGGCGTGGAGCCCGGGCCGCACGTGGTGAACATCTCCGCCTCCGGCTTCAACGGCGTGGAGGAGACGGTGCAGGCCAGGCCTGGCGAGACGACCTCGGTGGACAAGGCGCTCAAGGCCACCGGGCTCTCCAAGTTCGGCGCCGCGCTGAGCGACGCACAAGAGGACGTCTACGCGCGGCGCGCCTACTTCCAGGTGCAGCTGGAGCTGGCGCAGCTCTTGGGCCCGAAGGTGAACGGCTACGACTTCAGCGACGACTACGACGTCTTCACCTCCACCCTCGGCCCGGCCAGCTCGCGAGCCTTCACCGGCGTGAGCCTGGAGTACGCGACGTTCGGTCGCTACTTCGGCATCCTCGTGCTGGGCGGGAGCTACCTGCAGCCCGGGAGCAGCTGGGACCTGAACCTGGATGTGCGGAAGGATCCCGACGGCGTCGCTCCGCTGCCCCGGAACCTCACCGACGTCACCGCCCACGTCGGCCTGCTGCGCGGGCTGCAGCCGATGCTGCGGGTGGCGCTCTGGCGCTTCAGCCTGATGGCGCAGGCGGGCGCGGAGCTGCGCGTGATCCGCCTCAACGAACGCGCGAGCGTCCCGCAGATAAAGAACGGCTTCCTCGTGGCGGACCTGATGCTGGCGGGGCAGCTGGCGCTGCGGCTGAACGTGGTCGCCGGGCTGTTCGTCGAGGGCGCCTACCGCTTCTGGTTCAAGGTGGCGGGCAGCGAGACAGACCACATGAGCGGCCTGCGCCTGGGGTTGGGCTATGCGTATTGACCGGTGGGCTGTGCTCGCCTTCGCGCTGGTGGCGGGGCCCGCGCTGGCGGAGCCGCTCATCGGCCCGTCCGTCGGCAACGCGGACCTCCTCACGGCCGAAGGCAACCGGCTCTACAACGAGAAGGCCTACGACAAGGCGGCGGAGAGCTTCCTCAAGGCGGCGCGCGCGAATCCGGCGGCTCCGGCGGCGCTGCTCGGGTTGGGCCGCTCGTACCTCGGCGCCAAGCAGCTGGCCCGCGCCTGCGTCGCCTACCGCGCATACGTGAAGGGCGCCACCGACACGGTGGAGCGCGCGAAGGCCCAGTCGGAGCTGGAGCTCTGCGAGCGGCAGTTGAAGGGCGCCCGCGGCCAGCCGAAGGACCCCACGCCCCGCTACGTCGAGAAGAAGGCGGCGTTCTTCGCGGCGCTGGATGCGGGCTCGCTGCTTGGCTCCGGCTCTGCCAGCGAGGTGCTCAAGGCGCTCCTGAAGGACGGCTACGTCGGGGTGGACCTGGCGGACATGGGCGGCAAGCTGAGCGCCGCGGCGAACAGCGCGGCGGAGGAGCTCCACGCGCGAGCGCTCAAGAAGGAGAAGCTCTCGGCTGACGCGCTGCGCAGCGCGAAGGCGCTCTACCAGCTGGCGGTGGACACCGCCTCCCCGCCGCAGCACGCGGCGCGCGCGGCGTTCCTCGAGGGGCTGGCAGAGCTCCAGGCCGGTAAGCCCAAGCCCGCCGAGGTGAAGTTCGCGGAGGCGGCGAAGGCGGACCCCTCGGTGACCGACTACACATTCTATCGGGCCATCGCGCTGCACCGGGCGGGGGACTCCAGCGCGGCGCTCAAGCTGCTGGAGGCGGAGCTGCCGCGCGACGTGCGCACCGCCACGCTGCGCGCCGCGCTCGCAGTCAACCACTCGCCGGAGGTGGGCGCGGCGGAGCTGGAGAAGCTCCTCTTCTCCCGCCGCTACGCGGCCCCCTGACGAGCGCGCGATGGCCGTCTCCCTCTGTCAGCGCTGCAGCACCCAGTTCGACGAGTGGCCGGGCGCGTGCACGAAGTGCGGCAACACGGAGAGCGTGCGCGTCTCCTCGCCCGGGGACGCGTTGATTGGCCGCACCGTGAAAGGCCGCTACGAGATCCGCAAGCGGATTGGCCAGGGCGGGATGGGCGCGGTCTACCTGGCGGAGCAGCTGGGGCTGGGCCACCTGGTGGCGCTCAAGTTCCTCAATCGGGAGCTGTCGCAGGACCCTGAGTTGGTGAAGCGCTTCCTCAACGAGGCGAAGAGCTACGCCCGCGTAGCGCACCCCAATGCGGTTGCCCTCCACGACTTCGGGCAGGACGAGGACGGCAACCTCTTCATCTCGATGGAGTTCGTCGAGGGCGCGGACTTGCGCCGGGTGTTGACCGAGCGCCAGCGGCTGCCCGTCCACGAGGCGCTGGAGGTCGTCCTCCAGGTGGCGGACGTGCTGGCGTTCGCGCACCAGAAGGGCGTCATCCACCGCGATCTGAAGCCGGAGAACCTCATCATCCGGCAGGGCCTGCGCGGCGCGCACGTGACGGTCCTGGACTTCGGCATCGCCCGGCTCGTCGAGGAGGGCCAGGCGCGGCTCACCGCCCAGGGCACCATCGCCGGGACGCCGCGCTACATGGCGCCGGAGCAGGTGGAGGGGAAGGAGATTGACCTGCGCGTGGACATCTACGCGCTGGGCCTGCTGCTCTTCGAAATGCTCACCGGCACGCACCCGTTCGAGGGCACCTCCGTCGCGGAGATTCTGCGCAAGCAGGTGGTGCAGCCCATGCCTCGGTTGGCAGAGGCGCTGCCCGGGTGCGACGCGCCGGAGCTGGAGGCGGTCATCCTCCGCGCCACGGCGAAGAACCGCGAGGAGCGCTTTCCTTCGATGGCGGAGCTGGCCCAGGCCGCGGCCAGCGCGGTGCCCACGCAGGTGGCCCGCCCCTCCATCTCGCTCACTGACATCGACCCCGCCGGCGTCGCCGCTACCGTGGTGCGCGCGCAGCCGCCCTCGTCGCTCCTGCTCCCGCCGCCCATCGCCGCGGACGTCACCCAGCCGCCAGGCGCGCTGGACTTTCAGAAGACCGCGCTCCCGGCTCCGCCGAGCTCCCGCGGGGCCTGGGGCGTCATCGCGGTGGCGGTGATGGTCGCAGGCGTGGGCGGCGCTGTGTTCCTCGGCCGCACGCGAGCGCCGGCAGAGGTGAGCCCGCTGACGCCCATCGCGGTCGTCGCCCCGCAGCCGGCGCGGCAGGAGCTGCCGGAGGACGTGCGCACCCGGCTCAAGTTCGTGGCCGAGGAGATCCGCATCAAGGCCGAAGCGGAGTTCATCCAGGGCAACTTCTCCAACGCGAAGGCGATGATCGCCCAGCTCTCCGACGAACAGCAGCAGCTGCCCACGCTCGTGAAGCTCAAGGCGAGCGTCGAGGAGGCCGCCGCGCTGCTCGGGCGGGGGAAGGGGCAGGCCGCCCGCGGGGACTGCGAGGGCGCCATCAAGACGTTCGACGCGCTCCTCAAGCTCTACCCGAACCTGTCAGAGGCGAAGCGCGCACGCGCCAACTGCCAGGAGATGCTGCCGCCCTCCGTGGCGCAGTAGCGAACCTCCTCCGTTCGTCTCGAGGGGGAAACCGGCCCTGGCCGGCCATTTCGTCGGAGGAACAGCTGTTCTCAGTCAGGCGCCTCCCCCGCTCGCCTCGAGCGTTGCGCCGTCAGGCGCATAGTCGAGAGGTGGCGCAAACCCACGCACGGCACTTTGCCGGGTTGTTTCGAGCAGACCGAAGCGGCCCATGAGCGAAGCTCCGGAAGCACTGCCGACGTCTCGACTATGCGCCTGACGGCGCAACGCTCGACGCGAATGGGGCCAACCCCGTGATGTTGCGGGACCCTGGTGAGCTGTTCTCTAGGAGCGTTGCGCCTGGCGCAAACCCACGCAGGCCAGAGACCCGCCGGTTCGCTTCGAGCACCGCGAAGCGGGCGCTAGCGCCGCCAGTGGCTGAGCTGGATGCTGTGGCGGTTGCTTCGCGCGCGGGCGCGGCGCTCCACCTGGCTGGGCGTCGTGCGCACGACGTGCCGGAGGCGAGCGACGTCGTAGCAGCCGGTACAGGAGAGGAAGAAGTGGGTGATCTCCTCGGTCCACCGGCCAGCCTGCACGAGCGCCGCCTGACACGCGTCACACCACGCGTCCGGCCAGGGATCTCCCTCGGGCGCGCCTGACTGGTGGAAGCCCTTCCTCTGGCCCTCGCGCAAGTGGACGCAGAGCAACGTCGCGCGCGTCACGCCGTGGAGGTGGCACCGCGTCGAAAGTGGATCGCTCATGCGACGCGCATCCTTCCATCGGCTCCGCATGCGCGCGAGCACTCTCGAGCGTGCACCGGTGTCCGACGATTGCCCACCTCCCTCGAGGGCCCGCTTCGAGATTCACCTGTTCGGTTTCCAGCCTACGAGGCGGCCCGCGGGGAGGACCGATGACAAGCCGCGGCAGAGCAGGCTTCGGAAGCTCGCCGCTGGACGGGTGGGCCGCGCCCGCTTGCCACCACCCCCTGGATCCTGCTTTCTGCGCGCTCCATGCCCTCGAGCGCCGCCAGCCCGGACGCGCCCGCCCCGCGGCCCCTCAGCACGCCGGGCAGCCTCTTCGCGACCTGGCTCGCCCGAGCCCTCCTGTTTCTCTTGCGTCTCTTCTCGCCGGCGGGGCGCGAGAGGCTCGCATCCGGCGCGGGCCGCCTGGCCTTCGCGCTGCGCGTCAGACGCCGGGTGACGCTGGACAACCTCCGCCACGCCTTTCCGGAGAAGACGGAGCCCGAGCGCATGGCCATCGCCCGCGGCGCCTACGGGAACATGGGCCGCGCTGTCGTCGAAGCGCTCTGCGTGGACCGGCTGACCGACGCGGAGCTGGAGCGGCGCGTGGTCGTCGAAGGCTGGGACACGGTGGAGGCCGCGCTGCGAGAGGGGCGCGGCCTGCTGGTGGCGACGGCGCACTTCGGCGGGTGGGAGCTGATGGGCGAAGCGATGGCGCGGCGGGGGGTGCGCCTCTCCGCGGTGGTTCGCCCGCTCTCCGGCGCGTTCAACGCGGAGCTGATGCGCAGCCGGGAGAAGAGCGGCCTGCGGCTCATCGCCCAGCGCGGCGCCATCGCACCCGCGGTCGCGGCGCTGCGCCGCAACGAAGTCGTCGCCATGCTGGTGGACCAGGCGCTGCCAGCGAAGGCGGCCGTGTTCGTCCCCTTCTTCGGGCGGCCCGCGGCAACCTCTCCGGCGATTGTCGCGGCGGCGACGCGGACCGGGGCGGCCGTCATCGTGGCGATGGCGGCCCGCGAAGGCGACCGGCTGCGCATCCGCGTGGAAGGCCCCTTCCCCCCACCGGACACCGGGGACCGGAAAAAGGACACCGCCCAACACCTGACGGACATCACCGCCGTCGTGGAGCGGACCATTCGTCGACATCCGGACCAATGGCTCTGGATGCACCGCCGCTGGAAGGTCGTCCCCCGGGGCTGAAGGCCCGGCTGTTGCAGCACCCGTGGCAGAAACGGACTGCCGGGGGTGGGGATGGAAGGGGAAGGGCGCAGGCAGGGAACACGATTTCCCACGTTGGAACCTGAGCTGACCGGTCGACGGGAGGTGAAGGCGGAGCCCGCGAACGCGGAGGCCTCGCCCGGCGCGCTGGTGTCAGCGGTCACCCCGGAGGGGAGTCACTTCCTCCGGACCAACTTCAACGTCCCCTCGTTGAACCCGGCGACTCATCGGGTGGCGCTCGACGGGGCGGTGGCGGAGCCGGCGGAGCTCACCGTCGCAGCGCTGCGCGAGCTGCCCCTCCGCACGCTGACAGTGACGTTGGAGTGCGCGGGGAACAACCGCGTGTCGATGTCGCCCCTGCCGCCGGGGGAACCCTGGGAGCGCGGCGCGGTGAGCACCGCGCGCTGGACAGGCGTGCTGCTGCGAGACCTCCTGGCGCGGGCGGTGGTCCGCGACGACGTGCAGGAGCTGCTGGCCTACGGCGCGGACGCGGGGCGCGCGGGCGGAAGCGCCACGAATATCCCCTTCGCCCGCTCCCTCCCCCGCGAGCTGGCGCTGGAGGGCGACGCGCTCCTGGCGCTGGAGATGAACGGCCAGCCGGTTCCCCCCGAGCATGGGGGACCGGTGCGCCTCATCGTCCCGGGCTGGTACGGGATGGCGAGCGTGAAGTGGCTGCGCCGCCTGGAGGCCCTCACGCGCCCGTTCAGCGGCTACTTCCAGGGAGAGCGCTACGTCTACGTGGACCCTGACGGAGAGCGCCGCCCGGTCACTCGCCAGCGCGTAAAGTCGCTCATCACGTCACCGGCGGAGGGCATGCAGGTGGGACATGGCCGGGTGAAGGTGCGCGGCTACGCCTGGTCCGGAGACGCGCCCATCGCCTCGGTGGAGATTGCGGTGGGAGGCGGCGACCGCTGGCAGAAGGCGCGGCTGTTGCCCGCGGAGGGCCGCTACGCCTGGGTCCCGTTCGAAGCCGAGGTGGAGCTCCCCGAGCGCGGACGTGCGGTGCTGCGCTCGCGGGCCTCGGACCACAGCGGGGCGACGCAGCCGGGTGTCGCGGAGTGGAACGCGCTCGGCTATGGCAACAACGCGGTCCAGGCGGTCCTCCTCCATGTTCTCTGACGCGTGGCCAGAGGGCGGGCGCGCGAGGCACGCGCTGACGGAGCTGGTGGCGGGGCTGCGCGAGGTGCCCGACTTCAGCACCGGGAGCACGCAGGTGGAGCGCGCGCTGCGCAGCTGCCGCGTCGACGCGGTGTTGAGCTCGCCCCTCCGGCTCATCCGCGGGCGGTACACGCGGACGTTGCTGTACCGCGAGGAGCGGTTCGAGCTCCTGCTGCTGGCGTGGGGCAGCGGCAGCGGTTCACCCATCCACGACCATGCGGGCCAGCGCTGCTGGCTCCTCCCCATCGCCGGCCGCTTCGCGCTGGACGACTTCGCGTTGCGCGCGGGCGGCAAGGAGCCCGGCCACGCGCACGTGGAGCGCACCGGCGCGCGCGTGTTGCGGCAAGCGGAGCTGGACCACCGCGAAGGCGAAGCGGAGCTCCACCGCGTGGCCGTGCCAGCCGGCTGCGACGGCGCCGTGTCGCTGCATGTCTACGCGAAGCCCATCGTCAGCTGCCTGGTCTTCGACGAGGCCCGCCAGAGGTGCCGGCGGCGGTGGCTGGCGTACGACGCGGTGGCGTCTCTGGGGGACGACGTCGGCGAAGTGCCCGCGCCGCGCTGACTACATCGTTATCCGCAGCCCCAGGCCGAGGTCGAACGTCGGCGCGGCCAGCTGCAGCGGCAGCGGTCGCCCGCCGACGATGAGGGTTTGATCCAACCCGAGCCGGAACTCGCCGCCCTTGGTGCCGAAGTGATACGCGGCGAAGGCTTCGAACGAGAGGAAGCTCAGCACGCGCACGCCGTAGTTCAGTCGGGCGATGTACGACATGTCCGAGAGGTTGCCGAGCACCGACAGGTTGAAGCTGGTGTTGTCCCAATTGCCCGGGCCTATCGCCAGCGCGTACGCGCCGACGTAGTGCTTCCCGAGGTTGAAGGGCTGGAAGGCGTTGTTGAGGAAGAGGGCAGGGTAGAGCGCAATGTCGTCGTACCCGTCCGCGTTGTAGAAGTACTCCGCGCCCAGCCGCAGCACGTCGCTCTCGTTGTACGTCACCTCGTAGTAGACGCCGCCCGCGGCGCTCACCCGGAGATCGTCCGCCTGGTACGACTCGTACTGGGCCAGCAGGTCCAGGTTTGGGTCAAAGCCGCCGTGGATGAACCGGTAGAGCGTCACATCAGAGCCCTTGCGCAGCGCGGCCTCGCCGTAAAAGTCGAAGCCGCCAATCCCGGCGGAGAAGTCGATGCCCAGGTGCGGCTTGCGGCCGCGCTGAAAGACCGCGTCCAGCCCCACCTCCGCGCTGCCGAACACCACCTCTGCGCGCGCCGCGCCTCCAATCTGCCCCAGGACGTTCGCCGGGCCGATGTTGTCGAAGAGGCCCAGCGCGTAGAAGTTCCAGCCCTTCGCCTCCCAGGGGATGTGGACCTTCACCATGGAGGCGCCGGTGCGCGCGTCGAACACGGCCAGCGGGTTCTTGCGCTGCGGCGACAGGAAGTCGGTGGGGTTGAAGAAGCGCGCCGTGCCCCACTTCACGTGCTGCTTGCCGACGGTGACGAAGACGGTGCGCAGGATGTCGAAGCGCAGCCAGAGCTGGTCCAGCACGATGGAGGGGTTCTGGACCGTCGCCGTCCCGCTGGCCGCGCCGGAGGTGCCGTTGATGGTGTCGTTGATGGAGAAGGTGGAAGGCGCGTTGGGGTCAATCGTCGGGTCGTAGGTCAGCCGCGCGAGGAGGAACCCGCGGATGCGGTCTGAGGGGCGGGCGTCCATGAACGCGTCCACCAGCGACGGCGTGGAGAAGCGCGCCTCCTGCGCGGCGACGCCTTCCTGAGCGGAGAGGTTGGCGCGGAGGTAAAGCATGCCGCCCACCTTGAGCGGGTCATCCACCGCCTCGTCGCTGGCGAACCGGTCCACCGCGCCGGGGCCGGCGCCCATCACCTCGTCCTCGCGGCTCAGCGGCGCCGCCGGGGGGGCGCTCGGAGTCGAAGGCGCGCCAAACATCGCGTCGTCATCAGGCCGGGCGGCGGGGCTGCCGGCGTCTGGAGCGGAGGGCGCCGCCGGCGCGCCGAACATCGCGTCCTCGTCTGGCCGCGCGGACTGCGCGAGCGCAGAGGAGGTCACAGCGCCCAGCAGCGCCAGGGCGGCGAGTCGATTCAGGGAGGGCATCACGGGGGAAGTCAGCGGCTCTTGCTCTCGAGCCACGCCTTGGTGAAGAGGTTCGCGTCGAGCGACCGGAGGTCGACGTTCTTGGTGAGGATGACGGTGGAGTTGGCCTTCTCCACCTCGTCGTAGATGCGGATCTCCTGGGGGAACCAGACGTCCGCCTTCTTCGACTCGGAGAAGATCTTCTGCCACTTCGGATAGTAGCTGGTGCGCATCAGCCGGCCGGAGAGGGCGAACTCCTGGCGCTTGAGCGTGTTGCTGTTCGTCTTGTCGATCCACAGCTTCACGACGGGGTACGCGACGTCGATGCCCTCCTTCGCCTTGAGGGACAGAATCCACGCGTCGTACTGCCCGAGCTTGGCCTCGCCTTCGAACGTCGGCTCGTACTCGATGGCCAGGCGGGACTCGTCAAAGTCCGCGCGGCGCGAGTCCGTCCCGGCGATGCGCTCCCGCTCGGTGCGGCGCTCCCACTTGCCGACGTTGGGGTCGTACGACCAGAGGTTGGCGTCCAGGCGCAGGTAGCCTTTGCCCTGTTCGCCCTTGGGCTTGGTGAGGAGGATCATCAGCTTGTCGTCCGCGTCCCGCCGGTAGACCAGCGCTTCGCGGACGGTGTCTGTCTTGTCCTTCTCTTTCTGCTCCAGATACATCAGCGCCTTGTAGTCGCCGCCGTTGCGCTGCCGGTCGTCGACAGTCTGGAGGATCTTCAGCATCTCCGGCTTGTCGAGCGCGACCGCAGGCAGCGCGGCCAACACACCGAGGGACAGGAGCAGCAGGCGGACGGGGCGACGGAGCGTGGAGATCATGGAGGTCATCCGGCGTGTTGCATGGCGGTGATGGGCCGCAGCCAGGCGGCGACGAGGGAGGGGATGAGCGAGACGCCTGACGCGCAGAAGGTGATGAGCAGGGCGGCCATCGCGGTGGGCACCAGTCCCACGGAGAAGAAGAGCGTGTCCCGCATCACGAAGAGCTGAACGCCGACGGGGATGTGCACGTTGGAGATGTTGATCACGCCGCACAGCAGCGCGCCCACCACCGCCCCGGACACCGTGGACGCCAGCGCCAGGAGAAAGCCTTCGGCCAGGAACATGCGCAGGATGCCTATGCGCCCCATGCCGATGGCGCGCAGCGTGCCGATCTCCCGGGTCCGCTCACGGATGGCGATCCACAGCGTGGCCATGATGCCCACGGCGATGATCACCATCAGGACCAGCGTGAGGATGCCGGTCATCCCGCCCACCACGGCGAGCGTCCATTGCATGAAGGAGATTTCGTCCTCCCAGATGGTCACGTCCAGCTTCTGCTGGGTCCAGTCCTCGCGGGTCACCTTCTGGAACTTCATGAAGAAGGCGCTCGGGTCGTCGTCCATCACGCCGTACCCCTCGCGCTCGAAGACCGCGCGCAGTTGGGCCTGGACGTCCTTCACCCGCTTGAGGTCATGCAGGAAGATCATCACCACGCCGGTGGTGTCCGGCTGCAGCTGGTAGAGGGTCTTGAGCACCTGGTCCGGGACGAAGATGTTCCAGGAGGAGATCTTCCCTACGTCGTTGGCGATGGCGACGACGGTGAGGTCGATGGTGTTGCTGGTGCCGGTGGGCGTGGGCGCGGAGAGGGTGAGCGCGTCGCCGACCTTCACGTCCAGCTTGGTGGCCTGCTCGCGGAAGAGCAGCAGCGAGTTGGGCTTGCGCAGGTCATCCATGTTCCCTTCGACGACCTTCACCACCCGCCGGAAGCCCGGCTCCTGGTCGATCTGGATGCCGCCGACGCCCACCTGCATGGAGCTGCGTTCGCTGATGAGCTTGGCCCACCCACGGCCGCGCTGCGTGACGTAGTCCAGCCCCTGGACCTCGCGCTTGACGATGTCCACCACCTTGCTGACGTGGGTGACCACCGGCGCGGCCTGCCCCGGCGTTGGCTTGTAGAAGCCGCCGACGTTGACGTGCCCGGTCATCAAGGTGGTGGCCGACTCCAGCATCGTCTTCTGCATCCCGTTGAACAGGCTCACCAGCATCACCAGCAGCGCGGTGACGAAGGCGATGACCCCGCCCAGCAGGAAGGTGCGCCGGCGGTGCTGCAGCAGGTTTCGTGCGGCGATCAGGAAGGTGAGCATGGTGGGTCACTCGTCCGTCTGCATGGCGCGCAGCGGGGAGACCCGCGTGGCGAGCCGGGCCGGGTAGAGGGCGGAGAGGGTGCAGGTGATGAGGATGAGCAGGAACGCGGCGATGACGATGCTGGGGTTGACGGAGGGGTAGAGGCGCGGCCCGGAGAAGAGGAACTGCAGCTGCGTGTTCGGCGCTGCGATGCCGGCGTTGCCCAACCCGCGGACCGCCAGCGCTCCCAGCCCCATCCCCAGCGTGCCGAAGACGATGCCCACCACCAGCGTCTCCACGACAATCATCCCCAGCACGAAGGTCCGCTGCGCGCCAATCGCCCGCAGCGTGCCAATCTGCGCCACCCGCTGCATGGTGGCGATGATCATGGCCAGGATGATGACCGCCAGCGCGACGACGAACATCACGCCCACGGCGACGTAGAGGCCCAGCTTCGCGAACTGCACCATGTCGCCGAACATCCCGGACGCCTGGTGCCAGGTCACCGCCTTCAGCTTGAGCCCGGCGCGGGTGCCGGCGGCTTCAATGTCCTTCATCGTCTGCTTGGCCTGGCCGGGGTCCGTCAGCAGCACCGCCGCGTTGAGGACCACGCCGCGGTCCATCTCCTCGCGTGCGTAGACACGGTCCAGCAGCTCCTGCCGCCGCTTCGGCGGCGCGCCGGCCACCACGCCCAGCTCCTCGTCGTCGCTGATGACGCCCGCGTTGGTTGCGACCACCGCCTGGGGCTCGCCGCCGCCGAAGAGCGCGGCCTCAGCGTCTTCGCGCGCCACGTCTTTCACGCCCGCCTTGGCCTTCAAGTCTTTGAGCTCGGCAATCTTCTCCGCCGTCAGGTGCCCGTAGAGCTCCCGGAACGACACCAGGTCCATCAGCGAGAGCCAGCCCGCCAGCGGCGACTTCGCCAGCGCCCCGAAGCGATAGGTCCCGTAGACCTTCACGTTCACCGCCTGCATGTAGCCGCTCTTGGTGAAGGCCTTGATGGTGAAGGTGTCCCCCACCCGGACGCGGTAGAGCTGAAGCAGCGGCGCGAGCTCCTTGTAGAAGAAGTCGTAGCGCTGCTGGAAGTTCGCCTCGGTCGTGTAGAAGAAGAGGGGCAGCAGCGTGGAGAGCGGTGCCGCGGTGTCGGCGGACAGCCCAGCCAACGCCTTGGTGTACTTCTCCACCGTCGCCAGCTCCTTCTTCACGTCCGCGTCCCGCGCCTCCACCCCGGTGAGCTTCTTCGTCAGCGCGTCCTTGCTCGCCTGCAGGTCCGCCGCGCCGGTGCGCAGCAGGAGCCCGGTCACCGCCTTGGTCATCCTCTCCGTCTTGAGCCGGTCCAGCTGGAAGACGATCTCGCGGATCTGCAGCTGGTTCTCCTGGACGAAGCGCCGCAGCTCTACGTCGCGCTCCAGGGAACGCCCCTCTGCGCGCCCCTCCTTGATCTTGTCCAGCCGCCGCGCCGTCTTCAGCTTGAGCGACTCCTCGTAATAGAACTCCGGGATCATCAGGCCGCGGCGCCCCTCGGGCACGAACTCGCCTTCGACAATCTCCATCGACGGGAAAGCACCCCGGAAGCGCGCGAAGTCGGTGCCCACGTAGCGCATGGGCAACAGCTCCGCGTCCACCATCAGCGGCGCCACCTGGTTCTCCAGCAGCTCCAGCGCGTCAAACGGCGCCTTGTCGAACTCCGCCCAGAAGGCGTCCGTGTCCGCTCGGGCGATCATCGCGGCCACCTCCGGCTCCTGCACCCGGGCGGAGATGTCCTTGGCGTACTCCTGGTCTTGCTTGATGACCCGCACCAGCTGCCGCACATGCTCCTTCTGGCTCTGGATCTGCGCGGCCAGCGCGGGCGACGTGTCGCCGCCCTGCAGCTTCTTCATGGACTCGCGCAGATCCGCCAGCGTGAGGTCAATGGTGTTGCCGGAGGTAATCAGCGCGCCGCCGGTGCCCATCGGCACCACCTTGGCGACGTTCGGCACTTCGGCGACGGTGCGCTCCAGCTTGCTGTAGTCGTCGAAGACGTCGAGATCCGGATCTCCGCCCATCATGGTGCCGAAGAGGGAGAGCGGCTCCTTGGAGGTGCTCGCGTAGACCTGGACATCGCCCGCCACGCTGCCGACGATGGACTTCGTCATCGCCGAGTCGATGCTCTCCAGCAGGGAGGCGATGATGACGATGAAGAAGACGCCGAAGAAGATGATCAACCCGACGATGATGTTCATCGGGCTGGCGAAGAGGTTCCGGAAGGCGATCCGCACCAGCACCAGAAGCTCGTCGCGCCGGCTCCAGCCCAACGCCAGGGCGAGGATGCAGAGGACGACGGTGATGAGGATGGCGAGGAAGAGCGCCGGCCCGGTCACGACGCCACCCCGGGGCGGGACACCGGCTCAGTGCCCAGGCCCAGCTCCGCGGGCGTCACCCGGTCCTGCACCTTGCCGTCCTTGATCCGGATGATCGCGTTGGCGTGAGACATTACCTTGGAGTCGTGAGTGGAGAAGATGAAGGTGGTGCCGTCCTTCCGGTTCATCTCCTTCATGAGGTCGATGATGTTCTGGCCGGTCACCGAGTCCAGGTTCGCGGTCGGCTCGTCGGCGAGGACAATCTGCGGCTGCGTCACCAGCGCGCGCGCGACAGCCACGCGTTGCCGCTGACCGCCGGAGAGCTCGTTGGGGCGGTGCTTGGCGTGCGACTCCAGCCCCACCTGCGCCAAGAGCCGGTTCACCCGGTCCCGCCGCTCTTTCTTGTTCAGCTTGCGCTGGAGCAGGAGCGGGAACTCCACGTTCTGGAAGACGCTGAGCACGCTCACCAGGTTAAAGCTCTGGAAGATGAAGCCGATGGTGTGCAGGCGGAGGTCCGTGAGCTTCCAGTCGGAGAGGTTCTTGGTGTCCTTCCCCGCGACTCGGACCACCCCGCTGGTGGCGGTGTCCACACAGCCGATGAGGTTCAGCAGCGTGGTCTTCCCGCTGCCGGACGGGCCCGCGATGGAGATGAACTCGCCCGGGTGAACCTCCAGCGAGACCCCGCGAAGCGCTGGGACCACCACCTTCCCCAGCGTGTACTCCTTGATCACGTTCTCGATGGAGACGATCGCCGCCATGTCCTTGCCCTCCTGGCTCTCGAATGTCGCGTCGTTGGCGCGTGCCGTCTTAATGGGGCTGGCCGCCGCGCGCACGAAGTTTGAGTCCGCTGTCATGCCGCGCAAGCTATCGGCGAAGGGCGTTGGGCTCACATGGCCCCACGCGCCAGAAGGATGGGCAGGCAGCGCCACGCACGCGCACCCGCCACCCCGAGGAAGCGGGGGAGCGGGTGCGGGGACTTCAGAGCCGGAGGCGGGCTAGTAGGTGGGCGGCCCGGGCGGCGTTCCGGGCTCCTCCGGCAGCGGCACGGACGGGTTGCGCTCCGGCTGCGGCACCAGGTCGCTGCTGCGCATCTCGGTGCCGGTCGGCGGGAGGGACGGTGTCCCGCCCGGCAGCACGCCCCGGTTCAGGTCGGTGCTGAACCCGGAGCCGCCCTTCCCGGAGTCGCTCTCCAGGCGGATACGGGTGGCGAGGTTGGTGGTGCCCTTCTCCACGAGGAAGCTGGCGCGGACCTCCTGGCCCTCTTTGAGGTCGCTCGCCGACTTGAGGCTGTCCTCGTACTGGGTCTTCTTGTCGAGCTTCAGCTGTACGACGGCGCCCATGTGCTCCACGTAGAGCGTCTTCTTGTCCGCCTTCACCACTTTGCCGGTGAGCTCGTTGTCCGTCGCCATCCCGCTCTTGTCGGACGCGTTCACCGCGGTGGGTTCGCGGCCGGTGGTGGGCCGGGTGTCGGTGGAGGCGGCGGTGCCGATGGAGCCGCTCCCGCCGGTGCCGGTGCTGGTGGTGCTCTCCGGGCTCCCGGCGAGCGCAAAGCCTGCCAGCGACAAGCTGGCGAGCGCGCCGATCAATGTTTTCTTCATGGGCTCCTCCGTTCGTTCAAGGCAGTGGGTTCAAAGCAAACGTAGGGAGTGCTCCAGCGGCTGGCCGCCGCGGCCCCTTCGCCTCCTCGCTCCCCGACCGAGCCTTGAAGCGACGCGCTCTGTTGGCTACCGTCCAACTCGAGATGCCCCGCGCGCCGAAGCCCACCCCCGTTCCCGAAGCCCCTGCAGAGCCCCTGTACCCAACCGTCGAGGGCTTCATCGAGTTCGCCGGTCCCCCTGAGGTCGACGGCGTCTTCGCCTCTATTAAGGAGGGGCTGGACCAGCTCAAGGGCCCGGGTCGCGAGCAGGGGAAGAAGGTCCGCCAGGCGCTGGAGCGGACGGAGGAGCTGTTGAATTACCTCCTCGGCGTCCGCGCGAAGATGGACCAGCATCAGAAGAAAACCCAACGCTGACAGTGGGTTGGGCCGTCGCTCAGCCGCTTCCTCAGTCCTTGAGGAAACCTTTGCCGCGGTTTCCCGATAACTGAGAGAAAGGTTCGCCGGTCAGCACTCCCGGCAACTCCCACCGGCGTTTTGGAGCGAGCGTATGACGACCCCCAACAACCGCATTGACCCGACGTCTTCCGCTTCGCCGCGTCAGTCCACCAACCTGACCATCGAGCGCCAGACCCCGAAGACGGACTTCGGCGACCGGGTGAAGTACGGGCTGGAGTCGGCGGCGGGCGCGGTTGCGCAGGGTGCGGCCATCGCGGCCCCGTTCGTTCCGGGCGGCGCCATTGTCTCCGCGGCGGTCTCCTCGGTGACGCAGATGAGCGCGGCGGCGGGTCAGGGCGGCGGCGGGGCGATGAGCGCGCAGTACACCTCCACCGGCGTGCAGCCGGTGACCGGCGGCACGGGCGGCGTCAACACCACGGTCCCCTCGACGGGCGTGGTGGGCGGCCCCACTCCCACGTATCCGACGGGCGCGGGCACCACGGCGAACGGCAGCAGCAACGTGGGTCAGATGAATAGCGAGATGATCCGTGCGCAGGCGGAGAACGTGGAGCTCATGAAGGTTCAGATCTCCATGCAGCGTGAGAACCAGGTCTTCAGCACCGTCTCCAACGTCCTCAAGACGCGCCACGACACGGTCAAGAACACCATCGCCAACGTCCGCTGAGCCGCGCACGCAACACCTTGCACAGCTTTTGTTTTTCGTCCGGAGGGGCGGCCTTTTTGGAAAGGCCGCCTTTCCGCGTTCGCAGGACCTGATAGAAAGACACATCCATGGTTGATTCAGAGATCGCCAACAGCCTCGTGCCGACCAGCCGCTACCAAGCGAAGCTGCTGCTCGAGGCTGGCTACCTCTGGATGGACCTGCGCCAGTTCGACAAGGCGAAGGAAGTGCTCGCCGGGGCGGCCGCGTTGATGCCGCGCAGCGAGGTTCCGCAGCTGGCGCTCGGCACCTTGCAGCTGGCGCAAGGGCACCACGAAAAGGCGCTGCAGGCGTACCGAGCGGCGCAGAAGCTGGCGCCGCGTTCAGGCTTGCCGCGCGCTCACGCGGGTGAGGCGCTGCTGTTCATGGGCAAGGTGGACGAAGCGTTGAAGGAGCTGAAGGCAGCGCAGGATGTGGAGCCCGAGGGTGACGGCGCGCGGTTGGCGGCGGCGCTCATCGAGGCCAAGGGCGTGGGCGCGCTTCCGCCTTCGAAGCCGAAGACCAGCAGACGGGGAGGGTGAACGGATGTCGGTCGGACGAGTCGGCGGCGGAGGTGGCAGAGGCGGCCCGAAGGGTCCCAAGGGCGTGGGTGGCGGCGGCCCTGTCGACAAGAGCGGCAAGGGGTCCTTCGAGGGCAAGGTTGATCAAGCAGAGTCGCTCGTCGCGCCCTCCGGTTTGGTGCAGGGCGGGAACGTCGGCGCAACGGACCCGGTGACGGCGCAGGCGCTGGACATCGCCCGGCAGCTGAAGTCAGGAGAGATCAAGAGCCGCGAAGAGGCGTCGAAGAAGTTGGTGGCGAGCATCCTGAAGGAGAAGCTCCGGCTTCAGTCCCGCGCGCTGACGGATCGCATCGCTGACGCGCTGCAGGATGATCCTCGATTGAACCAGGCGCTGGATCGCCTCTGGTCGCGCGATCAGCGCGAGCCCGGGAAAGGGTAACGGCACCCCGTGGGCCTCGGCGAGGACAGGAAGACAGTTCTCGAGAAGTACGGACCGTACGTGCGGTCTCTGGCGTCGACCGTGCGCAAGCAGTTCAACGCGCAGCTCGAGCTGGAGGAGCTCATCTCGTACGGCCAGGTCGGCCTTCTGGAGGCCGCGGACCGGTTCGATCCAAGGGTCGGCGCAAACTTTCTCACGTTCGCCCACTACAGAATCAAGGGCGCGATTTTCGATGGTCTCCGGAAGATGGGCATCCTCAAGGGCCCGGATTTACGGACGGCCTACATGGGCGAGCGAGGGGCCGCCTATCTGGGAAATCTCTCAGATCGTGAGGCTGGAGCAGGAAACCGCGGGGCCTCTGCGGACGATGATGTCAGAGAGCTCTCGAACGCAGTGACCGGGTTGGCGGTGGTGTTCGCCACCAGCCTCGAAGGTTCGGAAGGGATGCAGCTGGTCGATGATTCGCTGCCTGCGGATCAGCGGCTGGAGTTGGAGCAGCTCAAGACGCGGGTGCGGTCGGCGATAAGCCGGCTACCGGAGAAGGAGCGGAAGCTGCTCCAGGGGTACTACTTCCAGGCGAAGACCCTGGAGGAGGCGGGCGCGGAGATCGGCCAGTCGAAGAGCTGGGCCTCTCGGCTTCATGCGCGCGCCATCGAGCGGTTGAAGGAATTGTTGAGTCAAGAAGAAGACGCATTCGAAGAACCGGATTCAAGCAGGAGGAGTCATGGCGGGTCCCACGGCGGCAGTCTCGGCGGCTCAGATCGCTCAGCAGCAGGCGCAAGCGACACAGGCGGCTCCGAAGCAGGGCCCCTCCACGTTCGACGGACACTTGGAGAAGGCTAAGGCGCAGCAGCAGGTCAGCGCGGATCTGCGCGCCCAAGCCAACCAGGCGGCCCAGCGGCTGGAGCACGTTGACAAGACGAACGCGGCGAAGCTGAACCAGAGCGCGTCGCAGATGACGCAGTCGGAGAAGTCGCTTCAGCAGGTGGCGCAGAAGGAAGCGCCGAACCGGTCGGTCGGCTTCTTCAAGAGCCTGCTGCGCGGCATCGAGGACGGGCAGAAGAACATCGACAAGCTGCTCACCACCAAGTCGATGAAGTGGGACCAGCAGACGCTGCTCCAGATGCAGGCCGGCATGTACAAGTACACGCAGGAGCTGGAGCTCACCGGCAAGGTCGTGGAGAAGGCGACCAGCGGTTTGAAGGACACCCTGAAGACGCAGGTCTGAAAGCGCGGGCGAGCGCGGTGGAACAGCTCGCCGTCTGCCGCTATCCTACGTTCTCCCATGCCCTTCCCCAGCCCCCACGTCCCCGCTTCGGGCAGCGCCGCGCTGCGGCTGTGCCTGCTGGCGGGTGCCCTCGTCGTCGCGGCGGGCTGCGCGGAGGACCTGCAGCACGACCTCAATGAGGACGACGCGAACGACATCTACGCGCTCCTGTCGGAGAGCGGGATCAGCGCGAAGAAGCTCAAAGAAGAGGGCGGCAACGAACCCACCTACGTCATCAGCGTCCCGCGCCAGGAGTACCCGGCGGCGGTGAAGCTGCTGCGAGAGCATTCGCTGCCGCGCCCCATGCAGAAGGGCTTCCGGGGAATCCGCGAGAGCAAGGGGATGGTGCCCACCCAGGTCGAGGAGCGCGCCATGTTCCTCGAGGCTTTGGCGGGTGAAATCTCCAACGCCCTGAACAAGGTCCCGGGCGTGCTGGAGGCGAAGACCATCATCAACATCCCGGAGAAGAACGACCTCTCCCAGCCGAACGAGGCCCCGCGGCCCACCGCCTCAGTGTTCCTGAAGTACCGGGCGGGGGTGGATGGGAAGCCGCCGCTGACGGATGCGCAGATCAAGTCCTTCGTGGCCTCCGCGGTGGAGAAGATGGAGCCCGCGAGCGTGACGGTGATCATGACCGTCGCCCAGCAGCCTTCGGGCGCCAACCCCGATGCACAGTTCAAGCAGGTGCTGGGCATCCGGGTCGCCACCAGCAGCGCCAGCGAGTTCAAGATCATGGTGATGGTGGCGGGGCTCGCGCTCCTCTTGATGGCGGGCTTCAGCACCTGGAACTTCCTACGGGGCGGCGCGTCGGCGCCCTCCCGGCCGCACCGGCCCCGGCCTCCAGAGGCCTAAAACCGCACGCCTTACCGTCGCTTCGAGGGGTGGGGTACGCTCCCTCATGTGGGCGTCGTAGGCTCACACCCCTGTGCTGATGGCCGCTCCCATCCCCCTCTCGCTCGAGCACCTGTTTGCCGCGCTCTCCAAGCGCCAGACGATGCTCTTGCTGACGTCGGTCACCTTCGGGGGCCAAGACGCGGTGGCGGTGTTTGATCGCCTCCCCGACGGCGAGTCGGCGCTGCTCAAGCACCGCGCGGGCGAGCTGCTGCAGATTCCCGCGGACAAGCGGCTGCCGCTGCTGGTGCAGGAGCTCAAGCGCCTGGTCACCGCGCGGCGCGGGCAGCTGTGGGCGGCGGATCCCGGGCGGCTGGCGCTGCTGCTGAAGGACGAGCGCGCCAGCCTGGTGGAGGTGGTGCTGCGCGCCCTCCCGGCGAGCCTCGCGGAGGCGGTGCGCGAGTTCCTGCCTCCGAGGAAGGTGCAGCTGCCTCGGGAGGTGCGGCCGGAGGTCCTGAACATCATCCGGTGGAAGCTGGAGGAGATGCTCACGCGCGAAGGTCCCAAGCGAGGGGTCTTCAAGTTCTCCGACGTCCTGCTGCTCCAGTCCCGCGAGCTCTTCACCGTCTGCGACCGCCTGGGCGTGCGCGCGCTCTCCCTCGCGATTGCCGGCCTCGCCGAGGACGTGCGGGCTGCGCTGCTGGAGAAGCTCCCGCCGGACCAGCGCGCCATGGCGACGCGTGCGCTGACCGCCGCGGCCGGGCGTGGCCTCAAGGCCGAGGACGCGCAGGAGTTGCTCACGCTGCACGGCGCGGACGTGAGCCCTTCGGAGGCGCTGCGCAGCGCAGGCGTCCAGCGGCTGGCCCGGGCCTGTCTGGCGCAGTCGGCCGAGTTCGCCGCGCGCGTGCTGGAGCGTCACCGCGGCGAGTTCGGTCTGCTCTTTGCGCGCTGGCTGCGGGAGGAGCGGCAGCGCGCGGTGAACCTGGGCGACGGCGGCCGGAGCGACATCGTCGCGGAGCTGGAGCGGTTGGAGAGCCGGGGCGTCATCGACCGGCCCATCCGTCTGCCTCCGCCGAAGCGCCGCCCCGGGATGCCGCCGCCCCCGCCCGCGGACGCCAGTCTTCCGGGTGGACGGGTCCTCCCTCCCTCCGCTCCCGGGCAGGGAGAGCGCTCTGGCGCCGAGGAGCGCTCCGAGCACTCGGTGGCCCAGCGGGATCCCCGCCGCGGCGAGTGGTCCCGCGCCGCCGCGGACCCACGCCGGGAAGGCGTGCGCCCCACCCACGACGGGCTGCAGGTGCAGCAGCCGGAGCGTTCGCGCGCGGAGGTGGACCCGAGGCGCGGCGAGCGTTCGCGCGCGGAGGTGGATCCCAGGAGAGAGGTGTCAGGCGGCGACCGTTCGCGGGCGGAGGTGGATCCGCGGCGAGCGGATGCACAGGTGGGCCAGGGGCGATCGCGGGCGGAGGTGGATCCCAGGAGAGAGGCGTCAGGCGGCGGGCGATCGCGGGCGGAGGTGGATCCGCGAGCGGATGCGCAGGTGGGTCAGGGGCGCTCGCGCGTGGAGGTGGATCCCAGGAGAGAGGCGTCAGGCGGCGGGCGATCGCGGGCGGAGGTGGATCCGCGGCGAGCGGATGCACAGGTGGGCCAGGGGCGCTCGCGCGTGGAGGTGGATCCCAGGAGAGAGGCGTCCGGCGGCGAGCGTTCACGCGCAGAGGTGGACCCGCGGCGAGCCGATGTACAGGTGGGCGGCGAGCGCTCGCGGGCAGAGGTGGATCCCAGGATAGAGGCGTCCGGCGGCGAGCGTTCGCGCGCGGAGGTGGCCTCTCGCGCTCACGCAGGGAGCGATCGCTCGCGCGCTGGGGTGGATCCGAGGCGAGCCGGGGAGGTACGGCCGCGCGCGGAGGATCCTCGAGCACACGCAAGCAATGAACGCTCGCGGGCGGAGGCGGATCCGAGGCGAGCAGGCAGCGAACGCTCGCGGGCGGAGGTGGATCCGAGGCGAGCCGGGGATGAACGGCTTCGCGCGGAGGATCCGCGGGCGAACGCAGGCAATGAGCGTTCGCGAGCGGAAGTGGAGCCGAGGCGAGCAGGGGATGAACGGCTGCGCGCGGAGGATCCTCGAGCACACGCAGGCAATGAACGTTCGCGGGCGGAGGTGGAACCGAGGCGAGCAGGCCACGAGCGTCCGCGGGCGGAGGATTCACGAGCGAGCTCCGGCATTGAGCGTTCGCGGACGGAGGATTCACGAGCGAGCTCCGGCAGTGAGCGTTCGCGGACGGAGGATTCACGGGCGAGCTCAGTCGGTGGCCGCTCCCGCATCGAGGACTCACGAGCGCAGTCGGGCAATGAGCGCTCGCGCTCGGAGGATTCTCGAGCGCACGCAAGCAACGAGCACTCCCGCGCCGAGGATTCACGGGCGCAGCCAGGCAATGAACGGTCTCGCGGCGATCGCTCCCGTGCCGAGGCGGATCCGCGGGCGCACGTCGCGAGCGAACGCTCCCGCGCCCAGATGGATCCGCGGCGGGCTGAGCGTTCGCGCGTGGAGGAGGATCCCCGTGGGGCAGGGCGTTCGCACGCCGCGGACTCACGGCGCGGCGCGGGCGCAGATCGCTCCGAGGCCGGGACGGACGCCGGGAGCGCTGCTCAGCAGGACCGGTCACGCACGGGGCCGGGTCCTCGTAAGGACCGACAGACCGACGCGCGGACCCGACCTGAGCGTTCGCGCACCGGCCCGGACGACGACGAGGAGCGGTCGGAGTCGACGATGGACCGCTCTCGCACGGAGCCTCCGGCGCGGCCGCGTGGGCGGCAGCAGGACGAGGATGATGCCTCTCGCGCCCAGCGGGTGAGGGCGCTGGTGGGCCCTTCGCTGGCGCCTCGGCGGGACTTCCTGGCTGAACGGGCGGCCCGCGTCGCGCGCGCGGCGTCGAACAATCGACCGGCGCCCCCCCGGCGGGACTTGATGGCGGAGCGCGCAGCGCGTCACGCCGGGGTGGCCCCGACCAAGGGCGAACCTCGCGCGAGCAGCCCTCGCTACGTCTCCCTCGCGGAGGACTCTTCGGTGGACGTGCCCCGCCCGCTGGTGCGCCCACCGCGTTCCGGGGAGGGCACGGCCCTGGCCCGAACCCCGCGGAAGCCCGGGAGTGGGCGTGGCCCTCGGGGCGGTTCAGGGTAGGATTCAGGGCCTCGCCCCCGGGAGTGTGACGCATGGCCATCGGCAAGGTGATCAAGTCGGACGCGCCCGCCGAGGCTGCTCCGGAGCCTCGGCCAGCGCCCCGGCCCGCGCGCGGCGGCGTGGTCAACGCCGAGGTCTACGAGGCCCACCAGAAGGCCGCGGAGATCGTCGAGCAGGCGAATCAGAAGGCCGCGGAGATTGTCCAGGCGACCAAGGCCCAGCAGGCGGAGATCTTCGCCAAGGCGCGCGAAGCGGGCCGGCAGGAGGGCCTGGCGCAGGTCACCGAGGTGCTGATCAAGGCGAAGCTGCAGCGGGACGAGCTGCTCGCCGGGACGGAGAAGCAGGCGGTGCTGCTGGCTTGCCGGATTGCCGAGAAAATTATCGGCAAGGATCTGGAGCGTTCGCCGGAGGTGGTGATCAACATCTGCGCCACCGCCATCGACCACGTCCGCAACGTGGCGGCGCTCACCGTGCGCGTGAACCCGCGGGACGCGGCCATCCTGCGCGAGAAGAAGAAGCCCCTGATGGAGCTCATTGGCCGGGTGAAGGACATCGCCATCCGCGAGGACTCCGACGTCCCGCCGGCGGGGTGCATCATTGAGACCGACAGCGGGACCATCGACGCCCAGCTGGCCACGCAGCTGGAGATGATCCAGCGGGTGCTTCTGGCGGACTTCGACAGCCCGACCGGCGAGAAGGCCCCGGAGTAGCGCGATGGCGATAGACCTCTCCCGCTACATGCAGCTGGTGAAGGAAGCGCAGACCGTCCGCGTGCGCGGGCGCGTCACCGAGCTCACCGGTCTCATCATCAAGGCCGTCGTCCCCGGCGTCCGCGTGGGCGAGGTGGTGGAGATCCGCGGCAAGAAGGGCTCCAGCGTGAAGGCCGAAGTCGTGGGCTTTCAGGGCGACGAGGTCATGCTCATGCCGCTGGGCGAGCTCTCCGGCATTGGCCCGGACAGCGAGGTGGTGCCCACCGGGCGTCCGCTCACCATCCATGTCGGCGAAGGGCTGCTCGGGCGGGTGCTGGGCGGCCTGGGCCAGCCCATCGACGGGCGGCCGCTGCCCGCAGGCTTGATGGAGTGGTCCGTGGACCGCGACTGCCCGGACCCCTTCACGCGGCGCCGCATCGAGCGGCCGCTGCCGCTGGGGCTGCGCTGCATCGACGGGCTGTTGACCGTGGGCGAGGGGCAGCGCATCGGCCTCTTCGCGGGCTCCGGCGTCGGCAAGTCCACGCTGATGGGACAGATTGCCCGGAACACGCACGCGGAGCTGAACGTCATCGCGCTGATCGGCGAGCGTGGCCGCGAGGTGCGGGAGTTCATCGAGGACTCGCTGGGCGAAGAGGGGCTCAAGCGCTCCGTCGTCGTCTGCGCCACGTCGGATCAACCTGCGCTGGTCCGTCTCCGCGCCGCGTTCGTCGCCACTTCCATCGCGGAGTACTTCCGCGACCGGGGCGGCAACGTGATGTTCATGTTGGACACGGTGACGCGCCTCGCGCGCGCCCAGCGTGAGATTGGCCTCGCGGTGGGCGAACCGCCGGCGCGCCAGGGCTACCCGCCGTCGGTGTTCTCCATGCTCCCGCGCATCCTCGAGCGCACGGGCAACTCCGACAAGGGCGCCTGCACCGCCATCTACACGGTGCTGGTGGCCGGCGGCGACATGGAAGAGCCCATCGCCGACGAGGTCCGCGGCATCCTGGACGGCCACTTCATCCTCAACCGCATGCTGGGTGAGCGGAACCAGTGGCCGGCGATGGACGTGCTGGCCTCCCTCTCCCGCGTGATGTCCGGCATCGCCGAGAAGGGGCACAACCAGGCGGCCCGCAAGCTGCGCGAGACGCTGTCCACCTACGAGAAGCAGCGGGACCTCATCCTGCTGGGCGCGTACCAGTACGGCACGGACCCTAAGACGGACTACGCCATCGACAAGTACGACGCGATCATCGAGTACCTCAAGCAGGAGACGAACGAGAACGCCTCCTTCGAGGACACGGTGCAGCAGCTCATCTCGCTGTTTGCAGAGTGAGACGGACGGCCGCTCCGCTTGTCACAGGGAAAAGTGGCCGCTGCCCTTTCTCTCGGCGGAGGCTGCTGCTCTAGGATGGAGCCCACCCCATGCCCCCTTATCGCCTGCAGACGCTGTTGGAGATCCGCGAGCGGGCGGAGGAGGCCGCCAAGCAGGCGTTCTCCGAGGCGGTCCAGGAGCTTGCGAAGGAGCGCGCGGAGCAGAAGCGGCTGGAAGAGGACCTCGAGCGCCGCAAGCGCGAGCGCAAGGCCAAGGTCCTGGCGCACATGCAGGAGGTGATGGCGAAGGGCGGCGGCGTGGGCGGGCTGGCCTTGATGAACCGCTACGAGGAGCGGCTCAAGGACGAGGAGGCCCAGGTGGCCCTCGAGATTGACCGGCAGAAGGAGAAGGTGAAGGTCGCCGAGAAGAAGATGGAGCAGAAGCGGTTGGAGATGGCCGAGGCCGCCAAGGAGCTCAAAGCCATCGAGAAGCACAGGGAGAAATGGCAGAAGCAGGTCAAGTATGACCGCGACGTGCGCGAGGAGTCTGCTCAAGAGGAGATTGGCAGCGCGCTCTTCCTCGCCCGGTCGCGCAAGGAGAGAGGGTAGCCCTCCCCATGAGCCGCATCGACGACGACCACCAGGCAGATCGGGCCGCGGAGCGGGTGGCGCTGGAGAAGCGGCTGCGCGACCAGCGCGTGAAGGAGCAGTCCGCCAGCGAGTCCGCCTTCTCCCGGGTGGTGGAGCAGCAGTCGGCGCAGAAGGCGCGGGGCGAGCGGGTTGCGGCGCAGACCGCGCAGCAGGCCAAGCAGCTCCATGACGAGGTCCGGGCGGACCCGGGGGCGGTCATCGCCGAGGCGCTCCAGGAGGCGCGGCGGGACGAGGCCGAGGGCCAGGTGCAGCGCTCTGGGCAGCGGACCGCCGAGGAGGGGCAGCACCGGCGCGCGGCGGCGGACCGGGGAGCGCTGTCGGGCCGCGCGGAAGACCAGGGCGCCGCGTCCTCGCGCGCGTCTGCGCACAGCGCGGACGCGAAGGGCGCGGAGGGCACGGCGCACTCCCGGCGGGAGGATCAGGGCGTCACACAGAAGCGGTTGGAGGAGAAGGCGGACGGGAGCGCGGGCAAGGGCGCGCCGGCCGCACCCGGGAAGGAGAAGGGCGAGCTGACGTCGGCGCGCGATGGCGGGCAGGGCGGGAAGGGGAGCCAGAAGGACGGCAAGGAGGAGGGCGCGGCGGCGGGTTTCCGGTTGAACCCCGCGCTGATGGCGCCGGTTCCGCTTGCGCAGCCGAAGGACTCCAGCGGCTCTGCGCGGCTGCGCGCGCTGGCGACGGAGATTGCCCAGAAGATTGTCGAGCGGGTCCGGGTGGGGAAGAACGCGGCAGGCCAGGCGGAGTTCCAGATTGACCTGCGCAGCAACGTCCTCTCTGGGCTGTCCATCAAGATCAGCGGGTCCAACGGGAAGATTCGCGCGCTGTTCGCCGGCTCTGACCGCCAGGTCCTGAAGATGTTGCGCGACCAGGCCGAAGGGCTGAAGGCCGCGCTCCAGGGCCGCGGGCTGACGCTGGAGGAGCTGAAGATTGAGGAGCGGGCTTGAGCGAGCGTCCAACGGACGGCGACCGCCTCACCAAGCCGCACGACCGCACCCAGGTCGTGCCGTCGCCCTCTCCGCGCCCCCAGGCCAAGACGTTGCCCCCTGTGTCCGGCCCGGCCTGGCGTCCGTTCCGCTTCGAAAATCTGGAGAAGGTCTCTCGCGCGGAGGCGCTGCTCACCTCCCGGCTGGAGTGGCTGCTCCCGTCCGCCGCCGTCACCGGCGGGGTGAGCGAGAGCATCCAGCTGCGCCTCAAGGAGCTCTTCGGGGCCGAGGTCCGGCTGCTGATGGACTACGTCCACGTGGTCCGCCCGCGCGACCTGCGCAAGCGGGTGACGGACCCCACGTTCCTGGCCGTCCTGGCGCCGGCGCCGCACAAGACGCGCGGGTTCCTGGAGGTGGAGCTGTCGCTCGCGCACGCGATGATCGACGAGCTTCTGGGCGGCGGGGGGGAGACCGTCGCGCTGCGCCCGCTGACGGACATCGAGGAGGGCGTGATGAGCTTCGTCGTCCTCGAGGCGCTCAAGGCGCTGGCGCCGAACCTGGAGCCCGGGTTGCCGCGGCTGCGGCTGGAGGGCATTGCCAAGCGGGTGGAGGACGCGCTTGCGCTGGTCGAGGAGGAGCCGAACCTCGTGGTGGTGCAGCTCAAGGCCACGCTGGGCCCGCACGCCGGCTTCGTGCGCCTGTTCGTGCCGCAGACCGTCATCGGGATGACCAACCCCCCGCAGAACGGCGCGGAGCGGCGGGCGCGGCGGCTGGCGGAGACCCAGGCCAACCTGTCGCGGCTGGCGGGCGTGAAGACGTGGATGCGGGCGGAGGTGGGGCGGGCGGAGATCTCCGGCCGGGACCTGGCGGAGCTGCGGGCCGGGGACGTGGTGCTGGTGGACGAGCTTTCGGCGCGGGTGGACCGCGGCGAGGCGGGGACGGCGCGCCTTAAAGTCGGGCTGGGGCACGTGGCCCGCCTGGACACCCAGCTGTTCGTCCACGAGGGGCGCTACAAGGCGCGGATTCTGGGGCTGCGCTTTGGTGAGGAGCCGCGGCACACGCGCGGGCCCAGCGACAGCGACGAGGAAGCGGCGGAGGCGCTGGCGGAGGCGGTGGAGGCGCCCGTCGCGGATGGGCCGGCGGATGACGCGCCAGCCGAGTCAGGTCAATCAGAGAGGCCCAACGTGGAAGATCCCGGAACGCTCAAGAGTCAAGGTGCGGAGCTGCTCAACGACATCCCGCTGCAGATCGCGGTGGAGCTGGCCCGCGTCCCGGTGACCGCCGAGGACGTCGTCTCCCTCAAGGTCGGCCAGGTGGTGGACTTGAGCCGCGTGCCCGGAGAGCCGGTCGAGCTCTCGGTGAACTCGAAGATCATCGCCCGGGGGGAGCTGGTCGAGGTAGAGGGCCACCTGGGCGTGCGCATCCTCTCGCTGACCGGGTGAAGCAACCGAGCGTGCAGCGATGGTCTCCGGCGGGGCAATCCACTAGCGTTCGCCGGGTGACACCCACCCACCCCTTCCGGGCGGCGCTCTGTGCCCTCGTGTGGCTTGTTTTGGCCGCGGCGCCCGCCGCCGCCGCGCCGCGCTTTCCGCTCCCGCAGCAGCCGCCCGCCGACGTGCCGGTGGAGGCCCTCGTGCCGGCGCCCACGCCCGCGGTGGAGCCTGCGCCTGCGGCAGAGGACCCACAGGCCCGCAGGCGGGCGGTGCGGGAGGAGCTGGCGCGCGAGCAGGACCAGGCGCTGGGCGAGGATGACGTCGGGATGGGCGCGATGCTCTTCCGGACCTTCGTCGTGCTGGGCGTGGTCATTCTGAGCATCTACCTGACGCTCAACTTCGGGCTCCGGCGGCTGATGGGGCTCAAGGCGCCGCTCGGCATGACCGGGGTGGTGACGGTGGTGGAGCGGGTGGCGTTGGATCAACGCCGAGCGCTCTTCGTGGTGAAGGCGGGCGGCGAGTACCTGCTGGTCGGCGGCGGCGGCGAAGGGGCGCTGAGCCTGTTGTGCAAGCTGTCGGCGGAGGAGGTGGACCGCGCGCTGCGCGAGAAGTCCTCCGGCGGGTTGGCGATGAGTCCCTTTCTCCAGAAGCTCCTTGCGCGGCGGCCTCCTCCGTCCTGAAGCCCTAACCCTACGGTGGTGAACGTGAACGTCCTTCGCTCCCTGCTCCCGCGCCTGCGCACGCTGCCGCTCGCGGCCGCGCTGGCGCTCTTGCCCCTGACGGCCCTGGCCAAGCCCGGCACGGATTCGGCGGGGGACGCGCTCACCACCAGCGGCATCTCCTCCAAGCCGCTGGTGCTGCTGCTGGCGCTGGCCGCGCTGGGGCTGGTGCCCTTCGTCCTCCTGATGGTCACCAGCTTCGTGAAGATCTCCGTCGTGCTCTCCATCGTCCGCACGGCGATGGGCACGCAGCAGATTCCGCCCACGCAGGTCATCACGGGGCTGGCCATCATCCTCACCGTCTACATCATGGCGCCGGTGGGGCAGGAGATGTACCGGGTCTCCGGCCTGGACAAGGTGACCTCCTCCGGCGAGATGCTCTCCGCGAAGAACGTGGAGCACCTGTTCGAAGCGGCGAAGACCGGGAAGGAGCCGCTGCGCGCCTTCATGCTCAACAAGGTGTCGCGCAAGGACCTGACACTCTTCTACAGCCTGGCCAAGAAGATGCGGAAGACCGAGGCGGAGCGGGCGGACATCAGCGAACAGGACTTCATGGTGGTGACGCCGGCCTTCGTGGTGTCGGAGCTCAAGGAGGCCTTCAAGATGGGCTTCCTGCTCTTCGTGCCGTTCATCGTCATCGACATGGTGGTGGCCAACATCCTGCTGGCGCTGGGCATGCACATGCTCTCGCCCACCACCATCTCCATGCCCTTCAAGCTGTTGCTCTTCGTGCTGGTGGATGGCTGGTACTTGATCGCGAAGGGCCTGGTCATCGGCTACCTGTGAGGTGAGCGCATGCATCAGATTCTGTACATCCTTCAGGAGGCGCTCTACCTGGTGCTCATCGCCTCAGCCCCGCCGGTGCTGATGAGCCTCGTCGTGGGTTTCATCATCTCCGTCTTCCAGGCCACCACGCAGATCCAGGAGCAGACGCTGACCTTCGCTCCGAAGGTGATCGTCGTCTTCGGGGTGCTGGCGCTGGCGGGCAGCTGGATTGGGTCGCAGCTGGTGCGGTTCACCTTCCACGTCTTCGACCGCTTCCCAGAGATCATCCGGTGAGCTGGGCGCAGGTCTTCGCCGAGCTCGGGCTGAAGGTTGACCTCACCGTCGCGCTGATGACGGTGGGGCTCATCGTCTCCCGGGTGCTCCCGGTGGTGATGCTCTCGCCGTTCCTGGGCGGCGAGGTCATCCCGTCGGAGGTGAAGATTGGCCTGGGCGTGACGCTGGCGGTGGTGCTCTACCCGGGCGTGGTGGAGGACGTGCGCCACGTGCCTCTGTCCGCGTTCCTCTTCGTGGGGATTCTGGCGAAGGAGCTGTTCGTGGGGCTGTGCATCGCCTTCATCGTCAGCATGGTCTTCGAGGGGGCGCTGGTGGCGGGGTCGCTCGTCGACACCATGGCGGGCACCACGATGGCGCAGGTGATGGTGCCGGCCATCCAGCAGCAAGTCTCCCTCTTCTCCAGCCTGAAGCTGCAGATGGCGGTGGTCTTCTTTCTCACGCTCAACGGCCACCACCTGGTCATCAACGCGCTGGCGGACAGCTTCATCGCCATCCCGCTGGACCGCTTCCCGTCCTTCCAGCACGGCGCCTGGCCGTTCTTCGACCTGTGCATCCGCGTCTTCGCGGACCTGCTGAAGATTGGGCTCGCCCTCTCCGCCCCGGCGTTCCTGGCGGCGTTCCTCACCGACCTGTCGCTGGGGATGATCAACCGGGTGGCGCCGCAGATTCAGGTCTTCTTCATCTCCATGTCGATGAAGCCGATGATCACCATCCTCATGATGATGATCGCCCTGCACCTGGTGCTCGAGCGCCTGCAGGGCGAGTTCGTGAAGATGTTCCGCCTGCTGGAGGACGCGATCCGGCTGATGGCCTGATCGCGCGTTTCCAGAATGTCCGACGAAGGTGGAGAGAAAACCGAAGAGCCCACCAGCAAGAAGATCGACGACAGCCGCAAGAAGGGGCAGGTCTGGAAGAGCCGGGACCTGACCGGGCTGGCGGTCTTCCTCACCGGCATGGGCGTGGTGAAGGGTTACTGGACCACCATCGAAACCGAGCTCAGCACGCTCTTCCGCTTCAGCTTTGACCACCTGGCCCACCCGGCGAACATGGAGGAGGCCACCCTGGAGCTGCTGGTGATGGCGGTCTTCACCGTGGTGCTGCTCACCGGGCCGGTGGTGGTGGCCGCGGCGATTGCCGGCGGGTTGACCGACTTTCTCCAGGTGGGGCCGCTGTTCTCGCAGGACGCGTTGATGCCCAAGCTGGAGAAGCTGAACCCCTTGGCCGGCTTGAAGAACATGTTCACGAAGAAGCAGCTGGTGGAGCTGCTCAAGTCGACGCTCAAGATGAGCATCGCCGCGTACGTGGTCTACGGCGTGGTCCGCGACGCGCTCCCGCTGGTGATGACGTCCATGCGGGGAGACTCCACGCTGTCGCTGGCGATTCTGGGAGAGCTCGTCTACCGGGTGACCACGCGCATCGCGCTGCTGTTCCTCATCTTCGCCATCTTCGACGTCTGGTGGCAGCGGCGCGCGTTCATGAAGGACCTCATGATGTCGAAGGACGAGGTCAAGCGTGAGTACAAGGAGAGCGAGGGAGATCCCCACCACAAGGCCAAGCGGAAGGAGATGCACCACGAGATTCTTGAAGGCGCGATGATGAACCAGGTCAAGAAATCGAACGTGGTGGTGACCAACCCGGACCACGTGGCCGTCGCGCTCCTCTATGACCGCGAGCACGACGCGGCGCCTCGCGTGGTGGCCAAGGGGATTGATTCGAAGGCCGAGGCCATCAAAGCGCTGGCGAAGGAGGCGGACGTGACGATGCTGCGCAACGTGCCGCTGGCGCACGCGCTCCTGCGGCTGGAGGTGGGGCAGGAGATTCCGGAAGAGCTCTACGACGCGGTGGCGGAAGTGCTGAACTTCGTGGCCCAGCTCAAGAGCGGGCAGGCCCTTGGCGGCGCCCCCACCGGCGGGGCGTGACGGCGACCCCGGGGTTTGTGAGAAGCTTCAGCGCCTCACGGCATGGCGGACCCCTCGGACATCGCAATCGCGTTGCAGTACGACAAGGAGACGGACTCCGCGCCGCGCGTCGTCGCCAAGGGGATGGCCTTCACCGCGGAGAAGATCCGTGCGCTGGCCAAGGAGTACGGCATCCCCATCCTGCGGAACGTCCCGCTGGCGAACGCCCTCTACCGGGTGGAGCTGGGCGAGGAGGTCCCCGAGGAGCTCTACGACGCGGTGGCCGAGGTCTTGAACTTCGTCTACGCGTTGCAGAACGACGTGTAGCCGAGCCCGGGTTGGCGTGGGCGGAGGTGGGGCGATACAGTCAGCCCCTCGCATGGCCAAGATCAACCAGAACCCCCCCAACACGCCGATGTGGCCCTGGGGGGGCCCCCGCAGCGTCCGAGAGCGGCTTGTCGATCCGGCGCAGCTCGACCGGAAGAAACAGACGCGCAAGTCCGGCAACCCCAAGAACCCCGCGCTCGCGTCGGCAGAGCTGCTGGACTTCATCGGCCCGGCGCACTCCGCGGAGGAGCTGCGGCTGCCGCTGCCGCCGCACCCGGAAGGGCACGACGCGGACCTCGAGGCCTACCGGGACCGGCAGAGCCTGCAGAGCGCGGCGGAGAAGCTGGATCCAGAGGAACGCCGCAGCATCGACCGCGGGCTCTCCCGCCTGACGGTGTCGCCTGAGCGGTTGGACCGGATGAAGGCGCTTTTGGGCCGCGAGGCGCAGATGCTGGCGTTGGTGGGGCGGATGAACGACGAGATCTCGCAGATCTTCCAGAAGATCCGCGAAGAGCAGAGCGAGGCGCCGTACTGATGGCCTCCGCTGCACCGGACCCCAAAGACGCCGCGCTGCAGGCGTCCCTCCAGCGCTGGGCGGACGGCAAGGCCACGCTGCGGGACGTGCGTGGCTACTCCGACGAGGAGCTCTACTCCATCGCCCGGACCGCCTATTACTTCTACTACCAGGGCCGCCTGAGCGAGGCGCGCACGCTGTTCCAGGGGCTGTACGCGGTGGATCCGCTGGACCCCTACTTCGCGCGGGCGCTGGGGGTGGTGGAGCAGGCGGCGGGCAACCCGCAGGGTGCGCTGGCCGCGTACGACGTGGCCATCAAGCTCGCGCCGGAGGAGTCCGCCGGCTTCGTGGGCCGCGCGGAAGTGAAGCTCTCTCAAGGTCAGGTGGCCGCGGCGGTCGAAGACCTCCGACGCGCTGCGCAATTGGCGACGGAAGCGGATCCGCTGCGCGAGAAGGTGGCGGCCATGCTGAGCGCCCTCTCACGGAGATAGCGAACAAAGTAGGCAGGTTGGTGGGTGTGAGACGTTTCTTCGCAACTTCTGAGAGAATCTTCCGATACTCCTCTTGGTGACGTTGCCCCACGTTTGAATCCACCCCCGGAGGTCCTCTGTGACGACGCGTATTTCAGCCAACCTTTCGCTTTACCTGCCGGAGCTGCTGCCGACGCTCGGCGAGTTCCTGCGTGAGAAGGACGCGGCGAAGGGCCGTGCGCTCCTGCTCCAGCTCATCACCGCGTTCTCCCCTGAGCAGAAGGCGCAGCTGTTCGAAGAGACGCGCCAGGGCTACCTCCCGGATCCGCTTCGTCAGCTGCACTACCTGATCAAGGACTACGGCGAGCTCAACGGGGCGATGGACACGAACGACTTCCTCACCCGGTTCGAGACCATCCTCGAGGACACGACCACCATCGACGGCCAGCCGGTGAAGCTGCCGGACCCCGCGGTGCGGATGCAGCGGATCAGCCAGGCGTTGGCCGACGGCCGCATCTCCGAGAAGGAGCTGGAGATGTACACCCAGCTCAAGTCGGTGGAGAACACGACGGACCCGGCGATGGGCGGCGTGGGCCCGGATGGCCTGCCGGTCCCCACCGAGCAGGGCCTCACCAGCGCCGAGCGCTTCCTGGACGCCGCCGCGCAGAGCTCGGACGGCAACGAGGACATTCAGCAGATCAAGGACCTCGCCACGCAGGCGGTGGATGCCGAGGCCACCGAGGACGCGCAGGACGTGGCGCTGTACAGCGCGGCCGCGGGCGAGACGGTGCGGCAGGACTTCGAGACCTTCCGCGATACGGGCTGGGACCCGACGGGCGAGTGGTCCGGTGGTCCGGCCGGCGGCACGTCCTACGAGGACTCCGGAAACGGCCTGTCGTCGGGCAGCGCGCCTTCCAGGAGCTACAGCCCTGACGGCAGCAGCAGCCCGCCGCAGGTCTACACCAGCCGCTCCCCCAGCTACACGGCGCCGAACCCGGGCAACAACTCCTCGCCCAGCCAGGTCTACAGCTCGCGCGACGCGTCGAGCAGCGGCTACGTGGGCGGGACCGAGAACCACTACCAGCCCTCCGGCATCGGCTCGCCCGGTGGCGCGGGCAACGGCATCGACGTGGGAGACGTGACGTCGATTGACCTCTCGCCCACTGAGCAGCAGCTCTACGACAAGTTGAAGGCGGAGGATCCGCAGGCGGCGGAGCGCTTCTTCCTCCAGCAGAAGCTGGCGAAGATTTCAGAAATGGCGGCGATGCTCTCCAACATCGCAAAGATGCGCCACGACGCCGCGATGGCGATCATCGGCAACATGCGGTGATAGACATCAACGTGGGTGCCAACTAGAAGGAGCGGGTGCTGGCCTCAAGGCAAGCACCCGCTCGTATGTATGCGTGGGACTGTCTGACTCATGGCCAAGGATTCCAACACGCCGTCCTCCGCCAAGAAGCCGGCGGCTCCCGGCCCCCAGGAGGTCTCAGCGAACTGGGAGGAAGTCCTCTACGCGCCTGAGCGGGTGGAGAAGTGGATGAAGGGGGAGATGACCCTTCAAGAGCTCAACGCCATCTCCGGTCCGGAGATGATGGAGATGGCCATCGTCGGCTGCTCCATGTACGAGCAGGGCCGCCACGAAGACGCGAAGGTCATCTTCGAGGGCATGGCCCAGCTGGATCCGCAGGAGGCCTACTACCGGATGGCGCTGGGGACCATCTACCTGGCCCAGGAGGACCTCGAGCAGGCGGAGAAGTGCCTCAAGCTGGCCATCCAGATCAACTCGAAGCACCTGGCGTCCCACTTCTATCTGGGCGAGGTGCACCTCCGGCAGAACCGCTTCGAGGAGGCCATCAGCAACTTCCGTCGGGTGGGGGAGCTGGACCCGGAGTTGAAGGATCCCCTTTCGGCGCGCGCGGGCTATCTGAAGCTCGCGGCGATGGAGACGCAGGAGTCGGCCCGCAAGGACGCGAAGAGCCGTACGGGCTCCCGGCCTGCAATCGCGGCAGCCAAGCCCGCGGCGACGAAGCCCCTCGCGAAGCCAACGACGCAGGTCAAAGCGGCAGCCGTGCCAGTGGGAAAGAAGAAGTAGGGGCGCACGACGTTGGCCAACGAAGACCGCAAGGTGCCTGCTCGGGTGCAGGTGCTGACCTTTCCCAAGAAGGCCCTCCGGCGGCAGACGCTGGAGACGGCCCTCGCCACCGCCAAGACGTTGCCGGAGATGCGGGTGGCGTCGGAGGGCCGGCGTCGCACGGACTCGGCGATGCGGGCGCCGGTGCTGGCGGACCCTGATGGCGAGCTGACCGAGCCCTCCGGCGTGCTGGAGCGGGACCCGCCCAAGCGCGGCAAGGCGGACCGCCGCAGCGCTGCGGACCGGCGCCGCCGCCCGCGCGGGCAGCGGGTGGAGGTGGATACGGATCCCGCCCTCCGCTACAGCCTGAAGAAGCTGGAGCAGGCGCTGGGCAAGAAGGCGTTGGGCAAGTGGACGCCCGAGCGCGTGGCCGAGGTGTCGCTCTTTGGCCACCGGCTGTTCGAAGAGGGCCGGCTGGACGAGGCCCGCGGCGTCTTCGAGGGCCTGGTATCGCTGGGTGTGGAGGAAGCGTTCCCTCACACCATGCTGGGCACGGTGTACCTCGCGCTGGGGGACCAGACCCGGGCTTTGGCGCTCTTCGAGGCCGCGCTGGCCCTGGATCCGGCGGACCTGGCGGCGCGCGTCTACCGCGGAGAAATTCGCCTCAACCGCGGCCGCTTCCGGCTGGCGGTGGAGGACCTGCGCCGGGCGGTGAACTCGGGTGCCGCGGAGGATCCCTTCGTGGACCGGGCGCGACGCTTGCTTCGGATGGCGCGGGAGCTTGCCCGCCGCCGCACGAAGTAGCGCAGTGGGGCGGTGGAAGTGTCGCTCCCACGCGGGCTAGGATGAGCCCCCTTGGTCAAGCCCAACAGCTTCATCTCCAAGTACTCCGACATCGTCCTCGCCTGCGTGGTGGTGGCGATCGTCGGGATGATGATCGTCCCGCTGCCGACGGTGCTGCTGGACGTCCTGCTGACGCTCAACATCAGCATCGCGGTGATGGTGCTGCTCATCTCGCTCTACGTGCCGCACGCGCTGCAGCTGTCGGTGTTCCCGACGCTGCTGCTGGTCACGACGATGTACCGGCTGTCGCTGACCATCTCCACCACGCGGCTCATCCTGCTCACCGGAGATCCCGGCGAAGTGGTGGTGGCGTTCGGTAAGTTCGTGGTGAGCGGCAACTTCGTCGTCGGCGCGGTCATCTTCGTCATCCTGACGGTGGTGAACTTCATCGTCATCTCCAAGGGCAGCGAGCGCGTCGCTGAAGTGGCCGCGCGCTTCACCCTGGACGCCATGCCTGGCAAGCAGATGTCGATCGACGCGGACCTCCGGTCTGGCGCCATTGACCTCGAGGAGGGCAAGCGGAAGCGGCGGGACCTGGAGCGCGAATCTCAGCTCTTCGGCGCGATGGACGGCGCCATGAAGTTCGTGAAGGGCGACGCCATCGCCAGCATCATCATCACCGTCGTCAACATCGTCGGCGGCCTGGTCATTGGCGTGATGCAGAAGGGCCTGTCGGTGGGGGACGCGGCCAAGAAGTACGTGCTGCTCACCATCGGCGACGGGCTGGTCGGGATGATTCCCGCCATCCTCATCTCCACCGCGGCCGGCATCATCGTCACGCGCGTGGGCGGCGAGGAGGAGGGCGCCCACCTCGGCAAAGACATGGGGTCCCAGCTCACCGCGTACCCCAAGGCCATCGCCATCCTCTCCGGCATGCTGCTCATCCTGGCCGCGGTGCCGGGCTTGCCGAAGGTGCCGTTCTTCGTGCTGGGGCTCCTGGCCGGCTTCTCCGCCTACGTGATGCTCCGCAAGGAGAAGCGGGCGACGGAGGCGGAGGAGAACGGCGGCATCCTGCCGGGGGCGGAGAAGCAGGAGGGCGGGGCGCCCAAGGCGGTGGAGCCGGGCCCCAAGGAGCCGATGAACCCGGACTCGGAGCTCTTCATCCCGGTGGTGACGCCCATTGTGCTGGAGGTCTCCGACGCGCTGGTCCCCTACGTGGACTCGCGGCAGGACGGTGGGCGGTTTCTTTATGAGCTGGTCCCGTTCATGCGCGACGGGCTCTTCGTGGAGCTGGGCGTCCGGTACCCGGGCGTCCGCGCGCGCGGCAACCCCAACCTGCCGCCGGGCTCGTATCAGATTCAAATCAACGAGGTTCCCGTGGTGACCGGGCAGGCGACGCTCGGGCACGTGCTGGTGAACGACACGGTGGAGCGCCTCAAGCTGATGAATGTCTCCGGGTTTGAAGCCATCAACCCCGCCACCCGCCAGCCGGCGGCGTGGGTCCCGGAGCAGCACAAGGAGATGCTGGAGGCCGCCGGGCTCACCACGTGGGATGTGCCGGGCTACATCATCCTGCACCTGGCCGCCGTGCTGCGCCGCCACGCCCGCGAGTTCGTCGGCGTGCAGGAGGCGCAGTCCATGCTGGACCAGCTGGAGAAGGCCTTCCCTGCCATCGTGAAGGAGGTCGTCCCCAAGGTCATCAACGTCCTCAAGCTCACCGACATTCTCGGCCGCCTGGTGGAGGAGGAGATCTCCATCCGCGACCTGCGCGGCATCCTCCAGGCGCTGGCGGAGTACGGCCAGGTGGAGGCGGACAACGTGATGCTCACCGAGCACGTCCGCGCCGCGCAGAAGCGCTACGTCTCACACAAGTACGCGCGCGGGACGAACACCCTGGTCGTCTACCTGCTGGACCCGCAGAT
Source organism: Myxococcaceae bacterium (assembly GCA_044230055.1). Classification (GTDB taxonomy): domain Bacteria; phylum Myxococcota; class Myxococcia; order Myxococcales; family Myxococcaceae; genus JBGART01. The sequence continues at coordinate 199,137 of JBGART010000001.1, read as the reverse complement.
TGAAGAGGCCATCCGCGGGTCCATCAAGCGCACCAGCGCCGGCACGCACCTGGCCCTGGAGCCGGACATCGCCCAGGAGATTGTGCAGGCGGTGAAGAACGAGTGCGGCCACCTGCCGCCCACCGCGCAGCGGCCGGTCATCCTCACCGCGATGGACATCCGGCGCTACGTCCGGAAGCTGCTGGAGTACGAGTTCAATCCGCCATTCTCCGTGGTGAGCTACCAGGAGCTGTCGCCGGACCTGAACATCCAGCCGGTGGCCCGTATCTCCACGCGGTAGCGCTTCAGGGGATGGCCCGCACCACGCCGCCGTCCACGCGCAGCGCAGCGCCGGTCGTCGCCGACGCGCGGTCGCTGCAGACGTAGGTGACCATTGAGGCCACCTCTTCGACGGTGGCGAACCGCTTGATGAGCGAAGAGGGGCGCATGTCGCGGAAGAAGTCTGCCTCCACGTCCTTGGGGCTCTGGTTCTTCGCTCGCGCCAGCTCGGCGACGAACGCGCCCACGCCTTCGGACGCCGTGGGGCCGGGGAGCACCGAGTTCACCGTCACGCCCGTGCCGGCGACGGACTCGGCGATGCCGCGCGCGAGGGCGATCTGCGCGGTCTTGGTCACGCCGTACTGAATCATCTCCGGTGGAATCTGCAGGCCGGATTCGCTCGACACGAAGACCACCCGGCCCCAGCGCTGGGCGACCATCGCAGGCAAGTAGGCGCGGGTGAGGCGGACCCCGCTCAGCACGTTGACCTCGAAGAAGCGCCGCCAGTCGGCGTCGCTGATCTCCAGGAACGGTTTGGGTTCGAAGATGCCCAGGTTGTTCACCAGCACCTCGGCCGCGGGGCACGCGGCGAGCAGCGCGGCCATGCCGGCGTCCGTGGCGAGATCCGCGGCCACGCCTGCGACCTTGGCGTTCGGGTGCTGGGCCCGCAGCTTCGCCACGGCCTCGTCCACGCGCTTCTGCGTGCGGCCGTTGACCGTCACAGCCGCGCCTTCTGCCGCCAACGCGGAGGCGATCGCGAAGCCGATACCCGCTGTCGAACCGCTCACCACCGCGCGCTTGCCACCGAGCCCGAAGTTCATGGCGCGGCAAGCTAACAACCTTGCCGCCCGGTTTCAGCGGTTCTGCCGTTGCTGCACGGCGTCCGGAGCTCGGCTCGAGCAGGCGAACGTCGCGGCCTCCGTGGGGGACAGCCCGGATGGGCTGCAGTGCAGTGGGCTCTTGGGGAGACGGGGACCGGAGTGGCGTGCGCGCTGCTTCATCGGAGCTGGCCCGAGCTCGGGCCGCGGTGCAGGCGGTGCCAGATGGGTCACAGCGCCCGGCTGCGCGACCTACGCGCCCACGAGCAGGGCGATGATCATCCCCAGCGCGACCAGGCCGACGATGGCGACCATGAGGACCGGGACCAGCGCGCGGGTGTTCTTCAGCTTCAGCCGCCCGAAGCGGCCCTTGGGGCCGGGTTGCTCCTCTTCCTCCTCCGGGGGCGGCAGCTGCGAGTCATCGCCAAAGCCAGAGTCCGCGCCGGCGGCGCTGGCGCCCTCTGCGGCTTCCGGCCCTCCGGCGTCTGCCTCCGGCTCAGGGGCCTCCGGTTCAGGGGCCTCCGGCTCTGGCTCCGGCTCAGGCTCTGGCTCGGGTTCCGGCTCCGGCGGCGGATCTTCGGCCACCGAGTGGCTGGTCGCGTCCCCCTCCTCTTCGGCGGGGGCAAGCACGACGGGGGCTTCGCGGACCTCGGAGGGGTCCAGGTAGAGCAGGCGGATGCCGCCGACCTCGACCTCGTCCCGGTCCCGCAGCGTCTTGCGCGCCACGCGCTTCTTGTTGACCTTGATCCCGTTGCGGCTCTCGAGGTCCTCGATGTGCGAGCCGGACCAGTCGCGCCGGACCTTGGCGTGGCGGCGGGAGACGAGGTCGTCCTTGAGCACGATGTCAGCGGTCTCGTCGCGGCCGAAGATGAGCTCCTGTGCGTCCTGGAGCTCGATTTTGTGGCCCTCGCGCGGCCCGTTCATGATCCGGAAGTAGGGCGCTTCCCCGCCGCCGCCCAGGCTGCGCATCACGTCCTTCACCGCCTGCCGGGCGACGCTGGGCGAGCGGCTGTCGCTGTTCTCGCGCGGGAGCTCGGCGACGCGGTCGAACGTCACGTCGAACTGGGCGATGGCGATGATGTCGCCGTTGCGCAGCAGCCGCTTTTCGCCCTTGGGCAGGGACTGTCCGTTGATCTGCGTCCCGTAGGCGCTGCCCAGGTCCTCGACGAAGAACAGCGCCCCGTCGCGGGAGATGCGCGCGTGGCTGCGCGACACCGCCTGCTGGGCGAGCACGACCTGACAAGCCTTGTCGCGGCCGAGGGTGATCAACGGATCCTCGAGGATCACCTCGACCGGCTTGCCTGTGCCGGCTTCACTGCGCTGTCTGACGACGAGCCTGACGCTCATGGACGAGAGGAGGGGGCCTCTCAGTGAGAGTTGACGTACTTCTCGCAGCTCTCAACCTCCTTGGGGAACTCTTCGGCGACGGCGAATTTTAGGAAGTTCTTGCAGGCGATCAACGCCGCACCATCCCGCCGGTCCTCGTTGTAGATCTCGAACAGCGCGAAGTGGCAGGGCGCGTACCTCCCGTCGAGCTTCAGGCACTGCCGGTATGCCCGCTCCTCCTCGCTGCGCAGCCCCCGTTCCCGGAAGGTCCGGCCCAGGCTGAAGTTCGCCTGCGGCGTCTTGTCGGTGGCGGCGTTCTCCTTGAGCTCCTTGAGGGTGGGGTCCTGGAGCATGAGCTTGCGGGCGATGATGGGCAGCGCCTGGCGACACTGCACGTGGTTGTTGTCCGCTTCGAGGCAGGAGGTGATGGCGTCCTTGGCTTCGGCGTACTTGCCGGAGTCCGAATAGGCCATCCCGAGGTTGTACCAGGCGTCCGCGAAGGAGGCGTCCAGCGACGTGGCCTTGAGCAGCTCGTCGATGGCCTCGTCGTACTGCTTCTCCTCAAGCGCCATCAGGCCCAGCCAATGGTGCGGGTCCGCCAGCTGCGGGTTGATGGCGACGATGGTCCGGAACTCCTTGCGGGCGCGCTCCTTGTCGCCGGCGGCCATGAACGTCAGCCCGAGGTTGTAGCGGGCCTCCGTGTAGTCCGGGTTCACCTTGAGGGCGCGCTTGAAGTTCTCCTCGGCCTTCCCCAGCTTCTTCTCGTGCTTGAGGTAGATGTAGCCGAGGTTGTTGTAGGCCTGCGCCAGCTCCTGGTTGTAGCGGAGCGCCTTGATGAAGCACTCCTTGGCGGGGTCCATCTGCTGCCGCTTGAGGTGGATGAGCCCCTTGTTCGACCAGAGGTCGGCGTACTGCGGAGAGAACTGGAGCCCGAGGTCGCACTGCACCTCGGCCTTCACCAGGTCGTTCTGGTTCAGGTACTGGACGCACAGCTCATTCGCTTCCAGCGCCCTGGGATGCGGCGCCGGGGTGGTGATGCAACCGGCCAGCACGACAGCGATGAGGGCGGAGGGGGAGACACGAAGGCCCATGGTCTGAGAGTGTAGGAGAACGTGCGGGATGCAATCAACCGCAACCCCCGGTAAACAAAGGCGTATCCAATTCCGAGGGATACGGAGAGAGGCGACGGATGAGGGGTACGAGAGGGTGTGCAGTGACCCTGGCTCTGCTGGGCCTGCTGGCGGCCGGAGAGGCGAGGGCGCAGTTCGCGAACTCCAGCCTCACGCTGTCAGTGGGCTACCTGAGCCTGGGAGACCCGAGCGTCACCGGCGGCGTGCCCATCGGCATCGGCTACACGCGGTACCTCGACGACGGGTTCGAGTTCACCCTCCGCATCGCGGGGATGATCCTCGCCAAGCGGGGCGCGAGCTATCTCGTCGTGGGCGGCGAAGGCGGACCGGGCATTCGCTACCTGTTCCTCCAGGAGGAGTTCCGGCCCTACGCCGGGTTGGAGGTGTCCTTCCGCTTCATCACCGACACGGTGACGGCCACCGAGAGCACCTCCGCCTATTTCTTCGGAGTGGGGCCGGTGGTGGGCTTCGACTACTTCTTCACGGACCAGTTCTCGCTGGGAGCGCGCGCGCAGTTCGACGTCTACATGATGCTGAACGTGCCGGTGCAGCTGGGCGGCGGCGCGGCGGTGGTGGCGGCGGTCTACTTCTGACGTGCCGCCGGGGCGCGGCGCTTGAGCGCGCGCTTCCGGGCCAGCGCGGTGGCGGCGATGAGCACCACCTTCTCATCCGAGAGGTGCTCCGGCTTGTAGACGCCGACCTCTTCCTGCAGCCGGGAGGAGAGCGCGGCGAAGAGCTTCAGCCGCGCGTCCATCCCCAGCTCTTCGCGCCGCATGGCGGCCGAGAGCACCAACTCCTGCTCCTCGCGGGAGAGCTTGTCGACGGCGGCGAGGAACTGCGGGTCCGCCAGCAGCTGGGGATCCTGCGCGTCCTTCTCCAGGGAGGAGGGGATTTTCAGGCGGCGTTCACGCACCACGATGGTCCCGGCCAGCATGTCCCCCAGCCGCTGATGGGATTCGGAGATGAGCGCCGCAGCGCCACCGACGAAATAGAAGAGCGGCAGGTAGTCCAGCGGCCGCACCAGGTTGCGCAGCGCGGCGTGCTGGAAGCCGATGCGCACGCCGGTGTCCTGCACCACGCGGATGCCCAGCGCCCGCTTGCCGATGGTCTGCCCGGACCAGACGAGCTCCAGGACGATGCAGTAACCCCAGTACACGGCGAACCAGAGCAGCGACGCCAGCGCCGAAGCGAAGCCGGGGAACGCCGAGAGCACCATGGTCAAGACCAGGATGAGGAAGAACGCGCCCACCGCCGTGATGAGCGTGTCGATGAGCCACGCCAGAAACCGGCTGTAGAGCCCGGCGAGCACGAAGTCGAACTCGACGTACTCCGGCGTGAGGACGACGTGCGTTCCATCAAGGAGGGCTCGGGAGGCCATGAGGCGCGGCAGCATAGCGGCTCGGGCGGGGGCGGGCGGCCCAATTGGCCCGAAGGCGTTACCCGTGGGTAACGCGTGGCTCCGTTTGGTAACGCCGGGACGCAGGGAGAACCCGAAAAGCAGGTCCCACAGAATTAACATGTAAAACAGACGAAATCTCCCTTGCCAGCAACCGCCGCTGCGGAAGAAAGTGCGCACGCTTGGCACTCACCCTTCGGTACCAGGGTTCGTCTCTGCACGTTCAGGCGCCGCCCCACCTGCTGAGGGCGTTACGCTTGCGGCTCCCCCCTGAGGTGGAGGTGTTCCCGAAGGAGGCGGGGGCGCTCTCGGTGCTCGTGAGCCTCCAGGCGGAGCCCGGCTCCGGGCGGTGGTCGCTCTGGGAGGGGGGGACGCTGGCACTGAGGGGCGCGTCCACCCGGGAGGCGCTGCGCGAGCTGGAGGACCGGGTGGAGCTGCGCTTTCTGAGCGCGACGTCAGGATTGTTCCTGCACGCGGCGGTGGTGCGTTGGCGTGAGCGCGCGTTGGTGCTGCCCGGCCGGAGCATGAGTGGAAAGACAACCCTGACGCAGGAGCTCCTGGCCGCGGGCGCCGAGTACGGCTCGGACGAGTTCGCGTATCTCGATGAAGAGGGCCAGGTTCATCCCTACCGGAGGGCGCTCTCCATCCGGGGGGCCGGCGCCATCCCCATCCGGCGGCGGCCCAGGGGCGGCGGCGCGTGCCGGTTCACCGAGCCCGCCCCGGCCGCGCTCTTCGTGCTCGCGCCCTATCAGCCCGGAGCGGTCCTGGACGTGAAGCGCATGCGAGGCAGCGCGGCGGCACTGAGCCTGCTCCGGCACGCCCCCGGCTTCCGCGCGCACCCGGACCAGGCGATGCGGGTGATGACGCGGGCGCTGCAGACCGCGCGCGTGTACGCCGGAACCCGTGGCTCCGCGCGCCAGGCGGCGACGGCGCTGCTTGCGCTGATGGAGCGCCAAGGAGTGGAGGAAGACGATGAAGCTGCCCAGGCAACGGACTGAAGACGTCCTGGCTCAACAGGTCGCCGGGGAGCTTCTGCTCTACGAACAGCGCGCGCATCACATCTTCGCGCTCAACCAGTCCGCGGCGACGGTCTGGGCGCACTGCGATGGGAACGCCACCTTGGACCAGGTGCTGGCGGCGCTGCGCGAAGGGGCGCCCGCCGCCGACGAGGAGTGGGTTCACGAGACGCTCCGGGCCTTCGCGCGGGCGGGGTTGCTGGAGGACGACGCGGCCGTCACGCCGCCGGCGCCGTCGAGGCGTACCCTGCTCCGTGCGGCGGGGGCGTTGCTGCTGGCGCCCGCGGTCATCGGCGTCGGCGCGCCCACCGTCGCCGAGGCCGCCAGCTGCCGGGGGTTCCTCTCACCCTGTTCGAGCAGCAGCCAGTGCTGCTCCGGTCGCTGCGGGCTCAGCGGCTTGAACCTCGTGTGTCTCTGAGGGTGGCAGACACCGGAGGCGCGGGCGGGCTAGGGTTTGCGGCCCATGGAGCTCCCGGACTTCGTCGACCTTCGCCGGCCCCGCTGGTCCGCGCTGGAGTCGCTGCTGGACAAGGCGGAGGGCGGAGGCCTGGCCAAGCTTTCGCTTGAGGACGCGCGCCAGCTGTCGAAGCTGTACCGGAGCGCGTCGTCGGACCTGCTGTGGGTCCGCGCGCACGGGGACTCGGCAGACGTGGGCGGCTTCCTGAATGACCTCGTGGGCCGCGCCTACGCCATCACGCACCCGGGCAAGCGGATGCGGTTCTCCGACATTGGCGCGTTCCTTCGTCGCGGCTTCCCGGACCTGCTCAACCGCGAGCTCAAGATGTTCCTCGCCTCCTGGCTGGTGTTCGCGGCCGGCGGCGCGTTCGGCTACCTGGGGATGATGGCGGACAAGGACGCGGCGGCGTACATCGTCATCGACTACCACCTCAAGACGGACCCCACCGAGCGCGCCAAGGAAGAGGCGAAGGCCGAGGGCGCCAGCGTGGAGGGGCAGGCCGCGTTCTCCAGCATGCTGATGACCCACAACATCGGCGTGGCGTTCTTCTGCTTCGCGCTCGGGCTGACCGTCGGCGTGGGCACCGTGCTGATGCTCTTCGTGAACGGCATCTTCCTGGGCTCGCTGGCGCAGGTCTACGCGGCGAAGGGTTTGGCGGGGTGGTTCTGGGCGTGGATTCTCCCGCACGGCATCCCGGAGATCACCGCCATCTGCCTCGCCGCGACGGCCGGACTGGTGCTCGCGCGCGGCCAGGTGGCGCCTCTGGGGTTGACCCGGCGCCAGGCGCTGCGTCGCGAGTCCGGCACTGCCATCCGGCTCCTGATGGGAACGCTCGCGCTCTTCGTGCTCGCGGGCATCATCGAGGGCACCATTTCGCAGATTCACCCGCCGCGGCTGCCGGTCTGGGTGAAGATCGGCTTCGCCCTCATCGTGGGCAGCGGGGTCTACGCGTACCTGCTCTCCGGTTCCTGGCGGGCGGCGCGGCAGAGCAGCTAGACGCGTTCCATCTGAGCAACCTCTCCGATGGGCCGCTGCTCGCCCCTGGCGCGCAGGGTGGAGATGGCCTGCTTGGCGAAAGTCGCCCTGTCCGGTTGACCGCCGAAGAACGCGTCGAAGAATCCCATGCGGGTTCCGGACACCGCGGGGGCGCCGGGTGTGCAGGGCCATAATTCGGACCGGCGAGGGCCACTCAAGGCGCGAGCATGAAAATCCCTCCCCCGTTCCTGGCGCTCCTCCTCCTTCTTGGCAGCTCCCTCGCTTGCAGCCCGCCCGCTGGCGTCCCCTGTGTCCCGCGGACGTGTCAGGCGCTCGGCTTCAACTGCGGCGCGGCGGCAGACGGCTGCGGCGGAACGCTCAGCTGTGGCGCCTGCGCTGCTCCACAGACCTGCGGCGGCGCCGGCGCCCCGAACGTCTGCGGCGCCCCGAGCACCTGCACGCCCGAATCCGACGCCAGCCTCTGCGCGCGCTTGCAGGCCACGTGTGGCCCGCTCACGGCGCTGGACAACTGCAGCGCGTCCCGCGCCGTCGCCAGCTGCGGGACGTGCGCGTTGCCGCAGACGTGCGGCGGGGGTGGAACGCCCGGCCGCTGCGGCAACCCCGGCTGCGCGCCCGAGCCGGACGCCGCGCTCTGCCAGCGCGCTGGACGCAACTGCGGCCCGTTCTCCGGCCGGGACAACTGTGGCTCCTCCCGCACGGTCGCCTCCTGCGGCGCGTGCCCCGCGGGACAGAGCTGCAACGCAGCGGGCGTCTGCCAGGCGCCGACGTGCGTACCGGAGAGCGCCGAGGCGCTCTGTGCGCGGTACGGCAAGACCTGCGGTGACTTCAGCGCCACGGACAACTGCGGCGCGCCGCGCTGGGTCGCTTCGTGCGGTGCCTGCGCCAGCCCTCAAACCTGCAGCGCCAACGTCTGCAGCTGTTCCGCCGAGGGAAACGGGGCGTTCTGCAGCCGCCTCGGCAAGAGCTGCGGCGCTGTCAGCGGGACGGACAACTGCGGCAAGCCGCGCTCGGTGGCGTCGTGCGGGACCTGCGCAAGCCCCCAGACGTGCGGCGGCGGAGGCGTGGCCAACGTGTGCGGCTGCGTGGCCGAGACCGACGCCGCGTTCTGCACGCGGCTTGGGAAGAACTGCGGCGCGGTCAGCGGGACGGACACCTGCGGCAAGCCGCGCTCGGTGCCCTCCTGCGGGACGTGCGCGAGCCCGCAGACTTGCGGCGGCGGGGGGCCCTCGGTGTGCGGCTGCGTGGCCGAGAGCGAGCTCGCCTTCTGCAGCCGGCTGGGCAAGACCTGCGGGCCGCTGAGCGGGACGGACACCTGCGGCACTCCGCGCTCGGTGGTGTCTTGCGGCACCTGCGCGCTGCCTCAGACCTGCGGGGGTGGCAGCACCTCCGGCGTGTGCGGCTGCACCGCGGAGAGCGACGCCGCGTTCTGCAGCCGGCTGGCCAAGAACTGCGGCCCGCTCACTGCGAACGACAACTGCGGCAAGTCGCGCTCGGTTGCGTCCTGCGGCACTTGCGCGTCGCCCAACACCTGCGGCGGCGCAGGCACCTCGGGCGTCTGCGCCTGCCCGGTGGAGACGGACGTTGCCTTCTGCGCGCGCCTTGGGAAGGGCTGCGGCGCGGTGACTGGAACGGACAGCTGCGGCATGGCCCGCAGCGTCGCCTCCTGCGGGACCTGCGCGGGCGGGCTCGTCTGCGGTGCGGGTGGCACGGCCAACATCTGCGGCGTGGGGGCGCCGCCTGTCCCCGGAGCGGTCTGCGCTCGCTCCGGGTGGTGCTTTGATTGGCCCCTGCCCACCGACAATACGCTCACCGACGTCCACGCGCTCTCCGCGACCAGCATCTGGGCAGTGGGGGACCAGGGGAGCCTGCTTCACTTCGACGGCACGTCGTGGACGGGGAGCACCCAAGCCGGCCTCCGGGCCACTGCGGTCTGGGCGCTCAACGACTCCGACGTCTGGGTCGTTGCGCAGGACTCCGGGGGCAAGCCCGTCGTCCTGCACGGAGGCATGAGCGGCTTCGGTCAGGTCCGGGTGCCGACGCAGAACGCCTATGGCGCGGTCTTCGGCTTCGGGGCGTCCGACGTCTGGTTGGGTGGCTACGCCGGGGAGGTGGCTCGCTGGAATGGGAGCGCGTTTGTCGGAGTCGGCAAGGCCGGGTCCGGGAAGGTCAAGGCGATCTGGGGCCTGACGTCCAGCCAGCTCTTCGTGGCGTCCGGAGGGGCCATCTATCGCTACGACGGGAGCACGTTCACGCAGGAGCACACGGGCAGCGGAGAGGTCAACGCCATCCACGGCGTTGACGCGAACACCGTTTGGGCGGTCCGAGACAACACGGTGCTTCGCCGCGTGGGGGCGACCTGGGCAGCCACCTATCTTGGTTCTTCCTCGGACACCCTGCTCATGGACGTCCGCGTTCGCTCCGCGACGGAGGCGTGGGCGGTCGGCTATGAGAAGAGCGCGTTCAGGCCCAGGACCTACGCCTTCAACGGCACGGCCTGGTACGAGGTCTCCACCAATCTGAGGGGGCTCCCCTTGGGACTCTCCAGCGCCCCGGGGGTGGACCTGGTGCTGGTGGGGACGCGGGGCCTGACGATGCGCCTGGGCGGTGGGACCTGGACGAGCCTGGGCTCGGTCCTGCCGACCTACCCGCCGAGGTTCGCGAGCGTTCACGGGGCGTCAGGGACGAACGACGTGTGGGCCGTCGGTACCTACGACGCGTGCTTCGGGTGCGCGACGGGGGCGGCATATCGGCGCACGACGGGCGTCTGGAGCGAGGGCAACGCCCCTGGCCTCACCGTCCCGAACGCCCCCAACGCCGTCTACGTACGCGCTCCGACGGAGGTCTGGCTGACCCACTCGGGCGGAGCCTGGCGGTACAACGGCAGCAGCACGGCCGCGGTGGGGTCCGCCAATTGGATCTCTTCCCTCGCCGGCACGGCGTCCGAGACGTGGCTTGGCAGGCGGGGTGGGGTGAGCGGTTGGACGGGGAGCACCTGGCAGCCCGAGGTCACCCCGATTGGCGGGACGCAGCTGGACGTGGAGGACCTGTTCACGCTTGGCGGCGCGAACGCCTGGGGCGTGGGCAGCTTCGGCATCATGAAGTCGAACGGCGACGGGACGTGGAGCCTGATGCCGAGCTGGACCGGCGGCGCGGTCTCCTCCGTCTGGGCCAGCTCACTTTCCTCCGTCTGGGTTGCCTCGTCTTCGAAGCTGGCCCGGTATGACGGGACGAGCTGGACGTCCTTTTCGCTCCCCACGGGTTCGCCCTTCGCTCGAGCCGTCTGGGGCGAGAGCGCCACCCAGGTCCGGTTTGTCGGCGACGCAGGGCTTTTGGGGCGGGTGGACAGCGCGGGCGTCCTCACAGTCGAGGCGTCTCCCACGCAGCGCGGGCTGGTCGACCTCTGGTGTGACGGCCCCAAGTGCTACGCCGTGGGAGAGGGCGTCATCCTGCGCCGCTGACGTCGGGCTAAGCTGCGGTGCATGCACGCATTGTCTTTGAGCCTCGTTGTGGCCAGCACCGCGCTGGCCGGGTCCTACCAGCCGGTCGTCGGCGCCAGCCGGGGGGAGCTGCCGACGGGCCAGGCGATGGACGGCAAGCGCATCCAGGCCAGCGCGTCCTCCACGCTCTGCGAGGGACAAGGCGCCAAGCGCAAGTGCCACGAGCCTGCCCTCGCCATCGACGGAGAACGGGCGACGGCGTGGTGCGAGGGCGCGGCCGGCCGCGGCGAGGGCGCGTGGCTGGAGCTCACGCTCGACGCGCCGGCGGACCTCACCGCGCTCAGCTTCGTCCCGTTCTACGCCAAGGACTTCGCCCGGGCCTCCGCCAATGCCCGCCCCAGGTCCCTCACGGTGGAGAGCGACGTGGGGACCTTCGTCGTCACCTTCGAGGACTTCCCGGCCATGGTGGAGAAGCAGAACGGCGCCACGGCGAAGGGCGGCGAGAATGACCCCTGCGGCGATGAGACGTGCATGAGCCGCGATGAGCGCATCCAGACGGGCGAATCCTTCGTGGTGAACTTCGGCACCGGCCCCGGTGTCCCCACCGCCCCGCTGCGGACGAAGAAGCTCAAGCTCACCGTGAAGGAGTCCATCCCCGGGAAGAAGGCCGAGGACCTCTGCCTCTCGTCCGTTCAGCTCTTCACGCAGCCGCCCAAGCGCTAAAGCGTCCCGCGGGCCTTGATCTCCAGGTAGCGGTTCACCGCGGCGAGCGAGAGCTCCTCCGGGTTCACGTCCACCACCTGCACGCCCTGCTGGCCGATGCGGGCCTTCAGCTGTTCGCGTTCCTGAAGCAGCTCCGAGGCGACGGCGTGCTGATACGCCTCCTTCGGCGAGGGCGGCGGGGTGCGCAGCAATTCAGCCAGGCCGGTGTCCTTGACCGTCAGGCAAAGCGGCACGTGGCGCTTGGCCAGCCGGCGCAGCGGTTGGATCATCGCGGACGCCTGCTCCTCCTCGAGGAAGTCGGTGAAAACGCAGAGCAGGCTGCGGCGGCGCAGGCGGACGTAAAGCTCGTGGAAGAGGGCGAGGTAGTCCACGTAGGTGAGGTTGGGCTTGGCCGAGTAGAGCGTGTCGACGATGCGCCGGTACTGCTGCCTGCCCGCATCCGGCGCGAGGTACGCCTTCACGCCGTCCGCGAAGACGATGAGCCCCACCCGGTCCCCGTTGCGCACCGCCACGAAGGCGAGGAAGAGCGCCGCGTTCACCGCGTGGTCCAGCTTGGAGAGCCCGTTCACCCGGGCGGCCATCGCGCGGCCGGCGTCCACGCAGATGAGCACCGACTGGGACCGCTCTGATTCCATCACCCGCGTGACCGGCTTCCCCCGCCGTGCGGTGGCCTTCCAGTCCACCTCGCGCACCGAGTCGCCCTGCGCGTAGTCGCGCAGCCGGGCGAACTCGGAGCCCCGCCCGTCGCGGCGCAGCTGGCGCAGCCCGAGGTTCACCAGGTCCAGCGCTGCGTCCGCCAGCAGGAGCCGGCTGGCGCCGCGCAGGTCCGGGTAGACCGAGAGGCTCTCCGCCGCGGGGATGATGCGTTCGTGCCAGACCAGCCCCATGGGGCCCCGCACGCGGACGTGGAGGTCCTGGAAGTCGAACTTGCCGCGGCGGCTGGGGCTGGCGCGGTAGGTGAGCTCGCTGCGGCTGCGCGGCGCGAGGTGGGCCGCAAGCTCGTCCGGTTCCGCCTGGAACTCGTCCGGCGCGTCGTCCTTGATTCGCACGTGCAGCGGCTGGCCGCCGCGGTTGATGACGTGCACCACCACCCGGTTGGAGACGCCGACGGACACCTTCGCCGGCAGCGTGCGCCAGATTTTGAGCGGCGCCCTGCGCGCGGCGAGGTAGTCCACCGTCCCCAGCGCGAGGAAGCACGCGTCCAGGACGAGGACAATGCTCCACAGCCCGGGCACAAAGCCGGCGGTCATCGCGGGCAGCGCCAGGAGCGCCAGAGCCGCCCAGAGCCGCCCGGTGGGGATCACCGGGGGACCTCGACGGCGCTCACCACCTCGCGCAGCACGTCGCCCGGCGTGGCGCCGTCCAGCTCCGCGTCCGGCGAGAGCAGCAGCCGGTGCTTGAGCACGGGCCCGGAGAGGAAGCGGACGTCATCCGGCGTGACGAAGGGCCGGCCCCGCAGTGCGGCGAGCGCCTTGGACGCGAGCAGCAGGTGCACCGCCGCGCGCGGGCCCGCGCCCAGGCGGATGCGCGGCGAGCTGCGCGTGGCGGAGACCAGCTGGCGCACGTAGCTGAGGACCGGGCCTTCGATGTTCACCTCGCGCAGGGCATTGCGCGCCTCGAGCACCGCGTCTGGCCCCACCGCGCCCGCCACGCCCGCACGGACCAGGTCTCCCGAGTCGAACCCCTGGTGCACCGAGGTGAGGATGGCGTCCTCCTCCTGCTCGGTGGGGTAGCCGACCTCAATCTTGAGGAGGAAGCGGTCCAGCTGCGCCTCCGGGAGCGGGTAGGTGCCCTCGGACTCCACCGGGTTCTGGGTGGCAAAGACGGTGAAGAGCGGCGAGAGGTTGATGTGCCGGCCTTCGAGAGAGATGGAGCGCTCCTGCATCGCCTCCAGCAGCGCGGACTGCGTCTTCGCCGGGGCGCGGTTGATCTCATCGGCCAGCAGCAGGTCCGTGAAGATGGGCCCGCGCACGAGGACGAAGGACTGCGTCTTGAGGTCGAAGACGCTGGTGCCCAAAATATCCGCCGGCATCAGGTCCGGCGTGAACTGGATGCGCTTGAACTCCGACTTGACGCTCCGGGCCAGCGCCTTCGCCATCAGCGTCTTGGCCACCCCGGGCACGCCCTCGAGAAGGATGTGGCCGCCCGCGATGATCCCGCAGAGCATCAACTCCAGGACCTCGTCCTGGCCGACGACGGCCTTGCGGACCTCGCGCAGGACGCCCTCGCGCAGCGTGCTGGCGATGCGGACCGCGTTGCCCGCGCCGCCGGGCGCGGAGAGCGGCGGCGCGCTGGCGGCGCCCGGGTGGTCGATCATGACGGCTTCCTCAGAGGGATGAAGGAGGGCGCGGACTCTAGCAGCGGTGAGAAGGGGAGGAATGGCGAAGCGTCGGTCCCTTCAGGGCACCCCGTTCGCGTCGAGCGTCTCACGATTGATTGCTCACTGATCTTCGATGTCGGATGGCGGCGCGTAGTCGAGAGGCGGCAGGGTTCGGGCTGCGGGCTTCCGGGGAAGGGTGTCTCGGGCTGCGGGCTTCCGGGGAAGGGTGTCTCGGGCTGCGGGCTGCGGGGAAGGGTGTCTCGGGCTGCGGGCTGCGGGCTTCGGGGAACGGGGTCTCGGGTAGGGGTAGGGAGCACGCGTTCGCGTTCGCGTTCGCCTTCGTTCACGGGTACGGGCCCGGGTTCGGGTTCGGGCGCGGGCAGTCGGTCAGGGGCTAAGGCCGAGGGGCAAACGCTTCAGGTAAGGCGACCGGACGAGCCGTGCGCGGTGGCCCGAACCCGAACCCCTGCCCGGGCCCGTACCCGTGAACGAAGGCGAACGCGAACGCGAACGCGTGCTCCCTACCCCTACCCGAGACCCCGTTCCCCGAAGCCCGCAGCCCGCAGCCCGAGACACCCCTCCCCGGAAGCCCGCAGCCCGAGACCCCGAAGCCCGCAGCCCGAGACACCAATCCCCGAAGCCCGCCCCCGAACACTCCGGCCCGGCGCAGACCTATGGACGCCACGCGCCCCATCCGCCATGTCTGCTCGAAACAAGCCGGCAAAGTGCCGTGCGTGGGTTTGCGCCACCTCTCGACTATGCGCCTGACGGCGCAACGCTCGAGGCGAGCGGGGGAGGCCGAACGGCGGACGGCGCACGGGAGTCGTCACCCACTTCTCGCGTGGCAGCGCGCCGAACCTTGAGCTGAGCGCGCAGCTGCGCAGCGTGGGCGGCGACCTTCTGTACATCCGCGTCGGTGACCACCGTGGCCTGCAGCGCGAACAGCTGCGTGAGCCCGGCAGCAAGCTCCGGCCTGCCCTTGGCCTTGAGCGCGCCGGCAACCTCCGGCCCAGCGGAGCGCGGGGCGATGCCGCCGTAGGGCGCAAGCTCGGCGATGACGCCCAGCACAATCTGCCCCACGGCGAACTGCCGGTGACCGCCCTCCTGGTAGAGCCGGCTGGCGGCGAACAGGGCGTCTGTGCTGCCCAGACGCTGCTCTTCCGGAGGCAGGCGCGGCCGGCCGAACCGGCGCAGCGCGGCCGCCCAGAGCATCACGCCCAGGAGCAGTTGCGCGCCGGCGAAGTGCAGCCCGTAGCGCCGGGCGAACTCCGCGATGGAGCGCTCGTTGGTGAAGCCGTGGTGGAACTCGTCGAAGCCGACGTTTCCCTTCTCGCCTGCGGCCCGCTCCAGCAAGGAGAGCCACAGCTGGGCGTTGTCCGCGCGTGCCAGCGCGGCGTTGGTGGCCAGCTCGGGCGCGCCGATGAGGATGACCTGCCCCTGGCCGTACGGGATCAGCGCGGCGACCGTCTCTCCGAGGAACGGATCCTCCAGCAGCGGGAGCGCGGACATCGGCAGGTCGAGGAACGCCGCCACCCGCGTCTCCACGCGCTCCACGCCCAGCGTCCACGGGGTGGGCAGCGCGGGCTGCAGCGTGCGGATGCCGAGCTTTTTCTCCGCGGGGGTGAGCTTGACGTTGAGCTCCTTGAGCAGCCCGTTCTCGTCCGCCCGCCACGGCACGTAGATGAGCGTCTGGCCCTCACGGACGTGGGTGAGCAGCTTCTCCCGCTCCTCGACGCTGACCTCGGGCGCATAGAAGACGTTGGAGCCGTGGTGCTTGGCCGCCTCTTCGTCCACAGTGTCGTCCCCCACGCCGCCGTCCCCCGCGAAGTGGAGCGGGCCCACGGTCGTGCTCTCCGTGTGCAGCGCGAACTCCACGCCCAGCAGGACCAACGCGGTGGTGGTGGGGAGGGCGTCGAAGTCCCGCTGTGAGCGCTCCACCGGCAGGCCGCCCTCCTTCGCGAGCAGGTAGAGCGCCCGCGCGCCGTCCGGCTCCGCGCGGTAGGTGGAGAGCACGTCCGCGAAGCTCGCGCGGCGCGCCCCGCGGAAGAGGAAGCTGCCGACGAAGCCCAGCAGGAGCAGGCTGGCGATCACCACCAGCGGGAACCGGTCACGCAACGCGGGCCTCCGCGGCGGGAGTGGGGGTGAGAAACGGCTGGCTCAGCTGCCGGAAGACCGCGTAGCCCTCGGCCGTAGCCCCCAGGTTCCCGTAGTACGTGAAGTCGAAGCGGAAGGTGAGCTCCCGGAACCCGTCCAGCGACGCCCGGCTCCGCTTGAACTGCCGGAAGTAGTCCCAGTTCGACAGGGTGGGGTCGTAGTCGATGACGCCGTCGCGGTGCAGCCGCGACAGGAGCGCGAGGTACAGGCTGCGCACCGCTTCGCGGTACTCGCCGCGCGCGGCCAGCTCGTCCGCCAGGTGCGCCCAGCCCTCCGGCGGACGCGAGAGCGCGTTCTGCGGGTCCGCCTCCACCGGCAGCTGCGTGCCGATGAGCCCGTCGCCCGCCGCTCCGTCTCCGGTCGCCTGCTCCCGCTTGCGCAGGATGAGCCAGGCCAGCACCCCCACCACTGCGGCGATGAGCACGACCAGGAGCAGGGACGCGAACCCGCTGCCGCCGCCGGAGGAGGGGAGCTGGGTGGATGCGCGCTCCCGGCGCGACGTCCTGTCGCTCTCGCGGAGCCAGCGCTCCAGGGCCTGCCAGAAGCGCTCCCACCAGGTCTCCGCGGGTGCCTGCTTCTCCGGTTCGGTGTCGGGCGGGATGGGCGCGAACTCCGGACGCTGAAGGATGTCCCGGGCCCGGGCGGCCGCCTCCTGGGGCGAACGTTGGCGGAGCGCGTCCCGCGTCTGGGCGAGGAGGGGCGCGGCCTGCTTCAACTGCTCAGCGGCGCCTTCGCAGTCGTCGTCATCATAGGCGGCGGACTCCACCTCGTGCAGGAAGCGCGACAGGCCGGTCTGTTCGCGCGAGGTCAGCCCCTCCACCGAGCGAAGCTGATCCGCGACCGCCGGGTCATCCACCTCGCAGTCGGCCGCCAGCTGCAGCAGCCGCTGCTGAATCTCATGGAGGGGTGGGGGCGCCACGCTCTGAAGCGCCTCCGCGTCCGGGTCCTGCGCGCGCGCCGCCGTCGCGCCCGCGCCCGCCACGGCGATGGCCAGGAGCAGCGCGACGGACGAGGCGCGGGCCGCGGAGCGCTTCCGTTCGCGCCGGGGCAGGTGCTCAATCGCCGCCAGGAGGTCCAAGCCCTCCTGCCGCACCCGTCCGTCGAGCAGCAGCAGCGCAGCCACTGCCGCGCGCAGGGGTTCAAAGAGCGTGAAGCCGAGGCAGAGGATGACCAGCCACCACTGCGCGTGGTCCAGCGACACGAAGCGCTTGGCAAAGCTGAGGTCCAGCCCAAGCAGCTTGCTGCCCAGGAAGACGCCAGCGCTGGCGGCGATGTGGAGGTCGAGGATGAGCAGCGCCTGGGCCAGGAAGAGCCAGCGCAGCTGGACGGCGGTGCGCTTGGCGTTGCCCAGCAGCGTGGACGCCGTCTGGAGGACCTTCACCGGCGCCCCCAGGCCCTGCATGGTGACGGCGAAGGCCGCGAGGTGGACGCCGTAGAGGAGCCAGTAGAGCCCGAGCGTGATGGGCAGGGCGATGAGGTGGAAGAGGGCCACCACCGTCACGGTGATGAACAGGCTGGGCAACCGCAACAGCGCGGCCTTGAGGGAGCCCAGCACGCTGGGCGGCTCGCGGGCCAGCAGGAGTTGCTGCAGGTGGTGGCAGGCCGCGCCCTGGAAGAAGCCGCGGGCGAACCAGGCGGCGGTGAGCAGCAGGCAGGGCACGAGCAGCGCCTGATGGCGGGTGACGGCGTCGTGTAGGTGGAGCACCGCGCCGGTGACCAGCGCGCCACCGGGGAGGGTGAGGGCCCAGAGGCCGCTGTCGCGGGCGACCAGGCGGATGGCCGAGTCGAAGAGGGCGATGGCGGACCGGGGACGCAGCTCGAGCGCGGAGACGGCCATCGGTCAACTCGCCAGCAGCGTCGCGGTCAAGTACACGCCGCCGAGGAGGACCCCGAAGCCCAGCAAAGCGAGCAAGGTATTTCCGGCCGTCCACTCATGCCGGGAGGCCAGCCGCTTGGCCGCGGCCAGCTTGTCCGCCAGGCAGGACGCGCAGCGGTTGATGCCTTCAAACTGGGTGGTGCACTCCCGGCAGATGACCCGCCGGCACTCGACGCAGACGCCGAGCCCGGCGCGTTCCGGATGGTAGTGGCAGCGGCCCGAGCCCTGGAGCATGGGCCGCCACTGTACTTCAGAGCTCTTCGAGGAACTCGTCGTTGTACGTGTACCGGGTGAGCCGCTTGACCAGCGCCTCCATGGCCTCCACCGGCTTCACGGAGAAGAGCATCTGGCGCAGCTTCTTCACCTTCTCGTACTCCTTCTGGGTGAAGAGCTTCTCCTCCTTGCGCGTGCCGGACTGCGGGATGTTCACCGCGGGCCAGATGCGCTTTTCCGCCAGCAGCCGGTCCAGCGTGACTTCGCTGTTACCGGTGCCCTTGAACTCCTCGAAGATGACCTCGTCCATCCGGCTGCCGGTGTCGATGAGCGCGGTGCCGATGATGGTGAGCGTCCCGGCCTCCTCCGTCGCGCGGGCGGCGCCGAAGATGCGCTTGGGGCGCTCCAGCGCGCGGGAGTCCACGCCGCCGGTCATCGTCCGGCCGGAGCTGTCGATCTCCTTGTTGTAGGCGCGGGCCAGCCGGGTGATGGAGTCCAGCAGGATGACGACGTCCTTCCCGCTCTCCACCATCCGGCGGGCGCGCTCCAGCGCGAGCTCCGCAATCTTGAGGTGGTCCCCCGTCGGCCGGTCCGAGCTGGACGCGAGGACCTCCGCCTTCGCCAGCTGCCGGCGCATGTCGGTGACCTCCTCGGGCCGCTCGTCGATGAGGAGGACCATCACGTGGCACTCGGGATGGTTGTTCAGGACCGCCTGGGCAATCCGCTGCAGCATGATCGTCTTGCCGGTCTTCGGCGGCGCGACGATGAGCGCGCGCTGCCCCTTGCCCAGCGGCGCGATGAGGTCCAGCACGCGGGTGACGTATTCGCGGTGGCCGTTCTCCAGCTTGATGCGCTCCACGGGATCCACCGAGGTGAGGTCCTGGAAGTGCGGGAGCCGGGGCGCGCTCTCCAGCGGCATCCCATCCACCGACTCCACCTTCTGGATGACGCCCTTCTGCCCGCGCATCTGCGCCAGCGCGGTGAGCATCTGGCCCTGACGCAGCCGGAGCTTCTGGCAGAGGTTCTTGGGGATCTCCGGGTCATCCGGTGAGGGGAGCAGGTTCTTCTTCAGCCGGCGCAGGAAGGCGTTCGGCCCCTTCGCGTCCAGGTCCAGCACACCATCCACCGGGACCAGCGAGGACGCTGGCGCCGCCTGGTGGTGGTGCGGCGCGGGTCCGCCGCCCGGAGCGCCCTGCGGCCGCTGCTGGTTCTGCTGCTGCTGCTGCTGTTGCTGCTGAAGCAGCCGCTGCTTGTACTGCTCCACCTCCTGCGGCGTGAGGAACACCTGCGTCTGCTGCCCATCCGGGCCGGCCTGCATCCGGTACGCCTGACCTTCCGGCGTGAACAACACCTGTGCGCCGCGACGGCGACGGCGCCGCCGGCGACGACGTCCGCCTCCCGGTCCCAGCTGACCCGGGGCCTGTGGGCCACCGCCGGGTCCACCTGCGGGTGCGCCCTCGTCCGGGCCGTCATCGCCTTCGTCGTCACCCCCGTCGTCGTCCGCGCCAGCGGAGGCGGGCGCCGTCTGAACGGGAGGCGGAGGAGGAGGCGGCTGAAAGGGGGGTTGTTCGGTTTCGTTGTCGCTCATGCGGGAGTTTGCGCGCGAAGGCGGCGAGAGGCTCGCCTCCACGTCCTTACCGTTCGGTTGTCGGACAGGAGACCGAAAGCGGGGTGGGACTTGCCTTCAAGGCGAGTGGCCGACCGAACCGCCGGTTTCCTGGAACCTCTGGCAGCCCATGCAAAGGCTCTCCGGAGGTCGCGGGCACCATACCAGCAACCCACGCTCGCGGTCGAACCTTTCCAGCGGCCTCAATACCCGGTGATAGACGGGCCTTTGCCTTGCGCAAAAGCGTCTTCAAACAGGGCCTTCGCCCGTTGAACGCTCACCACTCCGTCGCGGAGGGCCTGCCGGATGCGGGCGGTCCCTTCCTCCACGAGGGCGAACGGGATCTTGGCGGTGGCGGGGTCAAAGCCTTCGGGAAGCGCGGGCATCTCCACCGGCTTCATCACCCGCAGCATCACGTGCGGCCGGCGCGAGAAGACCTTCAGGTGCTTTGCGCGGTCCAGCGCCTCCTCGGCGCCCCAGTGGACCATCGGGATGACCGGGACGCCGTTGGTGAGCGCCGAGAGCGCCGCGCCCTTCTTCAGCTTGTCCGGCATGGCGGCGAACTCGCCGTCCGGGAAGATGCCCACCCCCTGGCCTGCCTCGTACACCTGGGGCATCTGCTGCAGCACCTGCTTCGCCTGCGGCGTGTTGCGGTCCACCAGGATGGGGCCGGCCAGGATCATCACCTGCTTGAGCCCTGGGCCGGAGACCTCCTCGCGAGCCGCGATGAAGCGGACGTCCGGCCGCGCCGCGCGCAGCACCTTCATGATGCCGATGAAGTCGCCGTAGCCGACGTGGTTCATCACCAGGAGAAAGGGCCCCTTCTTGGGGATGTTCTCCAGCCCCGTCACGTGGCGCCGCGCGGTGAGCGCAGCGGCGCTGTCGGCCACTTTGAGCAGCCCTTTGTAGAGGCCCTGAAAACCGGGGCGGACCCAAGGCTCTGCGGGAACGACGTGCGCTGCGCTAACAGGGAGAGCCATGTGAAGTCCCTTGTCACTTCTACCGCGGGGGTTGCAGAGATCTTCGGGCGGACGGGGGCCCAGGTTGCGTCGAAACGCCCAAGGCCTCAGTGGATTTGGAGGTCGTACTCCAGCCGCGCCTTGAGGCCGGGCTGCAGCAGCTCGGAGCTGGTGAGCCCGGCGGCGCGGGCGAGGTCCACCAGCGGTGAAGGGGCGGGCTCCGGCAGCAGGGCTTCCGCGGCCTTGAGGAGGACGCCGGGCTCACCGCCGAGCGCGGCCAGCGGGCCCTTGGCGTTGCCGAAGATGACCAGGTCAATGTCCTGGGCGGGGTCCAGCTTCGCGCGGCGGCAGGCGGAGGTGATGGCATCTGACAGTCCGCCCAGGGTGTCCACCAGACCGCGGGCCTTGGCGTCCTCGCCGGACCACACCCGGCCGCGGGCGAGCGTGTCCACCTGGGCCTTGGGGAGGTGGCGCGCCTTGGCCACCTCGGTGATGAAGCCGTCGTAGAAGGCGTCCACCCACTTCTGCGCGCGCTCCTTCTCCGCCGGGGTCCAGGGCGCGTACGGGTCCAGGATGTTGGCGAATTCGCCGCGCTTGATGGCCTCCCGCCGCACGCCGAGCTTCTCCGCCAGCCCCTGCAGCGCAGGCTTGAAGAGGAAGACGCCGATGCTGCCGGTGATGGTGGTGGTAGACGCGAAGACCTCGTCCGCCGCCATCGCCGCGTAGTAGCCGCCGGACGCGGCGACGTCACCCATCGAGGCCACCACCGGCTTCTTCTTCTTCGCCTCCAGCACCGCGCGGTACATCAGGTCCGAGGCCAGGCTGTCGCCGCCGGGCGAATCCACCCGCAGGACAATGGCCTCCACGCTGGGGTCCTCCTCCGCGGCTTTCAGCGCGCGCACCACGGTCTCCGCTCCGGCGATTTCCTGAAGCCCCAGCGGGTCCGCGCGGCTCTTGCCGCCGGAGATGTTCCCCAGCACCGGCACGATGGCCACCTTCCGGCGCTGGCCCCAGCGGTCGGTTCGCACGGCGCGCGGGCGGTAGTCCGGGTCAAAGCGGACGCCCGGCACCCACTCCGCCAGCTTCGCGTCCAGCTCGTCCGGCGCCAGGATGCCGTCGATGAGGCGCAGCTGCAGCGCGCGCGAGGGCGGGAGGAGGCCCTCCTTGAGGACGGCCTGGAACTGCTCCTTGGAGATTCCGCGGCCCTGGGTGACGGCGGCTTCATACTGGCGGAAGTCCGTGTCCAGATACGCCTCCGTCGCTTCCCGTTGCTCCTTGCTCATGTCGCTGCGGGTCAGCTGGTCCGGCGCGTTCTTGAAGGCGCCCACGCGGACCACGTCCCAGGTGACGTCCAGCTTCTCCATCGTGCCGCCGAAGAAGGTCGCGTTGGCGGCGAAGCCGTTGATGAAGAGGTTGGCCTCGGCGACCGAGTAGATCTGGTCTGCCGCGGACGCCACCATGTACGCGGCGTCATCCGCGGAGAGCAGCACGGCGACCACTTTCTTTCCCGCCGCGCGCAGCGCGAGCACGGTCTGGCGCAGCTCCTCCGCCTTGCCCAGGCCCGCGCCCGGCAGCCCGTCGATTTTCAGGATGAGACCCTTGAGCGTGGGGTCCCTCAGCGCCTGGTGCAGCGTGCGGGAGAGCCGCAGGTACGGGTCATCCTGCGAGAGCCCCAGCAGCGAACCGACGGCGCTGGTGCCGCCAGCCAGCGCGTCGTCGAGGTCCAGCAGGGCCATTGTCCCGGCGGTGAACTGGAGGGCGCGGTACTTCTGGGCGGACGCGCGCACCGAGAGGATGTGGTCCATCCCGCTGGGGCCGCCGCCGCCGGTGTAGCCCAGGCCCAGATACGGCGTGTTCAAGGTGAGGCCTACCTGAATGAAGACGGGCTTGCCGGGGCGGACGCCGTGGGAGACGCCGGCGCCCAGCACCACGCCTTTGAGCAGCTCCGCCTGCAGCGCGTAGGAGAAGCGGCTACCGGAGAACCCGCCCACGTCATCCACCAAATAGTCCACGCCCAGCGTGTAGCGCTCGCCGATGGGGCGCAGGCCCACGCCCAGGCCGTACTGGCGGGTCAACCCGAGGACGCCCTTTGTCGGCGCGTCGACATTGCGGATGACGGCGGCGAAGGAGAAGCCGCGGCACGGGCGGCTGGAGAGGCCGAGGTCCAGGGCGTTGAGGCCCTCGAGGTCCACGCTCTCCGACGACGAGGTCAGGTGATAGGCGAGGCCCAGTGAGAGGTACGGGTTTCCGAACGACAGGCCCCACGTCGTCCGGCGGTAGTCCGGCAGGACGCCATTGCGGATCCACTCCACGCCCACGCCCAGGCCGAAGCCGAAAAGCGTGTCCGCGAGGAAGACCGAGTCGATGACCTGGTCGCGCCCGACGCTGCGTTCGTGCAGGTAGAAGAGCTGCGTTTGGCCCACGTACGTGAGGCCGGCCGGGTTGAGGGAGAGCGCCGGGGCTTCGTCAATCAACGAGAGCGACGTGGGCGGGAGCGTGGCGCCCCGGCCGTCAAACCCGTGCTCCACGGAGCTGGTCTGGGCGAGAACGGTCGAGGAGAGCAGGAGCAGGGCTGCGGCGAGTCGCATAGGGCCGCGGACTCTAACCGCAGCGCTGGCGAATCAAGGGGACAAGCGAAAGCGGGTTGTCCGGCGGTCACCACCCTTCGGTGCCGGTGATGCTGTCCAGCGGGTCTCCCTCCTTCTTGCGCGCCTTCTCCGCGTTGGTGGCCTTGCCGCCGCGGTCCTCGCCGCTCCACTCCTCTTGCCCGGAGCGCGAGTCGAGGGGATCTCCACCCTTCTTGGCGGTCTTCTCCGCGCCCTCGGCGTTGAGCAGCTGGTTCACCGCGCGGCCCACCTCGGACTTGAGCTGGCCATACTCGTCGCCCTGGAAGCTGACCTTGCGGGAGGAGAGGCGGGTGGGGCCCTTGAAGTCCATCCAGTGCAGCGACAGCTCGATGGCGCCGCCCTCGCCCAGCTCCTTCACGATGCCGACGATGGCGCGGTCCAGCCCCAGGCTCTTGCCCAGCGCTGCGGCCGCGGGCCCCGGCTTGTCGCCCTTCATCTCTCCCGCCAGCTTCGTGTACTGGACGTCAAAGCCCTTGAACGCCACGGTGGGCGTGAGCAGCAACGACACCTCGGCGTCCTCCGGCGTCACGTCCACCACCTGACCGTTGACCAGGTGCCCCGGCCGTTCAATGCGGACCAGGTGCTTGCCGATGGTGAGCGGGCCCACCGACATCGGCGTGTAGCCGACCTTCTCCCCATCCACGAAGACCTCGGCCCCGGCGGGCTTGGACTTCACGCGGACGCTCCCGCGCAGCGCCGCGCCGCGGCCGGTGGCCACCTGCGCGCGCAGCGAGATGAAGTCCTTGTCGAAGCGCTTGATGGAGAGCTCATAGGTGGGGCTGAGCGCGATGAGGTCCATCAGCAGCGTGCGCGCCTCCTCCGCGTCTCCGCGCTTCTTGAGCGCCGCCGCGAACATGGCCAGCGCGTCGCAGTAATGGGCGCAGCCTTTAAGGGAGCCGGCCGCGCGGGGGAACTCCTTGAGGGCGCCGCGCAGCTTCTTTTCGGCTTCGGGGAAGTCCTTCGCGTCAAACGCGATGAGCCCCTCCTGGAAGGCGATCTCTGCCCGCTTGAGGATGGCCTCGTCCTCCGGGTTCGGCGCGGTGGCGAAGAGCACCTCGTTGGTTTTGAGCGCGACGGTGGGGAAGGCGGCCACCGCTTCTTCCATGTGCGCTGTCAGGCGCGGGACGGAGGCTTCCGCCCCCTGGTCCATCGGAAAGAGCAGCACCGCGGCGCGGGCGGGCGGGGCCGCGGCGAGCGCGAGGGCGGAGAGTGTGGCGAAGGCGAGCATGAGCGGAGGAGACCCAAGGTCAGATGTGGACGAAAAACGTGACGCCGACGATACCCCACCTGGCAGAGCGTCCAGGTGATCCCGGTCCTCTGGAGCGGGGGCAACCCCTCGATTTCTTTACTTTGGATCGACCGCCGGTATAGTCCCCACGGCTGCTACAGGTCTGCGGGTGCTGCTACATCAATCCAAGGCATTGATTCGCCTCGGGTTTCAAACGCGGGCCCTTCCATGGCTGAACAACTGAGCATGTTCCAGGTCGGCAACAGAAAAGTATCCAAGACGGCGAAGCGGATGGCGGAGGAGGACGGGGGCGCGGTGGGGCGGCGGCGGGGAAGCCGACGTTGGTGGAGGCGCCGCCTCCGCCCGAAGGCGCGGAGGCCGAGCAGTCGCCTCCCAAGCGAGCGAAGGGCGGCGGGCGCGGCGGCGGAGGCGGGAAGGGCGCGGCGGACTCCGGCGGCGGTGGCGGCGAGTACCTGCCGGCCACGCTCGCGGATGAGGCGCGGCGGCGGTACCTCAACTACGCGCTCTCGGTCATCACGTCCCGCGCGCTGCCGGACGTGCGCGACGGGTTGAAGCCGGTGCAGCGGCGCATCCTCTACGGGATGTACCGGGACTTCCACCTCACCTACGACGCGAAGTACCAGAAGTCCGCGAAGGTGGTCGGCCAGATCATGGGCCAGTACCACCCGCACGGCGACACGGCCATCTACGACGCGCTGGTGCGGTTGGCGCAGGACTTCTCGCTGCGCTACCCGCTGGTGCAGGGCCACGGAAACTTCGGGTCTCTGGACGGCGACTCAGCGGCGGCCATGCGCTACACGGAGTGCCGGCTGGAGCGGCTCTCCTCGGAGCTGCTCACGGAGCTGGCGCAGCGCACCGTGCCCATGCGGCCGACGTACGACGGCTCCAGCAGCGAGCCTGTGGTCATCCCGTCGCGCGTGCCGCAGCTGCTGATGAACGGCACCACCGGCATCGCCGTGGGCATGGCGACGAACATCCCGCCGCACAACCTGAACGAATTGGTGGACGCGCTGATTGACCTCATCGCGCACCCCAAGCTGGAGACCAAGGACCTGCTCAAGCACGTCCGGGGGCCGGACTTCCCCACGGCGGGGCAGATCCTCAACAACAAGAGGGAGCTCCGGGAGATCTACGAGACCGGCCAGGGCTCCATCCGCGTGCGCGGCGAGTGGGAGGTGGAGGAGCTCAAGCGCGGCGGGCAGCAGATCATCGTCACCTCCATCCCGTACACGGTGAACAAGGCCAACCTGGTCCAGAAGTTCGGAGACCTGGTCCGGGAGCGGAAGCTGACGCCGCTGGTGGACGTGCGCGACGAGTCGACCAAGGACGTGCGCATCGTCCTGGAGCTCAAGCGCGAGTCCAGCGCTGAGATGGTGATGGCGTACCTGTACAAGCACACGCCGCTGCAGACGAACTTCAACGTCAACCTCACCTGCCTGGTCCCGACGGACAACCCGGAGGTCGGCGCGCCGCAGCGGTTGGATTTGAAGGCCATCCTTCAGTACTTCCTGGATTTCCGCTTCGAAGTCGTCACCAAGCGGTTCGAGCATGAGCTGGCCCAGGTCAAGGCGCGGCTGCACATCCTCGAGGGCTTCGAGAAGGTCTACGACGCGCTCGACGAGATGATCCGGATCATCCGGAAGTCCGAGGGCAAGGAGGACGCGGCGAAGAAGCTGATCGCCCGCTTCAAGCTGTCGGACGAGCAGGCGGACGCGATTCTGGAGATGAAGCTGTACCGCCTGGCCCGCCTGGAGATCCTGGTCGTGGAGAAGGAGCTCAAGGAGAAGCGCGCGGAGATGCGCCGGCTCCAGGACCTGCTCAATGAGCCGAAGAAGCGCTGGGGCGTGGTGCGCGACGAGCTGAAGGAGATGGCCACGAAGTACGGCGACAAGCGCCGCACCAAGATCGGTGGCGTGGGCGAGGAGGTGGAGTACAGCGAAGAGGCCTTCATCGCCGACGAGGACGCGCACGTCGTCATCACCCGCGATGGGTGGATCAAGCGGGTGCGCGAGTTCAAGGACCCGTCCACCACGCGCCTGCGCGAGGGCGACGAGGTGATGGCGGTGCTGGCGGGGTCGCTCAAGAGCAACCTGGTCCTCTTCTCCAACTTCGGCACCGCGTACGTCACCCGCTTCAACGACGTGCCGGCCTCCACCGGTTACGGAGATCCCGTCCAGAAGCTCTTCAAGTTCGACGACGGCGAACACGTGATCGCCGGGCTGTCACTGGACCCGCGGCTGCCGCGGCCGGAGCGGATGGTCGGCGTCTCCCGCCGGGGCTTCGGGCTGCGCTTCCCGCTGGCGCCGCACACGGAGCTGTCCACCCGCGCTGGACGGCGGTACGCGCGGCCGGGCAAGGACGACGCGCTCATCGGCGTGGTGCCGGTGGGCGACCGGGATCTGGTCGCGGTGGTCACCGAGAAGAGCGCCGCGCTTGTCTGCAAGGCCAGCGAGATCAACGAGCTCGCCGGGCCGGGCCGCGGCGTCACCGTCATCAAGCTTCCGCCGGACGACCAGGTGGTGGCGTTCCTCTCCACCTCGAAGAAGGCCAACGTCCTGGAGCTGGAGACCAGCAAGGGCAAGAAGCTCACCCTGGGCATTGACACGTACGAGCTCACCGCGCGCGGCGGGAAGGGGCGCGAGATGGCCAAGAAGGAGAAGGTGAAGCTGGCCGCCTCGCCGCTCAGCTGGATCCCGCTCCCGGAGAAGCCGAAGGAGGAGAAGTAAGCCATGGCTGCCAAGAAGACGACGTATACGGCCAGCGACATCCAGGTGCTGGAAGGCCTGGAGCCGGTGCGCAAGCGGCCCGCGATGTACATCGGCGGGACGGACGCGGTGGGGTACCACCACCTGCTCTGGGAGATCGTCGACAACTCCGTCGACGAGGTCATCAACGGCTACGCGGAGAAGGTGGAGGTGACGCTCCACAAGGACGGCAAGAGCGTCACGGTGAGCGACGACGGGCGCGGCATCCCCATCGACGTGATGCCCAAGTACAAGAAGCCCGCGCTGGAGATCATCCTCACCACGCTGCACTCCGGCGGAAAGTTCGAGCAGGGCAACTACCTGCACTCCGGCGGTCTGCACGGCGTGGGTTCCTCCGTGGTGAACGCGCTCTCCAAGGCGCTGACCGCGTCCATCAAGCGCGACGGGAAGCTGCACGTGCAGACGTACTCGCGCGGCGTGGCCACGTCGAAGCTCAAGGCGGAGGGCTCCGCCAAAGGGACCGGGACGTCGCTCTACTTCGAGCCGGATCCGGAGATTTTCGGCGTGAAGCAGCGGTTCGACTCGGAGCTCATCCGGGACCGGCTGGAGGCCAAGAGCTACCTCCACAAGGGGATGACCGTCGTCTTCAAGGACGAGAGCGCGTCCCCGGCGGTGGAGTTGGTCTTCAAGCACGACGGCGGCATCGCCGAGTACCTCACCAAGGTGGTCACCGAGCGCGGCAAGGCGTTGGTGCCGCCGCAGGGCGGGCAGTTCTACCTGGCGCGCGAGGAGAACCCGCGGCTGGAGCTGTCGCTGGTCTGGACGGAGGCCACCGACGAGCACGTCCGCTCCTACGTGAACGGCATCCCCACGGCCAACGGCGGCACCCACGAGGCGGGGCTGCGCCAGGGCGTGGTGAAGGCCGTGCGCAATTACATCGACACGCACGGGCTGACGCCCAAGGGCGTGACGCTCACCGCGGAGGACATCCGCGAGGGGCTCACCGCCATCCTCTCCACCTACGTGGTGGAGCCGCAGTTCCAGGGGCAGACCAAGGGCCGGCTGAACAACCCGGAGGTGGTGGGCCTGGTCGACAACGCGGTCCGCCCGGCACTGGAGAAGTGGCTCAACGACAACAAGACGCTGGCCGAGCCGGTGGTGGCGCGGATCATCCTCGCCGCGCGCGCACGTGAGGCCTCCCGCGCCGCGAGCCAGGCCGTAAGCCGGAAGACCGCGGTGTCACACCGGTTGAACCTGCCGGGGAAGCTGGCGGACTGCTCCTCCACGCTGCCAGGGGAGAGCGAGCTCTTCATCGTCGAAGGTGACTCCGCAGGGGGTTCCGCCAAGCAGGGGAGGGACCGCCGCACCCAGGCCATCCTCCCGCTGCGCGGCAAGGTGCTCAACGCGGAACAGGCCTCCACCGACAAGGTGGCCGGCAACAAGGAGCTCACCGACATCGTCAGCGCGCTGGGCTGCGGCATTGGCACCGACGTGGATCTGACCAAGCTGCGCTACGGGAAGATCTTCCTGCTGATGGATGCGGATTCGGACGGCAACCACATCGCCACGCTGCTGCTCACGTTCTTCTACCGGCACCTGCGGCCGCTCATCCAGAACGGCTGCGTGTACATCGCGCAGCCGCCGCTCTACCGGGTGGACATCGCCAAGGAGACGTATTGGGCGCTGGATGACGCGGACCGGGACCGCATCATCAAGGAGAAGGGCCGGGCCAACTCCAAGCCCAACATCACCCGCTTCAAGGGGCTGGGCGAGATGCCCGCGGATGACCTGAAGGCCACCACGCTGGACCCCAAGAAGCGCGTCTCCCTGCGCGTTCAGATTGACAACGAGCTGGAGACCGACCGCGTCATCAACGAGCTGCTGGGGCGCGACGTGTCCGCGCGCTTCAAGTTCATCATGGAGCGCGCGGGCGAAGTGCAGGAGCTGGACGTCTAGCCCCAGCTGCTCTCGCTGCCGTAGGGATTGGCGGGCGTGAGGGTGAGGAGGTCCACCTTCACGGCCGGAATCACATCCCCGCTTGGGAGTGTGATGCTGCTCATCTGCGCCATGACCTTGGCGTCCGAGCTCCACCGCCCGCGCGCGTCTCCCTCCGCGCGCTTGCCCACCTCCTGGAACGCGGCCTCTGAATTCGGCGTGCTGATGACCGCGAAGCGCCCGGCCGCCGTCTGAAACTCGAACTGCGGCAGGTGCAGCGGGGCGTCGCCGCCGGTGCGGTAGTTGCGGACGAGCTTCCCGTCCATGGGCTGAAAAGGAGGCTCGATGGGCTGCCGCACGCCCGCCAGGGCGAGCAGCGGGGCGTTGCGGTTGGGGGCGTTGGCGTTCATGGGCGACCTCTCAAGAGGCCGGAGGATTCCGGCACTCCCGCACACGCAGCCCGCCCCCAGGTGTAGCCGGGCGCCAAAACCGAAACAACTTTTACAAAGAGTCCGAAGCGCTGAGGTCTTCGCCATCGCGCTCGCGCAAGAGCCGCTCGAGGCTCAGCGAGAGGGCGCCGTGCAGGTCCTGGAGGAGCGCCTCCGCCTCGCTGTCGTCCGCGCCCAACGCCTGGGCCAGCGCGTGGCGGGTGAGCTCCGCCAGGTGTCTGCGGGTAGCGGCGAGCTGCTTGGCGATGGTCACCCGGTGCGCCCCGCGGAGCTTTGCCACCTGTCCGGCGGTGAGTCCGGCGAGCTGGTAGCGCAGCAGGTTGCGCTCCGCGGGTGTCAGCTGCTCCACCGCGCGCGCGAAGGCGCGCTTGAAGTCCGGGCCGTGGCGGCGGCGGAGCGCGCCCAGCTCGGATTCGGGCTGCGCGGCCAGCGCGTCGAACAGGCCTTCACCCAGCGCCTGCTCCGCACGCTGGCGGCGGAGGAGGTCAATCCGGCGCCGCTCCACCACCACGCGCAGCCACACCTCCAGCGGTCCGGTGCCCGCATAGTGCCGCAGGGCGGGCGGCTGACCGCCGGCGCCCAGCACGATGCGTTCGAAGAGCGCCTGGGCCACTTCGTCCGGCTCAGCGTCCGCGCTGTGCGGACCGCGCGCGAGGGCGGCGTGGATTTGCCGCCGCAGCACGGCCTGGAAGCGGGCCACCGCGGCCGGCTGACCGGAGAGGACCGCCTCGACGAGCAAGAGGTCCCCCGCGTGCAGCGCGCGCAGCGCCTGCGCGAGGTCCGGGGCCAGCCGCGGCGCGAGGGCGGCCCTGAGCGCGGGTCCGTCGCAGGTGAGGCCCTGCGCTTCGGCCCGCGCTCGCGAGAGGAACTCGCCCCATGCCTCTTCGTCCCGGGCGCTCAAGGCCGGGCTCCCGAGATGACCGGCGAGAACCCTTGCAGCCGCAGCCCACTCATTTCCTCCGCGGCCTCTCTCGTAGGGGCGGCAGGCTCGAGCAAGGGTGTGGCCGGCAACAGCTCCGTCCGTGAAGACGTCGCCAGGGCCAACTGCGCGCCGTCGGGTGACAGGGCCAGGCCGGAGACGGGCTGGTCCAGCACTTCGGAGAGCGGCTGCCCGGAGCGGACGTCCCAGGCGCTCACCTGTCCGCTGGAGGCGCCCAGCAGCAGTGCTCGCCCTCCGTTCGCGAACGCCAGGCCGAAGAGGTCGCCCTCCGGGCCGCGCAGCTCGCGCCGCAACCCCGAGGACAGCTCGAACAGGTAGGCCGCGCCGTGCGCGGTGGCAGCCAGCCAGTGGCCGTCCGGCGAGAAGGCGACGCGGTAGAGCGGCCTTTCGGCGTCCAGCGCCTGGGGAGGCGTCTGGCCCGTCACGTCCCAGAGCCGCGCTATCCGGTCCATGCCGGCGGACGCGAGCGTGCGGCCATCGGCCGAGAAGGCCAGGCTTGTAATGAGGGCCGCGTGCGCTTGAGGGACCGCTCGTTGGAGCGCACGCGTGGCAACGTCCCAGAACCACAGCGTCCCTTTGCGGCTGCCTAGCGCCAGCGTGCGCCCATCCGGGGAGAAGGCGCAGGCCAGCAGCGCCTCGCCCGCCTCGAAGCGGGCCAGCCGCGCACCGGTGGGCAGCGCGAAGAGCAGCAGGCTGCCGTCGAGGGAGAC
This sequence comes from Myxococcaceae bacterium, assembly GCA_044230055.1. Taxonomy (GTDB): domain Bacteria; phylum Myxococcota; class Myxococcia; order Myxococcales; family Myxococcaceae; genus JBGART01. The sequence continues at coordinate 167,837 of JBGART010000001.1, read as the reverse complement.
GGTGGCGGCCAGCGACTCGTCCGGACTCAGCGCGGCCGCGCTCAGGTCATCCGTATGCCCGCGGAGAACGGTCTCCACCTCCCCTCGCGGGAGGTTCCACACCGTCGCCGAGCGCCGCGCCGCGGTCGCCATGAGGAGGCGCTCGCCTTTGCGGCCGAAGGCCACCCGGTCTCCCTGGCTGGGCGGGAGCTCGGCGGTGGGGGACGGGCGGAGGCGCCAGGCCGCGAGCGCCCCGTCGAGGCCGATGGACACCAGCGTACCTTCCGCGAAGGTGAGCTCGGTGATCCGCTCGGCGTGGGCCTTCACCCGGGCAAGCACCTCGCCGTCGCGGACGCGAACCAGCGTGAGCACGCCGTCGGCCGCGGCGACGGCCACGCGCGTGCCATCCGGGGAGAAAGTCAGGTGCGTCACCACCCGCCTCCCGGTGTCGGCGGTGCGCAGGAGCGCGCCGCTGCGCGCGTCCCAGAGCCGCACCCCGAAGTCCAGCCCGCCCGAGGCCACGGTGGTCCCATCAGGAGACAGGGCGACGGCGCGAACCCAGTCGCTGTGGCCACGCAGCTCGCGCGAGGAGCCGGCGGTGCGCGTCAGCCCCCCTGGTTGATCGCTGCCGCCGGTGACGAGCGCGGTGCTCCACAGTCGTACGTGGTGGTCCCTGCCGCCGGTGACGAGCGACGTCTCGCCGACGGCGAGCGCGAGCGGCCCGTGCCCGGGCACGAACCAGCGCCGGAGCCGCGTGAGCGTGGCGGCCGCGTACTCCACCATGCCGCCTTCAGCGTCCAGCACGACCAGGCGCTGCCCGTCCGGTGCGTACCGCGGGCGGCTGCGCTCGCCGAGCGCTGGGTCCGCGCCCTCCGCGAGGAGGGCGCGGCGTTCTGCGTCCCAGCGGCGCAGCAGGTGATCTCTGCCCGCGGTGAGCAGCTCCTGCCCATCCGGGGACAAGCTCACGCCCTCCACAGCACCCGTGTGCGCCGGCCAGCGGGCGAGGACCTTCCCCGTCACGAGGTCCACGGCCGCCACGTCGGGCTCGCCCTCGAAGGCGATGAAGGCCACGTCGCCCGCGGGCCGCACGGCCACGAACCTCGGCTTGCCGCCCAGCACCACGCGGATGGCGAGTCCTGCGACGGGCGAGGTGTTGGCGCGCCAGAGGTGACCTGCGGCCCGCGCCTGAAGGAGCGCCGCGTCCGGGAAGTCCGCCGCCGACTCGCCGGGCAGCGCGCGCAGGCTCTCCGCCGCGGCCGCCGCGTGGAGCAGCGCGGAGAAGTGGAAGCGCTCCTGCGAGAGCCGGTCCGCCTTGTCCGCGTGCGCTTGCGCCAGGTGGTACTGCGCCTGCGCCCGGGCAGCGCGCTCGCTTACCCGCGCCTGCTCCGCGGCCTGCGCGGCGCTCGCCTCCCGCCGCAGGGCCGACATGCGCGCGGAGAGCCCGGCGACCGACACCAGCAGCACGGCGGTCAGCGCCAGCAGCAGTCCCCGTCGCTGCGCGGCGATGCGCCCGAGCCGCTCCCAGGAGGAGTAGCGGTGCGCGGTCACCCAGCCGCCTGCAAGGAAGGCGGAGACGTCGTCGGCCAGCTCAGTGGCGGAGGCGTAGCGCGCGGAGGGCTCTCTCGCGGTGGCGCGGCGCACAATGGCCTGGAGTGGAGCGCTCGGCGTGGGCGCGGCTGCCAGCAGCTGGTTGAGCACCGCCCCGAGGCTCCAGATGTCCGTCCGTGCGTCCACCTCGGCGTGGCCGCTCTCCTGTTCCGGGCTCATGTACCCCGGCGTCCCCAGCCGCATCCCATCGCGCGTGGCGGCCTCCCCCTGCGCCGGGCTCAGGTCGCCTGGCGTGCGACGCGCGTGGTGGCGGGTGGAGCCGGTCTCCTGCTCCGAGCTCATCTCGCCCGGCGTGCGCACCGCTCGATCGCTCGTGGCGCCCTCGTCCGTCGCCAGGTTCCGTGAAGGCTCGTGCGCGGCGAGGATGCGGGCCAGCCCCCAGTCGAGCAGCACGGTCTCGCCGAAGGCGCCCAGCATGATGTTGGCGGGCTTGATGTCGCGGTGGATGACGCCGCGGGAGTGCGCGTAGGCGACGGCGAGGCAGAGGCTGACGAAGTGGGGCAGGAGGGTATGCGGGTCCGGGCGTCGCTCCAGGACCTGTCGCAGCGTTTCGCCCTGGATGAGCTTCATCACCTGGAACGGCGTCCCGTCGGTCAGCTCGCCCGCGTCGTAGATGGGGACGATGGAGGGGTGCTCCAGCAGGCCGGCGACGCAGGCCTCGCGGGCGAAGCGCTCCCTCGCGCTGGGGTGCTCCGCGCGCAGGATTTTGAGCGCGACGGTGCGGCCCAGCGAGGTGTCCTCCGCCAGGAAGATGTCCGCCTGGCCCCCTCGCGCGTAGGGGCGAAGGAGTCGGTAGCGGCCTCGCGGGTCCACCCCAGCGGGCTCCGGGTCCTCACGCGCGAGTTGGATGACCAGGCCGCGGCAGCCGGGGCAGCCGTCGAGGTGTACCTCCAGCGCTGCGGCGCGCGGATGGCCCTCCGGCAGCGTGCCCCAGAGCAGCTCGGTGAGCAGGTTGTCGTCGGGACAGAGGTTCACGCGCTCGTTCGCAGAAAGGGTGGGCAAGGTACCCCAGCTGCCCTCGTGAGCGCGAACAGCGGCCGTCAGCGCGCGGCGCTCACCAGCGCTTCGGTGAAGGCCACCACCTGCCAGGCTTCGCCCTCCTGGCGCAGGCGGACGCGGTGCCGGTAGGTGTCCGGGCGGTTGCAGCCGTTGGCGTCCGAGGGGTTGCGGCAGACGTCCGTCACCACCACGAGGTGGGTGAGGCCGGCCTCCTTCTTCTCCGACTCCACCTTGCTGCGCACCCACCACACGTCGCCGACAATGCCCTTGTCGTAGAGCGGCTGGTGCACCACCTTGCCGTCCTGCGCCTCCGCTTCTCCGGCGGGGGAAGCGGCGACGACGAACTCCGCGCCCGGCGCCAGCTCGTGCGCCTTCGGCAGGTGGTTCCGGGCCAACGCCTCCGCGAACACGTCATAGGCCTGCACGGCCTTCGACTTCTCTTTGCTGCAGCCCGCGAGGCAGAGCGCAGCGGCGAGCCAAGCGACCGTCTTCGTCATGAGTCCCCCCCGAACGTGAGCCCGCAGTCTGCCTCACGCGCGCGGCGGGGTTCATCACCGCCGCTTGCGCTTGACGACCTTCACCGCGCGCTTGGCAGTACCTGCGCCCACCCCGGGCGTCGTGCCCACCACGGGCGCCGCCCCTGGTGGTTGGTAGACCACCCGCATGGTCCTGCCCGCCGGGATGTTCGGGTCCGTGGCGTCCACGCGCAGGGAGACTTCGCTCTGCTGCGCCTTCACGCGCTCCGGGTCCCGGCGCGGGTCCAGCTCCGCCAGCGTCTGGCCCTCTTCCACGTCCTTCACGGCGCCGTTGAATTGTCGCACCCGGACCCGCAGGGCCGTGTCGGCGCTCAGCTCCTTGTACTCGCGGACACCCTGGACGAGGACCGACAGGTCCGCGCCGGTCTGGGGGTTCTGCGGCCCCAGCTGCAGCCCGGTCGTCCGGTTGCCGTCCGTGTCCAGGAAGAACGTCGCGTTCGCGCAGCGGGCCTTGCAGGTCTCCCCCCAGGGTTCCCGGTTGAAGAGGATGTGCAGCGTGAAGTCGCTCCCGTCCGCCTTGACGGTCACCTCGGTGGCGACCGGTCGGTCGTCCTCCGCGTCAGGCGGCGGGGTGTAGCGCAGCGTTGGCGCGTCCTTGCCGGAGGCGGCGAGGGCGAGCAGGGCGGTGAGGGCGAAGCACGTCATGGCGCCATCAAATCCGTGAACGCCGCGCTGGGGTCAAGTGGCTCTTGCCTTCGCGGGACTGGGCGCCGCATCGTCTCTGGCAGGTATGCGTTCCTCTTCGCTCTACGCGCGCGCCCTGGCCTTGGGTCCCATGAAGAACTTCGTCTACCTGCTCGGCGCGCAGGGGGCGGAAGAGGTGTTGGTCCTGGACCCCGCCTGGGACGTGCCGGCCATCGAAGCGGCGGTCGCCGAGGACGGCAAGCGGCTGGTGGCGGCGCTGGTTTCCCACTCGCACAATGACCACATCAATGGCCTGCCGGAGCTGCTGCGGCGGCACGACGTGCCGGTCTACGCGCAGCGCGAAGAGGTGGCCTTCTCCCCGGAGCTCCACAGGCTGGGCGACGCGGTGCGGCCGCTCTCCGGAGGGGACGAGGTGGCCGTCGGCCCGGCGCGCTTCAAGGCGCTCCATACGCCGGGCCACACCCCGGGCTCCCAGTGCCTGTTGTGCGGCGAGGCGGTGGTGACGGGCGACACGCTCTTTATCGACGCCTGTGGCCGCTGCGACCTGCGCGGCGGAGACCCGCAGGCCATGCACCGCACGCTCACCCAGGTGCTGATGCGCCTGCCGGACGACACGCGCGTGCTGCCGGGCCATGACTACGGACCGGTGCCCAGCGCCACGCTGCAGGCGCAGAAGCAGACCAACCCTTACCTGCGCCTGCCGGAGCTGGTGGACTTCGCCGCGTACCGGATGCGGCCGCGCTAACGGCTGCGCAGGGCGGGCAGCCGGATGCCGGGGGGTGGCGTCTTGCGCAGCGCCCACGCCCCGCAGGCGAAGACGATGGCCAGCGCGAGCGCGGTCCACAGCGCCGCCCAGACCAGGGAGGGGATGAAGGTCACCTGCGCGAGGATGGCCGCGTCGCTCTGCGCGCGCACGGAGCTGTTCCAGAGGTCATCCCGCAGGTCCATCACCGCGTAGAGGGAGGAGAAGGCGGCGAGCACCAGGTTCACCCAGTCCACCGCGGCGTCCGGCAGGAAGCGGGCGCCCAGGCCGAAGACCACCGCGGTGCCCAGGCAGAAGGCGAGGGTGAAGCTGTCCCCGGCGAAGAGCGCGCCCATCGCGGCCAGCCAGACGCAGGCGGCGGCGAGGATGAAGCGGCGGGCGCGGAAGCGGAAGGTGGCGATCATCAGGCTGGCGGCGGCCACCGCGCTGCCCACGTAGCCCGCGGAGGAGACCACCACCTGACGCAGCACGCCCTCGGGCAAGAGCGAGAGGCACTCGCCGGCCTGGTTGGCGGAGATGACCACGCGCTGCACCTGCCCGCCCATCAGGAGGGCGGCGATGGCGTGACCGCTCTCGTGCATCATCACCACCAGCAGCTTGAGCGGCCAGAGCACCGGGTGGTCCCAGAGCGCCACGCCCAACGCGACGCAGACGACGACGGCGGCCACCTGGGGCAGGTTGAGTGAAGCCCCGCTGGTGGTCTTCATCGCTTCGCTCTTGGGACGTTTTGCTTTCAAAGGCCCGGGATGCCCGTGTGGCCGCAGAAGACGTCGCGGTCGATGGCGCGGGCGTTGGCGTGCAGCCGCGCGGGGAGGGACTTGAGCGCGGGGTGTTCACGCAAGAGCTCCGTGAACTCACGGTGGCCCAGGAGCATCACGGTTGAGTCGGCCTCGGCGAAGATGCGGATGCGGGCCGGGGTGCCGCCCAGCGCGCTGGTGACGGCCACGAACTGCGCGGGGTAGAGCTCGTAGAGGTGGGGGAGCTCACCCGCCTTCGCCTTGTGCTCGAGCAGCAGGCTGCCGCTGATGAGGACGCCCAGGAGGTTTCCCACCTCGCCCGGGTGGACCAGCGTTTCGCCCGCCTTCAGCCGGCGCTCCTGGAAGCGGCCGATGAGCTTCGCGCGTGCGCTGCTCTCCACGTCCAGGAACAGAGCGGAGGAGCCCAGAAACCCTTCGAGCAGGCGCTCGCGGTAGAAGCGGAAGACCTTTTCCTGAAGCTGCGGGTCCCTCAGCACCACTTGGTTGAGGGCTTCGCTGGGGACCTCCAACACCACCGTGCGGCCCGTGGCGCGCGCGTCCGCCGCCCGGCGCTGGCCGGAGAAGAGGCCGAGCAGGCCGATGGCCTCGCCCCGCTTGAGGTGCCGCAGGGTGACTGCGCGCTCGTCGATGACGCGGCTGATCTCCACCGTGCCGTCGAGCACGAGGAAGAAGGACGCCGCCGCGTCGCCTTCGCGGAAGAGGTGCTGGCCGGCGGTGAGCTCCAGTTGCTGCGCGTGGCCGCCCAACATGTCGAGGGAGCTGCGCGGCAGGCCGGAGAAGAGCGGCACACTGGCGAGCGCGAGCAGCGCCATGTCCGCCTGCGCGAGGGACGGGTCGAACGAGCTGTCATCCGTGCCGATGAGCTCCACGTGCAGGTCAAACTCCTGCGCGGCGTTCTGGCGAGCCAGCTCGGCCTGGTACTCGGACCAGATGTCGGCGGGGATGAGCGACGATGCGAGCGTGCCGTACGGCGGGGACTCCACCGGCTCGGACTCCTCCTCCGGCGCATCGGCGGCGATCGGGAGGACCCTCCGTGCCGAGGGCAGACGGGTGTGCGGGGAGGACATGGTTCTCCAGACTTCAGGCGGGGAGGGCGACGGGACAGATTGTAGGTAAAGCCACGACCAGATCAACCCGGCGCCCGCTTTTTCGCCCGGTTGGGTCGCTCGCCAGGTCGGTGCTAGAAGCGGCGAGCCCCATGTCCGAGTCGCCGTCCGATGTTCCGCCGTTGCCCAGCTTTCCGCCCGAGGCGGAGGTCTGCGGAAACTGCAAATTGTGGCGGGCGCACTCGGTGGACCACCGCGGTTGGGTGGGGCCCTGCCGGCTGCAGCCCAACCGCGGCCTGTTCCCGCCCACCGCGCCCATCTGCGACGCCTTCGTCGGGAAGTCGGAGAGCGCGCCCGCCGCCAGGCCCGCGCCCACCGCGTCCCGGCCCCGGCCCCTGAAGAGCATTGCCCCCACCGTCGTGCGCAAGCGGCCGGAAGGTGGGGACTTGCCGGACGCGGTCCCGGTCCGGCTGTCGTCCTCAGAACCCATCGATTTGGGAGGAGCGCTGAACATGACCCGCGACGAGCTGATGGAGGTCTTCCGCGAGGCGTCCGGCCAGATGGAGGTGCCGCTCGCCCAGAAGTGGGAGGGCGGGACCATTCAGCTGGTCCCGGGCAAGACAGACCTCCAGGCGAAGGAGCTGCCCATTGACGCCTTTTTTCACAAGGTCGTCATGGTGCGGGACCGCCTGCGCACGCTGGAGCAGAAGATCAACGGCCACCCGAAGCTGACGGACGCGGAGAAGGTGGAGATGCAGCAGTACATCACCCGCGTCTACGGTTCCCTGACCAGCTTCAACGTGCTGTTCCGGGAGAAGTCGGACCAGTTCGTCGGTGCGAAGGGCGAAGACTAGTGCTCCGCCCGGATCGAATTGATTCCACCTGCAGCCCCGTTCGCGTCGAGCGTCTCACGATGGGTCACAACTCTGGCCTTGGGTGGCGAGCGACGGGCCGGAGTGTTCGGGCTGCGGGCTTCGGGGAATGGTGTCTCGGGCTGCGGGCTTCGGGGAACGGTGTCTCGGGCTGCGGGCTTCGGGGGAAGGTGTCTCGGGCTGCGGGCTGCGGGCTTCGGGGAACGGTGTCTCGGGTAGGGGTACGGAGCACGCGTTCGCGTTCGCGTTCGCCTTCGTTCACGGGCCCGGGTAGGGGCAGGGGTTCGGGTTCGGGTCCGGGACACCGCGCACGGCTCGTCCGGTCGCCGACCTGAGGTGGTTGCCCCTCGTTGCGCTCTAGCCCGTGACTGACTGCCCGGGCCCGAACCCGAACCCGGGCCCGTACCCGTGAACGAAGGCGAACGCGAACGCGAACGCGTGCTCCGTACCCCTACCCGAGAGACCGTTCCCCGAAGCCCGCAGCCCGCAGCCCGAACACTCCGGCCCGTCGCTCGCCACCCAAGGCCAAAGTTGTGACCCATCGTGAGACGCTCGACGCGAACGGGGCTGCAGGTGGAATCCATTCGATCCGGGCGGAGCACTAGTCCGGCTCGCCTTCGCTTTCGGCCGTCGCACCTGGAGCGCCCGCGGCAGTCACCTGGTCCGCGCGCTTGACGATGATTTGAAGCCGCTCCACCCCGCGGCGCTGGTCCAGCCAGGTGCTCACCACGCCGCGGGCCTCCACGTACTCTCCCACGCGCTCGGCAATGCCGCAGGCCTGCAGCACTTCGCGGTCAAAGAACACCAGGTCGAAGTCGTTGCCCCGGCTGCGGCTCAGCCGGACCACCGTCGGTCCCTTCTGGGAGACGTGCACCTGTGACACGGCGCCGAAGACCACCGCCGCCTGGCCCACCCGGGCCTGCAGCTTCTCCAGCGCGTCCGCGCGGGTGAGCGCGATGTGGTCCTCGTGGGAGGCCATGCGCCCCTCGAAGCGGGTGACCGCTTCATCGCGCGCCGCCCACCAGGCCAGCCGCTCCTCGTAGTCGCCGTAGTGCTCCCGCTTGGGGTCCCAGATGCCCACGTGCGCCTTCTGCGCCTGCGCCTGCGCGGCGAGGAACTGCGCGTGGTAGCGCCGGCTGCGGCCGTACTTCACGAAGTACGGGCTCATCCCCGCCCGGACGCACTCGACGTTGTAGTTGAGCCAGCGTCCCGGCTCTGCCTCCACCAGGACATAGGCGAGGTAGCGGCCGTAAGCGTCCCGCACTTCGGCGGGGTGGTCCCGCTCAATCCGGACGCGGGAGACCTTCTCGAAGAACTGCTGCGCGAAGTGCTTGGCGTCTTCGCCCAGCGGCGTGGCCATCTTCACCGGGCGGGCGGAGCTGCCGCGCTGCTGCTTCCGGTAGGCGTCAAAGCCTTGCGCGTACGCGCTGCGCTCCGAGGCGCGCTTGAAGGTCTCCTCGGTGTCGATGCCCAAAAGCCGCAGCGTGCTGGGCACGCCCCGGACGCGCACCGTGTCGCCGTCCACCACCGCGGCGGCGCCATCGAACGCGTGCTCCCCCAGGTCCACCCCGGGGACGTCGAGCGGGGCCGCGGCGAGCGCGGCGAGGAGTGCGAGAAAGGGGGACAGGCTGGACAGGCTACCTTTTTCTTCAGCGCTCGGACGGGTCCACGCCGCGTTCCTTGAGGAGCTGGGCGAGGTGGGTGCGGCCGCGGTTGAGGGCGCTCTTCACTGTGCCCTCAGGGATGTGGAGGAGGGCGGCGATCTCCGGATAGGACAGGCCCCGCATCTCGCGGAGCCAGAGGATTTGGCGGTGCTGTTCGCTCACCTCGGCCAGCGCTCCGTTGAAGTGCGCCTGCAGCTGGACGCCGATGGCGGCTTGCTCCGGCGAGAGCGGCGCGTCCCGGTTCTCCTTGAGGTGCTCGCGCCGGCGGCGGGAGCGCAGGGTGTTGATGCTGCTGTTCACCATCACCCGGTGCAGCCACGTCGTGTACGCCGCGGTTCCCTCGAAGTGCGCGGCCTTCGCCCAGAGGCGGGAGAAGACCTCCTGAACCACGTCCTCCGCGTCGTCCGCGTCCCGGAGGATGCGCTGGGCGATGGCCAGCGCCTTGCGGCGGTGTCGCCGGTACAGGTCTGACAGCGGCGGCAGCTCCGCCAACCCCGAATCCATGACGTCGTTCCCTTCCGCGCGAAGAGGCAACAGCCGCGCGCATCCGGGAGGGAACGGGTCAGAAAGGGGAAAGATCTAAGGCCGGGCGCCTACCTCGGCGCACCCGGGCCGGCCTTATGCCCGCCGCGGGCTTGCGCGGGTCAGCGCCCGGCGCGCCTGGACCACGCGGTCGAAGAGGCCCTGCTCCTCGTCGCTCAACGTCCCGTTCGTCTTGATGCGCCGGTTCATCGCCGGCACCACCTCGAGGCTGGCGCGCTCGGCGGCCGGGTACGCCACCGCCACCAGCGCGCGGCCCACCTCGCTCGGCTCCGCTCCGGCGGGCGCCTTGGCCAACGCCACCATCTCTTCCAGCGCGATGGCGTATCGCTCATCTCCCGCCAGCCCGGTGAGCTTGGCGCGCAGGCGGCCGGCGCGGGCGGAGATCTCCTCCAGCAGCCGGTCCGCCGTCTCTCCGGCAGGAAGCCCGGTCAGCCGGTGGCTGCGCGCAAGCAGCTTGGAGAGCCGTTCGAAGATGTCGACCGCCTCCGGCAGCGCGCGGCGGTCGTGCGCCACCACCTGCCGGCTCATCCCTTCGAACGCCCTCACGCGCCGGACGGGAACCCCTGGCTCCGTCGCCGCGACCTTCGCCAGCACCTCGCGCAGCCGGGGGACCGCGGCCTGCCCAGGCAAGGTGCCCTCGAGGAGGGAGAGGGCGCCCTGGGCGACGCGGCCCACGTCGCCGACGGTGAGCCCATCCGCGGTCCAGCCTCCGGCTTCGCTCAGCGCTTCGCCCGTCAGCGCGCGCTTCACCGCCGGCATCCCGTGGGTCACCCCATGCGGTCCCAGCAGTGCGGCGGACAGCTCCCGGCCCAGCACCGCCACCGGCTCGTGGCGGTTGGCCTCCGGCGACGCCTGCGCCCGCCCGGCGTCCGCCTTCGCCACCACCGCCAGCAGCTGCTCCTCCAGGAACGGCGCCCACGGCGCGTCGGAGGGGGTCAGCTCCAGCGCAGTCCGCGCATGCCGGACCACCGCGTCCAGCGCCTGCCAAGTGTCCCAGGCGTCCGCCCGGTGCAGGGAGTCCCCAGTGCGCTGCAACCGCCGGCTGGCCGCGTGCGCGGCGTCCACCGCCGCTACGACGCGTTCCGGAACAGGGCGGGGGAGGGGGAGGACGGCGTGCATGCCTGGAAGGGATTTTCCACCGCAACCCCCTGCCGGTTGCGTCCCTCGTTACTCCTGCTCATCCGTTCGGGTGAGCCCCCAATCCTTCAAGCGTTTGAACAGGGTGGAGCGGGCCACCCCCAGCTCCTTGGCCACCTTCTCCCGGTTGTTGTTCAGCCGCCGGAGCGCGCCTTCGACAATCTGCCGCTCCAGCTTCTCCAGCGCCTGCTCCAGGGTCATGCCGGGCGGCAGCTCCGGGGCGGCGATGGACGGCTCCGGGTTCAGCTCCTGGTCAAAGCTCAGGTCCGGCACGTCGATGCTGGGCCCCTTCCGCAGGAGGAGCGCGCGGTGCACCACGTTGCGCAGCTCGCGGATGTTGCCCGGCCAGGCGTGCAGCGACAGGCGCTCCACCGCGGCCGGCGTGAACCGGACGGCCTGACCCTTGGGGGCGAAGAGCCGGACGAAGTGCTCGGCCAGGGACAGGAGGTCCCCCCGGCGGTTGCGCAGCGGCGTCAGGTGCAGCGGGATGACGCAGAGCCGGTAGTAGAGGTCCTCCCGGAACTTCCCGGTCCGCGCCGCGCCGAGCAGGTCCCGGTTGGTGGCGGCCACGACGCGCACGTCCACGTTCATGGGCCGCGCAGCGCCCACGCGCTTGATCTCCCCGGACTCCAGCGCGCGCAAGAGCTTCGCCTGCAGCTCCAGCGGCAGCTCGCCAATCTCGTCGAGGAACAGCGTGCCCCCGTCCGCCTCTTCGAACGCGCCCTTGCGCGCGTTGAGCGCGCCGGTGAACGCGCCCTTCTCGTGGCCGAAGAGCTCGCTCTCGATGAGCTCCCGCGAGATGGCCGCGCAGTTGATGGGGATAAACGGCCGGTCCGCCCGCGTGCTCTTCGCGTGCACCGCCCGCGCGACCAGCTCCTTGCCGGTGCCGGACTCGCCGAAGATGGCCACGGCGGCGGAGGAGGGCGCCACCCGCTCAATCAGGTCCGCCAGCTGCCGCACCGACGGGTCGCTGCCGATGAGGCCCTGATAGCCGGTGGGCGCGCCGCCGTCCTTCCGGGGCGCTGGCTGCGCCGGTTCCAGCACCAGGTCCGTCTCGCCCACGCGCAGGGTGGTGTTGAGCGGGACGTCGGCTTCGAAGAGCCGGATGTTGCCCAGGTACGTCCCGTTGCCGGAGCCCAGGTCGTTGACGTGGAAGACGCCCTCCTTGCGGGAGATGCGCAGGTGCCGCCCGGAGACGAACTTGTCGGGGAGCACCAGGTCCTGGCCGGGGTCCTTGCCGACGGTGAATTGCTCGCCGTGGAGCCGGTGCACCGCTTCCTTCTGGTTGTGGCGGATCCTCACCTGCGCCGCCTGCCAGCGCTCGGCGCCGGCCTCCTTCGGCTGCACCTCGGTCTTCAGGCCGGGCACCTCGGTGGTGAGGTTGCTGTCGCCGGTGCCGTGTTCGCGGAAGAGCGCCCGCCACTGCCCGAGCGCGATGTCCGCGCCGTCCGGCAGCGGGGCGGCGGTGGTGGCGCTCCCCGACACCAGGGTGCCCTTCCCGGACAGGTCCTCCACCGCGTAGCGCTGCCCGTCGAACGTCAGCGCCACCTGCTGCCGGGAGACCTCAGGGTCCGGGATGACGACGTCGCACTTGTCGCCGCGACCCAGCACCACGCGCTCACCTTCGAACGCGAACCGCAGGACCTCTTCGCCACGTCGGAAGAACACCAGCTCGGCCATGGGTTTCTAGCCCCCCTTCCTGGAAAGAAGCGGCCGCTCTAGCACGCAGGGTGGACCAAAAGAAACGGCGCGCCTCGTCTTGGGACGAAGCGCGCCGAAGGTCTGCAAGGACAAAAGGCTTAGTGCTTCATCGGCTCGGAGCCGCCGGTGCCCGGCGCGCTCATCCCGCCCCAGCCCGGCTCCGCCATCACCTTCCACATCCACTTGCCGTCCCGCTTCACCAGCAGGCTCATGCTCCGGCCCGCCATCTTCTGCTTGCCCATGCTCATGGCGAAGTCATCCACCACGTTGACCATGGAGTCCGAGAGGACGGTGATGGTCGGCTTGTGGGTCGTCTTCATGTCCTTCGGCATGTTCTCGTAGAAGGGCTTCATCATCGCCGTGTACTCCTCCTTCGAGTACATCTTGGACTCCGGCTTGCCCATGGAGTCGTCGGTCGACATGAAGACGGGGAAGTCGATGCGGGCGAACCCGGCGTCCATGTCCCCCTTCTTCATCAGCTCCTCCTCCTCCTTGAAGAACTCGGTGATCTCCTTCTTCACCGCGCCCTCGTTCTTCGGCTTGCGCGTCCACGGACCCATCTTGCTCATGTCCATGGCCATCGCCGGAGCGGCGGGCGCTGCGGCCGGGGCGGCGGGAGCGGCCTTGGCAGCGGGTGCAGGTGCGGGCTTCATCTCCTTCGCGGCCTGCGCGAAGGCGGTGGTACAGGCAACGGAAACGACGACGGCAATCCACGTCTTCATGGTGACCCCTCCAGTGCTCCGAGTGCGGCCACGCAAGTAGGGTGAAGTGCCTCAACAAGCAAGCACCAACCACGCGGCGTTCACTGTCGAACGCCACGTTCTGGTGGGCGCGTGTGGGCCGTCGCTCTAACGGCGGCGGAAGTCGGGGAACTCGGGCCGCCCGAGGTAGCCGCGAATCTTGAACGCGCGCCAGCCGGCCTCGGGATCCGCGGGCAGAAACGCCAGGCCCATCCCGAGCAGCGACTGCGTCTTGATGTACTCGGCGTCCGCCTTGAGCCGCACGTCGAGGGACACGTTGCTGTACTCGAAGCGCTTGGCGAGCTTGAGCGTGCCCGTACCGCCGGCCTCCAGCTCCGCGCTCTTGGTGCCCAGCGTTTCGATGGTGCCCATCCCCTTGTCGAAGGCGATGCGCGCCTCCAGCCCGCCCAGCGGGACCTTCGGGAGGTCCTGCACGCCGACGTGACCGCCGTTCACCGAGAGGTCCTTCGCGACGAGCTTCACCTTGCCGGAGGCCTGGCCGAGGTCCGGCTCCGCCGGCTTGCCGGGCTCACTGGAGGTGGGCAGCGCCAGGTCCGCGTCCAGCTCCGCCAGGCCGCTCAGCTTCACGCCGGTGAAGCCTTCGATGTTGCCGCGGCTCAAGTCCAGCTTGGAGCCACTGACCGAGATGCGCGTGGACCCCAGCACGCCCACCGAACCTGTCACCACGCCGCCCAGGAGATTTGCCCGCACCGCGAGCCCCGGCGGCAGCAGCGCCGGCCGCACGGCGATGGACTCAATCTCCAGCGGCGTGGGGTCCGGGGTGCCGGTCTCCGAGGCCAAGCGCCGCTGCTCCGGCGTCAGCACCCGGTTCACCCGCACGTTGCGGGCCGTGACGCCGAAGAGTCCCGGGCCCAGCGAGCCGATGGTCAGCTGCAGGTTCGCCGCGGTGGCCAGCCCGGTCACCCGCTGCTTCACCGCGTCGTACGGGAAGGTCAGGTAGAGGCAGACCACCAGCGCGAAGAGGGTGAACCCGGCGTAGCCGGCGACAATCTTCCAGCGCGCGAGCTTGGGGGCATCAGCAGGCATCCGTCATCTGCTCCTTACGGCTTCATCTGGTAGGTAGCGACGTTCACCGAAGCGGTGAGCGTCTCGTTGGCGACCTTGGGCTCCAGCCGCAGGTTCTTCACGTGGACGATGCCGGGCCCGCTCTCCACCAGCGACAGGAACGCGGTCAGCCGGGTGAGCGTGATGTCGTTGAGCGTGAACTCCACGGTGTTCTCGGAGATTTTGGAGTCCCCCAGCGGCACCGGCCCGCGGCTGGTCATCGACGGCGTCTCCAGCCCGGCGGCCTTGAGCTTCTCCTCGATGTAGCTGCCCAGCCGGACGTTGCTGGCAGTCAGCTCGCGCTCCAGCGCCTGCCGCTGCGCCTCCGCCTCGCGGAAGCTGGTGGCCAGCGCCTGCACCTCCTGCAGCCGGGTGAGGTTGTCCGCGTAGGTGTTCCGGTAGCGCTGCGCGCTGTTGGAGAAGGAGAGGGCGACCAGGAAGAGGACGAAGGCCACCAGCACGCCACCGGCGAGCAGCACCAGGTTGCGTTCGCGGGTGGTGAGCCGCTGGAAGGCGGACTGGGCGTCGGAGAGCAGTTGCTTGAGTTGATCCATGGCGAGGTCTCCTTCAGCCCTGCGGCTGCGTGGGGTCCGAACAATCCACCTGGATGTCCAGCTGGAACACCGTCTTCGTCCCGTCCTTGCTGCGCTCCGTCCGGCCTTCTTTGACCTCCTTGAAGCAGCGGTAGGTCTTCAGCGCGGAGACGATGGTGTCTATCTGCTTGATGCTGTCGGTCTTCCCCTTGGCGGCGATCCGGTCCAGGTTCACCACCACGTCATCGAAGCTCACCGGCGTCTCCGCCGGCAGCCGCTGCGCGAACTCCGCCAAGAGGCCAATCGCAGACTGCTTGGGCAGCGCCGCCGCCGGGCTCTCCTTGCCGTGCAGCAGGCTCAAGGCCACCTCGAAGTTGCGCTCGCAGCGGCCCAGCACGCGCTCGGTGATGTCGCAGAGCATCTGCTCCTGCTGCCGCACCCGCCGCGCCAGCACCGTGTTGCGGACGATGCCGGAGGTGATGAGCAAGAGCACCAGCACCGCGGCGAAGGCGGCCAGCTGGCCCACCTTGTCCTTGACGTAGTCGTAGTCGCCTTTGAACGCGAACTCGCCGCGGCGCAGGTTGAACCTGGGCGCCTTGGAGCCGGAGGCCTGGCCGCGCAGCGCCAGCGCGTAGGGCTGCATCACGCTGGGCTGGGCCAGCGCGGGCAGCGGGTCCGTGACGTCCGCGGGCAGCCGCAGCACGCGCACCGGCAGCGAGAGGTCCTGCGAGAGCTGCTCCTCCAGCCCGGGCAGCCGGGCCGTCCCACCGCAGAGGTACACGGTGCCCACCTGCCGGCGGAAGCGCGCCGCGTAGGCCTTGAGCGAAGGGCGAAGCTCACGCAGCAGCGGCTGCAACCCGCGGACGAACGCGCCGGCCGCGCGCGCACCCTCGGGGCCTGTCGCCGCCGCGCCCAGAGCGCCCTGCGCCTCCTTCCAGTGGTGCGCCTCCTCGAAGGAGGTCTGGAACTCCGCGGCCAGCGCGCGGGAGAGGTCCCTGCCGCCGCCGGAGAAGGTCCGCGCGAACTCCACGCCCACGCCGGGGCGGCCCACCGCAAGGGCTGTGCGTTCGTGGCCGATGTCGACGATGGCCACCGCCTCGTCGCCCTGGGGCGGATCAAAGAGCTGCGGCAGGGCCAGCAGGAGGTTCTGGTACGCCAGGGCCGGGTGCGTGATGAGCCGCGGGTCAACTTTCAGCTCGGTCAGCCCGGCGAGCAGCGTCCGCACCTCTTCCTTGCGCACCACGCCGACCAGCAGCTCGCTCTTGCGCTCCTGCTGCGAGGCCACCTGGTAGTCGTAGACGGCCTCGGAGAGGTCAAACGGCAGCTGCCCCTCCACCTCGAAGCCGATGGTGGCCTCCAGGCGCTTGGGGTCCGTGAAGGGCAGCGACAGCATGTGCGTGGCCAGGCCGGGGCCGGGGAGCGCCACCACCACCTGGTCCGCCGCCAGCGGGTTGTCCGCGAGGAGCGTGGTGAGCGCGGCGCGCAGCGTCTGCGCCTTGTCCCCCTCGAGCGCCCGGCGGACCTCGGCGTACGCCTTCGGCGTGGCGGTCCGCATCGACGTTTCGAAGAGCACCGCCTTGACCGTGTGGCTGCCCAGGTCGAGCCCCAGAATCCTCGCCATCGCCTATTCCTCTCTCCAGTACAGAAGCTTGCCCAGCCCCTCATCCAGCTGCACCACGGTGGAGATGGTCTTCTTCACCGCCCCCGCTTCGCCCA
Organism: Myxococcaceae bacterium; assembly: GCA_044230055.1. Lineage (GTDB taxonomy): Bacteria > Myxococcota > Myxococcia > Myxococcales > Myxococcaceae > JBGART01. The sequence goes on along the minus strand of JBGART010000001.1, from coordinate 151,532 downwards.
CCGACTTGATGCTGTAGGTGGTGCTCTTGTCGCCCACCGGGCTGAGCTGCACGTTGTTGCGGATGCTGCTGTTCACCGCCACGCCGGCGGACTCCACGATGTTGACGAAGTCCGTCACGCCCAGGCCGAAGACCGCGAACATCTTCGCCGCCTGGATTTTCCGGATGATGCCTTCCACGAAGAGCGGGTCCTTCAGGCGCGGGTCCGGACGGTTGGGGTCCGCCACCGCGAGGATGGCCCACTTGAGCTGCCGCTTGTCCTCGGAGTTCACGTTCAGCTTGGAGTTCACGTTCGGGTAGACCGTGAAGAGGTCTCTGAACGCCGCCATGAACTGGTCGTTCACGCCGTGGACCATGTAGAGCTCATCCAGCGTGTCGAACCGGCCGTTCTTGGCGCGGTAGCGCGGGTTGAACCGGTCGTAGTTGAAGTTCTCGTCGGAGAACCCCTTCTGGAAGGCCGCGCCCACGCCGCTGGAGTTGATGGAGGACTGCACCTCGTCGTCGTCAATCCAGTCCTTGATGGCGATGATGACGTCCGTCGGGTTTGCCTTGACCTTGTTGGCGTCCTCTTTCTCCCAGAGGAACTCGTACTGCTTGTCCGTGAGCATGGCCAACAGCTGGGTCATGGTGCTGGTGGCGTTCATCCCCACCGAGTCCAGCTTGCCGAGGTTTATCTTCTCCTCCTCGTTGCCGAGCGTGGCGGAGAAGCAGCCCTCGAAGCCGCCGAAGCTGCGCTGCTTCTGCTGCCGCGCCACCTCCGGCGCCTCGTCGTCGAAGTCGAACTTCTTGCTGCGCGGAATCGGCGCCAGGCCGGAGAGCTTGCCCTGGTCCTCCACCACCATCGCGCTCAGCATGTGGCAGTCCACCTTGGCCATCCGCCACAGCTGGATGTTCATGCTGCTGGGCTGCGGCGTCCCACCTGCCGCGCCCGCCGCGCCCGCGCCCGCACCGCCGAGCAGCGCGCCCAGCCCGCCCGCAGCGCCGCCCCCGCCGGTGAGCCCGCTCAGCAGGCCGGCCAGGTTGGGGATTTGAATGGCGTCCACCTGCTTCTGGAACTTGAGCAGCAGCCGCGACATGCCGATGCCGCTGCGGGCCATGTAGTACGCGCGCATCTCGTCCCGCTGGTTGGCGGCAAGCTGGAGGTCCACGCTGGTGCCGACCGCGAACTCGGTGGCCACCAGCGTGAGCAGCGCGATGGACACCACCACGATGAGCAGCGCCACGCCCTTCTGCTGGTTTCTCCGGAGGGCGCGCATCAGTACCTCGAAATCTCCGTGTTCATCATCACCCGCGTCTGGGTGGTGTACCGGGCCTCTTTGCCGTTCTCGTCCAGCGTGATGAGCGTCATCCGTACGCGGGTGGGGAGGATGGACTTCCGCTCCGTCCGCCGCGTGTCCCAGTCGTCGTCCCACTCCTTGCGCTCGCTGTCCCAGTAGGAGAACTCAATCTTCTTGACGCCCTCGAAGAGCACCTCCTCCGTTCCGCCGCGGTCCATCCGGTCCTGCGGCAGCGGGTTCTCCCGGCGCATCAGGTCCTGCCGGCCGCGGGCGTTCTTCTCGGTGGAGGTCTTCACGAAGTACTCCACCACCATCTGGTCCGACTCCTTGGCGTCCGCGTACATCCGCTGGTGCGCCAGGGAGGCGAAGAGCAGGCGCTCGCGCTCGCCGACGAAGTTGGTGGGCCGGTCAAACGCGTCCCGGTAGCGCTTGGGGTCGTACCGGTCGCTCACGTAGGCGGAGCCAATCTCCCGGGACATCCGGTTCATCGCCGCGCGCAGCTGCCGGTAGAGGTCCGCGTCCTTCTCCACCACTTCCTTCGCGCGCGAGGTGGTGGAGAACGCCATCGCCACCACGCTGCTCATGAAGACGGTGATGGAGATGGCGATGACCACCTCCATCAGCGTGAAGCCACCGCGCGAGCGGCGCAGCTTTTGGGCGCGCGCGCTCAATTGCCGGTCCCCCGGGGGCTGCGGATCTTCGGCGCGTTGAACAGGCCGCCGCCGTTGAGTCCTGGCGGGAAGCCGAACGGGTTCTGCAGCTGCTGGCCGGGGGGCAGGGTGGGGTTGTTCGGGTTGGCGCCGCCCAGCTGGTTCTGCGCGTTGGCCACCGCCGCCTCCGCGTTCGACGGACCATTGCGGTCAGAGCCGGGGCCCAGGGAGACGATGTGGGTGACCACGTCCACGCTCTCCACCTGCTTGCCCTCTTTCCACGTCACCGTGAGGTGGACCTCGCGCACGGACTTGGTGATCTGCTCCACCATCTGCCCGAACTGCGCCTGCATCAGCCCGCCGCCGGCCATCCCCGCCATCCCGGCCAGGCCGCCAGAGCCCGGCACCGGCGTGGGCCCGCCCTTCGGGTTCGACTTGGTGTCGATGCCGCCGCCGCCCAAAAGCGCAGCCAGCGGCCCCTCGCTCTCGCCGTCCACCGGCAGACCGAACACCGCGCCCAGCAGCTGCTGCGGCGACAGGCCGTTGGTCTTCGGCGCCAGGATGCGCGCCCGCCACTTGAACCCCGGCCAGCCCTCCTGGGAGAAGTCCCCGGCGTCCTCGTCGTCGTCCGCCTGCAACCCCTTGTCGTAAAGCTCCTGCTCCAAATCCGTCATCTTCGACCGGGCCAGCAGAGACGCCACGGTCAGCTTCTTCGAGTACGAGTGGTTGGCGATGGCGCCTGCGTTCAAGTCAAACAGCGCCAGGAGCGACACGCCGAGGATGGCCATGGCCACCATGACCTCCAGGAGCGTGAAGCCGCGAGAAGAGGGCGTGCTCATAGGCGCGGGACCTCCAGCTCTTCGGAGGCGATGGCGGTCTTCCCGGTCAGCGGCGACACGGTGAGCGTCCACGCGTTGGTGCCCTGCTTCACGAAGACCATGGCGCGTTCGGTGTAGCCCTGCGGGAAGAAGTAGAGGTACGCGGTGCCGTCCTTCACCACCCCGCGCTGGTGGCGCGTCCAGACGGAGAGCGTCACGCCAGAGGGAAGGGTGCGCGACTCAATCTCAGGGCTGGTATAGGCGCCGTACTTCGCCGCGTCCGCCACGCGCTCCTTCTCCTGGGAGAGCAGGTCGGTGAGCGTGGGTTCGTCGTCCGAGTACGCGCCGAAGGCCTTCGCCACCGGCCGCTGCGGCTTCTTGCCGCCCTCGCGCTCCTCCAGCTCCTGGCGCCGCCGCTCTTCGCGCAGCTCCTCGTCCCGGTCCTTGCGCGCGGTCAGAGACCCGGACGCGCACTCCGCCCAGTACTTCGTCTCCCCGTCCTCTACCCGCGCCGGCGGCATGGAGATGACCAGCCGGCACGTCTTCCCGGTGAGCGCCGCGGTGTCATAGAGCGACCGGATGGTGGCGGAGAGCTCACCCGCCGACTTGCGCGCCTTCGTCCCCAGCATGGCGCCCACCGAGATGGTGACCGCGCCGAAGAGCACCGCCACGATCGCGATGGCGATCATCAGCTCGATGAGCGTGAAGCCGCTCTGGCGGGGGGACGACGGCGCCACGACTCACTCCTTCTTTTGCGGCTGGTTGCTGGCGAGGTCCGAAGCCTCCTCGGAGCCGCCGGGCGCGCCGTCCGCCCCGTAGGACTTGATGACCGGCTTGTTGCCTTCGTTCAGGTAGACGTAGTCGTTCCCCCAGGGATCCTTGGGGACCTTGTCCAAATCCTGGCTGTCCACCAACGCCTTCAGGCCCTGCGCCGTGTCGGGGTACTTGCCCTTCTTCACGTAGTAGAGCTTCAGCCCGTTCTGGATGACCGCGAAGTCGTTGTACGTGGCGGAGATCTTCGCCTTGGCGAGGTTCGGGATGACGGCGATGCCCACCGCGGCGAACAGCACGCCGAGGATGGCGATCACAACCATGATCTCCACCAGCGTCATTCCGCGCTGGCGGCGGCGGGCGCGGGCGAGCCTCCGGGAGGCGGGGGAAGCAGGCGAGGGCGTCATCGAAGCGGCTGTGTCCATGTGTCCATTCTCAAGGAGAGGCGGTTGTCGAACTGTCCTGCGCCGGGCGTGCTGCCGCAGGGCCGGCTGCCTGCGCGGGGGTGTACAAAGCAATCCCCAGGCCCAGCACGGTGGCGGCGAGCCCGAGCAGCGCGGCCAGCGTCACGCCCTGCACCCAGCGGTTGACGGCCTGGACGCGGCGCGGGCTCACTTGACCACCGTGTTGAGCTGAAGAATGGGCATCAGGATGGAGAGCGCGACGAAGGCGATGACCCCGCCCATGCCGACGATGATGAGCGGCTCCATCAGCGCGGTCAGCGTGCTGATCCGCATGTTCACCTGGGACTCGTAGCTGTCCGCCACGTTCACCAGCATGTCCTCCAGCTGGCCGGACCGCTCTCCGATGGCGATCATGTGGTAGACGAGCGGCGGGAACTCGCCGGACTTCTTGAGCGGGTTGGCGATGCTCTCTCCCTCGCGGATGGCGTCGCGCGCGGTCTCCACCACCTCCGCCAGCACGACGTTCGTCATCACGTTCTTGACGATGTCCATCGCCGTCAGCAGCGGGACGCCGCTCTTGAGCAGCGTGGAGAGCGTGCGGGAGAAGCGGGAGATGGCCAGCATCCGCACCAGGCTGCCCAGCACCGGGGCGCGCAGGATGTAGCGGTCAAAGACCGGCTTGCCGGTGGGGCTGCGGATCCACCAGACGAAGCTGGCGATGGCGCCGATGATGACCGGGAAGATGAGGAACCAGTACGACTGCAGGACGTTCGACGAGAAGATGAGCAGCCGCGTGTTCCACGGGAGCGCGGCCTTCACGCTGTCGAAGATCTTGGTGATCTTCGGCACCACCACCGTCATCAGGCCGACCAGGATGCCGCCGCCGATGAGCGCCATCAACGCGGGGTAGATGAGCGTGGCGATGACCTTCTGCTGCAGCTTGGACTGGCCTTCAGTGAAGTCCGCCAGCCGCAGGAGCACCGCGTCCAGTGCGCCGGAGGTCTCCCCCGCGCGGATCATGTTCACGTAGAGGTTGCCGAAGATCTTCTGATGCGGGGCCAGCGCGTCCGCCAGCGACGAGCCCTCGTTCACCCGCTGCTTCACTTCGGAGAGCACCCGCTTGAGGCGCTCCTTCTCCACCTGGTCCACCAGCGCGGAGAGCGCCTCCACCAGCGTCACGCCCGCGCCCAGAAGCGTCGCCAGCTGCCGCGTGGTGATGGCGATGTCGTCTGTCGAAATCCGTCCGCGGGCGAACTTCCGGAGGTTGATGTCGCGGGAAGCGACGGACGCCACCGTCTTCGCCGCGCCCCGCGACGGCCGCGCCGCGCCGCCGCCGTCCGCCTGGCCCAGCACGTCGGTCAGGAAGACGCCGTCCTTGCGCAGCACCGCGCGCAGCGCCTTCGCGGTGTCCGCCTCGCGGAGCCCGTTCACCGGCTTGCCGGCCTCGTTGAGGCCCCTGTATTCGAAGACAGGCATGGGACGTCAGGTACGCAAGAGCCAGGCCGGCTCGCGCGTCACATGTCCTCCTGGGTGACGCTGAGCACCTCGGCGAGCGTGGTCTCCCCGAGGGCAATCTTCCGGGCGCCGTCGTCAAGCAGCGTCAGCATCCCGCGCTCCACGGCCTTCTTCTTCATCGTCCCGGAGTCCACGCTCTTGATGATGAGCTGGCGGATCTCGTCATCCACCGGCAGGAACTCGTAGATGCCGGTCCGGCCGCGGTAGCCCAGCTTGTTGCAGGCGTTGCAGCCGGCCGCCTTGTAGATGAGCTTCACGCCGTACGTCGTCGCCAGCTTGGCGCGGGAGAGGCCCACCTCCGCCAACTCCTCCTCGGTGGGCGCGTATTGCTCGCGGCAGTCCGGGCAGACCCGGCGCACCAGGCGCTGCGCCAGAATCGCGGTCAGCGAAGAGGCGACGAGGAACGGCTCCACGCCCATGTCCACCAGGCGGGTGACCGCGCCGGCGGAGTCGTTGGTGTGGACGGTGGAGAAGACGAGGTGGCCGGTGAGGGACGCGTTGATCGCGATGTCCGCTGTCTCTTTGTCGCGGATCTCGCCCACCATGATGACATCCGGGTCCTGGCGCAGGAACGAGCGCATCCCGGCGGCGAAGGTCAGGCCAATCTTGGGCTGGATGGCCATCTGGCCAATGCCCTTGAGCTGGTACTCCACCGGGTCCTCGACGGTGAGGATGTTGAGGTCCGGGGTGTTGATCTTGGAGAGCGCGCCGTAGAGCGTGGTCGTCTTGCCGGAGCCGGTGGGACCGGTGACCAGGATGATGCCGTGCGGACGGTGGATGACCTGTTCGATGGACTCCAGCGTCTTCGCGCTCATCCCAATCTCCGCCAGGTCCAGAAGCGTGGCGGTCTTGTCCAGCAAGCGCATGACGATCTGCTCGCCATGGATGGTGGGGATGGTGGAGAGGCGGATGTCGATGTCGCGGCCGGCCAGCTTCACGCGGATGCGGCCGTCCTGCGGCAGCCGCTTCTCGGCGATGTTCAGCTGCCCCATGATCTTGATGCGGCTGATGATGGAGTTCTGGTAGCGCTTGGGCGGCTTGATGACGTCCTGAAGCACGCCGTCCACCCGGAAGCGCACCACCAGCTCGCGCTCCTCCGGCTTGATGTGGATGTCGCTGGCCCGCTCCTTCGCCGCGCGGAAGAGCACCGAGTTGACCAGCCGGATGATCGGCGCCTCGTCATCCGTGTCGAGGAGGTCCTGGGTCTCTTCCAGCTCGTGCTCGAGCTTGTCGAGGTCCTGCGCCTCCATCTCGTCGACCAGCTGCTCGGCCTCGTTCACCGACCGGTCGTAGACGGAGTTGATGGCGTCCACGATGGTGCTGAGCAGGGCGATGCGCGGGCTGATGTCGTGGCCTAGCATCTGCCGCGCGTGGTCCATCACGGACGTGTCCAGCGGATCCGCCACCGCCAGCGACACGGTGTCGCCCTCCAGCCCCAGCGGGAGAATCCCGGCCTGCTTGGCGAAGTTGATGGGGACCTTCTTCACCAGCTCCGCGTCCACCTCTTCCGGGAGGATCCGCGCGAGGTACGGGAGGTCCAGCTGCGCGCAGAGCGCCTTGGCCACGTCCTCCTCGCCCACCGCCTTCATCCCGATGAGGACTTCGCCCAGTCGCCCGCCCTTCTCGGCCTGCTGCGCCAGCGCCTGCTGCAGCACCTCCTCGGTCAGGCTGGCGGTGTGGCGGAGGATCTCTCCAATCGGCCGCCCGCAGAGATAGGCCGGCCCGGCGCGCAGCCGCTGCGTCACGTCTTCGCGCGGCGGTTCCGGCTCCGTACCCATGCTCTTGGCGACGTCGTTCATTGCGGGTTGACCGTTCCCTCGTTGCCGGGCTGAACGCGGAGCCTGGGTGACTCGTTCCCGTTGGGCGCAGGCGCAGGCGCGGGCTCCGTCACCGGCGGCGCGGTGGGGCCGGGCGTCGCGTCGCTCGCGGGCGCCTGGCCAGGAGTGGGGGACGTGGTGCCCTGCAGCGGGGGCTGGTTGCTTGGCGTCACCTCCACCGGCTTGAAGACCCGTTCGCCGCCCTCACCAGGCCCGCCGTTCTCCAGCTTGTTCGACTCCTTTGCCAACGCCTGGGCGATCTTCGCGACCGGCCCCGCCTTGCGCGAGAAGTCGATGGCCACGTCGTAGCCGGGGATCTGCCCGTAGAACTGCTCGATGAACTGCTGCCGCTCCTTCATCTTGCGCTCGAAGATGCGCTGGAAGTCGCTCTGGTCCTTGATGATGTACGGGGTCAGGAAGAGCAGCAGGTTTGTCTTCACCTTGTCCCGCGTCTCCTGCCGGAACAGGTGCCCCAGCAGCGGGATGTCGCCCAGAATCGGGATCTTGCTCACGCCCTCCAGCGTCCGGTCCTGCATGATCCCGCCGATGACCACGGTCTGCTGATCCTTCGCCACCACCGTCGTCTTCGCGCTGCGTTTGGAGATGCTCGGCCCCAGCACCTTGTCCGGCGAGGCGATCTCTTCAATCTGCTCGCCAATCACCATCCGGATGTAGTCGCTCTCGTTGATCTGCGGCTTCACGGTGAGCTTGAGCTCCACGTTCTGCCGGTTGATGGGCGCGAAGAAGGAGCCCAGCCCGCCCAGGCCCGCCAGCGCAGACGTCGCCGCCGTGGTGCCCGCCGTGCTGCCCAAGCTGCCGAGGCTGCCCAGGTTCCCGGGCGCGAAGCCGGCCTGGAAGGGGATGTTCTGGCCGACGGTGATCTCCGCCTCCTCGTTGTCCGAGGTCAGGATGTGCGGCGTGGAGAGCACGTTGACGTCCGCGCTGGTCTGCAGCGCGTGCAGCACCACGCCGAACGCGGGGACCTCGATGCCGAGCAGGTCCTTGCTGTTGGGGATCATCGGCCCCTGCAGGCCGGCGAGGAACCCGCCCAGGTTGGCGAGGTTCAGGAGTGACGTGGAGGGCGGCAGACCGGCGCTGGTGGAGTACTTGGTGCCGAGCACCACCGGCAGCGGGCCCGCCGGGCTGTTGAGGATGAAGCCGCCGTGCGTGTCCAACCCGAAGTCCGACTTCCGGGTGAGGTTGACCTCCATGATGACCGCTTCGACGAAGACCTGGCGGCGGGGGAGATCCAGCCGCTCAATCACCTTCACCAGGTTCCGGTAGTCGTTCGCGCTGGCGATGATGACCAGCGAGTTGGTCCCCTTGTCCGCGGAGATCTTCACCTCGCCGGAGAAGAGCTCCGCCGCTTGCACCGGGCCGCGCGCCGCACCGGGCGCCACCGGCGCCGCGGGGGTGGGCTGGCGCGGGCGGTTGGCGGTGCCCTGCGCCAAAGACTGCAGCGTGCTGGCCAGGTCCTCCGCCGCCGCGTTCTCCAGGCGGTAGACGTTGATGCGTTCGGAGCCCGCGATGGGGATGTCAATCTCGCGGATGAGCGCGTTGATCCGGTCAAACGCGCCCGGGCTGGCGACGACGATGAGCTTGTTGGTGCGCTCGTCCGGGATGAGCTGGGTCAGCGTGGCCGGGCCCCCGCCGCTGCCAGAGGCCTGCGCGCCGCCCATCTCTCCTCCCGGCGCGCCCGGAGGCGGCTGACCCGGGGCCTGCGGCGAGGGCGCGATGGTCCCCGCGCGCTGGCCAGGCTTGGCGGCGCGGGCTTCAAAGAGCTTGGTCACCTTGTCGGTGATGTCCTGCGCCGTCGCGTACTGCAGCTGGATGACGCGGATCTCGTCCGAGGAGGGCCGGGTGTCCAGCTGGTTGATGATCCGCTCCAGCCGGTGAATGTTCGACCCGATGTCGTTGATGATGATGGTGTCGGGCTGGAACGGGATGGTGTCGCCGCTGGGCGAAACCAGCTGCTGGATGACCCCACGCAGCGGTTCGATGTCCACGTACTTCACCTTGAAGAGCTTGGTGACCATCTGCTCATTGGTCGTGTAGGGCTCGTCCGGGTCCGTGGCGGTGGGGATGGTGAAGTTCTTCGCGCGCTGCTTGTCGACAATCTTGATGAAGCGGCCCTGCTGGTAGGTGGACAGGCCGTTGGAGTCCAACGCCGCCAGGAACGCGGCGTAGAAGGTGTCCGCGTCCACCTCCACCGGCCGGCCGTTCTCCTTGTTCTCCGGGCCGATGATGGTGATCTTCCCGCGGATGTTCTCCGGGAGGATGAAGGTGCGGCAGGTGGCGTCCGCGACGGTCTGCACCAGCTTCTCGATGTCCACCTTGTCGAAGTAGATCTGGAAGCGGGCGCGGCGGCGGATCTCCTCGCAGGTGCGCAGGCTGCGGTTGGAGGCCTCCGCGGCGGGAGTGGTGGGCTGGGCGCCGGGCGCCGGCGACGGCTGCGGCGCGGCGGGAGAGGGCGCGGGCTGGGCCGGGATGCTGGGCGTTATCTGCCGGTCGCCGCCAGGAGGAGGCGGTGGGCGGCGCTGCGCCAGGGCCGGAGCGAAGGAGAGCGAGCAAAGCCACCCGGCCAGGGCGACGGCGCGGAGGGGACGGGCGAGGCGGTGGGCAGTGGAGGGCATAGTGAAGAGCGCGCGGCGGCTGTGAGGGGTTACTGGCCGCGGATGTTGTAGGTCTTTCGCACGACCGAGCCGTTGCGCTCGATCTCGATGTCGATCCGGTTGGCTTCCTTCAACTTCGTGTAGACCTCCAGCGCCTTCTCCGGGCTGTTGAGATCGAAGCCGTTGATCCGGCGGATGACGTCGCCGTTCTGCACGCCGATCTTCGTGTAGATGGAGTCCGGGCGGATGGAGAACAGCTTGAAGCCGGTGGCCACGCCGTCCTTAAAGGCCGGGACGATGCGCGCCTGCATGGCGACGTCATTCAGGTTGGAGAGCGTCTTGTCGATCTCTGCGCGCGGCACCTCGTACTCGTTCTCGGAGACCGGCTTGATCCCCTGACCCATCGCCACCGACGGCGGAGCGCCATCGTTCACCGGAGACGCCGCGCGGCCCACTGCCGCCGGCGGAGTGGCGACCGCCACCGCGGCCCCGTCGCCTGCCTCGCCGTTGATGAACTCGCGGCGGTTGTTGTTGAGGACGATGACCCGCGACCGCTCAATCTCGAGCACCTTCGCGCCCTGGATGAGGTCGCCCACCATGTACGACTGAGACTTCTGGGTGAGGGCGTCCTGGATGGAGGCGATGGACCACTCGGGGTTGCTCGCCAGCAGGGTCCCCACCAGCCGGACGCGCAGGCTGCTCTTCACCGGCGCGGCGTTGAGGTCCACCACCGGCTCGGTGGGCTCCTTCACCTCTGGCTCCGGCGCGGGGACCGGCAGGCCGGTCACCTTCGCCAGCTTCTCGATGACCAGCGTGGCCGGGATCTCGCCCACCGTGTGGACGATGGGGCGCGACTCGGCCGCGAAGCCGGAGGCCGGGGCGATGAGGGACTCGACGAAGAGGTTCGCCGTGCGCGCGACGATGTACGCCACCAGCGCGATGAACACGAGGTGGACGGTCCAGAAGTACCTGCGGAAGAAGAGTTCCATGGCGCGGGGCTACAGAAGGGGCTGCGGGGAGCAAGTGAGGTGCCACCCTGGAGCCCGTTTCCGGCGGGATCGGTACGCTCAAGCGCTTGGAACTATTCCGAGAAGCGGGAGCCGGCGGGGGGCGTCAGGCCGTTGGCCAGCGGTGCCGGACATTTTGTCAGCGGAGGGCCGAGCGGGCGTGACGGCGTGTCAGCGGAGGCGGTACCGCCGGCTCTGCACGCTTCCTCCCCGGACGAGCTGAACGTCCACCTCGGTGGCGCTCATGAGCTGCTCCATCGCGGCGGAGAGCGCGGCGAAGCTGGTCAAGGGCGTGCCGTTCAGGCTGCGGACGAGGTCGCCCTGCTGGAGGCCGAGGCGGTCGAAGAGTCCGCCGCTGCGCGAGCGCGAGAGGGAGAAGCCGCTCAGCGCGCCGCCCTCGTAGCGCGGGAGGAAGAGCCCGTCCCGCGACAGCGTGTCGATGCTCCCGGTGAGGCCTAGCACCTCGGCGCGTTTGACTTCGAACTGGCCGTCAGGTCCCCGTTGCAGCGAGGGGAGAGGCCCGCTCACCGGGGCGGGTACGGAGGAGGTGAGGATTGCTGGGCTCTGCGTCGGCGGCGTGGCGTCGAGGCGGGAGGTTTCGCCGTCGCGCTCGAGCAGGAGGTAGCCATGGCCGATCTCCCGGATGGCGTAGCCGGCCAGCGCGTCGCCTTCGCTCACGGTCTTCCAGCGGGTGGCGCCGTCTTGTTCGATGGTCGCGAGGGAGAGCCCCCTTCGGGCGGAGCGCAGGGTTCCGCGCAGGCGGAGGCCTTCGACGGTTCGCGCCTGGACGGGGGAGGACGTCGGCTGGGCCTCCTTCTGCGAGAGGCCCGTCAGGCGCGCGAGTTGTTCTGGCGTGAGCGCGGGGGCGCGCGGAGGGGCGGTGGTGCTCGTTGGCGCGAGGGTGGGGAGGGCGATCGGTTGGAGCAGGGCGGTCAGGAGGACCCGGCAGGCGAGGGCGGTCACCAGCGCGAGGGTCGTGAGCGCTGCCAGGCGGAGGAGGGGCTTCGGCATGCGCCGGGGATTTTGCAAGGAGGGGGCCTTGAGGGCTTCCTGCGTGGATCCGCGGGGGGAGCCACGTCGGCGTTGATCTCGCGAGTGACAGAGTGGCGCGTGCGGGTCGCTGGCGATTGACACGTGGGGAATGGAGAACGGGTTACGGGTTACGGGTTACGGGTTACGGGGTTCGGGGTTCGGGTTTCGGGGTTCGGGTTTCGGGTTTCGGCCTGCGGGTTCGGGTTCGGGTTCGGTCCGCGGTTTTCGTTGCCGCGTTCGCGTTCGCGTTCGCGTTCGGACTTTTTCACGGGTAGGGGTTCGGAGAAGGGAAGCGGGAAGGGGTTGAGCGAGCGCTACGCGAGACCCGAGGGACCCTTCCCGAAACCGCACCCTTTCCCGAACCCGTACCCGTGAAAAAGTCCGAACGCGAACGCGAACGCGAACGCGGCAACGAAAACCGCGGACCGAACCCGAACCCGCAGGCCGAACCCCAAACCCCGAAACCCGAGCCCGAACCCCGTAACCCGAGCCCGAGCCCCGAACCCGCAATCCGAGCCCCTGCCCGTACCCCACTAACTTCGTCGCCAGCTCACGCCGCGAGCTGGGCACTCCCCGCCCCAAGCGCCTCGACAATCGCGGCCTTCGCCGCCTCCCGGAGGCGCTCAACATCCCCACTGACCTCGTGCGGATGAATCGCCGGAAGCACCTGCACCCGACAATCCGCCCTCGAGTCGAGCAACAGCCCATGCTTCGGAAGCGTATTGCCCGTCCCAGAAAGCGCGATGGGGATCACGGGGCACTGCAGCTTCACCGCAAGCTGAAACGCGCCATCCTTGAACGCCTTCACCTGCCCGTCCTCGGATCGAGTCCCCTCCGGAAACATCAGGACGGGAACCCCGCAAGCCAGCCACCGCTCGCAGTCGCGCATCATCTTCACCACGCTCTCCCGCTGCCCGCGCACCAGCGGCACATACCGGTTGAGCCGCATGTTCCACCCGAGCAACGGCAAGCCGAACACGCTCTTCTTCGACACCCACTTGAACGGCCGGTACAGCCCGAACAGCACCAGCACATCGCCCAGCGACTGATGGTTGCTGACGAGCACAGCGGGTCCGCGCCAGGGGAGCCGCTCCCGCCCCTCAATCCGGAGCTGCCACCGCGGGTTCACATAAAAGTACAGCTGCGCCCAGAAGCAGGAGAACAGGTGCAGGACGCGGCCCTTGCGGTCGAACGGGAACGTCACCGCGAAGACCACCAGCGCGAGCAGAAACATCACCCCACAGCTCACGCCGAAGAAGAGCCAGAACGCCCACGAGTAGAGGTAGCGGCCCACAGGGGTGCGCATGCTGCCAGAGGGCCCGTTCGCCTTACCAGCGTAAGGATGACACTCTGGCACTCCGGCCAACCGCCTCACTGACAGAAGGTCACGTCCCGGAGGGCGGCTCCTCCGTCACCTCGGCCGACTCGCGCTCCAGCTTCCGGTAGATGGTCCTCGCCGCAATCCCCAGCAACCGCGCCGCGAGCGTCTTGTCGCCCTTGGTGTGGCGCAGCGTCTCGTGGATAACCCTGCGCTCCACCTCCTCCATCGGCGTGCCGATGGGGATGACCAGCTGCCCCGCAGAGCCGAGCGGCCCCTTGCGGACGCTCTCCGGCAAGTCGCTCACCTCGATGGTGTCCGTCCGGCAGAGCACCACCGCGCGCTCCAGCGCGTGCTCCAGCTCGCGGATGTTCCCCGGCCAGGCGTAGTTCTCCAGCGTCCCGGCAGCCTCAGGCGAAAACCCCTTCAGCGCCTTCCCGTTCTTCGCGGCGTAGCGGCGCAGAAAGTAGTCGGCCAAAAGCGGGATGTCCTCGCGGCGCGAGGCGAGCGCGGGGATTCGCACCTCCACCACGTTGAGCCGGTAGAACAGGTCCTCGCGGAAGCGGCCCTCGGCCACCTCCTTGGTCAGGTCCTTGTTCGTCGCGGCGACGAGGCGGACGTCCACCTTCACCGTCTGCGTCCCGCCCAGGCGCTCAATCTCCCCCTCCTGCAGTACGCGCAAGAGCTTCACCTGCGCGGAGGGCGTCATCTCGCCCACCTCGTCGAGGAAGAGCGTCCCGCCGTGCGCGCGCTCGAAGCGGCCCTCCTTGCGCGCCACCGCGCCGGTGAACGCGCCCTTCTCCACGCCGAACAGCTCCGCCTCCAGGATGCTCTCAGGCAGCGCGGCGCAGTTGACCGCGATGAACGGGCCCTTGGGGCGGTGTGAGAGCTCGTGAATGGCGCGCGCCGCCAGCTCCTTGCCCGTTCCGGACTCGCCGATGAGCAGCACCGTCGCGGACGAGGGCGCCGCCTGCCGGAGCGTGTCCATCAGCGCCCGGAACGCCGGCGACTGACCGACCATCGTTCGTCCGCCGGGCGCGCCGAGGTCCGCCAGCCGGGCCTTCAGCGCGCGGTTCTCCGCCACCAGCGCTTGCTTCTCCAGCGCCTTCTGCACCGCCTTCACCAGGCTGTGGCGCTTGAGCGGCTTGGTGATGAAGTCGTACGCGCCGTCCTTCATCGCCGCGACGGCCGTCTCCACCGTGCCGTACGCGGTCATCAGGATGACTTCCACGTCCGGCCGGATGGTGCGCGCTGCGCGAAGCAGCTCCTGCCCATCCATCCCCGCCATCATGAGGTCGGTGACCATCACGCTCACCTCGGGCCGGCGCAGCAGGTCCAGCGCCTCCTGCCCGGAGGTGGCGGCCAGCGTGGCCAGCTGCTCGCGCTGGAAAATCCGCGCGACGGAGTCCAGGTTCGCCCGGTCGTCGTCGACGACCAGCACCGTGATCTCGCTCATGGCGCCCCCTTAGAGGCAGCCGAACAAACCGCAGCTGGTGGTGCCGCAGCACTGGCTGGTGTCGAAGCAGCTGCCGAACGCGCCCCGGCAGGGCAGGCAGACCAGGTCTCCCGCGGAGGTCGCCTTCTGGCAGGTGTAGTCGCCCCCGCGGCAATCCGCAGTGACCGCGCAGCGGTCGTAGCACCCGCCCACGTTGTCGTTCGCCGGCCGGTCAAAGCAGTACCCGTCCGCCCCGCAGCTGCGCGTGGCCACGTCACACAGGCCGCTGCAGTAGCCGCCCGGCAGCGAGGTGGCGCCGTCAAACGACTGGGTGACGCACTGGCCGGACTCGCACTCGGTGCCGTTGGCGCAAGCCGCGCCGTACTTCTTCTTCCCCTTGTCCTTGAACTCGCACTGCTTGCTCCAAGGGTTGCAGCCATAATTGGACCCCATCCCCGCGCACTGAGCGTCGGAGAGGCAGAGCGGAATGCAATAGCTGTTCCCGTTTCCGCTGTCGGTGTCCCCATCGTAGCAGGCGTACCCGGGTCGGCACTTACCTGTCGCCCCCAGCCCGTTGCCGGTGCAGGGGGCCCGGCAGACGTCGAAGGCGCCGCTCTCCACGCAGCGCCCTCCGTTGCAGCCGGTGTTGTTGGTCGCGTTGCACGAGGTGGCGTTCCCGCAGAACCCGTTCGGCGCGCCGGTGGTGCCCTCGGTGTAGCACTTGCCGCCCTTGCACTGGCTGTCGGTGCGGCAGGCGGCGCCGTCGGTCAGCTGCGCGCAGCTGGCGGTGCCGCAGTCGGCGTCCGAGCAGTCGAACGCGCGGTCGCAGTCGTTGTCCACGCCATCGCCGCAGACCTCGGCGGTGACGCCGGCGCACTCCGGGTCCTCGCAGTCCTTGAGGCCGTCGCTGTCGTTGTCCACGCCGTCCGCGCAGAGCGTCTCCTTCTTCAGCCCGCCGGTGCAGACGCACCCGGCCCCGCAGCTGGCCGTCGCGCAGTCAGAGTCCGCGCAATCAATCTTCCCGTCCGCGTCGTTGTCCAGCACGTCGCCGCAGCCGGTCTCCCTCTTCGTGCCGGCGTTGCAGACGCAGCCGGTGCCGCAGCTGGCCGTGGCGCAGTCGGGGTCCACGCAGTCAATCTGCCCGTCGAAGTCATTGTCCGTCGCGTCGCCGCAGTTGGTCTCTTTGGGCACGGTGCCGGCGCACACGCAGCCCAGCCCGCACACCTTGGTGTTGCAGTCCGCGTCCGCGCAGTCGACCTTCGCGTCCCCGTCGTTGTCCTGCCCGTCGCCGCAAGCGGTCTCCGTCCGCGCCGCGCCCGCGCAGAGGCAGCCCTGCCCGCAGGTGGCCTGGTCGCAGTCGCCGTCCGCGCAGTCCGCCTTCCCGTCGCCGTCGTTGTCCGCGCCGTCGTTGCAGCCGACTTCGGTCTTGCTGAACAGGCCGCACTGACATCCGGTGCCGCACGACTGGGTGAGGCAGTCGAAGTCGAAGCAGTCCGGCAGGCCGTCCATGTCGTTGTCCTGCCCGTCGGAGCAGTTGGTCTCGCTGCCCGGCGTGCAGGTGGCGTCGCCCGAGCAGTCGGAGTCCGCGCAGTCGGCCTGCCCGTCGCCGTCGTTGTCCAGCGCGTCCGTGCAGAAGACTTCGGTCTTCACGGTGCCGGCGCAGGTGCAGCCGGTGCCGCACGCCCCGCCCGAGCAGTCGGTGTCTGCGCAGTCCGACTTTCCGTCACCGTCGTTGTCCAGCCCATCCGCGCAGGCGGTCTCCTTCTTCGCCAAGGTCCCGCAGGTGCAGCCCGCGCCGCAGGAGCGGCCGGCGCAGTCGGTGTCCGCGCAGTCCGACTTCCCGTCGCCGTCATTGTCCAGCGCGTCCGCGCACTCGGACTCCGTCTTGGCGCCGCCGCCGCAGAGGCAGCCCGCGCCGCACGCCGCCGCGTCGCAGTCGGGGTCCACGCAGTCGACCTTGCCGT
This sequence comes from Myxococcaceae bacterium, assembly GCA_044230055.1. Taxonomy (GTDB): domain Bacteria; phylum Myxococcota; class Myxococcia; order Myxococcales; family Myxococcaceae; genus JBGART01. The sequence continues at coordinate 134,913 of JBGART010000001.1, read as the reverse complement.
CCGCGTCGTTGTCCACGCCGTCATCGCACTTGCCGGTCTCCGACATGCCCAGGCAGAACGGGTGGCCTGCGCAGTCGAGGTCCGCGCAGTCGGCGTGGCCGTCGAAGTCGTTGTCCGCCGCGTCCGCGCACTCCACTTCGCGCCGCGTGCCGCCGCCGCACTGGCAGCCGGCGCCGCAGCCCTTGTTCTCGCAGTCGGTGTCCGCGCAGTCGACCTTGCCGTCCGCGTCGTCGTCCGCGCCGTTGGTGCACAGCTCCTTGCTGTCGCAGGCGTTGTCCCGCTCGCAGTCCTTGTCCTGGCAGTCGGTCTTCCCGTCAGAGTCGTTGTCCTTGCCATCCGAGCACGCCGTCTCCAGCCGGCAGCTGAGCGTCAGCAGGCAGGAGCTGTCCTTGCAGTCGATGAGCCCGTCCCCGTCATCGTCCAGGCCGTTGGAGCACAGGCCCTCGCCGGTCTCGGTGGAGGGGCAGTCCGCGCTGGCGGTGCAGTCCGCGTCCGCGCAGTCCTTCGCGCCATCGGCGTCGTTGTCCACGCCGTCCTTGCACGCGGTGGCCTCCGGGCTGGGGCAGGCGGAAGTATTGGCGCAGGTGGGGTCCTGGCAGTCGATGAGCTTGTCGCCGTTGTCCTCGCGGTTGTTGTTGCAGAGCTCCTTCGCGCGGCAGTCCACCGTCCCGGCGCAGTCAGTGTCCTCGCAGTCCACGCGGCCGTCGCGGTCCTCGTCCACGCCGCCGCTGCAGACCTCCGCGCGCAGGGCGCAGGCGGGGTCCGCGTCGCACTTGCTGTCCTGACAGTCGACCTTGCCGTCCTCGTCGTCGTCCTTCTGGTTGGTGCAGTGCTCCAGCGAGATGAGGTGGCACGAGGTGTCTTCGAAGCAGCGCGGGTCCGCGCAGTCCGTCTTCCCGTTGCCGTCATCATCCAATCCGTTGCCGCACAACTCCGTGTTCGAGCCGCTGTGCGTGTTCTGGCAGGCGGCGAGCGCGCAGAGCGCTGCCACGAACGGCAAGGTCCAGCGAGAAAACATGAAGGGGCTCCGCGAAGCGGCTCGGCGAGGAAAACGGGCGCAGCCTACGCATGGCGCGGCCGAGGGGGCAAACGGACGCTGGCGTCGTTTCAAGGTTGGTTCCGGAGGAAGTCGGCGACCTGGGCGAAGCGGGCGTCCAGGAATGTTCGAACCCCGCCTTCGACGCGCTGCGCCTCCAGCGCCGCCTGCATGCAGCGCAGCCACGCGTCCCGCATGGCCTCGTTCACCGGGAAGGGCGCGTGCCGCATCCGCAGCCGGGGGTGACCGTGCTGGGCCGTGTACTCCTGAGGGCCGCCGAGCCAACCGGCGAGGAACAGGGCGAAGCGATCTCTCGTGGTCCGCGATACGCCGCCGCCCTCGTCTCGGGCGTGCAGGGCCGTCAGTTCTGGCTCCCGTTCGCCCATCACGTCGTAGAAGCGCTCCGCGAGCGCCTTCACCCCGGGCATGCCGCCCAGGCGGTCAAATGGCGTGTCTTCAGGGGAGGGAGACCAGTCGTGGGGGACGAGCTTGAGCACGGGCCGCGCTCGTAGCCCGGCGGCAGGGCTCTCTGCAAATCAGGGCTGGACGCTGAACGTCACGCTCAGCGGCGGCCCCGCCAGGCCGCCTTCGGCCGCTTCGGTGTACGGGACCGCCGTCAAGACATGCTCCCCCACCGTGAGCGCGTACGGCAGGAAGTCGCCGAAGCCGTTGTCGCCGGCGATGGCATAGGGCGGGTTGTTCTCCACCATCACCACCGTGCCATCCAGCTTGAAGGTGCAGCTGCCGATGGTGGCGGGGTGCGTGTTGGCCCGCAGCGTCAGGTTCTGCGTGCCCACCGCCGCGAAGCTGATGAGGGCGTTCTGCGGGAGCGGGTCCATCCCGGCGACGGGCTGGTCGGTGTCGGCGTTGAGCAGCGTGAAGCTGGCGACCCTCGGGACCGGCTCGTACATCGGCAAGGGAAAGAGCGTGGCGGTGGCGAGCGCGTCTCCCTCGAGGAAGAAGCTGGAGAGCTCGCCCAGCCGGGTCAGGCTGTCCCACGGTTCCCGCGCTTTGAGGCGCCGCAGACCCTGGCCCGGCGGGCCGGAGAGGACCTTGAGCTTCAGCGTGGCGCCCTTGGGGAGCTCCACCCGCGCCAGCGGAGCGCGCAGCAGCGCCTGGCCGTGGAGCGTGGCCTGCGCGACGCGTCGGTCATCCGCGTAGAGCTCCACCTCCGCGTTGCCGGCGGTGGCGGAGAACCCGCCCAGCGCCTCGAGGGTCCAGGGTGTGGGCACCTTCGGGTAGACCAGCGTGAAGGGCGGCTCCAGCGGCTCCGCGAGCGAGTAGGGCTGACCGTCCACGTGCCCGTCGGCGAAGACTTGCAAATAGGTGGGCAGCGGCACGGCAGTGCCTGGCGCGCCCGGCAGCGTCCACGTCGCGCCGGAGTCCTCCGAGAAGCCGACGAGCTCTCGCGGGTCCAGCCCGTAGTACGCGTCGCCCACCATGGTGCCGCGCTCGTTGCGGCCGTTGGCGCCCTGGAGCCCGCCTTCGATGCCCAGGAACTCGGTGGAGAAGAAGTTCTCCGCCGGCGCCGCATCCACGTTGCGCACGACGGTGACGTACTCCTCGCCGCGCTCCACCCGGAAGCCCAGGGTCAGGTCCACCTGCTCCTTCACCTCGCGGCCGCACGGTTGAAACTCTTCGAGCGCGCGGGCGGCGCCCATGTCCGGCGTGCCGTCCGCCCTCGCGCGGTGCGTGGACGCCGACAGCTTGCCGGACGTCCCCGCGGCGAAGCCAGGCGCGTTGTCATAGGGGCAGCCCATCGAGCCCGCCACCTTCACGCGCAGGTGGAGCTTGGCGAGCACGCCGCTGTCGCGCGCCACCCAGCGGAGGGCCACCCAGCGGTCGGGGTTGTCGTGGCGGATGACCACCGTGCGGTCCGCGCTGACGTGCGGCGCGCGCAGCGGGCGGCGGGCGGAGGCGTCCCGGCACATGCTCAGGACACACGCGCCACCGGCCCCGCAGTCCGCGTCCTTTTCACAGCGATAGCTCAGCGCATCCAGCTCCAGCGGGGTGAGGCACCCGGAGAGGACGCACGCGGCGATGAGGAGGAGGGCGCGGGCCATGTTCAGGGGGTGACTCTACCGGGCGCGGGTCGCCTGCTACTATCCGGGCCCATGGCACGCCGGTGGTGGAGGCTGGCCCTCCTCGTGATGGGCCTCGCAGGTGCCGGCGCAGCGCACGCGGGCAAGGCCAGCGCGCGTCTGGGCGAAGCCCGCGCCGCCACCCGGCGGCTGGAGCTGGAGCAGGCGCTGCAGCTGGCCCGGGCGGGGCTGGAGGCCGGGGACGCCACCGCCGAGGAGACGTGGAGCCTGCACGCGCTGGTGGGCGAGGTGTCCGCCGCCATCGGCTACCGCGAGGCCGCGGTGGAGGCCTTCTCGCGCGCGTTGGTGTTGAACCCGGCCTACCAGCTGTCGCCAGAAGCCTCGCCGAAGCTGATGGAGCCGTACCAGGCGGCGAAGGCCGCGCTCGCCGGGGGCCGGTTGGAAGCGGCGCCCCACGCGGTCACCGGCGAGGACCGGTGGGTTCGCCTCACGGTCCGCATCGACGGGGATGTCCTCAGCCTGGTGACTGGAGGGAAGGCCTGGGTCGGTCCTGACGGGGCGGTGGTCCCGCTGGCACGGACCGATGGGTTGGCCGGGCAATGGCGGTGCGACCGCGCGCCGTGTGCCTATTCGCTGGCGCTGCTGGACCGTAAGGGGAACGAGCTGTTGCGGGCGGGTTCGGCGCTGGCGCCGCTCTACGCCGCGGAGCCAGCCTTGCCCGCGGTGGCCGTCGCGCCGGTGCCGGTTGACGCGCAGCGCCGCTGGTACCTGCGGCCGGCGCCGTATCTGGCCACCGCCGCCGCCTTCGCCCTCGCCGGCGCCTACTTCGCGGGCAGCTTCGCGGACCAGCAGGCGCGGCTGGCTGCACTCAATGCGCAGCGGACGGACCATCTTTATTCAGAGGCGCTGGAGCTGGACGCCGGGCGGCGCCGGGACCAAGTCCTGATGTTCGCGAGCTTCGGGTGCGCGGCCGCGGCCGGTTTGGGGGCAGTTGTCGTCTGGTAGAGAATGGGTGGGATGGCAGGCGATGACCTCACCCAGAGTCTCGTCCGGCGCACCGGCAGCGAGTTCGTGGAGCTCCCGGGCGGACGGGTCCAGCTGAAGGGTCCGTCCGGAACGGTCGTCGAGGTTCCGATTGGGCTGGACAGCATCCTGGTGGGCACCAGCCCCGAGTGCGACCTCGTCGCGGACGACCCCAGCGTCTCCCGCACGCATTGCCAGCTCATCCCCACGGAGACGGGCGTGCTGGTCCGGGACCTGCGCAGCAAGAACGGCACGGTGCTGTCCGGGGTGCGCATCCTCGAGGCGCAGCTGGTTCCGGGCGCGGTGCTCAAGCTGGGCTCTTCGGAGCTCTCGCTCTCCATCCCGGACGCACCCCGCGTGGTCCCGCTGTCGAAGACGCCCCGCTTCGGCGAGGCCGTGGGTGCCAGCGTCCCCATGCGCGCGCTGTTCGCCAAGCTCGCGCGCGCCGCGGCGACGGAGGCGTCCATCCTGCTCTTCGGTGAGTCGGGGACGGGGAAGGGGCTGCTCGCCGAGGCGATTCACGCCGCCAGCCCGCGCAAGGATGGCCCGTTCGTGGTGTTCGACTGCGCCGCGGTGGCGCCGACGTTGATTGAGTCCGAGCTGTTTGGCTTCGCGAAGGGCGCGTTCACCGGCGCGACGCAGGCCCGCGCGGGGCTTTTGGAGCAGGCCCACGGCGGGACGCTGTTCCTCGATGAGATTGGGGAGCTGCCGCTGGAGCTGCAGCCGCGGCTGTTGCGCGCGCTGGAGACGCGGTCGGTCCGGCCCCTGGGCAGCAACGACACGGTGGCCGCCAACGCGCGGGTCATCGCCGCCACGCACCGGGACCTGCGCTCGCGGCTGGCCTCGGGTGATTTTCGAGAGGACGTGTACTACCGGCTGGCGGTGGTGGAGGTGGTGGTGCCGCCCCTGCGCGAGCGGCCGGAGGACATCCCGCTCCTGGTGGAGAGCATGCTCGCGGAGCAGGATCCGCCACGCACGCTGGCGGACTTGCCGCCGCACGCGCTGGACTTGCTCCAGTCCCACGCCTGGCCCGGCAACGTGCGCGAGCTGCGCAACACCATCGCCCGGCTGGTCCTCTTCCCGGACCTGGGCCCGCTGGGCGATTCACAGACCACGCGCACGGACGCGCAGGTGCTGCTGCGGCTCCCGCTGCGCGAGGCGCGGGATGCGATAACCGCCGAGTTCGAGCGGCGTTACCTCACGGAGAAGCTCAAGGAGCACGGCGGGAACGTCTCCGCCGCGGCGAAGGCGATGGGCGTGTCGCGGCAGTTCGCGCACCGGCTGATGGCCCGGTACGATCTCCGGGGCCGCGATGGGTGAGCTCGCCACGCTGGGGCCCTACACGCTCTCGCGCCGCCTGGGCGTAGGCGGCATGGCGGAAGTCTGGGAGGCCACGCACGCGCAGCGCCCCGACGCGCGCGTGGCGCTCAAGCGGATGCTCTCGGACACGCCGTCTTCTGCGCTGCGTAGCAAGTTCATGGATGAAGCGCGGATTGGATCTCTGCTGGACCACCCGCACATCGTGAAGCTGCTCGACGTGGGGATGGAGCGGCAGACGCTGTACCTCGTGATGGAGCTGCTTGAGGGGCAGAGCCTCTCGCAGGCGCGCGGCGAGGGTCAGGCGCTGCCCATCGGGCTGGCCGTCACGCTCGCGCTGCAGGCGCTGGAGGGGTTGGCGCACGCGCACGCGGCCTCCGTTATTCACCGCGACATCAAGCCGTCGAATCTCTTCCTCACCCTCGGCGGTGACCTGAAGCTCATCGACTTCGGGATTGCCACGTCCATCGGGCTGGAGCGGACGTTCACGAAGACGGGGATGTTTCGCGGGAGCCTGCCGTACAGCTCGCCCGAGCAGGCCCGGAACGAACCGGCCGATGCGCAGACGGACCTGTTCTCCTTTGGACTGGTGCTCCATGAGCTGCTCACCGGCCGGCGCGTGTTCGACCAGAGCGGCGAGGCGGCGATCGTCAGCGCGCTGCTCTGGAGCCCGCTGCCGCCGGTGCGCTCCCGGCGGGAGGACGTGCCGCGAGCGCTGGAACGGGCGGTGGCGTGGGCGCTGGAGAAGGAGCGGTCCCGGCGGGCACCCTCGGCGGTGGCGCTGGCCGCGGCGTTGAGAGACAGCGTCGCCCCGGACGTCCCCTGGTCCCGCGAGCGCGTGGCGACGTGGGCGCGGCAGGCGCAGCCGCGCTCGAGTCCCGGCGTGGCGCGGCGGCCAAGGCCGGTTCCGGTTGACACCGCGACACACGATGGGGCTCACGCGGCGGAGGATGAGACCCGGCCGTTGCTCGTGCCACCTGCAGAGGTGGTGAGCGCGCAGCCGGTTGGCCCGTGGCCGGAGGATGCATCGGGGCCGACGGTCCTCAGGGAGCAGGCGTGGATTGAGGACGCGACCGTGTCGCCGCCGGTGGCTGAGCCTCCAGCGGATGAGGAGGTCACCCTCGCGCTGCAGGCCGCATCACTTCGCGGTGTCTCGGAGGCGGAGGTGCTGGTTGCGCTCGCGGCCGCGTCGCCGAACGAGGGCTCCGGAACGCAGGCGGGCGCGAGACTGCCGGAGGCGGTGCCCGGTGCCCGGGGGATGGAGGCGAACGGCGCGCGGGCGAGCACAGGGCAGGCTTTGCGAGGCGGTTCGGGGAGGGAGACCGCTGGTGTGCGTCCGCCCACGCCTGAGGCGGTTGCTACGCGCGACGAGGCAGCGCTCTCACAGCTATCGCTTGCCGCTGGCAGCGGCGGCGCTCCGCTGGAGTTGCGCCTGATTGCTGCGCCCCGCACGGAGGTGCTGCGGGCGGGAGTGAGCCCGGCGCAACACGCGCAGCGGGCGCGGCGTCGGCTGCTGTTTGTTGCGCCTCTCGCAGGGGTGGCGGTGATCGCGCTGGTGTTCGGAGTGGTGAGCTCGCGGCCAGCGGATGCGTCCGCGGCGCCGGGCGCGCCCGTGGTAGCGGCTCCGCCCGCGGTTGAGCCGGTGCCGCTCGAACCGGGGGATGGCCCGGAGGTGGCGGCGGATGAGCTGGAGCCGAAGCTGCCCAAGCGCGCCACTCAGGTAAAAAAGCGCCCGCTGAAGGCGGTTCGGACGCTCGAGGCCGGCGGCTGGGTGACGGTGGATTCGCGCCCGACGTGGGCCCGAATTGTCATCGACGGAAAGGATCTTGGCCCCACGCCGGTCTACCGGCACCGCGTCGCCGCCGGCCGGCACCTGGTCGAAGCTGTTCGCAACGACGGTGCGAAGCAGCGGCGCACTGTGAAGATTGCCGACGGCCGGGAGGAGAAGCTCGTTCTCGATTGGTGACGGCCCCCGGCGGAGTGTCGCCTGGCGGTTTCCACACGAGGCGTCGCCACTCCACACGTCTTCGCGCCGCTGAACCGCGAGGCCTACATGCGTGAGCCAGGTGTTCCGCGCGGTTCCGCGTTGTCAGCGGCGACGGTACGGCCGTTGCTCTTGGGCTGACGCACAAAGGGCGGCCCTTTCGCGCGGGAGCGCGAGCGAAGAAGCGAGGCTGCGAGATGCGCAGATCAATCGTGGGCCCGGTCTGGCTGTGCGCCGTGATGGCCGCCGGTCAAGCGTGGGCGCAGGCGACGGTGGTGACCCTTGAGCAGGCCCGGCAGGCGCGGTGCGCGACGCGGCTCTCTGTCGCGCTGCTGGGGAAGAGCCCGGAGGGCGCGGCGCTCGTCAACGCGGATCCGCAGGCGGGCGTGGACGCGATGCTCGCCAGTCCGGAGTTTGTGGATCGCTTCGCGCGGTTCGTGAACGCCAGCTTCAACCGTCAGCCCGGCACCGCGCCCGAGGAGGACGCGCCGTATTACCTGGCGAAGGAGATCCTCTCCACGCTGCGGCCCTGGCGGGACCTCTTCGTTGGCGGCTACCGAGTGGACAAGGACGCCGCGGGTGCGGTGGCGGTGGTGAAGGATGCGCAGGGGCTGGGCTACTTTCGGAGCCCGGCCTGGCTCCGGCGATACGCGGGCAACGAGGAGGCTGGCTACAAGCTCTCCACCGCCTACCGCATCCTGCACAACACCATCGGTCTCACGCTGGTCCCCGCGACGAACGCGCCGGACGTGGACATCAGCGCGTCCGGACGCCAGGCGGCAGCGTGCAAGGCCTGCCACTACGACGCCTACTTCGCGCTCGACAAGATCGCCAAGATCCTCACCCGCCGCGTGGGCACCGGGACGGCGATGACGTTCGCGCCTCCGAAGGAGGGGCCGCAGGAGTTGCTCGGTGGCCTGATGCTCAACGACGACAAGGAGCTGGTCACCGCGCTGGTGGACTCGACGAACTTCAAGTTCCGCACCTGTCGGCTCGCCTTCGAATACCTGTACGGCCGGCCGGAGAGCGCCTGCGAAGGCCCCACGTTCGACCTCTGCATGAGGGAGTTCTCCGCCAAGGGGACGCTCCAGTCGGCGCTCGCGTCGATCGCCAAGGACCCCAGCTTCTGCCGGTGAGGACGCCCATGACCCGACCACTCCCTTTCATTCTCGCCGCACTCCTGCTGGCAGCTGGCTGTGACGACCTGGCGAGCAACGTCAACGTCGAGACGCAGCAGCCGCCCGTGACGCTGGAGCTCCTCCCGCCTCAGACCGTCGAGCCGCTCGAGCCCATCGGAGACCCGATCGCTCCCGCCCCCGCGCCCGCAGCCTCCATCTGCACTGGCGGCGCAGAGGGGCAGATCTACCAGGGCATCGGCGGCGTGGACCTCTCCGCCGGGCGGGTGGAGAACCCGCTCGAGGTGGACCGTGGCCGGGTCAAGCCGTATCCGGTACTGGCCGGTGAGTACCAGCGCGCGCTGGGCAAGGTGCCCGCGCTCTACCCGCAGATGGCCACCACGTTCGGCGCCGCCCCGGCGCGCTGGTACGAGGAGCCGCAGGCCAGCGCCATCATCCTGTACTCCGCGTTCCGCATCGCGTTTCAGGGCTGCCTGGACCTCACCGCCACGCCGCCGGCCTACGCGACCGCGCCCACCGCGGAGAGCGCGCCGCTGGAGTGCAACGCCCTGTCGGTGAAGTTCTGGAACCGGTCGCCCACGGACGCAGAGCGGTCGCGCTGTGCGGCGCTGGCGATGGACGAGACCTCCAAAGAGACCAACCCCCGAAGGCGCTGGGCGTACGTCTGCGCCAGCCTGCTCACCGCCAGCGGCTTCCTGACCTACTGACGAACGCGAGAACGACCATGAGCTCAAAGCCCTTCTCCCGCCGTACCCTCCTGCAGGCGAGCGCCGGCGTCGCGCTCGGCACGCGCCTGGGCTCCACCGCCCTCGGCCAGACGCTCCTCGAGCCAGAGAAGCCAGCCGTCTGCTTCGTCTTCCTCGACGGCGGCTACAACGCGCTGTTTGGCAGCGCGGACTCCTTCCTCGGCACCGGCGCTTTCGGCGTCAACGCCGGGAACGTGCAGCAGCTGGGCAACGGGCTGGCCGTGGATCGCGGCACGCTCGGGCAGCTGCCGCAGTTTGCGCTGGCCCACATGGCGTCCATCGGCGTGCGCCACGGCCTGAGCGCGCACGAGAACGCCCAGCCCCAGCTCTGGAGCGACGGCAACCGCAGCTACGCGCTCCGGCTGGCGAATGAGCTGGGAGGCACAGCTGCCATCAAGGCTGCTGTCCTCGGCGGGCGGATGCCGCCGGGCTCGCGCATGCCGGAGGCCGGGATTTCGTACCAGCAGATCCTCGACCTGCGCAGCACCATCGCGGCGCTGGGCGGCGCGCCGGATCCCAGCGTGCCGGACCGCGAGCTGGCGGCGAGGTCCCTGCTGGCGTCGCAGGGCTTCTCCGCGGGGAGCTTGAAGGAGAGCCCGCGCTCGCTGGCGACGGTCGGGCAGGGGTACTCAACCACCATTGACACGTTGCAAAGGCCCGTCCCCGCGCTCGACTACAACTCGCTCGCCGCGGCGTATGGCGCGTCTCCCACCGCCACGAACGTGAACAGCTTCCAGATGCAGATGGTGGGCGCGGAGCTGATGGTCCGCGCCGGGGCGAACGTGGTCGTCGTGAGCAACGACGGCTGGGACACCCACGGCGACCGGGATGGCAGCGGCGTGCGGACGATGATGGGACAGCGGATTCTGCCGCCGGTGCGCGTCTTCCTGGAGCGGATGCTCTCGGACTCCACGCGCAATGTGGTGCTGGTCCTGTTCGGGGAGTTCGCCCGCAGCCTCCCCGGGTCGGACCACCAGCCGAACCTCACCGCCACCGTCGTGGGCAAGTACGTCAAGCAGGGAACGACCGGGAAGGTCGGCACCGACGTCGGCCTGCCCGTGGGCACCCCGAGCATCCCCGCCCTCTGGGCCCAGATCGCCGGCGCCGCGCGAGTCCCGGGCGCACCGTTCGGAGCCAACCCGCATGGGCTTGTCCTCGGGTGAGCCCCATGCGCGCGCTCTGGTTTGTGCTCGCGCTGCCGCTGGTTGGCTGCCTGGGCTCGGTGGATGACTCGAAGCTGGATCCAACGAAGCCCATCCGGCCCTCGAGCGTGACGGCAGAGCCCACGCCGAGTGTGGAGGTGGATGCCGGGACGACGCCCCCGCGGCCGCCCTCCGCGCCGGTGATTGAGGTGGAGAGCATTGGGGAGACCTCCATCTCTTTGCGCTGGACGGTGTCGGAGGATTTCAGCGGCAAGGGCATTGCCGCGTACGAGGTGCTGGTCTCGGGCGCGGTCCTTCGCACGCTCTCGGTCCCGGGTTACACGGACCGTCAGCTCGCCGCGGGCGGGCGGTATTGCTACCAGGTACGGGCTGTAGACGTGGCAGGGCTCGCGTCGGAGAAGAGCACGGAGGTCTGCGCCACGACGTACGGGTTCGGCGAGGCGCCGGTGGTGAGCATCAAGAACCCGGCGAGCAACGCCAGCGTTCCGGGTCTGGGCGCGCGCACCGTTGATGTCGACGCGACGGTCGCGGTGGGAACGGTGGCGCAGGTGGAGCTGTTCGACGGGGCGCTCTCCGTCGGCGTGGATACGCAGGCCCCGTTCAGCATCGCCTGGTCGGGGGGCCGCGGCGGCGCGCACATGCTCACCGCGCGGGCGACGACCTCCACCGGAGCGAAGACCACCAGCTCACCGGTGACGGTGACGGTGGGGACCGCGGCCAGTCCGGCGATCTCAGACTTCTTCCTGGTCGACGCTGACACGGGCAATGACCTGGCCCCAATCGCCGCGGACGGCCGGATCGTCCTTGCGCAGTTGCCGACGCAGCGGATCACCGTTCGCGCGAACACCGTCCCGGTCACGGTTGGCAGCGTCCGGTTCGGCTTTCAGGGGAGCGAGATGTTTCGCGTGGAGAACGCCCCGCCGTATTGCCTGTTCGGCCGCGATGGTGGCGGCGGGCTGCTTCCGGGCATCCTGGTGCCGGGCACGCAGCGCCTGACCGCCACGCCCTTCACGATGGGTTCCGGTGCCGGCACCGCTGGAGCGCCGCTGACGCTGGAGCTCACCGTGGCGGAGCGCTGAGCACGGTACACGCACGCCGCGGCGTGGCTGCATCGCAGTGGTAGGAGCGAAGGCAGTGCAGTTGTCCCTGAGGAGACGGGGGACTCACGCACCCCTCGTGGTTGCCCAGATGCTCTCCGCGGCGCGAACTTCGCGGCCTCGGCAGAGGTGAAGCTCATGCCTGTGCAGTGGGAGCTCGAACATTGAGCTTTGGCTGAATTGATATCGAAGTGTGGAACTCCAGTTATATATGTCTAACTAGAGTTCCACACTTCACCCAGACACGCCCGCTGCGCGTTGGTTTGTCCGGGCTCCCACTGCCTCTAAACGCCGCCGCTGACTCAACCGAGGCCGCGAAATTCGCGCCGCGGAGAACATCTGAGCAGCCACGAGGGGTGCGTGAGTCCCCCGTCTCCTCAAGGACAACTGCACTGCGTTCCGTTCGAGCGCAGCGAAGCAGGCACCTGAAGCCTGCGCTGTCCCCGGGCTCCCACTGCCTCTAAACGCCGCCGCTGACTCAACCGAGGCCGCGAGATTCGCGCCGCGGAGAACATCTGGGCAACCACAAGCGGTGCGTGAGTCCCCCGTCTCCTCAAGGACAGCTGCACTGCGTTCCGTTCGAGCGCAGCGAAGCAGGCATCTAAAGCCTGTGCCTGTTCATGCAGTGCCCTCCATGGGCAGTGCCGCCGTCGCGACTACGCGCCGCTGCGCGCCGCTACGCTCGACGCGAGCGGGGGTGCCGCCGCCTCCCTGACGCGGCTACCGTGCCCCAAGGGACGCGAGGCCCTCCGTCGCCTCCCGGATATCCGTGTGGTCAGGTGCGAGGTGCTTCCGGCCGATGGCGAGGGAACGGCGCCAGTAAGCGGCGGCGACCTGGGGTCTCCGGGCGGAGCGCTCCAGCTTCCCGAGGCTGTTCAGCACTCCGGTGAGTTGCCCATGCTGGGGCCCGAGCAAACGCTCCCGCGTCCGGAGTGACGCGCGCAGATGGGCCCGCGCCTTCGCAACCTCACCGCTGGCCAGCGCCAGCTCCCCGAGCACGCCCCGGGAGATGGCCGTGTCGACATCCAGCTCCCCGCGCAGGGCGCGCCAGTCGGCGTAGCCGCGCTCGGCGTGAGCCTGCGCTCCCGGGAGGTCCCCCAACGTCAGCAAGGTGCCGGCCAGATTGTCCAGCACCCGGGCGCGCGCCTCCGAGGGCGCTCCATCGCGAAGTGGCTCAAGCATCTGCTCCCACAGGTGGCGCGCATCCACCGGCCGGCCCGCAAACGAATACGCGGTGGCGAGGTTGTTCAGGGCGGACTGCCGCAGCCGGGGCGCATCCGCATCCGCGCTCTCACCCAGCTTCTGGACCACCCTCTCCAGGAGAGGGATGGCGCGCTCCGTCGCGCCGTAGCGCCGCAACGCGACCGCGAGGTTCATGGTGTCATTCAGCGCGTCGACATCATCCGGGCCGCGGTACCGGGTCCACAGCGCGATCGCCTCCTCCAGCGGTTTCTGGGCGTCCAGATAGCGCCCGGCCCGCTGGTGCTCGCGCGCCAGCTCCTCGAGCGCCTGCGCCCGCTTCACCTCCGCCTCGGGCATGGTCAGGCTGGCGAGGAGGGCGAGGGCGAGGAGCGTCATGCCCAGGCGAGATAGCACTCGGCGCGGCCCCAAGTCGAAACCCCAGACGGACGGTGTATGGTCCGCCGCGCCATGCTGCCCTTCATCCCAGCCCCTGCGCGGCCCTTGCTCCGGCGGGCGCAATCCTCGGCGCGGTGGATGAACCGCCAGGTGAACCGCGCGGCCTTGGCGGCGCTGGAGAGGCTGCTGGCGCGTCGGAGGGCCACCTCGCTGGACGTGTACTTCGCGTACCGCCTGCTGCTCGGGCGCCCGCCGGACGCCGAGGGGTTCCTCCACCACCGCACGCGCGCCCGGCGCCTGAAGCTCTCGGTGGCGGAGCTCATCGGAGACTTCCTCGACAGCGAGGAGTTCGAACGCAGGCAGGGCGCGCGGAGCGAGCCCTCCAGCTACGAGGCCACGCCCGCGGTGGAGCGGACGCTCTCCGTAGGCGGGCTGCAGGTGGTCATCGACGCGAACGACCACGGTGTCGGCCGGGAGCTGGAGCGCAAGGGCGGCTACGAACCCTTCGTGACCTGGGCGCTGCAAGAGCTGCTCACGGAGGGGAGCACCTTCGTCGACGTCGGTGCGAACATCGGCTACTTCACGCTGCTCGCCGCGCGGCGGGTGGGGCCGAAGGGGAGGGTGCTGGCCTTCGAGCCGATGGCCCCCAACCACGCGCTCCTGACCAAGAGCGTCCAGCTCAACGGCTTCCAGAACGTGGAGCTCTTCCCCGTGGCGCTGGGAGATGCGGACGGCGTGGCGCGCTTCGGCCTCCCGGACCGCGCGAACAGCGGCTCCTTCACGCTGCTCAACGACCGCGCCTGGAAGAAGTCCGTGTACGAGGTGCCCATCCGGCGGCTGGATGACATCGCCGGCGACCGGCAGGTGGACGTCATCAAGATGGACGTCGAGGGCGCCGAAGGGCTGGCGCTGCGCGGGATGCTGCAGACGCTGCGGCGCTGCCGGCCGGTCCTGCTGATGGAGTACACGCCCTCCTCGCTCGCCGCGGTGTCAGGCAGCTCCGGGCGAGAGCTCCTCACTCAGCTCGCGAACGAGGGTTACGAGGCGCAGGAGATCAGCAGCTACGCGGGCACCTTCAACGCCCAGTCCGCGGACGCGCTGGAAGCGCTGCTGGCGTCGCGAGGGACCGGACACCTGGACCTGCTGCTCTTCCCGCGTGAACGCTGAGCGGGCTCGCGCAACAGCGCTCTTCGCGGCCTGGGCGCTCTTCGCGGCCTGGTGCGTCCACGGCTTCCCGCCCTGCGTGGACCTCGCGGCGCACGGCGCGCAGCTGGAGACCCTCAAGAACCTCCTCCTGCGCCCAGACCCGGCGGTGGCCGCCGTCTACGATGTTCAAGTCCCCATCGGCTACGGGCTGCCGCTCTGGCTCTTCCTCCCGCTCGCCTGGGTCACCAGCGGCGCGTTCGCCATCCGCGTCGCGCTCTGGGTGACGCTGCTGCTCTTCCCGCTCTCCGCCGTCGCGCTGCTGCGCGCCTTCCGGCGCCCGGACGGCTTCGCGCTCCTCAGCCTGCCGCTCGCGTTCAACATCTCCTACTGGTACGGCCTGCTCCCCGGCCTCTTCGCGCAGCCCTTCGTCTTCTTCGCCCTCGCGGCCTACGTGAAGTCGCTGGACCCAACACCGCGGCGCTGGCGGTGGACCGCGCTCTTCGCGCTGCTGTGCCTCACGGTGATGCTCTCCCACCTCGTCGCCTTCGCCGCGCTCTGCGTGGCGCTGGCGGCGCTGGCGCTCTCCCGGACGGATCGCAGGCGCGCGGTGGCGCTGGCCGCGCCGGGCGTGGTGGCAGGCGCGCTCCCCGCGCTGGGCAAGATGCTCAGCATGGCCAACCGCGCGGTCACCCCGGGAGATTGGCCGCCCACCACGTACGCGCTGGAGTCGCACTACGCCTGGTTCTTCCAGAACTACCGGCCCGAGGGCTTCCTCACCACGGCCGCGCCTCTGGCCACGACGGTGCTGCTCTTCCTGCTCTACCTGCGCCGGCGGAAGGTGGAGCCGTCGGGCCCCGCGGCGGTCTTCCTCGCGCTCGTCGCGCTCTACGCCGTCACGCCCAAGACGCTCTCCGGCATCTACCTCATCAGCACCCGCCTGCCGGTGCTGGCCGGGATGGCGAGCCTCGCCCTGGTCGACGGCGCAGCGCTGAACCGGCCGTTGCGCCTGGTGCTCGCGGCCCTCTCCTTCGGCGCGCTGGTGCAGGCGGCCGTCTTCCACCACCGCTTCGCCCGCGAGGTGGACGGACTCGCGCAGATGGTGGAGGCGCCGCCGCCGCCCGGCGTCCACGGGTACCTCTCGCTCCCGGGCTACACGGTGCTCGGCAGCAAGAACATCTACGGCATCCACCTGGGCCAGTGGTGGACCGCGACGCACGGCGGAGTAGGGCACGACTTCTTCGCGGGCGCGGACCACCACCCCGTCCGCTTTCGCGATGGCCAAACGCTGCCCGTCAGCCTGAGAGACCTCCCGCCCGACGCGGTCCTGCGCTTCGACGCGCTGCTGATCTACGGCGACGGCCCGTTGCCCTCGCCGCTCTCCAGTTGGACGCAGACCGCGCAGGCGGGCCGCTGGCGAAAGCTCGTCAAACCCTGAGGCCTACTCCTCGGGCTCCGCGGAGCCGCCGCCCATCTTGGCGACGTCCTCTTTGTTCACCTTGTCGGGGTCAATCTTCTTCGTGGATTCGATCATCTTGTCGAGGGTCTCGTCGAAGTCGAACTCGCCGCCCTTCTTGAAGCGGAGGAAGTTCACCCGGGCCACCACGAAGTTCTTCAAGTAGGGGCTGAGCAGCCCCTTGGCCTTGAGCTTCTCCACCACGCTCACCACCAGGTCATCCCAGGCGAGCAGCTTGTCGGCGCGCGCTTCCCGCACCTTGAGCGCCTTCTCCAGCGGGTCATCCATGAACGCTTCCAGCCGCTTCACCACCGGGTTGTACGCGCCGGCGGAGTAGCGGGGCCGCTTCTCGTAGGCGGCGCCCAGCGTGGCGAACTGCGGCTCCTCGAACATCGGGGCGTAGTCGCTCTCCTTGCCGCCCTTGGCGCCCACCAGGCCCCGGTACATCCGGATGACCTCCAGCGAGCGCTCCTTGAGGTTGTGGGCCTTCTCCGTGTTGAGCGCCAGAATCTGGTACGCGACGTCCGGGTCTGGAAGGACCAGCCCGATGATCGCCTTCACGCCCAAAAGCTTCGACGCGCCAATCCGGTGGTTGCCGTTGGGGCTCCAGTACTTCCCCTCGTGGCGCACGCAGATGATGGGGTCCAGGTACCGGTCCACGCGCTCCATCGCGTTGGCCAGCTTCTTCACGTGCGTCTCCGACTGGTCCCGCTGGTAGGGCGTGGGCTCCACCTTCTCCAGCGGGAGCGACGCCAGCACCACGGTGTGCCCGCCCAGCGGCTCGCGGTAGATGGCCAGCGGGGCGCCGCCGTCCTGCTTGATGAGCGCCGCCAGCTCCGTGCCGTCCTCGGGCGTGGAGGCGACGTCGGACGGTGAGAGCCCCTTCGAGCCCGGCGCTGCCTTCTTCCGGCGCGGCTTCGCCGGCTTCTTCGCCGCGGTCTTCCCTGCCATGTGAACCCCTCCCAAAGACGAGCTTTCAGGCGCCTGAGACAGTCAGCTCCGCGAAGCGAACGGTGGGCGCGCCGACGGAGCCGCGGAACGTGAGGTCGCTGCCGATGGCGTCAATGCCCCGCATCATCTCCAGCATGTTGCCCGCGACGGTGACCTCCATCACCGGGTACGTGAGCTCGCCGTTCTCAATCCACAGTCCGTTCGCCCCGCGGGAGTAGTCGCCGGTGACGGTGTTGGCGCCGCGCCCGAGCATGGAGGTGACGTAGAAACCGTCCTTCACGCCCTTCACAATCGCCTCGGGGCTCTGGTCGCCCGCCTCGAGGTAGAGGTTGTGGGTGCCGATGGACGGCATGGAGCTGTACCCACGGGCCGCGTTCCCCGTCGTCTTCGCCTTCGCCTTCCGCGCGGTGAACGCGTCGTAGAGGAAGGAGCGCAGGACGCCGCGGTCGATGATCGCCGTGCGCCGCGTGGGCACGCCCTCGCCGTCGAAGGGGCTGGTGCCCAGGCCGCGCGCCATGCGCCCGTCGTCCACGATGGTGACGCCCTTGCTCGCCACCGGCTTGCCCAGCAGCGGCGCGAAGATGGACGCCTTCTTGAACACCGCGTCCCCGTTCGCCGCGGAGGCCACGCTGCCCACGAAGCCGGCGGCCATCAGCGGGTCAAACACCACCGGGACCTTCTGGCTCTTCACCTTCTTGGCGCCCAGCATCCGCACCGCCCGGCGCGCCGCCTCCTGGCCCACGCTCTCCGGCGAGTCCAGCTCTGAGAGGAAGCGCCGGTAGTCAATCCAGAAGCTGGTCTGCAGCTGCCCGTCCTGGGACGCCACCGGGCTCGCGTACAGGTACACGTAGGTGCCGGAGTAGCCGCCGGTCATCCCCTCGCTGTTGGCCAGGTAGACCTCGGAGACGTAGTCGCCCGCGCCCACGTTGTCGAAGGTGGTGACGCGCGGGTCCAGCGCCTTGCCCGCCTTCTCTATCTCCAGCGCGCTCTTTATTTTCCAGTCCGAGGCCAGGTTCGCCACCGCGGGGTCATGCAGCTCGCCCACGTCGGCCAGGCCCTTGAAGTCGGCACCCTTCGGCAGCCCGTTCAGCTTGTTCGGCGCCGCGGCCTCCGCCAGTTTCAGCGCGCGCCCCACGAACGCGTCCAGCGAGTCCGGCTGAAAGTCCGACGTGTACGCGAAGCCCAGCCGGCCCTTGGAGATGACCCGCACGCCCACGCCCTTGGAGACGGCCTCGGTGAGGTCTTCAATCTCGCCGTCGCGGACGCGCACGCTGCTCTCGCGGCCGACCTGGAGGAAGGCCTCGGCCTGCGTCGCGCCCAGCTTCTTCGCCCGCTGCACCAGCTTCTTCGTCAGCGCTTCGTAGCTCGCCATCTAGACCCTCGTCCCGCCGACCGTCATGTTGTCAATCCGCACCGTCGGCAGCCCCACGCCCACGGGCACCGACTGGCCATCCTTGCCGCACGTCCCCAGCCCGGGATCCGGCATCGGGTCGCAGCCCACCGCGGAGACCTGCTTGAGCGCCTCCGGCCCCACGCCGATCAGCGTGGCGTTCTTCACCGGACGGCCAATCTTCCCGTCTTCAATCTCGTACGCCTCGCTGACCTCGAAGACGAAGTTGCCGTTGGTGATGTCCACCTGCCCGCCGCCGAACTGCGCGCAGTACAGCCCGCTCTTCACGCCGCGGATGATGTCCTGCGGGTCCTCATCGCCCGGCGCCAGATAGGTGTTCGTCATCCGCGGCAGCGGCATGTGCTTGAAGGACTCGCGCCGCCCGCTGCCGGTGGAGCGCTGGTTCATCAGCTTCGCGTTGAGCGAGTCGTACAGGTAGCCCTTCAGCACGCCGCGCTCGATGAGCACCTTCCATTCGCCCGGCTGGCCCTCGTCATCCACGTTGATGGAGCCGCGCGAGTTGGCCACCGTCCCGTCGTCGATGACGGTCACCTTGTCGCTCGCCACCTGCTGGCCCAGCTTGCCGGCGAAGAGCGAGGTCTTCTTGCGAATGAAGTCCGCCTCCAGCCCGTGGCCCACCGCCTCGTGCAACAGAATCCCGCTCCAGCCCGGCGCCAGCACCACCGACTGCTGGCCGGCCTTCGCGTCCACCGCGCCCAGCGTGGCGATGGCCTGACGCGCGGCCTCCTGCGCCACCTTCTCCGGGGTGAACGTGTCGAAGTGGTTGAAGTTGACGCGCCCGCCGCCGCCGAAGAAGCCGGTGCGCCGCTCGCCGTTCTTGCCCACGGCCACCACCTGCACGCCCAGCCGGCAGAGGTCCTGCACGTCCTCGGCGAAGCGGCCCTCGGTGTTCGCCACCCAGATGCGCTTGCTGTAGTCGCCCCAGGACGCCATCACCTGCTTCACCCGCGGGTCAAAGCGGTGCGCCGCGCGGTTGGCCCGGGTGAGCAGGTCCGCCTTGCGCGCCACCTCCACCTCGCTCAGCGCGGGCGCCACCCGATAGAAGCTGGGCGCGGGCGTGCGGCTCACCTTGAAGGAGCGCTCGGCGCCGCCGCCCTGGGCAATCATCGCGGCCGTCCGCGCCGCCCGCATCAGCGCCGGCTCATCCAGGTCATCCGAATACGCGTAGCCGACCTTGGCGCCGGAGATGACGCGGATGCCCACGCCCTGCGTCAGCCCGGTCTGCGCGCTCTTGAGCTTCTGCTCTTCCAGCGACACCGCGGTGGAGACGGCGCGCTCGACGTAGACTTCGCCGAAGTCGCCGCCGCGTTCCATGGCCGCGGCCAGGAGGCGCTCGACCAGTCCCATGGCGAGCAGGGGAGGGGTGGGTGCAGGAGGACTCGTACGGGGTGGGTGCTTCTTCGGAGCAGGGCGGGCCATAGGGTCGGCGACAGTAACGACCCGGAATCGACCCCGCAACGCCGCGTTCATACAGCCAGTCCTACCTTCGCCTGCCATGGAGGACCGGCGCTTCCCCTGGGGGGGATGCCGCCGATAACATCCCACCTTCTCCAATGGCCCCACGCCGGCAACTGCCCTCTCAAGCGGAGCGGGATTCCCGCCGTCCGCTCAGCCGCGCCCAGGTGATGCGCTCCGACGAGCGGCCGACGGACGTCCGCCCGGCGCCCGTTCGCCCGGACGACGGGACCCAGCCTTCGGCGTCCGGCAGCGGACGCTCTCATGACCGCACGGACCCCGCCGCCCCGCATCCCCACCGGCTGGAGAGCGACAGCGGGGACCACGGCACTGAGCAGGGCGCGCCCGCCGTCCCCGAATGGCATGCCCCGCCCGGCCGGATGAGCGGCGAGCGAGCGCCTCCGCCGCAGACTCAGGACGCCGACGGCGAATACATCACCGGCTCCGAGTACGCCTCCCTGGATCCGCGGCCCGGCGAGGATGTCCTCGAGGAGGCCCCCGCGGACGAGGAGCACGACGACGTCGCCCGGGACGAGTTGGAAGCCGCGGACGACGACGACGACGACGAGGTCGCCGCCGCCGAGGAGGATGACGCCGAGGAAGAGGTCGTCTCCGAGGAGGTGGAGGCGGAAGACGAGGACCGGCTGGAGGACCTGCCGCTCGACGGCGATGACACGCCCCCGCCGCTGCAGGCCGACGAGAACAGCGACATCTACGGCGAGGACGACTACCCGGCGGAGGACGAGTCCTTCCAGGGCCTGGATGACGACGAGGAGGTTCAAGGTTCGCGCAGCCTGAAGAGCCGCTCCTTCACAAGGTCCCGCGGCAGGGGCGCCACCCGGGTGGCGCCGGTGGAGGAGCCCGACGAGGAGGACGCGAGCGAGGCCACCCGCGCCGGTCCGCCGTTCCGGCTGGAGATTGTTCGCGGCCCGGATGCCGGGCGCAGCAAGCGCTTCCGCGGCGTGCGGATGGTGGTGGGGCGGGTGAAGGGCTGTGAGCTCAAGCTCTCGGACGCTTCGGTGTCCCGGCGGCACCTGGAGCTCATCCAGGGCGAGAAGGGCGTGCTGCTGCGCGACCTGGGCAGCGGCAACGGCACCAAGGTAAACCGGGAGAAGGTCACCGAGGTGCTGCTGAAGGACGGCGACGAAATCGCCATCGGCAAGACCCGCTTCCGCTTCGTGGACGAGGTGGCCCAGTACAAGCGGGCGCGCGAGGAGGCGGAGAAGAAGGAGCTGGAGGCGCTGGCAAAGGCGGCGGCGGACGCGGAGAAGGCGCTCGCGCTCGTCCGCGCGGAGGAGGCGGCCGCCAACCCTCCGGCCGAGGAGCCGGCGGCGGAGGAGGCGCCCGCGACGGCAGCGGCGGCCGAGCCCGCGGTGGAGCGCAAGCCGCTGGTCGCCCGCCTCAAGGAGTCGAAGGCGGTCAAGGCGGTGCAGGCGTCCTGGGGCGCGCTCTCTGCCAGCCAGCGTCTGGGCGTGAAGGTGGGCGCCGTCGGGACGGTGCTCGCGCTGGCCATCACGTTCTTCGTCGTCCTGCGCCCGGAGCCCAAAGATCCCAAGCTGGTGGCCGCGGAGGCGCAGCTGGCCGCCGCGCGCGGGGCGCTGGAGCGCGATGAGCTGGAGCTGGCCGTCAGCGCGGCGGAGCGCGCGGCGCAAATCTACCCGGGCTCCGACAAGGACGGCCTGGGGGAGAAGGCCAAGCGGGAGCTGGCCGCGGAGAAGACGCTCAAGAGCGCGCAGGCGCTGCTGGGCGCGAACAAGTTCCTCGAGGCCCAGGCGGAGCTGCAGACCCTCTCCGCGGTGAGCCCCAAGCGGAACGAGCGGGCGCAGGCGCTGCGGGCGGAGGTGAGCGCGAAGAACGACGACTACCTCTACGGCAAGGCGAAGGAGGCGCTCGCGCTCTCGGATGCGGACACCGCGCAGCAGATCATCGCCGGCCTCACGCCGCCCCGGCACAGCGAGCTCACCTCGAAGCTGGTGGAGCTCCGGGCGCGGCTGGAGAACGACCGCCGCAACCAGGACCGGGTCCGGCGGCAGAACGTGGAGCTGGCCAAGCGCCGGGATGACCAGGAGCGCGCCGCCCAGGTCGACATGCAGTTCATGGGTGTGGCCCGGAAGTTCAACGCGGGCGACTTTGAGCGCGCCACGCTGGAGTGCGACCGGGTGGCGGAGCAGCGGTCGGAGGACCCCGGCGTCCGCGCCCGTTCGCTGCAGCTGCGGCAGCTCATCCCCGCCTTCGCGCGCAACTTCGAGGACGGGCAGCGGAAGTTCAAGGCCGGGGCGCTGGGCAGCGCCATCCGTCCGCTGCGCCGCGCGCGGGAGGTGTACCAGCAGATCGGCTTCACCGGCGCGCTGGGGACGTTGATTGACGAAGAGCTCGCCTCCGCCCTCCTGATGGGCGGCAAGGACCAGTACTCGCGCGCGGACTACGTGGCCGCCGCCGGCAACTTCCGCGAAGCGCTCAAGCTCAACCCCTCCGAAGAGCGCGCGAAGGAGGGCCTGCAGCGGCTGGCGGAGACGGCTGAGGAGCTGTACGCGAAGGGCTACGAGGTGCGCGACAGCGACCCGCGCGAGGCCCGGCGGCAGCTGAAAATCATCCTCGACATCGCGCCGGTGGACTCGACCGTGTACCACCGGGCCAAAGAAGTCCTGGCTTCGATGCAGCCCTGACACGGCGGTTGAAGGGGCGTATGGTTCGTCTCTTCCCATGAGCCAGTCATCGCTGCGTGAGCTGGGGATGGATCTGCTCGAGGATCGCCAGTTCGAGCGGGCGCTGGGCGTCTTCGCCGAAGCCGTACGGCGCAACCCGGAAGACCACCGGTCCCGCATGCAGGCGGCGCGGTGCTTGACGGAGTTGGGCGAGAAGGAGCGCGCGGTGACCGCGCTCCACGCCTGTGCAGAGGGGCTGCTCAAGCGGGACTACCTGCTCTCCGCGATGGCCGCCTGCAAGCTGGCCCTGCAGATAAGCCCGCAGGAGCGGCGGCTGCGCGACACGCTGGCCCGCGTTCACGCCCGCGCCGCGCGCGCCACGCACAAGCGCGCCGCCGTCCCCCCGCCGCTGCCGCCGGAGACCCTGTACGACGGCAACGTACAGGAGGACTTGATGACGTTGGCCGGGGAGGCGCTCTCCAACCGCGCCATCGAAGTCCTGGCCGCGCCGGATCCCGGCGGCCACGCGGATCCCTCCGCCCGCCCGCCCTTGCCGCTCTTCGCGGACCTGGAGCGGGACGCCTTCGTGGACCTGGTCACGCACATGGGCTTCCGCGCGCTCAAGGCGCAGGAGCCGTTGGTGGAGGAGGGGCAAGGCGGCGACACCATCTATGTCCTTGTCGCCGGCAAGGCGGAGGTCACCCGGTCCGACGGGAACCGCGGCAAGACGCTGGCGTACCTGGGCGGCGGCTCCATCTTCGGGGAGCTCTCGCTCCTCACCGGTGCGCCGCCCACGGCCAGCGTGACGGCGGTCACCGACACCGAGGTCTTCGAGCTGCGGCGGGAGCACCTCAACGCGCTGGCCAAGCACTTCCCCTCCGTCACCGGTGCGCTGACCGAGTTCGCCCAGCAGCGGATGGCGCGCAACCTCTTCGCCAGCTCGCCGCTGTTTCTTCAAATTCCGGAGTCGGAGCGGGCCGCGCTGCTCGCGCGGTTCAACTTCAAGGCGCTGCAGCCGGGCGAGCGCGTGCTCGCGGAAGGGGAGCACTCGACGGGGCTGTTCGTGGTCCTCGCCGGAGAGCTGATGGTGCAGAAGGACGACCCGGCGGGCGGCAAGGTCAGCCTCGGCGTGCTGCGCGAGGGCGACGTGGCGGGTGAAATCTCCCTGCTCACCGGCCTGCGCGCCACCGCCACCGTGGCCGCGACGAGGAAGACCGCCACCGCGGCCCTGGACCGTTCAGCCTTCGGGGAGCTGATGCAGAGCTACCCCCAGATGAAGGTCTTCCTCGAAGGGCTCTCGGACCGGCGGCTCAAGCAGATTGGGGAGGCGCTGCGCCCGCTGGAGATCATCGACGCGGATGAGCTGGTGATGGAGCCGGAAGGGCCGCGCGCGTGACGCTCACCGGGACGCGCCTGGCCGCCATCGCCGGCGCCGCCTGCGTGGCCGCCGCCATCCTCCTGCTCTGGCCCCGCGAGAAGGATGACCCCGAGGAGAAGATCCGCCGGAAGGTCGTCCAGATGGCCCGCGCCGCGGAGCAGAAGGACGTCGCCTTCGTGATGGAGCAGGTCTCGGAGACGTTCCGAGGCGGGGATGGCTTCACCAAGCAGGAGCTGAAGGGCTTCCTTCTCGGGCAGATTCTCCGAGGGAACTGGGTCCGCGTCTTCGTGGCGGACATGAAGGTGACGGTCAATGGCGGATCGGCCGACTTCCAGGGGAAGTTTGTCTTTGGCCGGTCGGAGGCTGCGCGGCTGGAGGAGCTCGCGAAGGAGAGCGTGATGGGGTCCTACCGCGTGGACGCCAAGCTGGCGCTGGAGTCAGGCGAGTGGCGCTTTGTTTCCGCCACCTGGACCCAGGACAGCCTGCTGTAGCGGGGATTTTCCACTCGCAGCTTGTCCCCCCCCGTTCGCGTCGAGCGTTGCGCCGTCAGGCGCATAGTCGAGACGTCGGCAGTGCTCCCGAAGCTTGGTGCAAGTACCGCTGCGCTGTGCGGGCTGCGGGCTTCGGGGAATGGTGTCTCGGGCTGCGGGGAACGGTGTCTCGGGCTGCGGGCTGCGGGGAACGGTGTCTCGGGCTGCGGGCTTCCGGGGAATGGTGTCTCGGGTAGGGGTACGGAGGACGCGTTCGCGTTCGCGTTCGCCTTCGTTCACGGGTACGGGCCCGGGCAGGGGTTCGGGTTCGGGGCACCGCGCACGGCTCGTCCGGTCGCCGACCTGAAGGGGTCGCCCGTCGTTGCGCTTCAGCCGTGACCGACTGCCCGCGCCCGAACCCGAACCCGGGCCCGTACCCGTGAACGAAGGCGAACGCGAACGCGAACGCGTGCTCCGTACCCCTACCCGAGACACCGTTCCCCGGAAGCCCGCAGCCCGAACCCGCTCGGGCTCGCGCTACCCTCGTCTCGGCGCTGACTGCCCGGAAACCAGATCCCCCGCTCGAAGTGAGCGGGGTCGAGCGAACCATAAGTTACTGAATGATGGGCTTGGCCTCGTTCATCCAGGCCTTCGCCATCGGCTTCTGACCGGTGGCCAGGAGCCGCTTGTTCACGTCCTCGAGGATGGTGTTCAGCTTCTCCCTCGGGGCCTGCTGGCTCTTGAAGCGTGCCAGCGCGAACGCGAAGTTCTGGCACCCCAGCGCGAAGTCCTTCTTCGCGAAGAGGGTCTCGCCCATGGCGAGGTACGCCTCGGCGAGGCTGCCGCTGCCGTCCGGCGGCGTAATCTCCGACAGGCTCTTCTGCGCCTTGTCGAACTCCTTCTTCGCCAGGAACAGGGAAGCCTTCGCGTAGTGCGCGCGGACCAGGTTCACGTTCTTCGCCAGAATCGCCTTGTCGTAGGCGGCCATCGCCTCGTCCAGCTTCCCGCTGTCCTTCAGCACGTCGCCGCGCGTGATGTAGTAGCGGTCATCGCGCGAGAGGTACGGGGTCTCTCCCTCGGGCGTGATGTTCTTCACGTCCTTGAAGGTGGTCTCGTACGCATCCAGCAGCGCGATGGCGCCGCGGGTGTTGCCCAGCGCCGAGGAGAGCAGGGCGCCCTCGAAGTAGAGAACCGGCGCGGTGTTGCGCTTGGAGATGGCGGTCTGGAACGCGTCCAGCGCGCTCGGGTCCTTCTTCTGCGCCAGCGCCTTGGCCTTCGCGAAGTAGGCGAAGTGGTCCTCCGGGTTCGCCGCGATGGCCTCGTCGGCCGCCTTCACCGCGTCGTCGAACTTGCCGTCGAACGCCGCCAGCTCGCTCTTGACCGCCAGCGCCCGCGCCTTGACGGCAGGGGTGAGCTCCGCGCTCTTGCCGAGGATTTCGGCCACCGCGTCCGCCGCGTCCTTCACGCGGTCGCGCTTGTAGAGCTGCGCCAGCGAGAGGCCCAGCCGCGCCCGGACGTGCTCCGGGTTGGAGCCCAGCGCCTTGGTGAACGCTTCCATCGCCGGGATGTACTGCCCCTCGTCGAGGAAGGCCTCGCCGTGCGCGGTGGTGAAGCGGGGGTCCTTCCACGCCTTGTCCGCCGCAGTGGCGTAGGCGCTCTTCGCCGCGGACAGCCGGCCCAGCACCTGGTTCGCCCGGCCCTGCACGTACCAGAGGCGGGCACTGGCGCCGCCGCGCTTGCGTAGCTCCTCCACGAACTCGTCGGCCTCCTTCGCCTTGCCGTCCGCGATGATGACCAGCGCCTCGGTGCCGTAGCGCTCTTCGGAGCGGGAACCCTGCGCCTTGGCGCGCTCCAGGTACTCCTTGGCCTTCTTCTCCGCGTCCGGCTGGCGGTGGATGAGCCACTTCTCCGCCTGGAGATCCGCCGCCAGCGCCAGCCCGTCCGCCGCGTTCGCGTCAATCTCCCAGAGGGGATCCAGCTGCGCGAGCGCCTTGTCCAGGTCGGACGGGTTGTCGCGCAGCGCGGTGGTACGGACTTCCTTGAGGATGCGGGCGGTTGAGTCCCGCTTCATCCCTCGCTGGTAGATGAACCAGACGGCGCCCGCCAGCAGCACCGCCACCACCAGAATCTGCACGAGCGCCGAGGAGAAGCTCTCGCGCTTCTTCCAGTCTCGTGCCTTCCCGTTCTCCGCCTCTGCCATGGACCGACCTCCGCCTCGAGGGCGAAGCGGTATAACGTCGCCAAATCAGGCCTGTCAACGCGTCGCCGGAGGGGTCGTCTTGGCCGTGTACACACCGCTGCCCAAGTCCGCGCTGGAGCAGGCCGCCAGCGCCTTCGGGCTGGGCGCGCTCCGCTCCGCCGAAGGCGTCCCCCAGGGCTCCATCAACACCAACTACCGCCTGCAGACCGACCGCGGCCGCTTCTTCCTCCGCCATACGACGGCCCGCGGCGAACCGGAGCTGCGCTTCGAGGCCGCGCTGCTCGCTCACCTGGCCGAAGCCCAGTTCCCCGCGCCCCGGCCGCTCCCCACCCGGGACGGCGCGCCCTTCATCGCCCTCGAAGGCGGCCGGGTGAGCGTCTTCGACTACCTGGCCGGCGAGGAGCTCACGCGCGACCGGCTCACCGTGCCGCTGCTCACCCGGCTGGGCGAAGAGGTGGGCAAGCTCCACCGCCTCACGGCCTCCTTCTCCGCCGCCCGGTCCAACCCGTACGACTTCGCCTGCGTTCAGGGCTGGCTGGAAGGCCTGCGCGGCCACGCGGACGCGGAGGTCGCCCGCGCGCTGCCGGAGCTCACCGCTGCCCTCGCGCTGGCGGCGCAGAAGGACCACGGGATGCTGCCGCGCGGCGCCATCCACGCGGACCTCTTCCTGGACAACGTGAAGTGGCTGGGCGACCGGGTGAGCGCCTTCTTCGACTTCGAGATGGCCTGCCTGGACGCCTACGCACTGGACCTGGCCATCACGCTCAACGCCTGGTGCTTTGACGGGGGCTACCGGCCGGAGCTCTGCCGCGCGCTGCTGGAGGGCTACCAGCGCGAGCGGCCCCTCACCGAAGCAGAGCGGCAGGGCCTCTTCCTCCAGGCGCTCTTCGGCGCCGTCCGGTACACGCTCTCACGGATTCGCGACTTCCACCTGTCGCCGCTGCCGCCAGAGCGGCTGATGCGCAAAGACTTCCGGACGTACCTGGCGCGGGTGACGGCGCTGCGGGGCCTGGGCGAGGCGGGCTTCCGGTCGCTGCTGGCGCTCTAGATGCCGGAGGCGATCTTCCAGTCCTTGCCCACGCGCTTGAACCACATCTGCTTGATCTCGGACGCGTTCTGCACGCGCGTGCTCAGCCCTGGCATCTTGAAGCTGGTGGAGTAGTTGTAGATGACGCTGGCGGTGAGGTCCTCGTGGAAGAGGATCTTCTTCACGTTGAGCTCCAGCTTCACGTCGGAGATGCGCGACAGCCGCTCCGCCAGCCGGGGCGCCAGGGTCTTGTAGTCGAGGTCGTCTTCAGTGGTGGCGCTGCCGCCGTCGTCCTTGAACGACGGGTCCGCCAGCGCCGCCACGCCCTGGGCGTCCCGGGCCTCCACCGCGGAGCGGTACATCTCCATCACGTTCAGGATGGCCCGGGTCTCCCGGGTGTCCTCGATGTCGGTGCCAGGGATGCGCTTGGGCGTGCACCCGGCGACAAGCGCCAGCGCACAGAGCAACGCCAGGCGGCGGAGGAGCGGGTGAGGTCTCATGGTCGACGGCTGCATTACATGCTCCGTGCCACGCCCAGGCGCGGCGCTGCCCGAGGCACTTTCCAGCGGCTCGCCCCGGCCCCACGACGAAGAACCTGCCACGTTGGCAGCAGGCCTTTCGGCGCGGATGACAAATTGTCCGTTAAGCCCGGAGGACCTCGGCGATGAAGCGTTCGAGCACCGGGACCTCGGCGTCCAGCAGCTTGAGGCCCTCGGACTTGATCATCGGCTCGGCGATCATCGCCAGCGGCTTGAGCAGGAAGGGGAGCTTCAAGGCAATCTCTCCCTCCATCACCCGTTCGGTCTGCCCGCCGGACTCCCGCAGGCGCAGCGTCCCGTTGTTGATGAGCAGGTTGCTGATCTTCGGGTTGGTGGGGACGTTGCTGAAGGTCAGCTCCTTCTTGGCCCGGTCGTAGCTGGAGCTCTCCACGAAGGCGAACCACTCCGGCGGGACTGTCTTGGGGCCGATGGACTTGATGACGGGCTTGGGCCGGTAGCGGATCTTCCGGCGCACCTTGCCACCCTCCTCCTTCGACTCCAGCGGCTGCACCTCCAGAAACACCCCGTGGTGCTTGAGCAGGAACTCGGGGTAGCGCGGGTCAAACGTCGCGCGCTCCACCTCGTCCAGCGTGGCGTTGATCCGCTGCCTGGTCTCGAACCGCATCGCATCCCTTTCGCGAAAGGCCTTTTTGCCCTCTAGCGGAAAGTCTCCTTCGGCACCAGCGCTCCCTTGTACGCCTTGTCCTCGAAGTCGCACCGGGCCACCCACTCCTCCGCGCCCGCCTTGAACGCCGCGCCGTAGCCCGGCAGCTGCCCCACCTGGTTCCGCACGCCCTGGCAGTCGCCCGCGAGGTACAGGGACTCCACCAGCAGGCGCAGCGCCTCCTTGCGGACGCTCGCCGGCAGCTCGCCCACCAGCGCTCGGTTGAGCCACTGCACCGCCAGCTTCGAAGCGCCCTCCTGCCGCAGCCGCCGGCCGATGAGGTAGTGCAGCACCGGCTGGCTCTTCGTGAAGTCCACCGCCTCCCGCAAGAGCAACAGCTTGAGCGGCTCCGGCGCGTCCCCCGCCACATAGCCCCAGATGGCCTTGGACGCGTCGTCCGTCCCCAGCGCGGACCGCTTCACCTCCGCGGTCCGGTCCGTCGCCGTCCCCGGCCGCAGCGACAAGAGCTCCGTCAGCGCGTCCTGCGCCAGCTTCGGCTCGCCCTTGGCCTGCGCCAGGTCTGCCTGCGCCATCAAGACCTCCGCTCGCACTGCCGGCGCCGCCGCGCTGGCGTGGGCCGAGAGCGCCGAGAGCACCCCGGCCGCCTCGCCGTACGCCTCCAGCCGCTGCAGCGCGCGCGCCTCACCCAGGCGATATGAAGGCTCGTCCGGCTGGAGCTTCGAACAGCGCGCGTAGAGCGTCCGCGCCTCCGACGGGTCGCTCGCCAGCAGCTGGCCGGCGCGCTCCGAGAGCGTGGCCACCTCCCGTGCGCAGGGCCGGGCGAAGAGCGCCGGGCGCCGGAAGCGCTCGAAGGCCACGTTCACCGCCGCCTCGTCCAGCGGCACCGCCGTCAGGAAGCGCTCCCACTCGTCCGCGAGCGCGTCCAGCGGCCGGCCGTAGACGCCCTCGAAGTCGCCGTGCGCGTAGAGGGCCCGCAGCTTCTGGGCGCCGTAGGTGTCGCCCAAAAAGCGCAGGAAGGAGCCCACCAGCGTGTACGCCCGGGCCGGCGCGCTCGCGTAGAAGCCCTCCGGCCGCACCAGCCTGCGGATGTCCGGCGCCAGCTGCTGCTTGCGCATGGCCGCCGCCCACTCGTGCAAGGTGAGCTCATCGGTGGGGTCCTCCGCCGCCACCGCCAGCCCTTCGATGATGCCCATCAGCGGCCAGATGCCGGCCCGGGTGGTGACGCCGAACGGCGCGCTGCCAAAGGGCGCGGCCATCACGTGCAAGAGCTCGTGCTTCACCACCGGGTGCGGGAAGGGCGCGTCGTTGATGTGCAGCTGGTGCAGCCAGGGCTTGGCGAACTGCGTGCGCGCGGCGCCCACCCACTGCTGCTTCTGCGCGGCGGTGGCGTAGACGTAGACCCGGAGCTTCTCCTCCGGCGCGCCGCCCAGGAACGCCAGGAGCTGCGCGTGGCGGAACTCCAAGTCCCTCGCCAGCCGGTCCACGTCCTGCCGCGCCTTCGAGCGCGGGTAGAGGATGCGGAAGTGCTCCGTCACGCGCTCCCCGCCGAGCTTCTCCTCCAGCAGCGCGTTGGACATGAAGTAGCCGCGCTCGTCCGCGCGCAGCGCGCCGTTGAGCGCCAGCAGGCAGGCCACCGCCAGGAGCGCCAGCGCCCCGGGCCGCGCGTTCGGCCGCCCGAGGTTGCCGGTCCGCAGGTCCAGCAGCACCGCGCCCAAGAGCCACGCCACCGCGCACAGGACGAGCGTCTGCAGCCGGAACCAGAGCAGCGCCGGTTGGAGCTGCAGCGCTTCGTCGTAGAGCGGCCCGGGCAGGTAGCCGAGGAAGTGGTTGTAGGCGAAGACCTGGGGGCCGGCGAGGAGCGGGAACGCCGTCAGGCCCAGCGAGGTGAGCAGGACGAGCGCGTAGAGGCCGAAGGCCCCACGCCTCCGCCGGGCCGCCAGCGCGCAGAGCACGCCGGTGACGGTGGCCAGCAGGGCGGAGGGGATGACCAGGACTGGATAGAAGGAAGCGTTGGCGAAGGGGTTACACGCGGAGGAGAGCGCGGCGAACGCGGTCGCGGCCAGGAAGGGCAGGGCGCAGCAGGCGAGGGTGACGCTGGCGGCGGCACCCCAGGCGACGAGGATGACCTCCGTCGGCACCTCCAGGCGGGTGGCGCCGGCCGGCCGGGGGTCCACGCCCCGGAGCAGCCT
The DNA here is from genome assembly GCA_044230055.1 of Myxococcaceae bacterium. GTDB lineage: Bacteria > Myxococcota > Myxococcia > Myxococcales > Myxococcaceae > JBGART01. The sequence goes on along the minus strand of JBGART010000001.1, from coordinate 104,302 downwards.
GCGCTCCTGGAACCCCGCAGCGGCGCCGATGACGCCCCCGCAGAGCCCGGTGGCGATGGCGATGGCGGCGGAAAGCTCGTACCCCGGCACGCCAAAGAGCGGTGCGCCTACCAGCGCCGCCCCTCCCACGCCCAGGAGGAGCCCCGCCACCCACACCGGCGGGCGCCGAACGAGCCCGGCGGCGCGAATCAGGACTTGTCGCATCAGGATCCCTATACTCCTCGCCGAATGGCTGACCAGAACAGAGGCAACGAGGGGCGCCAGCACACCCGAGCGCCCATCGAGCTGAAGGTCGACTACAAGAAGCTGAACTCCTTCTTTGCCGACTACACCAAGAACATCTCGAAGGGCGGCACCTTCATCAAGACGAAGAAGCCGCTGCCCATCGGCACCCGCTTCCTCTTCAAGCTGACCGTGCCCCACCGCGAGGCCCCGTTCGAGCTGCTCGGCGAAGTCGTCTGGTCCAAGGGTGACGGCGAGGAGCCCGGTATGGGCATCCGGTTCATCTATTCGGACGACAAGCAGCGCGGCGAGTTCGAGGGCGTGGTGGAGAAGCTGATGTCGGACAGCCTGGGCTCGGACTTGACCGGCAAGCTCCTGAAGAAGAGCCCCAAGCCGTGACGCCCCTTCGCGCGCTGGCAGTGGCCGCGTGCGCGCTTGCGGCGGCGGCCTGTCCCGTCAAGCCTGAAGCGCGCCCGCCTGCACCTCTTCCTCCGGTTGACGCGGCGGCGCCGCTTGTCGAAGCCGCCCCTGTGGACGCCACGGCAGAGAGCTACGTGCCTCCGCCCCTGCCCCTGGCGCGCGTGGTGTTGAAGGACGCCTATGGGGCTTCGCACGTGGTGGAGGTGGAGGTCGCCGCCACGGACCCAGAGCGCATGCGCGGCCTGATGTGGCGCAAGGCGCTGGCCGTCGGGAAGGGGATGCTCTTCATCTTCCCGCGCGACGCCTACCAGTCCTTCTGGATGCGCAACACGCTCATCTCGCTGGACATGATCTTCATCACGCGCGAGCTGAAAATCGCCGGCATCGTGGAGAACACCACCCCGAAGTCAATGGAGTCGCGCGGGGTGAGCACGCCGTCGCTCTACGTGCTGGAGGTCCCCGCAGGCTACAGCCAGAAAGTCGGGCTGAAGGCCGGCGGCGCCGTGGAGCTCCACGGCACGGAGAACATCGTCGTGCAGCCCTGACGCGCTACTTGCGCTCCAGCTGCAGGAGCTTCCGGTTGTTCTCCTGCAGGATGTAGAGGTTGCCCTTCGAGTCGAACGTGGCGCCCTCCACGCGCTCCAGCGGCTTCTTGTGCGAGTCGCGCAGGGGGAGCGCCTGAATCAGCTCCGCCACCACGGCGTCGCCCTTCCGCTTGAGCCGCACCTCGGCCAGGAGGGAAGACGCATCTGACGTGATGAAGATATGGCCGCTCACCGGGTCCACCGCCACCGCCGAGAAGTCCTTGCAGGCGTCCTTGATGGTGTGGTCCAGCTCAATCTCGCGCGGCTTGCCCTCGCCCTTGTCGTCCAGGAGCAGGAGCATCTTCGGGTCTCCCTCCTTCGCCATGATGAGCTGAGGCCTGCCGGTGGGGGAGGCGTCCCCGGGCAGGTAGGCCAGGCCCTCAACGCCCTTGTTCTCGCGGCCCTCCAGCTCGTAGCTGGTGGTCGCCTGAAGCGTCGCCTCCGGCGGCTTCTTGCCGTCGAATTTCATCTGGTAGCGGTAGAGCTCCTGCTTCTCTTCGGAGGCCACGAAGAGGTTCTTGCGTATCGGGTCATACGCCACCGCTTCGAGGCCGGACTGCCGCTTCTTGATGCCGTCCAGCTTGAAGCGGACGGAGTCGCCCTCCGGGGTGATGTACTCCGCGCTGTCGGACCGGTCCCCCACCACGATGAAGCCGCCGCCCGGGATGGCCGCGACATCGGAGGCCTCCTTCACGTCGACCTTCGAGCTGCCCTCCAGCTTGAACCGCGCGGGAGGGGTGGAGGGAGAGGAGCTGGTGCTCCGGACTTCGTTCTGGTTCGAGACGCGGATGCCCATGAATGGCCCTCGGACAGGTTTGGCGACACCGGTGGTAGCGAATTGTCGCGAGGACCGCGCGAAGGTTTCGAAGTGCCGACCGTCACGCCGCCTGACAGGTGACTGCCAGCTCAGCGTTTCTTGGACTGCCGGGATTTGCGAGGCGGCGGGGGCCGGAAGCGCTCCACGGTCACCAGCGACGGGCTCCGAGGGATTGCGGTCCGAAGGGCCGGAATCTCCACGGTCTTGGTGTTGTCACGGTCGCCCGGCTCCGGGCGCTCGGCGTCCGGAGGGGCGGGGTGCTCAGGGGGGGTGTGTGGCCGCTGCGGCATCCGACCTCCACGGCGCTCTCGAAGGGCCATGGTACCTCGCCGCCGCGAGCGGTCCAACCCACTCAGGCCTGGGGCAGCCGTGACCTTGGGGCAGTCGCTGCCTCGTCTGTCTCCATCGGCTCGCCCGGCGGCGCCTTCAGGCTGGCGGCGGCGAGCTCCGCCTCCTGGTGCGACAGCTCTGCGCTGGTCGCCACCGCGTCCGCCACCCGGGCCTCAGCGCTTTGAGCGGAGGCCAGCGCGCCCAACCTGCGCGCCAGCGCGGACAGCTCCGCCGCCTTCAGCTGGGCGTGGCCGCTGCGCATCCCCAGAAGGCCCACCCGCGCCCGGTCCAGCAGCGCGACCTCGGACTTCAGCTTCGCGACAATCCGCTCCCGTCGCAGCGCCAGCTCCCCCAGGCGGACGAGCTCCTCCTTGAGAGAGGCGGCGGCCAGCGTGAGCTGCCTGCGGGCCACCACGTCCTGTGCGCGGGCGGCGGAGGACTCGAGGTCTGCAATCTGCGCGGTGAGCTGTTCGTGCGCGTCCCGCTCCAGTTGCGCCTCCACGCCCGTCCACTCCGACGCCAGCTCCACCGCCTCGCGCGTCATGCGCGAGAGCGTGCGGGCAAGCTCCTCCCGCGCCGGCTGCCGGGGCAGCTGCGCCAGCGACTGGCCGCATTGCCGGTAGAGCGTGAGCATGCGGGTGGCCAGGGTTTGCAGCTCGCCGTCGAGCTGCGGGATGAGCTCCTCGCAGCGCGCCTCCACCGGATCCGGCCGCAACGCGAGGTGGGCGGCCAAGGAGCCCAGCGCCACGAAGAGCGACATCGCCGCGCCCGACACGCCCAGCGTGATGAGCGCGGGCGTCTGCGCTTCCACCATCCGCGCCAGGAGGACCTGCACCACCGCGGAGCCGCCGCAGGCCAGCGCGCCGGCCAAGAGCGCGCACGCCGCGTAGTGCAGCGGGCCCGGGCGGTTCTCACCCAGCGAACCCTCCTCGCCACCCGCGGACAGTCGCGAGCGCACCATCACCGCCCCCGCCGCCGCGCCGGACAGCGCCAATGTCCACAGCGGCGACACGCCCAGCGCCCAGGGCAGCGCGGTCAGCCCCACCGACAGCCCGGACAACAGCATCCGGTCCATCTTGTCGCCCCGGACGGAGGCGAGCGCCGCCGCGGCGATACAGAGGTAGTAGAACGGGGAGGGCACGCGCAGCGCGGTGAGCGCCAGGTTGATTGCCCCGGCCGTCGCGCCGAAGAACAGCGCGCGGGTGACGTTCCGCTCGAACATCTCGCGGTGGTGGAGCTGCAGGACGGCGGTGGCGGTCATGGCGTTGTTCCCTGCGTCCCTTAGTAGATGCTTCCGACTTTGCCGTACCCGCGCATGGACTTGCTGCGCGTCTTCTTCACCTCGACGTTGACGGCCTCGGGAGAGGCCGCGCCCTCGAAGCCGCTGGACACCTCCTCCTGCTCCTTGAGGTCCTCGGCGAGGGCCGCGGGACCGGCGACGGCGGCGGCGTCCTTGAGGAGCGCGGGGTTCGCCTCCAGCCAGCGCTGCGCTCCGGCGCGGTCGCCCTGCTTGAGCGACGCGGCGGCGCGGTCGAAGTTCTGGGCCTTGAGCGCGCGGGTGGCGAAGAGGGTGGCGTCCTTGTCGCGGCGGCTGGCCACCTCTTCCTTCTGCTCGGTCACCATCGCGGCCAGGCTCGCGGTCGTGTGGATGGCCTTGTCCTTGAGCAGGTCTGAGTAGCCGAGCGACAGGGTGGTGACGTCGAAGGCGCCTCCCGCGCTCTGCGGGCTGACGCGCACGCGGGCCACCACGCGCTCCAGCTGACCGGCGGAGAAGTCCGGCATAGGCACGCGAATCGTCCGGCCCGCCTGGGTTGCGCGGTAGCCCAGGACCTCGCCCAGCTCCACGCCCGCGGGCAGGTCGAAGGAGAGCTCCACGTTGCGCGCCACCACCGTCCCGGCGCGCTGCAGGTCCTTCTGGAAGAGGGTGGCCAGCTGCCCGGCGTCCTGCAGGAAGCCGTACGCGCCCGCGCCGTTCTCCGCGATGGCCTGCATCAGGTCTTCGTTGAAGTCCTCGCCCACGCCGATGGAGCTGACCGCGATGCCGCTCTCGCGCACCGAGCGCGCCAGCTGCGTGAGCGCGCGCACGTCGGTGATTCCCTCGGTGGGCTGGCCGTCGCTGATGAGGATGATGCGGTTGATCTTGAACTCGGCCATCGCGCCCATCAGCTGCGCGCGGCCCCGCTCCAGCCCGGCGCCGATGTTGGTGCCGCCATCATCCCAGATGCCCTCGATGTAGCGGACCATCCGCTCGCGGTTGGCGGGGGTGGCCAGCTGCCCGGGGAGAAACTTCACGTCGGAGCCGTAGTGGACGATGGCCAGCCGGTCTGAATCCTTCAGCTGCTCCACCAGCCGGACCGCCGCCTTCTTGGCCTGTTCCAGCTTGTAGCCGCTCATGGAGCCGGACCGGTCCACCACCAGGGCCAGGTTCACCGGGCTGCGCTCTGCACCGGGCACCTCCGCGCCCGTGATGTCCACGGTGACGAAGAGGTCCTGGCTTCCGGGCAGGACGTAGGGATGGGAGAGCCGCCCCACCATCTTGAGCGAGCCGTCGGACGAGACCGGCGGGGGAGGGCGCAGAGGCTCCGTGGTGGGCCCCTGGGTGAAGGGCTTGGCAGGCATCCCTGCGAGGATTGCGACGAGGGCCAGCGCCCCTGCGGCGCCGAAGTACGCGACGGTCCGGTTCATGTGAGCTCCTTCAAACGCGGGCCGCGGTGCAGACACCGGCGGCCGACGAAGGGTTCACGAACGGGACGGGAAAACGATCTACCGGCCGCTTACGCGCGCCGCGTTAGGCGAAGAACAGGCTCACATCCCCGCGTCAGGCGGGGCGTCCGCGGCGCAGAAGTAGGGAGAGGTGACCGCGCCGAAATAGCTGCGGCACTTGTCCGGGTTGGCCGCGCAGAACGCCTGGAGGGTGACTTCGTCCAGGATGAGCGCCCGGCAGCTGAGCGTCACGTTCTTCACGTTGGAAGGGCAGGTGGTGCCCTCCACGCACTGCCGGGAGCACCTGCCTGCTGCCGGCGCGTCTGGCTCGGCCAGGTTGAGCGGCGTCGTGAGCGACCGGACGCACGTCAGATCTTCGCAGCCGGTGTAGCCGAAAGAGACGTAGTCGCGGCCCGCTTTGATGTCCTTCTCCTGCAGCGCCACCGGCTTGCCCCCGTCCGGGTTCTTCCGCACCAGGGTGCAGAGGTCACCCAGGTCGGTGTCTGCCGGACACCCGGCCAAGCCGAGCACAGAGAAGGTGATGACGGCCACAGCCACGAGTCGGCAACGATCCATCCGGAGTGATCTCCTCGGGCGGCTCCAAGCGAGGCGCCGACGGTAACACAACGATCCAAGCCATCAAGCGCGCGAGCGCTCTGAGCTTTTTACTGCTGTACACCGGCCTCTCTTCGTTGTCGGCTTATTGCTGCACCTGACACCCCGCAGTAGGATGCCGGCGCGTTGGTCAAAGGGAAGACTTCTTCAACGCGCCGTTTTCAGTGGAGATCCCGTTTGATCGTTAGACCGGCAGCGGTGGTCCTGCTCCTGCTGTTTTCGACGGTTGCACAAGCACAAGAGGGGCTGGGCCTCGACCTGACCGAGGAAGGTCAGAAGAAGGACGCGGAGAAACCGCCAGAGGATGAGGCTCCGCCCAAGCCGGCGCGCGCCTCTCCCACGACCGCTGCGCCCAAAGACGGCGACAAGGCGCCCGCCGGCAAGCAGGAGGCGCTCACGGGCGAGCGCGACATCACGCAGGACGACCGCGTGAAGAGCGTTCAACGGAAGGTGTACCTGAAGCGACACCGCGTGGAACTCAACCCCGCGTTCGCGTTCACCATCAATGATCCGCTCTACAGCAAGCTGGGCGTGAACGTTCGGGCGGCGTTCTACCTGGCGGACACGCTGGCGCTGGCGGGCCGGTTCGCGCTGCTGCAGACCACCCCGAGCGACGACGTGCCCCGCGCCAAAGCGCTGCTGCAGAGCCGCATCTTCTTCTCCGTCCCGTACTGGATGGCGATGGGGGACCTGGAGTGGAGCCCGCTGTACGGCAAGGTGGCCTTCTTCAACTCCATCCTTCACTTCGATGGCTACATCGTCGGCGGGATGGGCGCGGTGAACACGGAGACCGCGGCCACTCGCGGCGTCAGCGTCGGCGCGGACCTCGGGTTGGGCATGCGCTTTGTCGCCAAGGACTTCGTCGCGGTGAACGTGTCCGTCGTCAACACCACCTATGTCGACCAGCCCGCCGGTACCACCAAGGGATCCACCCAGAACGTGATGCTGCTTAATGTGGGGCTGTCACTCTTCATCCCCTTCAGCTCGACGGGCAAGGAGGGCGAGTGATGAAGGCGCTTCGGCTCACGGCGGTGCTGGGGCTGGCTGTGCTCGCCGCGCCCGCGTTCGCGCAGGACAGCGAGGACGAGGCTGGCGACGTCTCAGAGGTGGACAAGGACGCGCTCGGACCGTTGAAGGACCGCATCCGGCCCGTGTCCGGTCACGTCTTCCTCAAGCGCATGCGGCTGGAGGTCAGCCCGTCGTTCACCCTCTCGGTGAAGGACACGTTCTTCACCAAGTACGTGCTTGGCGCTTCGTTGGCGTTTCACTTCTCGGAGAGCTTCGCCATCAACCTGCGCGGCGGCTATGCGCTGAAGAGGGTCTCCGGCGCGGCGCAGATCTGTACCCCCGGCGCGGAGAACCCGCTGGCGCGCGGTTGCGCGGAGCCGGAGCTGGACCTCTTGCTCGGTCGCTCGCCGGGCGCCATCAACCTGGTCTTCGGCGGCGACATCGAGTGGGCGCCCATCTACGGGAAGATCTCGCTGGTCTCCCAGGCCTTCCTCCATTTCGACATGTACGCCATCCTCGGCGCCTCCGGCATCCAGTACACAGGGCCGCGGCCGACGGAGGAGTCCGAACCCCCCAGCCTGATGACCGTCGGCGGCAACCTCGGGATTGGGGCGCGCTTCTTCATGAACCGCTGGTTCGCGGTGCGCACGGAGTTGCGGGACCTCTCTTACGTCGAGCAGCTTCAGGGGGCGGGGCGCACGACGTGGCGCAATCAGATCCTCTTCGAGATCGGCCTGTCCTTCTTCCTCCCCACTGACTTCGAGGAAGGGTGATGAACGTCCTTCGCCTGCTGTCCGTCGGCCTCGCGCTCTGCATCGCCACGCCGGTCCACGCCCAGATGTCGTTTGAAGGCCTGGACCTCTCCGGCAAGAAGAAGAAGAAGTCGACGCCGACCAAGAAGCCGACCAAGGGCGACGACGAGAAGGAGGAGAAGGCAGAGAAGGAGCTGCCGCTCCCGCCGCCGGGCGTCGACATCCCCAAGGCCGACGAGGCGCCCAAGCCGGCGACCGCGGAGAAGAAGGGGAAGGCCGCGCCCACCATGACGTTCGAAGCGGTGGACGTCTCCGGCAAGAGCAGTGACCGCCAGCGCCTGGACGCCGCCGTCTCCGAGTTCAAGGCGGACAACTATGAGGGCGCGGTGATGGCCGCCCACGAGCTCATGCAGGATCCCAAGCTCGCCGGGCTGCATCTGGAGGCGCACTACCTGCTGGCCAAGGCGCTCTACCGGATGGGCATGTACCACTCGGCGCTGGGCCAGTTCTCCAAGATCCTCGCCAAGGGTCCGCAGACCAAGTTCTTCAAGACCTCGCTGGAGTGGCTCTTCTTCATCAGCCACAAGACCACCAACGAAACGGTCATCCTCGACGAGATTGCCAAGTACGCGAACTTCGAGTTCCCGGAGAAGTTCCGGAACGAGTTCCGCTACCTCCTCGCGCGCTACCACTTCGTGCGCGGCAAGGCGCTGGACGAGGCGGAGCAGAAGGGCGAAGCGGACAAGAGCTTCGATGAGGTCAAGCGCCTCACGCTCCTCATTCCGCGGCAGGACCCGTTCTATCCGCGCGCGAAGTACCTCGAAGCGCTGGCCTACTTCCGCGAGGACAAGTTCGAGCGCGCGCTGGAGTCCATGAAGGACGTGGTGAAGATGACCCGGCCGGGCGGGAACAAGACCGCGTCGCAGGCGAAGATGGACCGCGAGCTGAGAGAGCTGGCGTTCATGCAGCTGGCCCGTACGCACTACGGTCACCGGCAGAACCGCTACGCCATTGCGTACTACGGCAAGGTGGAGCGCGGGAACACGCAGTGGCTGGAGGCGCTCTTTGAGTCCTCCTGGGCCAACTACCGCATTGGCCAGTACGAGCAGGCGCTGGGCAACCTCATCACGCTCTCCTCGCCGTTCTTCCGGGAGGAGTACTTCCCGGAGGCGCTCATCCTCAAGGCGGTCATCTATTACGAGAACTGCCGCTACAAGGAGGCCACCAGCATCCTGGAGGACTTCGAGCGGATTTATCTCCCCGTCCACAACAAGCTGGACGAGATGCTGAAGAAGGAGATGGACGCCTCCGAGTACTACAACGAGCTCTCGCGGATTCAGAAGGACAACAAGGACGGCGTGCTGGACCCGCGCTCCACCGACATCATCCTGGAGCGCGTCCTGCGGCTGGCGCTGACCGACAAGGACCTCAAGAAGACCAACGACTCCATCCTGGAGCTGGAGTCGGAGATGGACGTCGGCGGCAAGACCGACACCTTCAAGTACTCCTCCCTCTCCAAGAGCCTGCTGGAGAACCTCAAGCTCCAGCGCGAAGCCCTGGTGAAGAAGGCGGGCCTGATGTCCAAGGGCAAGCTCCAGACGGAGCTTGAGGAGTTGAAGAAGCTTTTGACCAACGGCCTGCGCATCAAGTTCGAGGTCACCTCCAAGGAGAAGGACTTCCTCACGGAGATGCTGAAGGAGGGCGGCGAGCGCTCCGTGCTGCGCAAGTACCACTTCAGCTCCGCCGTCGCCGACGAGTACCTCTACTGGCCGTACGTCGGCGAGTACTGGCGCGACGAGCTGGGCACCTATCAGTACACGCTCACCAAGGGCTGCATCGAACGCCAGAGCAAGCGCGAGAACAACGAGAGCGCGTCCCGGTAGGGAAGCCGGGGCTCGTCGTGTAGGGTCCTTGGCGTGCAGAGCGCGCGCAGCGGGTCTCTCAGGGTCATCTTCGGCGTCGTCCTGCTCGACCTGCTGGGCTTCGGCATCCTCATCCCGCAGCTGGGCGTGTACGGCACCACCTTCAACGGGTCACCCTTCGTGGTCGGCCTGTTGCTGTCCGTCTACTCGCTGATGCAGCTCATCTTCGCGCCGCTGCTCGGCTGGGCGTCAGACCGCTACGGCCGCCGCCCGGTCCTGCTCTATTCGCTGGCGGGCTCCCTCGCTGGCTACCTCCTGTTCGCCTTCGCCCAGTCTCTGCCGCTCCTGTTTCTGGCGCGCATCATCGACGGCGCCTCCGGCGGCAACATCTCCACCGCGCAGGCCTACGTCGCGGACGTCACTACGCCGGAGAACCGCGCCAAGGGCATGGGCATGGTGGGCGCCGCGTTCGGCCTGGGCTTTGTGCTGGGCCCGGCGGTGGGCGGCGTGCTGGGCCACTGGGGCGGCAACCTCGCCATCGGGTTGTTTGCCGCGGCGCTCTCCGGCGGCAACCTGGTCTTCGCGTTCTTCGCTTTGCCGGAGTCCCGCCAACCGGGCGCGGCCGGCGCCCACGTCCCGGCGTCGCTGGGCACTGTGCTCTCCGTCGTGCGGCTGCCCATCATCGGGTTGGCGCTCATCCTCTTCTTCCTCTTCACCACCGCGTTCTCCCAGATGGAGGGCACCTTCTCGGTGTTCCTCATCACGCAGCACCTCCAGCCTGGCGTGGGGACCGCCGCGGGCGAGGCGCTGGCCCACGAAGCTTCCGCCAAGTCCGCCTGGCTCTTCTCCGTCGTGGGTGTCACCTCCGCCGTCATTCAGGGCGGGTTTATTGGCCGCCTGCGCAAGCGCTTCGGCGAACCCGCGCTCGTCATCGCGGGGACGTCTCTTGTCGCGTTGGGCCTGCTGAGCATCCCGGTGGCGCCCAGCTACGCGTGGCTGTTTGCGCCGATGGTGCTGCTCGCAGCGGGCTCCGGGTTGAACAACCCGTCCCTGTCGTCGCTCGTCTCGCAGCAGGCGCCGGAGGACCGGCGTGGACAGACGTTGGGCGCGTACCAGGCCATGGGGTGCGTGGGGCGCATTGCCGGGCCCGCGCTGGGCGGCCTGTTGTTCGACGTCGCGCCCGGTCTGCCGTACGCCGTGGCGGGCGCGATGACGCTCGGGTGTGCCGCGCTGGCGGCGGTGCTGGCGGGCACGCTGCGACGCAAAGACCCGCAGCCGTTGGTCCCTTGAGGTTCAGGGCAGGGCAGAGGGCTACCACTTCCGCCGGCAGACCGTAATATGCGCCCTTCGATGACGCGGCCGGTGAGCATTGCCTTCGACGTGATGGGGAGCGACTTCGGCCCCAGGGAGGTGGTGCGCGGCGCGGCGCTCCTCTCGTTGGAGGCGCCGCACATTCACGCGGTTCTGGTGGGAGACCAGCAGGTCATCGCGCAGGCCCTGGCCGAGGTTCGCCACAGCGGCGAGCGCATCTCCGTGCAGCACGCGGCGAGCTTCGTGGAGATGGCGGAGAAGCCGGGCGAAGCGCTGGCCCGCAAGCCGGACGCCTCCATCGCCGTCGCCGCCAGGCTCGTCGCCGAGGGTGAAGCGGACGCCCTCGTGTCCGCGGGCAACACCGGCGCGTGCGTCCTCGCGTGCGCCAAGCACTTCAAGCTCATCCCGGGCGTCCGGCGCGCGGCGCTGGCGGCAGTCTATCCCACCAGCGCCACCCACGGCTCGCGGGATGACCCGTTCTCCCTCATCCTCGACGTGGGCGCGACGGTGGACGCCACCGCGGATGACCTGGTCGCCTTCGCGGTGATGGGCGCGGCGTACGCGCGGATCATCTCCAAGAACGCCAGCCCGCGCGTCGCCCTGCTCTCCAACGGCACCGAGTCCCAGAAGGGCCCGCCGCGCGTGGTGGACGCGCATGCGCGCCTGCAGCAGTTGCAGGGCCTGCGCTTCATCGGAAACGTCGAGGGCGTGGACCTGCCGAAGGGCACGGCGGACGTCATCGTGTGCGACGGCTTCGTGGGCAACGTCTGCCTCAAGATGTTGGAGGGCGTGCACGAGACGGTGCTGGACCTGGCCAAGTACGCCTACAAGTCCAAGCTCGTGTGGCGTGTGGGGCTGGCCATGCTGTCGTCGGGCATCCAGCGGCTCAAGGAGGTCACCGACTGGGAGCAGTACGGTGGCGCGCCGGTGTTGGGGTTTGACCGCATCTTCATCAAGGCCCACGGACGTTCGAAGGCCCGGGCCATCGCCAACGCGGGGAAGGTGGCGGCGAAGGCGGTCTCCCACGAGCTGGCGAGGTCCATCGAGGAGGGCCTGGCGAAGTGAGCCTGCCGGACCGGATTGACCCACGGCCCCCGAGGCGGATCTACCGCTGGGACCTCGACAAGACGTACCTGCGCACCGACTTCGACACCCTGCGCCAGCTGGTGCGGACCGCGCTGCAGAAGGCGGCGGAGAAGGTCGCCGTCCCGGGCGCCGCGGCCCTCATCCGCGAGCTCCGCGCGGGCGGCGACACGCGCCTGTGCATCGTCTCCGGCAGCCCCACGCAGATGCGCGCGGTTTTGTCGGAGAAGCTCAAGTTGGACGGCGTGGAGTTCGACGAGCTGGTCCTCAAGGACAACGTCCGCAACCTCATCCGGGGCCGGTTCAAGGCGCTGCGAGGGCAGGTGGGCTACAAGCTCCCCGTTCTCCTGGAGTCCCGCGCCGAGGCGCCGCAGGAGGCGGAGGAGGTCCTGTTCGGCGACGACGCGGAGACGGACGCGTTCGTCTACTCGCTGTACGCGGACCTGATTGCGGGGAGGGTGTCAGAGCCCGTGCTCAAGCAGGTGTTGAGCTCTGCGCAGGTGTACCCGGATGACGCCCAGCGCGTGATGAGGGCGTGGAAGCGGATACCCCAGGCAGATCCCGTGCGGCGGATCTTCATTCATCTGGACCGCCTCACCCCCCCGGCCTACTTCACGCGCTACGGGCCAAGGGTGGTGCCCGTCTTCAACTACTTCCAGGCGGCGCTGGTGCTGATGGCGGACGGCCACCTCACGGCGCCGCAGGTCATCAAGATCGCCGTCGAGATGGTTCAGACCGCTGGCTACAACCTGCTGACGCTGTCCAACTCCTTCCAGGACCTGCTGCGCCGCGGCCTGCCGTTGCACAGCGTTATTCAGCCGCTCACCCAGGCCCTCAACGGCCCGGGCGCCATGCTGGCCGCGCTGCGTCCCGTCCCGGACATCCTCACCGCGTTCACCAAGCGACTGGCCGCGCTCGGGACGCCCCCGCCTCCGCCTCCCCCGAAGCAGATCGACTACCTGACGCTGCTGGATGATGCGAAGCCCCGGCACCGCGGGCGCGCCTCGGAGGACCCCGGCGATGTGTGGCCCGGCGACGACTGAGCGGACCGCAGTCGCTGACGAAGCGTGGGGATACCCCCGACACTCTCCTCGGAGAAGCCGAGCTCCCGACGCAGTAGACGAACATCGATGGGAAGGCCCGCGCTCGGAAGAGCTGGCGCTCGTCCACCTCGGCGAGGTGAAGAACGAGGTCCGCGAGCAGCTCGTTGGAGCGTTTCACGAGCTCGCGCGTGGAAGCCAGGAGCGCGGCATCCGAAAGCAGTGAGAGCAGCCCAACGGGGTAACCGGCCTGTTCGCCGGACTGCGCGTCCAGGAGACCGTGAGCGTACCCATCGAGCACCGATGGCAGGCGCTGGACGGGGGGAGGGGCGCCCATCCTCCGCCTCCAAGGAACCGGGGCCGACCGCCGAAACACCTTGGCGACCCTGAGGCGCGTGGGATCCCGGCTCTTTGCGCGGGTCCATCTGGGGCGAAGACCCACGATGCGGACCCGGTCTCCTCGTAGACACGGGTAGATGAAGCGGCCCCCAAGCGGGTCCTGGCACCGTTGAGGTGGTTTCGACACGCAAGATCCCCATTCGTCGCAGGATGCGGTATAGACGGGACCCTGAGAGCGCCCCTCCATCACGCTGGGGCCTCGACCCTGATGTCGCGAGATTCAACTGTCAGCCCTGCGGCTGATTCACTGCCCGAGATTGCCCCGACCGACGCCCCCGATCAGGACGTGGCCGAGACGGATCCGCGTGCGCTCGTCCCCACGCATACAGCGACGGGCGAGCCCGCGGAGATCGACCCCCAGACGCTCGACTTCGACGCGTTGAAGGTCGTCACCCGCCTGCGCCAGCACGGGCACCACGCTTACTTCGTAGGTGGGTGCGTGCGGGACCTGTTGCTCCACCACAAGCCCAAAGACTTCGACATCGCCACCTCGGCCCACCCGGGCGAAGTGCGAGCGGTCTTCCGCAACTGCCGGCTGATTGGGCGGCGCTTCCGGCTGGCGCACGTCTACTTCAAGGGCGGAAAGATCATCGAGGTCTCCACCTTCCGCGCCAACCCCACCGAAGTGGAAGAGCTGCAGACCGAGCTCGAGGGAGGCGGGGAGGGCGAAGAGGGGGCGAGCGAGGTCGAGAGCGATCTCCTCATCACCCACGACAACGTCTTCGGCACGGCGGAGCAGGACGCCCGGCGGCGCGACTTCACCATCAACGGCCTCTTCTACGACGTCGGCGAAGCGCGGGTCATCGACTACGTCCGGGGCCGCAGAGATCTCGACGAACGGCTCATCCGGACCATCGGAGACCCGGAGATCCGCATGCGGGAAGACCCCGTGCGCATCCTCCGGGCAGTGCGGTTCGCCTGTCGGCTCGACTTCGACGTTGAGTCGCGGACCTACGCGGCGATGGAGGGCGCAGTCGAAGACCTGCCCCGCTGCGCACCCCCGCGGCTCCTGGAGGAGACCTTCCGGCTGGTGCGCGGAGGCATCGCTGCGCCATCGCTCAAGCTCCTCGGCGCGCTGGACGCGCTCAAGCTCCTCCTCCCGCCGGTGGACCAGTACCTCCGCCAGCACGGCCCCGAAGGCGAGCGGACCTTCTACGCGTACGCGAGCGCGCTGGACCGCCGGGTGCGGGCGGCGTCACAGCCGCTGGAAGACTCCATCCTCCTCGCGGCGTTGTTGGTCCCCATCATGCGGGCCGCGCCGCCGCCGCCGGCCGGGGACAGCGCTGGGCGCCCCTCGGTGGCCCAGCTGATCGAAGACCTCCTCACCGAGTTCGTGCGCACCGCGCGGCTTCCGCGGCGAATCGCCGAGCGCTGCCGGATGCTCCTCATCGCCCAGCGCACGCTCACCGGAGAGCGCCGCCGGCGCGGGTCCCTGTCCAGCTTCCGCCACCACCCGCTCTTCAACGAAGCGCTCACCGTGTTCGAGATCTCCGTCGAGGCGAGCGGCGAGCACAAAGATGCGCTCGAAGCGTGGAAGGCGGGCGCGGCGCCGAACGTGAAGCCGGACGCCGAAGGGCCCACCCGCCGTCGCCGCCGCCGTCGCCGGGGAGGCGCGGGCCGGTCAGGCGAAGGCGAGGGGTCAAAGCCGCCTCCGCCCGACGAAGCCTGACCTTCGTTGCGAACCACCTCGTGGGTTGTCCCCGTTCGCGGGATGCACCCCGTTCGCGGAAGCCCCCGTTCGCGGAAGCCCCCGTTCGCGGAAGCCCCCGTTCGCGGGAAGCCCCCGTTCGCGGAAAGCCCCCGTTCGCGGAAAGCCCCCGTTCGCGTCGAGCGTTGCGCCGTCAGGCGCATAGTCGAGACGTCGGCAGTGCTTCCGTAGCTTGGCTCATGCGCCGCTTCGCTCTGCTCGAAACAAACCGGCACAGTTCCGTGCGCGGGTTTGCGCCACCTCTCGACTATGCGCCTGACGGCGCAACGCTCGAGGCGAGCGGGGGAGGCGCCTGACGGCGCAACGCTCGAGGCGAGCGGGGGAGGCGCCTGACGGCGCAACGCTCGAGGCGAACGAGGGTGCTCCTCGAGGCGAACGTGGGGAGCTACCCTCCGCCAGAGCGGTCAAAGCGCGCCCCGCCCACCTGCCTTCGGGCGAGCTCATCCTCCTCGGACTCCTGCTCCTCGCCGGCAAGGTCCGCGGTGGTGACTGCCGCGGTGCCGAACTTCTCCGCAATGCGGTCCAGCGCAGCGTTCAACTTCTCGGAGCGCGCGGGCGGCGGCACGAAGAGCGCCAGCTGTGCAGCGGGCGCCTTCAAGTCCTGCGCAGAGACGCCGGTCAACCGGTAGCGCCGGCCGAGGTCCGCGCGGGTGAGCAGGGCGACGGCGGTGCGGTAGAGCACCTGCCCATCATCGGTGGGCTCCTCGAGGGTTGTCCGCCGGGTGACGAGCTGAAACGCCGAGTCCTTCAGCTTCAATTGCACCACCCGCGTCTTCACGGCCGCCTGCCGCAGCCGCCGGGCAACGCGCAGCGCCTGCGCGTGCAGGTGCGGCTTCAGGGCCTCCTCGCCCTCCAGGTCCTCCTCAAACGTGTCCTCGGAGCCAATGCTCTTCGCCTCCCGGTCCGGGACAATCTCCCGCTCATCGCGCCCGTGGCTCAGCTGGAAGAGCGCCTCGCCGGTGCCGCCCAGCTGCCGCACCAGCCACGCGAGGTCGCTGGTGGCGATGTCGCCGATGGTGCGCAGGCCCAGCCGATGGAGCTCTGCCTCAAGCTTCGGCCCCACGCCCCAGAGCCGACTGACGGGCAGCGGCGCCAGCGCGGACTCTGTCTGGCCGGCGGGGATCTCCCGCTGCCCGTTCGGCTTGGCCAGGTCTGAAGCGATCTTCGCCACGAACTTCACCGACGAAATCCCCGCCGAAGCCGGCAGCTTCACCTCCTGCGCGATGCACTGGCGGATGCGCGTGGCGATCTCCGCGGGCGCGCCGAACAGCTTCACCGACCCGGTCACGTCGAGGAACGCCTCGTCCAGCGAGAGCGGCTCAATCAGCGGCGTGAAGCGTTCGAAGATCTCAAACACCTGCTCGCTGGCCTTGGCGTAGGCGGAGAAGCGTGGCGGCACCACGCGCGCGGCAGGGGCGAGCCGCACCGCGCGGGACATGGGCATGGCGCTGCGCACGCCGAAGGGCCGGACCTCGTACGACGCCGCGAGCACCACCCCGCGCGTGGGGTGCCCACCGACGATGACCGGCTTGCCGCGCAGGCTGGGGTCATCCCGCTGCTCGACGGACGCATAGAACGCGTCCATGTCCACGTGGATGAGGGCCCTGGGTTGCACGGTGTGCAGACTGTGGCGGCTCCCTCTGACAGTTGCAAAGCCTGCGGCCGGTTCAGGGCAGTGAGATGCCCAGCCGGGCCAGACACTCCCCCAGCTCCGGCGCCAGCGGGCTCTGAGCGAAGAACGGCTTCTGCGTGACCGGGTGGGGGAGGGCGAGGCTGCGCGCGTGGAGGAAAAAGCGCTGCAGCGAAGGCTCCGGCCGCCCGCCGTAGAGCGCGTCCCCGACGACGGGGGCGCCGATGGCCGCGAGGTGCGCGCGGACCTGATGCAGCACACCGGTGAGAATCTGCACCTCCACCAGGCTGTACTCCCCGCCGCGCGCCAACACCCTGAACCGCGAGAGCGCCTCCCGCCCGCCCTCCTCGCCGGACACATCCGGCTCCACCCGGTCCGCGTGGCGGGGGTGGTGCCGCAGCGGGAGGTCAATCTCCCCTTCGTCGGCCAGCGGCCCGGTGACCAGCGTCCAGTAGCGCTTGTCCACGTCCCGCCGCGTGAAGGCTTCGCGCACGGCCAGCCAGGCCTCGCGGGAGCGTGCGGCGAGCAGGACGCCCGAGGTCTCCACGTCCAGCCGGTGACAGAGCCCGCCCTCGCGGACATCCTCAGACGCCAGCGCGCACTCCGGGAACCGGGCCACCAGCGCATTGGCGACAGTGCCCAACTCCTCAGGCCGCAGCGGATGCGACGGGCACCCGGCCGGCTTGTCCACCGCGACGAGCGACGCGTCCTCCGCCAGCACCGCCAGCGCAAGCGCCGGCTCTGGCGTCACGCCGGGGTCCACTGCCGCGGGCAGCCGCACCCGCACCAACTGCCCGGCCGCCACGCGCAAACCCTTCTGCGCCTTCCGGCCGTCGACGCGGACGCGGTCCTCCTCGAAGAGCTTGCGCAGCTGCGCGCGTGAGAGCGACAGCGCTTCGCCCACGAACAGGTCAATCCGCTGTCCCGCGGCGGCGTCCGGGATGGACAGGTCTCTGGTGTCGTCGCTCACTCCGAGAGCGCCTCGTACACCTCTTCGGCGGTCTGGTAGCGATCATCGGGCTCCTTGCGGATGAGCCGGTGGGCGATGCGGGCCAGCTGCCGGTCCGTTTTCGAATTGAGCGACGAGAGCGCCGGCGAGTCCGTCTCCAGCACCTTCTGCCACAGCTCGTACGGTGTCTTCGCGTCGTACGGCGGCTGACCGGAGAGCAGCTCGTAGAGGATGACGCCCAGGCTGTAGAGGTCCGCGCGGGCGTCCAGCTGTTCGCCCAGAATCTGCTCGGGCGACATGTACCGGAACGTCCCCACCAGCCGGCCGTCCGCGGTCACCGCGGCATCGTCGGCCAGGAACTTCGCCAGCCCGAAGTCCATCAACCGGACCTGCCGGTCCTCATCCACCATCACGTTCGACGGCTTTAAGTCCCGGTGGATGAGCCCGTGCCCGTGGATGTACGCCAGCGCCTGGCACAGCTGCAGCATCGCGTCCTTCAGCCGGCCCAGGCGCTCCGGCCGGTTCAGCGAATCCAGGCTGTCGGGCGTGCGCGCCACCGGCGGGGCGCCCGTGGGCACGTCGTAAGGGAGCTCGAACTCCATCGATACCAGCGTGTCAGGCTCATCCGCCTCATCCGCCAGCGCGCGCACCGAGTCCGGCCCGCTGGAGAACTGGACCTCCTCGCTGGGGTTCTCCTCGGCAAACGCGGAGAGGTTGAACGGCTGCGCCGCGCCCTCGCCGGAGGGAAAAGACGGGTGGGACGGCTGCGAGCGCATGGACGGCGACTCCAAGCCCTGCAACCTGCGCCGCTCCGCGCTGGTGATGGAGAAGGGCTTGGAGGGCGACGCCAGGTCCTCGGTCTTCAGCGACAGGTAGTGGCGGAGCGTCAGGCCTTCGACCAGCTCCATGGCCAGGTACGGGTAGCCCTGGAACACGCCGGTGTCGAAGACCTTCACGACATTGGGGTGGGAGAGGTCCGCCAGGGTCTCAAACTCCCGGGCGAGCCGGCGCGCGGCGCGGGGGTCCAGCGCGGGGCCGGTGGAGAGCAGCTTGAGGGCGACCGCTTCGCCGCTGCGCTTGTCGATGGCGCGGTAGACGGTCCCCACGCCGCCGCTCCCAATGGTTTCGAGCACGCGGTAGGGACCGATGACCTTCGGGGGCATGTGGGGGGAAGAGCCTAGGCGCGGAGGCCCGTGACCGCCAGCGGCGGACCGTTGGGGGTTGCAGAACGACCACTCGGCCATCCTTGGGTGGACGCGCTGCGGCGGAAAACTTTATGTTGCCTGCGCTCGCATGGATACCGTCCGTCCCATTCACCCCCACCAACTCCTGGAGGAAGAGGTCAAGCGCCGTCCCCTCCCTTCCCACGTCGGCGTCATCATGGATGGAAACGGACGGTGGGCCGAGGCGCGCGGTCTCCCCCGGCTGGAGGGCCACAGGGAGGGCTCCGACAGCGTCCGGGAGATAACGCGGACCGCGCGGAGGGTGGGGCTCTCGGCGCTCACGGTCTACGCCTTCTCTTCGCAGAACTGGCAGCGCCCGGCGGACGAGGTGGCGGGCCTGATGGACCTCCTGCGCGAGTATCTGGAAAAAGAGCGCGAGGAGATTCTGGAGAACGGCATCCGCCTGAACGCGATTGGCGACCTGGACCGCCTCCCGCGCTTCGTCCGGGCGCCGCTGGAGGCGCTGCGGCTGGAGTCCGCGGGCAACCGGCAGATGGTCCTCACGCTGGCGCTCTCCTACGGCGGGCGCGAGGAGATTCTCGCCGCGGCCTGCGCCCTGGCGGAGCGCATTGCCCGGGGGGAGCTGAACGCGCAGAGCGTCCGCCCGGAGCAGTTCGCCAAGCTGCTCTCCACCGCGGACCTCCCGGAGCTGGACCTGGTCATCCGCACCAGCGGCGAGCAGCGGATCTCCAACTTCCTCCTCTGGCAGTCCGCCTACGCGGAGCTGCTCTTCACTGAAGCGCACTGGCCCGAGTTCAAAACGGAGGCCTTCTTGCGCTGCCTGGCGGAATACCAACGGCGGGAGCGGCGGTTCGGCCTCACCTCAGCGCAGGTCCGGAGGCCCGCGGCGAATGAGGTCCCGCGGGGGAAGGCCATTCCTTGACCGACAAAAACAGGAACCTGCTCCTCCGGGTTGTCTCGGCGCTGCTGCTCCTGCCCGTCGTCCTCTACCTGCTCTACCGGGGCGGCTTGTTCAGCGCGGTCCTGATGGCGGGCGCGTCCGCGGTCTGCGCGATGGAGTACTACACCATCACGCAGAAGCGGCTCTCGCCGGCGGCGCTGCTGGGGATGGTGGCCGCGTTCCTGCTGCCGCTCTTCCCGGCCGTCGCGCCGGCGTCCTACGCCGAGCTCTCGGTGGGCGTGGTGGCGGTCTTCTTCCTCATCGCGTGGGGCTATCACCTGGTGCGCGGCCCGCTGCCGGAGGCGCCCACGCTGGCGGCGCACCTCATCACCGGCCTGCTCTACGGCGGGATTGGCCTCACCGCGCTGTCTGCGTTGAGACAGCGCCCGGACGGGCTGGGCTGGGTCATCTGCGCGCTGACGGTTACCTGGCTCAACGACACGCTGGCCTATTTCGCCGGACGGTTCCTCGGCCGACACAAGCTCTACCCCGCGGTCAGCCCGAACAAGACGTGGGAGGGCTTCGCGGGCGGCGTGGTGGGCTCTGTCGTGGGGATGTTCGCGGTCAAGGCGGTCTACTTCCCGACGCTCACCGTGGCGGATTGTCTGTTGGTGGGCCTGCCCGCGGGCGTGCTGGGGCCGGCGGGAGACCTCTGCGAGTCGCTGCTCAAGCGCGCCTACGGGGTAAAGGATTCCGGGAAGATCATCCCGGGTCACGGCGGCCTGCTGGATCGCATTGACGCGCTGCTCTTCAACGCGCCCCTGGTGTTCGCCTACGCGCAGTACGTGCGCCCGCTGCTCACCTCGTGAAGAGCGTCAGGTAGGGAACAAGGGGCCGCGTTGTCGGTTCGCGGTGCGACGGTTACTCTTCGTTCCTTATGGCGCTCTCCAATCTCGGGTTCACCGCGCTGCTCCTGGGCGTGCTGGTCACCGTCCACGAGCTGGGCCACTTCCTGGTGGCCAAGGCCTTGAACGTCAAGGTGCTGCGGTTCTCCATCGGGTTCGGGCCGCGGATCTTCGGCTTCACCCGGGGAGAGACCGAGTACCGCGTCGCGTGGATACCGCTGGGCGGCTACGTGAAGATGGCGGGCGAGCAGCCCTATGAGGAGCTGTCGCCTGAAGAGGCCAAGCGTGGGTTCCTGGCGCAGGCGCCGTGGAAGCGGGCGCTGATCGTCGCCGCCGGCCCGGTCTTCAACCTCGTCTTTCCGGTGCTGGTCTTCTTCTTCGTCTACCTGGGCACGCACACCTTCACGGCGCCCGTGGTGGGCCGGGTGGAGCCGGGCTCGCCCGCGGCGATGGCCCAGCTGGAGCCGGGCGACCGCATCCTCGCGGTGGACGACACCCCCATCCGGACGTTTGACGAGCTGCGGGCCGCGCTTCAGCCGCGCTACGAGCAGGTCATCCGCCTCACGCTCCAGCGCGGGCAGGAGCAGCGGGTGGTGGAGCTCACGCCGCTGCGGAGGGACGAGAAGGAGGTCGTGGAGACCGTCCCGCGCGGGTTGATTGGCATCCAGTCCGTGCCGCGCTCGCCCACGCTCGGCGTGCCGGCGGGTTCTGCGGCAGAGGCGGCGGGCCTGCGCACGTTCGACCGCATCCTCTCCATCAACGGCGAGCCGGTGAAAAGCGAAGCGGGGATGCTCGCTGCCCTCAAGCACCTGAACGGCGAGCTCAAGCTGAGCGTCCTGCGCAGCACGCCCATTCCGCTCCCGGGCGCGCAGGTGCAAGGCACCTCGCTGGTCGAGGTGACGCTTGCCAAGGGGGAGGGCAGCTCCTACTCCGCGCTGGGCGGCGCGGAGATCCCGGACCTCTACGTCGTGGGCGTGAGGCCGGGCAGCGCGGCGGAGAAGGCGGGCCTGCGACGGGGGGATAAAATCACCGCGCTCAACGACAAGCCCATCCAGTACGGGATGGCGCTGGACCTCGCGATGGGCGCGCTTGCGCAGGGGCCCTTTCGGCTCTCCTGGCGTTCCGGCGCGCAGGAGAAGAGCGCGCAGCTGCACCTGGAGTCGCTGGACGTGACCGACGCGTATGAGCAGACGACGCCGCAGCTGGACGCCGGCTTCTCGCGCTACATCACCACGCCGGCGGAGTCCCCACCCGTCGAACAGGTGACGCTGCAGCTGGGGGCGGGCGAGGCGCTGGCGAAGTCCCTGAACATCGTCCCGCAGATCATCCGGCAGACGGCGATGGTCATCCCGCGCATCCTCACGGACCGGACCATCCGGGACAACGTCGGCGGGCCGGTGATGCTCTACAACCTGGCCTCCAAGACGGCGGAGCAGGGCACGGACAGCTTCCTGCAGCTGATGGCGGTCATCTCCATCAACCTCGGCCTGATGAACCTGTTGCCCATCCCCATCCTGGACGGCTTCCACTTGTTGGCCGCGTTCTGGGAGGGCGTGCGCCGCCGGCCCATCCCGCTGCGTGCGCGCGAGGTGGCCAACATGGTTGGTCTGGCGCTGCTGCTCGTGCTGATGGTCAAGGTCTTCTACAACGACATCACCCGGTACATCCTGCAGTAGCGGGCTTCTCATGCGCCGGGTCCTCGCCGGGGCGGTGCTGGCGGTGTGGCTGGGGACCACGGGCTGCGCGCGCTCGGCGCGGCCCGATGGACGGGACGACGGGCTGGGGGAGGGCAGCGCGTCGTACTACGGCGCCGGACTCCACGGCCGGCTCACCGCCAGCGGCGAGCGCTTCAACAAGAACGAGCTGACCGCCGCCCACCGCACGCTCCGCTTCGGAACCTGCGTGGAGGTGGAGCACCTGGGCAACGGCAAGCGGGTGAAGGTCCGGATCAATGACCGCGGGCCCTTCGTCCAAGGCCGGCTGATCGACGTCTCCGAGGCCGCCGGACGGGCGCTCGGGATGTTCGAACAAGGGGTTGCGCGGGTCCGGCTCCGACTGTGCTGACGTTTTTTTCTCAGCCGCGAAGCCAGCCTTTTTCGCGGCCTTAAGCCATCCAACCCAATGATTTAATTTGTGTTTCAGTGCCTTAAGACGGGGCAGATTGGGCTTTTGTAATGAACATGAGCAACAAAGTACGAGAAGGTGGGGTCGCTGGGCTGCAACTGTGTGCGGTCTTTGTCGAGAATGTACTCAGTGGTCTCACGCTAACCGGCGGAACCCCCAGCTATGAGTATCCAGAAGGTTTCTACATCCCGGGCCAATGCGTCGGAACCCGTCCCCGCGGAGGCGCTTGAGGACGAGGTCCGGCCGGCAGGAGCCGAGGGCCTCGCCCCGGCGATGCAGCCGCAGGCCGCGAACAGCGACTTCGTCGGTGTGCCCCAAGCAGCGAAGGTGGCGGCCGCGCCGGTGGCAGCGGCACCCGTCGCAGCGCAGGGGCTGGGCTGGAACAACACGTCGGAGGAGAGCCCGGGAGCCTTCCACGACCCGCGGCCCACGCAGCAGGTGATGTCGCAGCTGGGCGGGAGCGGGCTGGGTGTGGACGGCGCGCAGCTGTCGGATGACGCGGTGGCGGTCACCCAGGCGGAGATGTCCATCCAGGAGCTGGCGGCGGCGGCATTTGGGATTCCGACCTCGCAGGTGGGCGAGGACCACTACGTGATGCTCGCCCAGGCCAACCCGGCCGTGGCCGAGGCGCTGATCCAGACCGGAGATCCTTCCCTTCGCATCCCGGCGGGGACGCCGGTGTCGCTCGGCACCACGCCGATGGGCGGCGAGATGCGCGTGAACCTGCTCAGCGAACGGCTGAGCGTGCTGGACGCGGTGCTGGGCAAGGCCCTCTCGCCCAACCCGCCCGCTCAGTTCGCCTTCACCCAGCCGCAGCTGATGCACCTCGTGCAGCTGCGCGAGGGACTGAGCGCGGAGCTGAACGACCTTCGCGGGCTGCGGACCGCCACCGTCGGCGCCGACGCCATCTCGCGCGCGCAGGCGGGCGGGAAGCCCCTGCCGCCGGAGCTGGACGCGCACGTGGCCAAGCTGAAGAGCGCGCCCGCCCCGGAGGCCCAGGCGCAGGCGCGCGGCCTTCAGCTTCAGAAGGTCATGGCGACAAGCCAGCAGCTGGAGTCGGGCGCCGCGCAGAAGATTGCGCAGGGTGATCTCGCCGGCGGCCACAAGCTGTTCGAGCAGGCGCGAGCGCAGGTGTTCGAGGCGCGCTCTCTGCCGGGGCTCTCCCCGAACGAGCGCACGGCGCTGATGGAGCGGACGGCCATCCTGCACCTGAGCGAGGCGGGCGTGCTCGCGCAGGGCGCGAAGCTGCCGGCGGCGCCGGGGGCGAAGCCGGGTGAGCCGGCGAAGCCGGGCGAGCCTGCGAAGCCGGGCGAAGAGACGAAGTCGGATGCGGCGGCCAAGGGCGCGTTCGAGGCGGCGAAGAAGCGCTACACCGAGGATCTCAAGGGCGCGATCAACAAGTGCGTGGAGGCCGGGAAGAAGGCCTACAACGAGCTGGCGTTGGAGCTGCGTACCCGCCCCGCCATCATGGACGCCACGCAGGGCACGCCGGTTTCGCCGCAGGAGCGGCAGACCTTCCTCGCCTACGCGGACCGGATGGAGCGCAACGCCCAGGGCTGCGAGGGCGAAGCCCACAGCATGCTGGCGGAGCTGCACGGCCGCGCGAACGACCCGAAGGGCCAGCAGGCAGAGCTGATGAAGGCGTTCGGGTCCGCGCTGGGCGTGGACGGCAAGGAGCTGGAGGCGCTCTTCACTCCGGACGAGACCAACAAGTTCATGCCGGACGGCACCCTCCGGCAGTGGTGGAACCCGCTCGACCTGCTGGTGGACCTCATCGGCGGCGAGCAGAAGGTCGGGTCGGTCAACAAGGACAAGCTCGAAGCGCTGGCGGACCGGGTGGTGCAGCTGCCCGAAGACCGGCGCGGTCAGGCGTTGGACGCGCTGGCCCGGCACACCGAGGTCGCCGCGATGAACGCGGACGCCACCTCGATGAACATCGGCCAGGACCTGCTCCACGCGTTGGCGGACCGGATGAAGGAGCCGCTGCTGTCGCTCCAGGCGGACGCGGCGACCGGCCAGTATAACCTCCAGATTGGCGAGACCCAGCGGGCGCTCTCCGCGTTCACGCAGGTGCGCAACGCGGCGGCGAACCTCCCGGACCCGCAGCTCAAGGAGATCCTCAGCACCCAGGGCGTGATGGGGATGGCCCAGGCGCTCGTGATGGAGTCCGCCGCGGAGGACGTCTCCCGCCGCAAGCCGGCCGCGGAGACGCTCAAGGCGCTGCGCCTGCAGATGGAGCAGCCGAACAGCCCGATGAAGCACGAGGCCGTCGCGCAGCTGGTGATGATGGAGATGAACGCGGACCTCTCCGCGCACAAGGCGAACGACGCCCAGGCCTGCCTGGATCACCTCCGGAAGAACTACCAGGACATCCCCTGGATGAAGGAGAGCCTGACCAACTGGGAGCGGGACAACAAGGACGGCGGGCCGGTGGCCTTCCTGCAGACGGCCCTGCACGCCACGGAGTCCGGCAGCGCGGCGGAGGACTTCGCCGCCTTCACCATCGGCTCCGCGGTGGGCGGTCTGGTGAGCATGCGGACCGGGAAGATTGGCGGCGGTCTGGTGGGCGGCGCGGTGGCGCTGGCCGTCGTCCGGGCGCGCAACCTCATCCGCGACTGGACCGGCGTGACCGAGGCCGCGCAGACCGGGCTCAACAGCGAGAGCTTCAAGCAGTCGCTGATGGACCTCACGATGGTGGCGCTGGATGCAGTCACCCTGGCCTCGCCGTTCATGGGCGCGCGCGGGGTGATGAAGAAGGGCACCGAGCACCGGATGAAGCGCGCGCTGGCGGACTTTGACCAGCACGTGCCGCCGCTCAGGAACCATTGGTTTATGGGCAGCACGCGCTTGCTCTCCAAGGCCCTGGCGCCGTCCCGGGCGGAGATCTACGAGAACCTGCTGCAGCACGCGGGTGCGCTGAAGCTTGCCAAGCAAGAGGTGAAACGCGGGGTCAAGCACGCGGCGAAGGCGGAGGGCCTGGGGTTCCTCGAGCGCCGCGCGGCGGTGCGAGCGGCAGCGCTCGCGCACGAGCCGGCCGTGTTCGCGAGCAAGCCCACCGACGAGCTCTGGAAGGTGGGGCGCCGGACGGCGAACCAGCAGATGTGGAAGTGGTTCAACTGGAGCATCCTCCCCACGCTCGGCGTCGGGTTCGGGATTCCGGTCCCCATCGCCAAGGCGGACGCCGAGGACAAGCTCAGGCAGCGCGATGAGCAGATGACGCTGGAGACGAAGTACGCCAACGCGCAGCAGGCGGCGTTCGGGGCTCCTCCGGCGAACGGCGCGCCGATGGATCCGGCCCAGGCCCAGGCGGCGCTCGCGGCCAACGTCCAGGGCATGCCTCAGGGCCCGGCGGTGGACCCGGCCATGCTCCAGGCCTTCCTGGCCCAGCAGGCCTCGCAGGGACAGCTTCCTCCGGAGCTCCTGCAGGCGCTGCAGCAGCGGATGGGCGCGCAGCAGCCCGCGCCGCAGCAGATCCCCAACTGAGCTTGTAAAGGGGGTTGCGGTTTCTTGTTGAGCGGTCGGATGGCTCACCGCAACCCCTCGGAAGTCCCGGCTGAAAACACATTCTCGGACTCCGGCAACCTTCTCCGTCCCCTCCCGATACTTCCTCATAGGTCCGGCGCCAGCGTCTGCGCCGGTCGGCTTCGGACGTTCCGAAAAGGATTTCAAAATGATTCGCGCAGGACTCGCGGCGGTCGTTCACAAGCTGGCAGGTGAGGCGAAGAGCCCGGCGCGGATTGCCCAGGAGGACGCTGCTCGCGCCGCCGCTGCGGATGGCGCGACGGAGGTGGCGGAGGCGGTTCCCAACGCTCCCGTTCCCAACGCTCCCCGGATCGACAAGATCTCAGCCCGCGACGTCCAGGGCGGCAACTTCGTTCAGAAGCGCCTTGAGCGCTTCGCCAACAACTTCGAGTGGGCGAAACAGCAGAACGGCTTCTTCAAGGCCAACGCCAAGTACCTCCACGACGCGCCGGTCGCGGCCAAGCTCGCCGCGGTAGGCGTGGGCGGCGCGGCGCTCTGGGGCGCGTACAAGGGGCTCTTCCCCGCCGCGCCCTCCGAAGAGCTCACGCCTGAGCAGGAGGCGGCAATCAACTCGCTCCCGTACCCCGGCACCGAGGCGCAGTCCGCGCCGGTGGGTGATGGGTTCGGCTGGAGCGCCGGTCCGATGGGCGGCGATCCCGCACTGGCCGGAGCGCCGCAGATGGATCCGGCGCTGATGGCGGCGCTGGGCGGCGGTCAGGGCGGTCAAGTGGATCCGGCGCTGATGGCGGCGCTGGGCGGCGGTCAGATGGATCCGGCGCTGATGGCGGCGCTCGGTGGCGGCCAGATGGATCCTGCGCTGATGGCGAGCGGCGGCCAGATGGATCCGGCATCGATGGCAGCGCCGGGCGGCGAGGGTGGTGCGCCGATGGATCCTGCGCTGATGGCGGCCCTGGGTGGCGGCCAGGTGGATGCGGCGGCGCCGGGTGGCGTGCCGATGGACCCGGCGCTGGGCGGCGCGGCCGCTCCGGAGCGATCGGGTGCGCCGATGACGGGCGGACCGGCGGCCGCGGGTACCTCGATCGATCCGACTCAGATCCAGGGAATGCTCTCCAGCGGGCAGAAGTAATCCGGACGCCCGCCGGCGGTTTCGAGCGGGTCGGCCGGCGTTCGAGGGTGACGGCCAGGATGGGCTGCACCGCAGTGGGCTCTTAGGGAGACGGGGGGCGGGTTGGCCCACGCCGTGCGCTCCTCGGAGCTGGCCCGACTTCGGCCCGCGGTGGAGGCATCGCCGGTCGTCTGCAGCAGCCAATTGAGGGCTCAGATGCAACCGCTCGTCGACCAACCCGGTCGTGGAGGCGTGCTGCGCGCAACCGATGGAGCGCATGTCCGCTGCGCCGACGCGAGAGGGCCCGGACATCACTCCCAGTGTGTTCTCGACTGCCGCGGCGGGCGCGTCCCCGAGAAGTGGGGAGCGTTAGCACTCGCCGGCGTGCCTATCACTCCCCACTTCGACCAACCGCCGTGCTGCGGCGCCCGTGAGGACGCACAGAAAGTGAAAAGGCGCCCCCATCCGGTCGCGGAGCACGGGGACAGCTCCAGCCAATCCATCAGGCCGGCGACGAAACACCTCGGGGAGTGATGGAGTGGGCAGTGAAGCGGACTTCGAACGAAGCGCGCCCGGTCGCGCTTGCCGGCGGGCGCCCGCCGGCAGCCGCCCATACCTATCCCGCATGCCCCGTCTCCCTCAGGGATAGCTGCCTCCGAGCAGGCACCGCACACGCTCTCCGCGCAGACGCTCGGATGCCGCCACCGCCTCAGAGCCCAGAGCAATGCACTCCCATTCTGGCCGGCGCTCGGACGCCTCCAGCCTTCACGGCGCCGGGGGTGGAGCACCGAACCGGCCTTTGCTGTTTCCGCATCCGCGCGATAGACCGCGCCCGTGCTGCTCGCGCTCGACTCCTCCACCCTCACGCTCTCGCTGGCGCTGGTCGACGGGGGCCGCGTGCTGGAGCACGTCGTTCGCGGCCCGCCTGCGAAACAGAGCGAGCTCCTCCCGGGTGAGATTGGCGCGCTGCTCTCCCGGCACAACGTGCGCTTCCAGGACCTCGAAGGCATCGCCGTAGGGCGCGGGCCGGGCTCCTTCACGGGTCTGCGAATCGGCATGTCGGCAGTGAAGGCGCTGGCCTATGCGCACCGGCTCAAGGTGGCGCCGGTCTCCTCGCTGGCGGCGGTGGCGCAGATGCTCCTGGCGGGGCAGGAGGGCCGGGAGCTGTGGGCCCTCGCCGTCGCCCGCATCAACGAGCTCTACGTCGGCCCCTACCGCTGCGCGAACGGGCGCATCGAACCCGTCAGCGCAGAGGACGCGCTCACGCCCGAGGAGCTGGCGGAGCGGCTGCGCGCGCGCCCGGAGCTCTCCGTCGCCGGGCCCGCGCTGCTGGACTACGGCAAGCGGCTCCGGGAGCTCGGCGTGTCCGAGGCGCAGCTGCTCTCGGGCGCGGAGTATCCGACGGCTGTCGCCATCGCCCAGCTCGCTGTGCTGCCGTCGACATTTGACCTGGACGCGCTGTTCGCGCTCGAGCCGCACTACGTCCGGCCCTCGGAGGCGGAGCGGAACCCCAAGTTCCCGCCGCTGCCGGGCCCGCCGCCGACCGCGCGGCTGAAGGAAGACTGACCGGCTTTGCGCGGCGGCCCGGTTGCCGTATAGCGCCCGGCCATGGATCCGAAGACGCGAGTGGCAGTGGTGGGTGCGACGGGCGCGGTGGGCCGGGAGCTGGTGGGCGCGCTGGAGGCGGCGGGGCACCCCGCGGAGAACGTGACGCTGCTGGCCTCCGAGCGTTCGGAGAGCGAAGAGCTGCCCTTCGGCGAGGACACGCTTGAGGTGGAGAAGGCGACCGCGGAGAGCTTCCGCAGCATCCAGGTGGCCCTCTTCGCCACGCCGGCGGACGTCTCCCGGACGCTCGCGGCGGCCGCGCAGTCCGCGGGCGCCTGGGCGGTGGACCTGAGCGCGGCGTTCCGCGGGGACGCGACGGTGCCGCTGGTGCTGCCGGGCCACAACCCCGACGTCGTCCGCTCCGCCTTCAAGGGACGCATCGTCCGCTGCCCATCGCCCCTGGCGGCCGCGGTGGTGGGCGCGGTGGAGCCTTTGCGCAGCGCGCTGGGCGTGCGGGAGGTGACGGCGACGGCGCTGCTGGGCGCGTCCTCCGCCGGGCGGCGCGGGGTGGCGGAGCTGGAGAAGCAGAGCGCGGACCTCCTCTCGGGCAGGGACCCGGAGGCGCAGGTCTTCCCTCACCGCATCGCCTTCAACATCATCCCTGCCGCCGGGCCGCTCTCCGCGGCGGGCGAGAGCCAGGAGGAGGAGGCGCTGGTGGCGGATACAGAGCTCCTCTGGAAGGGCTTCGGCGAGCCGCCGCTGGTGGCGGGGACCACGTTGCTGGTGCCCACGTTCTTCGGCCACGTGCTCTCGCTCAATGTCCGCCTGCGCGCGGGCGCGACGGTGGAGCGGGTGCGCGAGGTGCTCAAGGGCGGCAAGGGGCTCAAGCTGCTCGACTCGCCGGCGGAGAAGGTCTACCCGATGCCAATGCTGGTCACCGCGGACGACGCCATCCACGTCGGCCGCGTGCGCGCGCAGCGTGGAGCCCTGGACGGATTCCAGCTCATCGTGGCGATTGACAACGCCGGCCGCGGCGCGGCGCTCAACGCCCTGGAGACGGCGTCTCTGCTCTCTGTGCGCGCCCACTGACAAATTGGCAGTGCCTCCGGAGGCTGGATGCCCAATTGGCTCGTTCCCAGCGCGGTGAGAGGGGCGGCTCCGAGGGAACGGGGCCGTATCCCGCTGGCGCGCGCTTTGCTAAATCCGGCGCGGTCATGACGCGCCTTTCGTCGCTCCTCGCCGCCCTCGCGCTCTCGGCGTCAGTCTCCGCCCTCGCGCAGATCTCCGTCCTCATCGACGGCAAGACCGCCGTCACGCTCCGGGGGGACCAGTGCGGCAGCGAGCTGCGCCTCACCTGGACCAACACCAGCGTGACCGCCTGCGGGCCCCTTCAGTTCTGGGTCACCACCGCTACCTGTGGAACGGAGCTGAACACCGCCAACGGGGACGTGCAGATCGCCTCCTTCGACCAGAACGAGGTGAACGGCATCACGGGGGGGACCGGGCTCCCCAGCACCGGCACCTCGACGTTCCTTGCGCAGGATCTGCCGCTCTTCAAGGCCGCCGACGCCGGAGCCTGCGGCACGCTGCAGGCCGAGCGGACGATGTACGTGTGTGGGAGCTACCGCCAGAACAGCGTGGTGACCACCACCACCAGCTGCAGCGAGCGCATCGAGGTCTCCAGCGTGCCGACGCTCCGGTACGACACCCAGCCTCCGCCGGTGCCGCCAGCGCCGGAGGCCCGGCCTCAGGATTCGGCGGTGCACCTGGTGCTCACCCCGGCGGCCGGCGGCAGCGGCGACACGGCGGCCTTCGCGGTCTCCTACGCGGTGGCGCCGCCTGCGGGCGAGGAGCCGGTCTTCCTTGACGTCTCCGCTACCATCGTCGTCTCTGCCGGGACGGGAGAGGTTGACATCCGGGGGCTGGAGAACGGCGTCTCCTACCTCTTCCGGGGCAGGGCGCGGGACGCGGCGGAGAACCAGAGCGATTGGTCCGAGGTGACCCAGGCCACGCCGGTGAAGACGTACGGCGCGGGGGACCTGTGCCGGCGGGATGGCTGCCTGGAGCAGGGCGGCTGTCAGTCCTCGGCGGGACCGGTGATGGGTTCGGTGGCGGCGGTGCTGGCCATGCTGGCCTTCTGGGGCGCAGGCTGGCGGGCAAGGAGGCGTTCATGAAGCGGTGTGTGGTGGCGCTGTGCCTG
Source organism: Myxococcaceae bacterium (assembly GCA_044230055.1). Taxonomy (GTDB): domain Bacteria; phylum Myxococcota; class Myxococcia; order Myxococcales; family Myxococcaceae; genus JBGART01. The sequence continues at coordinate 73,443 of JBGART010000001.1, read as the reverse complement.
GCATCCGTCTTCGCGGGCGTCCCTGCCTTGGCGGAGGAGGAGTTCACCGGCGAGTCCGAGAAGACGAGCGCGCTGGAGATCAAGCTCGGCGGCTACAAGCCCCGGATGGAGGGCGTGGGGCTGGAGTCGTACAACACGACCTTCGGCGCCGGCGCGATTCTCCTCTTCGAGCTCGAGTTCGACTGGCAGTTCTTCCAGAAGTACGGCTCGTTCGGCGTGGGCTTCTCCGCGGGGTATGGCGAGAAGTACGGCGCCACCTTCCTCGCTTCGGACACCACCCAGGTCGCCGAGGAGCGCGCGAGCGTCCACGTCATCCCGATGAAGCTCCTCGCGGTCTACCGCGGGGACTACATGGCGCTGCGCTGGAACGTGCCGCTGGTGCCGTACGTGAAGGGCGGCCTGGCCTTCGTCCCGTGGTGGTACGGCAAGGGCGCCAGCTCGGTCGAATACTCCGAGGATGGCACCCGGTGGGCGGGCGGGAAGTGGGGCCTCACGCTGACGCTTGGCCTGTCGCTGATGCTGGACGTGTTGGATCCCCGCCTGGCGCGGGACTTCGACACCGACGCGGGCGTGAACCACAGCTACCTCTTCGCCGAGTGGAACCTGATGAGCGCCCGGGCCCAGCTGTTCGGGACCTCGAGCGGGCTGGACTTCTCCAGCCAGTACTGGATGTTCGGCTTGGCGCTGGAGTTCTAGTCTCCCGCCTCGCCTTGATGACCCTCCACGCGCGCCCTCTGGTGGCGGTGCTCGCCCTGCTCGCCGGGGCGGGCTGCCATGCGGAGCTGCGCCGGGCGCTGGGGGAGGACCGCGCGGTGGAGTCCGGCCTGCCGGTGGGCTTCGGCTTCGAGGAGGCACCCGAGCGCGAGTGGGACTTCGGCGACGGCGCGCCGCGGGTGACAGGGCGCAAGGTGCGGCACGCCTTCGCGCGGCCGGGCTCCTTCACGGTGCGGGCCTTCGAGGGCGGGCGGACGGTGGGGCAGGTGGTCTTGGTTGCCGTGCCGCGGCGGGTGACGCGGGCCGCGCCGGCGCTGGCCAGCTCGCTGGTGTACCTGCCGCGGATGCGGGGGAACGTCGAGCAGGCGGTGGACTTCGCGGAGCGTGCGGTGGGCGCGGCGGCGGCGCAGCGGGCGCTGATGGACGGCGTGGTGTCTGACACGCTGCTGGAGCTGGTGGCCGCGCAGCCCGGCCTGGACGGACCGCTGGACCTCGACGAGGGCCTGGGCGTCTTCGCCGTGCCGGGTGCGGGCAGCGCGCTGTGCTTCGGCGTGACCGAAGGCGACAAGGCCATCTCCCGCTTCGCGGAGCGCTTCATCGCCCACGGCGCCACCGGCCACCTGCAGCAGGACGGGAGCTACTGGCTGTCGCTCTCGGCGGGCCGCACGGCCGTCCTCTTCGAGGACCGCGGCTACCTCTTCATCAGCAGCTCGGCGGAGGGCGACGAGTCCTCCGTGATGATGCGGGTGGTGCGCGAAGCCCCCGAGGACGGAATGGAGGGGACGTCGCTCTGGCAGCACGCGGCGCACGAGCTCTCTCCGGGCAACGTGCAAGTGCTGCTGCCGGCGCCGGCGGGCGCCACCGGCTCCTTCCGCGGCGTGGTGGCGTCTGTGATGCTGTCGGCCCAGGAGGCGACGCTGGAGGGGTACCTCGACGCGAGCGGCCCGCTCTGGGCGCCCTCCGCGGCGCCAGCCACCGCCACGCTCCTCCAGCGCAAGCCCGCTCACCCGTTGGCCGCGGCCTATCTGCAGGGCACGCCCGGGGCCATCGCCGAGTTCTTCGTGGGCGCCCAGGGTGGCGCGCTGCGGGAGGGCTTCCTGGCGAAGAACCGACTCCCGCCGGAGGCGTTCAACGCGTTCCTGGACGCGCTCACCGGCGAGCTGGCGGTGCTGGCGTACTTCGACCCGGAGGGCTTCTACGCGAACCTGGTGCGCGGCAGCGAACGGCCGGAGCCACGCGGGACGCTGGTCGTCGAGCTGGGCGTGAAGGCGCGCGCGCCGGTGGAGCGGATGGTGACGCACGCTCTGGCCTCCGCCGGGCTGCGCGCGGAGCCGGTGTCCGCAGGGGACAAGCAGACGCGCTGGCGGACGCGGTTTCTGGGGCAGGGCGTGGAGATTTCTCTGGCGGACGCGCTGCTCACCGTCACCGCCGGGGACCCGGTGAAGGCGCGCGACGCGGTCCCCCTCCACGCGGGGCTGACGGGCCGTTTTGGCTCCGGCGCGTTCGGCCCCGGCCAGCTCTCCGCGATGGTGGACTTCGGGCAGTTCATCCGCGAGCTGGAGGCGCCGCGGCAGATTCCCGGCGTGGACAGCGAACAGCTGGTGTCCATGCAGGCGTTCTCCACGTCCTTCTTCAAGGGCCTCACGCCGCTGGACTTCGGCTATGTCGAGGTGTCGCCGCTGCCTCGAGGCGGACGGATTCGCGCGCGGGTGCAGCTGCGCGCCAAGTGAGGAGAGCGCCATGTCGTGGATGGACAGCCTGAACGCCGCCGCGCGCGCCGGCCGGAAGAAGCTCAGCCCCCACGAGCGGGAGAAGATCTCCACCGACCTGGTGCTCATGTCGTCGATGGGCGCCGCGGTGGTGACGCTCGCGCCCATCCCGCTGAGCGACTTCGTCGTCGTCACACCGGTGCAGGCGGCGATGGTGATGGCCGTCGGCCGGGTCTACGGCCGGGAGCTGGACTTCGCGGAGGGCAAGCACGTGCTGCTGGAGCTTGGCTCCGTCTGCGGGCTGTCGCTGCTGGCGCAGAAGGGCTTCGCCACGCTGACCAAGGTGCTGCTCCCCGGCCTGGGCGGCGTGCTGGCCGGGCCCTACGCGTTCGCCGTCACCTACGCGATGGGCCATGTGGCCATGCGCTACTTCGAGGACAAGGAGGGCTCGCGGGAGCGGCTCAAGGAGGTCTTCGACGACGCGCTCGCCACCGGGAAGAAGCTCTTCTCGAAAGAGAAGCTGGACGCGTTCCGCAAGCGCCACGGCGAGGAGGTGACGGACTTCGCGAAGAAGAAGGCGAAGGCCGCGCCGCGGAAGAAGGCGAAGAAGCGGTCGTGACTGTCACCGTCCTCTACTTCGCCGCCGCCCGGGAGCGCGCGCAGCTGTCGCGGGAGGAGGTGGAGCTGAGCGGAGCGCAGTCCGTGCGTGAGCTGCTCGCCGCGCTGTGTCAGCGCCACCCGGGGTTGACCGGGCTGGCGCCCCACCTCCGGGTCGCCGTGAACCAGGAGTTCGCCGCGCTGGAAGACCCGGTGCCTCCGGGGGCGGAGGTGGCCCTCATCCCCCCGGTTGCGGGTGGCGCCGGCGCGTTTCGGGTGACGGACCGGCCGCTGGCGCTCCAGGAAGTCGTCGAAGCCGTGCAGTGGAGCGGCGCTGGAGGGCTGGTGACGTTCAGCGGGGCGGTCCGGGATTCCACGCGTGGGAAGCGGGTGGTGAAGCTGGAATACGAGGCCTACGCGCCCATGGCGGAGCGGAAGCTCGCGGAGATAGGGGCGGAAATCGCCCAGCGCTGGGAGGGGACCCGGACGGCCATCGTGCACCGCGTGGGGACCCTGGTGCCCGGCGAGCTGGCGGTGGTCATCGCCGTCAGCGCCCCTCACCGCGCCGCCGCTTTCCAAGGTTGTGAGCACGCCCTGGAGCGCCTCAAGCAGGACGCGCCCATCTGGAAGAAAGAGCACTACGACGATGGAGAGGTGTGGGTAGGCCTCGGGCCGTGACTTTGTGTAGTGTGCGCCCCCTCCCGCGGCCGGCCCTGGGTCCGCGACGAACGAGGAAGGTTGCACATGCAGCGCTGCGTCCGGCTCATCACCCTGAGCCTCCTTTCAAGCTCCGCCCTGCTGCTCTTCGGCTGTCCTCCGACGCCTCCTCCTGGTCCGCCCGCGCCTGAAGACGCCAGCGTCACCGTCACGGACGCCGGGAAGGATGGCGGCAACACCGACGGCGGCGGAGACGCCGGGGTCGACGCCGGCTTTTTCTGCAAGAAGGACGACGACTGCTCGGTCTTCAAGAAGGGCCTGCGCTGCGAGCAGACCGACGGCGGCTGTGTCCCCGCGGCCAGCTGCGGCGTGGACAGCAACTGCCGGCAGGAGAATGACCCGGACCACTACTGCTACTACGCCGGCCCGCAGTGCCGCTGCGCGCTGGGAGATCCTGCGCCGGACTCCGGCTTCCCCGGCGTGTGCCGCCGCCGCAAGGGCATCTGCGAGGAGTGCACGGCGGATGACGAGTGCGGCCCTTCGAACGACTTTGATCCGCCCGGCAAGTGCACCGCGCTCAAGGGCGACGCCACGGGCAAGAAGTACTGCCTTCAGGCGCCCCAGGGCTTCTGCGGCTGCGGGATGGTCAACGACGGCCAGGGTCTCTGCGTCCCCCAGTCGAACAGCTGCTCCTCGTGGGGCTGCGCGAAGGACGCCGACTGCGACCCGGGTTCCGTTTGCAACACCAGCTCCTGCCTCTGCGAGCGCAAGTGCCGCTGGGACTTCGCCGCGCGCAAGAGCATCCCGGAGTGCGGCCCGGGCCTGACGTGCTGGGTGGACAGCAAGAACCTCGACCCGACGTCCATCTACTACGGCTCCGGCCGCTGCCACGCCCCGTGCAAGAACGACTCGGAGTGCCAGGACACGTCGAAGAACCCCAACGGCGGGCCCAACCTCAAGTGCGCGCCGGAAGACCTGGGTGGCGGCAGCCTCTCCGCGCTGCGCTGCCGCGCGAACGGCGACTGCATGGATTCGCTCGAGTGCCCCTCCAACCCGCCGCAGCAGCCGGAGCTGGGCTTCTGCGACCGCGGGACGTTCCAGTGTCGGCCGGACTGCCGCATTGGCACGGACCCCACCACCACCAAGGCGTTCCCCGACTGCCAGATTGGCTACAAGTGCGACCGGGGGGATGCGGGCGTGACGGATGCGGGCGTGGCGCTCAACTCCTGCGTCCGCCAGAGCTGCGCGGACACCGGCGGCACCCAGGAGTGCGCGCGCGGCCAGCTGTGCTGCGGCGAGGACCGCAACAATGACAAGCAGCCTGAGTCCTGCCCCCAGGGTGTGAGCTACGAGGCCAACCGCTGCTTCAACCCGCCGACGCCGCCGTACTGCCACATCTGCAACCCGATGAACGGCGACAGCGACTGCGCCGCGTACCCCGGGCTCGCCCCCAACGACGGCGGCGCTGCGCTCCCCAACCTCTGCTGGCCGGCGGGCACGCGCCCCGGCGCGATGGAGCCGACGTTCGTCTGCATGCTCTCCACGGTGAATGACTTCACCATCTCCGGTGGACAGCTCCAGGCGCAGAAGGGCTGCCCTGCGCTCTACACGGTCAACAGCCCGCCCATCGACTTCGTCTCTGGGACGGACAACTGCCAGACGGACCAGGACTGCAGCCTGGGCGGTGACGCCGGCTCCGGCCACTGCGGCGTGGACCCGATGCGCAAGCAGCAGGACGGCGGGCCCATCAAGAGCTGCCTGTGTGACAACACCAATCCCAAGGCCTGGCGCTGCCCAAGCCTCGAGGATGGCGGGTTCCTTTCTGTGTGCCCGGCTTCGCCTGGTATCCAGGTCTGCGCCCGGTCCATCGTCTGCGCGCCGCCCTCCGGCATGCTCTTCGTGCCGAAGGGAGATCCCACCTACGGCTGCGGGCTGTAGGGCCACGGCTGGCCGAGGCGAACCGTTCAGTTCGCCTCGCTGACCGTGGTGCTCAAATAAGCCCCGGAACGTCGCGGGAAGCCCCGTTCGCGTCGAGCGTTGCGCCGTCAGGCGCATAGTCGAGACGTCGGCAGTGCTCCCGAAGCTTGGCTCATGGGCCGCTTCGCTCTGGCTCGAAACAAAGCGGCAAAGTGCCGTGCCTGGGTTTGCGCCACCTCTCGACTATGCGCCTGACGGCGCAACGCTCGAGGCGAGCGGGGGAGGCGCCGGACTGAGAAGAGCTGTTCCTCCGACGAAATGGCCAGCCAGGGCCGGTCTTTCCTCGAGGCGAGCGGGGGATGCGCACTGGAGAACAGCTGTTCCTCCACCTCGAAACCGACAAGCTCACGGCGCCGGCGTGGGCTTCTCCTCCGCGGGCTCCCCGGCATCCCCTTCCGCTGAGACCGGCGCGGGCTCCGGCTCCGTGACGGCTTCCACTGCCGGCGCGGGCTCCGCCTCCGGTACCGCCGGCGCCGCCTCCAGCACGGGAGCTTCCGGGGCGATGGGCGGGGGCAGCGCCGCCGCGGGCGAGCGCCGCAGCTCCGGCGGGCGCTGCAGGGGCCGCGGGAGCGGCGGCTCCTCCGGCGCTTCGATGTCCGCGGTGAGCGGCGTTCGCGGCACCGGTTCACGCAACCGGTTCAAATCCCGGAAGGCGACCCACGCCATCCCGGCGATGAGCAGCAGAAAGCCCAACGTATGGACGAGCGTCTCCAGCCTGGGCGAGGTGCGCCGGCGGGTGATGAGCTCTGCCAGGTTGAAGGCGATGCGGCCCCCGTCGAGCGCCGGGAGCGGGAGCAGGTTGAAGAGCGCCAGTGCGATGGAGAGCGTCACCATCACCCGGAAGAAGGCCTCCACCCCGGCGGAGGCGGAGTCCGACGCCTGCTTCGCCAGGGAGATGGGCCCGGAGAGCTCCACGCCGCCGCGCCCGCGCAAGAGCCGCCAGACGGTGGAGAGGCCCTCGAACGTCTGCCGGTGGACCTGCGCGGTGGCGCCCAGCACGGCCTCCACCGGGCGGTGCGTCCGGAACACGTACTGCTGCGTGACGCCCAACCTCCCGGTGCCGCGCCAGGACTGCGGCTGCACCTTCACCTTGAAGGGTTCCCCCTGGCGGAGCACGCCCAGCTCCAGCGCGGCGCCGGGGTTGTCCGCCACCCGGTTCACCAGCTCCGTCCACTGGCCCATGGCGACGCCGTCCACAGTGACGATGACGTCCCCCGGCCGCAGCTGCGCCCGCGCCGCCGCGCCGCCCGGCTCCACCTGGCCAATCATCATCGGCACCGCCACGTGCGTGCCGCCCACGTAGAGCGCGGTGAGCACGCCCACCGCCACGAGGTAGTTGGTCGCCGGTCCGGCCAGGAGCACCAGCACGCGGTGCCATGGCGGGTGGGCGTAGAACGCGCCGGTGTCCTCCGCGCCCACCTCCTCGTGCGGGTTCATCCCGCGGATGCGGACGTAACCGCCCAGCGGAATGGCGCCCAGGCTCAGCTGCAGGGTGCCCCGCTTGAGCGCGAAGAGGGGAGGACCGAAGCCGAAGGACAGCTTGTCCACCTTCATGCCCAAAAGCCGCGCGCAGAGGAAGTGGCCGAGCTCGTGAAGCGCGACGAGCACCCCAAGCGCGAGGATGGCGTGGACGTAGCGCACCTTCGCCTAAATCTTCCGCCGCTTGCCCGTGCGTTTGTAGGTGACGTAGTCGGCGAGGATGGTGCCGTGGTCGAAGCAGAGGTCCTTCGGCAGCTCGTCCAGCTTGAAGGCCTTCGCCTCGGCGGCGTCATCCGCGCCGGCGGGCGTGCCCTCCGCCCAGCCAATGTAGACGGTGGAGAGCGTGTGCTGGCGCGGGTCTCTCGAGGGGTCTGAGTACGTGAAGAATTGCTCGGAGAGGTCCACCGACAGGCCGGTCTCCTCCTTGGCCTCGCGCACCGCCGCGTCGTGCAGCGGTTCGCCCTCGTCGACGAAGCCGCCGGGCAGCGCCCAGCCCAGGGGCGGCCTCGCGCGGCGGATGAGGACAATCCGGTCCCCCGGGAGCTCGATGATGCAGTCCACCGTGGGCACCGGGTTCTTGTATTGAGTCATGCGCGACAGTGTACAGCGGAGCTCACTGCCAGGGCCTTCGAACCGCCAAGGGCCCTCCGGTCATATTAAGGAGAGCGTCATGACGGACTCCCTGCAGATCGACTCGGTCCTTCGAGAGCAGCGCGTCTTCCCGCCGCCCGCAGAGTTCCAGCTGCGCGCGCACCTCAAGTCGATGGACGACTACCGCCGTCTGTCGGAGGAGGCGCGCAGAGATCCCGACGCGTACTGGGGCGCGCGCGGGCGCGAGGAGCTCTTCTGGAAAGAGCCCTTCAAGACGGTGCTGGAGTGGAAGCCGCCGCACGCGCGCTGGTTCCTCGAGGGCAAGACGAACCTCGCCTACAACTGTCTGGACCGGCACCTCGCCACCCGCGGCGACAAGGTGGCGCTGCTCTTCGAGGGCGAGCCGGGGGACCGCCGCTCGCTCACCTACCGGCAGCTCCACGCCGCGGTCTGCCGCTTCGCGAACGGGCTCAAGAGCCTGGGCGTCGGCAAAGGCGACCGGGTGGGCATCTACCTGCCGATGGTGCCGGAGGCGGCGGTGGCCATGCTCGCCTGCGCACGGATGGGCGCGGTGCACTCGGTGGTCTTCGGCGGGTTCTCCGCGGAGGCGGTGCGGGACCGGATGAACGACGCGGGCGCGCGCGTGCTGCTCACCGCGGACGCCGGCTGGCGCAAGGGCGCGAAGGTCCCGCTGCTGGCCAACGTGCGGGAGGCGGCGAAGAACATCCCGTCGCTGGAGCGGACGGTGGTGCTCAACCGGACCGGCGGGGCGCTGGAGCTCGGGCCGCGCGAGGTCTCCTGGGAGGCGCTGGTCGCTTCGCAGAGCGAGGTCTGCGAGCCGGAGTGGGTGGAGAGCGAGCACCCGCTCTTCATCCTCTACACCTCCGGCTCCACCGGGAAGCCCAAGGGCGTGCTGCACACCACCGGCGGCTACGCAGTGAACGTCTCGCTCACCACCCGCTGGGTGTTCGACCTGCGCGAGGAGGACGTCTACTGGTGCACCGCGGACGTGGGCTGGGTGACCGGGCACAGCTACGTCGTGTACGGCCCGCTGCTCAACGGCGCCACCACGCTCATCTACGAGGGCGCGCCCACCACGCCGGGGCCGGGGCGCTTCTGGGAGATCATCGCCCGCTACAAGGTGAGCATCTTCTACACGGCGCCCACCGCCATCCGCGCCTTCATGCGCCTGGGGCCGGAGCACCCGGCCGCGCACAACCTCTCCTCGCTGCGCCTGCTGGGCTCGGTGGGTGAACCCATCAACCCCGAAGCGTGGATGTGGTACCGCAAGGTCATCGGCGGTGACCGCTGCCCCGTCGTCGACACGTGGTGGCAGACGGAGACCGGCGCCATCCTCATCGCGCCGCTGCCCGGCCTCACGCCCACCAAGCCCGGTTCGGCCACGCTCCCGCTGCCGGGCGTGCAGGCGGAGGTGCTCGAGGCGAGCGGCGCGCCGGTGGCGAAGGGGAAGGGCGGGTTGCTCTTCATCACCCGGCCGTGGCCCTCCATGCTGCGGACGGTGTACGGGGACCCGGAGCGCTACGTGAAGACGTACTTCAGCGCGCTGCCCGGCAAGTACTTCACCGGCGACGGGGCCACAGTGGACGCTGACGGCTACTTCTGGCTGATGGGGCGGGTGGACGACGTGGTGAACGTGGCCGGCCACCGGCTGGGCACCGCGGAGGTGGAGAGCGCGCTGGTCTCCGAGCCGCGCGTCTCCGAGGCCGCGGTGGTGGGCCGGCCGGATGCGCTCAAGGGCACCGCGTTGGTGGCGTTCGTCACGGTGAAGAAGGGCGTGCCGGTGGACGAGCCGCTCAAGCAGGCGCTGGCCGCGCACGTGGGCAAGGAGATTGGGGCCATTGCGCGGCCGGATGAGATCCGCTTCGCCGAGGCGCTGCCCAAGACGCGCTCCGGGAAGATTATGCGGCGGCTCTTGCGCGACATCGCCGCGGGCAAGGAGACGACGGGGGACACCACCACCCTGGAGGACTTCAGCGTGCTCGCGTTGCTTCGGGCCGAGGAGGAGTGAGGGCCTGCTCCTCGAAGAGGCCCTGCTGCACGGGGTCTAACCCCAGCGCCACCCGCACCGGCGCGAAGCTGCGGCGGTGGATGGGCGTGGCGCCCAGCTCCTTCAGGAGCCTGCAGTGCAGCGGGGTGGGGTAGCCCTTGTGCACGGCGAAGGAGTAGCCGGGGTAGGTGACGTCCATGGACGCCATCAGGTTGTCGCGGGTGGTCTTGGCGATGATGGACGCCGCGGCGATGGAGAGGGAGAGCGCGTCGCCGTGGATGATGCCCTTCTGCGGGACCTTGCAGGAGGGGATGGTGCGCGCGTCGACGAGGATGAAGTCCGGCGTCTGCGAGAGGCCCTCGTAGGCGCGGCGCATGGCCAGCAGGCCCGCGTGGTAAATGTTGATGGTGTCGATTTCTTCGACCTCCGCCCGGCCCACCGCCCAGCAGAGCGCGTCCCGCTTAATCTGCACCGCCAGCTCCTCGCGCTTCTTCTCGTCGAGGATCTTCTTGGAGTCATCCAGCCCGCGCAGCTTGTAGCCCTGGGGGAGGATGACCGCCCCGGCGACGACGGGGCCGGCCAGCGGCGCCATCCCCGCCTCGTCCACGCCGGCCACCAGGAGCTTGCCCTCGGCCCACAGCTCCACCTCGTAGCGGAGGAGGTTGCGCAGGCGCTGCCCCTCGGCGCGGTTCTTCTGCCGGCGGTCGCGGATTTTTCGAGCCAGCGCCTGCGCGCCGTTGCGCCCGTCCTGCTCGAGCGCCTCCAGCAGCCCGGCGGGGACCGCCTGCTCGCGCTCCACGAACTTCTCTCGGAGCTCTCCGAGGGAGAGGGTCAGCAGCTTCTCGAGCGAGGCCACGTCCGGTCCTCCAGCGCGCGGGTGAGAGTCACGGCCGCAGCAGCAAGGTCACGCTCTTCGGCTCCACCGTGCAGGCGCAGCCGGTACAGGCGAACTCCACCTGCGCCACCTGGCTGGCCAGCGAGTCCGTCGTGGCGAAGACGCGCACGGTTCCGACCCCCAGTCCCTCGGTCACCGCGTTCGTCGTTCCCTCCTTGTTCGACGTGGCCGTGACCGTCATCCCCGTGCCGACGTTCTTCGCCGCGACGGTCGCACCCTCCACGGGTTGACCCTGCTCATCGATGACCTTCACCGCCAGCGTGGCGGTCGCCGCGCCGCAGGCGTCCGGGTTGCGGCCGCCGTCCGGGAGGGTGGGAGAGCCCTTGCCGCCACAGGCGACGGCGAGCAACGCAAGCGAAGCGAAGGAGGTCAGCTTCATGCGAGCGCACACATACTACCCGGCAAAGGCTTCGGACAAGGGCGGCGCCGCCCTCACGCTTTGACAGGAGACATGCGGGTGAGCGCGAACTGCGCGGCGCTCGTCCCGGGGTAGCGTTCGATGACGAACTGGTAGATGGCGTCCGCCTTCCGGGGTTCGTTCATCCGCTCGCCGTAGACGCGGGCAAGGACCACGAAGGCGCGCGGGGCGATGGGGTCAGCCGGGTCCGCCTCGGAGGCCGCGGTGAGCGCGCGCACCGCCAGCGGGTAGTTGCCGCGCGTGGCGGCGCCCTGGCCGATGGCGAAGTGGTACGTCGGACGAAGCTGGTGCGGCGCGAACTCGGGCGCGCTGGCGTACAGCTCCACTGCCCGGTCCACGTCATTCGCGTCCACCGCCCGGCGCACGGCTTCCATGATGGCGCCAATGCCGTTGGAGGCGGCGGGCTCGCCGCTGGTGCTCGGCGCGCCCCCGCTGCGGCGCCCGTCCGCGAAGGTGAGGCTGCCGCGCGCTTCGTCGCGCAGCACCGGCTCCAGGTAGTCCTCGGGCATCCCGTAGCCCAGGACATCCCCGCGCACGTGCAGCAGCGTCCCCAGGACGCGCGCCATGGCGAACGGGGCGTAGAGCGCGAGCAGCTCCGCCACCCACCCGGCGACGACGGGCACCGGCGCCTTGGTGACGAACACGCCGACGACGCCCAGCAGCACGCGGAGGATGAAGAGGACGCCAAGCGCGGCCACCGCCAGCGCGTAGTCCCGCCCCACCCGGGCGATGTACGCGAAGATGAGGACCGGGTTCAGGATGCGCAGCAGGCCACCGCCCGCCGCGGCGACCATCAAGGCCATCGGCCCGTACGCGACGCCCACCAGCAGCAGCAGCCAGAGGATGGGGTCCTGGGCGAGGAGCAGCGGGTTGGGGTTCTCCCAGCCGAACGTCTTGTAGACGTACCAGGCCGCCGGCGCGCCGATGAGCGAGGTGGCGACGACGCCGCGCACCGCCGGGAGGAAGAGGTCCGAATAGGCCTCGGTGAACTCCGGCGGGCCGACGTCATCCTCGCCGCGCGCGGAGAGCCGGATGAGGTGGAACATCGTCGTCCAGAAGGTCCCCATCCAGACGATGAAGGCGATGGCCTTGAAGACGATGAAGACAGAGCTCCAGAAGAGCCAGCCCAGCGCGCCGGTCACCGCGGAGACCGCCACCATCGACAGCAGGGCGGAGCGGGTGAACGGGAAGAGGAAGGCCTGCGGCAGCCGCGCGAGCAGGCTCACCCGGCTGCGGTGGACCTTCAGCTGGCGCGTGGTGCCGCCGCAGAGGACGCAGGAGTCCAGCTCGGTGCGCAGCGAGAGGGCCTGGGTGGCCACGCAGTCCGGGCAGAGCGACGCCGCGCAGGACTGACACCCCCAACCGGCCACTGCGGAAGGGTGGCGCTGGCAACGCGGCAACTCCAGGCTGCTCATTCGGACCGCAACGCTACCAGCCGGTCCACCGGCCGGGGAACGGCACCGTGGGTGTCGTTGAAGGGAGTACCTTTTTGCGCCGCGTTGCGCGGGGGCGGGTCGCTAGCGCCCCGGGGTTGTGAAGTCTTCGGGCTTGATGTCCGGCAGTCCAAGCCACACGCCCTCGCCTGCACCATGCACGGCTCGCCCTACCGGCGGCGCCAGCTCCATCGCGCGCGCGTCGGACGCCAGCATGAGGCGCTGGCCGTTCAGCCAATCGACATGCGTGGGGTGATCTCCCAGGCCTTCGTGCACGTCCGGTCCCAGGTGAATTTCACCGCGGTGCTGCGGCGGTCCGCCCACGCGGCGCAGTTTGCCGTCGCTCACCGCGAGCAGCCCGCCCTCCGGGAAGAACGCGACGCTGCTGGCCGCGTCGGGGAGCTCATGGCCGCCGACCGGAACGGTGGCGCCCTGCCGGGACAGCTGCAGTGCGCCGAGGCCGTCCCACGCGCCGCCGAACGCGGTGATGCCGCCGTCGTGCGACACGGCCAGCTTGCGGGAGAGCGGGTCGAACGCCGCCGCGCGCACGCCTTCAATGCGCGGCAGCTGGCCAATCCCGGTCAGCGCCCCGGACGCGTCGAGGGCGGCGAGCGCGCCCGACTGGCTGACTGCCAGGTGCCGGCCGCGGCCGAGGGCGACGACGTCCACCAGCTCGTCCGCGAGCCCTGACTTTTCAGCGAGGTCCTGAGCGGTGGCGGGCAGCAGCGTCCAGCTGCGGAGCGGGGAGAGGGAGGGCACGGGAAGGCTCCTCGACGACGGGGTGTACAGTTTTCGGTACAGCCCCGGTCAAGTTGCGTCAACCCTTCAGATTTTCTCCCAGCTCCTCCCAGCTCGCGCCCAGCCACGCCGCGCAGGCCGCCTTCTGCGCCGGGGTCGGGCTGTCCACCCGGACGAGGTAGGCCGCGTCCGCCGGCTTGCTGCCGAGCGTGATGGGGAGCTCCACGAGGCGATCTCTCCGGAAGACGGTGAGGCGGATGCGGTCGCCCGGGCGGCGGTCCTCGCAGCGCGAGAGCAGGGCGCCCGCGTCCACGCGGAGCCCATCCAGGGCCACCAGCTCATCCTCGGCGTAGATACCGGCGGCGAGCGCGGGCGAGCCGTCGAGCACCACCGCGACGGTCGCCGCTCCGCGCGTGAGGAGGCCAAGCCAGGCGCCGGGCTTCTCGTCGGCGCGCGCACGGGGCGGGCTGCCGCCCTTGTCGGTGGCGGACTCCTTCGGCCTCATCCGGACTTCGAGCCCGACGTGGGTGAAGAGGTCGTACTCGAGGTCCTCCGTGCTGCGCAGCGCGCGGTCAAAGAAGGCGGAGAGATCCTGGCCGGCGAGCTCTGACGCCGCTGCCTCCACGCCGTCTTCGGGGACGCCGCGGCCATCGCCGTAGCGGCGCCAGAGCAGGCGCATGAGGTCGTCCAGGTTTTGTTCGTCGCGGGTGAGGCGGCGCAGGGTGAGGTCCAGCAGCACCGCCACCACCTCGCCCTTGAGGTAGTAGGAGATGGCCGTGTTCGCGGAGCTCTCGTCCGGGCGGTAGTGCTTGATCCACGAAATGAGCGAGGCGTCGCTCAGGGTCTGTACTTTGCGCCCCGGCGTGCTCTGCAGCGCGGTGAGCGTCTCCCCCATCCGCGTGAGGTACCGCTGCGGCGTCATCAGGCCCGCGCGGCGGACGAGGAGGTTGTCGTAGTAGGACGTGACGCCCTCGAACGCCCAGAGCAGCCGCGTGTACTGCTCTTTCGCGTAGTCAAAGGGGACGAACGCTTTGGGCGTAATCCGCTTGACGTTCCAAAGGTGGAAATACTCGTGCGCGGCGAGGGTGAGGAAGTCCTCCCAGCCCTTCGGAGAGCTCAGGTTGGCGCGCGGGAAGAGGAGCGCGGTGCAGGCCCGGTGCTCCAGCCCGCCGCGGCCCTTCTCGGAGAGGTAGACGAAGAAGAGGTAGCGGGTGACCGGCAGCGCACCGTAGAGGCGGGCCTCCTCCGTGCAGATGCGCGCCAGCTCCTGCCGCAGGCGCCCCACGTCGAACGCGGTCTCTCCCCAGACGATGACCTCGTGCGTGACGCCGGAGACCTGGAACTGCACGGGCTCGTGCGGGCCCACCTCGAACGGGCTGTCCACCAGCTCGTCGTAGTCCCGCGCCACGAACTGTCCGCCGTCCGAGGGCAAGGCGACGAAGGTCTTCCAGCCTTCGGGCGCTTCGATTTCTACCCGCTGTTCTTCGCCGCGCAGCGCCTCCGAGTAGAGGAAGAGGGAGGCGCCAACCAGCGCGGCGTGGGTGCCGTCGAAGTGGCTGGTGCGCACCGAGAGCTCGTTCGCGTAGACGCGGTACTTGAGCAGCACGGGCTGCCCGTCGGCGCGGACGCGGAAGGTTCGCTTGTCCACCCGCTCCACAATCATCGGCGCGCCGTCCGGGGTCTGCGCGGTCACCGCCTGGAGGTGCCGCGCGTACTCGCGGACCAGGTAGCTCCCCGGCGTCCAGACCGGCAGGGTCACCTCCAGCGTGGGCCCCGTCGGAGGGAAGCGGGCCTCCACGTCGACCAGGTGGGCGTGCGGGCGGTTCAACAGGATGCGGTAGTGAACGGGCTGCGCCATGGTGTGGGCGGGGTTCTACCGCCATTGCGCCGCGGAGAGCAGTGGACGTTGCGCGGCTGAGCCCCGGCGATTTCAGCCGGCCACAGTTTCCTGCGGCGGGCTGACCGCGGGAGTGGCCGCCTGCCCGCGGCAGTGAACGAATCACAGAGCCCCGTTCGCGGCGGGCGTTGCGCCGTCAGGCGCATCGTCGAGACGTCGGCAGTGCCCCCCGAGGCTTGGCTCACGCGCGCTTCGCGACACTCGAAGCTTTAGGCCGAGCCAGACGGCGTGCGTGTCGACGGCTGCACAGGGCCTTGAGGGAGACGGGGGACGGCGTGGCCAGCGCCCTGCGCGCCTCGTGGCTGGCCCGATCTCCCGCCGCGGTGGAGGCGTCGCCCGACCGCGGCCGGGGAGACACGCAGATGCAACCGTGCTTCGACACAGCTCAGAGAAGTCGGGTTGCTCGACGAACGGTTGCATCTGGGCGTTCGACTCGTTGGGCGCATGGATTGCACCGCTCCCGGGCTCTCCCGGAGGACGGCATGAACAGCGGTACGGCCCAGCAAGTCGACGGCGAAGCGCACGCACCAGCGCCCGCAGGGCACCCGGCTCCCATCGTGGTGACCCCGTTCCCCGTAGAGTCCCGGGCGTTGCGGTTTCGTCGGCGAAGCCTCACCGCGATCGCCGTGTTCGGCTCCGGCATCTGGGTGGGCCTCGAAGGCGTGTATCTCGGCCCCAGAACCTCCACGACCGCGTTCATCGCCATCGGCTTGTTCGTCGCGCCCGCGCTTGCCGGGTTCGTGTTGGCCGTTCGCGCGTTCTGCTCAGGCGGTGCCGGGCCGATTCCGAAGGGGCTCGCCGCGCTGGTCGTGCTCTACCTTGCCGTCGGCGGGCTGGTCATGACCCTCCTGGGCGCTCTCCTCGCGTTCATTGCTTCGGCTGAGTTCTCGAGAGGCAGGCAACTCCGGCGACGCGGTCGTGTACTCCTCCCGCCCGTGGTCCCGGGCACGGACTGGTCCGCGCGCGGGAAGCGTTTCCCCTCTTTGCCGCCTGCGAGCGCGGTCGCCGCTCAGTGGCGAGAGAACGGCCGGACTGAGCACGCCTCGGTCGCTGCCTTCGCGCGCCTCACCCTGGACTTGATCGCGCTCGGCGCGCCGCCCTCGCTCATCAGGGCCGCGCAGGAGGACGCGCTCGATGAGATTGCCCACGCCGAACGTTGCTTCTCCCTCGCAACCCTGTTCGACGGCCAGCGACTGGGGCCAGGTCCGTTTCCGCAGGCCCTCGGCGCGGGTGGCGCGTTCGGCAACCGGAGCCTGAGGCTGGCGCAGCTCGCCGTGGACTCGCTGGTGGACGGCGCGTTGCATGAGGGTGTCTCCGCGGCGGTCCTCGCGAGGCTCTCCAAGCGCTGCGATGTCCCAGTCGTGGCCGAGGCGGCGGCGCAGCTTGCAGCTGACGAGGGCCGACACGCGGCCCACGGTTGGGACGTGGTCGAGTGGTGCCTGCGCGAAGGCGGCGAGCCTGTGGGGCGCGCCCTCCAGGGCGCCGCGCTGGCGCTGCCCGTGACGATGAAGAAACACCGTTCAGACGCTGCAGAGCGCGGCGAGTGGGAGCGGTTCGGTATCCACGGGTCTGCACTCGAGACCGAGGAGTATCTGAGAGCGCGCTCGCGGGTGGCCGCGCGTGTGGAGTTGCTCACGCGCACCCGCGCCATTGCTTGCCCACGCGGAACTGATTGCGAGCGCGCACGTCCCGCATCGCGCGGAACTGAGCCGCGATAACTTGTCGACGCTATTGCTGAGAGGTCCCTCATTCAGCGTCCGCATGACGCGCGCCGGCTCCCGCTGCCTGGCGGGCGAAGTGGACGGGTGCGAGGCCCTTCGCTGAACAGGCACCGTGCTGCGTTGCCATGACATGCATGGCGGAGCACTTCATCAAGGTGCCGCGTTCGCCCGCTCTGAACGTCTTCAGCCGCCTTCCTGGGCCGGAAGGTCCCAAAGTGGTCGACCGGTCGACCACTTTCTTGCGGAGCCGGCTTGGAGGGGTGAACCCCCAGCAGAAATGCACCTCTGAAGGGCATCGGCGGGAACTGATGAATGGTCGACCATGCGGTCGACCACGAGGTGTCAGGGCTCCCTCGGATCCATCCGTTGGCGATTGCTGGAGGTTTGGCCGGTTCCTCAGCCTGAACTCAAGGGTTGGTCGACCGGTCGACCACTTTAGGGCCTCCTCGCGCGGGAAGTGCGCAGTGTCAGGCGACAGTAATTTCTGACCCCCTCGCGTCACTAAAACTGCCCCCCCTCCCCGGGCAGAGCCGGTGGCTCTTGCCTTTCGTCCGGGCACGGTAGGGGCTGCACGCGCGCGGGGTGACGTCCCAGTCCTGACAGAAGGCCAGAAATGCCGGGTGGAACTGGACGACTCCACCCTCACGGCCCAGAACGAGGGGCTTCGCGTTATCCACCAGCAACTCCAGCGGTACGCCACCGAAGTGTCTGAAGGCCTCCGCAATGCCCTCACGCCAGTCGTCCCCTCGCTGTGCGAGGAAGGCTCGGACGAAGGTGCGCCTGGAGTGACTCAGCACCGCGACGAGGAAGTACACCTTCACCAGCACGCCACCGATGAGGACGCGCTTCTCGCCGAAGTCCACCTGCATCTGGCGGCCGGGCGCTGTCTCGTATCGCACCGTCGCGACGGCGGCGGCCCGCACCTCCCGGCGACGGCCCGCGACTGCACGCTGGACACTGCGCACGCCGGCAGCGACGCCCTCCATGCGAAGAAGCCGAGCCACCACCACCGCGTTGCCCTCCGCGGGGCCGTTCCACAGCGCCACAGCCTGGGCCGCCTGCTCTGCTGTTAGTACGCGGGCCCGCGGCCTCTCCTGCCGTAGGGCAACTTCGCCCCCGCGCAGGTAGCGCTTCGCCGTGTTGCGGGAGACGCCTACCTCTCGCGCGATCCTCTTTGAGCCAAAGCCCGCAGACGCCAGCACGCGCATCTTCCGGACTACATCCTCCTCGACCCATCGGCACCTCCGTACCTGCCAGGGGTCCCACGTCCTTCGCTGCCTCTTCCATCGCTTCCCTCCATACGTACGGCGGGTGGAGGCCCTGCGTCGGAAGAGGGGGTCAGTTTTGCTGTCGCTCTACACCGAGGAGGCGTCGCCCCGGGGGGGCGAGGGGGGGCGGCTCGCTGTGTTTTTTCGTCGGAAGAACCCGACGCCTCCTCCGCGCACGCTACGTGTTGATGACGCGGCTCCGATTCGCCTCGCGCAGCGAGACGGCGGGAGGGCGCCACTGACGCCTGCGTGCCCAGGTCCGCGCTTCAACCGAACCGGCGGGCCTTCCGGATGGCGATGCGCAGGCGGTCCCCCACGCGTGCCTCCCGGTCCGGGCCGGTCATCCGCAGCAGGCGATCGCCCAGGCGGAACCGGTACTCGGTGAGCTGTCCGAGGAACAGCCGCGCCTCCAGCGCGAGCGGCGCTCCCGCCTCGTCGAACGCGAGCTCCTCCGGACGGACCGCGAGCTTCGCCGGCCCAGGCGGGCCGCGCAAAGCCTCCGGCAGCGGCAGCACGACGTCGCCCACTGCGAGGCCGCTCTCCACCACGGCCCCGTCCAGCACGTTCGCCCCTCCGACGAAGGCGGCGACGAACGCGGTGGCCGGCTCCTGGTAGAGCGCCCGGGGCGAGGCCAGCTGCTCCAGGCTTCCGCCGTTCATCACGGCGACGCGGTCCGAGAGGGCCAGGGCCTCTGCCTGGTCGTGGGTGACGAGGAGCACGGTGGTGCCCAGCCGGCCGCGCAGCGCCGCGAGCTCCGCGCGCAGCTCATCTCGCAGGGCCGCGTCCAGGTTGGAGAGCGGTTCATCCAGGAGCAGCACGCGCGGGTCCGCCGCGAGCGCCCGCGCCAGCGCCACGCGCTGAAGCTGTCCGCCGGAGAGCGAGCTTGGGCTGCGGTCGGCCAAGCCCTCCAGGCGCACCCACTGCAACGCTTGCTGCACCTTCGCTGCCACCGCTGCCTTCGCATCCCCGCGCACGACGAGCGGGTAGGCGACATTCTGGGCCACGGTCCGGTGCGGCCACACGGCGTAGCTCTGGAAGACCATCCCCAGGCCGCGTCGCTCCGGTGGCACGCGGAGGCCCTCGCTGGCGCAGAAGACCTTCTCCCCGGCGATGAGCACGGTGCCGGCGTCCGGGTGCTCCAACCCGGCGATCATCCGCAGGGTGGTGGTCTTCCCGCATCCGGAGGGGCCGAGCAGCGAGAGCAGCTCGCCCCGCTGCAGCGTGAGGGACAGTCCGCGGACCACGGCGTTGTTTCCGAAAGCTTTGCTGACCTCTTGCAGCTCCACCGCCGTCTCACCCATGCGGCACCTCCCGGCGGAGCGCGGCGGCCGCGCCGCCCGCCAATGCGACGAGCAAGACAAACGCGCAGGCCAGCACGGCGGCGGAGGCGGGATCGGCGTAGCTCTGGAGCTCGAACAACAGCGTGCCGAGGGTGTGGCTGCCGGGCGCGACCAGGAGGACCGACAGCGTGAGCTCCGTCGCGGTGGTGAGGAAGGCGAGCAGGAACGCGCTGGCCAGCGCAGGCCGCAGCAAGGGCAACACCACGTCCTTGAGGGCGCGCGCGGGCGACGCGCCGGAGAGCCGGGCCGCCTCCTCCAGCGAAGGGTCCAGCTGGGTGAGCGAATCCACCGCGTGGCGGACCCCGAAGGCCAGATGCTTGGCGCTGTAGGCGATGAGCAGCAGCCAGGCGGTGTTGGCGACAGCCAGGACGAACGCCACGCGGCTGCCCACCACCACGCGCAGGTCCCGCGAAAACGACACCAACAGCGCCATGGCCAGCACGGTGCCCGGCACGGCGTAGGGCCAGGAGCCGAGCGCGTCCAGAGCCCGCCCGCGCAGCGGCGCCCTTCGTCGCACCAGCGCGATGGCCAGGCCCAGCGTCACCACGAGCGCGCCGGTCCCCAGGGCGAGCGCAAGGCTGGTCCCTGCGGCCTGGAGCGTGCGCGGCGCGAGGAGGACGCCGCGCCAGTGCGCGCCGGTGAGCTCACCGAGGGCGACGTGGGGGCCGGGGACGCGCTGCACGGAGGTGAGGAGGACCGCGGCGAGCGGAAGGAGCACCAGCACCGCCGCGCACGCGCAGGTGAGGGCGAGCACCGGCAGCCGGGCCCGGCCGAGCGGCTGCCGGCGCGCGACAGCGCCCTTGCCGGCGGGGATGCGCACCCGGCCGCTGCGCGCGAGCGCCCCATTCAAGATGAGCGCGCCGGCGGCGAGCGTGAGGAGCGCCAGGGAGAGCGCCATCGCCCGCGCCAGGCCCTCGCCTCCGCCGAGGAGGAGCTGGCCGTAGATCTGCGTGGTGAGGACGATGCGCGGGGGCGAGCTGGAGATGCCCAGCAGGTAGGGCACGCCGAAGGCGGAGAGCGCGAGCAGGAAGACAAGGCAGGCGCCGGAGAGCAGCGAGGGCGCGACGAGGGGCAGGGTGGTGGAGGCCAGCGCGCGCCACGGCCCGGCGCCGCTCACCCGCGCGGCCTCCTCGAGCGCGGGGTCCATCCGGCGCAGCGCGGCGCCGCCGGCGAGCAGGACCAGCGGCAGGCCGGAAGTCCCCAGCACCAGCGCCATCCCGCCGAGGGAGTAGATGTCGAACGAGGTGGACAGCCAGCGGTTGAGCAGGCCGGACCGCGGGTTGGCGAGGAACACCCAGCCCATGCCGAGGACGAACGGCGGGAGCGCGGAGGGCGCGGTGAAGCACGCGAGCAACACCCTGCGCAGCGGCAGGTCGGTTCGGAAGAGGAGGTAGGAGAGCGGAGCGCCCAGGGCCAGCGCCAGCGCTGCGGCGCCGCCCGCCGCCACCAGCGTGTTGGCGAGCGCGGCCCTCGTCTCCGGCAACGCGAGCGCGGCCAGCGCGCCGCCGCCCAGCGCTCGCGCGAGCAGCGCCCCCAGCGGGACGAGGACAAAGCCGAGGAGCAGCGCGAACAGAAGCGCCGCAGCCACCCCTCCGGGTCGGCGGCTCACCGGGCGAACGCGCGGCTGAAGGCGGACTTCACGCGCGCCCCTTCGGTGAGGCCGTGGCGCAGGAAGTCCGGCCCGAACGGCCGGGACCTCGCCAGCAGCGCGTCCATGCCCGCTTCGCCCGAAGGCCCGGGCAGCGCGGGATCCACGCCGTGCATGTCCCCTTCGACGATGAGCGCTTGGCCTTCCGGAGAGAGCAGCAGCTCATAGGCGGCCTTGGCCGCGACGGCGCGCGGGCTGTGGCGGAAGAGGGCGAGGTAGCCGGGGATGACCACCGCGCCATCGGAGGGGTAGATGATGGCCAGTGCCGCGCCCTTGGCTCGCGCGGTGAGCGCGTTCTCCAGCAAGAGGACGCCGACGTCCGCCTCGCCGCCCTGGACCTTCTGCAGCACGGCTGCGTTGCCGCCGGCCACCACCGCGCCCGCGCGGCGCAGGCCCGCGAAGTAGGCCTCGCCGTAGGCCGCGTCCATCGCCACCGCCCACGTGAACGCGGTGCCGGAGGTGAGCGGGTCCCCTATCGCCACGCGGCCCTTCCACTCCGGCTCCACCAGCGCCTGGAAGCTCTGCGGCGGGGAGGGGAGGTCCGCGCGGTGGACCAGGACCATGGTGCTCAGCCGCTGCGCGACGAAGGCGCCGTCGGGATCCACCAGCGTGCGCGGCATTCGGAGGGCCCGTACGGAGGCGTATGGGAGGAGGCGCTGGTCGTCCTTCAGGCGCTCGAACAGGAAGGGATCCGCGGCCGCCAGGAGATCCGCCTGGGTCCCCCCCGCGGCGAGCTCCGCGTCCAGCCGGTTGGCAATCTTCTCGCTCCCCGCCTGGTACCAGCGCACGGTCACGCCGGGCAGCTTCTGGGCGAAGAGCCCGTCGAAGCGGTCCAGCACCGGCCGGTACATCGACGTGTAGATCCACACCTCACCGGACGGGCCGGCGGCCTCCGTCGCCGCGGCGGCCGTCTGCCCGGGGGCCACCCACTCGACGCGGCAGCTGGAGCACAGGAGCAGGCCGAGCGCGAGCGCGGCGCGCCGGTGGATCACGCCTTCGCCTTCGCGCGCACCAGGATGGCGCCGAAGAAGCCGTCCGTCCCATGAAGTCTGGGCGTCAGCCGGAGGAAGCCGCCGCGGGAGACCTTCTCACCCAGCTCCGCGCCCAGCTCTTCGCTCACCGGCCGGACCGAGAACTCCGGGTGATGGGCGAGGAAGTCCTCCACCACCGCCTCGTTCTCTTCGCGCAACACGCTGCAGGTGCCGTAGATGATCCGCCCACCCGGCTTCACCAGCAGGCTGAAGCGCGCGAGCAGCTCCTTCTGCCGCGCGGTGTGCTTGTCCAGCTCCTCCACGGTCAGCCGGTAGCGCCCGTCCGGCTTTCGGCGGAAGGTCCCGCTGCCGCTGCACGGCGCGTCCACCAGCACGCGGTCCATCTTGCCTTCGAGGTCCGCCAGCGCCGCGCGCGCGGGCTCGCCGCTCTCCGGGACGACGCGGACGCGGACGTTGTGGACGCCGGCGCGGCGGGCGCGCTTGCGCAGGTCCTCCATCCGGCGCTCGTCAATGTCGAGCGCGTAGAGGTCTCCGCGGTTCTTCATCGCCGCCGCCAGCTGAAGCGTCTTGCCCCCGGCGCCGGCGCAGGCGTCCACCACCTTGGTGGGAGGGGGATCCACCAGCAGCCCCAGCAGCTGGCTGCCTTCGTCCTGAAGCTCGAAGTCGCCGTCCTTGAAGGGCGGCAGAGAAAACGCGTTGGTGCGCGTCTCCAGCGTCAGGCCCAGCGGACAGAGCGGGGTGGGGCGGCAGGTCACGTCTTCCGCGGACAGCTTCTGGAGGAGGACCTCGCGCGTGGTCTTCAGCGTGTTGGCCCGCGCGGTCAGCGGCGCGCGTTCGTTCATCGCCTCCGCTTCGGCCTCCGCGTGCTCGCCGAACTCCTGGCGCAGCTTCTGGGCGAGGAACGCCGGGAGCGAGGCGGCGATGGGGAACCGCTCGGCGGCGGGGAGCTTGTCCAGCGCGGCGGCCGCGTCCGGCAGGCGGCGCAGGGCGGCGGAGTCCTCCGGCGTCAGCAGCGGCGACTTGGCGACGCGGTCCAGCGGTTCGCCCAGCAGCACGCGGGAGGCGCACAGGCGCAGCAGGTCCTGGCGGCTGCCGCCGATGGTGGCGAACCCGGGCAGCGCGCGGGCCAGGAGGTGATCCACGGTGATCTGCCGGCGCAGGAGCCCGTAGACGCGCTCGGCCACCGCGCGCCGTTCGTTTGAGTAGAGGTGGCGCTTGTGCCGGAGGGTGAAGTCCAGCGCGCGGTCCGCGAGCCGGCCCTCGTGGCGGATGGCGCCATAGGCTTCGAGGCAGGCGGGAGTGACGAGATCTTCCCGGATGGGCCGCTCTCGACGCTCGTCCGCGTCCGGCTCGTTTCGCTTTCCATCGTTCGCGCGGCGCCGGGGACCTGTCATGGTTGACAACGATCTACCCGACCACTAACACGCGCGCACTCCAACTCTTTCACGCGAGGCACTCATGCTGATGGTCGGTCAGAAGGCGCCGGAGTTCACGCTCAAGGCAGTCGTCGGTAAGGGCGACTTCCAGAAGGTCTCGCTCACCCAGTACAAGGGCAAGTGGGTGGTCCTGTTCTTCTATCCGCTGGACTTCACCTTCGTCTGTCCCACGGAGATCCAGGAGTTCTCCCGGCGCGACGCGGAGTTCAACAAGCTGAACGCGGTGGTGCTGGGCTGCTCGGTGGACTCGGATCACTCCCACAAGGCGTGGATCAACGGGACCCTGGGCGCGCTGACGTACCCGCTGCTCTCGGACCTGACCCGCGAGGTCTCCCGCAAGTACGGCGCCCTCATTGAGGAGAGCGGCCACACCACCCGCGCCACCTTCATCGTGGACCCTGAGGGCGTGCTCCAGTACGCGCTGTACCACAACACCAACGTCGGCCGTTCCGTCGGGGAGACGCTGCGCGTCCTCGAGGCGCTCCAGACCGGCGAGCGCTGCCCCGTCGAGTGGAAGAAGGGCGAGAAGACGCTCGGGAAGTAGGACTGCGGAGCGGAAGACCGCCCTCCCCCGAACCAGAAACACGCCGCCCGATTTTCCACCGCTCCGCAGCCCCGCTCCATGAGGCTGCAACGGCGGTGCCGGGCGTCTGCGCGTCCATTCCTCAACGGACGCGCTCCTCCGCTGTGCACCAGCGCGGGGTGCGAAGGGCAGGGGTGGGAACGCATTTGCCCTGGCGGTTACTTCGTGGCGCTGCGGCTGCGAAGGGTCTGCCGGATGCCGAGCGCGAGGGCGAGCCCGACGGCGGTGGCCAGCGAGAGGTAGGCGACCAGCCTGGGGATGAACCCGCCGGCCACGTTGAACGTCGCGTGGACGGACTTCATGCGGGTGGAGCGGTAGGTGAAGTCCAGCGTGTGGGGGCCTTCGCTGTGCGGGGTCAGCTGCGCCTGCCAGCCGTCCTTGTTGCGCAGGACCGTCACCGTCTCCCCTGAGAGCGCGTTCTCCTCCCGCAGCCGCAAGGTGACGGGGCCCTGGTACGCGGGGCCTTCAAACGGGCCGACGCGCACTGAGACGGTGAGCGGCTCGCCGGCGCGGGGTGAGGCGGGAGTTACCCAGGCGCGGAGGTCGTCCTCGGCGTCAGACCAGCGAATCTCCAGGGTGCCTCCGGCGATCTGGACGGCCGCTCGATCGAGCGGCTGCGCTGCCACGCGTGCCTCTGCCACGAGCAGGAAGAGCACGGTGGCGCAGCACGAAAACGCCCACCTCAAGCTTTGCCTCTCCTCCCGCCAGTGGCCTAACATCTCCCTTTCACCGCGCTTTGCCCACCGGTTCTCCCGGCGGCGAACTCGTCCGGGATGAACACACAGATCTTTGGGCCATACCAGCTCCTGAAGAAGCTCGCGACGGGCGGGATGGCCGAGGTGTGGCTCGCGCGCGAGCGGGGCATTGAGGGGTTTCAGCGGCTGCTGGTGGTGAAGCGGATCCTCCCGCACCTGGCGGACGACCCCGAGTTCGTCCAGATGTTCCTGAACGAGGCGAAGATCGCCGCGCGGTTCACGCACCCGAACATCGCGCAGATCTACAACCTCGGTGAGACCAACGGGACCTACTTCATCGCCATGGAGTTCGTGCACGGCGAGGACCTGGGTCGCGCCATGCGCAAGGCGTGGAGCACCGGGCAGTGGATTGCCCGGCCGCTGTCCATCCGGATCATCGCCTCCGCGTGCGAAGGCCTGAACTACGCGCACGCCAAGACCGACGAGAGCGGCCGGCCGCTGAAGGTGGTCCACCGGGACATCTCTCCGCAGAACATCCTGATCAGCTTCGACGGGTCCGTGAAGCTGGTGGACTTCGGCATCGCCAAGGCCAGTGGTCAGGCGTCGCTGACCAAGTCCGGCGCCATCAAGGGCAAGTTCGCGTACATGTCCCCCGAGCAGGCGGCGGGCAAGGCGCTGGACCACCGGTCGGACATCTTCGCCATCGGGTTGGTGCTCTACGAGCTGCTCACCGGCGTGCGCCCGCTCAAGCGCGACACGGAGCTGGCCACGCTTCAGGCGGCGCTGGAGTGCAAGATCGAGCGCCCGTCGGCGGTGGCGGACGTCCCGCGCGAGCTCGACGACGTGGTGATGCAGGCCCTGGCCAAGGCGGCGGACGACCGCTACCGCGACGCGCGGGCGTTCCAGATGGCGTTGGAGGAGACGCTGGTCGCGCAGCGGTGGGTGGCCAGCTCGGTGCAGATCTCCGAGCTCATGGGCACCCTCTTCGCGGACCGTTTGGCCGAAGAGGCGAAGCTCGGGCACCCGGATCCTGAAGGGCAGGACTCCAAGTCCGGGACGCCGATGGCGCCGCGTCCGCCGGATCCGCAGACGGAGAAGGCCTCCAAGGCCCCGCCGAAGGCGATGAGCTGGGACGCGCCGCCGGGTCAGACCGAGTCGCGGCAGCGGACCGGGCGGCATCCCCGGAGCAGCGCGTCCGTGCAGCGGCCGTTCGGACGGGCGGAGCGGCCCACCGGATCTGCGGTCTCCACGCAGACGGGCGTGGCCGGGCGGACGGAGGTGCCGGACGCGCCTGCGTGGGATGCGCCGGGCGGGCAGATGCCGGAGCGCCGCAGTGAGGCGCGGCCGCGCCGCACGCCGACGTCCGGGCCGGGGATGCAGGCGCGGGACACGGGAGATCCGGCGGTCTGGAGGGAGGACTCCCAGGTCGCGCGCGGCACGCAGCAGGGCGATGGCCTGCCGCCCATCCGCAGCAAGTCGGTCACGAAGGTTCCCCGCTACCGCACCGGCGACGAGCTCCCGCGCAGCACGGGCGTGGCGACGGACGGCGAGGAGCCCTACGCGGGAGAGCGTCCGCCGGACGATGACGGCCTGCGCCCGTTCGAGGCGGAGCCGCGGCGGCCCACGCCCCGCCCGGAGGAGGCGGCGCCGGAGCGGCCCAGGGCGTCAGAGCTCGACCTGTCGAGCGTGGTGGACCCCTACGAGCAGCGCAAGCAGCGGCTGGTGCTGGTGCGCAAGCTCTCGATGGTGGCCGGGGCTTCGGTGCTGGTCATCCTCGGGCTGCTGTTCTGGCGTCCGCTCTGGGAGGTCCTGAGCAGCACGGCGAACGACGGGCAGGGCATCTACCTCACGGTGGAGGCGAACCAGCCGGTGAACGTCTACGTGCGCCACCACCCGGAGGAGGGCGTGAGCCAGCCGACGTTGCTGGGCACCTCGCCCCTGCGCAAGTCGCCGGGCGCGCACATTCGGGACACCATCGTCCTGGAGAACCGGCAGCTGGGCATCTCCTTCGAGGAGGAGATCAAGTTCGGGCAGCCCGGCGAGCTGAAGACCATCAAGAAGCAGTTCCAGACCGGGCGCTACGAGCTGCGCCTCAAGCCAGGCCCGCTCAAGGGCCTGGGCGTGTTCCTGAACGACCAACGGGTGGCGGACTACGTGCCGAACCTGTCGCTGGCGCTGGTGGAGGGCCGCCATCAGCTCGAGCTGCGCGGCGACATGCTCAAGGACGTGGTCCCCGTGGTCGTCGACGTCCAGGCCGGGCAGAGCCTCCAGAGTGAAGTGATTGACGTCAGCCCGCACCTGCTCGTCGCCACGCAGTGAGGCCCCATGGGCGGACGCTATCGGTACCTGCTGGATCACCCCATCAGCCAGGACGAGCTGGAGCCGCTGCAGTCCGGCCTCGAGGATGAGGCGGACTTTCGTTTGGCGGAGCTGGTAGGCCGGGACGCGCTGGCGCAGATGCTGGCGGGCGCGCACCTGCGCGTCGACGTCACGGTGAACCAGCGGTTCTTCGCTTTCGGCAACGCGATGGGTGTCCTCTCTGTCTACCTGCCCGAGTACGTGAGCGGCGTGGAGATTGTGGAGGAGCTGGATCACGGCCTGCGACGCACGCGCGTGGAGTGCTGGCGCTACGTGGGCCGGCAGGGTGAATTGTTAACAGTGCCGCTGCAGCACGCCGTCGGGCTGGACCGGGAGATCATCGCCGGCCGCGAAGACGTGGAGACCCTGCGCAGGCTCTGGCGGGAGCTGCCGCAGTGGGCGCGCGACGGTTACAAGCTGACGTACGCGGAGCTCAGCGACCTGGATGGCGGGTAGTCGCTCGCTCCCCTACATGTCCGTACCCGCGCTTTCGATCCGGCGTCGGAATGAGACATCGTGCTTGGCTTCAGGCCGGGCAAAGGGGGCAGTGAAGCGCCATGCGCGCGGGAGTTGATCATGAACAAGTGGGTGCTGCTCGTCGCGCTCGCCTTTGTTGTGATCATCGGATGTCTCACGGGAATCGCCGAACCCGGGCTTGTGGATCCGGACGGAGGTACCGTCGTGCTCCCGGATGGCAACGTCGTCCTGATGGACGGCGGCCCGGTGCCGGACGCTGGGACGCCGGATGCCGGGACGCCGGATGCGGGAGTCCCGGAGGCGGATTCGGGGAGCCCGTACGGCTTGGATTTGCGGCCTGCGAACCCCACGTGTATTGCGCCGGTTCAGCCGCCGACCACGACTGCGCCGGTCGCCTGGGCGCCGGCGTTCACCAATCTGACCTTCACTTTCCCGATGATGATGCTCAACGCGCCGGGTGAGAACGGCGCCTTCGCGTATGTCGTGGAGCGGGCGGGAATCATCAAGCGCTTCCCCAACCGCGCGAACGCCACGGCCGCGGAGATCACAACGTTCCTAACGCTCACCGTGAGCGTGCAAGGTGAGGGCGGGCTCCTCGGCGTCGCGTTTCATCCGAACTACGCCGTCAATCGTGAGGTTTATGTTTCATACACGGCCGCGGGACCGGGAGGGGGAACGCCACTGATCTCCCGCATCTCTCGCTTCAAGGAGGTTGGAGGAGCGCTGGGTGGGGAGCAGATTCTCCTGTCCTTGAATCAGCCCTATGACAATCACAACGGCGGCGGGATCGCGTTCGGGCCGGATGGATTCCTCTACATCGGGTTCGGAGACGGCGGATTTCAAGACGACCCACTGGATGCGGGACAAAACCCGTCCACGCTTCTCGGCAAGTTTCTCCGCATCGACGTGAACGGCACGGACGCCGATGCCGGTCTGCAGTACCGGATTCCCGCGGACAACCCGTTCCTGAACACCCCCGGTGCACGCCGAGAGGTTTACGCGATGGGCGTCCGCAATCCCTGGAGGTGGAGCTTTGATCGTGGCACGGGCGACCTCTGGGTCGGCGACGTGGGGCAGGGGTTCGCCGAGGAGATCGACAAGCTCGTGCGCGGCGGCAACTACGGCTGGGATGTCCGCGAGGGATTCAATTGCCGAGGCGGAGGAACGGGCTGCCCTTCTGCGGGCTACATCGATCCGGTGGTGGCGCACCCCCGCGGTGAGGCTCAGTCCATCACAGGCGGCTTTGTCTATCGCGGCACGGCCATCCCGTCGTTCATCGGCAAGTACATCTACGGGGACTACATTCTCAAGAACATCTGGGTACTCGAGTTCGAGTCGTCGACCGACGGTGGCGCGAACTTGCGGCCGGTGCCAACGATTATCGGATCGGGCGGAGACAATATTGTTTCATTCGCTCAGCTGGACGACGGCGAGGTCTACGTCCTTCGGCAGGGAGGAGTGATCCAGAAGTTGGTCCCAAGCGGAGCGCCACCTGTCGACAGTTTTCCGAAGCAGCTGTCACAGACGGGGTGTTTCGAGCCAGGAGATCCCACGAGGCCAGTCGCCGGGCTCATTCCGTACGACCTCAATGCCGCACTCTGGTCGGACGGCGCGCAGAAGGAGCGGTTCCTCGCGCTCCCTGACGCCGCGAAGATCTCCGTCGCTCCGAGCGGTGACTTCGACTTCCCCAACGGCAGCGTCCTGGCGAAGACCTTTTTCCTGGATGGAAAGCGCGTCGAGACGCGCCTCTTCATGCGTCATCCGAATGGCAACTGGGCAGGGTACAGCTTCGAGTGGAATGAGGCAGAGACCGACGCAACACTCCTGGTGGGGAGCAAGACGAAGCAGGTCGGCGCTCGCACCTGGTACTTTCCGAGTCGCAGCGAATGCCTCGTCTGCCACACGGCACCGGCAGGCTTCACTCTTGGGCTGGAGGTTGGGCAGCTCAACCGGACCTTTCAATACCCGTCGACCGCCCGGACTCGGAATCAGCTCTCCACGCTCGAGTCCATCGGGCTCTTCAGCGCGCCACTGGGCGGAACGCCCGACACCTTGATCCGGTACGAGAGCCCGTCCGGCGCGGGGCCGGTCGCTCATCGGGCGCAGGCTTATCTCCACGCCAACTGCGCGGGTTGCCATCGGCCCAATGGCACGGGACGAGGTCCGCAGAACTTCGTCTACGGCGCAGACGGCGGGGTCGGCACCTACTGCAACGTGAATCCCAGCAACGGAAACCTGGGGATCGCGAACGCGAAGATTCTTGCACCCGGATCTCCGTCAACGTCTATTCTCTCGCGCCGCATGCATGCTCTCGATGCGAACCGCATGCCTCCGCTCGCAAGTCGGGTGGCTGACACAGATGGAATGAACGTCGTCGACTCCTGGATTCAAACGCTATCAACATGTCCCTGAAGTACTGCCGAGCTGGTCATCCACGTGCGTCATCGAACGAAGGGCCATAGCTGATTGCAGGAGCCGCCGTCCAACTGATGGATGCTGCGCAACGTAGGATCCCAGAGACAGTGGCTCCCGTTCGCGTCGAGCTTCGACGTCGGATGGCGGCGAGCAGTCGAGAGGCGGCAAAGTGCGGGCTGCGGGATTCCGGGGAATGGTGTCTCGGGCTGCGGGCTGCGGGGAACGGTGTCGCGGGAAGGGGTAGGGAGCACGCGTTCGCGTTCGCGTTCGCCTTCGTTCACGGGCCCGGGTTCGGGTTCGGGTTCGGGCAGTCGGTCACCGGCTAAAGCGCAACGAGGGGCAACCCCCTTCAGGTCGGCGACCCTCCGACGAAGTGGCCGGCTCGAGGCGAACCCATGATCTACTGTCGCGCCCCATGATGAACCTCAAGGACGCTGCGTTGCCGTTGGCGGTCATCCCTGCGCGGATGGCGGCCACGCGATTTCCCGGGAAGCCGTTGGCGAAGATTTCCGGCAAGCCGATGGTGCAGCACGTCTACGACCGCTGCGTGGAGAGCGGCGCCTTCTGCGAGGTCATCGTCGCGACGGACGCTCAAGCGGTGCTGGAGGCGGTCCGGGCGTTCGGCGGCAAGGCGGCGCTCACCTCGCCCACCTGCGCGTCCGGGTCCGACCGCGTGGCGGAGCTGGCCCTGGCGACCGGTGCCCCGCTGCTGGTCAACGTGCAGGGCGACGAGCCGGCCATTCATCCGGAGTCCCTGCGCGCGGTGGCGGCCGCGCTTCAGCGCCCGGACGTGCAGATGTCCACGGCGGTGCGACCTCTGAAAGAGGAAGAGCGCGCGAACCCGAACGTGGTGAAGGCGGTGGTCGGCGCGGAGGGCTTCGCTCTCTACTTCTCCCGGGCGGACCTCCCCTATGGCCGCGTCGACGTCGGCGCCCCGCGCTGGGCGCACCTGGGCGTCTACGGCTACCGCGCGAGCACGCTCCTGGCCATCGCCCGCCTCCCACCGACGGCCATCGAGCGCACGGAGTCTCTCGAGCAGCTGCGCGCGGTGGAGCACGGCATCCGCATCTACTGCGCGGTCACGCCGCACGCCTCCATCGGCGTGGATACGCCCGAAGACGTGGCGCCGGCGGAGGCGCTGCTTCGGGCCTTGAAGACCTAATTTAAGACGCGCGGTTCATCCGGAGGCTGCCCAGCCAGACGCGCGCCTCGTGCTGTGAGCTGAACATCTTGGTGGGCGTCTTCACCTTGCTCAGCTGGATGAAGCGCAGGAGCAGGTTGCCAATCAACCGCGCGATGGAGGAGGCGCCGACCATCGCGACGGCCTCGAACTGAAGCCCTCCGGGCTTGACGCAGTACTCGCGGGCGTCCTTCTCCAGCGGGTGGTGCAGCTCCGTGAAGTCCACCAGGCAGTAGCGCACGGGGCGCGACTCGCGCAGCTGCCGGGCCAACTCCATGTTCGAGCGGACCACCTCGAGGGTCTGCGGGACGTTCTTCACCTCGAAGGTGAGAACGTCGGACTCGATGCTGATGGTGACGCTGGCGTTATCAATCCGGGACGACATGCCTGGGATGATCAACGCATTGCCCTCCCCCCGGTGAGAACTGAGTCAGTCCTCACTCAGGGGGCGGTCTACCTGCGCGCACCGGGTGCGTCGTTAGCCAACCGGGTGAAGCGGAGGCAGGTTGTTGGCGCCAAAGAACTTCACGACGCCGACGCTGGAGGCGAAGTAGGTGAGCTCGCGGGCCGCGCCCGCGGTGAGGGCCACCGAGCCCATCCGGTCGCCGCGGTCCTGCGTGCGGTCGAGCAGCTCCAGCATCACGGCCTTCTTCTCCGCGTCCGTCGGGCACTCCTTCGTGATGGCGGCGATCAACGCCTTCGCCTCGCTCAGTCCGAGCCGGAACTGGTTGGCCAGGACGATGTCGGGATTCCAGCCCGAACGGGCGCCGTAGTCGTTGTTCTTGGAGTTGATGTTTGGGTTGGTGAGGAAGCTCTCGAGTCGGGTGATGGCCATAGAACCGCTCCTGTAGGCAGGTGTAGCAACGTGTTCAGTGTTATCGGCGGTTCAACGTACAAGTTCCCGCGAGCCCGCTTCAGGTGGGCAGGCTGGACAGGCCCAGCGCGCGGAGCCGCGGCAACACGAGCTCCGCCAGCTTCTGCTCGACGCGGGCGTCAGCTTCGTCCGGCGGACAGGCGCCGAACCCGAGAGAGGCGGTGACCTCCCGGATCCTCCGGGCCTCCGCGCGAATGGCCGGCGGGAGCCGTGCGGTCACAAACGTCTTGCGGATGGCCTCTACCAGCTCCAGCACGTAGTCGCCCAACACCTCCCGGTCGAACTCCGACAGGGTGGGGAGCAGCCGCTCGGCGATCATCCAGGAGGTCCTCGCGTGGACCGCCTCATCCTGAAGGACGCGGGTCAGCACGCAGCTCACAAGCGGATGGTGGGTGTGCTTCAGACGGGCGGCCATCAGCTCGAAGGAGAGCGTTTCGCTCACGCAGCCGTTGCCCACCACCCACTGCGCGAACGTCGCGGCAGACGGGTCTGCCAGCAGGGCGGGCGCGTAGGACAAGCCCGAGGGGATTTCCTCCACGTACCCGCCGAACGCGTCCGCCAGGTCGCGTGAGAGCTCCGTGTGGCGGACCTCGTCCGCGGAGATCTGCGTCAGCGCGCCCAGCTCGTCCATCGACCCGCCCTCGCGGACGAGGGCGAGCACCGTCTGCGAGATGGCCGGCACCGCGGCGTACTCGCTCCACGCCCGCTCGCTCCAGAAGCGCCGCGCCTCGTCACAGCGCGGCAGCGCGTCCTCGAAGCGCCCGCAGGCTCCGCGCGCCCGCTCCACCAGCACGGAGCGGATGCGCCGCGTTTCGGCGTCCCCTTCGGGCAGAGGGACCGGGCGGTTGCTCATCGCGAAGTCCCCTTGGCCGGCACCTTCGAAGGCGCGCTGAACACGTCCTCCTCGGGCGGACGCGACGTGGCCGGCAGGCCGAAGCGCTTGAGCAGCGCGTCGACCTTGGCGGCGATGGGGTCCTTCGTCTGGGGCTTCTGGCCCATCAGCCGATGGGGTGCAGGGGCGGGAGGTTGTTCGCGCCGAAGAACTTCACCAGGTTCACCTCTCCGGCGAAGTACGTCAGCGCGGCGGCGGCGCCGGCGGTGAGCGCCACCGAGCCCTTGGAGCGGTCACGCGCGAGGGTGCGGTCCAGAAGCTCCTGCATCACGGCCTTCTGCTGGCCGGCCGGGACTTCCTTCTTGATGGCGGCGATGAGGGCTTTTGCCTCGGAGGTCCCCAGCCGGTACTGCTGGCCAAACAGCGGGCCGGGCTCGCCGTTCGGGCCGGGCCGGGCGTGGGCTTTGTAATCATTGCCGGGGTTGTTGATGCTGGTGCGTTCGAGAAAGCTTTCGAGTCGGCTGATGGCCACTGGGATCTCCGGGGTTTGCGCTCACGTGAGAAGAGCGTGTCCTCAATTGTCCCGGATGAGCCGGCTGCGGTTTTGTTGTCGCCTTTGTAAAGGCAAATTTCAGTCCGCCTCAGTAGCGGGGGACCAGGGGGTCAATCTCCACGCTCCAGGCGTCAATCCCGCCGGAGAGCGACGCCGCTTCGAACCCCAGCGACCGCAGGAAGGACGCGCCCTGCAGGCTGCGGACGCCGTGGTGGCAGTAAACGACGACGTCTCTGCCGCGCAGGGGCTCCAGCTCCGCTTGTCGCGAGCGCAATTCGTGGAGCGGGATGAGCAGCGAGTCAGGGAGCGCGGCGGACGCGTGCTCATCCGGGAGCCGGACGTCGAGCAGAGCAGGGCGCTGTTCTGCAGACAGCCGCAGGCGCTGCGCCAGCGCCTGGACCGTCAGCTGTGGGACTGGCACGGGCGCCTCTTCAGGCCGCCGTGGAGCAGAATTGCTCGTAGTCGATGAACTCGATCTTCGCGCCGTCGCGGCAGACCGGGCACGACGGATCTCTGCGCAGCTTGAGCTCGTGGAACTTGGTGGAGAGCGCATCAAACGTCAGCAGCCGGCCCACCAGCGGGTTGCCCTTGCCGAGGATGAGCTTGATGGCTTCGTTCGCCTGGAGCAGGCCGACAATGCCGGGCAGCACGCCGAGCACTCCAGCTTCCGCGCAGGACGGCGCCATGTCCGGTGGCGGCGGGGCGGGATAGAGGCAGCGGTAGCAGGGGCCCTGATACGGCACGAACGTGGTGACCTGGCCTTCGAAGCGGAAGATGGAGCCGTGGATGTTCGGCTTCTTGAGCGACACGCAGGCGTCGTTCAGCAGGTAGCGGGTGGGGAAGTTGTCGCCGCCGTCCAGCACCAGGTCGAAGCCCTCCAGAATCCGCAGCACATTCGACGAATCCAGGCGCTCCTTGAACGGGATGACCTTGACGTCCGGGTTGAGCGCTTCAATCGCCGCGCGGGCGCTCTCCACCTTCGGCTTCCCGGCGCGGTCGACCGTGTGGATGATCTGCCGCTGGAGGTTGGAGAGGTCCACGACGTCCATGTCGATGATCCCCATCGTCCCCACGCCCGCGGCCGCCAGGTAGAGCGCGGCGGGAGAGCCGAGCCCACCGGCGCCCATCAGCAGGACGCGCGACTTGAGCAGCTTGGCCTGCCCCTCTTCGCCCACCTCCGGGATGATGAGGTGGCGCCGGTAGCGCTCCTTCTGCTGCGCGCTCAGCGTGAACGGCTTGTCCGTCGGGTAGGCGGCGTCGTGCCAGCGGTTGTAGCCGCCCGCCATGGACGCGACCTTGGTGTAGCCCAGCTCCCGCAGCGTCTTGGCGGCGAACGCGGACCGGGTGCCGCCGGCGCAGTAGACCACCACCTCGTCGTCGCGGCCGGCCTTGTCCTCAATGCGTTGCTCGAGGAAGCCGCGCGGGACGGAGAGCGCGCCGGGCAGGCGGCCTGCGGCGTACTCGTCGCTCTCCCGCACGTCCACCAGCTTCACGGCGGCCTTCTGGTCGATGAGGCGCTTCACGTCGTCAATGGAGATCTCCCGGATCTCCTTCTTCGTGGTGGCGAGCAGGTCCTTGAACGTGGGCATGTTTCCTCTGCCGATGGGCCGGGTGTACGGTCCGTCTAACGGTGACAGAGAAGGATTACAACAGCCTGCGCCCCCTCGAAGGGAAGCGGGTGCTGGTGACGGGGGGCGGGGTGCGGCTCGGCCGGGCCCTGGTTCAGGGGCTTGCCGAGGCAGGCGCCGACATCGCCATTCACTTCCACGCCTCCCAGGAGGGCGCCCTGGCCGCGCGCGACGAGGCCCGGCGCAAGGGCGTGCGAGCCGAAGTCCTCCAGGCGGACCTGAGCTCTGAGCGCGCGTGCGAGCGGCTGGTGGCGGACGCGGAAGCGGCGCTGGGTCCGCTCTCGGTCCTGGTGAACAGCGCCGCCCTGTTCGAGCGCGCGCCCTTCGTGGAGACGGAGCTGGCCTCGCTCGACCGCCAGTGGGCGCTCAACGCGCGCGCGCCGTTCGTGCTGAGCCAAATCGCGGCGAAGGGGATGCTCGCGCGCGGCGGCGGCGACATCCTGAACGTCCTCGACATTGGCGGCGTGAAGAACTTCTGGAGCGCGTACTCGGCGTACTGCATGACCAAGGCGGCGCTGCACGCGCTGACGCTCTGCCTGGCGGTGGAGCTGGCGCCCGCGGTTCGCGTCAACGCCGTCGCCCCGGGGACGGTGCTGCCGCCGGAGGACCTCACGCCCGAGGTCCTGGAGTCACTGCGGGAGCGCATCCCCCAGAAGCGGTTTGGCTCGCCCGAGGACATCGCCCAGACGGTGCGCTTTCTGCTCTCAGGACCCACCTTCCTGACCGGCCAGGTGATTGCGGTGGACGGTGGCCGGTCACTGGCGAACGGTCAGGGCTGACCGGATGGAAAACGATCGGCTGCTCGTTATAAAGAGTGTTTTCAAGCAGGCGAATCAGGAGACCCCATGGAGAGCGTCGAAGCCACCCCGTCAGCCCCTGCGACGACCGACAAGGCCGCCGCGGAGCCGTTCTTCCGCCTCACCGAGCGCGCTGTCGCGCAGGTGAAGGAGGTCATCAAGGCGCAGAGCTTCGAGGGCTACGCGCTGACCGTCCGGGTGGTTCCTTCCGGCTGCAGCGGCTTCGGGTATGACCTGAACCTCCTCAAGGAGACCAAGGCCAACGATCTCGTCTGGGAACAGGATGGCGTGAAGATCGCCACCGACGGGCTCTCCCGGCAGTATTTGCAGGGCACCGAAGTCGACTACGTGACAGGGCTGCAGGGGGCGGGCTTCAAGTTCCAGAACCCACAGGCCAAGGCGTCATGTGGGTGTGGTCAGTCCTTCTCCACCTGACGCATCCATGCCACGCTTCGGATGGTGGCTCCGACGACGGATCGCTGTCCTCAGTGTGGAGCGGTAGCGACGGCCGAGGACTTTCAATGTCCTCAGTGTGAGCTGCTGCTGAACTTTGAGCCGCAGGCCGTCTCCCGGGAGATCAAGACCGAGCCCTCCATCGTCCGGGCCCTCCTCGCCCCGCCCGAACGCCGGCCGACCGGAGACATCCCCGCCGTCCCGTCCCCCCGCGCGCGGGACGACGGCCCCACCGCCCGCTACACCGTCCCGATGGATGAGCAGACGTACCCTCGCCTGCGCGGCGGCGTGGAGCTGGCCTCCCGCCTTCACGACTTCGAGGCCTACGTCGTCTCCTTCGTCGACGGGATGTCCAACGTCCCGACGGTGGCGAAGGCCAGCCACCTCTCCGAGATAGAGGTCCACGTCGTCCTGAAGTCGCTGCTGGAGCACGGCGTGGTGGAGCTGCACCGCGAG
The DNA here is from genome assembly GCA_044230055.1 of Myxococcaceae bacterium. GTDB lineage: Bacteria > Myxococcota > Myxococcia > Myxococcales > Myxococcaceae > JBGART01. The sequence goes on along the minus strand of JBGART010000001.1, from coordinate 36,624 downwards.
CCGCTGGCACCCGGCGCCTCTGTCCTCGACGAGGAGCCGACGACGGACCACGGCTGGTACGAGGACGTGCGGCTCTCCGCTGAGCATCCGCGCCCGCTGGGGCTCACCCCGCCGCCGCCCCCTCCGCCGGAGCCCCCTCCGCTCCCCGCGCCCAAGGCGCCGCCGCCGGTCACGCCCTCCCGCGGCCTGGCCCGGCCCGTCGCTCCGATGGCGCCGCTGCAGAAGGTGACCGGGGCCGGGCCGCCTCGGAAGGAGGCGTTGGATCCCGCGCCTGCGCCCGCGGGCCGCCCGGAGAACGCCATCGAGCGGGCGGTGGCGCTGGAGCGCCGCGGGGAGATTGACGGGGCGATTCACGTCCTGCGCCGCGCCATCGCCGGCGTGCACCACCCCGGGCCGCTCTTCAACAAGCTCGCGCTCATCCTCGTGCACCAGCGCAAGGACTTCCGGCAGGCGGAGGAGCTCCTGCGCAAGGCGATGGCGCTGGAGCCGGAGAACCGCATCTACGAACAGAACCTCTTCAAGGTGCTGGCCCTGGCGGCCTCAGGTGGGGGCTCTGGCGGCAAAGAGTCAAAGTCGGGCGGCTTCCTGTCCAAGCTCATCCGCGGGAAAAACTGAAGCCGCACTCCCCGTCGCGGGTCTTTGCGCTTCTTTCGCGGCGGCGGCGTGTGAGATCCTTCCCGCGTGCAATTCAAACCGATGGAGCGCGGCATCGAGGTGAATGGCCAGACGGTCTGGGCCATCGTGGATGGGTTCACGTCGAAGGCCCTGCCCAGCAAAATTCTGGTGGAGGAGGGGATAGGGAAGCTGGGCGCGGACGGCGTGGCAGTCCTGGAGCCTGAGGGCTGGTACTCGCAGGAGGCCTGGCTGCGCGCGTTCGAGCGGATCTCGAAGAGCGTGGGCAACAACGTCCTCTTCAACATCGGTCTGAAGATTCCCCAGAACGCCATCTTCCCGCCCTGGGTGGTGGACGTGGACACCGCGATCAAGGCCATCGACGTCGCCTACCACTTGAACCACCGCAAGCAGGGCAAGGTGCTGTTCGACGTGGAGACCGGGAAGATGTCAGAGGGCATTGGCCACTACGGCTACGAGCGGCCCAACCCCAGCGTCCAGCAGATTCTCTGCAAGTGCCCCAACCCGTACCCGTGCGACTTCGACCGCGGCATCATCACCACGATGGCGCGCAAGTTCGCGCCGCGCTCCCTCGTCATTCATGTGGACAGCGAGCCCTGTCGCGTGAAGGGCGCCGAGTCCTGCACGTACAGCGTGAAGTGGTGACCGCCTGAAGGTCACCCTTCGAGCACGCGAAGCCACTCCTTGCCGTCGTCCCGGTGCGCCAGCCGCTCCTCGCGCCGGCGCCGCGCCTCGTGGAAGGCGACCTGCTCTGCTTCGGTCTCCAGCAGCAGCGGCGGGACTGGCGTCTTCCGCCCGCGCTTGTCCAGGGCCACGAAGGTCAGCAGCGCGCTGGTGGTGACGCTTCGGTTGCCCGTCAGCGGGTCCTCGGCGGTGACCGTCACGCCCACTTCCATGGAGGTGTGGAACGCCGCCAGCACCCGCGCTTTCAGGGTCACAATCCAGCCCACCCGGATGGGCGCGTGGAAGTGGAGATCATCCATCGACGCGGTGACCACCACCTGGCGGCAGTGACGCTGGGCGGCCACGCCGCCACAGATGTCGATCCACTCCATCACCTTGCCGCCGAACGCCGCGTTCAGCGGGTTGGCGTCCGGCGGGAGGATCATCTGCGTCATCACGACTTCGGACTGCGCAGCAGGCTTCGGGGCCAGCCGCGTTGCCCGGGTCTTCGACTTCGACTTCGCCTTGGCCGCGCTCATGAGGCGATGAACGACGTCACCGTGTCCAGGAACTGCTCGCGCCCGCGCCCCGTCCGGATGTCCAGCGTGCTCACGTCGAAGGTCAGCACGTCGATGCCGTACTTGTTGTGCATCACCATCGGGAAGCTCGAGTAGTAGCCGTTGAGGCCGCGCAGGAACTGGGAGCTGATGCCCTTCTCCTCTTCGCGGCCTCGGGTGCGGATGCGCTCCAGCAGCACGTCCACGGTGGGCACGTCGAAGCAGATGACCTTGTCCGGCTGAGCGATGGTGCGGGTCAGCCGCTGGAAGTAGTCGAAGTAGAGGTCCAGCTCGCCGTCGCTCATGTGACCCAGGCCGTGGAGGTACTTGGCGAAGATCTCGGGGTCTTCGTACAGCGTGCGGTCCTGGATGCAGCTCTTGCGCACGGTGTGGATGAGCTCGTGGTGCTCCACCCGGCGGATGAGGAACTCCAGCTGCAGCGTGAACGACCAGCGCCGCATGTCCGAGTAATAGTCCTTCAGGAACCGGTTATCGATGACCGGCTCATCGAAGAGCTCGAAGCCCAGCGTCTGGCTGATGAGCTTGGCCGCGGTCGTCTTCCCCGCGCCGATGTTGCCGGCCATCGCCACGAAGCGCTTGGCCTTGGGGAGCTTGGAGCGCAGCACGTTCCGCTTGCTGGCGGCGGGCGGTACCACCGCCTCTGCTCCGTTCGTCACCGCGGGAGGCGGCGCTTCCGCCGCGGGGGTACGGCGCTTCTCGGTCCGGGACATGGGCTGCCCGTCCTACCACGAAGGCCTGACGCGATCAGGCGCCCTTCGTGAGCGCGGCGATGGCCGTGAGGATCTGCTCGATGAGCTTCGGGTTCGCCGGGTCCGCGGCGAGCTGGCTGTAGAACATCCCGACCCGCTCAGCGGGAAGTCCGGACCTCTCAATCGCGTCGGCGAGCATGCGATAGCTCAGCACCTCGGCCTGGGCGCGCAGCATCTGCTGGTCCACGGGCGACACCTGCGCCGCCGAGATCAACCGCTGTGCCTTGCGCTCCGCGCGGTCCAACGCGCGCGCGAGGACGGCCTCCAGCCTGGCCTCGGGTGCGACGAGGGGATGGGCGGCGCGCTCTTCGCCGCGGAGGCGGAGCTGCGTGAACGTCGCGGGTGGGTTCTGGCGGAGGTCCCTCAGGAACGCGGCGGTCTGCAACAGGTCGAAGCCATGGAAGGTCGCGTTCGCGAGCCCGGCGAGCGCAATCTCGTCTTGAACGCCGGGGGCCGCCGGATCGAACGCGCCGTGACCGCCGATGGGTGTGAAGCTCTTGCCGGCGAGCGTTCGCACCGCGTTGACCTCGTCCTCCAGCGCCCGCCGCTTCGACTTCAGCAGGTCAAGGGTCTGCTTCAGCGTGGCGGGAGTCGTCTGCTGCGCGTAGTCCACCGCGTTCGCCGGGTGCACGCCCGCATCCAGCGCGGCCTGCTCAACCAGGTCCTCCAGCTCCTCGGGGCCGAGCCGGTCCGAGTGACCTGCGTCGTAGAGCAGCTCGCTCCAGAGGTCGTCCCGTTGCGAGCGCAGCGCCCCGGTGTTCTCAGGGGTCTTGAGGATCCGCAGGCGCCCGTTCTCCAGCGCGGGTTCGCCGAGCCCAAGCGCACGTCCGGTGCGCTCGAAGTTGTGGAGGAGTGAGGCGCGCGTGGTGACGGCGTCATCGCTGGGGCGAGCGAACGGAGGAGGACGAGGCACCCGCGCCGCCAACCGGAGCTGCTGTTCGGCGGGGTCCGCAGGCGTTGTCGCGACGTCGTAGCCCGCTTCAATCTGCCGCTTCAGGTACTCCGGCGTGCCGAGGCCCAGCCTCGCGCGAACGATGATCTCTTCCAGCTCGCGGTCTCCCAGCCGGTGCTCCATCCCCAGCGCCACCAGAGCCTCGACTGTGGCCTCGTTGACCGCCGCGCCGTGGGTCTTGACGCCGCGCAGCGCTGAGTTGGCGGCCTCCGCACCGAACAGCTCAGACACGTCGGGCGAGCGCACCTGTTCACCGAAGCCGGTGAACGGGACCAACGGGTGGGAGTCGGCGAGGGGGCTGGAGGCGCCACGCGAGGGTCGCAGCTCCGGCACGGCCGCGAGCCGGCGCACGTCGACGGTGACGCGACCGGCAAGGTTTCGAAAGGGAACGGTGAGGGGGAGCACCATGCCCCTGTCGTATCAATCCTGACATGTGGCAGGCAAGGCTGCCGCGCGGCGTCACACCGCGTCGCCGCGCACGTAGACGAAGTCCTGCGCCTGGTTGTTGACGCCCCTCGGCGGAGGCGCAATCCAGTTCGCCATCTGGCCGGGCTGGTAGATGGGCTTGGCCTGCAGGCTCTTCACGTAGGCGCGGTCAGCGGGCGAGGGGAGCCAGTCGTCCTTGCGGCGGTCCCACTCCTCCTGAGCGAGCAGCTTCCCGTCGGGGGCGATGGGCATGCCTGTGAAGACGCCCTGCTTGCGGTGGAAGCGGCGGGAGGGCAGGTGAAGGCGCTCGGAGAGGCCGGCCTCGGCCAGCGTCTTGTTCCAGCGATCCACGCCGCGCTGGCAGTCCTCCACGTAGCCGTCGCGCAGCACCTCGTTCATCGCCGAGCGGAGCGGGACGTCCTGGTGGCGCAGCACGCCGCCCTCCGGGACCTCCATGCCGTACACGCCCTCCAGCGCGACGTGGTCCGGATACTTCTCCTCCTTCGCCCGGCCCTTGAGGCCCGCGCCGAAGAAGGCCGCCGCGTTGGTGGAGATTTCGGAGCCGAAGAGGTCCAAAGAGAGCGAGTACCAGAGGTTCAGGTACTTCTGCAGCGTGGGCAGGTCCACCCCGCCCGCGGCGCGCACGTCCCCGTTGCCCTGCTTCATCAGCTCCGCGGTGCGCTGGACCACGCGGCCCACGCCGGTCTCGCCCACGAACATGTGGTGGGCCTCCTCGGTGAGCATGAAGCGCGTGGTGCGCGAGAGCGGATCAAACCCGGACTCGGCGAGCGCGAGGAGTTGGAACTTCCCGTCGCGGTCCGTGAACATCGTGAACATGAAGAACGAGAGCCAGTCCTCGATGGGTTCGTTGAAGGCGCCCAGAATCCGGGGCCGGTCCTCGTTCCCGCTGCGGCGGGCGAGCAGCTCCTCGGCCTCCTCGCGGCCGTCGCGGCCGAAGAAGCGGTGGAGCAGGTAGACCATCGCCCAGAGGTGCCGGCCCTCTTCCACGTTTACCTGGAAGAGGTTGCGCAGGTCGTAGAGCGAAGGGCAGGTGGTCCCCAGCATCCGCTGCTGTTCGACGGAGGCGGGCTCGGTGTCGCCCTGCGTGACGATGAGGCGGCGCAGCGCGTTCCGGTGCTCGCCGGGGACATCCTGCCAGGCCGGCTGCCCCATCACGTCGCCGAAGCCGATGGCGCGGTCCTTCACCGGGTGCGACAGGAAGATGCCCCAGCGGTACTCCGGCATCTTCACGAAGTCGTAGTGGGCCCAGCCGTCGGTGTCGACGCTGATGGCGGTGCGCAGGTACACGTCGCGCGACTGGAAGCCTTCGGGCCCCATGTCCATCCACCACTGAAGGAAGTTGGGCTGCCACTGCTCGAGCGCGCGCTGGAGCTTCTTGTCTTCGGACAGGTTGACGTTGTTCGGAATCTTCTCGTCGCTGATGTGGCCCATGTCGCTTCCTTTAGGTCCTGCGCATGTCGAAGTGCGGCCGCTGCCCGGCCTGCCCGTAGAGCGTGAGCGCGCCGCGTTCGCCCACCGCATTGGGGCGCTGGAAGATCCAGTTCTGCCAGGCGGTCAGCCGGCCGAAGATCTTCGTCTCCATCGTCTCCGGGCCGGCGAAGCGCAGGTTCGCCTCCATCCCGGTGAGCGCGTCCGGTGAGAGGGAGCTGCGCTCCTCGAGCGCCACGCGGATCTCATCCTCGAAGTCCAGCTCGTCCGGCGCGAAGGTGACCAAGCCCGCGGCCAGAGCCTCCGCCGGCGTGAACGGTTTGCCGTGCCCAAGGATCTCCTTCACCTTGTGAGGCTCGCCGAGCATCCGCGTCTCCAGCCGCGACAGCCCGTTCGACATCGGCAGCAGGCCGGCGTTGAGCGGCCCGAGCTGCACAGTGACCGGCCGGTCGGCATCATCCAGCAGGTAGCTGCGGTCCGAAGCGAGCGCCAGCTCCGCCAGCACGCCGGCGAAGGCAGAGCCCGGCTCGAGGAAGGCGAAGAGCGTCTTGGCCGTGAGGTCCAGGCGCTTGAGGACGCGCTTCTGGAAGTGGAGCACCTCGCGCACGGCCCAGTGGGACGCGTTGGAGGCGAGGAACTGGTCGAAGGCGAGCACCTTCGCGCCATCGCCCTCGGTGCGCAGGACCACGGTGCCGATGTCGAGGTGGTTGATGCGCAGCCGCAGCAGCGCGTCGTCCAGCTCCCGGAACGCGCGCAGCGCCCAGACGTCCGCGCCGGCGCTCACCAGTGCGTCGCCGTTGGCAGGCGGCGCGTCCTCGGGCGCCTTGACCGTGAGCGTGGCCAGCCGCCGCGCGCCGTCCACCGCGAGCGTCACGTGGCGGTACTTCACGCCGGTGGCGCTCACCTGCTCGCCCAGCGGCGGCAGCGGGATGCCCTTGCCGTTCGCTGGCCGGTCGCTCTTCGCGGCCAGCGCCTTGGCGCGGTCGGCGACGACTTGGGTGAACTTGCTCTTGGGCACCACCTGGTCCACCAGCCGCCACTCCACCGCCCGCTTGCCCTTGATGCCCTCGGCCACCGTGCTGAAGAAGTCCGCCTGGTCCCGCCGAACCTTCCGCTTGTCGACCACGCGGGTCAGCCCACCCGTCCCCGGGAGCACGCCCAACAGCGGCACCTCCGGGAGGGAGACGGCGGAGTTCCCGTCGTCAATGAGGAGGATCTCATCGCAGGCCAGCGCCAGCTCGTAGCCGCCGCCGGACGCGGTCCCGTTCAGCGCCGCGATGAACTTCAGCCCGCTGTGCGCCGACGCGTCCTCGATGCCCAGCCGCGTCTCATTGGTGTACTTGCAGAAGTTGACCTTGAACGGGTGCGAGGCGCTCCCGAGCATGAAGATGTTGGCGCCCGCGCAGAAGATCTTCTCCTTGAGCGACGTGACGACCACCGACCGGACCTCGGGGTGCTCGAAGCGGATCCGCTGGATGGCGTCCGCCAGCTCTACGTCCACGCCCAGGTCGTAGCTGTTGAGCTTGAGCGTGTAGTCCTTGCGGAGGCCCTCCTCCTCGGCCACGTCCATCGACAGCCGCGCCACGTCGCCCTCGAAGGCGAGCCGCCAGTGGCGGTACTGCTCCGGTGAGGTCTGGAAAGACGGGAGACTCTCGACGATGTGATCCTTGCCCATGACTTCGGAACCTACACGCTCGCGGGTGGGAAGCTCAAGCAACATAGTGCTGGGCGTGGTGATGTAACACGAAGTATAGTGCTGGTGGTGGCGAGGACCTTCACGGCGTCAGAGCGCGCGCTCCTGAGAGGGCTGGGCGAGCGGGTGCGCAAGCTCCGGACAGGGCAGGGGCTCTCGGCGCGGGCGCTGGCCGGTCAGAGCGAGCTGAGCGAGCGGTTCCTCTCCGAGGTGGAGGCGGGGCGCGCCAACATCTCGGTGCTGAATCTGGCGGGCTTGTCGCGAGCGCTGGGCGTGACGCCGTCTGTGCTCCTCGAGGACCGCGAGCAGCCGGCTGCGAGGCGGGTGGTGTCGCTTTTGGGGCTGCGGGGCGCCGGGAAGAGCAGCGTGGGGAAGGCCCTGGCGGAGGCGCTGGGCGTCCCGTTCCACGAGCTGGACCGCCTGGTGGAGCAGGAGGCCGGGATGCGGCTGTCGGAGCTCTTCGCCATCCATGGTGAGGCGTACTTCCGCCAGATGGAGCTCTCCGCGCTCCGCCGCTACCTCGCCGCGCACCGCGAGGGCGTGCTCGCCACCGGCGGCGGACTGGTCACCTCACCGGAGGCCTTCGCGCTGCTGTCCGATAGGACGGACACCCTCTGGCTCAAGGCCACACCCGAGGAACACTGGCAGCGCGTGGTCAAGCAGGGCGACCTCCGGCCCATGGCCGGTCGGCCCGCCGCGATGACGGAGCTGCGCCGCACGCTCAAGGAGCGCGAGCCCCTCTACGCCCGCGCGAAGCTCACCTGCGTCACCAGCGGCAGGACCGTGAGCGAGGTCGTCGCGGAGATAGCAGCGCGGAGGTAGGCCCCGTTCGCGTCGAGCGTTGCGCCGTCAGGCGCACAGTCGAGACGTCGGCAGTGCTTCCGGAGCTTGGCTCATGGGCCGCTTCGGTCTGCTCGAAACAAACCGGCAACTGTTCCTCCGACGAAATGGCCGGCCAGGGCCGGTTTCCCCCCTCGAGGTGAGCGGGTGAAGCGCCCGACTGAGAAGCTGTGCCTTCGACGAAATGGCCGGCCGGGGCCGGTTACGCCCCTCGAGGCGGACCGCGTTCCACTTCATTGCCCGTCGAGGACGGTGCGGAGCAGGTCCGGGCGATCCGTCATGATCCCCCCGATGCCCTCGCGCACCAGGCGCCGCATCTCTTCGGGATCATCCACCGTCCAGACGTTGATCCACCGCCCCATCTCGCGGGCGGTTGCGATCAGCGCGTCGTCAATGAGCCGCACGCCTCCCCACTCCAGGGGCATGTCGAGCACGGTGAAGCGCGGATCATCCGGGACGGGGTCTCCGCCGCGGAGGGAGAGGACAAACCCGCCCAGCGCGTCGCGCGGGTAGAAGTGGCAGCCCTCGGGGAGGGCGCGGTGCAGCCGCGCGGCAATCTCATCCAGCTCGCTTCCGCAGCAGATGCGGTTCACGGCGCCGGCCTTGCGGAGCACGCGCGCAAACACGTCCTCTGTGCCGGGCGGCGCGCTCTTGAGCTCCACGTTCAGCCGGAGCGTTGGGAAGGCGGCGAGCAGCTCAGCGAAGGTGAGGACGCGGATGCCCTGACCGCGGAAGGGGAACGTCCGCCCGCCGTCGGGCGTGAACCGGTAGCCGAAGTCGAGCGCCTTCACCTGCGCCAGCGTGAGGTCCGCGATGGGGCCGGAGCCGTCCGTGCATCGGTCCAGGGTCGGGTCATGCGCGACGACCAGCTCCCCATCCCGGGTGGGCTGAAGGTCCAGCTCCAGCACGTCGGTCCGGTGGAGACGGGCTGCGCGTTCAAAGGCGGGCAGCGTGTTCTCGGGAGCCAGCGCGGAGCCGCCCCGGTGCGAGATGTGAAGCGTGGGCCTGAGCCCTTCCAGAAATGGCTTCGGAGCGCGTCCCATTCGCGGCGACTTTAGTGACGCGTGGGGATGAAGGGAACGCGAGAGATGGCGAAGGTGTTGAGCGCCTGCGTCGCACAGTCCGGAAGCCTCGCGCTGCCTGGGCTCTTAGGGAGAGAGCGACGTCCAGTCTCCAGCGTGGGTGCCCTGATGTTCTCCGCGGCGGGAATTTCGCGGCCTCGGTTGAGGCACTGGACGACCATGCGCAGTGGGAGCCCGTCAGATGCAACCGTTCGTCGACAAAGTCGGCTGAAACAGGGATGAATCGGGTTCAAACACAGACTTTGTCGACAAACGGTTGCATCTCGCCACCGTCTGAAAGTCCGGACGCACAGTTGTCAACACGTCCATAGACGGAATTCCCGCCGAACCCACTGGTATCACGGTGATTTCAAGTCGCCGTGTCAACAGCATCCCGTTGACACCTGGGAATCGCGTTTCGCCCCCGCCCCCCGGGGTGAGAGGGACAGCTCGCGAGGCGAGTGCGGGAGAAGCCGACCCACCTTGGGGAGTGCAGGAGTGGGTCGCGAAGCGGACTGCGAGCGAAGCGCTCCCGCTCATGCTGCCGGCGGGCGCCCGCCGGCAGCCGCCCCTGCCTATCTGGCCTGCCCCGGCTCCCTCAAGGACATGCGGCCTTCGGGCTCGGCGCGTCCGCCAGCGTTCCTACCGCGCCCGCGACCCGTGTTCACGCTCACCTCCATCAGGTACAGCGGTGTCCCATGCCGGAAGGGCTCGCCGTCGGCCGGACGCCGCTCGTCCCGGGCCTCGAGGCCTACGCCTTCCCACCGCAGCACTGGCACGCCCTCTATCCCAGCGCCCGGAACCTGGCGCTGCAGACGAAGCGCCGCCCGCTGAGGTCACTTCGGCTTCGGCCGCTTCGCTGGAGCCGCACGGCCCGGAGTCGTCGTCGCAGGCTTGGGCGCGGCGACGCTGGCGGTGGGTTCCTCCAGCCACTCCGGCGGGAGGCCCGGCTCCGTGCTGCGTTCGCGGCTGCCCGACGGCGGGCCGACATGAATTCCAGTCGCCGTCTCCTGATCCAGCTCCGGCGCAACTGGCGCGGCGACGAGCACGGGCGGCGGCCGCGCGGGAGGCGGCGGTCGGGTGGTCGTAGCGGGAGGCACCGCCTTCGCGCTGGGAGGCAGCGGCGTGGGCGGCCGAGCCTGCCCGGCCTTCTGCTGCCGCTGCCACGCGCCCACCTGCTTCTGAAAATAGGAGATCTGAACCTTCAGCGCGTCCCGCTCCGCCATCAGGCTTTGAATCAGCTCCCGCCCCGCGCGAGCGTCCTCAATCTCCTTGCGCATGGCCTCCATCTGCCCCTGGACCTCGGCGGCGCGAGACTCCATCTGCTCTGCGCGCAGCTGGACCTTGCGAAGGGCCGTGGCCTTGTCCGCGGCCATCACCTCCGCGTCGCGGAGCATGGACGACATCGCGCTGTTCGCGTCCGCGCGCATCGTCTCCCGCTTGGCCATCCCATCCAGGCGCGTGAGCAGCGCGCCTTTGGTGCTCGAGAGGTCCGAGACCTGAGACTGGATGAACGCGATGTCCTGGATGAGCTCATCCCGGCGGCGATGCTCCTCCTCGAGCTGCTCCTTGGACTGCTCCAACAGCGCCCGGGCCTGCTCCAGCTCCGTGCCGAGCTGCGCGGCGCGCCCGGCCGCCTCATCGCGCTCCGACGTCACCTGCAGGAGCTGCCCGGTGTGCCCCTGCGCGGCGGTGGTCGCCTCATTCAGCCGGACGTAGAGCTCGTTGTACCAACCCTCAAACCCATTGGCCCGCTCCATCTCGGCGGCCAGCTTCTGCTCCCGCTCGAACACCGCGGCCTGCGAGGCGGTGAGCTCCTCCTGCCCACGGGCCTTCGCATCCTGGGCGAGCTCGAGATCCACGCGCAGCGCCGTGATCTGCTCCTCCAGCTTGCTCCGCTCATCCCGCGCCAGCTGAAGCTGCCGCTCCGCCGCCTCGAGCCGATCCTTCAGGTCCCGGCGCTCCGCCTCGCGGCGCTGCAGCTGCTCGGCGCCCTCCGCGCTGGTGGCGGCTTCATGGGCCTTCGCCTCCGCCAGCTCGCCGCGCAGTCGCTCCTGAGCGGTGGCCTCTTCGTCCAGCTTGTTGCGCAGGTCCCCGCTCTCGGCGATGGCGCTCGAGAGGTGATCCCGCACGCTGGCCAGCTCCGCCTCGGACGCCGCGCGCGCCTCCGTGAGCTCGCCCTGCACCCGCGAGAGCGAAGCCTCGACCTCCGCCTTGCCGCGCCCTGCCTCCGCCAGCTCCGCCGAGAGCGCGCTCTCCCGAGCGAGCAACGCCTCCTTCGCCGCTGTGAGGTCCGTCAGCTCCTCAGAGCGCAGGGCCAGACGCTTCTGAAGGTCCGCGACCTCCGACTGGGCTGACTCCAGCTCCGCGGCCCCGCGCGCCTGTTGCTCGCCGCGCAGCGACTCCAGCTCTGCCTCCAGCGCCGACTGCCGCGCGCGGGCTTCCTCGAGCTCGCCCTTCTGCGCCTCGGCACCCTCGAGCTCCACCTTGAGCGTGGTCTCCTGAGTCCGAGCCGAATCGAGCTCTGCCTTGAGCGTGGTCTCCTGTGCCCGAGCCGAATCGAGCTCCGCCTTGAGCGTGGTCTCTTGAGTCCGAGCCGAGTCGAGCTCTGCCTTGAGCTCCGACTCCTGCGCGCGAGCCGAATCGAGCTCCGCCTTGAGCGTGGTCTCTTGAGTCCGAGCCGAATCGAGCTCCGCCTTGAGTGTCGACTCCTGCGCGCGGACCTCCGCAAGCTCCGACTTGAGCGCCGCCTCAGAGGCCCGAACCTCCTCGAGCGTCGACGTGCGCGCCGCCTCAGAGGCCCGAACCTCCTCGAGCTCTGCCTTGAACGCGGCCTCCGAGGCCCGGACCTCCGCCAGCTCCGCCTTGACCGCTTCCGCCTGAGCGCGAACCTCCTCCAGCGCCTCCGCCGCCTGAGCGCGGGCCTTCTCCAGCGCCTCCTCACCCGGCGCGGCCTCCAACTCCGCCTGCAGCTCGCCCACCTGCGCGCGCGCCTGCTCGAGCTCCGTCTCCAGCTCCTCGGCCTGCGCCTCGAGGACGAGGGACGCCTCCAACTTCTGCTTGAGCCCGTTCCGCTCCGCCTCCAGCGCCTTCGCGCGGGCCTGACCCGCTTCCGCCTTCGCGCGAAGCGCGTCCCGCTCCGCCTCCAGCTCGGAGAGCTCCTCCTGCGCCCCGCGGGCCTCCTCCAGCTGGTGCCGCGCCTGCGCGAGCCGCTTCGCCCCGGCGGTCGCCTCCGCCTGAAGCTCGCGCAGCTTCTCCGTCAGCTGCTCCTCGCGGGCCTCCATCGCCTCCAGCGTCTCCCGCACCGGCCCGGCGGCGAGCCCCTCCGCGCGCCCGGCCTCCAGCTGCTGCGCGAGCGCGGTGGACTTCGCCTCCTCGCGGAGCAGCGCCAGCTGCAGCGCCTCCAGCCGCCGACGCAGGTCCTGCTGCGGCGGCAGCGCGGCGGTGGCGCGGCTCCCGTCGGGGAGCTCGCGGACCACGGAGGCGATCTTCGCGCTCCCATCGCCTTCGATAGACAGGCCGAGCGTCAGGTGCCCCAGGCGGGGGAGGGCGAGCGAGATGCCGAGCACCTGCTCCGACGCCGGCGTCTTCTGCAGGGAGAGCGACAGCTCCACCTCTCCCGCCGACGTCTGCGAGAGCAGCACCAGGTCATACCCCTCCGCCGCCGACCGGTCGTGCGCGAGCTGCGCGCGGCTCATCGGGATGACGACGGCGGGAGATGACCGTTCGGGAGAGGGCGCCACGACCCGCAGGAGTGTCGCAAATGCCCTGGGGGCGCTGCGAGGCGGGCGCTTCCCTACACAGCGGAAGAACGCGGGGTTATCCCGCCTTCACCGCCTCCACGGCGAGGGCGATGCCCTGGCCCACGCCGATGCACATCGTCGCCAACCCGCGCCGCCCGCCGCGCCGGACGAGCTCATGCACCAGCGTGGTGGCGATGCGCGCCCCACTGGCGCCCAGCGGATGCCCCAGCGCGATGGCGCCGCCGTTCACGTTCACGCGCTCGGGCGACAGCCCCAGCCCTGCAATCGACGCCAGCGCCTGCGCGGCGAACGCCTCGTTCACCTCCGCCAGGTCGACATCCGAAGCGCTCCACCCCGCAGCGGCCAACGCCTTCTGCGACGCGGGCACCGGCCCAATCCCCATCAGCCGGGGATCCACGCCGGCCGTCGCAGAGCTCACCAGCCGAGCCAGAGGGCGCTTGCCCAGCTTCTGCAGCGCGCGCTCGCTCATCAAGAGGACCGCCGCCGCGCCATCGTTCAGCGTGGACGCGTTGCCGGCGGTGACCGTGCCCTTCTCCCGGAACGCCGGCCGCAGCGACGCCAGCTTCTCCAGCGTGGAGTCCGCTCGCGGCCCCTCGTCCATCGCCACCGCCGTGGGCGGGCCCTTCTTCTGCGGCACCTCCACCGGGACCAGCTCCGCGGCGAAGCGGCCAGCCTGCTGCGCGGCGACGGCGCGGCGGTGAGACTCCAGCGCGAACGCGTCCTGCGCTTCGCGCGAAACCTTGTACGCCTCCGCCACGTTCTCCGCGGTCTCGCCCATCTGCTCCAGCGGGAACAGCGCGGCCAGGCGCGGATTCGGGTAGCGCCAGCCCAGAGACGTATCGAACAGCTCCCACTTCCCGGTGGGGAAGCCCTCGGGCGGCTTGGGCATGGACCATGGGGCGCGGGTCATCGACTCCACGCCGCCCGCCAGGACGATGTCCGCCTCGCCCAGGCGGATCATCCGCCCGCCCTGAATGATGGCCTCCAGGCCGCTGCCGCACAGGCGGTTCACCGTGGCGCCGGGGACCGACTGCGGCAGCCCGGCAAGCAGCGTGGCCATCCGCGCGACGTTCCGGTTGTCCTCGCCCGCCTGGTTGGCGCAGCCCAGGTACACCTCGTCCACCGACTCCGGCGCCAGCTGCGCCCGCTTGACCAGCGCGGCGAGAACCACCGCGGCGAGGTCATCCGGGCGGACCTCTTTCAACGCACCGCGGTGCTTGCCGATGGGGGTCCGGACCGCGTCCACGATGAAGGCTTCAGGCATGGTGGGGGTTTACATCAGCCTGCGGTGTGCGTGGGAGGGGGAGGGTGGTGTATAAGGCCGCGCGCCGAAGCGCCCCTCCTTTGGAGCTCGACCATGAACCGCCTGCTGCCCGCCACCCTCGCCGCGCTCCTCGTCACCGCCTGCGGCGGCGGCACGACCACCCCCACCAAAGACGCCGGCGCGTCCTGTAGCGGCTACGGCTGCTTCCCGGATGCCAGCACCCCGCCGCCGGACTCCGGCACCCTGACCACTGCCGATGGCGGCACGGCGAAGATCGTCACGCTGACGGACATCCGGACCCAGCCCTACTTCCAGCGCTTCCTCATCCAGGGCGTGGTCGTCCACACCGTCGACGACAGCTTCATTGGCAACCCGCTGCCGGACGGCGGCTCGGCGCGCTGCACGGGGAAGGCGGGCGCCACGTTCTGGGTGGTGGATCCCCAGAAGCCCACCGACGGCATCCAGATCGTCAAGGACTGCGACGACCCGCCGACCTCCTACGTCCCCGCGGTGGGAGATCAGCTGGACGTCACCGGCTACCTCCAGACCCGCAGCTGGTACGACAACCCGGAAGCCCGCCGCCACATCATCTCCAACGAGTTCGCCAAGCAGTGCAACGGCGTGGGCTGCCCCGGCAAGCTGGAGCTGGTGAAGACCGGCACGGCAGCGGTCCCTGCGCCGAACGTCGCGGACGCGAACCTGGGCGGCGCCGACGGTGGGCGGCCGGATGGGCGGCTCGCGGGCACCCGCGTCTTCGTCCCCGGCCCCCTCACGTTGACCAACCCCAAGCCGCTGGCGATGAAGCGCATCTCCTCAGTGAACGGTGATGACCGCTACTTTGGCTTCGAGGTGACGGGCCGCATCCTGGTCAACAACGCGAAGACCTACGGCACCACGCGCGACGGCGGCCCGGAGCGCTGCGACTGGGCGGCGGCGGCGCGTGATGGCGGCCAGGTGACCTTCCCCTCCGGCATCGTCGGCGTCTGGGACACGTACACCTTCGCCGCGTGCGAGGACGGCGGCATCGACACCAACTGCCGCAAGGTGGCCAGCTCCGTGCCGGGCAGCGGGCTGCAGTACACCTACGCGCTCTACCCCCAGACCTGCGCGGACTTCGACGGCGGGACCGTCACGTTCTGATGGCGCGCGTCCTCTCGAAGGTTGAAGGGGGCGTGGCGCACCTGGAGCTCAACCGCCCCGAAGCGCGCAACGCCATCGACCTGGAGATGTTGAACGAGCTCTCGGCGGCGCTGGACGCGCTGGGGGTCCGGGACGACGTGTCGGCGCTCGTCTTCTCCGGAGCGGGTGGCCAGGCGTTCGCCGGAGGCGCGGACATCGCGCAGCTGCGCGAGCGCACCCACCGCGAGGCCTTCTTCGCCTTCAACGCGACGCTCTTCCAGAAGGTGGAAGCGTTCCCGCGGCCCACCGTGGCGGCCATCGAAGGCTACGCGCTGGGGGGCGGGCTGGAGCTCGCGCTGGCGTGCGACCTGCGGGTGGCGTCCCGGGCGGCGAAGGTGGGCCTGCCGGAGACGAGCCTGGGCATCTACCCGGCCGCGGGCGGGACCTGGCGGCTGCCGAGGTTGGTGGGGCTGGGGCGGGCGAAGGACCTGGTCTTCACCGGTCGCATCCTGGACGCTGACGAGGCCTATGCCATCGGCCTCTTCGAACGCCTGGTCGAAGCGGGCACAGCGGTCGCCGAGGCCCTCAAGCTGGCGGGGACCATTGCGAAGAACTCGCCGCTGGCCGTGCAGGTGGCCAAGGTGTCGCTCAACGCGGCGGCCAGCGGCGCGGAGCCCGGGGCGTTGGAGCGGCTGGGGCAGGCGCTGTTGTTCGACTCGCCGGACAAGCACGCGCGGATGACCGCGTTTCTGGAGAAGCGCTCCAAGAAGGCCCCGCAGCCCTGACGTCGGGCAGTTGCCACACCGCCTACATTGGCTCCATGGCAAAGTGGCGCGGGCGCGTCAGGTGCCCTTTGCTGTGGTTGTAGGATGACTTCCTTTCATTTCACGAGGGACAGATGGCGGAGATCACCACCGTCGGCGTCATTGGCGCCGGCACCATGGGGCACGGCATTGCGCACGTGGCGGCGCAGGCGGGCTACCGGACGCACCTCTACGACGTCACGCTGGAGCTGGCGCAGAAGGGGCTGAAGAAGATCTCCGACAACCTCCAGATGGGCGTGGACAAGGGCAAGGTGAAGCCCGAAGACCGGGACGCCACGTTGCGGCGGCTGAGCGCCACGCAGAGCCTGGAGGAGCTGGCCGGGTGCGGGCTGGTCATCGAAGCCGCGCCGGAGCGGATGGAGCTCAAGCGGGAGCTCTTCGCCAAGCTGTCGCAGCACTGCGCCCCGGAGGCGCTGCTCGCCACCAACACCAGCTCCCTGTCGGTCACCGAGATTGCCAGCGCCGTCGCCGTCCGCCCGGAGCGCGTGGTGGGGATGCACTTCTTCAACCCAGTGCACCTCATGAAGCTGCTGGAGGTGGTGCGGGCGTACCAGACGTCGGATGCCACGGTGGCGGCGGCGCGGGCGGTGGGCGAGCGGCTGGGCAAGCAGGTGGTGGAGGTGAAGGACCACCCGGGCTTCGCCTCCACGCGGCTGGGCATCGCCCTCGGGATGGAGGCCATCCGGATGGTGGAGGAGGGCGTCGCGTCGCCCGAGGACATCGATAAGGCGATGGAGCTGGGCTACGGGCACCCGATGGGGCCGCTCAAGCTGACGGACCTGGTGGGCCTGGACGTCCGGCTCTCCATCGCCGAGTACCTGCACGCAGAGCTGGGCAACGCCGCGTTCCGTCCGCCACAGCTGCTCAAGAAGATGGTTCGGGCAGGTAAGCTCGGGAAGAAGTCCGGACAGGGTTTCTACCGGTATTGAGCGCCAGAATCCCCACCGCCTTGGCTGACGCGAGCCCCCAGACCGCCGTCCCGTTCGGCAAGTACACGCTGCTCAAGCGGCTGGCCGTGGGCGGCATGGCGGAGCTCTTCCTCGCGGTGGACAACGACGCCAAGCGGCCCGTCGTCATCAAGCGAATCCTCCCGTACCTCTCGGACGAGGCGGAGTTCGTCCAGATGTTCCTGGACGAGGCGCGCATCGCCGCGCAGCTGCACCACGAAAACATCGTCCAGGTGCACGAGCTGGGGAACCGCTCCGGCTCCATCTTCATCGCCATGGAGCACGTGGACGGCGCGGACCTGCGGCGGGTGCTGCAGGAGGAGGCGCGGCGCGGAGAGCAGGTGCCCCTGGGCGTGGCGGCCTTCGTCGCCGCCCAGCTGTGCGCGGGCCTGTACCACGCGCACAACGCGGGGGGCGTGGACGGGAAGGTGATGGGCATCATCCACCGCGACGTCAGCCCGCAGAACGTGATGGTGGGCTTCGACGGCCGGGTGAAGCTGGTGGACTTCGGCATCGCCAAGGCCGGCGCGCTGATGGAGCACAGCAAGCCCGGCATCATCAAGGGCAAGTTCCTCTACCTCTCGCCCGAGCAGGTGGCGCAGCAGCGCATTGACCACCGGGCGGATCTCTTCGCGCTGGGCACGCTGCTGTATGAGATCACCTGCGGCAAGAGCCCGTTCGCGCGCGCCACCACGGAGGGCATCATCTACGCCATCCGCGAGGAGGAGCCCGCGGCGCCGGCCAGCCTCCGCCCGGGCTATCCGCCGGAGTTGGCGCGGATTGTCCTCAAGTGCCTGCAGAAGGACCGCAGCCGCCGCTATCAGGACGCGGACCAGCTGCGCAGAGATCTCGACGCCTTCCTGCGCGCCACCGCGCCCACCACGCCCGCGCAGCTGTCGGGCTACGTGTCCGCGCTCTTCGGCCAGGAGGACGAGAGCACCGTCCTGAACATCCCGGGGCTCCACCTGCCGAATGGAGAGCTCCCACCGACGAGCCGCGAGCGTTCACCCACGCCAGCGCCCCCTGCGCCGAGCCCCCGGGTGACTCCCCGGCCGTTGGTCCCGGAGCCAGAGGGGCCGACGCTCACCTCGGGCGGCGCGGGCTCGCAGTCCAACAGCTCCACGCCGGACGCCGCGAGCGCCAAGCCGCTTGCAGCGCTGGAGCCTCCGCCAGAGCGGCGGGCCTCGGGGATGCGGTACCCTGGCGCGGGCGAAGGCAGCTCGCTCTCGGCGCAGACGTCAGAGGCCACGTCGCCCACCGCCGACCTCCGCCCGCACGCCCCGCAGAGCTCCACCGAGGACCCACGTCCGCACCTGGCGAAGCCTTCGGAGGAGCCGCAACCGGACCGCGGCGAGGAGCCGGCGACGGCGCCCGAGCGCCGGCACAAGCGGCGGTCGAAGGGCGCCCTCGTCGCCACCGGGACCGCGCCGGTGACCCGGAGCTGGCAGGGCGCGCTGCGCGATGGGCTGGGGCGGGTGAAGGGGAGTCGGCTGGTGCTGGCCGCGGTGCTGGGCGGCCTCCTGCTGGCAGCAGTGGCCCTCATCGTCGGCCTGTGGCCGCGCCGCCCCGCGCCGCTGCCGCCCATCGCCCTCCGGCAGCCCAGGGCTGCCCCGGTGGAGGAGGTGCGGGCGGCGGAGGAGGCCCCGCGTACCGAGGAGCAGCCCGCCTCGGCCACCCCCGCCCCGGTCGAGGACGCCGCCAAGGCGAAGGTGCAGGTGGTGTTCAAGGCGCCCTCCCGCACCGTCATCTCCCTGGGGGCGGAGAAGCTCACGCCTGGAAAGGTGTACGCGTTCAGCCCGGGGACGGTGGTTTTGCAGTACCGGTGCCCCAACCGCCGCAGCGCCCTGAACCACACCGCGCGGATACAGTCCCGGAAGGGAAAAGACCCACAGTTGCTCACCTTGAAGTGCCGCTGAGCGGCTGGAAAGCCCTCGACCCGAACTTCTAGACTTCTGCCTCGAGGTCATGAAGCAGGAGACACGAAAGAGGCGGACGCGACGGTCGCAGCCGGTCCCGCGGATGGGCCGACTGCCTGTGGACTCCCTCGAACCCCAGGCCCTCCTGAGGGTGTGGCGGCGGGTGCTTGAGCGACGCCTCCGCAGCCGCCTCAAGGACCGCGTCGTGGTCCACCTGCACGACAACACGCACACGATGCTCACGTTTCAGCGGACGCGCGGGCTGTGGCGGGTGCGGTTGCACCACATGTTCCTGGCGGCCTCGGACGAGGTGCTGGGCGCGCTCGCCGAATACATCCGCCGCACCGACGCCCGGGCCTCCGCGGTGCTGGACCGCTACATCGACCGCCACCGCGCCTTCATCCGCCGCGTCCCGCGCGAGAAGCTCCGGGAGCGGATGCGGATTATCCCCAGCGGCCGCCACCACGACCTGAGCTCCATCTTCCGGGCGCTCAACCGGCGCTACTTCCGCAACCAGATAGACGCGACCATCACCTACGGCCCCGCGCCCCACACCCGCGGCCCGCGCAAGAGCATCAAGATGGGCTCCTACTCCGCGGAGTCACGCGTCATCCGCATCCACCCCGCGCTGGACCAGGACCGGGTGCCCCGCTACTTCGTGGAGTGGATTGTCTTCCACGAGATGCTCCACCACATCTACCGCGCCCGGCGCCGCGACGGCCGCCGGTGCATCCACCCGCCGGAGTTTATGGCGCATGAACGGCGCTTCCACGACTTCGAGCGCGCCCAGCGCTGGGAGGACCGGAACCTGGACCTGTTGCTCTCGGCGCGCGTGACGGCGGTGGAGCCGGTCGAGGCCTGAGCTTCACGGAAGGATCAACCCACCCGGGCTGCGGCGCTCGGCGGGCGGTTGTGGCGCCACCGGTCCGGCCAGCGGCGCGCCGGTGCCGGGCGCCGGGAGGCCTTCGCCGCCCTGCTGCTGCGCGCGCTGGGAGAGCAGGAGGACCTTCTCGAAGAGGAACTCGGCGAAGCGGGAGTACGGCTCCAGCGCGCCGTGGAAGAGGCGGCGGGCCTCAGCCCGGGCCAGCTGCGCCGGGCGCTCCCGGCCGGTGCGCTCGAAGTACTCCGCCATCGCCCAGAGCCGGCGCGCGTAGAGGTGGCGCATGGGCTCCGTGAAGAAGGCGCGGGCGGCGGAGTGGAAGACGGCGAGGACCTGCTCGTTGCGCTGCGCGTCCGACAGCTGCAGCGGGCTGTGGATGACCTCGTCCATCTTGCGCGCCACGTGCTTGAGCTCATCCTCCGGTGGCAGCCAGCCCAGAACCTCCGGCTCGTTGTGGAGGTAGTGCCCCTCGCGCGTGAGCCCCACATCGTCGGGGCCCGGCGGCGGGAGGGTGAGCGGCGTCCCGGCGCTGGGGGAGACGCCCAGCAGCCGGAGCGGCTCCTCGGCGCCCTCGGGGAAGGAGGTGCGGGAGGCGACGTTGAGCGCCGCGGCTTCGCACAGCAGCGCCACCGCGTCCCGGGCGGGCAGCTCCATCACGCCGCCGCCGCGCAGCTCCGCCAGCTGTCGGCGGTAGGTGGAGCGGGAGACCTTCGTTCCGCCCAGCTGAAGGATCCCGCGTTCATCGGAGATGACGACCTGGAAGATCTCCAGCCCACCTCCGCGCACCGCCCGCGGGACGAGGACCGCGCGCTCGCCGCCGCCGGTCACCGGTGAGAGCATGGCGATGAGCTCCTCCGGGGGCGCCGCGGCGGGCGCAGACGGCGGGGAGGCGGGGGCGCTCTTCTCCGGCACCGAAACGCCCAGCGAACGCAGCTGGTAGAGCGCCCGCTTGGCGGCCTTGGCCAGGGCCTTGTTTCCGGACTCCAGCAAGGCAGTGGGCAGGGCGTGGCTGCGCGCCCGGACCGCGCCTTCCAGGACCGCCAGCGCCAGGGGCTCCGGGAGGCGCTCCAGGCCCGCGGCCTCGGCCGTGTCGGGGGAGGCGGCCCAGGTCCTCGCGCGCGTGACGTCCGCCGCGTCGTGGCCGTCCACCGCCGCGCCCTGGAGCAACGCGTCGAGCACCTTCCTGGGATCTCCGGTCTTCATGGTGGGCCGGCGTTCTACAGCATCCGCCAGGCCCCTGACCGCTCCATTCGCGGTGTACAGTCTGCGCCATGCCACTCTCGGCGCTGTGCGTGGGCCAGGCGACGGTGGAGTTCGTGGGAGGGATGCCGCGGTTCCCGGTGAGGCACGGGGAGCGGCAGGAGCTCTCCGCGTTCGCGCTCCAGGGCGGCGGCGCGGCGGCCACCGCGGCGGTCACCCTCTCCAAGCTCGGCGTGAAGACCTCGTTCGGCGGCGTGCTGCCGGATGATTTCCTGGGCGACTTCGCTGCCGCCGGGATGACCGAGGCGGGCGTGTCCCTCTCCCTGCTCAAGCGGCAGGAGGGCGGCGTCAGCCCGGCGTCATTCATCGCCGTGGACGAGGAGCGCATCCGGCGCACCGTCTTCTACTCGCAGGGCGTCTGCGACGAGCTGCTCCCCGGAGACATCCGCCTCACCGCGCTGGACGGGCAGTCGCTCCTCCTGGTGGATGGCAGCTCCCCCGAGGCGCACCTGATGCTGGTGGAGGCCGCGCGCAGCCGGAACGTGAAGACGCTGCTCAGCGCCCACGCGCTGACGCCCGGGATGGCGCAGCTGGCCGCGGTCTGCGACGCGGTCATCGCCAGCGAACGGTTCGCCAGGGAGATTGCTCCGCTGGTGGCGCGGAGCCTGGATGAGCTGCTCGCGCTCGGCCCGCAGACGGTCGTGGTGACGCTGGGCGACGACGGCTCCGTAGGCAAAGAGCGCGGCAAGGAGGCCGTGAAGACGGAGGCCTTCCAGGTGCAGGCGGTGGATGCCACCGGGGCAGGGGACGTCTACCGCGGCGCCTACGCCTACGCCTGGCTCCAGGGCCGGGCGCTCAAGGAGCGCCTGCGCTTCGCCGCCGTCGCCGCGGGCTTGAAGTGCCGCACCTACGGAGCTCGCGAGGGCATCCCGTCACTTCAGGAGATAGAGGACGCCCTCGTTTAGGGTCCCCCTACCACTGCACGATGTCAGCGGAGTCAGGGCCGAAGGGGATCTGCTCGAGCGACAGGGTCAAGCTTTGCGTCGACTCCGGCCAAGGTCCGTGGGTGCGAGCTTTGATGGGCCGGTCAGCGGGAGAGGCCTCATCGAGCGTTTTGGCTTTGACCAGAAACCTCGTCCCAGGCGGGAAGAGGTGCTCCCCTTCGCCTGGGAAGGTTGCGACGCGCCTGAGCGGGATGGCTCCCCCGTGGTGTTCGATGGTGGCGAGCAGCGCCGTCGTCGCGCCGCGGCGGGTCACCGCGTTCTCCCGGAAGGTCGACGCGGTGCTGTGCTTTGCGGCGGCGCTCAGAAAGCTGTCGGCCGCGAGGATGTCGCCCACCTGAATCGCCTTCGCCTGCGAGTCCGGGAGCGAGCCCCCGTGGTGCAGAACCGGCACCCGATTGCCCGGAAGCTCTCGCAGCTCCACCAGCGCTGCGGCGGTGGCCAGAATCCGCGCCTCGAGCACCTCCTGCGGCTCCGGCTGAGAGCTGGGCTCGGGCCTCCCGGTCTCCAGCCAGCGGTTGGCGGGGCGGTAGCCGCTTCCGGAGTGCATGTGCACGGCCGCGAGGTATTCGCTCGGAATCTCCCTCAGCTCCGGGAAGACATTCTTCATGACCGGCACCAACCGGTGCGCCGCCTCGAGCATGAAGCCCCAGGGGCTGGGGCTCTCCGCTGCTTCGATCAACGTCGCCTGCAACTGAGCGCGCTCCGCCGGGCCGGGGCGAAAGGTCGTGAGATCCGCCCGGATTCCGCCGACTTGGGTGACCGCCCCTCCCAGCAGTCGCTGACCTGGGACGGCGCGCGCTGTAATCCGCATTTCCAACGGATTATCGCGCTCGACGGGGTGGGGGTTGTCGGTCGCCCCTACCGTCGCCGGACCAACCAGAACGTCCCCGCGCGGCCGACAGTCTCCAGCTCGCCCTGGAGCAGCGGGCCGAACACGCGGGGAGGCTCCACGCCGCGCAGCAGGAAGTGGTCATAGGCCCGGCCCTGCGCCGCGTAGTCGAACTGGCCCGGTTGCCACTCGGAGGGGAACGTCGGCGGCGGTGCACCGCGGTACTTGAGGGGCGAGTGGGGCGTGAGCGCGAAGCTGAAGTTGGCGAGGCCGCCCGCTTCGCGCGCCAGCACCGTGGCGCTGTGCAGGTATACCGGGTGGCCAACGACCTGGGAGCTGGGGTCGAACATCAGCCCCATCACCTTCGCCTTCGGCGCTGCCGCCGCGGCGATTTGTTGCAGCCCCCGCGCCTCCACCCCGAACGCCGCGAAGCCGCGCGCCAGCGCCAGGCCAGCGACGACCGCGCACCCCGCGGCGGCGACGGTGAGCCCGCCCTGCACCCGCTCCGGCACGCGCGGCACGCAGCACAACAGCAGCGGCGCGGCCAGATGGGCGAAGCGCGTGTTCAGGTAATACATGTAGCCGCGGATATCGAAGGGCAGGGCGAGGAACAGCGCCACCGCAAGCGCGGCCAGCGCGAGCATCCGGAAGCGCTCCACCGGTCCCTCTGCGGACTCCACGTCCACCGCTTCACCCCAGGCCGCCAGCGCGGCGAGCGCGAGCAGCGCCCACTGCTGCCACGACGGCCGGTGGTCTGCGTACGCCGCGACCGCCTTCCCAGCGAACGCCAGCACCGCCACGCTAAATCCGATGTGCAATGCCCGACGGCCCGCGAGCGCCGCCTTGCGTGCAGCCACCGCCAGCGCCAGCCCCACGCCGGCCACCAGCGCGACCAGCCCCAGCGCATACCGGTCAGACCCATCCCGCAGCATGTTCGCCAGCACCGCGGTGAGCTCGCCCCAGTTCTGCTCGAAGCTTTTGTAGGCCAGGTTCTCCGCGGACAGGAGCGGGCCCCAGGCCTTCCAGGGCGCCCCGTACTCCACCGTCGACGGCTCCCCCAGCCGGATGCCCACCCAGACCAGGAACAGCGCCGCGCCCGGCAGCACCCCGACCAGCGCCCCGGCGCGGGCGCGCACCCGCACCGCGAAGGGCACCGGCTGGCCGCGAGGCTCCTCCGGGGCGCGGGTCAGGCACAGCAACAGCGGCAGCGCCAGGCCGAGGTACGCGAAGGCCTGGACGTGGAAGAGCAGCACCGCGGTGAGAGACGCCGCCAACGCCCCGCTCCAGCGCCAGCGCCGCGGTGCGTCGTGAATGCTGCGGACGAGCAACCCGCAGCACAGAAACGTCAGCGGCAAAGCCGAGCAGTAGTTGATGAAGCCCCAGGCCAGGCTGTCCCCGTACGCGAACGGGACGGCCAGCAGGGCTGGCCACGTCGGCCGGCGCAGGCTGGCCAGCAGAAACGCCAGGGAGAGGGGCAGGGCGGCCACGTAAAGGCTCAGGAAGAGCTTGTTTGCGGCCTCCAGCGGGAGCAGCCAGCTCAGCAGGCTGACCGCGTAGTAGTAGCCGAGGTACGGGGTCAGCTGGCCGCGGAGCTCGAAGACTTGCGGGTAGAGGGTGGTGGGATCCGACAGCCGGTGCAGGACCGAGATAAGGTGCAGGTGCTGCGGCAAGTCCACGAAGGGCAGCGGCCCGCCGGACCAAAGGGGCAGCACGGCAAACGCGAGCGCCACGGCGTACACTGCGCGTCGGTTGGAAGGGCTCACGAGGGCGCGGGACTGTACGCGCGGCCCGCCGCCTTGCAAATGCAGCAATGCCGCGATAGATGGCCCGCGGCGTCGAAGGATTGAAGGAGGTTCCCATGCACTGCAGCCCCGGAAAGCTCGCCCTGTTGCTGGTGGCTGGCGGCACGCTGCTGGCGGGCTCCACCGCCTTCGCCCGTCCGCCCGCCGCCGCCTCCGTTCCGAAGAAGGCCAAGGCCGCCGTTGCCCCGAAGGCGTCCGTCCCTGACGAGCAGCCGCCCAGCGTCCTGGACACGCTCGACAAGGCGATGGCCGACAAGTGCTCCTGCAGCAGCCAGGCGGATTGCACCTGCAAGAAGGGCAAGTGCGAGTGCAAGAAGTGCGGCGGCAACCGCCGGACCCGGATGATTGACTCGCTGAAGGGCGAACCCAGCCCGCTCGAGCTGCCTCAGAACGCCCGGAACGACGCGTCCGCCGGCGTCTTCATCTGACCGCGGGCCGCTCCGCCTTCACCAGCAGGAACGGCGGCATCCGCATCCGTTCAAACGCCACGAAGCCCGCAGCGGCCAGCGCGCTGCGCAGCTCCTCCTCGCCGCGCGGGTAGAGCCCCGCCTGGCGGTGCAGCGCGGACGCGGGGAACGAGGGCGGCAGGTAGGACGTGGCGACATACCGCCCGCCCGGCTTCAGCACCCGCCCCACCTCCTGCATCAGGCGCGGCAGGTCCTCGATGAGGTGCAATGCGCCCGTCTGGAGCACCGCGCCCAGCGTCTGGTCCAGGAACGGAAGGTCCGGCGCCTCTGCCCGGACCAAGTCCAGCCGCGCCCCGGCTTCGCGCGCCTGGGCGATGGCCTCCTCCAGCATGGGCCGGGAGACGTCCATTCCCACGATGGGCGGCAGCTCAGGGTCTCTCGCCAGCCGCCGCGCGAACAGGCCGGTGCCCGTCCCCAAGTCCAGCACTGGCCCGGAAGGGCGGGCCAGCAGCGACTTGTAGAGGAGGAACTCGCTGTCCCGGTCGAACCGGCGGCGGGAGATGACCAGCTGGAGGGCGGGGCGGACGTAGCGTTCGAACGACCGGGCCACCAGCGGGTGCTCCAGCCCGCGCTGCGCGGCGGTGGGGGCGGTGTGTTCGCCCACCAGGTCCACCACGCCTTCGCCTACCGGGAACGTCGCCTGGCACTCGGGACAGCGGACCGGGCCGAAGGCGACGTCTGCCGCGTCCGTCTCCGGCTTCAGCCCGCCCCTTCGACAGCGCGGACAGCGCAGCAGGTCAAGGATGACACGGCGCATGGGGCCCTCAGGGCGACTGCGCGGACACCAGCACGGGCCAGCCGCGGGCCATGGCTTCGCGGAAGAACTCCGCGAGCTGGTTGCGGCAGCTGTTGACGGAGCCCATGAACGGGTCCACCAGCGCCTCCTCGCCCTCTGCGGTCTGCGGCAGGAGGTTGAGGGTGCGCTCGCAGCGCTCGCAGCGGATGGACACGGTGCGGACCAGGGCCACCGGGACGGCGTAGCGGGTGCCGCACTCGCAGCGCCACACCACCGCGCGCTCGCCGATGTTTTGAAGCGCCAGGTGTTCCAGCTGGTCACCCAGGCGCAGCAGCGCCGGGAGGTCCGCGGGGGGCTGGGCGAAGATGGCGGAGCGTCCCCACCCGGCGCCTGGCGAGGCGTGCGGGGGCGGCGCTTCGGCCAGCAGGAGGCCGCGCAGCCGGTCCCGGGCTCGCACGTCGCGGAACTCTGCCCCGGTGAGCGCGCGCTCCACCACTTCGGGCACGTCTGGCAGCTTCGGCTCCAGCGCGTCTTCCATGGGGAGGAGGGCAGGCGGGTCCGTCACCCGATAGGTCGGCAAGGCGAAGAAGCGAAAACCCACGCGAGCTCCGATGTTTGCGCTCGACCCTGACTGCTTGCGCAAGGGGCCTTCACTAGCACGGAGTCCCGTCCTAGCTCCAGTCCAGCATGCGCTGCAGAGGCTTGAGCGCGGCTTGCTGGAGGAGCGGGTTCATCACCAGCTCCGGCGTGCGGTCCCTCATGCAGAGGTACAGCTTCTCCAGCGTGTTGAGCTTCATGTGCGGGCACTCGTTGCACGCGCAGCCGTTGTCCGGCGGCGCGGGGATGAAGCGCTTGTGCGGCGCCCGCTTCTCCATCTGGTGGAGGATTCCTGCCTCGGTCACCACGATGAAGGTCTGCTTCGGGCTCGCCAGCACGTAGTCGAGGATGCCCTTGGTTGAGCCGATGTAGTCCGCGTGGCGGAGCACGCTCTCCTCGCACTCCGGGTGGGCGACGACGTCCGCGTCCGGGTGCTCCACCTTCAGGCCCACCAGCTTCTTCTCGCTGAAAATCTCATGGACCATGCAGCTGCCCGGCCAGAGGACCATGTCCCGGCCGGTCTGCTTCATCACGTAGCGGCCGAGGTGCTGGTCCGGCGCGAAGAGGATCTGCCGGTCCGCGGGGACCTTGCGGACAATCCGCTCCGCGTTCGACGAGGTGCAGATGACGTCGCTCATTGCCTTCACCGCGGCGGAGCAGTTCACGTAGCTGACCACGAAGACGCCGGGGTGCTTCTCCTTGAAGGCCTGGAAGGCGGCGGGCGGGCAACGGTCCGACAGGGAACACCCCGCCTTGAGGTCCGGCAGGAGCACCAGCTTCGAGGGGTTCAGGATTTTGGCGGTCTCCGCCATGAAGTGGACGCCGCAGAAGACGATGACGTCCGCCGTCGTCTTCGCCGCTTGCTGGGCCAGCGCCAGGCTGTCCCCGACGAAGTCGGCCACGTCCTGGATCTCGCTCTCCTGGTAGTAGTGCGCCAGCACCACCGCGTTCATCTCCCCCTTCAGCCGGCGGATTTCCTGCTCGTAGTCGATCGCGGACAAGGGGGGCCTCCTTCAGGCGCTCCAACGTGTCGGATCATTTAACTGGAGGGCTCCTGGGAAGCCAGGGCCGGGTCATTCGCATGACAGAGGGGACCCTTGGGCGCGGCCAACCCTTGCGACGTGAGCCAAGATGCCCTTGAACGCGCGACCGCGGGGGAGACGACGGATGAGCTCAGAGAAGCCGATGGCGATCATTCTGGCGGCAGGCGAGGGCAAGCGGATGGGGCTGCCCAAGGCGCTGCTCGAATACGAGAAGAACCGCAGCTTCGTGGGCCACCTCGCGTCCATCTTCGCGAAGGCCGGCTGCGCCCCGCGCGTGGTGACCGGAAAGGACACCGAAGCCATCCGCAGCCACCACCCGGAGCTCGTCCTCATCCCGAATGCGCAGTGGGAGGAGGGGCAGTTCTCGTCGGTGAAGGCGGGAATGCGCTCTGCGCTGGAGGAGGGCGCGGACGTGCTGGCGCTGCACCCGGTGGACATGCCGACGCTGCGCTCCTCTACCATCAGTGCGCTGCTCTCCAGCCTCGACGGCGCGGAGGCCGCAGTCCCGGAGTTCGAGGGGGCGCCCGGGCACCCGCTGCTTCTGTCGCGGGCCGCGGCGGAGAAGGTCCTCGCCATGGACGACGTGCCGCACATGGAGGCCGCGCTGGCGCGCCTCAACCTGCGGCGCGTGCCCACCAAGGACCCCGGCGTGATGGTCAACCTGAATACGCCGGACATCTACGAGCGCATTTTGGGCAGCCCGCCGCACCTCGCGCCCCCGCGCAAGAAGCGTGGCCGCGTGGAAGCGGGCCCGGCGTAGTCAGAACACCAGCGCGGCGTGGAGGCCCGGCGTCCCGCGCGGGCCGCCCGGCATCAGGGTGACGCGGGGCAGGGCCGGCTGTTCATCGAGCGGGCGGGTCAGCAGCGCGGTGCTGATGAGCCCTCCCGCCATGCCGCCCATGACGAAGGCCAGGCGCAGCTCCGCCTGCGCGCCGAAGACGGCGCTGGCGCCCAGACCGGTCAGCATGCCGAGCGCGCCGCCGAGGTCGATGAGAAACATCCGGGAGCGCGAGACGGTGACGTAGCGCGAGAGCAGCGCCATCCCCGCCATCGCCGTGTTCGCGGACACGGCGATGATCACCACCTGCGAGACGGGAGGTGGGCTCCTCATCGCCCCGAGCACCCAGGCGCAGCTGACCACGGACCAGAGCACCCCGGAGTTCGTCATCGACACCTGGCCCGCCGTGGGCTGCGCCAGGAACGACACCAGCACGCCGGCACCGGTGCCCAACGCGCCACCCGCCGCTACGGCCAGCGCCACGGTGGTGCCGGAGCCGCCCCCGCCCGCGTTCAGCCCGCTGCCGAGCAGAAGCCCATTGCCCATGCCCCAGAGGCTGCCGGAATTGATGGCGTCCGCCGTCCCGGGACGGACGCCCTCGCTCGAGGCGAAGAAGCTCAGCCCCGCCCCGGCGACGCCGCCGAGCGCCGCCATCCCCAGGCCGGTCTCCAGCGAGGGGCACACGCCGCCGGTGGTGCAGAAGAGTGTCGACAGCGTGATGCCGTGGAGCGCCTGGCCGATCATCAGCTCCACCCGCGCAGCATTGGTGGGCTCCTCCAGGGGCTGCGTGGCCTCCGGGGGCGCCTTGTACGCGACCTCGGGCGGCGTGAGCTGGGGCGGCGGGTCCGCGACGGGCTCGGGTCCGGGCAGCACCGGCGCGCGCATGAAGCCCTGGTCTTCCAGCTGCCGGGCCCGGGCGAGGTCTCCCGGATACTGGTCCCCGCACAGGCGCCCGGCCAGCCCGTACTCGTGGGCCGCCTCCGCGCTCTTCCCCTGAGCGTCCAGCTCCACCGCCCTGGCGTGCGTCTGGGCGCAGGTCTGCGCCAGCGCGGTGGAGCCCAGGCAGCCCAGGGCGGCGAACGCGAGCAGGAAGCGGGTCATCTTCATGAGTCCGGGAAGCGCGTCCGGCCCGCGCGGCGAGGGGGTTCTACCGCGCGCCCGCGTCCGGGTCACGCCGTGCGGGGCGTGCCGACCGGGGGTGACGGCGTGCGCTCCTTCGCGGCCAGTGCTTTGAGCGCGAAGTCGGTGGGCTTGTACCACCGCGCGATCAAGGCAAAGGCGACCGCCGCCAGGAAGATGAGGAACGCGTAGAAGAGGTAGAGCCCCACGCCGGAGAAGATGGCCAGCTGCGCCACCAGCACTACCAGGAGGTTGCCGACGGTGTTGGTCAGGTAGAAGAGCGACACGATGGTGCCCTTCATCTCCACCGGGGCCTGCGAGTAGGCGAACTCCAGCCCAGTGGTGGAGACCAGCACCTCTGAGAGCGTGAGGACGAGCACCGGGAGCGCCTGCCACAGGAGGGAGAGCTTCACGCCTCCGTCGAGGAAGACCTGCAGGCCGCCCACCAGCACGAACGACACGCTGGTGAGGAACATGCCGATGGTCATCCGGCGCAGCGGGGTGAGCTTGAAGCCCAGCCGCTCCGCCAGCGGGTAGAGGACGAACTCGGCGAGCGGGATGAGCAGCATCACCATCGCCGGGTTGAGCGCCATGATCTGCGCGGGCTTCATCATGAGCGGTCCAAGCGCCAGGTCCATCTGCTGCGCCTGGATGATCCACGTGGAGCCCTTCTGGTCATACAGCGCCCAGAAGATGGGCAGCGGCGCGAACACCACCATCACCCGGAACACCGCCTTGGCGCCCTGGATGGCGGCTTCGGGATGCACGCCCGCCGCGGCGTCCAGCCAGTGGCCCTTCTTCCCGTCCTGGCCTACCGGGGTCTTGGTGTTGAATGCGTCCCAGACCACGCGCCAGAACGAGTGCGGGTTGCCCTTGGACGGCGGCACGTTCACGTACTGGTTGCGGCCGAGCCAGAAGATGAAGGTCGCCACCAGCATCAGCACGCCGGGAATCCCGAAGGCGACCGGCGGGCCGTACTTCGAGAGGGTCCACGGGATGAGCAGCGAAGCGAAGAAGGAGCCGAAGTTGATGCTCCAGTAGAAGAGGCCGAAGACGCGCTGGATGAGGTGCTTCCGCGAGGCGTCGAACTGGTCGCCCACCTGCGCCGCGACGCACGGCTTGATGCCACCAGAGCCGAGGGCGATGAGGCCCAGGCCCACGTAGAAGCCGGCCACGTTGTGCTCGAACACCGCCAGGCACGCGTGCCCCACGCAGTAGAGCAGCGAGAGGTAGAGGATGGTCCGGTACTTTCCGATCAGCTGGTCCGCGAGGATTCCGCCCAGGAGGGGGAACCAGTAAACCGCCGCGACGAACACGTGGTAGACGGACGTGCCGGCGGCCTGGCGCGCTGCAGTGTCAGGGACAGAGGTGACGAGCAGATAGTTGATGAGGAAGAACGTCAGGATGTTCTTCATCCCGTAGAAGCTGAAGCGCTCTGCTGCCTCGTTGCCGATGATGAACTTGACCTGCGGCGGGAAGCGGTTTCCAGCGGTCGTCTCGGGCATTCGAGTCCTTTCGACGAAGACAGGGTTTCATCGCACAACCCCGCGGAGGCCGACAATTCGGCCCCGCGTGAGGCGGAACGTTAGGCCAGCCGCCGGCGTCTTGGCTCCAACAGAAGCAAAAACGATGAAGGGCCTGCTCCTCGCCAACCTTGCTGCTCGCCCGGACTGCTGCCGCGGCGGACCGGTTCGCGGACTATCTGAGCCCCCCGTTCGACGCGGCCGACGGCTTTGACGTGCCTCGTCGAACCGCCGAAGGAGAGGAGATCCAGGCCCTTGCGGCGGGCCGGGTCCGGGCTGTTGGGCCGGGCGATGCCGTGGACCTGCGTGAAGCAGCCCGCGGTCGCCCCGGGCGACGCCATCCGCCGCGGTCAGCGCCTGGGCCAGGCGTGCCGCGCCCGGGCGGCCGTCCAGCTCGAGGAGGGAGGCAAGGCGCTGCCCCTGGAGGCCTTCCTGCGGGATCGCCGCGCGCTTCCGCTGCCGGCCCAGGAGCCGATGCTGCTTTTGGTGGATCCGGCCGCCTCCCAGCTGCGCGTCTACGCGCGCGGCCGCGAGGTGAAGCGCTACGAGGTGGGCTTTGGCCAGGCGGCGGGCCCGAAGGTCGAACGGGGGGACTTGAAGACGCCGTCGGGGATGTATTTCACGCTGGAGAAGAGCACCGGCCCCTACGGTGCCTTCTACGGCGGCTACTGGGGGCGGCTGAGCTACCCCAACGCGTTCGACGCGCAGCGAGGCCTGGCCAAGGGCTGGCTCTCAGCGCCGCAGGCGAAGGCCATCGACGCCCTGCCCCAGACATAGAGAGGCTCTGCCACAGGGCAGGGATGCCCCCGTTCGCGTCGAGACGTCGAACGATGGTCGTCATCCTGCCCCAGACGTAGAGAGGGTCTGCCACAGGGCAGGGATGCCCCCGTTCGCGTCGAGCGTTGCGCCGCAGGCGCATAGTCGAGACGTCGGCCCGTCGGCAGTGCTTCCGGAGCTTGGCTCATGGGCCGCTTCGGTCTGCTCGAAACAAACCGGCAAAGTGCCGTGCGTGGGTTTGCGCCACCTCTCGACTATGCGCCTGACGCTTGGCTCATGGGCCGCTTCGGTCTGCTCGAAACAAACCGGCAAAGTGCCGTGCGTGGGTTTGCGCCACCTCTCGACTATGCGCCTGACGGCGCAACGCTCGAGGCGAGCGGGGGAGGCGCCTGACGGCGAGAGAACAGCTGTTCCTCCGACGAAATGGCCGGCCAGGGCCGGTTTCTCCCTCGAGGCGAGCGGAGGATGCGCCTGACGGCGCAACGCTGAACGGGAGCGATCAGTACGCCGCGCGCGCAGCGCCAGCCCGGCTCTCCTCCACGCGGCGGCCGACGCGGGCCTTCCGGTGCTTCTCCAGCACGTGTTTGAGGTACCGGCCGGTGTGGCTCGCCTCCACCTCCGCCACCTGCTCCGGCGTGCCCACGGCGAGGAGCTTGCCGCCGCCGTCGCCGCCCTCGGGCCCGAGGTCGATGACCCAGTCCGCGTTCTTGATGACGTCCAGGTTGTGCTCGATGACGAGGACCGTGTTGCCGGCCTCGGTGAGCCGGTTGAGCACCGAGAGCAGCTTCCGGATGTCGTCGAAGTGCAGGCCGGTGGTGGGCTCATCCAGGATGTAGAGCGTGCGCCCGGTGGCGACCTTGCAGAGCTCGCGGGAGAGCTTGATTCGCTGCGCCTCGCCGCCGGAGAGGGTGGGGGAGCTCTGGCCCAGGCGCACATAGCCCAGGCCCACGTCGTCCAGCGTCTGCAGCGTGCGGAGAATCTCCCGGTGCACGCCGAAGTGGTCCTTGGCCTCGCGGACGCTCATCTCCAGCGTCTCCGCGATGTTCTTGCCCTTGTAGCGGACCCGCAACGTCGCGTCGTTGAACCGCTTGCCCTGGCAGACCTCGCACGGCACGTAGACGTCGGCCAGGAAGTGCATCTCCACCAGCTTCACGCCGTCGCCCTCGCAGGACTCGCAGCGTCCGCCCTTCACGTTGAAGGAGAAGCGCCCGGGCGTGTACCCGAACGCGCGGGCCTCCGGCGTCATCGCGAAGACTTCGCGGATGGCGTCGAACACCTTGGTGTACGTGGCGGGGTTGCTGCGCGGGGTGCGGCCGATGGGCCGCTGGTCGATGTCCACCACCTTGTCGAGGTGGTCCATGCCCTTGATGGCGTGGTGGCGCCCCGGGACCTCGCGCGTCTTGTAGAGCTCGCGGGAGAGCGAGGGGTAGAGGATCTCATTGATGAGCGTGGACTTCCCTGCGCCAGAGACGCCGGTCACCGCCACGAACAGGCCGAGCGGGATCTCCACGTCCAGGTTCTTGAGGTTGTTCTCCTTCGCGCCGGCGATGAGGATCTTCGCCTTGCCCGGCGGCCGCCGCACCTTCGGGACTTCAATCTCCTGCCGCCCCGAGAGGTACGCGCCGGTCAGGCTCTCCGGGTTCGCCATCACCTGCGCCGGCGTCCCCTGCGCGACAATCTGCCCGCCGAGCTCCCCCGCGCCCGGCCCGAAGTCCACAATCCAGTCGGACTCCTCCATCGTCTCCTCGTCGTGCTCCACCACGATGACCGAGTTGCCCAGGTCCCGGAGTCGCTTGAGCGTGGCCAGCAGCTTCCCGTTGTCCCGCTGGTGCAGCCCGATGGAGGGCTCATCCAGGATGTAGATGACGCCCGTCAGCTCCGAGCCCATCTGCGAGGCCAGGCGGATGCGCTGGCTCTCGCCCCCGGACAGCGTGCTCGCCGTGCGGTCCAGCGTCAGGTACGACAGTCCGACGTCGACGAGGAAGCCCAGCCGGCTGCGGATCTCCTTCAGCAGCTCCGTCGCAATCTTCGTCTCGTTGGCCGACAGCGGCATCTTCCCGAGGAACTGCGACGTCTCCGCGATGGTCAGGCGGGAGAGCTCCACCAGCGACTTGCCGTGCACCTTCACCGCGCGGGACTCCGGCCGCAGGCGCTCGCCGTTGCAGGTGGGGCAGGGCTTATCCGAGAAGAACTTCATGTAGTACTTCCGCATGCTCTCGGACTGGGTGCTCTTGAAGCTGCGCATCAGCTTGTTGACCAGGCCCTCCCATTCCATCTTCCAGCGGCCGCCCTCGCCCCACTTGAGCGTGAACTCCTTGCCGGACGAGCCGTGCATCAGCACGTCCCGTTCCCGTTGGGAGAGCTGCTGGTAGGGCGTGTCGAGGTCGATCTTGAAGGCCTTCGACAGCTGCTCCACGAACTCCGCGGTCCAGCCCTCGCCGCGGTTCATCCCGCTGGCCCAGGGTTCGATGGCGCCGTCGCGGATGGAGCGGGTGGTGTCCGGGACGATGAGGTCTGGATCCATCTCCGGCTTGGTGCCCAGGCCGTTGCAGTCCGTGCACATGCCCAGCGGGTTGTTGAAGGAGAACGCCGCGGGCGCCAGGTCCCCGAAGGACAGGCCGCAGTTGAGGCAGGCGTTGAGCTCGCTCATCGTCCGCTCGGAGGCCTTGCTCCCGGACTCGTCGGTGACGATGAGGATGCCCTTGCCCTCGCGCAGCGCGGTCTCCACCGAGTCCGTCAGCCGGCTCTTCACGTCCGGCTTGAGCACCAGGCGGTCAACGACGAGCTCGATGTCGTGCTTGGACTTCTTGTCCAGCTCAATCCGCTCCTCAAGAGACTTCACCTTGCCGTCGATGCGCGCCCGTGCGAAGCCGCGCTTCTGCGCGTCCACCAGGAGCTCCCGGTGCTCGCCCTTGCGGTTCTGGACCAGCGGCGCCAGCACCATCACCTTGGAGCCGGAGGGCATCTTGAGGATCTCATCCACAATCTGCTGCGCGCTCTGCTTGCCCACCCGGCGGCCGCACTGCGGGCAGTGCTGCACGCCGATGGAGGCGTAGAGCACGCGCAGGTAGTCGTGGACCTCGGTCACCGTGCCGACGGTGGAGCGGGGGTTGTTGGACGCCGCCTTCTGCTCAATGGAGATGGTGGGCGACAGGCCGCGCAACGTGTCGTACTTGGGCTTCTCCATCTGCCCCAGGAACTGGCGGGCGTACGCGGAGAGCGACTCCACGTAGCGCCGCTGCCCCTCGGCATACAGGGTGTCGAACGCCAGCGAGCTCTTGCCGGACCCCGAGACGCCGGTGAACACCACCAGCTTCTTCTTCGGGATCTCCAGCGAGACGTTCTTGAGGTTGTGCTCCTTGGCGCCGCGGACGGAGAGGACATCGGGTTCGGCCATGTGGGCCCCATAGCACTGAAAGCGTGGTCAGGTGAACCGCCATTCGGCGGCCCGCCCGTGGACCCTCCAGGCGACCGCGCTGAACGCGGGGCGCGCCAAGGGGTTCATCCGGCGTATACCGCCGGCCAGAGAGGTCTCGCTGCGCTTTCGATCCGTAGTCGTGGGGCTCGTTGTCTCCGCGGTGCTCCACGTGGCGCTGATGGCCTGGCTCGCCCGGAGGGCGGGCGACCGGCCTCCTGAGCGCACGGCGGCCGAGGTGATTGAGCTGGAGCTGTTCACGCCGCCGCCGCCCCGTCCGCCGCCGGTTGCCGGTCCCACGGGCGCGCAGGCGGAGGCGCCGAAGTCTCCGCGTGAACGCCGGCCGCACCGCGAGGCGGAGGCCAGCGCGTCGGCGGCGCCACCCAGCGCGGGGAACAAAGAGGAAGCCGGTCCGGCGCCGGACGCGCCCTCCGCGCCGCGCGCGTTCTCGCTGACGCCCTCGGCGGACGCGCTGCCCTTCAGCGGACAGAGCGGGGTCCCCATCGGCCCGGCGCCGGGACGGACGTTGCGCCCGGGAGATCCCGGCGAGAGCCGCGACGTGGCGCTGGCGCGAGAGCGGGCCAACGTCGGCGAGCGGGTGGATGGTTGGATGGGCGACACGCTGGCCGGCGCGCGGGCGGAGAACGGCCTGGCGCACCCGTACATCTACGAGGTCCGGGATCAATTGGCCCAGACGCTCGCGCACACGGACGGCGGGACCCCGAAGCAGCTCGGCGTGACCAACGGCTTTGCCCAGATGGAGCAGAACTACGCGCGCGCCCGGGAGAAGTACGCGCGCGGCGGAGATCCCGGGTTGCCGCCGCCCGGCCACGCGCCCACCCAGAGCGAACGGCTGCAGACGATGGGGCAAGGGGGCATGCCCAGCGCCCCGATGGAGCTGCGCGCGATGGCGCAGGCGACGGAGACCCGGGCAGCCCTGGAGAGCTCGGCGCCGCTGCTCACGCTGGTGGTTGAGCTGCTTCAGAAGCCATC
Source organism: Myxococcaceae bacterium (assembly GCA_044230055.1). Classification (GTDB taxonomy): domain Bacteria; phylum Myxococcota; class Myxococcia; order Myxococcales; family Myxococcaceae; genus JBGART01. Next base: position 583 of record JBGART010000001.1, on the reverse strand, counting down.
AGGAGAAGTCGCCGATGTTCGCGTGCTCAGCCGCTCTGGGAACGCGCGGTTTGACGCGTGGGTCCTCAAGCTCGTGCCGGACACCGTGGCCAAGCTCGGCCCCATCCCGCAGGACGCGCTGCGCGGGAAGGCGGAGCTCTTGCGCACGGTGTGGAAGATTGACGGCTGGCTGCGCAGCTCGAATCCCCTGGCGGACTCGCTCTCCATCTCCGGGCTCCCGCTCCAGAACCTCGGCGCAGTCGGCGTCCCGGTCGACAAGGTGGACCAGGCGCTGGGCACGCAGTCGCTCGCGTTCGACTTCCGAGTGCACCTGCTGCGAGCGTATTGAAGAGCCAGTCGCCGGTTCCCCCGTTCGCGTCGAGCGTTGCGCCGTCAGGCGCATAGTCGAGACGTCGGCAGTGCTTCCGAAGCTTGGCTCATGGGCCGCTTCGGTCTGCTCGAAGCAACCCGGCAAAGTGCCGTGCGTGGGTTTGCGCCACCTCTCGACTATGCGCCTGACGGCGCAACGCTCCTGACTAACTCGCAGCACGGAGGTTCAAGGGGTTGGGAAGCTGCACTGCCCGAGTGGGTACACGACAACCAG